>NZ_LN868939.1:0-1328964 GCF_001182745.1 Nocardia farcinica | reverse complement strand
TGTAGGCGGTGAGGAAGCCGGTGAGCACCGAGCTGCCGATCGCGTCGAGCGCCTTGAAGCCCTGCAGGCCGACCACGACGCCGACCGAACCGGACATGAAGACGATGACGCCGATGGTGCCGCCGATCACCGCGAGCGCGCCGGAACCGAAGGTCACCTCGGCCAGCAGCCGCATGACCTCCTTGCGGTAATGCACCGCCGCGCGGGGGATCCAGGCGATCGCGCGGGCGTAGAACGACATCTGCTCGCCCGCGCGGTCCACCACGTTCAGCGGTGCACGCGCGATCTCACCGGCCCGGCGGAAGGTCTTGGCGAGGGCCGGGTTGCGATAGGTGGTTGCCATCGATCAGGAACCCTTGGCCGGGACGACCTGCAGGTACACCAACGTCAAGATCAGATTGACGAAGAAGAGCACCAGGAACGTGATCACCACGGACTGGTTCACTGCGTCACCGACTCCTTTCGGACCCCCCTTGGGATGCAACCCCTTGTAGGCCGCGATGACCCCAGCCAGCAGCCCGAAGATGGCCGCCTTGATCTCCCCGATCCACAGGTCGGGCAGCTGGGCCAGCGCGGAGAACGACGACAGGTACGCGCCCGGGGTACCGCCTTGCAGCAGCACGTTGAAGAAGTAGCCGCCGGCGATGCCGACCACCGACACCAGGCCGTTGAGCAGCACCGCGACCAGCGTCATGCCCAGCACCCGCGGCACGACCAGGCGGGCGATCGGGTCGACACCGAGCACCTCCATCGCGTCGATCTCCTCGCGGATGGTGCGCGAGCCGAGGTCCGCGGCCACCGCCGACCCGGCGGCGCCCGCGATGATCAGCGCGGTCACCACCGGCGCGGCCTGCTGCACGGTGGCGAGCACGCTGGTCGCGCCGGTGTAGGACTCCGCGCCGAGCTGCTTGATCAACGAGCCGGTCTGCAACGCCACCACCGCGCCGAACGGGATGGCCACCAGGGCACTGGGCAGGATGGAAACGCTCGCGATGAACCAGCTCTGCTCGATGAACTCACGCCACTGGAACGGGCGGCGGAACATCTTGCGCAGCACGTCCACGAACAGCGCGAACACGTTGCCCGCCTGCGCAAACCCCGACTCCAGCGGTGTGCGCAGACGCGCCAAAGTCGAATTCACGTGGCGTATGTTACCCGTTGGTCAGGTTCTGCGGCGCAGTGGTCTGGAACGCGTTTCCCCCGGAGTCGCCGGTGTAGGCGGGCAGTACCTGGGTGTCGTCGTTTTCGTTCAGCGATTCGCGGATGGCGGCCTGGGCGGCCGGTGGCAGGGTGTGCATGATCTCGCGCACCCGCGCCCGCCGCCGTTCCACCGCCTGCCGCACCGGCATGCCCGGCGTCGCCCGCATCTGCGGGATGATGCCCTCGACCTCCTCGGCACCGCCGTGATGATGACCGGCATCGACCATGGCCTGCTCGCGGGCCATCTGCGCCTCGTCCTTCTCCTCCGACATACCGATCGGACCGATCATGCGACCGTTGAGGAACTGCTTGACCACCGGCTCCTCCGAGGTCAACAACACCTCACGCGGCCCGAACATCACCAACTGACGCCGGAACAACATCCCGATGTTGTCGGGCACCGTCCGCGCCAGGTTGATGTTGTGGGTCACGATCAGGATCGTCGCGTCGATCTGGGCGTTGATATCGATCAACAACTGCGACAGATACGAGGTACGCACCGGATCCAGACCCGAGTCCGGCTCGTCGACCAGAATGATCTGCGGATCCAACACCAACGCCCGCGCCAACCCCGCCCGCTTGCGCATACCACCGGAGATCTCCCCCGGCAGCTTGCCCTCCGCACCCAACAGACCGGTCAGCTCGAGCTTCTCCATCACGATCTTGCGGATCTCGGACTCGCTCTTCTTGGTGTGCTCGCGCAACGGGAAGGCCACATTGTCGAACAAGTTCATCGACCCGAACAGCGCACCGTCCTGGAATAGCACACCGAACAACTTGCGGATCTCGTAGAGCTCCTTGTTCGAACACGTCGTGATATCGGTGTCACCGATGTAGATCGACCCACGCTCCGGCCGCAGCAACCCGATCAACGACTTCAAAAACACCGACTTACCCGTACCCGAGGGACCCAGCAGGGCGCTCACCTCACCGGCGGGCAGCGTCAGCGAAACATCCTGCCAAATACGCTGCGAACCGAAGGACTTCGTCACACCCTCGGTCCTGACCTCGACGCCCACGCAAACCTCCACAATTACTCGGCGAGCCCCCCACCGGGTGCACCGTGACGATCGGTGCGTCACGTCACAGTGGGTTCGGTCACTCTAACTCATCGATGAGACGGGCACACCCCTACCTGACCGAAGAGTAACCCGGTGTCTCGAACCGTTTCGCACCCCACCCCGGCACAGCCCCGGAAAATGCCGAACGGGCGGCCCCGAAATGGGACCGCCCGTTCGCGTAATTCGGTGGAATTACTTGACGGAGACCTTGGCGCCGGCCTCTTCCAGCTTCGCCTTGGCGGCGTCGGCGGCGTCCTTGGCGACCTTCTCCAGGATCGGCTTCGGGGCACCCTCGACCAGGTCCTTGGCTTCCTTCAGGCCCAGGCCGGAGACGATCTCGCGGACCACCTTGATGACCTGGATCTTCTTGTCGCCGGCACCCTCGAGGATGACGTCGAACTCGTCCTGCTCCTCGGCGGCCTCGGCCGGCGCAGCGGCGCCACCGGCGGCGGCGACGGCGACCGGAGCAGCCGCGGTGACCTCGAACTTCTCCTCGAACTTCTTCACGAAGTCCGACAGCTCGAGCAGGGTCATGTTGCCGAAGGTCTCGAGCAGTTCGTCAACGTTGGCCATTGTTGTTTCCTTTCGATTTAAAAGTATGGGGGTGGTGTTTATTGGCGGGAATTACTCCGCGCCGCCTTCGGCCCGCTTCTTCTCCTCGAGCGCGGCGGCCAGGCGGGCCACCTGCGACGCGGGAGCGTTGAACAGGCCTGCGGCCTTCGCCAGGTTGCCCTTCAGCGCGCCGGCCAGCTTGGCCAGCAGAACCTCGCGGGTCTCCAGGTCGGCGATCTGCTCCACCTCGGCGACGGACAGCGCGGCGCCGTCCATGTAGCCGCCCTTGATGATGAGCGCCTTGTTTTCCTTCGCGAAGGTCTTGAGCGCCTTGGCCGCGTTGACCGGCTCACCCTTGATGAAGGTGATCGCGGTGGGGCCGACGAACAGGTCGTCCAGACCCTCCACGCCCGCCTCGGCGGCGGCCCGCTTGACCAGGGTGTTCTTGGCGACGGAGTACGTGGCCTCGGCGCCGAGCGCACGCCGCAGCTCGGTGAGCTTGCCGACCGACAGGCCACGGTATTCCGTGACCACGGTGGCCGTCGAGCTCTTGAACTGCTCCGCGATCTCCGCGACCGCGGTGACCTTCTCAGCCTTTGCCATACTTCGCCTCCTCTCTGATGGTCGGTTCGTGTGTCCCCCTACCGAGCACCGCGCGAGAAAGCTCGTGAACAACACGAACGCCCCGGACGCAGAGCGTTCCGGGGCGCATCAGAAAGACCTACACGAGCGCATGCGCTCGAATGGGGCTCCCAGCCTCGGCTCTCCCTGCGTGGGCCGCCGGCGCGATGCCGGACCTTCGGCCGAACCCGTGCGGGATCGGCGACCAACGGTCTTCGGTAGAACGGATTGGGTAGCGATCGAACTTGTCGATAACTGTCGACCAGAGTAGCCGAAGCCGCCCCTATCTGCCAAAACGCCCCCTCCCCTGGCCGGCTCGCTGTGACCGACGACACTTCCACCGGCGCGATGTGAGCGATATTGCGACAGAAAGGTGTTACCTCGAGTGACACCTACATGGTTGGCTGCCGTTATGACCATCACCACAGTCGATCCACCAGTGCTGTTGGAGCGGCGTCATCGGCGCTTCCTCGCTCTCGCGGTGATCTGCCTGGCCGAACTCCTCGTCGTCCTGGACAACACCATCGTCAACGTGGCGCTGCCCTCCATCGGGGTGGAACTGGCCACCGGCGTCAGCGGCCTGCAATGGGTCGTCGACGCCTACACCCTCACCTTCGCGGGCCTGCTGTTGGCCTTCGGCAACCTCGGCGACCGCTACGGGCGCCGCCGGGTCATGCTGGTCGGCCTCGCGGGCGTGGCCGTCATGTCGATCGCCGGGGCCCTGTCGGACTCGATGACCACGGTGATCGCCGCGCGGGCCGCGATGGGCGTGTTCGCCGCCGCGGTCTTCCCCGCCACCCTGGCGTTGATCATCAACATCTTCACCGACCGCCGCGAGCGGGCGCTGGCCATCGCCGCGTGGACCGCCATGGCCGGATTCGCCATCGCCATCGGGCCGATCTCCGGCGGCTATCTGCTCGAACACTTCTCCTGGCATTCGGTCTTCTGGATCAACGTCCCGGTGGCCCTGCTCGCCCTGGTGGCGGCGTGGCTGCTGGTGCCCGAATCGCGAGCCGCGCAGGTGGGCAGGCTCGATCTGCCCGGCATCGCGCTGTCCATCGCGGGGATCACCCTGCTGGTGTGGGCCATCATCGAAGGACCGCACTACGGCTGGCTCTCGGTGACGACGCTGGGCACCGGCACCCTCGGGGTCGCCCTGCTCGCCGCGTTCGTGTGGTGGGAGGCGCGCACGGCCGCGCCGATCCTGGACATGCGCCTGTTCCGTATCCGCCGGTTCTCGCTGCCCGCCCTGGCCATCGCCACCGGGTACTTCTCGATGTTCGGCTTCCTGTTCCTGATCACCCAGTACTTCCAGGGCGTGCGCGAGTACACGCCGCTCGAATTCGGCATCGCCTCACTGCCGTTCGCGTTCTCGGTGGCCATCGGAGCGCCGGTCGCCACGCTGCTCGCGCAGCGGCTCGGCACCACCGCGGTCGTCGTGTTCGGGCTCGTGCTGACCGCGGTGGGGCTCTACCTCGGCGGACAGGTCACCGTCGACAGCGGCTACGTCACCGACGTGCTGCCCGCGATGGTGTCGATGGCGCTCGGCCTGGCCATCGTGCAGGGTCCGGCGACCGAATCGATCATGGCCTCGTTGCCGTTGGACGAGGCGGGCGCGGGTTCGGCGGTCAACGACACCACCCGCGAGGTGGGCGGCACGCTCGGTGTCGCGGTGCTCGGCTCGATCGTGGCCTCGTACTACACCACCCGGGTGTCGCCGCTGCTGGACCGGGTGCCGACGACCCTGATGAGCGAGGACCAGAAGAGCCTGGTGCGCGCGAGCCCGCTCAGCGTGCTCGAGATCCGCAAGCAGGAACTGCCCACGTTCCTGGAATCCCAGCGCGAGAACCTCATCCTCGCCATGAAGACCGCGGCCCTGCAGGGCTCGCACGCCGCCTCGCTGGTCGCCGCGGGCGCGGTGCTGGTCTGCGCGGTGGTGGTCGCGATCTTCCTGCCGTGGCGGCCCGCGGGCGGCGACTCGGTCCTGCTCGCCTGGCGTGAGCGCGACGACGGCTGAACGGTCCCGGAAACGCCGTGAGGGTGGGAACGCTGCTCGCGTTCCCACCCTCACGGACGGCTTTCAGGGGCTACCTGGCGCTCACGCGTCCTCGTCGAGGAGGTTGCGGGTGCGGTTCGGGTCCACCGGGATGCCCGGTCCGGTGTTCGTCGAGACCGTCACCTTCTTGACGTAGCGGCCCTTGGCGGTCGACGGCTTGGCACGCAGGATCTCGTCCAGCGCGGCGCCGTAGTTCTCCACCAGCTTCGCCTCGTCGAAGGAGGCCTTGCCGATGACGAAGTGCAGGTTGGCCTGCTTGTCGACACGGAAGTTGATCTTGCCGCCCTTGATGTCGCTGACGGCCTTGGCCACGTCGGTGGTGACCGTGCCGGTCTTCGGGTTCGGCATCAGACCGCGCGGGCCCAGGACACGCGCGATGCGGCCGACCTTGGCCATCTGGTCCGGGGTGGCGATGGCGGCGTCGAAGTCCAGCCAGCCGCCCTGGATGCGCTCGATCAGGTCCTCCGCGCCCACCGCGTCGGCGCCCGCCGCCTCGGCCTCGGCCGCCTTCTCACCGGCCGCGAACACGATGACGCGGGCGGTCTTACCGGTGCCGTGCGGCAGGTTCACGGTGCCGCGGACCATCTGGTCGGCCTTGCGGGGGTCCACACCCAGCCGCACCGCGACCTCGACGGTCGCGTCGGTCTTGGTGGTGGCGGTCTCCTTGGCCAGCCGCGCGGCGGCCAGCGGGGAGTAGAGCTTGGTGCGGTCGACCTTCTCGGCCGCGGCGAGGTACGCCTTGCTTCGTTTTGCCATGATTGTCTGTCCTTCGTGGTTCAGAAGTGGTTTGCCGGGTCTGGCCGACCCTCCCACCGAGTTCCGGGCTTACGCCTCGACGGTGATACCCATCGAGCGCGCGGTGCCCGCGATGATCTTCGCGGCCTGGTCGATGTCGTTGGCGTTGAGATCTTCCATCTTGGTCTTGGCGATCTCGCGCACCTGGTCCATCGTGACCTTCGCGACCTTGTTGCGGTGCGGCTCGGCCGAGCCCTTCTGCACGCCGGCGGCCTTGAGCAGCAGCTTGGCGGCGGGGGGCGTCTTCAGCTTGAAGTCGAAGGTCCGGTCCTCGTACACCGAGATCTCGACCGGGATGACGTTGCCACGCTGCGACTCGGTCGCGGCGTTGTACGCCTTGCAGAACTCCATGATGTTGACGCCGTGCTGGCCGAGGGCGGGACCCACCGGCGGAGCCGGGTTCGCCTGGCCGGCCTGGATCTGAAGCTTGATGATCCCGGCGAGCTTCTTCTTCTTGGGGGGCATCTTTCTTTCCTAGGGTGTTGGTGTCCTTGCTCTTTGCAAGCCCTGGGGAATTCGAACCCGCGGCGCGGGCCGAATCATCCCGTCGCCGGTCCTGGGAACCGCGACGGAAGCAACTAGATCTTCGCGACCTGGGTGAAGGCCAGCTCGACCGGGGTCTCGCGTCCGAAGATCGAGACGAGCACCTTGAGCTTCTGCTGCTCGGCGTTCACCTCGGAGATGCTGGCGGGCAGGGTCGCGAACGGACCGTCCATCACCGTCACCGACTCGCCGACCTCGAAGTCGACCTCGATGGCCGGCTTCGGCGCGACATCGGTGCTGGTCTCGGTGCTCGCGGCAGCCGCGGCGGCGGGCGCCTTCTTCTGCTGCGAGGCGGGCACCAGGAACTTCACCACGTCGTCGATCGACAGCGGGGACGGCCGCGAGGTGGCGCCGACGAAACCGGTCACACCGGGGGTGTTGCGCACCGCGCCCCACGACTCGTCGTTGAGTTCCATCCGGACCAGGATGTAGCCGGGCAGCACCTTGCGGTTGACGTTCTTGCGCTGGCCGTTCTTGATCTCGGTGACCTCTTCGGTCGGCACCTCGACCTGGAAGATGTAGTCCTCGAGATCGAGGTTCTGCACGCGGGTCTCGAGGTTGGCCTTCACCTTGTTCTCGTACCCGGCGTAGGAGTGGATGACGTACCAGTCGCCGGGGGCGCGCCGCAGCGCGGCCTTCATCTCGGCGACCGGGTCGGCCGGCTCGGCGTCGACGGGGGCAGCGGGCGCGGATTCCTCGACCACAGACTCTTCGGCCACAGACTCTTCGACGGCCGCGGTGTCCTCCACCTCGTCGCGGGCGGGCTCGGCCACCGCGTCGTCGACCGGGAACTCGTCGTTGGTGTCGTTCTCCGGGGTGCTCACTGGGGCACTCGCTTCCTGTGTCGTCACGTACATCCTCTGCGTGCCGGGGCCGGGCGCGGCGGGAATGTTCCGCCGGTCCGCCCCGGGATCGGCTACCGGCGTCGGCGCCTTCCTCCCAACCGAACGGCCGCTAGCCGAACAGCCAGTTGACACCCTTGATGAACGCCAGATCCAACCCGCTGATGAACGCGACCATGAAGACCACGAACACCAGAACAACGCTCGTATAGGTGACCATCTGCTTCCGGTTCGGCCAGATCACCTTGCGCAGTTCCGCGATGACCTCACGCAGGAACTTGATCAGGCGCTTGAACGGATTGCCCGTTCCTTCGCGCGTGGCCTTGCCGGCAGTCTTTCCCGCCTTCTTCGACGGCCGGTCGATCGTGGCGACCGCGCCCGTATCGGCCGAGGAGGACGAGACGGAGCGGGTCCGCCGAGCGGAACGCTTGCCGCTCGGCCGACTCACCGCGGCGGTGCCATCGCCGTCGTCGGCCGCATGCGCGCCGTGGCGAGTGTCCCGCTCGTCGCTCACGTCGATCCTCTCTCGTCGCTGGCATCAGGGCAGGGGCGACAGGACTTGAACCTGCAACCTGCGGTTTTGGAGACCGCTGCTCTGCCAGTTGAGCTACGCCCCTTCGGTTGGACTGCTGGAACCTCGTCCAACCACCGTTCGATATTCAGTTGTGCGTTCTTCGGTTGTTCCGGGGCACCGGCGCTGCTGCTGCACACAACACGCGCGCTGCTTCGGCGTTGCCGGCTCCCGCAGGAACCAGCCCCACAGAGCAGCGCGCAACGGCTGGTGACCCCAGAAACCCGAGTGTACGTTACCGACCGGCGCAATAGCCAATCAGGGCCACTCGTCCAGGTCAGGACAGCTGCACCGTCGCCGTGGCCCGGCCGAAGATCTTCTTGCCCGCCGACTTGGCGACGATCGCCACCACCGCGGTGCGGGTCTCGGGATCCATCGACTTCACCTTGCCGGTGTACTCGACCTCGGCCGCCGCGTCGGCGGGCACGAACACGGGGCTGGTGAAGCGCACGTTGTACTCCTTCACCGCGCCGGGGTCGCCCAGCCACGAGGTGACGAAGCCGCCGCCCAGGCCCATCGTGAGCATGCCGTGCGCGACCACGTCGTCGAGGCCGACGAGCTTGACCACCTCGTCGCTCCAGTGGATCGGGTTCGCGTCACCGGAGACACCGGCGTAGTTCACCAGGTCGCCGCGGGTCAGCCGCACCACGCGCGTGGGCAGCTCGTCGCCGACCGAGACGCTGTCGAAGGCCAGGGCATGCTTGCTCGGCGTGACCTCGGGCACCGAGACCACCGGCGCGGACGCGGAGACGATCGGCGCCTCGGTGCGCGGGTGGTGATCCGGCTCCTCCGGGCCGATGCCGTGCATGAGCACGTTGTGCACCGCGTCGGTGAGATTCGGGTCGATGTCGGCGCCGCTGCGGCCCACCAGCGTGGTGTAGGTGGTGAGCACCAGCTCGTCGTTCTGGGCGGTGACGATGTTCTTGGTGACGATGATGTCGCCGCCGAACGCCTGCCGGAACGAGTGCAGGTACACATCACAGGTCAGCTGGTCGCCGACCTTGATCGGCCGGTGGAACTCCAGGATCTGGTCGGTCTGCATGATCTGGCTCAGGTCGTAGCCGGTGACGACCGTCTCGAACAGCTTGCGCTGGGCCAGGATCCCGACCAGGGAGATGAAGGTGAGCGGAGCCACCAGGCCGTCGTAGCCGTACTCCTGGGCGACGTCCTCGTCCCAGTGCACCGGGTGGTAGTCCTGGACGGCGCGGGCGTACTCGCGGACCTTCTCGCGGCCGACCTCGTAGTAGTCGTCGACGCGGTAGTGGTGGCCGACCATCGCCGCCGCGTGCGCCGCGGCGTCGAACTCCGCCTCGCTCGCCTGGACGGCTTCGTCTGTGCCGGTGTTCATTGTCACGGGAGGACTGTACCTATCTGACCCCCGGGCAGGGGGTCGGCCGGGGCGTACACCGAGGAGAGCCCACCGCAGATAGCGCTCAGGGCCGGACGATGTCGTCCGGCCCTGGCCATCACGCGGTGGATGTCACGCGTGCGAGAGATCAGCGGGATTCGCGATGCGCCCGGTGGGTGCCGCAGTTCGGGCAGAACTTCTTCAGCTCCAGCCGATCCGGGTCGTTACGCCGGTTCTTCTTCGTGATGTAGTTGCGGTGCTTGCACTGCTCGCAGGCCAAGGTGATCTTTGGCCGGACATCGGTGGACTTCGCGGCCACGACTATGCCTTCTTTCCGGTCGACCTGATTAATCAGTATGGGTAGCGATGGCCGGACTCGAACCGGCGACACAACGATTATGAGTCGTTTGCTCTACCGCCTGAGCTACACCGCCATTGCGCGGTCTTGCCAGCGGCGACGCCGCGGCGAGGTTGCCGAGTCGGACACCACCGGCAATCCGGCGAGCCCCCTAACGGAATCGAACCGTTGACCTTTTCCTTACCATGGAAACGCTCTGCCGACTGAGCTAAGGGGGCATGACTACATCCGCTCCGATGTCGCTCGCTCATCACTGACTCGCGACCCCGGGGCGGTGAAGCCTTGAACGAGATTACACACTGGCCGCCGATACTTCCAAATTGGCTGGTCAGCGCGGGCTTTTCGGCGTCTCTGCCCGACTTCGCCGTCCGTCGGGGGTCCCTCTCGGCCGTTCGCGCACACCGCGGCGCCGAGCCGGTGGCAGACCGGCCGACCGCCCCAACGAAAACGAGCCCCACATGCGGTTCTCCGCATCTGAGGCTCGTTTTCGATATGGGTGGCAGGTGTAGGATTCGAACCTACGTAGGCTTTCACCGACAGATTTACAGTCTGCTCCCATTGGCCGCTCGGGCAACCTGCCGTTCACCGTTCGGGTGCGGAGAGCAGAATACAACGTACCCCCGTCCGAAATGCAAACCGGCTGGCAGGCGGCATGGCGGCGCGGCCACGCGCGGGCGAGGGGAGTAGAACTGTCCGGGTAGTGTGCCGACGTTGCCCGTGTCCGCGGCCCCGGTGGGCGGTGCGGACCCGTGAGCCGTCGGATCCGTGAGGAACAGGAGCGCAGTGTGGCCGATTCGTCTTTCGATGTCGTCAGCAAGGTCGACCGGCAGGAGGTCGACAACGCCCTGCATCAGGCGGAGAAGGAGCTGAACACCCGCTACGACTTCCGCGGCACCGGGGCGAAGATCGAATGGTCCGGCGAGGACAAGATCGTGCTGACGGCCGAGGCGGAGGAGCGCGTGAAGGCCGCGCTCGAGGTGTTCAAGGAGAAGCTCATCCGCCGCGACATCTCGCTGAAGGCGTTCGACGCCGGCGAGCCGGTCGCCTCCGGCAAGACCTACAAGATCACCGGCACCCTGGTGCAGGGCATCGACGCCGAGCACGCGAAGAAGATCAGCAAGAAGATCCGCGACGAGGGCCCCAAGGGCGTCAAGGCCCAGATCCAGGGCGACGAGCTGCGGGTGAGCAGCAAGAAGCGCGACGACCTACAGGCGGTCATCGCGCTGCTCAAGAGCGAGGACTTCGGGATCGCCCTGCAGTTCGTGAACTACCGGTAGCCGCCGGACCGCCCGCCCGCCATCTCCTCGAGCCGGGCGATCCGCTCGGCCATCGGCGGGTGCGTGGAGAACAGCCGGGCGGCCCGCTCGCCCGCGCGGAACGGATTGGCGATCATCAGGTGCGACTGCGCGGTCAGCTGCGGTTCCGGCGGCAGCGGCGCGGCCTGGGTGCCGCGTTCGAGCTTGCGCAGCGCGGAGGCGAGCGCGAGCGGGTCACCGGTGAGTTCGGCGCCGGAGCGGTCCGCCTCGTACTCCCGCGAGCGCGAGACCGCGAGCTTCACCAGGGTGGCGGCGATCGGGCCGAGCAACGAGACCAACAACACACCCAGCATGTTGGGGCCCTCGCCGTTGCCGCGGCCACCGAAGGCGCCGGCGAAGAACGCGAGATTCGCCAGGCCGGAGACCACGGCGGCCAGCGCGCCCGCGATCGAGGAGATCAGGATGTCGCGGTTGTAGACGTGCGAGAGCTCGTGCCCGAGCACGGCGCGCAGCTCACGCTCGTCGAGGATCTGCAGGATGCCGCTGGTGCAGCAGACCGCGGCGTGGCGCGGGTTACGCCCGGTGGCGAACGCGTTGGGCGCGTTCGTGGGGCTGATGTAGAGCCGCGGCATGGGCTGGCGCGCGGCGGTCGCGAGTTCCCGCACGATCCGGTACATCACCGGCGCCTCGAGTTCGCTGACCGGTAGCGCGTGCATCGCGCGCAGGGCGATGCGGTCGCTGTTGAAATAGGCCCACGCGTTCATCCCGACGGCCAGCAGGATCGCGACGACGAGAATCGTGGTGTTGCGGAACATGGCCCCGGCGAAGACGATCAACGCCGAGAGCCCGACCATCAGGCCGAACGTCTTGAGACCGTTCGCGTAACCGCGCCCGTGCATACGCCTCCCTGCCCACTCCCCCGTCCGTCGATCGTTGACATACCGACAACGAACCGGAAGTCACCGGAGTTCCGGGCGCCGACCCGGCTCAGGCTGTGCTGGCCGGCCCGAGCCGGGGCGCCCTCCGTGGTCACACTGCGCTGCCGCCTCCGGGCGCCGACCCCGCTCAGCCGACGCGTTCGATGGTGTAGCGGACCAGTTGCTCGAGGGCGTCGTTGGCCGGGCCGGAGGGCAGCGCGGCCAGTTCCGCGTAGGCCTGATCGGCGTAGGACTGCAGCTTCTCCTTGGCCAGCACCATGCCCTGGGAGCGGCCGAGCAGCTCGAGTGCCTCGGCCACCTCGTCGTCGCTGTGCAGCGGATGGTCGAGCAGGGTGCGCAGGCGGTCGGCCTCGGCGCCTTCCTCGCGCAACGCGTAGAGCACCGGCAGGGTGTGCACGCCCTCGCGCAGGTCGGTGCCGGGCGTCTTGCCGGACTGCTCGGAGGCCGAGGAGATGTCGATGATGTCGTCGGAGATCTGGAAGGCGGTGCCGACCGCGTCGCCGAGCCGGGCCAGCCGCTCGATGTGCGCGGTGTCGGCGCCGGAGAAGGTGCCGCCGAACCGGCCCGCGGCCGCGATCAGCGAACCCGTCTTCTCCCAGACCACGCGCAGGTAGTGCTCGACGGGGTCCTGGGACTCGCGCGCGCCCATCGTCTCGCGCATCTGGCCGGTGACCAGTTCGGCGAAGGTCTCGGCGATGATGCGCACCGCGTCGGGGCCCAGCGTGGAGGTGAGCCGGGAGGCGTGCGCGAACAGGTAGTCGCCGGCCAGGATGGCGATGTTGTTGCCCCAGCGGGAGTTCACGCTCGGGGCGCCGCGGCGCATGGTCGCCTCGTCCATCACATCGTCGTGGTAGAGGGTGGCCAGGTGCACCAGTTCCACGACGGTGCCCGCGGTGATCAGCGCCGGGTCGGTGGGGCGCGGGCCGAGCTGACCGGTGAGGATGGTGAACAGCGGGCGGAACCGCTTGCCGCCGGCCTTGGCCAGGTGCAGGGCCGCGTCCTGGAGGAAGTCCTCGCCGTCGGAGAGTTCGGCGATCAGCAGCTTCTCGACCTCTTCGAGGCCGTTGCGCACGGTCGCGGCGAGCTCGGCGTCACCGAGTTCGACCCCGGCCACCACCGTGCTCGAGCCACTCACTGCCGAGCCACTCACTGCCGATGTGCTCATCTCGTCTCCCAGCGCCGCGTCCGACCCCACGGTAGAGAACCTAGCGTGTCCGGCACACTTTTCCACACGCGGCGACGGCCTGGTCGGGCGGCGTGCCACTATGGATCGCATGGCTTCGGAGGATGGCTTGCCCGATCGCGTCGAGGTGCTCGTGGTCGGTGCGGGCCCGGCCGGTTCGGCGGCGGCGGCCTGGGCGGCGCGCGCGGGCCGCGACGTCCTGCTCACCGACGCGGCGGTGTTTCCCCGGGACAAGACCTGCGGTGACGGCCTCACGCCCCGCGCGACCAAGGAATTGGAGCTGCTCGGGCTCGGTGGCTGGCTGCGCGCGCACACGGTGAACCACGGCCTGCGGATGACCGGTTTCGGCCGCGAGGCGCTGCTGCCCTGGCCGGGCGGGTCGTTCCCCTCCTACGGAAGTGCCGTCGCGCGCACCGAACTCGACGACAAGCTGCGCGAGACGGCCGTGAAATCCGGCGCCACGATGGTGGACGGCACCAAGGCGCTCGAGGTGGTGCGCGCGGGCGAGCGGGTGAGCGGTGTGACGTTCGAGACCGCGACCGGCCCGCGCACGGTCGGCTGTGACGTGCTGGTGGTCGCCGACGGCGTGCGCTCCCCGATCGGCAAGCAGCTCGGCCGGGTCTGGCACCGCCGCTTCGCCTACGGCACCGCCGCGCGGGCCTACATCCGCTCCGGCCGCAGCGACGATCAGTGGATCACCTCGCACCTCGAGTTGCGCGATGCCGACGGCGCGCTGGTGCCGGGGTACGGCTGGGTGTTCCCGTTGGGCAACGGCGAGGTGAACATCGGTGTCGGCTCGCTGGCCACCGAGCGGCGGCCCTCCCACGTCGCGCTGAAATCGCTGCTGCGGCACTACACCTCGCAGCGGTACGCGGAATGGCAGTTCGAGGGCGAGCCGCGGGCGGTGGCCTCGGCGCTGCTGCCGATGGGCGGCGCGGTCTCGAACGTGGCCGGGCGCAACTGGGTGCTGGTGGGCGATGCCGCGGGCTGTGTGAACCCACTCAACGGCGAGGGCATCGACTACGGCCTCGAGGGCGGGCACATGCTGGCCGGGATCCTCGACGCCGACGACTTCACGCACCTGTGGCCGCAACTGCTGCGCGACCGCTACGGCCGCACCTTCTCGGTGGCCCGCCGGATCGCCGGCCTGGCGACCCACCCGCGCATGGTGCCCACCGGCGGCCCGCCGGTGATGCGCTCGAAGTTCTTGCAGCGCACCGCCGTCCGGGTGATGGGCAACCTGGTCACCGACGAGGACGTCGACCTGACCGCGCGGGCCTGGCGCACCGCGGGCAGGCTGTCGATGCGCGCCGACGATCCGGCGCCGTTCGCCTAGGGACGCCGTGCCCCGCCCGAGCGGACTGCCCCCGCTGTATCTGCTCCCCCACCTGCGCCGGGCGCGGGACCTGATCGACCGGCAGTACGACCGGCCGTTGAATCTCGACGAACTGTCCCGCGCCGCGGGCATTTCCAAATATCACTTCCTGCGTGCCTTCGCCGCCGTGTACGGCATGACGCCGGGCGCGTATCTGGCCGAGCGGCGCGTCGAGCGGGCACAGGATTTGCTGCGCGCGACCAACCTCACCGTCACCGAGGTGTGCATGCTGGTCGGCTACCACAGCCTTGGCTCGTTCAGCAGCAAGTTCCGCCAGCTCGTCGGCATGACGCCCGCGCAGTACCAGGCGAAGTTCGCCCACGGCGCACCACACATCCCCGGTTGCTACGTCTTCATGCACGGCCTGTCCGACCGGGTGACGCCGCGGGCGGGTAACTCCGCAATTTCGGAGAAGCCCGGCCCGGCGCCGCCGCCCTAGCCTGGGCTCATGACGACGATCTCCAACATTTCCCTGGTCACCGTGTACGTCACCGATCAGGACGAAGCCAAGCGGTGGTACATCGACAAGCTCGGCTTCGTCGAGGCCAGCGACGTGACCCTCGGCGAGAACGGTTTCCGCTGGGTGACCGTGGCCCACCCCGACCACCCCGAACTCGAGGTGACCCTGATGGTGCCCGGCCCGCCGCAGGATCCCCAGCTGGCCGAGGCCACCCGGCGGGCCCTGGCCGACGGCACGCACGGCGCGCTCGGCCTGCGCACACCCGACTGCCAGAAGGCGTTCGAGGAACTCACCGCCAAGGGCGTCGAGTTCGTCCAGCCGCCCGCGGAGCGGCCCTACGGCACCGAGGCGATCATCCGCGACAACTCCGGCAACTGGCTGGTGCTGGTGGAGCGGCGGGAGTTCGATCCGAACGTCGCGGGCTGACGCCGCCGGGTCAGGATCTGGTCTGGGCACACCACTGTTCGAAGAACTTGCGTTCGCTGCCGAGCACACGGTGCAGCAACTGTTCGGCCAGCGGTTCGATGGCGCGTCCGACCAGGGGGACCTTGACCTCGAGCGAACCGTCGACCTCGATCTCACTGCCCTGCGCGGTACCGCGCAACCGCTGGATGCCCGCCATGGTGGCGGTGATGCCGCTGGTGGTGACCCGGAAATCGCCCTCGGCGGCACCGCCGGTGAGCGGGCGCCAGTCGTCGGTGCGGTCGAACACGAGCTCGCCGGAGAGGACCTTGCTCACCAGGGCGGGGATCTTGTCCCGGCGGGCTCGTTCGGTCATGTGGATGCGGGCGGTACCCGGCCCGCCGGGATGGGAGATGTCCAGCGTCGCGGTGGACGCCTCGGCGAAACGCGCCTGCCAGGCGTCGTCGCTGGTGAGTGCCCGGTGCAGATCTTCGACCGGAACGCTGTACGGCACGGTGAAGCGGAATTTTCGGGACATGGCCGCCACCGTAGCCGAGCCCCTCGGTAGCCTGTGGCCGTGTCGGAAACCAGCCAGTCCGAAATGCGGACGACCCGGCTGCGGCGGGCCAGGATCGGCGTGCTCACCGCGGCGACCGTGGTCAGCGTCCTCATGGTGCTGCTGGTGTTCGCGGCCTGGCGCAACGACTATCTGATCAGTTCGGACAAGGGCGTCACCACCGCCGAGGTGCTCTCGGCGGGCAGGCTGCGCTCGGCGGTGATGTATGTGACCCCGGACGGGGAGACGCACAACCCGAAGGTCGGCGTGCTGTATCCGACCAACCTCACCGCGGGCGAGCGCATCAACGTCGAGTACAGCCGCAGCGATCCGGATCTGGTGCGGGTGGCCGGGCGCGACGTGCGGGTGGCCATCCAGCCCGCCCTGTCGGTGATCGTGGTGGCCTGGCTGCTGGCGTTGCCGGTGTGGTGGCTGCTGGTGCAGGCGGGCAGGCGCGAACCCGTGGCGGTCGACTGAGCTGGGCCGACGGCGAGGAGTTCGCCGGAACTTTCCGCAGCCTTCACGTCGGTGTGGCGCGGTGGCGCGGCGCGCGGGTCACCCTGGAGTCGTGCGCGTAGCCATCGTTTCGGAGTCGTTCCTGCCGAACATGAACGGCGTGGTCAACTCCGTGCTCCGGGTGCTCGACCACCTGTCCCGGCACGGCCACCAGGCGCTGGTGATCGCGCCGGACACCCCGCGCGGCCTGCCCCCGGCCCCGCGCGAGCACGGCGGGGTGCCGGTGTACCGGGTGCCCGCGGTGATGGTGCCGAAGATCAGTTCGCTGCCGGTGGGGCTGCCGCAGCCGGGCATCACCGACGTGATCGCCGATTTCGACGCCGACGTGGTGCACCTGGCCTCCCCGTTCCTGCTCGGCGCCGGTGGTCTGGCGGCCGCGCTGCGGCTGGATCTGCCGACGGTCGCGGTGTACCAGACCGACGTGGCCGGGTTCGCGCAGAGCTACGGTCTCGGGTTGGCCGGGCGGGCGGCCTGGAGCTGGACCCGGCGCATCCACCTGCGCGCCACCCGCACGCTGGCGCCCTCGCGCGCGGCGGCGGCGGATCTGGCCGCGCACGGCATCCCGCGGGTGTACCGCTGGGGGCGGGGCGTGGACATCGCCCGCTTCACCCCGTCGGCGCGCAGCGCCGCCCTGCGCGAGCGGTGGCGCGGCGGCAGCGACCGGCTGCTGGTCGGTTTCGTCGGCAGGCTGGCGCCGGAGAAGCACGTGGAACGGCTCGCGGTGCTGGCCGACGATCCTGGCCTGCGGCTGGTGATCGTCGGCGACGGCCCCGAGCGCGCCCGGCTCGCGCGGTTGATGCCCGACGCGGTGTTCACCGGCGAGCTCGGCGGGCAGGAACTGGCCACCGCCTACGCGAGCCTGGACGTGATGGTGCACGCCGGAGAGCACGAGACCTTCTGCCAGGGCGTGCAGGAGGCGCTGGCCAGCGGCGTGCCGGTGATCGGCCCCGACGCGGGCGGGCCGCGCGATCTGATCGCGCACTGCCGCAACGGCTATCTGCTGCCGGTGGATCGTTTCGAGGAGCTGCTGCCCAGCGCGGTGGCGGCCCTGCGCGATCCGGGGGCGCGGGCCCGCTGTGGCGCGGCGGCCCGCAAGTCGGTGCTGCACCGCACCTGGCCCGCGATCTGCACCGAACTCATGGATCACTACGCGGCGGTCACCGGCATCGACAACCGGTTGTGGCGTACGGCATGACCGAGTTGTCGCGGCGCGCGCGTCGCGGCCACTAGTGTCGAGGACGTGGCGAGAACAGAGCAGCGGGAGTCGTTTCGGGCGTCGCTGGACAAGCAACCGCACGAGGTCGCGTCGATGTTCGACGGGGTCGCCGAGCGCTACGACCTCACCAACACCGTGATCTCGATGGGCCAGGACCGGTATTGGCGGTGGGCCACCCGTAAGGCGCTGGCGTTGCGGCCGGGCGAGCGGGTGCTCGATCTGGCGGCGGGCACCGGGGTGTCCACGGTCGAGTTCGCCAAGTCCGGCGCGTGGTGCGTGGCCGCGGATTTCTCCAAGGGGATGCTCGCGGCGGGCAGTTTCCGCGAGGTGCCGATGGTGGCGGGCGACGCGATGGCGCTGCCGTTCGCCGACGAGAGCTTCGACGCGGTGGCCATCTCCTACGGCCTGCGCAATGTGGCCGACCCGGATCTGGCGATGCGGGAGATGCTGCGGGTGACCAAACCCGGCGGGCGGCTCGTGATCGCGGAGTTCTCCACCCCGGTGATCCCGGTGTTCCGCACCGTGTACATGGAGTACCTGATGAAGGCGCTGCCGCGGGTGGCGCGGGCGGTCAGCAGCAACCCGGACGCCTACGTGTACCTGGCCGAGTCGGTCCGGGCGTGGCCGAACCAGCGGCAGCTGGCGATGCGGATGGCGGCGGCGGGCTGGTCGTCGGTGCAGTGGCGCAACCTCAGCGGCGGCGTGGTGGCGCTGCACCGCGGCTATCGACTGGGCTGACGGTGAGCCCGGCCACACCTCACCGCCCGGAATCGGCGCGGTGAGGGCGATTGTGATCTGCCGATAACGCGGGGTAAATCCGGCGCAATCGGCGATCCGCATGATCGAGGGCATGTCGGACGCACCCACCAGCCCCGCTGCGGGCACCGCCCGCACGGCGTGCTCGTACTGCGGCGTGGGGTGCGGCATCAGCGTGCAGACCACGGTGCAGGGCGGCGACGGCGTCGCGGGTGCGGGCAAGCGCGTGCTCGCCAAGGTCGGCGGGGATCCGCGGCACCCGGCGAACGCCGGCCGGCTCTGCACCAAGGGCGCCACGCACCTCGAGCTGATGCGCGCGCCCGGCCGCATGGAGACCGCCTACCGCCGCCCGCAACGCGACCAGGTCCCGGTCCCGATCCCGGTCGACGAGGCCGTGCACGAGGTCGCCGACCGGTTGCGGGCCATCCTCGACGAGCACGGGCCCGACGCGATCGCGCTCTACGTCTCCGGGCAGATGTCGTTGGAGGCGCAATACCTGGCGACCAAACTGGCCAAGGGCTTCCTGCGCACCAAGCACATCGAGGCGAACTCGCGGCTGTGCATGGCCTCGGCCGGGACCGGCTACAAACAGTCGCTCGGCGCCGACGGCCCGCCCGGCTCCTACGACGACATCGACCACGCCGATCTGTTCTTCGTGATCGGCGCGAACATGGCCGACTGCCATCCGATCCTGTTCCTGCGCATGGCCGACCGGTTGAAGGCGGGCGCCAAGCTGATCGTGGTGGACCCGCGGCGCACCGCGACCGCCGACCGGGCCGACCTGTTCCTGCAACTGCGGCCGGGCACCGATCTCGCGCTGCTCAACGGACTGCTGCACCTGCTGGTGGCCGACGGCGCGATCGATGCGGAGTTCATCGCCGAGCACACCGAGGGCTGGGCGGCGATGCCGGAGTTCCTGGCCGACTACCCGCCCGCCCGGGTCGCCGCGATCACCGGCCTGGCCGAGGACGATCTGCGGACCGCGGCCCGCTGGATCGCCGAGGCGGGCGAGTGGATGTCGCTGTGGACGATGGGCCTGAACCAGTCCACGCACGGCACCTGGAGCACCAACGCCCTGTGCAACCTGCACCTGGCCACCGGCGCGATCTGCCGGCCCGGCTCGGGTCCGTTCTCGCTGACCGGCCAGCCGAACGCGATGGGCGGGCGCGAGATGGGGTACATGGGGCCGGGCCTGCCCGGCCAGCGCTCGCTGCTCTCGGCGGCGGACCGGGCGTTCGTGGAATCGGCGTGGGGGCTGGCGCCGGGCAGCCTGCGCGCCGAATCCGGACCGGGCACGATCGAGATGTTCCGGAGCATGGCCGCGGGCGAGATCAAGGCGGCCTGGATCATCTGCACCAATCCGGTCGCCTCGGTGGCCAACCGCAAGACCGTGATCGCGGGTCTGGAAGCGGCCGAGCTGGTGATCACCCAGGACGCCTACACCGACACCGCCACCAACGCCTACGCCGACGTGCTGCTACCGGCCACGCTGTGGGCCGAAGCCGACGCGGTGATGGTGAATTCCGAGCGCAACGTCACCCTGATGCCGCGGTGCGTGGACCCGGTCGGCGAGGCCCGGCCGGACTGGCTGCTCATCGCGCAGGTCGCCACCGCGATGGGTTTCCCCGGCTTCGAGTACGGCTCGAGCGCCGAGGTGTTCGCCGAGATCACCGGTTTCGCCAACCCGGCCACCGGCTACGACCTGCGCGGCATGAGCTACCCGGCGTTGGCCGAGGGCCCGATGCAGTGGCCGTGCCCCGACCCGGCCCGGCGGCGCAATCCGATCCGCTACCGCAACGACGGCGTGAGCCAGGAGCTGTTCGTCGACGAACACGGGCACCGGCCCCGGCTGGCCTTCCCCACCCCGAGCAGGCGCGCGGTGTTCTGGCCGCGCCCCCACCTGGACCCGGCCGAACTGCCCGACGACGACTATCCGTTCGTGCTGAACACCGGCCGCCTGCAACACCAGTGGCACACCATGACCAAGACCGGCCGCATCGGCAAGCTCACCAGACTCGACGGCGAGCCGTTCGTGGAGGTGCACCCCGAGGACGCCGAACGGCTCGGGGTGCGGCCCGGCGACCAGCTCGAGATCGCCTCGCGGCGTGGGCGGGCGGTGTTGCCCGCGCGGATCAGCGACCGGGTGCGGCCCGGCGGCTGCTTCGCGCCGTTCCACTGGAACGACGAGCAGGGCGAGTACCTGACCATCAACGCCGTCACCAACGACGCGGTCGACCCGGATTCCTGGCAGCCGGAGTTCAAGCAGTGCGCGGTGGCGTTGCGGCGGGTCGCGCCGGTGCCGCGGGCGGGCGAGCCACGTCCCGAGGCCGCGGCGCCGCAGCATCCGCTGGCCGCGCTGCTGGGCCTGGACGCGGCGGCGACGCCGACGCTGTCGGAGACCGAGCGGATCTACCTGGGCGGGTATCTGGCCGCGCTGCAATCGATTCCGGTGACCGGGCAGCCGGTGCTGCCGGACTCCGCGCCGGTCGCCGGGGCGAGCCGGGTGTGGATCGACGGCCTGTTGGCGGGCATGTACTCGCGGGCCGCGGTGACTGCCGATGCCCCCGTGCCGGTGGCGAAGCCGGTGACCGTGCTGTGGGCGTCGCAGACCGGCAACGCCGAGGATCTGGCCGCGGCGGTGGCGCAGCGATTGAGCGGGGCGGGTTTCGCGCCCCGGCTGCTCGACATGGATTCCTGCGCGTTGGACGCGCTCGACGGTGACGTGCTGATCGTCACCAGCACCTTCGGCGACGGCGGACCCCCGGACAACGGCGCGGACTTCTGGGACCGGCTCGAAGGCTCGGCCACGCGGTTCCCCGGGTTGCGTTATGCCGTGTTCGCCCTGGGTGATTCGGCCTACGACGACTTCTGCGGCCACGGCCGCAAGATCGACCGGCTGCTGGCCGAGCGCGGAGCGCGGCGGCTGCTAGAGCGGGTGGATTGCGAACCCGACCACGCGGAGCGGGCGCAGCGGTGGCTCGACGAGATCGTCGCCGTGTTGGGGCAGGGCGGCGGCGTACCGGGAGGGGCCGCATCCGGCACCCGGTGGGCAGGTCCGCCCGGTGCCGACGGTGTGGCGGACGGTGCCGCAGGCGGCGCGACGGCCACCGCCACCGCGGTGCTCACCAAGCCCGCCCGGCAGGCCGCGCCGTTCACCCGCAACGCCCCCGTTGCCGCCCCGCTGATCCGCAACGAGGTTCTCTCGCATCCGGATTCGGTCAAGGAAGTGCGTCGGGTCGGTTTCGACCTGCGTGATCTGGGCGTGTCCTACGAGACCGGCGATTCGCTCGGCGTGTGGCCGTCGAACTGCCCCGATCTGGTGGCCGAATGGCTGGCCGCCACCGGACTGGACGGCGGTCGCGGCATCGAGATCGACGGGCGGGAGCTGCCGCTGGCCGAGGCGCTGCGCACGCACTACGACATCACCCGCGTGAGCCACGACCTGCTGACCTTCGTGGCCGAGCGCAACCCGAGCCAGCAGCTCGCGAAGCTGCTGCGCCGCGACAACCGCAACGAACTCGACGGCTACCTGTGGGACCGGCAGGCCGTGGACGTGCTGCGCGACTTCCCGGTGCGCGCCGACCTGATCGAGTGGCAGGGCGTGCTGACAAAGCTCCAGCCACGCCAGTACTCGATCTCGTCGAGCCCGCTGGTCGACCCGCACGAGGTGCAGCTGACCGTCGGCGTGGTGCGCTACGGCGAGTCCGGGCGACGCGGCGGGGTGTGCTCGACCTTCCTCGCCGACCGGGCCGATACCCGGGTGCCGATCTTCCTGCAACGGGCACCGCACTTCCGGCCACCGCTCGACCCGGCCGCGCCGATGATCATGGTCGGCCCCGGCACCGGCATCGCGCCGTTCCGCGGGTTCCTGCACGAGCGGCGCGCGCTCGGCGCCACCGGGCGGAACTGGCTGTTCTTCGGCGATCAGCACGCGGCGCAGAACTTCTACTACCGTGCCGAACTCGAGGACATGTTCCGCACCGGCTTCCTCACCCGCCTCGACCTGGCGTTCTCCCGGGACCAGCGGGAGCGGATCTACGTGCAGCACCGCATGATCGAGCACGGCGCCGAACTGTGGGCATGGCTGTGCGAGGGCGCGCACCTGTACGTGTGCGGCGACGCCGCGCGCATGGCCAAGGACGTCGACGAGACGCTGCTGGCCATCGCCCGCATCCACGGCAAGCTCGACGAGGACGGGGCGCTGGCCTTCCGCAAACAACTCGTCGCGGAGAAACGCTACGTCCGCGACGTCTACTGAGCCACGGGTGGATTCAGCCGCGCGAAGTCCGGCAGCCGGTGGTACGGGAGTGCGGCGACCTCGTCGCCAACGCGCGGCTGGTCGCGCGCACCCTCACCGACCCGCGGCAAGGCAGGCTCTTCCGCGCCGTCATCGCCGCCGCCACCTGCGATTCCGGCGCCGCCGACGCGCTGCACCGCTTCTACGACGTCCGGCTCACCGAATGGGGCCCGTGCGTGGACGACGCCGTGCGGCGAGGGGAGGCGCCGCCGGGCACCGACCCGCGCGCGGTGCTCGCGGCGGTGTCGGCGCCGCTCTACTACCGGCTGCTCGCCAGCGGGGACCCGATCGACGACGCGGCCGCGGTGGCCGCGGCCGAGGCGGCGGTCGCGGCCGTCACCGCGGGCGTGTTCGTCTCCTGACGCAGGCCCTATGCCGGCCAGCGCGGCGAACGACCCGTCTTGGACAGGATGCGGTGCAGCGGCGGGGCGTCCGCCGGCACCGGCACGGTCGGGCCGAAGAGGCCGGGCACGCCCTCGGACGGCACGCCGTCGAGCATCTCCAGCAGCACCGCCGCGTGGGCGTCGGCGCAGTCGAACGGCTGCCCGGTGGCGCGGGCCAGATCCCAGCCGTGCACCACCACCTCGTCGAGTGCCACGACCGCCATCGCGGCGGCGTCGTCGGTGACACCGCCCGCCTCGGTCCTGCCGTCCCAGGCGGCCGGTTCCTGCCAGGCCGCGGCGAGCGCCTTCAGCCGCGCGGCGATGCGGGTGCGCCAGTCGGCGGGCAGCTGCGGGTCGGCGGGGATGTCGGCGGGCCCGGACCGGCCGACCGACTCCTTGGTGGCCGCCTGGCGGAACGCCTCGGCCAAGCCGTCGACGTGCACCAGCAGCGCGCGCACGGTGGTGTCCGCGCACGGCGTCGGCGCGTCGAGCTGGTCGTCGCGGATACCGGCGACCACCGACGCCAGCGCGGTGGTGGCGGGTTCCAAGTCGAAGCGGGGCTGCATGCGGGTCCTCCCGGGCGTCGGTGCGGTTCATCGATGCAGACGATGCGGGCGCCGCGGAATCATCGGCCGGGGAGACGCGCGCCACGCGGCGGTTGCCGGGGTTGCGGCGCGGGAGCATGCTCGAACTGCCGGACTGTTGAGGGCCCGTCGTCGGGGTACCCCGCGGCGACAGGCCGGGCAACGGCTCCGGCGGCAGACAGGATCGGAGAGGAGCGCACGATGGTCGATCGCAGCACGTCTCGCGCGGTGCACGAGGTTCCGGTGCAGGAGGTTTCCGAGGCCGACCTCGCCGAACAGGCCACCCCCGCCTACCCCGACCCGGAGGATCCCGAGGTGACCGTCGAGGATCCGCACCCCACGACGGTGGGGCGCGAGGTCTGGGAGGCCGACCCCGCCGACGTCCTCGAACAGTCGATCCCGGTGCCGATGGACGACGAGGACCGCGAGGTCGAGTAGTCCCGGTCCGCAGCCTGGGGGCTTCAGCCTCAGGGAGCGATCTTGGCGCGCACGGTGGCGTGCAGTTCCCGGAGGCTGGAGCGCTCGGTGATCACCTCGAGCACGCGCAGGCCGTGCGCGTCACCGGCCAGTTCCGCGGCGAGTTCGGCCGGGTCCACCTGGCGGTGCGGGATGCGATAGGCCGCGCACAGCGCCGCCAGATCCATCCCGTGCGGGGTGCCGAACACGCGCTCGAACACGCCCGCGTACTGCGGGTCGCCCTGTTCGAGCAGTTCGAAGATGCCGCCACCGTCGTCGTTGGCGACGACGATGGTCAGATCGGCGGGGCGCGGTTCGCCGCGCCCGATCAGCAGCCCGGCCGCGTCGTGCAGGAAGGTCAGGTCGCCGATCAGGGCGATGGTGCGGCCGGGGTGGGCGAGGGCGGCGCCGACCGCGGTGGAGACCGTGCCGTCGATGCCGGCCACGCCGCGGTTGGACAGCACCCGCACCCCCGGCCGCGGGGTGGCCACCAGTGCCGCGTCGCGCACCGGGTTGGAAGCGCCGAGCAGCAGCTGATCGCCTTCGCGCAGCGCATCCATCACCACCGCGGCCACGTGCAGGCCGGTCGGCTTGGGATGCCCGGCCAGTTCGGCGCGGACCACCTGGCGGGCCTTGTCGTCGAGTTCGCGGCAGTGCGCCAGCCACTCCGGCCGCGGGGCGCCCGAGGTGACCGCCCTGGTGCCGGTGCCGACGACGTTGCCGGACACGTCGGGCCAGCGCGGGCCGGTGGTGAGGGCGTAGACCGTGACCGCCGGGTCGGCCAGCAGGCGCGACACCTGCCGGTGCAGGGTGGGGCGGCCGGTGATGATCGCCTGGCGCGGGGTGAGCAGCGGCAGCGCCAGCGGATGCAGGGCCGGGCCGTGCATGGGCGCGGTGGGTTCGGCGACCGTGGGCAGATGCGCGAGTTCGGGACGCAGACCCGCGCCGTGCCCGGACACGACGACCGTGTCCGGGGTCAGGTCGATCTCGAGCGGCACGTCGAGGGTGGCGTACTGGGTGGCCGTCCACGGCGCGCCGCCCGCCCGGCCCGCGGGCTCGGCTTCGCCCTCGGCGAGGTCGGGCACCAGCGGCTCGCGCAGCGGGATGTCGAAGTGCACCGGCCCGGCGTTGCCCGAGCGGGTGCCGCGGGCCGCGGCCAGCACCCGGCACACCGCCGAACGCCACACGCTGTTCTGCTGGTCGTAGGAGCCCGCACCCGCACCGTCGGCTTCGGCGAGGCCGAGGGAGATGGTGGCCCGCACCTGGCTGCCGAACAGGCCGAGCTGTTCCACCGTCTGGTTGGCGCCGGTGCCGAGCATCTCGTAGGGCCGGTTGGCGCTCAACACGATCAGCGGCACCCGCGCGTAATTGGCCTCCAGCACCGCCGGTCCGAGATTCGCGACGGCGGTGCCCGAGGTCATCACCACCGGCACCGGCGCACTCGCCGAGATCGCCAGGCCGATCGCCAGGAATCCGGCCGTGCGCTCATCGATGCGCATGTGCAGCCGCAGCCGCCCCGCCGCGTCGGCGGCCTGCAACGCGAACGCCAGCGGCGCGTTGCGCGACCCCGGGCACAGCACCACGTCGCGGACGCCGCCGCGAACCAGTTCGTCGACGACAACTCGGGCCTGCGCAGTTGACGGGTTCACGCCTCCAGCCTGTCAGATCGACCCGCCCCGAGCGCGGTCACCCTGGTCACACAGACCGCGGCAGTCGGCCCGCCGAGGGCCGGCCGCCGCGGTCTCCGGCGCGGTCAGTCCTGCGGTGCGACGCGGATGAGGTTGCCGTCCGGATCGGCGACGACGAAGGTGCGCCCGAACGGTTCGTCGTGCGGCTCCTGCACCACGGTGACGCCCTTGGCCTGCCACTCCCGGAACTTCGCGTCCACCTCGGCGCCGTCGGGCAGCGCCAGGCACACCTCGGAGGTGCGCGGCGTGGCGGGCGAGAGACCGTCGAACCGGCCCGACCACAGCGCCAGATCGGCGCCGGGGCCGAGGTCGAAGGTGATGTAGCCGGGCGTCTCGAAATCGGGCTTCATGTCCAGCAGGTCGCCGTAGAAACGGGCGGACGCGGCGGTGTCGTTGACGTAGACGAGGAAGACGATCGATGCCGTCATGGCGGTCCTTTCCAGGATCGGTTGCTGTTGCCCCGCCACTGTCGGGCAGATACCCGACACATTCCGGCGTGATTTCCCGACACACTGCAACGGTGACGCCCGACCGCTTCTTCGCCCTGTTGCTCGCCCTGCGCCCCGGACGACCGCTCACCACCGAGCACCTGGCCGACCAGCTGGGCGTCTCGGTGCGCACCGTGCTGCGCGATCTGAACTGGCTGCGCGACGCGGGTTTTCCGCTCGTGGTGCAGCGCGGCCGCCACGGCGGGGTGACGCTGCTGCCCGGCGGTCCGTTCGACATCGCGCGACTGACCCCGGCCGACCGCGACCACTTGGCCCTCGCCGGCCTGGACGACGCCCAGCGCGCCGCCCTTGGCGTCGCGGCCGAGGGCGAGCGCGTCCGGCGGAAGATGCGGCTGGGCCCCCGCCGCTCCCCCGACGGCCTGCTTCCGTTGAGCGCGGTCGTCGTCCCGGACAGCCGTCCGTGGTCCGCGCACGAGCCGCCACCGGACAGTTCCCCGGCCGCCCTGGTCCACGACGTGCGCCGCGGCGTCCGCCTACGCATCCGGTACCGGCACTCCCACGAAGACCGCCCCCGCTGGCGCGCCGTCGATCCCTACGGACTGCTCGCCAAAGCCGGAACCTGGTACCTGGTGGCCGACCACGACCGCCGCCCCCACCTCTACCGCCTGGACCGCGTGACATCCTGGCGCGCGCTCGATTCCCCGCGCCGGCTACGCCCCGGCGCCACCCTCGCCGACGTGGCGGCGGACCTGGTCGAGACCTGGAAGGACACCCACACCTACCACGTGGAAGCCGACATCGACCCCGCCCAACTCCCCCGCGCCGGCCGAATCCTCGGCCATCGGCTCACACCCCACCCCGGCGCACCGGGCGGGCGAATCCCCGTCACCATCGCCCTGCGCACCCCCGAGGACATCCGAATCCTCTTGCAATTCGGCAACAGCCTCACCGTCACCGCCCCACCGCAAGCCCGCACCCGACTACACGAACTGGGCACGGAGATAGCGCAGCTCTATTCCTCCCCGGGAACACGACCGGATTCCACGCCCCCGCGCGGATCCGAAACCCCCTGATCGACAACGCCCGCCGGGGCCGACAGCATGATGCCGCCCCGCACGAGCTCCCCCCTTGGAAAACGGCGGCTTTCGAACTCAGCAAGAAACCAACCGAGTGGTCGCGGCCCGTCTCGCGTTCGAGACACGAGGGGGCCGCGACCCGCCGCGCCGAAGGCGCGGCAAACTACACAGCGTGGCGCTGAACCAGGTCGCCCACGCGCGGCAGCGCCTCGATGACGTTCTTCTTGGCCGAGGAACGCATCGAGTTGTACACCTTCTGCAGCGCCGGGCGGCTCGAGGCCTGGGCGCGCGCATCGGTGACGGCCAGCAGGGCCTCGGCGACCTCGTCGGACTTGGCGACGAGCAGGTCGGCGAAGCGGCCCTGGCCACCCGCGGCCTTGAATTCCTGCCAGAACGGCTCCAGCTGCTCGAGCAGCTTGGGAGCCAGCGACTCCAGGGCGTCCGGCACGATCGAGGGGCTGATCTTGTTCACAGCCGCGTAGCCGCCCTTGACGGCCAGGCCCGACGCACCACCCTTGTCCGACACCTCGGCGTCCAGAACCTCCTTGGCTTCGGCAAGGAAGGCCGAGCGCTTCGCGTCGTCGAGCAGGGATTCAGACAGTGCTGCAACCACTTTGAGGGTCCTCCGGATCGATGTCGATGAACGAGCGCACGCCACTATACGCACCGGCGCACGCGCGCACGCGAGGCCGACCCGGCTATCGGGCCGCAGCCGGTCCGATCACGGCTGCCAGGGCAGCAGCTGCACCATCAGCGCTTCCGAGTCGGCGAGCAATTCGCCCTGCTCATCGCGCAATTCGGCGGTGACGAAGGTCTTTCGGCCCTCGACTCGATCCACCCGGCCGGTGACGGTCAACGGCGTCTCCAACGGTGTGATCTTGCGGTAGTTCACATGGAGGAAGGCGGTGCGGCTGATCGGCCTGCCGGAGTAGTGCACGATCATCCCGAACAGGTCGTCGAACAGCAGCGGGAGCACGCCGCCGTGCGCTGCGCCGTTGCCGCCCAGGTGGAATCGGCGGAACACGCCGGTCATGGTGATGCCGTCGGGCCCGGCCTCGAGCACGGTCCACGGCAGCATCAGCAGGCTGCCGCGACCGGGCAGGTCGACGGCGCGCCCGGCCGGGGAGTGCATTTCCGGGGCGCGGTAGGGCTCGAGCAGGTCGATCATCTCGCGGGCCTTGGCGAGGGCGGCGCCGTACACCTCGTCGGGGGCGTCGGCGGAGACGGCCAGATCCTGCAGGGTGCGCATCGCTTCGACGAAGGGACCGAAGTTCGGGCCGACCTGCGCGGGGGCCACCTTGGGGAAGCCGCCGTGCGATTCGTACCGGTCCGGGTCGATGGCGCTGGTGTCGATGCGCGGGCGGATCGCCGTCCCGGCGCGGTTGGCCGTTCCTTCGGCGTGCGCGCCGTCCGGAACAGGTTTCACTTCCTCGCTCATACCTGCACGGTATCGCGCGGCTTTACACCGTCAAGTCGACGGGGCGGCCGGTGGCCCTCGGTCTGGCGGAATCCGACGGGGCGATAATGCCCGCGTGACGTTCAAAAGCGAGCTGTGGCGCCCCGTCCCCGGGTTCGAGGACCTGACCGACATCACCTATCACCGGCATATCGAACAGGGCACGGTGCGGGTGGCGTTCGACCGGCCGGAAGTGCGCAACGCCTTCCGCCCGCACACGGTCGACGAGCTGTACCGGGCGCTCGACCACGCGCGGATGACCTCCGACGTCGGCGCGGTGCTGCTCACCGGCAACGGCCCCAGCCCCAAGGACGGCGGCTGGGCGTTCTGCTCCGGCGGCGACCAGCGCATCCGCGGCCGCAGCGGCTACCAGTACGCCAGCGGCGAGACCGCCGAAACCGTCGACCCGGCGCGCGCGGGCCGCCTGCACATCCTCGAGGTGCAGCGACTGATCCGGTTCATGCCCAAGGTGGTGATCGCCCTGGTCAACGGCTGGGCCGCGGGCGGCGGCCACAGCCTGCACGTGGTGTGCGACCTGACCCTGGCCAGCCGCGAGCACGCCCGGTTCAAGCAGACCGACGCCGACGTCGGCAGCTTCGACGGCGGCTACGGCAGCGCCTACCTGGCCAAGATGGTCGGCCAGAAATTCGCCCGCGAGATCTTCTTCCTCGGCCGCCCCTACACCGCCGAGGAAATGCACCGGATGGGCGCGGTCAACAAAGTCGTCGACCACGACCGCCTCGAGGACGAGGCCCTGGAATGGACCGCCGACATCAACGGCAAGTCCCCCCAAGCGCAGCGCATGCTCAAATACGCCTTCAACCTCCTCGACGACGGCCTCGTCGGCCAGCAATTGTTCGCCGGCGAAGCGACCCGCATGGCATACATGACCGACGAAGCCGTCGAAGGCCGCGACGCCTTCCTGGAAAAGCGCGCCCCGGATTGGACGCCCTACCCCTGGTATTTCTGACCCCACCGACCGGGTGATCCATCGCAGGAACCGCACTCATCGCTGCCCGTGCGTGGTTGCCCAGCGGGCGAAACTCAGGCGGGGGTGGAGGGTTTCGACGTCGGCGATGCTCATGATCGCGTTCAGCTGGATCATGTCGAGGTGGGCCGGGGACGGGGTGAGCACGGCGTCGACGTCGGCGGAGCGGATCTGATCGATCAGCGGGAGGACGGAGGGGCGGGGCCAGTACAGGCGGTAGCCGAGGTGGCGGGCCAGGCGCCGGATCGCGGCCTTGTCCCCCTCCGGCCACCGGCTGACCTCGAGTGCGATCCACCCGAACGCGGTGGGGTGTGCGCGCAAGACCGTCTCCCTCCCTCGAACCGTCACTGATGACACCGATATCCCCGGCCGCGACAGCGGCTGCGACCGTCGGCGGGTGCCCGCTGACAAGCTATGAGAGGGCGTGCACAAGACTTGTCCTCGAAGGACAAGCCTGTCGGAGGCCGTCCTACCGCAGGTGATTCACCCGCGGTGGTCGGGACCGATTCCCAACCGCCATGCCAATCCGCGTAATTCGCGGCCGTGCGCGTCACGTCGAGCCGAGCGCAACTGACCGGCTACCGCTTCTCGGACGAAGAAGTCGCACCGGACGCGTTGAGGTGCAAGCTTTTCCGCCCGCAGGAGTAACGCGAGCCCGCGCTGGCGATGCCGCGGTTCGATCAGCAGTGCCCGTCCGGCCTCCGCGAAATAGTTCGCCTGGCGTACGGGGCTCGGGATTGCCGCAACCGGAACGTCACTCGCTGTCTCCACAGCCCGGGCACCGTCACCCAGCTCCAGGCCGATGGACGAGCGCCAGATGGCGACATTCACCTCCCCGAACCAGAAACCTCCGAAGGCGCCGACGGGCTCTTCCATCCGACGCGCCACCTGCGCAGCTTCCCGTAGATGGGTCTCGGCCGTCGCCCGGTCGGCCTGCACCGCAGCAGCGAGCGCGGCGTTCAAATGCAGCATTCCGTACACCTGGATGACATCGGAATCATCCAAATGGCCGCGAATTCGATCGGCCATCGAGACAGCGCGGAGGTACTGCCGTTCGCGCGAGACTTCTCCGCCGACGCTGCCACGCAACCACACCGCGAATCCCATCCACGCGGGTGACTCCAGCTGTTCCGCACATTCGCGAACCGCCTTCGCGGCCAACAACGGCAACCCGCGCCCGCCGAGGCGCTTGGTAGCCCAGGCCATCGCGTCGTAACACGTGATCAATCCGACGAGAATGTCCCGGCGTCGTTGCGGATTGTGCACGTAAGCCCCGTGAAGTTCCGCCAACAACGGCGGCACCAGGCTGCCCTGCGTCGCGTAGTCGGCTGCTTGCCTGCACTCGGCGACGCGGCGGAGATCGTCAGCTATCTGCGGCCACGGTCGAGCCGCGACACCGGAGTCCTCCCCCAACTCGCACACCTCGAGCGCCTTCTCGAACGCGACCAACGTCGCGTGCGCCTCGGACGAGGGCCCTTCGTTCGTCTCCCACGGCCGCCCGCTGAACTCCGACGGCGCGACCCGCAAGGCCGCCGCGAGCGCTTCGAGCGTGTGGCGATTGGTCAGCGCCTGCTCGCCGCGTTCGATACGCCCCAGATACCCGAAGGAGATTCCGGCCAGACCGGCGGCGGCCGTCAAACTCAATCCCCTCCAGAGCCGGATTTCGCGCACGCGCCGACCCACCTCGTTCGGGGGAATCTCGTTCATCCGGCCCCACCCCTCCGCGCATCGGATCCGTCCAGCCCAGGGTAGACCGGCCCACGCACCCGCGACCGCCGCTTCTCCACAGGCCGTCCGTCCGACACGGCAACTGTCCACAATGCCGGGAGCCTTGCGCCCCGAGACCCCGGATTCCTGGTACTTCTGAGCATGCGGGACTTCCGCGACCGACACCGCGCGACCACACCGAAGGGATCCGCGAATGGACATTCTCAGCAGCCGAGTGATCCTGCGCCCGAAGGACTACGGCACCACGCTCGCCTTCTACCGCGACGGGCTGGAGCTGGCGGTGGCCAGGGAGTATCCGGGCGGCACGGTGTTCTTCGCCGGGCAGTCGCTGGTGGAGGTGGCCGCGCACGGCGGCTCGGGGCGGGCGAACAGCTTCGAGGGGGCGCTGTGGTTGCAGGTGCGCGACGCGGGCGCGGCCTCGGTGGAGCTCGCGCTCAAGGGGGTGCCGATCGACCGGGCGCCGCAACAGGAGCCGTGGGGGCTGATCGAGATGTGGATCAAAGATCCGGACGGTGTGCCGATCGTGCTGGTCGAGGTGCCGCCGGAGCACCCGATCCGGCGGGATTCGCGCTGGTCGGAGCCCTGAGTGCGGGCGGAAGCGCCGGTCGGGCGGCGGCTGCCGAGTTGCCAAGCGCGTACCCGGCGAGGACCATTACGGCGTAGCGGCACCCGGCCGTCGATGCCCGGGACCCGCAGTCCCCGTCCTGTCCGACGAGTGAATCGCAGTCTCGATGCCTGGCTCCGCGCACCCCGTGACGTTCCGACCCACCCGTTCCGCGCGCGGCCGTGCGCCCATGACACGATCCCTATCGTGAGGCCCTGCTGCGAGCGAACCATGAGCTGGAACGAGGTCGCGTCGTGAGCAACACCCTGCGAACGCTGCCGATGCCCACCGGATCAGGCGTCGGGGATGTGCTCCCGCATCTGCGCGAGGCGATGGAGGGCAACGGCCCGGCGTGGCTGCCCATCCCCACCACCGATCGGCGCGAGGCCCGCCGCTTGGCCGACGCGTTGCGCCCCGGCGACCCGATCGACGACGACGTGGCCCTGGTGGTCACCACCTCCGGCACGACCGGCGTGCCCAAGGGCGCGATGCTCAGTTCCTCGGCACTGCGAGCCAGCGGCACCGCCACCCATGACCGGCTGGGCGGGCCGGGCACCTGGTTGCTGGCGCTGCCCACCCATCACATCGCCGGTCTGCAAGTGCTGATGCGCAGCATCCTGGCCGGAACCGAGCCGACGGTGCTCGACGTTTCCGGCGGCTTCCTGCCCGAGGCGCTGGCCGGGGCGATCTCCGGCATGCGTGGCGAGCGCCGCTACACCTCGCTGGTGCCGACCCAGCTGATCAAGGCGATCGAGGAGCCCGAGGCCGCCGCGGCACTGGCCGACCTGGACGCGGTGCTGGTGGGCGGCGCCGCCACGCCGGCGCCGGTGTACGAGCGGGCCAGGGAACTCGGCATCAACGTGGTGCGCACCTACGGCATGAGCGAGACCTGCGGCGGCTGCGTCTACGACGGTGTGCCGCTGGCGGGCACCCTCGTGCGGATCGAGGACGGCCGGGTGGTGCTCGGCGGGCCGATGATCGCCAAGGGCTATCGCGGCCAGCCCGACCATCCCGCCTTCGCCGAACCCGGCTGGTTCCGCACCGAGGACGCGGGCACCTACGACAACGGCGTCCTCCAGGTCACCGGCCGTCTCGACGAAGCCATCACCACCGGCGGCCTGCTGGTGATCCCGCAGGTGGTGGAGGCCGTGCTGGTCACCCACCCGGCGATCAGCGAATGCGTGGTGCTCGGGCTGCCCGACGAGCGGCTCGGTCAACGGGTGGCGGTCGCGGTGGTGCCCGCCGAGGGCGCCCGGCCGACGCTCGAGGAACTGCGCGAGCACGTGGTGCGCGAACTCGACGCCATCGCCGCACCGCGCGAGCTGGCGATCCTCGACGAACTGCCGCTGCACGGACCCGGCAAGCCGAACCGCAACAAGCTGCGCGAACTGCTGCTCACCCGCTCGCACACCTGATCGGCGGTCGGCGCAAGCGCGACGCCATCGCGGTGCAAGCCCCGTGCAAGCGGGCCCGCGCACAGTCGTTGTCATGACATCACCAACCGCCATGACTTCACCGACCGCCGTACCCGCCGTCGAGGCGGACCGCCTGGTCAAGGTGTTCGGACAGCAGCGGGCCGTGGACGGCGTCAGCCTGACCGTGCCGCAGGGTGCGGTCTACGGCGTGCTCGGACCGAACGGGGCGGGCAAGACCACCACCATCCGCATGCTCTCGACCCTGCTGCGCCCCGACGGCGGCAGCGCCAGGATCTTCGGCCACGACGTGGTCGCCGAGCCCACCGCGGTGCGCTCGCTGCTCGGGCTCACCGGCCAGTACGCCTCGGTGGACGAGGATCTCACCGCCGTGGAGAACCTGGTGATCTTCGCCAGGCTGCTCGGCCTGACCCGTGCCGCGGCCCGCACCCGCGCCGCCGACCTGCTCGAGGAGTTCGACCTCACCGAGGCGGCGAACAAGCCGTTGAAGAACTTCTCCGGCGGTATGCGCCGCAGGCTCGACCTGGCCGCCAGCCTGATCTCCACCCCGCCGCTGCTGTTCCTCGACGAGCCGACCACCGGCCTGGACCCGCGCACCCGCGCCCAGATGTGGGACACCATCCGCAGACTCGTCGCCGACGGCGCGACCGTGCTGCTGACCACCCAGTACCTCGACGAAGCCGATCAGCTGGCCGACCGGATCGCGGTGATCGACCGCGGCCGGGTGATCGCCGACGGCACCGCCGACGAACTGAAGGCCGGCATCGGCGGTTCGTCCCTGCACCTCACCCTGGCCGACCGGGCACTGCTCGAGCAGGCGCGCCGCGTGATCGGCGAACTGCTCGGCGTGGAGGCGCAGATCACCCCGGAGGCGGGCAGGCTCACCGCGCCGCTGCGCGAGGCGGGCCTCACCACCGACCTGCTGATCCGGCTGCGCGAACACGACATCGCCATCGACGAGATCTCGGTCAGCAAACCGAGCCTCGACGAAGTCTTCCTCACCATCACCGGCCACCCGGCCGACGACGACACCGAACGGAGCGCGGCATGACCACCGCCACCGCCACCCGCACCGCGGCCACCGCCACCGCACCCACCCGAACTCCCCGGGCCGACAACCACATCGGCCTGCGCCGCACCCTGGCCGCCTCGTTCACGATGGCCTATCGCGGTGTGCTCAAGATCAAACACAAACCGGAGCAGCTCTTCGACGTCACGGTGCAGCCGATCCTGTTCACCGCGCTGTTCACCTACATCTTCGGCGGCGCGATCTCCGGGAACGTGCACGACTACCTGCCCATCCTGATCCCCGGCATCCTCGTGCAGACGGTGGTGCTCACCTCCGTGGTGACCGGCACCCAGCTGCGTGAGGACATGGACAAGGGCGTGTTCGACCGCTTCAAATCCCTGCCGATCGCCCGCATCTCGGCGCTGGCCGGAGCGCTGATCGCCGACATGGTGCGCTACGGCATCGCCACCGCGCTCACCGTGGTGGTCGGTCTGTGCCTGGGGTACCGGCCGGGCGGCGGCTCGGCCGGGGTGCTGGCCGCGTCGCTGGTGATCGTGCTGTGCTCGTTCGCCATCAGCTGGATCTGGGCGCTGGTCGGGGTCACCGGCAAGAGCGCGGCGTCCGTGCAGGGCATCTCGATGATGGTGATGTTCCCGCTGACGTTCATGTCCGGCGCGTTCGCCCCGGTGCAGACCATGCCCGGCTGGATGCAGGCGATCAACCACGCCAACCCGGTCTACTACATGGTCAACGCCTGTCGTGAACTGATGAACGACAACTTCTACGGCAGCAACCTGGCCTGGTCGCTGATCGGCTCCGCCGCGGTCATCGTGATCTTCGCACCGCTGACCGTGCGGGCCTACATGCGCCGCGCCTGAGCGTCGGTCCGGGATCGCGCGTCGCGGTCCCGGCCTTCGCCGTCGGCCACCGGGAAGCTCGCCCGGAGCAGCTCGATGATGCGGTGCGCGGCGGCGAGCCTGCCGGTGACCGCGCCCGCGCGCACCGCCGCGTCGAAGCGGTCGGCGCCGACCCGCGGGGTGTGCAGGTCGATGTGGCGGCGCAGCGTCATCGACGGATAGTCCTGGCGGGCCACGGCGCGGGCGGCGAGCACGAGCAGTTCCAGGCCGGTCGCCGAGGACGGGTCGAGCGCAAGCAGCCACGACCCGATCGCGCAGGCCGCCGACCCGACCTGCGGCAGGTCGTAGAACTGGGCGAGCCGGACCGCGGCACCCGCGGCCACCTGATCGGCCAGTGTCGCGGCCCGGTCCGCCCGCCCGTGCAGGACGTGCGCACCGATCGCGGCGGCGGCCAGCATCAACCCGCCCGGCCCCGGCACCAGGTTGTCCTGCGGCCAGCCGAGCAGATCCAGGGCGCGGTGGTAGTAGCGCAAGCCCGCATCGACATCGCCCTGGGCCAACCGCAATTCGGCGACGGCCGCGGCGACCGCGGAGAGCCGGTGGTTGCGCAGGATGCCGGGATCGTCGACGGGCGCGGGATGGGACCGGTCGGCCCCCTCGAACGCGAACTCCAGTTCCCGCGCGCCCTCCTGCGGCCTGCCGTCGGCGATCAACGCCACCGCGAGGAAGCTGCGGATCTCCATGATCTCCTCGTGCGCGCCGAGCAACCGCAGCAGTTCGACCGCCCGGCGGTAGTGCCGCACCGATTCGGCGTAGTGAGCGGTCTGCCCGCCGAGCTGGCCCAGGTGCTGGCACACCAGCGCGGTGCCCCACGGATCGCGGTCGCGGAGCAGTTCGAGCGCCCGTTGCGCGTCGCGGGTGGACCCGTGCACCAGACCGGCGTTCTCCCGCAGGTTCGCCCTGGCCACCAGCGCCGCGATGCGCACGTCGGGGTCCGGCGAGCGGGCTCCCTCGGCCAGCAGCCGGGGCAGGCGCCGGCCGGACAGGTCGGCGCAGGCGAGTTCGCCGAGCAGGCGCAGGCTCGGATCGAGGTCGCGCGCGCGGCGCAGCAACCGCCGGATCCGCATGCGGGTGGCGAGGAACGGACGTGCCTCGGCGCTGATGTAGACGGTGTGCACCGCGATCAACAGGCAGGCCAACATGTGCAGGTCGGCGTCGATACCGGCCGGATCGTCGCCCTCGGGCAGGCAGTCGAGCACGCGCGGCGCCCACGCGAGCAGATCCAGATGCGCGCCGCGCATCATCCACAGCAGTCCCGCGACCGGGAACACCCGGTACGCCGTCGCGCCGTCACCGCGGTCGGCCGCCGCGCGCAGCACCGCGACCAGGTTGTCGACCTCCTCGGCGACCGAATGCACCGTGGCCAGCTGCTCGGCGGCCCGGTAGCGTCGCAGGGCGTCGCGGGCGTAGCTGCGCCCCCACGCGGCCATGCGGGCGACGACCAGGTCGGCCTCCTCGGCCCCGAGCTGTTCCTCACCGAACTCGCGAACCGTCTCCAGCATCCGATACCGCACGCCCGTGCCCTCGGCCCCCTCGAGCACGGTCAGCAGCGACTGGCTCACCAACCCTTCGATGGCCTCCGCGGCGTCCGGTCCGCCCGCCACGATCTCGGCGGCCGCGAGCGTGAAACCGGCCGGGAAGCGGCACATCCGGCGCAGCGCGCGCTGCTGGGGTTCGTCGAGCAGGTTCCAGCTCCAGGCGATCACCGCGTGCAGGGTGCGGTGACGTTCCGGCGAGGTGCGGTCACCGGAACGCAGCAGCGCGAAGCGGTGTTCGAGGCGGCGCTCGATCTCCTCGACGCTCATGGTGCGGGTGCGCGCCGCCGCGAGTTCGATGGCCAGCGGCAGTCCGTCGAGCATCGCGCACAGCCGCGCGACCACTTCGGGGTCGAGGCGAACCGTGGGCCGCACCGCCCTGGCACGCGCGGCGAACAGTTCGGTCGCGGGCGAACCGGCCGGGTCGATCGCCAACGGGTCCAGGGGATAGACGGTTTCGGCGGTGATGGCCAGCGGCGCCCGGCTGGTGGTGACGACGGTCAGGTGCTCGCAGGCGCCGATCAGATCGGCGACCACCGCGGCGACCGCGTCCACCAGGTGTTCACAGTTGTCCAGGATCAGCAGGATCGGCCGGGCGGCCAACGCCTCGCGCAGCCGCCGCCCGAAGTCGACGCGGCCCGGGCGCAGCAGGCCGCCCGGTTCACGCACCACCTCGCCGAGACCGAGAGTCGCGCTGATCGCGGCCTCCACCTCGACGCGGGCGTCGGCACCAGGGCCGGAACGCACCGACGCCAACTCCACCAGCACCACCGGCTCGCGGCGGGTCATCCGCGCGCCGAGTTCGTTGGCGATCCGGGTCTTCCCGGTGCCGCCGGGGCCGAGCACCGTCACCACCCGTGCCTGCTCGACCAGCCCGAGCAGCGCCGTGAGGTCGGCTTCTCGCCCGAGCAACGGGTTCGGGGCGGCGCGCAGGCCGATGGCGGGATGGGTGCCCGGGGTAGTCGGCGCGCTGCCGCCGGCCGCCGCTCGCTCGTGCCCGGCACCCCGCGCCGGTCCGGCCGAAGCCGGGCGCGGGACCGGAACTACGGGCTCACCACGCAGGATCGCGGTGTTCATCGCGACCAGCGTGGGGCCGGGATCGGCGCCGAGTTCGTCGGCGAGACGGGCGCGGAAGGCGGCGAACGATTCCAGTGCCTCGGTCGGGCGACCGGTGGCGGCGAGCAGGCGCAGCAGGGCCAGCTGGGCGGGCTCGCTCAGCGGGTCCGCCGCCGCGGCGCGCCGGGCGATTCGCAGCGCGGCCTCGGTGTCGCCGTCGGCTTCGCGCAGGGTCAGTTCCACCGCGTCGAGGTCGGCGGCGAGGGCACCGGCGGCGGTGCGCAGGTCATCGGTGACGGGTCCGGGTGGCAGGTCGGCGGCGGGCTCCCCGCGCCACAGGGCGCGGGCGGCGGAAACGGCGGCGAGCCCGGCGGCCACGTCGCCCGCCGAACCGTTCGCACCGCGGACGTGCTCGCGGGCCAGGGCGAGCAGTTCCCCCGCCCGGGCGAGGTCGACCTGCGCGGGCCGCAGCAGCAGCCGATATCCGGCGGGCCCGGCCTCCACGGCACCGTCGGGCAGGGCGGCGCGCAGCCGGGAGACCTGCGTGTGCAGGGCGTTCATCGGGGCACGCGGCGGGCTGTCGCCCCAGACGTCCTCGATCAGCGACGTCGCACCGCGGTGCCGGCCGGGCCGCAGCGCCAGCGCGGTGAGCAGCAGCCGGGCGCGCACCCCCGGCACCGGCACGAGCGCGGCGTCGCGTCGCAGCGCGACCTCGCCGAGCAGACCTACGACGATCGCCTCGTCGCCCGACGAGGTGAGGGTGGGGGCCGGGCCGGCGAGGCCGCGCTGGTGTGCACACATGCCATCCGTCATCGTAGGTGAGAGCCAGCGCCGATTCCCCGCGCATTTTCCCGCCGTAACCGGCGGCACTGCGCCTAGCCTGGCCGCATGGGTGAGTTCGAAGTGGTGCGCCACACCGTGATCTCGGCGCAACCGGAACAGGTGCACGCGCTGATCGCCGATCTGCGCCGGTGGCGCGAGTGGTCCCCGTGGGAGGACCTCGATCCGGCGCTGCGGCGCGAATACTCCGGGCCCGAGTCCGGCCCGGGCGCCCGGTACTCCTGGCAGGGCAATCGCAAGGCGGGCGCGGGGACGATGGAGATCGTCACCGACACCGGCCGTGAAGTGGGGGTGCGGCTCGAGTTCCGCAAGCCGATGCGCGCCACGAACGACGTCACCTTCACCCTCGCGCCGGTCGGCACCACCAGCACGGAGGTGGCGTGGCGGATGCGCGGCGAGCGGAGCGGCCTGGGGGCCGTGTTCGCCGCGGTGATCCCGATGGACCGGCTGATCGGTAAGGACTTCGAGAAGGGACTGGCCAGGCTGCGAGTCGCCGCCGAATCGGGCGCCTGACCGCGGCGTCAACCCGCGGGCGTCACCCCGCGGGCGGCACCGCCGCGGGAATCCGACACGGCTCGGGCCGCGCGCACGGCATAGGCTGCGTGCATGGCAACAGCTGCGCAATGGCTCGAGGGCGCCCGGCCCCGCACCCTGCCGAACGCGATCGCCCCGGTGATCGCCGGAACCGGCGCGGCGGCCGCGCTGGATGCCGTCGTCTGGTGGAAAGCTGTACTGGCCCTGCTGGTTTCGCTGGCCCTCATCGTCGGGGTGAACTATGCCAACGACTACTCCGACGGCGTGCGCGGCACCGACGACGAGCGCGTCGGGCCGCTGCGCCTGGTCGGTTCCCGGCTGGCCTCGCCCGCCGCGGTCAAGAACGCGGCGATCCTGAGCCTGGCGCTCGGCGCGGCGCTCGGGCTGGTGCTGGCCCTGACCACGGCCTGGTGGCTGCTGCTGATCGGCGCGGTCTGCCTGGCCGGGGCCTGGTTCTACACCGGCGGCAGCAAACCGTACGGCTACAGCGGATTCGGCGAGATCGCCGTCTTCGTCTTCTTCGGGTTGATCGCGGTGCTGGGCACGCAGTTCGTGCAGGCCGAGCGCATCGACTGGGTGGGCGTGGCGCTTGCCGTCGGCGTCGGCGCCTTCTCCAGCGCGGTGCTGGTCGCGAACAACCTGCGCGACATCCCCACCGACACCGCGACCGGAAAGACCACGCTGGCGGTCAAACTCGGCGACGCCCGCACCCGCACACTGCACCTGGTGCTGCTGCTGATCCCGTTCGTGATCACGCTGCTGCTGGTGCTGCGCACCCCCTGGGCGCTGCTCGGCCTGCTCGCCGCGCCGCTGGCGGTCCGCGCCAACGCGCCGGTGCGCACGGGCGGCCAGGGCCTGGAACTCATTCCGGCGCTCCGTGATTCCGGTCTCGCCCTGCTGGCCTGGTCGGTGCTCGGCGCGCTCGCGCTCGCGCTGGGCTGACTAGGGTACGGCTCAGTCGTTGTCGGGCACCAGGGCGCCCAGTACCCAGTTCACGATCGAGACGATGATGCCGCCGAACACCGCCGCCCAGAAGCCGTTGACCTCGAGCCCGTAGCCGTTGGTGTCGGCCAGCTCGGTCAGTTTCGCGGTGAGCCACAGCATCAGGGCGTTGATCACCAGCAGGAACAGGCCGAGGGTGAGCAGGATCAGCGGCAGCGACAGCAGTTTCACCACCGGTTTCACCAACGCGTTGACGAGGGTGAACACCGCGGCGATCACCAGCACGACGACGATCCTGGCGCCGGTGCCGTCTTCGGCGGGGCTGAGGATCTCGATCCCGCTCACCCAGGCGGCGGCCAGCCACAGGGCGACCGCGTTGATGACCAACCGAATCACAAGCTGCATGCGCCCATGCTAAGCGGCACCGCAGCGTGCGGGGCGGCGGCGAAACGCGTCGCTCACGCCGCGCGCTGCCGGTCCAGCAGCTCGTGCACGCGGGGACGCAACGACTCGACGCGGGCCGCACCGCCGAACAACCGCTCGGTGGTGGCGTTGGGCGCACGCAGGATGCCGAGCAGGACGTGGCCGGATTCGATGCCACGGTCCTTGCGCGCCAGGGCCTCCCGCAACGCCAGTTCGAGCACCTTCTTCGCCTCCTTGGTGAAGGGAATGTGCCCGCCGGTCCAGCGTCGGCGCTGCGGCTCGGGGGCCGCGCGGTCGAGAGCGTCCTCGCCGAACTCCGCGGCCAGCGTCTCGCGTACCGCGTCGAGGTCGATGCCGATCGAGCGCAGCGCCGCGGCGTCCTCGGGGCCGAGCGGGTCGCCGGCCGCGTCGGCGGCGAGGGTGCGCCGCACGCCGTCGCGGGTGAGCCCGGCCTCGGCGAGCAGCTCGCGCAGCCCGGGCTCGCCCTGGTCGAGCAGGCCGAGCAGCAGGTGCTCCACCTCGATGCGCGGGGAACGCAGTTCCCTGGCCTCCTCCTGGGCGACGACGACGGCCGTCCGGGCCGAGCGAGTGAATCGTTCGAACATCAGCGGGTGCCTTTCCGGTTGTATTTCTGGTGGACCGCCTGCTTGCTGACCTCGAGCGCGTCGGCGATGGCCTGCCAGGACCAGCCCTGATCGCGGGCGTTGGCCACCTGGATCGCCTCCAGTCGTTCGAGCAGTCGGCGCAGGGCGCGCACCGCGCGGAGCCCGGTCGCGGGATCCGGGCTGCCCGCCGCGGCTGCCAGAGTGGTCGCTTCCGTCATGCGTCAATTTTCGTTGACATCCACGGCAGATGTCAAGAAAAATTGACATTGCGAGCGCGCGGCGACCCCGCCGTCATCGAGAGTGGGACAGTCAGCCCTTCCAGAGGCCGGTGGCGTGGAACTCCTCCAGCACCGCCGTGGGCTCGGCCAGGCTCAACCCCTGGGCCGCCACCCACGCGTCGTCGTAGTACGTGCCGGCGTAGCGGTCACCGCCGTCGCACAGCAGCGTCACCACACTGCCGGAGCGGCCCTCGGCCAGCATTTCGGCGATCAGGCCGAACACCCCCCACAGGTTGGTGCCGGTGGAGCCGCCGACCCGCCGCCCCAGTACCCGGCCGGCATGGCGCATGGCCGCGATCGAGGCCGCGTCGGGCACCTCGATCATCCGGTCGACCACCTGCCCCACGAACGACGGCTCCACCCGCGGACGGCCGATGCCCTCGATGCGCGACGGCATCCCGGTCTGATAGCCCGCGTCACCGGTCTCGTAGCCGCCGTAGAAGGCGGAGTTCTCCGGGTCGACCACCGCCAGCTTGGTGGCGTGCCTGCGATAACGGATGTAGCGGCCGATGGTGGCGCTGGTTCCGCCGGTGCCCGCGCCCACCACGATCCATTCCGGCACCGGATGGGTCTCCAACCGCAGCTGGTGGTAGATGCTCTCGGCGATGTTGTTGTTGCCGCGCCAGTCGGTGGCCCGTTCGGCGTGGGTGAACTGGTCCATGTAGTGCCCGCCGCACTCGGCCGCCAGCCGCGCGGCCTCGGTGTACATCTCCGGCGGGCGTCGCACGAAGTGACAGCGGCCGCCCTGGGCCTCGATCAGCGCGATCTTCTGCGGCGAGGTATTCGCCGGCATCACCGCGACGAAATCGAGTCCGAGCAGCTTGGCGAAATACGCCTCGCTCACCGCCGTCGACCCCGAGGACGCCTCCACGATCGTGGTGCCCTCGGTGACCCAGCCGTTGCAGATCGCGTACAGGAACAGCGAGCGGGCCAGCCGGTGCTTCAGGCTGCCGGTGATGTGGGTGGACTCGTCCTTCAGGTACAGCTGGATGTTCCACGCCGCGGGCAGCGGGTAGCGGAGCAGATGGGTGTCGGCGCTGCGCTGGGCGTCGGCGTCGATCAGGCGCACCGCGTTGTCCACCCAGTCGCGCGCGACGCTGCGGTCGCAGAACTTCACCGCCGCGCCCCGGTCACGGCGCGCCGTCGCCTTCGCCGCGCAGCCGCGCCCGCAGCTGGGCCTTGTCCTGCCTGCGCTTGGCGTCGACGGCCGCGATGTCGGCGTTCACCCGCGCCCGCAGGCCCTTGAACAGGGTCAGCGACAGCGGCATCGCGATGATCAGCGCGAACAGAATCGCCACCACCAACGGCACCTGGACATCCACGAGCTGGGCCACCAGCACGATCACCACCGTGATCACGGCCACCAGCACCAGCCTGGCCAGGGTGTACAGCGCCAGATTGATCGCCAGGCTGCGTCCGACGCGCGGACTCCCGGCGGGCCGCGCACTCTCCGATCCAGTGGATTCGCTCACCTGAACCAGGGTAGGCCACGGGTTAGCCGCGTCCGAGTTGCCCGGGTCCGGCCACCTCGAACGGACATCCGATTTGTCCATTACTTCGCCTTTACCAACTGTAGGTGGTTCGAGTACCTAGGGGTTCGGGTGCGACGATGGCGCCATCTGATGAGGGAACTGTCGAGAACGGAGAGGTTTGCTATGAGTGCGATCACCGTCGGCGGCCAGGACACCTTGCTGACCCCGGGCCAAGTGGCCGCCCTGTTCCACGTCGATCCCAAGACCGTCACCCGCTGGGCGCACGCGGGCCGCCTCGGGTCGCTGCGCACTCCCGGTGGACATCGCCGCTTCCGCGAGTCCGAGGTCATGCAGTTGCTGAAGTCGCTCACCACCGAGGCGGGCACTCCCGAGCGCTGAGCGGGCTCGATTCTCGCGGTCCACGCTGGGCGTGGACCGCGTACGGGGCTACCCTCGGTGGCAGGAGGTGAGCCACGTGACGTACCTGTTGGCCCTCATCGCTGTGGTCGCGGTGGCAGTGCTGTGTTGGAAGGCGTTCGGCCCCGGAAAGCCCGCCGATCCCGCCCCACCGCCCCCGCGTCGCCGCCCGGTGCTCGGCCCCGACGACGACCCGGATTTCCTCTGGCGGATCTCCCGCAAGCAGCACCCCGACACCGAGGGCAATCCCGACCGCTGACCCACCCACCGCTGACCACGTACTCGGTCACGTGACGATCACCGGCATGGCACCCGCGATTCCGGGTAGCCGGTGAACGGCCCGCAAATTGTGGGCCGCGCTCGAGAAAGAGATCGCCACGATGAACGAGATGTGTATGCAGATGATGGCCATGCTCCGGAACATGTGGAACATGATGTTCCCGAACATGCCCATGATGTAGTGACAGATCCCGCCGTGCGGGGCCCGAGTCGGGGCCAGGGCCCGCACCATCCTCGAGCAGTGCACCCGCCCCCGCCGTTCGGCCTTCCTAGGTGAGTCCCGCGTAGCTGTGCAGGCCGCTGATCACCAGGTTGATGATGAACAGGTTGAAGAGCATGGCGACGAAGGCGGCCACGTTGATCCAGGCGGCCTTGGTGTCGCGCCAGCCGGAGGTGGCGCGGGCGTGCAGGTAGGCGGCGTAGAGGACCCAGGCGATGAAGGAGCAGGTCTCCTTGGGGTCCCAGCCCCAGAAGCGGCCCCAGGCGGCCTCGGCCCAGATGGCGCCCAGGATGACGCCGGCGCCGAACAACGGGAAGCCGATGATCGTGGTGCGGTAGGCGAGCCGGTCCAGGGTGCGGGCGTCGGGCAGGCGCTTGGCGATCGCGCCGAGGACGTTGCCCGACTCCTGCCCCTCGGGCTGGCGGATCCGGTACAGGAACAGCAGGCTGGCCACGCCCGAGACCAGGAACACGCCACTGCCGACGCTGACGATGGTCACGTGCAGCGGCAGCCAGAACGAGCGCAGCGCGGGCACCACCGGCGCGGCGTCGGCGTAGAGCACGGTGCCCGCCAGGAACATCAGGATCAGCACCGGCACGAGCAGGAACACCCACATCGAGCGGTAGCGCTGCTCGCGCAGCAGTCCGAAGCCGACCAGCACCGCGGCCGCACAGGCCATGGTGACGAACTCGTACATGTTGCCCAGCGGGAACCGGTCGGTGGCGAAGCCACGCAACACGATCGAGGCCACGTGCAGCACGAAGCCGACGACGAGCACCGAGAACGCCATGTTGCCCAGTCGCTCGGACAGCGGCCTGGCCGCCGGTTCCACCAGCTTGCCGGGCCCGGTCGGCCGCTCTCCCCCGCCGCCGGCGGTGACGAGTTCGCGCTCGCCGACCTTGCGCACCTGGGCCGAGGAGTACTGCCAGATCAGCAGCCCGAGCACCAGGGTGTACACGATCAGCGCGGTCTTGAAGGCGAGATCGCTGTACTGGGCGAGGGTGTCGTCGATCGGCATCGTCAGTCTCCCGTGGTGTCGGCCCCGGTGCGGGCCGCCGTGTCGGTGTCCGGTTCGAGCAGGCGCGCGCGCAGCCGGTCGAACTCGGCGCCCCAGCCCGCCTGGTCGGTCCTGGCCAGACCGCCCATCTCTACTACGGTGTGTCGTTGGTCCACGGTACCGGCATCGTCGCGGGCGGGGTAGACCCGGATCCAGATACGGCGCCGCTTCACCAGCAGCGAGACCAGCAGGCCCGCCATCATCGTCAGCGCGCTCACCAGCACCCACTGCTGCGCCGGGTCGTGCGAGACCTGCAGGTTCACGAACTCCTTCGCGCCGTCGAAGGTGACCTTCGTGCCGTTGGGCAGGGTGGTCGACTCGCCGGGGCGCAGGTTCACCCTGGCTTCCTTGGCGAGCCTGCCCTGCCGGACCAGTTCCTGGTCCAGCGCGAACAACGACTGCGGCCTGCCGGTGTCCAGCCCGGTGTCGCCGCGATAGATGTCGACCGCGACGGCCGGGTCGTCCATCCGCGGGAACACGGAGGTGAGCAGGCTGCCGTGCAGCATGGCGGTCGGCGCGAACAGGCCCTCGATGGCGATCTGGTTCCGGCGGCGCTCCTCGTCGGTGGCGTACATGCCGCCGGGCGGGTCGATGCGCAGCACGCCGCTGGACAGGAAGGTGCGCGCGTCGTCGGGCCGCCACTGGATGGTCTCGGTCCTGGTCTGCCCGTCCGGGAAGGTGACGGTGAAGGTCGGCGCGTAGCCGTGACCCTGCAGGTAGAGCCGGTCGCCCTCGACGCGCAGCGGATGGTTCACCTTCAAGGTGGTCTCGCGCCAGGTGCCGGTGCGCAGGTCGTCCCCGGCCTGGTAGGCGATATTGGAGGTGAACATCTCGGCCTGGCCGGTGTCGAGGTAGTCGGCGCGGAAGTCCTTGACCCGCACGCAGATCGGGGTCATACCGGTGCCGTCGTTGACGTTGCCCGCGCGGAAGGAGTCGAACACCGCGGGCGAGGTGGTGCAGAAGCCGGGCCCGTCGTCGGCGATGACGATGACGCTGCCCTCGTAACCGAACAGCTTGCCGACCGCGATCGACACCAGCAGCCCGACCAGCGCCAGGTGGAAGACCAGGTTGCCGAATTCGCGGAAGTAGCCCTTCTCCGCCGACACGGTGAGCTCGCCCTCGCGACCGCCCTCCCGCACCTCGGTGCGCCAGCCACGCAACTGGGTGCGGGCATGGTCGATCACCTGCTGCGGCGTGCGCGCCGAACGGTCCTCGTGATGGTGCGGCAGCCGCGCCAGATTGCGCGGCGCCCGCACCGGCGGGGTGCGCAGCGCGCGGTAGTGGTCCAGCGAGCGCGGCAGGATGCAGCCCACCAGGGAGATGAACAGCAGCACGTAGATCGCGGTGAACCAGAAGCTGCCGAACACGTCGAACAACTCGAACCGGTCCATCCACGGCCCGAGCGTCGGCCGGTCGGCGATGTACTGCTCGACCTTCTGCTCGTTGAGGCTGCGCTGGGGCAGCAGCGCGCCGGGAATGGCGGCCAGCGCCAGCAGGAACAGCAGCACCAGCGCGGTGCGCATGCTGGTGAGGCCGCGCCAGGTGTTGCGCACCAGCGCCCAGGCGCGCCCGGGGAGCGACTGGCGGGGCGGGGTCCGGGGGGCGGGGTCGGCGGCGGGCTGTTCGGTCACGGTCATATCGGCAGGGTCACCTCGGAGACGAACGCGTCGCGCACCCAGCCGACGAACTGGTCCCAGGCTCCGGTGACCAGCGCGATCCCGACCGCGACGAGCAGCAGGCCGCCGATGATCTGGATGGTGCGCGAGTTGCGGCGCAACCACCCGACGCCGCGCAGCGCGCCCGCCGAGCCGAAGGCCAGGACGATGAACGGCAGCCCGAGACCGAGGCAGTAGGCCACGATCAGGGCGACGCCGCGAACCGCGGTGGTGCCCTCGGTGCCCGCGGCCACCGCCATCACCCCCGACAGCGTCGGGCCGAGGCACGGGGTCCAGCCCAGGGCGAACACGCCGCCGAGCAGCGGCGCACCCACGATGCCGGTGAGCCTGCGCGGCGCCATCCGGGTGTCGCGCTGCAACGCCGGGATCAGGCCGAGGAACGCCAGGCCCATCACGATCGTCACCACACCGCCGACCCGTTGCAGCAGGTCGCGATTGACGTTGAGGGTCTGGATGAGTCCGAACACCGTCGCGGTGGCGAGCACGAAGACCACGGTGAACCCGGCGACGAAGAGTCCGGCCGCACCGGCGACACGCAATTTCGCCGCGCGGTCGGCGGTGGTGACGGTGGCGACCCGCCCCTCGGCCGCCTCCGCCGCGGTGGCGGGCGGCGCCTCCGCGCCGACCAGTCCGGCCAGATAGGACAGGTAGCCCGGCACGAGCGGCACCACGCACGGCGAGGCGAAGGACACCAGCCCCGCCAGCACGCAGGCGCCGAGCGCGAGCAGCACCGGGCCGGTGGCCGCGGTCTGCTGGAACGATTCCCCCACCCCGGCGAGCACGGTCACTGCCTGCCCTCCTCGGCGATGCGCTGCACGACCGGTTGCAGGTCCTCGGCGAGCAGGGTGCGCAGGAACACCGCGGCGACCCGGTGCTCGCGATCGAGCACCAGCGTGGTGGGGATGACGCTGGTCGGGAAGTTGCCGCCCAACGCGAGCAGGGTGCGCATGGCCGGGTCGTAGATCGAGGGGTAGCCGACCTTGTTGTCGGTGACGAAGTCGCGCGCCTTGTCCTGCTGGAAATCGCGCACGTTGATGCCGAGGAAGACCACCCCGGAGTCCTTGGTCGCCTCGTAGACCCGCTCGAGCGCGGGGGCTTCGGCCCGGCACGGCCCGCACCACTGGCCCCAGATGTTGAGCACCACGACCTGGCCGGGGTGGTCGGCGACCGAGATCGTCTTCCCGTCGGTCATCAGGTCGGGGCCGGACAACTCGCCGATGGTGCCGCGCGCGGCGGGCGGATCGTAGAAGATGTCGGTCTTGCCGCCCGGCGAGACGAATTCGAAGGTGCCGCCGGTGGCGACCGCGTCGGTCCCGGTGGAGCAGCCCGCCAGCCCGGCGACCAGCGCCACGCACGCGAGCAGAGCCGCCACGACCCGCACCGGCCGCGCGGACCGGTGCGCCGGGAACGACGCGGGGCGTCTCATGCGCCGTGCACCGTGGGATCCGACCCGCCCGCGGGCTCGGAGTAGACGATGTCGACCAGGGTGTCGCCGCGGTAGACCAGCGAGGTCAGCGAGGCCAGCGAGCACTGCCGGGTGCGCGGGTCGTGCCAGAGCCGCTGGCCCTGCAGGAACCGGCGCAGCGTCCAGACCGGCAGCTGGTGCGAGACCAGGACCGCCTCGTGGCCCGCCGCCTCCACCCGCGCCTTGTTCACCGCGGCCAGCATCCGGTGCGCGATCTGCAGGTAGGGCTCGCCCCAGGACGGGGTGAACGGATCGCGCAGCTTCCACCAGTGCCGCGGCTTGCGCAGTGCGCCGTCGCCCACCGACACGCGCAGGCCCTCGAAGGTGTTGCCCGCCTCGATGAGGTTCTCGTCGGTGCGCACGAGCAGCCCGTGCTGCGCGGCGATCGGCTCGGCGGTCTCCTGCGCGCGCTGCAGCGGCGAGGCGATCACCAGGGCGATGTCGTGATCGGCCAGCGCCCGCGCGACCGCGCCCGCCTGGGCCCGGCCGGTGACCGAGAGCCCGAAGCCGGGCAGCCGGCCGTAGAGGATGCCGTTGGGGTTGTGCACCTCGCCGTGCCGCAGCACATGCACGATGGTCTCGACCTCGTCGTCGGCATCGAGCGAATCAGCTTGCGGCGCACGGGTTTCGGTGTGCGCCACGGTGGCGCGCGCGGCCCGGTCGGCGGCCGGCGAATCGGCATCGGCAGCGGCGGAGCCCCTGGCTTCGGCCTCACTGAACGGGGCATCGATGGTCGGGAAACCGGCCTCGGTCTCCTCGGCGCTCGTCGGTGCCGACTGCGCGGCGGCGGGCGCGTCGGGCGCCACCGCCTGCTCGGCGACGGTGGGCGAGGGCCGGTCCGGATCGAACCCCGGCTCTGCGTCGGTCGCCGACGGCACGGGGACGGCCGAATCCGCGGTGGGGGCCGCTGTCGCGTCGGCGGCGGGCGGGGCGACGGTCAGGTCGGCGGTGGTGTCGGCGGCGGGGTTGTCGGCCTCGAGTGGTTCGCGGCGCTCGGCGGGCTGGTCGTGGTCGGGACTCACGCGCGGGATCCTTCGGGGGTGGCGGCCGCGGCCGCGCGAGCGGCGGCGGGCAGGGCTGCGGCGATACGGGCGAATGCGTCCTCGTCGAGCGCCGCGGAGACGAACCACGCCTCGAACGCACTCGGCGGCGCGTACACACCGCCGTCGAGCAGCGCGTGGAAGAAGGCGGGGAAACGCCAGGTCTGGCTGGCCTTGGCGGTGGCGTAGTCGGTGACCGGGCGGTCGCTGAAGAACACGCTCACCATATTGCCCGCGAACTGGACCTGGTGCTCGACCCCGGCCGCGGTGAGCGCCTCGGTGAGCAGTCCGCCGAGCCGCTCGGCGTTGCGATCCAGCGCGGCGTAGACCGCGTCGTCGGCGGCGCGCAGCGTGGCCAGGCCCGCGGCGACGGCCACCGGGTTACCCGACAGCGTGCCCGCCTGGTACACCGGCCCGAGCGGAGCCAGCTGGTTCATCACCTCGGCGCGTCCGCCGAACGCGGCGGCGGGCAGTCCACCGCTCATCACCTTTCCGAAGGTGTACAGGTCGCCCGCCACGCCCTCGCGGCCGTACCAGCCCGAGCGGCTGACCCGGAAGCCCGTCATCACCTCGTCCATGATCAACAGGGCGCCGTGGTTCTCGGTGAGTTCGCGCAGGCCCGCGTTGAAACCGGGCAGTGGTGCGACCGCGCCCATGTTGCCCGCGGCGGCCTCGGTGATGACGCAGGCGATCTCGCCGGGGTTGGCCTCGAAGGCCGCGGCGACGGCGTCCAGGTCGTTGTAGGGCAGCACGATCGTGTCGGCCGCCTGGGCGCCGGTGACGCCGGGCGAGGTCGGTAGCCCGAGGGTCGCCACACCCGAACCCGCGTCGGCGAGCAGCGCGTCCACGTGCCCGTGGTAGCAGCCGGCGAACTTGATGATCTTGGTGCGGCCGGTGAAACCGCGGGCCAGCCGGACCGCGCTCATGGTGGCTTCGGTGCCGGAGTTGACCAGCCGGACGCGGTCCACCGGGGCGACCCGCGCCACGATGTGCTCGGCCAGCTCCACCTCGGCCTCGGTCGGCGCACCGAAGGACAGGCCGCCGGTGGCCGCCCGCCGCACCGCGTCGACCACCGCGGGGTGCGCGTGCCCGAGAATCATCGGGCCCCACGAACACACCAGGTCGACATACTCGTTGCCGTCGGCGTCGGTGAGGGTGTAGCCGTCGGCCGAGGCGATGAAGCGGGGGGTGCCGCCGACCGATCGGAAGGCCCGCACCGGCGAGTTGACGCCGCCGGGGATCACCTGGGCGGCCCGGTCGAAGAGCCGGGCCGAAGCCGCCGCCGAGGCATGGGTCGCGCGCGGAGAAGCACTCACGGCCTCCAGTGTCGCAGCCCGCCGGACAGCCGTCGACGACAGGGTGTAGGAGAGGTGACCCGCACCGCAGCGACGCGCCGGGTGGCCGTTTCCGCCGATTCCGGTCGCCGAACGTTTGCCGATGCGTAATCTCGATGCGTCACGCAGCTCGCGCATCGGGAGGGTTCACATGCGGTACGCACTCGTCGGCTCGATCGCGCTGGCCGTCACGGCCGCCGGCGCCTGGCTGGGGGCGGGCACCGCCGCGGCCGCCGATCCCCTTCTCGACCTCGGTGAGGGCCGCATCGGCGTCCAGCTGAACCACGACGAGACCGTCGCGCTGGCCGGCGGGCCGGTGCCCGCGGTGGTCTCCATGGTGGTGCCGCTGAACCGGATGGGCGCGGGCCTGCACCCGGAGACCCGGCTGTGGCGCGACGAGAACGGTTCCGTGCACGCCTCGCTGCGGCAGGTGATCGCCGAGAGTGCCCGCCACCCCGACGGCACGGTGTCGATCTACCTCAACGCGCCGGGCACCCGTAACGGCCGGGTGCTCGACGTGTACCAGAACTGGACGCGATAGCCGCGGCGCGCTGTTTCCGAGTCCCGGCTAGGTCTGGAGGCAGGGCAGTTCGGCCGAGATCGTCTGCAGCGCGCACAGGAGGCCGTTGACCGCTCCGGCCGAACCGGTTTCGGGCACCAGCGTCGCGACGGGGCTCGGCTCGAGCGGCAGTCCGGCGGGCTCGGCCGCGGCCGGACCCGCCACCGTGCCGAGGGCGGCGACGGCGGCGGCAGCGAGGCCGAGCCGGATGATCGGGGACGTCACGATGGGCACCTCTCGTCGACAGCGGTGGGCCACGGCAGGTTCCGGTCCACCGTCCTGCCGATCAGGGTAGGCGCATCGGCCGGGATCTGAGGCGCGATTGCTTCACTGTCTAGGTCAGGCCGGTGCAGAACCCCGCCGACCCGGTGGAGACCAGGCAGGCCAGCGGCTCGGGCAGCAGGTGCAGCAGCGGGGCGGGGACCGTGGGCAACAGGACGACGTTCACGACGGGTGGGATTCCCGCGCGGGCCCGCGTGAAACAGGCTGGGCGTCAGCGGTTTCGGCTCCCCAGCACGCGCGCCAGCGCGTCGATCACACACAGTCCGGCCACCGCGACGAGGAACACCGCAAGGATCAGCCACGGTCCCGCATAGCGGCTGGACTCGAATCCGGGAATGTCCCCGACCGGCAGGAACGCGGTGCTCACCACGCCGCACTGCCATGCCGCCACGAGCCCGACCAGGCACAGCACCGCCACGACGGTCTCCGCCGCCGCGAGGAATACGTCCCGCCTCATCCGTGCCCTCCGTCCTCGTGCTCGTCCGGCTCCGCCATCGTGTCGGTTCCCGGCCGGTCGGCGCTACCGGCCTGCTCGGCCAGGGCGCCGGTGAGCGCGGCCCGCAACCCGCGATGATCGCGCGCCCACGCCTGCACCATGCCACCCTCGCGCAGGCGAAGCCCGATTCCCTTGCGCCGCCGTGGCACTCCGGTGAGTTCACCGAGCGCCCGCGCCGATTCCCATTCCTCGTCGTCCCAGGAATCCTCGTCGCGCTCGGGCAGCACCTCGTCGATCGCGGCCAGCGGCAGGGTCTCGGTGCCCTGGCGCAGGGCCGCGGGGGTGAGTTCGACACTCACATGCGTGCGCGCGGCATAGACCTGCAACGCCACGAAAGCCGCGACGAGCACCGCGCAGAAAACGAGTGCGAACCAGTGCACCGGACCACCGGTCACCAGCTCCAGCACGAGAATCACCAGGCAGAGCACCGGCCCGTAGGCCACGGCGCGCCAGCGCGCTCCCGGTTCGGTGAACAGGACGGGCTCGGCAGCCCCCTCGGTCATGCCGGCATGTCCATCGACGACTTCGCTCAGCCGGCCAGCCCCGGCAGCAGCAGCACGGCCACGGTGACCAATCCGAACAGGATCAGCAGGCTGAGAACGACCACGTCTTTCCGAATGCTCTGCGGCTGCTGGATCACCACTCGCATCGATGCCTCCGATCTCCCGGAGGCAGCTGGACACCGTGTTCTCGCAACGCTAGACAACGCATGACCACCGACCACCGGTTCCCATGTCTCCTGTGACAACTCTCACCATACATGTCCCGGTCGGCGGGACAAACTCGGCGATGAGGCCGTCACCGGTTTACCTTCGGTTCACAGAGAAGTACCCATTCGCGGCGGGCCGATAACCCAGATACAGCGCACCGGCGGCCAGCACACCCTGCAGAACGCCCGCCGCACCGGCTACGAAGGCCGCCGCGCCGGTACCGCCGCTCACCGCGAACAGCGCGGTGAGCAGGTCGAACAACAGCAGGATGCCGCCGATCGTCAGCACCACCCGCGCCCAGGACCGGCCGCGGCCGAATTGGTGGGCCACGGCGGCGGTCACCGCCAGCAAGCCCAGCCCGGCCACGATGGTGAACACGATGATGATCGAGACCGCCAGCTGGGCGGCGGCGAGCGGGGCGTTCGGGTCGGAGGCCCGGGCGGCGTCGAGGATGCCGCGCTCGAGTTCGGCGCGCCGGTCGAGCAGCGCGAGCACCCCGGCGATCACGCGCACCAGGCCGACCGCGACCACGCCCCACCACAGCTGGGTCGCGATGCGCACCTCTTCCGGTGCGGGGGCAGGCTCCGCGGGCGGACCGAGAGGGCTGGGCGGATACCTCACGACAGCCAGTGCGCGGCCTCGGTCGCCCAGTAGGTCAGCACGATGTCCGCGCCCGCCCGGCGAATGCCGACCAGCGACTCGAGCACGGCGGCGCGCCGGTCGATCCAGCCCCGCTCGGCGGCGGCGGTGATCATCGAGTACTCCCCCGAGATCTGGTAGGCCGCCACCGGCACCGGGGAACGGTCGGCGACCTCGCGCAGGATGTCCAGGTACGACATGGCGGGCTTGACCATCACGATGTCGGCGCCCTCGGCCAGGTCCAGATCCAGCTCGTGCATCGACTCGCGGCGATTGGCCGGGTCCTGCTGGTAGGTGCGGCGGTCCCCCTGGAGCGAGGACGACACCGCTTCCCGGAACGGCCCGTAGAAGGCCGAGGAATACTTGGCGGCGTAGGCGAGGATGCCGGTGTCGGTGCGGCCGACCGCGTCCAGACCGCGGCGGATCGCGCCCACCTGGCCGTCCATCATGCCGCTGGTGCCGAGCAGGTCTGCCCCGGCCTCGGCCTGCGCGAGCGCCATGTCCACATAGCGGTGCAGGGTGGCGTCGTTGTCGACGTGGCCGTCGGCGGCGAGCACCCCGCAGTGGCCGTGGTCGGTGAACTCGTCGAGACAGGTGTCGGCCATGATCACGGTGGCGTCGCCGACCTCCTCGGCCAGCGCGCGCAGCCCGCGGTTCAGGATGCCGTCCGGGTCGCTGGCCTGGCTGCCCGCCGGGTCCTTGTCCTCCGGCCGTGGCACGCCGAACAGCATCAGACCGCCGACCCCCGCCGAGACCGCCTCCGTGGCGGCCTTGCGCAACGAATCCATCGAGTGCTGCTGCACGCCGGGCATCGACCCGATCTCACGCGGTTCGTCCAACCCGTCGGCGACGAACATGGGCAGCACCAAATGGCGTGGCTCCACTGTGGTTTCGGCCACCAGGCGACGCAACGCGGGGGTACGGCGCAACCGCCGTGGGCGGTCCATTCCGGTCATATTCGCACCATACGCCTGCGGAAAACGGACGTCGCGCCGGCCTCGGGGATGCTGCGGAACGCCCGATTCGCCCGCGCGGCCGTTCCCCGCCGCCAGCCGCGAACGGTGGCCCGAAGCGAATCCGGGGCCGAGCCGCGCTCGGTCGGCCCGCGCACCGTTGCGCAGCCGACGGCAACCCTTCCGCAACACCAATTCCCTTGCGCCACCGCCGTTTCTGTCGGTGGTCACCGCTAGAATCGACAGTGTGTTCGACCGGGAATCGTCCGCATCCCGGTCGCGAGGGGAGGATTCAGGTGCCTGCTACCGCAACCGCGCACAACCCGTCCACCGGCCGCAGGAACGAGCCGATCACGCCCTACCACCCGCTGCGCCGCCGTCCGCTGCCGCCCGGTAAGCCGCGCAGCTGGTACGTCAGGCACAACCGGCGGCTCAAGGCGATGCGGTTGAGCATCGCCCTGCTCGACTCCGGCGTCTACCTGCCCAGCCAGGCCGGCAACGAGCGCATCAGGGAGACAGCACGACTCGTCGGCATCCGCCCACCCTCGGACGCCACCTGCCGCATGGTCCGCACCCTGCTGCGCTACAGCCGCTGATTCGCTACCGGCTGCGACGGCTCTTCTTGCGCGGCGGGGGCAGCAGGCCCTCGGCGCGCAGCCGGGCGGCGTGCTCGGCCAGTGCCTCGACCAGCGGGCCCACCTGGGCGACCTCGGGCTGCACGTCGACCCGCAGACCGAATTCCACGGCGGTCTCGGCGGTCTTGGGCCCGATGCACGCCACGATGGTGCGCGCGTGCGGCTTGCCCGCGATACCGACGAGGTTCCGCACGGTGGACGAGGAGGTGAACAGGACCGCGTCGAAACCGCCGGTCTTGATCATCTCGCGGGTCTCGGCGGGCGGCGGCGAGGCGCGCACCGTCCGGTACGCGGTCACGTCGTCGATCTCCCAGCCGCGGTCGCGCAGCCCTTCGGCCAGCGTCTCGGTGGCGATGTCCGCGCGCGGCAGCAGCACCCGGTTGACCGGGTCGAACACGTCGTCGTAGGGCGGGAAGTCGGCCAGCAGGCCCTCGGAGGACTGCTCACCGGAGGGCACCAGTTCGGGGTTGATGCCGAACGAGCGCACCTTGTCCGCGGTGGCCTCGCCGACACAGGCGATCTTCACACCGGAGAAGGCGCGCGCGTCCAGGCCGAACTCGGCGAACTTCTCCCACACCGCGCGCACGGCGTTGGTGGAAGTGAAGACCACCCACTGGTAGCGCCCGTCGACCAAGCCCTTCACCGCGCGCTCCATCTGGGCGGGGCTGCGCGGCGGCTCGACGGCGATGGTGGGCACCTCCATCGGGATGGCGCCGTGGGTGACCAGCCGTTCGCTCATCTCGGCGGCCTGATCCTTGGTGCGCGGCACCAGCACGGTCCAGCCGTAGAGCGCCCGCGACTCCCACCACGACATCTTCGACCGCGAGGAGACGACCTTGCCGATGGTCACCACCAGCGGGCCGACCAGCTCGGAGGCCGCGCTGTTGAGGGTCGCCAGCGTCGCCTCGATGGTGCGCTGCTGACGGGTGGTGCCGCGCACGGTCACCGCGACCGGGGTCTGCGGCGCCATGCCGTGCTCGACCAGCGCGCTCGCGGTCTCGGCGAGGTGGCCGGAGGTGGCGTGCAGGACCAGCGGGCCGGGCGCGGCGGCCAGCGCGGCCCAGTCGACCTCGCCGCGCACATCGGCCTCGGTGTGGCCGGAGCCGAGCGCGATGCCCGCGTAGCTGGGCACGGCCGAACCGTTCGGCAGGCCGGGCAGCACCTCGAAGACCATGTGCGAGCGGGTGACCGCGGTGACCTCGGTGATCACCGAATCGGTGGTGAGCGGATCACCGGCGACGACGCGCACCACGTCGTGACCGCCCCGCGCCTCGGCGATCAGGGTCTTGGCGACCTCGGCGGGCTCGCCGAGGGCGGGCCGCACATCGACCGGGCTGGTGCCGTCCTCGTTCGGCTCCACCGCCGTGCCGATCAGCGCGAGCACACCCTTGTCCACGTCGGGATCGGTGAAGGCCAGTGTCGCTCGGCCGAGCACCTCCCGCGCGCGCACGGTGAGCAGCGCCGGGTCCCCGGGACCCGACCCGACGAACAGGATCCGACCGGGGTGCTTCTTGGTGGCTCGGCTCATTGGGGGTTCTCCATCGGACTGGGATTGCTGAGGTCTGTCTCTGGCGGGCGCACCGCGCCGGTCCCGGAGCGCGCGCCCGGCTCCGTGGCCGCCACCTCGACGAGCAGCTCGCGCGCGCCGAGTTCCAGCAGTTCGCGGGCCAGCGCGCGGCCGAGCTCGGCCGCCCGCTCCGGATCGCCGACCACCGAGGCGCGCAGCACCTCCGAGCCGTCCACCGCGGCGGCGCAGCCGCGCAGCGAGAGCTCCTCGACGATCCTGCCGTCGTCGTCGAGCGATTCGACGACCTCGGCCAGCGCGCCGACGGGGGCGGTGCAGCCGGCCTCCAGTTCGGCGAGCAACGCGCGCTCGGCCACCACCGCGGCTCTGGTCGCCGCGTCGTCGAGCTCGGCCAGCGCCTCGATGAGGGCGGCGTCCTCGCTGCGGCACTCCACCGCGAGCGCGCCCTGGGCGGGCGCGGGCAGCATCTGCACGGGTTCGAGCGCCTCGGTGATCACCGCGGTCCGCCCGATCCTGGACAGGCCCGCGCGGGCCACCACGACGGCGTCCAGCTCACCGTCGGTGACCCGGGCGAGTCTGCTGTCGAGGTTGCCGCGCAGCGGCACGATGTCCAGGCCGAGCCCGAGCGCGCGCAGCTGAGCCACCCGGCGCGGGGCCGAGGTGCCGACCTTCGCGCCCGCGGGCAGTTCACCGAGCACCAGGCCGTCCCGGGCGACCAGCGCGTCGCGCGGGTCCTCGCGCGGGGGGATCGCGGCGATGACGAACCGCGGGTCCGGCGCGGTCGGCAGGTCCTTGTAGGAGTGCACCGCGAGGTCGATGGTGCCCGCCGCGAGTTCGTCGCGCAGCGCCGAGGTGAACACCCCGACGCCGATCTTCTGCACCGGGTCCGACGACATGTCGCCGGGCGTTTTGACCACCACCAGTTCGGCCGGGCGGCCGGCCGCGATGAGCGCATCGCGGACCGTGCCCGCCTGGGTCATCGCCAGCAGGCTGCCGCGGGTGCCGATCCGCAGCGGCGTACCCGTCGCCGCGGCGCCCACGTTGCCCTGTTCCTGCGCGACGATCATGCCGGCTTTCCCTCCTCGCCGAGGTGCTGCTCGAAATCCAGGCGGTGGCCCGGGGTGAAGTCGTCGGCCAGTCCGGCCGTACGGTCGGGGCCGATCGCGGTGATCTCCATCGGCGCCGCGACCGCCTGCGCCGCACCCGGCTTGAGCTCGAACAGCTCGCGCAGGGCCTCGGCGTAGCTGTCGCCGCCCGGGGTGGAGGCCAGCTGCTTGACCCGCACGGTCGGCGCGTGCAGCAGCTTGTCGACCACGCGGCGCACGGTGCGCGCGACCTCGTCGCGTTCCGGCTCGGCCAGGCCGGGCAGCCGCGAATCCAGCCGCAGCAGTTCGGCTTCCACCACTTCGGCGGCACGCTGCCGCAGCGCGGCCACGGTCGGGGTCACTTCGGCCATCCGCTGGCCGGCCAGGTACTTGGCGAGTTCTTCGGCGACGATCGAGCGCGCGGCGGCGGTGTCGTCGGCGGCCGCGCCGGCCGCCGGATCGCGCTGCAGGGACTCGATGTCGATCACCGCGACACCGGGCAGCCCGGCGACGGCGGGTTCCACGTCACGCGGCAGGCCGAGGTCGCAGAACACCAGCGGCCGGTCACCGGCCGGGAATTCGGCGCGGTCCCGGTCGGCCAGCGCACGATGGGTGTCGGCCAGGGTCACCACGGCGCCGACGGCACCGGTACAGGAGAGCACCACGTCGGCGGCCGACATCGCCTCGTGCAGGCGGTCGAGTTCCAGCGCCGAGGACTCCACCCCGTAGGAGGCCGCGGTCTCGGCCAGCCTGCGCGCGCGCTCGATGGTCCGGTTGACCACGATGATGCGGCCGATCCCGGCGCGCGCCAGGTGCGCGACCGACAGTCCGCCCATCGCGCCGGCGCCGACCACGACGGCGGTACGGCCGGCCAGGTCACCGAGCACCTGCCCGGCGCGATCCAGCGCGACCGAGACCACCGACGCGCCCGCGCGGTCGATGCCGGTCTCCGAATGCACCCGCTTGCCGACCCGCAGCGCGTGCTGGGCCAGCTCGTGCAGGGTGCGGCCGACGGCCTGCTGGGCGTCGGCGGTGGCGTAGGCGCCGCGGATCTGGCTGAGCACCTGCTGCTCGCCGACCACCATCGAGTCCAGCCCGCTGGCCACCGCGAACAGGTGCTCGGCGGCGGCCTCGCTGTAGCGGACGTAGGCGTGCTTGGTCAGGTCGGGCATGGCGAGCCCGGAATGCCTGGTGAGCAGTTCACCCACCTCGGCGAGACCGCCGTGGAAGGCGTCGACGACCGCGTAGACCTCCACGCGGTTGCAGGTCGAGACGATCATGGCCTCCGAGATGTGGCTGGAGGCGAGCATCTTGTCGATCAGCTTGGGTCGGTCGGCGTCGGTGATCGCTACTTTCTCGAGCACCGAGACGGGGGCGCTGCGATGCGAGACCCCGACGAGAAGAACGCTCATGGTGTGACCACCGATCCCTTGCTGGTTGGCTCCATTGCCGTGTGCGAGGTAGCCGCGTGTGCGGCGGAACGCTGGATGGCCGCGGGCGCGGCCGGGGTGTGCCCGCCGGGTACCCGGCGGGCGATGCGCCCCGAGGAGGCCGCTTCGGGCAGCGGCTCGGGCTCGGCATTGCGCGCCCGCTCGAAGGACAGCAACTGCATCTCCACGGCCAGGTCCACCCGGCGCACCTCTACGGTGGGCGGGGCGCTCAGGCCGAGGGCGGCGAAGCTCAGGATGGACTGCAGCCCGGCGGCGACCAGCTGGTCGCACACGCCCTGGGCGGCCTCGTCGGGCACCGCGAGCACCGCGATGGTGGGGTGCAGTTCGGCGACGTCGGCGGCCAGCCGCGCGATGTCGCGCACCACCAGTCCGGCCACCGACCGGCCGATGACGGCGGGATCGTTGTCGTAGATGCCGACGACGGTGAAGCCGCGCCGCCGGAAACCGCCGTAACCGACCAGGGCGCGGCCCAGATTTCCCGCGCCGATGAGGATCACGCGGTGTCCGTCGGACAGTCCGAGCACGTCCTCGATCCTGGCCCGCAACTTGGCCACGTCATAGCCGACACCCCGGACGCCGTTGGGCCCGAGGAACGACAGATCCTTGCGCAGCTTGGCCGAATTGACACCCGCCGCGACAGCGAGTTCCTCACTCGATACGATGAGCACACCGTCGTCGGCGAGCATGGCGAGGACCCGCAGATAGGCGGCCAGCCGCGCCACCGTGGCCTGCGGAATGTCCTTCTGCACAGCGCGCAGAGCCCCGCCGGAGACGCCACCTGGCGTCTCATGCTGCTCTGTCACGTCGTCGGCTCCTCGCTGCCGAACCTGCGCACAGGCAGGCCCGGTACGTCGCTCGACCTCCGGCCCGGGCGCACGCGCCCCGGTACCCTGGTCGATTTTGTCGGATTTCATGGCGGCTCCGCAGCCTCGGCATGCGGGTCGCGTGCCACCACCGTAACCGCTTGTGAAGCCATGCACAAAGTCGGTGAAATTGGCCTCATTTTCCGCCGCGACCAGCACGGCATCGAAAACGGACTACGATCGCGCCCGCTCAGCGCCCCAGATCGGCGCGCAACCGCGCCTCGTCGACGTCGAAATAACTGTGCTCGTTGCCATCCAGCAACACCACCGGCAGCCGGTCGCCGTACTCGGCGCGCAGGCCGGGGTCGGTCGCGGCGGCCTCGTCGACGTCCACCGTGCCGGGCTCGATATCGAAATCGGCACAGATCGCGCGCAGTTGCTCGAGTGCGGTGGCACACATTCCGCAGCCCGCCCGCGTCAGCAATGTCACAGTGTGAGCCGGGCCCGATCCGCCGCGCCGCGAGCCGTTTTCCGTGGAATCTGTCATGGCGGCTATTAAATCGTGGGCGACGAGGATTGGGCGCTAGTGTGGACGTGGTTCGCGCGGACGGGCGGAGGTTGTGGTGCCGGAACGATCGAAGGTGGACAGGACGGGTTTCATCGCCGGCCGGTTCGGCGAGTTTCCGGTGCGGTGGAACCTGGGTCCGCTGGGGCAGGGCCTACAGGACCAGCTCGCGCGCATCGCGCGGAGCCCCTTCGGCCCCAGCGAGGAGGAGCTACGCGCCAACCTCGCGGGTGAGGCCAGTGCCGACGCGGCGCTCTCGCTGCACGAATCCGAGCTGGAGGACCACACCGCCGAGGTGCCGCGCGATCTCACCGCGGCGGCGTTCTTCGACGTGGACAACACGATGGTGCAGGGCGCCTCGATCGTGCACTTCGCCCGCGGGCTGGCCGCGCGCAAGTACTTCAAGACCTCCGATCTGCTCGATGTCGCCTGGAAGCAGGTGAAGTTCCGGGTCACCGGTAAGGAGAGCAGCACCGACATGGCCTCCGGCAAGGAGAAGGCGCTGGCCTTCATCGCCGGGCGCTCCACCGCCGAACTGGCGGCGCTCGGCGAGGAGATCTACGACGAGATCATCGCCGACAAGATCTGGCCGGGCACCAGGGCGCTGGCCCAGATGCACCTCGACGCCGGCCAGCAGGTGTGGCTGGTGACGGCGACGCCGGTGGAGCTGGCGCAGGTGATCGCCAAGCGGCTCGGGCTGACCGGCGCGCTCGGCACGGTCGCCGAGAGCGTGGACGGCAAGTTCACCGGGCGCCTGGTCGGCGACATCCTGCACGGCCTCGGCAAGGCCCACGCCGTGCGTGCGCTGGCCATCCGGGAGGGCTTGAACCTCAAGCGCTGCACGGCCTACTCCGACAGCCACAACGACGTACCGATGCTCTCGCTGGTCGGCACCGCGGTGGCGATCAACCCCGACGCCGACCTACGCGAGGTGGCCAAGAACCGGGGCTGGGAGATCCGGGATTTCCGCACCGGCCGCAAGGCCGCCAAGATCGGCGTACCGACCGCGCTCGCACTGGGTGCCGCGGGCGGCGCGGTGGCGGCGGCGGTGACCCGCCGCCGGGAGAACCTGTAGCGCGCCCTACCCGGTGAACGGGTTGCGGCGCTTGGTCAGCAGCTTGTAGAGCGTCTGCTGGATGGTCTCGCGGACCTGGTCGGTGACCTCGAACATGGTCATCGGATCGTCGGCGGCCTCCGGCTCGTAGGCCGTGGTGGGGATCGGCTCGCCGAATTCGATGTACCACTTCGACGGCAGCGGGACCGCGCCGAGCAGGCCGAGATGCGGGAAGGTCGGCGTCACCGGGAAGTAGGGCAGGCCGAGCAGCCGAGCCAGCGGCTTGATGTCGGCCAGCTTGGGATAGATCTCCTCCGAGCCGACGATCGAGCACGGGATGATCGGCACGCCGGTGCGCACGGCGGCGGCGACGAAGCCGCCCCGGCCGAAGCGCTGCAGCTTGTAGCGGTCGGCGTAGCTCTTGCCCACGCCCTTGAAGCCCTCGGGAAACACTCCGGTGAGCTCACCGGAACGCAGCAGCCGTTCGGCGTCCTCGCGGCAGGCCAGGGTGTGGCCCGCCTTGCGAGCGAGCACGCCGAGCACCGGGAGTTCGAAGATCAGATCGGCGGCCAGCAGCCGCAACGCGCGGTGCGCGACATGCCGGTCGTGCACGGCCAGCTGGAGCATCAGCCCGTCCACCGGCACGGTGCCCGCATGATTGGCCACGATGAGCGCGCCGCCGGTGGCCGGGATGTTCTCGATGCCGCGGACCTCGACCCGGAACCAGTGCTCGGCCAGCGGACGCAGCGCCGGCAGCAGGACGTTCTCCAGCAGGTCGGCGTCGAAGCCGAATTCGTCGACCCGGTAGTCGCCGGCGAGCCTGCGGCGGGCGAACTCGGCGGTGGCGCTGATCTGCTTGCCGAGCTTGCCGCGCACGAGGTCGCCCAGCGACTGCGGCACCGGCGGTTCGCTCGCGGCGCGACGCTCGAGCAGGGAGGTGACGCGGCCCGCGGGTGCGCCGGGCGGCGGCTCGGGCCAGCGCCGGGCGGCCGGACGCGGCCGGGTCTCGGCGGTCACGTCGTGCAGGTGGATGACTTTGGCAACGTCGTTCATGTGTGTGCTCCCGTACCGGCCCCGAGCAGGCCGAGCAGTTTGTGTTCTGCGGCATCGATCCAGCGCGGATCGATGACGGGTCGCAGCGCTGCGCCCCCGATGAAGTCGTCGAACGCCTGAACCGTCGTCCACCGCGGCTCGAACCCGAGTTCGGTCCGCATGCGGGTGGTGTCCAGGCCACACCCGAAATGGAAGTAGTCGAGCTGTTCGGCACTGAAGTCACGCATCACCGTTTCCATCAGCGCGCGCCCCGCGGTGCGGAACACGGCGAACGGAAGCGGTAGTTCCAGTCTGCCCGAACGACGCACGGCTTGCGAGAGCGTGAGCGCGCCGTCGCCCGCGACGTTGTAGGTGCCGCCGCGGGCGGTGCGGGCGGCGTGCGCCAGAGCCGCGACCGCGTCCTGCTCGTGCAGCAGCTGCATCCTGGCATCGCGGCCGAAGACCGTCGGCGCGACCGGCCAGCGCAGGTACTGCACGCCGCGGCGGGCCAGCCGCGGCCCCACCGTGGGCGCCAGGCGGAGAATGGCGGCGCCGATATCGGGACGGCGCCGGGCCATGCCGCGTACGAATCCTTCGATTTCGATCATGTCGCGCGCGAACCACCCGCTCGGCGGCTTACGCGCACTCATTTCCTCGGTGAATTTCGCCGGATCCTTCGGGCTGCAGCCGTACACCGCCGAACTCGAGCGAACGACCACTCTACGAACCGACGGGGTTTTCTGGCAGACGGCGAACAGTTGCATGGCGCCGAGGACGTTGAGATCTTTCATCACCGCGCGGCCACCGGGCGACGGCGGACGGGACAGCACCGCGGTATGCACCACAGTGTCCACCTCGTTGCCTCCGATCACCTTGCGGATCAACGGATTCCGAATATCGGCGCGCACGAATTCGGCGCGCCCCATGCGGCGTTGCAGCTCGCGGCCCGGCGTCATGGTGTCCACCGCGATGATACGTTCCACCGCCGGGTCCTGGGCGAGTTCGGCGACGACGTGCCCGCCGAAGAAACGGCTCGCACCGGTGACCAGCACCACCTTGGGTGCGTGTGCGTCCCTCGCCTCAGAACCCACGTGCGAATCCCACCTGCCAGGCCCCCGATTGATTATTCGTCACAAGAGTAACCGCTGAACTCCGCGATCGCGGAGAGTATTTACGAGGATCTAACGATGACTTCAGTCACCGGATACACAGCGGTTTCAAACCGAAATATTTCAAAAAGCGAGGCCCGCCACCGTGATCGGTGACGGGCCTCGCTTCGCGGTGATCGCGCAGGCTCACTTGCCGAGTTTGCGCCGCTGGACACGCGTGCGGCGAAGCAGCTTGCGGTGCTTCTTCTTCGACATGCGCTTGCGGCGCTTCTTGATCACAGAACCCATAGGGTGTCCTCGCGTTCTCTCTACTCGGCGCGCACGCGGTGACGTACGCCTAGCTGATTTCGGCGCCCGCGCCGCCGGACACCACGAACTGGCGCCGCAGGCAGGCGGACACGAACCGAGGTTTCATCCTACCGGTAGCCCCACCCGCCTCGGCCGCGGGGAGGACCGTGGCTCACCCGGCGTCGAAGTAGGACGTCTCCAGGTAGTCGTGGACGGCTTTGGCATGGACGCGGAAGGACCGGCCGACGCGCACCGCGGGCAGCTCGCCCGAGTGCACCAAGCGGTAGACGGTCATCTTCGACACCCGCATCAGATTGGCCACCTCGGCGACGGTGAGGAACTGGGTACCACCGCCGAGCACGGACTGGCCCGGCGAACCGGGACCGTTCTGCGCCCGGGAGCCGCCGCGGCCGCCGGACGGGCCCGGCGTTCCTGGTGACGATCCCGAGCTGTTTCCAGACATCTTGTTCGAAGACATCATTGCACCATCGACCTCCGGCACGTCCGCGCCGCCGGCTTCCCCACCGGCGGAACAGACACGCACGTGCTCCTTGAAGCTTAGCGGGACCAGTGGGATTACTGCGACGGGTGTGAGAAATCAGCCGCTCACGCCGGATTCATACCGTGGTCACTCCGCCGACGCGCCCTGTTCGGCCGAACGCTCCTTCGCCGCGTGCAAAGCCTCCAGGAATGCCGAGCGTACTCCTGCGCGCTCGAGCTCGCGAAGGGCCGCCGCGGTGGTGCCGGCGGGCGAGGTCACCGCGGCGCGCAATTCCACCGCGCTCTGCTCGGCCTCGTCCAGCAACGCGGCCGAGCCGACCATCGTCTGCACCACCAGATCGGTCGCGATGTCGCGGGACAGGCCGAGGCTGACGGCCGCATCGATCATGGCCTCGACGACCAGGAAGAAATAGGCGGGACCGGAGCCGGACACCGCGGTCACCGCGTCCATCTGCGACTCCGCGACCGTGACCACCTTGCCCACGGTGCCGAGCACCTCGGTGACCAGCTCGAGCTGGCTCGGCTTGGTGTAGCGGCCCGGCGCGAGCACGATCATGCCCTGCCCGACCAGCATCGGGGTGTTCGGCATGACCCGCACGACCGGGAACCCGGCGGGCATCTTGGCCTCCAGCCGGGCGGTCGGCACACCCGCGGCCAGCGAGACCAGCACCTGGTCGAGGTCGCCCGCGTTCAGCTCGGCCTTGCCCAACTGGGTCAGCACGGTGTCGACATCGCCGGGCTTCACCGCGATCACCAGCAGGTCGGCGCCGATGGCGGCATCGGCGACCTCCCCGGTGACCCGCACCCCGAATCGGCTCGCCACCAGCTCGGCCCGGTCCTGGTGGGTCTCGACGACCACCAGGTCCTTGCTCGCCCGGCCGGATTCGAGCAGCCCGGCGATCAACGCCTCCCCGATCCGGCCTCCACCGATCACCGCAATTCTCGTCATGGCCCTAAAGGCTAGCCTCGTCCGTCCCTCGGCTGTGGCAGCAGTGCGAGTTGCCTGCTCTGGGCGACCACCGCGCCGGTGCTGTCGAGCACGAGCTGATCACAATCGAACATGCGTGCACCCACCTCCTGGGTGGTGGCGACGACGCGCAGCCAGCCCGGCGCCGGCCTGCGCCGCAGGTAGGTGGTCATCTGCACGGTCGGGGCCCAGCCGAAGTGGCCGAGGTTCATCGGCACCGGCGGGCTCATGTCGGCGGCCATCATGGCGAAGTAGGCGGCCACGTCGGGATCGCGCTGGTCGCCCTCGAACGGCCGGATCCACATCCGCAGCCGGGGCACGCCCTGTTCGCCGTCGAGGAAGCGGGCCCACTCCCGATCCAGCGCGAGGTCGGCACCCTTGGCGACGTTGACGACCTTGCCCAGCGGCGAGCCCTCGTATTCCATCGCCCCGGCGGGCGGCTCGACCGGCATGTCGTCGTGGCGGTGGGCGAACCGCGGTTCGGCGTCGTCGAGCCTGCCGAAGGTGAAGGCGGTGCGCACCTTCGCCGTATCGTTCTGTGTCAAGGTGACGTCGACCAGGCAGATCTGGCGGCCGATCTTGCGGGTGCGCACCTCGTAGCCGACCTCGCCCGGCTCCGGCGCGCCCAGGAAGTCCGAGCTCGCGGCGATGGGGGCCATCCCGGCCGGCGCCGATCCGTCCGCGCGCAGCCAGGCGGTGGCCGCGGCGGCGCTGGCGGCCACCATCGTGCCGCCGTGCACCTTGGGACCGATGGTCCACACGGGGTCGATGACACCGCGGTAGCGCCCGGCGTCCGGGGTCGGGCCGGGCAGCGCGGTCAGCGCGCAGACCGCGGCGAACGGGGCGTCGGTCGCGGTGGACCGGTCGAGGTCACCGCTCACGTCGGTCGTCATCGTCACTCCTTCGTCGCCTCGCGGGCCGGCGCGGCAGCGCGCGGGCCGTTCGTACAGCGTAGAACGACGGTTGCGCCGACCTCGTGGCGCCCGTGGGAGCTACTGCGAGTTCGCCTGGACCGAGGCCGGGCTCGGTGCGGGCGCGACGCCGTTGAGGTGCTCGCGGGCGAAGGCGAGGGTGCGGCGCAGCATGGCCGCGCGCTCGGTGGTGCTGCGCGCGTTCTGGGTGTTGATCTCGGCGACCGCGTGCCCGGCGAATCCGCTGCGCACCAGGTGCGCGCACACCTCGGCGCAGGGCTGGCTGCCGGTGCCGGGAATCAGGTGCTCGTCGTGCGCGGCGCCGCGGCCGTCGGCCAGATGCAGATGCGCCAGTCCCGCCCCCATCCTGGCGGCCAGCGCCAGCGGATCGGCGCCCGCGGTGGCCGTGTGTGACAGGTCGAGGGTGTAGTGCTGGAAGCCGGTGTCGGTCGGGTCGTAGGAAGGGCTGAACGCGGTCAGTCCCCAGCCGGGGCCGCCGCGGCGCGCCAACCGCCGCGCGGCCTTCTCACCGCGGCCGAACAACGTGTCGGCGCGCATGGGAAACATGTTCTCCACCGCGACGATCACCCGGTGGTGCTCCTCGAGCTCGGCGACCTGGTCGGCGAAGCCCTCGGCGTAGCGGCGCTGCCAGCGGAACGGCGGATGCACCACGACCGTGTCGGCGCCGAGTGCCTCGGCGGTGTGCACGCTGCGTTCGAGTTTGGCGATCGGGTCCGCGCCCCACACCCGCTGCGAGATGAGCAGGCACGGCGCGTGCACGGCCAGCACCGGCACGTCGTAGCGGCGCGCGTAACTCTGCACGGTCGCGATGCTCTGACTGGCCGGCTCGGCCCAGACCATCAATTCCACGCCGTCGTAGCCCAATTCGGCCGCATACCGGAAGGCGGCCTCGGTGTTCTGCGGGTAGACCGAGGCGGTCGACAGTCCGACCAGGATGTCGCGCCGGGAGGTGCCCACCCGGGTCCGATCCGACTGCCCGATGTGCCCCACGACCAACGCTCCCCTGATCAGTTCGTACTGAGTAGAAATGCCAGCGGCCCGAGCGTGACGAAGATGCCGACCACCACCGCGATGACGGTGCTGAGGATGTCGTCGGTGCGGCGCAGGATGCGCACCAGCGCCACCAACCCGAGGATGACGATCATCGCCAGGGCCAGCGCGACCCACGGCAGCATCTCCCACATCCGCTCGAAGCCCTTGAACATCAGCATGCCGGCGACGGCGGCCCCGGTGCTCTGCGCGCCCAGGATCATCCACTGGCGACGGTTGGCGTCGTGCTCGGCGTCGCGCGCCTTGCCACGGGTGCCCGCCCGGACGGCACCCGCCGCCGGAGCCCGGCTCTTCAGCCCCGGGAACCGCTGCGGCGTGGCCGATTTCACCCGCGCGGCCAGGCCCGACAACGCCGGCTTGCGGCGCGGCGCGGCGTCGTCGTCGGCGAGGTCGTCGTCGGCCAGGTCGTCGTCGGTCAGGTCGTCGTCGAAGTCCTCGTCGGCGAGGTCGTCGTCGAAATCGTCGTCCTCGTCGGCGAACGGACCGTAGACGTCGGTGAGGTGTTCGTCGGCGAACTCCGCACCGCCGAAGTCGTCCGCGAGATCCGCATCGAACTCGCCGTCGCGGTCGCGGGCGGGTGCCCGGCCGGCGCGCCGGGCCGCCTCGGCGCGCTCGACGCCGTCGCGCAGCAGGTCGCCCGCGACGGTGGAGCCGGAGACGAGTTGCTGGTCCTGGCTGGCCAGGCTCCACGCGGCGGTGGGGAGGCCACCCGATTCGGGCGCCCGCTCCGGCGGCGGAGCGGCGGGCGCCGGGGCGGGTGGCTTGTGCCTGCGGGCGGACCAGGCGGGCAGCGCGCCGCGGTCGCGAGCCGGTGGTGCCAGCGGCTCGGCGGGCTGTGGTGCGGGGCCCGGGCGCGGCGGCATCGGCGAGAGGGGGCGCGGGGCCGGGTCGGGATCAGGGACGGGCGGGGCCCAGGCGGCGGTGGGCGGGCCGGGCTCCTGACCGACCTCGACGTGGGTCTCCTCGGCGGCCTCGGCGGCACGGCGGCGCGCGGCGCGGCTCATCCGGCCGCTGTCGGGGCGCGCGGCCGGCTCCGGTGGTGCGGGTGGTGCGGTTGGTGCGGTTGGTGCGGCTGGTGCGGCTGGGTCGATAGGAGCCGCGCTCGCGCCGAACGACGCCGGGTCGAAGCCGGCGGTGGGACGGCCGACGATCATCGTGACGTTGTCGTCGGGATCGAGCTTGTGCCTGCGGCCGCCGCGCGAGGGTCGCGCGGGCTCCTCGGGCGCCGGCTCGCTCGCGGCGGGGGCGCCGTGCCGCGATCCGGTGGGCTCCGAGGGCGGCGCGAGCGGGTTGTAGCGGGTGATCGGGCCCGAAATCGGCGAGTGCGTGGGCAGTTCCGTCGCGGGCTCGGGCGGGGCGAACGAATCACGCTCGGGCGCGGGCGAATCGAAGCTCGACGGGACGAAGCCGCCGGAATCGAAGGCCGCGGGCTCGGCGGGCGCTTCGTCGTCGGCGGCCGAGTGCGCCGAATGCGAACCGCCCTCGCGGATCACCGGCAGGTCACCGGTCAGCTCGGCCACCGAGATGCCGCGCCCGGCGCGCCGCCGCCTGCCCCCACCGGAGGCCGCCTCGCGGCCGTTGCGGGCGAGCAGCTCCGCGACCGAGAGCTGCTTGGATTCCTCGCTCATGACGACACCGTTTCGATCGGGTCGGACAGCGCGGCCGCACCACCGGGCCGGGGCAGGCCGCCGCCCACCGCGCCCGGCATGGCTGCCGCTCGTGGTCCACCGCTCATATCGGTATCCAGTTTGCGCAGGATCAGCCCTTCCCGCAGCGCCCACGGGCAAATTTCGAGGGTGTCCAACGACAGCGCTCGCATACTCGCCTCCGCGACCAGTGCGCCGGCCACCAACTGCTGTGACCGATCCGAACTCACGCCTTCCAATTCTGCCCGGTCCGCGGCGGTCATCCGGGAGATGAACGCAATCAGCTGCCGCAGGCCGGAGCTGGTCAGTGTACGTCGAACACGCGGGCCCGCGCCCGAGGGCGCCGCGCCGGTCAGCCTGGCCAGCGAGCGGAACGTCTTGGACGTGCCGACGGCCAGGTCGGGTTTGCCCGCGTCGAGCAGTTGTTTGGCGGGCGCGACGAGTTCGGCGTCGAGCCAATCGCGCAGCACCGCGACGCGGCGCTTGCCCGGCGGGTCCTCGCGCAGCCACTGCCGGGTGAGCCTGCCCGCGCCGAGCTGCAGCGACAACGCGACATCGGGTTCCTCGTCGCCGCCGTTGCTCATCTCCAGCGAGCCACCGCCGATGTCGATGTTGAGGATGCGCCCGGCGCTCCAGCCGTACCAGCGGCGCACGGCCAGGAACGTCAGCCGCGCCTCGTCGACACCGCTGAGCACCTGCAGGTCCACCCCGGTCTCGGCGCGCACCCGCCCGAGCACCTCCTCGGAGTTCGCGGCCTCGCGCAGCGCCGAGGTGGCGAACGGCATCAGCTCCACGCACTGCGAGGTCTCGGCGATACTGGCGAACTCGGCGACCGTGGAGATCAGCCGCTCCGCGCCCTGGGTGGTGATGCGCCCCTCGTCGTCCATGTTCTCCGACAGGCGCAACGTGGCCTTGGTGGAGCTCATCGGCATGGGGTGCCCACCCCGGTGGGCGTCCACCACGAGCAGGTGGACGGTATTGCTTCCGACGTCGAGTACCCCTAGCCGCACATGAACACGGTACTGGGTCGACCAGCACTTACGAGTGGGCGACGTGAACTGTTAGCGTCGAATGCTGTGACGGTAGGCGCAGCGGCGGACAGCCGGACCCGGCCCCGACCAGCAGGCAAGATCGACCCCGCCCCCGAGGTGGATCTGGACTTTCCTCGCGAATGGATCGAATTCCTCGACCCGGCGAACGACGAGCATCTGATCGTCGCCGACCTGACCTGGCTGCTCTCCCACTGGACCTGCGTCTTCGGCACACCCGCCTGTCAGGGCATCATCGCCGACCGCCCCGACGACGGCTGCTGCTCGCACGGGGCGTTCCTCTCCGACGAGGAGGACCAGGAACGCCTGCGCGCCGCTGTGAAAATGCTCACACCGCAGGACTGGCAGCTCATGGACCAGGCCCGCAACGCCAAGGGCCGGGTGACCAAGAAGGGCTATCTCGAGCTCGACGAACTCGATGACGAGCCCGCGCTCCGCACCCGCCGCCACGAGGGCGCGTGCATCTTCCTCAACCGGCCGGGCTTCGCGGGCGGGGTCGGCTGCGCCCTGCACACGATGGCGCTGCGCCGCGGCCTGCCGCCGCACACCGTCAAGCCGGACGTGTGCTGGCAATTGCCGATCCGGCGCACCCAGGAGTGGGTGGACCGGCCCGACGGGGTGCAGATCCTGCGCACCGTGGTGACCGAGTACGACCGGCGCGGTTGGGGCCCCGGCGGCGAGGATCTGGACTGGTACTGCTCCGGCTCCCCGGACGCGCATGTCGGCGCCCGGCCGGTCTGGCAGTCCTACGCACCCGAACTCACCGAACTGCTCGGCGCGCCCGCCTACGAGGAACTGGCCAGGCACTGCCGCAGGCGGGAAGGGCTCGGCCTGATCGCCGTGCATCCGGCGACCGTACACGCCGCTCGCGCCGCCGAGCACGGCTGATACCAGGCGTTTCACCCGGCCGAGGAGGTTTCGGGAAATTTTGCGAAACGACGACATTTCACAGTGACGGTCATTTACTGTGCGCTTGCCCACACCCTGCGTGGGCAGCACAGGAGACGAACATCATGAGCATCACCACACAGCGCGGACTCGGCCGGATCGGCTCGACCGTCGCCGGGCTCACGGCCGCGACGGCGATCGTCGTGTTCGCCGCGCCCCACGCCAACGCCACCGTCGACTCGGTCACCGTGTCGGGGGCGACGCACCAGCTCGGCCAGACCTACACCCTGAAGGCGAAGCTGAGCGGCGCGAGCATCGGCCTGCTCGTGTACTGGACCGACAACGGACAGGACATCAGTGGACCGAAGGTGCCGTGGCCGGTCGGCGAATCCTCCATCGAGTGGACCCCGACCACCCCGGGCCAGCACCTGATCACCGCATCCCAGGGCGGCAGCACGAAAACCGTCGTGGTGAACGTCATCGATCCGAACGCCCCCGATCCCGACCCCGATCCCGACCCGGGCACCGATCCCGGCTCCGGCAGCAGCGCCGGCTCCGGCGGGCTCGGCGACCTGCTCGGCGGCCTCGCGGGCAGCAGCTAGGAGGCGGACATGACACGCACCGCACGCACCGCCGCGGCGCTGTTCGCCGCCGCGGCCGCGACCGTCCTGGTGGCGCCCTCGGCGCACGCCTCCGTGCAGTCGCTCGCGGTCGAGGGCAGCACCCACGTCGTCGGCGGCACCTACACCCTCACCGCCCAGGTCGGCGGCGCCTCCGGCGGTCTGCTGGTCTACTTCAGCGACAACGGCGAGTTCATCGGAGCGCCCACGGTGCCGTGGCCGCCCGGCAGCGCGACCATCGACTGGCAGCCCAGCACCCCGGGCAGGCACATCCTGACCGCCGAACAGGGCGGCAGCACCCAGTCGATCGTCGTGGAGGTCGAGGAGGCCGCGTCCCCGGGCAGCGGCAGCGGCAGCGGCGGATCCGGCACCGGCAGCGCACTGCTGCGCGGCCTGCTGTCCGGCAGCAGCAGCGGCAGCTGAACCGGCGGCCTGCGCGGGTCGGTGCCGTGACCCGCGCAGGCACCAGGACACCTCCCGGCAATCCCCCGGACACCACCGTGCGATTGGATTGCCGCATGAAGAAAGCCCTGACCGTCGCGTCGCTGCTGATCGGCGCCGCGCTGGCCGGCACCGGCCTCGCACACGCCGAGCCCGCCGCCGACCCCACCCAGTTCTCCGACGTCACCGCCACCTTCGTGGCCGCGACCGACCCCGCGGCGCTCACCGCCAAGGCGGACGGCAAGAACGTCGTCATGAGCCCCTACGGCGTCAGCCGCACCATCGCCTGCCGCGGCAACGGCACCACCGTGCCGCTCTACGACTGCATGCAGGAAGACGACCTGGGCTGGATCACCCTGCGCCTCACCGACGTTCCCGGCATCGGCCCCACCTGGATCTACCTGCCCTGAACCACGCGAACGGCAGACAGCACGACGGCCCCGGTCGATGGACCGGGGCCGTCGTCGGCCATACCCGCTGACCCGCTCAGGCTGTGCCCGATTCCGCCTGAGCGGGGCGGCCTCCGTGGTCACGCTCCGCTACCACCTCCGGCCGCTGACCCGCTCACGCTTCGAGCTTGTACCCCAGGCCGCGGACGGTGACCAGGTGCTCCGGCTTGGCGGGGTCGGCTTCGATCTTCGAGCGCAGTCGCTTGACGTGCACGTCGAGGGTCTTGGTGTCGCCGACGTAGTCCGCGCCCCACACCCGATCGATCAGCTGGCCGCGGGTCAGCACCCGGCCGGAGTTGCGCAGCAGGTACTCGAGCAGGTCGAACTCCTTGAGCGGCAACGTCACCGGTTTGCCGTTCACCATCACGGTGTGCCGGTCGACGTCCATCCGCACCGGACCGGCCTCGAGCACGCCGCTCTCGCCGTTGCCGTCGAGCTCGTCGCCCGCGCCGCGGCGCAGCACGGCCCGGATGCGGGCGATCAGCTCCCGCGCCGAGTACGGCTTGGTGACGTAGTCGTCGGCACCCAGCTCGAGGCCGACCACCTTGTCGATCTCGCTGTCGCGCGCGGTCACCATGATGACCGGTACCCCGCTGCGGGTGCGCAGCTGCTTGCAGACATCCGTGCCGCTCATGCCCGGCAGCATGAGATCGAGCAGCACGATGTCGGCGCCGGAGCGGTCGAATTCGGCCAGCGCCGACGGACCGTCGCCCACCACGGTGACCTCGAAGCCCTCCTTGCGCAGCAGGAACGCGAGCGGATCGGCCAGCGACTCCTCATCCTCGACGATCAGAACACTCGTCATCTGCGTGCCTCCACACCATTGGGTCTGCCCGGCCCCGAGGGACGCGAGCCGTTTTCCTTCGTGCTCACCGCGGCGCCGTCCGCGTCGACGTCGTCGTCGCCGCTGTCGGCCTCGAGGTGGGCGGGTATTCGCAGGGTGAACGTCGAACCGGTGCCCAATTTGCTCCACAGGGTGATCTCACCGTTGTGGTTGGCCGCCACGTGCTTGACGATAGCCAGGCCGAGACCGGTACCACCGGTGGCGCGCGAGCGCGCCTTGTCGGAACGGAAGAACCGTTCGAACACCCGCTCCTGGTCTTCCTTGGCGATGCCGATGCCGCGGTCGGTGACCGCCATCGCGACGTACTTGCCGCGCAGCGACCGGCTCACCGAGACGTGCGAGCCGGGCGGCGAATAGGCGATCGCGTTCTCGACCAGGTTCGACAGTGCGGTGACGAGCAGTGTCTCGTCACCGAGGACCTCGAGGCCGCTTGGCCGGTCGGTGCTCACGGTGATGCCCGCGGCCTCCGCGGCCGTGCGCGAGCGGTCCACCGCCTGCATGACCACGGTGTCGACGTCGACGACCTCGAGTTCGGGCAGCTTCTCCGCGCCCTGCAACCGCGACAGCGCGATCAGCTCGGTCACCATCTTGCCGAGCCTGCGCGACTCGCCGAGCACGCGCTGGCCGAAGTGGCGCACCGCCTCGGGGTCGTCCGCCGATTCCAGCAATGCCTCGGCGAGCAGGCTCATCGCGCCCACCGGCGTCTTGAGCTCGTGGCTGACGTTGGCGACGAAATCGCGGCGGGTGGCCTCCATCCGGGCCTGCTCGGAATCGTCGTCGGCGAACAGGACCGTGAAGCCGGTCTCCTCCTGCGACAGCGGCCGCGCGACACCGCGCACGGCGATGCGGCTGCGGCCGGGCAGCGGGTTCTTCGCGGTGAGGTCGAACTCGGCGGACTCGCCGGTGGCCAGCACCTTCTCCACCGCCGCCCAGGCGCGCTCGTCGAGCAGCCGATTGCGGACCAGACCGAGTTCCTCGGCGCGCGGGTTCACCAGCACCACGTCGCGGTACTGGTCGACCACCGCGATACCGCTCTCGGAAGCGAGCACGATCAGGTCGAGCACCTGGCTCATGGTGAGCCCGGAATCGGCCTGCCGACGGGCGGCCTGCCGTGCGTTCACGTACGGGATGAGCAAGCCGCCGACGGCCAGTCCGACGACAGCCGCGAGGACTGCCAACAACACGGCCTGCGGAACGCTCACACCTGAATCGTACGGTCGCCGACCGCGTGACCAACGCCGGGTTCGCGAAGTTCCACGCAGGTCACAGGCCATTCCTGTCCTGTTGGGCAGGTGTTTACCCGCCGTTCGCCACGCGGGCGGCGGCCCGGCGTGTCGGTCGAAACGCAGACGGCGCCGCCGGATTCGGCGGCGCCGTCGCGGTTACCAGCCGGGGTTGCCGCGGACCGGGATGTTCACGAAACTGGGCCGCTCCGGGTCCAGCTGTAGGTGCTGCGGCTTCAGCCCGGTGTCGACGAGCATGGGCAGGATCGGCAGGCCCTTCGGGAAGTTGCCCGCGTACACGTCCACCCGCAGCCGGTGGCCCGGTTGCAGTACCGCCTCGGTGGCGGGCAGCGCGATGTCGAGGGTGGTCGGCTCGCCCGGGATCACCGGCAGCCGGTCCTCCAGGGAGGCCAACGGCCGCGGGTCGGTGTAGTCGCCGTTGGCGGAGCGGCTGCTGCGCGACTCGTCGATCGACCGCAACGAGGCCATCAACTGGCCCGAGGACAGCACCGTGGAGCGGCCGTCGGGCGCGACGTCGTTGACGGTCACCGACCAGTAGCCGTCGGCGGCGTCCTGCACCGTGTTCAACCGCACCGCGATCGGCCCGGAGATGACGGTCGGCTCGGCCACCGGCGCACTGGTGAAGGTGAGGCCGTTGGTCTCCTGGATCCGCGAATCGGCACCGCAGGCGTCGATGGCGGCGAGCACGCCCGCGGTGGCCTGGCCCGCGTCGTTCGAGCACAGGCCGGTCAGGCCCGGCGCGACGGTGAGGCGCTGGGTGCTGCCGTCCTGCTCGGCCAGCAGCGAGCCGTCGTACACGCTGCGCGCGGTACCGCTCGGCGCTCCCGACAGGTACATGCGCCGATGCTCGGCGCCCTCCGCGCCCTCGGCCGAGTCGCCGAAGCCGTTCTGGGTGATCCAGCCACCGCCCTGCTGGCGCAGCGTGACCGGACCGTAGCGATCGATCCCGTTGTCGATGTCCTTGAGCCAGCGGTCGAACCACGCCCGCTGCAGCACGTCCAGCCGGGGTGGCAGACCGGGCTCGGCGTATTCGTTGCCGGAGTTCAGGTGGTAGGTGTTGCCCATCAACAGCTGCTTGTGCCCGGGCGGCGCCGAGATCTGGTTGTAGATCTGGGACTCGGAGTAGGTGAACAGGTCGTGCCAGCCACCGACGACGAAGGTCGGGATGGTGATCCGGCTCGGATCACCCAGCCACGCCTTGCGTTCGGGGCTGCCGTCGGTGAGCATGCTGCGCACCCGCGGGTCCAGATCCTCGAGCCGGGTCTTGCTGTAGGCGTTGAGGAACACGTCCATGTAGGTCAGTGGCGAGTCCATGCGGTCGGTGAGCCACTGCTGGTCGAAGTTGCCGGTGACCAGGGACTGCACGTCCGGCACCCACTTGAGGGTGTTGATCGCGGTCAGCCACAGCGGGATGAAGTTGAACCCGAAGCCGCCGCCGGGCGCGAGCACGTCGGTGACGAGGTCGCTGCCCGGCACGATCGGGAAGATGGCCTGTAGCGCGGGCGGCGCCTTCTCCGCCGCCTGCACCTGGTTGATGGCGGAGTAGGAGATGCCGCTCATGCCGATCCGGCCGTTGGACCACGGCTGGCGGGCCGCCCAGTCGATCACCTCGACGGTGTCCTGCTGCTCGCGGTCGCGCAGCATGTCCCATTCGCCCTGCGAGAAGCCGGTGCCGCGGACGTCGACGACCAGCTGGGTGTAGCCGCTGCGGACCAGGCTGCGGTCGACGGCGAAGTTGCGCAGCTGGCCGCCCCCGAATGCCTTGGTGAGATCGGTGACGCCGGAGAACGGCGTGCCGGTCATGTCGATCTCGCGGAACAGCCCGATCATCGCGTCCGACAGGCCGGGCACCGAGCCCGCGTGGTCGGCGAGGTTGGACACCAGCTTGGTGTACGGCGTCATGTTGACCACCGTCGGCGTCGCGACGGGGACCGGATTACCGAGCACGTCGGCCGGGCGGTACAGGTTCGCCTTCAGCACCGTGCCGTCGCTCATGGTGATCGGAACATCCCAGGTGATGTGGATGTTCGGGAACTGCTGCGGCCCGTCGTGGGTCGCGGCCCATGCCTGGCCCGCCGCGCCACCGTCGGGCCCGGTGGGCAGCGGCGCGGCGGTGGCGCCGGAGCCGAGGAACGGCAGGAACAGGGCAGCGGCGAGGCCCGCCACGGTGACCCGGAACGCTCTTCTCATCGCGAGTGGTCCACCTCTCCTTTGAAATGGGACGGCGGAATTCTTGCACACTTACTCGCCGGTAAGAAGACGTGACCCACCACAGTGTGGACAACCCGTGCCCTGTGGACAACAGCTCGACACACGGGCCTGAACACACGTGGGGCCCGGCGGAATCCGCCGGGCCCCACGCGCGAACGACGAGTTACTTACCGCCCTGGCTCGCGACCGCGGCCGCGCCGGCGGCCGCCGCCTCCGGGTCCAGGTACTCGCGGGGGCGCACCGGACGCAGGTTCTCGTCCAGTTCGTAGCGCAGCGGAATGCCGGTCGGGATGTTCAGACCGGCGATCTCCTCGTCGGAGATCTGGTCGAGGTGCTTGACCAGCGCGCGCAGCGAGTTGCCGTGCGCGGCGATCAGCACGGTCTTGCCCGCCAGCAGATCCTTGGAGATGGTCGACTCCCAGTAGGGGACCATCCGGTTCACCACGTCGAGCAGGCACTCGGTCTTGGGGATGTCGATGCCCGCGTAACGGGCGTCGCCCTCCTGGCTGTACTCGTTGCCCGCCTCGATGGGCGGCGGCGGGGTGTCGTAGCTGCGCCGCCACAGCATGAACTGCTCCTCGCCGTACTTGTCGCGGATCTGGGCCTTGTTCTTGCCCTGCAGCTCGCCGTAGTGCCGCTCGTTGAGCCGCCAGTCCCGCACGACCGGGATCCAGTGCCGGTCGGCGGCGTCGAGGGCGATGTTGGCGGTGGAGATGGCCCGGCGCAGCAGCGAGGTGTAGACGATGTCGGGCAGGATCCCGTGCTCGGCGAGCAGCTCACCGGCCCGCTTGCCCTCGGCCACGCCCTTGTCGGTGAGGTGCACGTCCACCCAGCCGGTGAACAGGTTCAGGGCGTTCCATTCGCTCTCGCCGTGGCGCAGCAGCACGAGGGTGTACGTCATGCCGCGTAGTGTAACGACGCCGCGGCGACTCAGCCGCGGCCGCCCAGCGCCGTCAGCAGGCCCGCCCCCACCAGCGTGGCCTGCTCGCCGAGTTCGGAGGGCACCACCCGCAGATCGCCGAGGAACTCGATGCGGGCGTGCGCGCCGAGGGCTTCCTGCAGCGGCCGCCACAGCGGCTCGCCGGACTGGGCGAAACCACCGCCGACCACCACCAGGTCCACGTCCAGCAGCGCGGCCGCCGACGAGATGACCTGTCCCAGCGCGATTCCGGCGCGCCGCAGGGCGGCCTTGGCGATCCGGTCACCGGCCTGCGCGGCGGCCGCCAGTTCGACGCCGTCGCTGCCGGTCCAGCCCCGCTCCCGAGCCCAGCGCACCGCCGAGGGTCCGCTCGCCACGGCCTCCACGCAGCCGACACCGCCGCACGCGCACGGATCGGTGCTCCCCGGCACGATCATGTGCCCGATGTGCCCGGCGTTGCCGGTGTGCCCGACCGCGACCATGCCGCCGACGATGATCCCGCCCCCGATTCCGGAGGACACCGTCATGGCGAGCGCGTCCGGGGTCTCCCGCGCCGCGCCGAAGTGCCGCTCGGCCAGCGCGAGGCACACCCCGTCGATGGCCATCCGCACCGAGGCGCCGGGGAACAGCTCGCGCACCGCGTCGACCAGGGCGAATCCCTCGCGCCACTCGGGGATGTTGAGCGGGGTGGTGATCCCGGCGGGCGCGTCCACCGGGCCGCACGACCCGATCCCGACGACCGCCACCTCGTGGCCGTTGGCGGCCGCGAGCAGCAGTCCGGACACCGCCTCCCACACGCCGCTCTCGGGCACCCGGATCCGGCCCACCTCGTGGGTCACCCCGTCGGCGCCGACCAGCCCCACCGCGATCTTGGTGGCGCCGATGTCCAGTGCGAGAACCGTCATCTGCCCAAAACCCCCAACTGCCCAGGCAGCACCGGACCGCCGCGCACGGCGGCGGCCCGGTGCGTGCATGTTCGTGTCGGGCGGTAACGCTACGTGGTTGCCGCGCCGCGGGTGGCGTCAGGTGCCCGAGCTCACTCGTCCTCGGCGGTGTCCACCAGATGCTCGAAGGCGCGCAGGTTCTTCAGCGATTCCCCGCGCGAGACCCGCCACTTCCATTCCCGCCGAATGGATTCGGCGAAACCGAGTTCGAGCAGCACGTTGAAGTCGGCGTCCACCGCCTCGAGCACCTGCCCGAAAACGCGGTCGAGTTCGTCGGGGGTCACCGCGTGCGTGGCGATGCGGCCGACCAGATAGATGTCGCCCACCCGGTCCAGCGTGTAGGCCACCCCGTAGAGCCTGCGGTTGCGGCGCAGCAGGAATTTGTAGACGCCCTCGAAGTTCTCGTCGGGCTTGCGGCAGACGAAGGACTCGATCCGCACGCCGTGCTTGCCGACGGTGAGCATCACCGTGGTCTTGAGCTTGCGCTCACCGGGCAGCACGACGACGAAGACGTCGTCGCCGGGCCGGGTGTACTCGATCTCGCGCTCGCGCAGGGTCCGGTCGATGACCTCCGCGGTGTCGGTGATCTCGCTCATCGGCGCACTCCCATCCGGCGCCGCCACAGCGCCCGCGATCTGGCCTGGTTCGGCGTCATCCGGCCCGCGCCGACGCCGGCGCGCGCACCGTGGAATTCCCAGAGCGCGGCGGAATAACTCTCCAGCAGTCCTTCGGCGGTGTGCGCCCAGGAGAAGCCCGCGGCGTGCGCGACCGCACGAAGACCCATGCGGCGCAACCGGTCCCGATCGCCGAGCAGCGCACCGAGGGCGTCGGCCCAGTCGGCGGTCTCGTGCCCGCGCACCAGCAGACCGGTCGCACCGTCGCGCACGGCGGTGCTCAGCCCGCCGACGTCGGCGGCCAGCACCGGAGTGCCGCTGGCCTGCGCCTCGATGGCGACCAGGCCGAAGGACTCGCTGTAGCTGGGCACCGCGACCAGGTCGGCGGCGCGATACACCTGCACCAGCCGTTCGGGCGGCTGCGGCGGCAGGAAGGTGACCCGCTCGCTGATCCCGAGTTCGGCGGCCAGTTCGATCAGCGCGTCCGGCCGCTGCAACCCGGAGCCGGACGGGCCGCCGACGATCAACACCCGCAGGGCGCGGCCGGGGTCGCGGCGCAGCAACTCCGCCGCCGCGCGAACCAGCACGTCGGGTGCCTTCAGCGGCTGGATGCGGCCGACGAACGCCACGATCGGCTCCCCGAGCGCCAAGCCGAGTTCGGCGCGGGCGGCCGCGCGGTCGCCGGGGCGGTAGCGGGTCAGGTCGGCGCCGGGCGGTACCACGTCGATGCGGTCGCGGTCGGCGCCGTACAACTCGACGAGCTGGCGCGCCTCCTCGGCGGTGTTGGCCACCATCCGGTCGGCCTCGGCGATGATCTGTTTCTCGCCGATCTCGCGGCTCACCGGCTCGGGGGCGTCGCCCTCGGCGAGCGCGGCGTTCTTCACCGCGGCCAGCGTGTGCGCGGTGTGCACCAGCGGCACCCGCCAGCGGTCCCGGGTCAGCCAGCCGACCTGGCCGGACAGCCAGTAGTGCGAATGCACCAGGTCGTAGTAGCCGGGCAGTTGCCTGGCCTCCTGCCGCAGCACCTCCGCGGTGAACGGGCACAGCTGGGTGGGCAGGTCCTGCTTGTCGAGTCCCTCGAACGGACCGGCGACCACGTTGCGCACCAGCACGCCCGGGGCCGCCTCCTGCACCGGCGGGATGTGCGAGGCGGTGGCCCGGGTGAAGATCTCCACTTCGATGCCGCGCTGGGCCAGCTCGACAGCCGTACGCAGCACGTAGACGTTCATCCCGCCCGCGTCACCGGTGCCCGGCTGGGCCAGCGGGGAGGTGTGCACCGACAACACCGCGATCCGGTTCGGCCGTTGGTCCACACGCTGACTCACACCATCCATAGTGCACGCCCACTTCCACGCTCGATTGCCCCGCCACCGGGCGAGTGACCGCTATCACACAGCGTTGCCCGCGGGCTACAGCCCGTCGACGAACTCGCGGACTTCGGCCACGAACCGGGCTCGATCCTCGATGAACAGGCCGTGCTGGGCGCCCTCCCAGAACGAGGTGCGGGCCGTCGGCACGGTCTCGGCGACGTAGCGGCCGTTGGCGAGGGGAACCACCGGATCGGCGGTGCCGTGCAGTACCAGCACCGGGACGTCGAGGGTGCGCAGCGTCTCGGTGTTGTCGACGGTGCGGTAGAACAGCGCCTTGCGCACCGCGGGCGGGGTGGACAGGCTCATGCCGAACAGCCGCTGCGCGTCGACGCCCTTGTCGGTGCCCTCGCCGGTGTTGGCATTGCCGAAGGCCATGAAGCCGCGCACCGCCTTGCCGGGGCTCTCGTCGAACACTCCGGGGATGGCCTGCCGCAGCGCCGAACCCATCTCCGCGCCCGGCACGTCCACCCCGATGTTGGCCATCGAGCCGGTGTAGATCACCCCGGCGACCGCGTCGGTGCCGTGGGCGGTGAGGTAGTCGCTGATCACGATGCCGCCGTAGGACCAGCCCAGCAGCACCGCCGGGGTGCCGGCCGCCTCCGCGGCGAGCACGGCCGCGACGTCGGCGGCCCAGTTCTTCGGATCGTCGTAGCCGGAGTCCGGAATGTCGGAGTAGCCGTGGCCGCGCAGGTCCATGGCGATCACCCGGTAGTGCCGGGCCAGCTCGTCGGCGGCGGCGCCCCAGCAGGTCAGGTCGGCCGACCAGCCGTGCACGAGCAGCAGCGGGCGTGCGCCCTCCGGCCCGTTCACCCGATAGACGATCCTGGTGCCATCCGCGCTGACCGCGTCCCGTGTAGCCATGCACCGCATGCTAGGTGCCGTGGGCACGGACCTAGGATCGAGGGCCATGAGCACTCGCACCGCCGTCGTCACGGGAGCAAGTTCCGGCATCGGGGAGGCCACCGCGCGGCAGCTCGCCGCCGACGGCTACCACGTCTACGTCGGCGCGCGCCGGATGGACCGGCTGCGGACGTTGGCCGAGGAGATCGGTGGCACGGCACTGGAACTCGACGTCACCTCCGAGGATTCGGTGCGCGCGTTCACCGATGCGGTCGAGCGGGTGGACGTGCTGGTCAACAACGCCGGTGGCGCGAAGGGCCTGGCGCCGGTGGCCGAGGCCGACCTCGACGACTGGCGGTGGATGTGGGAGACCAACGTGCTCGGCACCCTGCGGGTCACCAAGGCGTTGCTGCCCAAGCTCATCGACTCCGGTGACGGCCTGATCGTCACCATCACCTCGGTGGCCGCCTTCCACGCCTACGACAACGGCTCCGGCTACACCTCCGCCAAGCACGCCCAGGCCGTGCTGCACCGCACGTTGCGCGGCGAGCTGCTGGGGCAGCCGGTGCGGCTCACCGAGATCGCGCCCGGCGCGGTGGAAACCGAGTTCTCGCTGGTGCGCTTCGACGGTGACGCCGAGCGCGCGGCCAAGGTCTACGAGGGCATCGACCCGCTGGTCGCCGCCGACATCGCCGAGATCGTCGGCTTCGTCGCCTCGCGGCCGCCGCACGTGAACCTGGACCAGATCATCGTCAAGCCGCGCGACCAGGCCGATCCCGGCCGCTTCGCCCGCCGCGGCTGATCCCGGCCGGGAGACTGGTGCCATGACCGAGGAAATCGTGGACGTCTCCGTCACCGCCGAATCCGCCGAGTGGCTGGCGGAATTCACCCGCGGACTGGTGCGGGATCGGTTGGCGGCGTGCGGCAACATCGTCAGCGGCGTGCGCTCCATCTATCGCTGGGAGGGCGCGCTCTGCGACGACACCGAGGCGCTGGTCGTGTTGCACACCCGCCGCAGCCTGGTGCCCGCCATCCTGGACCGGGCCCGCGCCGAGCACCCGGCCACCACGCCGCAGGTGCTCGCCGTGCCGGTCGTCGAGGCCCACCCGGGATACCGGCAGTGGGTGCTGGACTCGACCGCGCGACCCGACGCCTGAGCCGCGCGGTCAGCGCGGCGGGCCCGGGGTGACCGGTGTCGCCGAGACCACCGGGGCCGCCGAGCCGTCGAGCGCCGACATGGTCTGCCAGGTGTCCCAATCGATGGTCCAGTCGTAGAGGTCGCCGTCGGCGGCGGACAGCGCGATGGACGTACCGGTCACCTCCACCGGGTCGCCGTACAACGCGGTCGGGAAGTAGGCCTGCGCGTCCTCGGGCGAGAGGTTGATGCAGCCGTTGGTGACGTTGGCCGAGCCCTGCGCGGCCAGCGAGGCCGGGTTGGCGTGGATGAACTCCCCGTTGTTGGAGATCCGCACCGCCCAGCGCTCCCGCACGTTCTCGTAGTAGGGCGGGTTGGACATGAGGAAGTCCTCGTACTTCTCGGTGACCACGTGGATGCCCGAGCGGGTGACGTTGCGCGCCTCGTTGCCCTCGCCGTAGCTGGCCGGGAAGTCGAAGATCACCTCGCCGTCGCGGACCACCTGCATCCGGTGGCTCGGCGCGTGCGCCCGCACGATCTGGCTGCGGCCGATGGTGAAGTCGGTGGTCAGGTCGGCGGCGCCGTAGTTGCCCCCGCCCAGGTCCAGTCCGTAGAGCCGCGCCGCGACGTGCACGGTGGTGCCGGGCGTCCAGTACTGCTTCGGCCGCCAGTGCGCGCGGGAACCGCCGTTGTCGTCGGGGAACCAGGCCCAGGCGCCCGCGGTCGGCGGGTTCGTGGTGACCGTCAGCGCCTTCTCGACGGCCGCCTTGTCCTGCACCGCGCCCTGGAATTGCAGGATGATCGGCGCCGCGATGCCGACCTCCTGGCCGTCGCCGATGTTGACCGTCGCCGGCTGGGTGTTCGCCGGGGTGAGGGTGGTGAAGCTGCCCTCGATCGGCACCGGGGCGCCGTCGGTGCCGACCGCGGTGCCCGACCAGGTGTAGGTGGCGCCGTAGCCGAGCGGTTCGGTGATCCGGAACGAGCGGTGGTCGGGGGCGAGCTCGCCCGCCACCTGCTTGCCCGCGGCGTTGGTCAGCGCGACCTGGGCGATGGTGCCGTCCTCGACCCGCACCGAGACCGGGGCCACCGGATTCACCTCGGTCGCGCCGTCACCCGGGTCCATGGTGACCTCGGCGACGGGACCGCGGGCGCCGCCGTTGTCGTCGCCGGAGCGGTCGATCGTGCAGCCCGCGAGCAGCGCGAGCACGGCGAGCAGTGCCGCCACGACGGCGGCCGGTCGGGTCAACGGGCGGTAGCTCACGTCTGTCGAATCTACGCGCGGGGCGGGCCGCGCGGCCGCACGCGCGGCGCGCCCCGCCGGGTTCGGGTGGCGCGCCGTCTACAGCCGCACGCCGACGGTGACCGGTTCGGGTTCGAGCCGGATGCCGAAGCGCTCGGCGACACCGTCGCGCACAGCGCGGGCCAGCGCGACCACGTCGGCGGCCCGGGCGGTACCTCGATTGGTCAGCGCCAGTGTGTGTTTCGTGGACAGCCGGGCGGGCGCCTCCGCACCGGGCCAGCCCTTGCCGAAGCCGGCGCGCTCGATCAGCCAGCCCGCCGAGAGCTTGACACCGTCCGCGGCCGGATAGGTGGGAATCGTGACCTCACCCACATGGGCGTGGATCGCGGCGCGTACCTGCTCGATCCGGTCGGCGGGCACCACCGGGTTGGTGAAGAACGAGCCCGCGCTCCACGTGTCGTGGTCGGCCGGATCGAGCACCATGCCCTTGCCCGCGCGCAACCGCAGCACGGCCTCGCGCACGGCGGCCGCGGGCCGCGACTCGCCCTCGTCCGCCGCCAGCGCCGCGGCCAGCTCCCGGTAGCGCAGCGGCGCGCTGCTGCCGTCCGGGCGCAGCGCGAACTCGACGGCGAGCACCACGGCCGCGTCGCTGTGCTTGAGCACGCTGGTGCGGTAGCCGAAGCCGAGTTCACCGGGACCGGCCCAGCGGATCTCGCCGGTGGCCCGGTCCAGCAGCCGCACCCGGCGCAACAGCTCGGCGACCTCCACGCCGTAGGCGCCGACGTTCTGCACCGGCGTCGCACCCGCGGAACCGGGAATGCCGGACAGGCATTCCAGCCCGCCGAGACCCGCCGCGACGGTGGCGGCCACCACCGCGTCCCAGTCGGCGCCCGCCTCGGCGAGCACGCCGTCGGCGCCGAGCTCCACCCCGCTGGTCGCGACCCGTACCACGACACCGTCGAAACCGTCGTCACCGACCAGCAGATTCGAGCCGCCCGCGAGCAGCAGCACCGGCACACCGGCGGCGTCGAGCGCCCGCACGGTCGCCACCAGGGCTTCGGTGGTACCGCATTCGGCGAGCACGGCGGGGCCGCCGACGCGCAACGTGGTCAGCTCCGCCAATCGCACCGCCTCGCGGACCGTCGCGCCGGTGTCGGCGAGCAGCTCGCGCACCTCGTCGCCGGTCACCGCGCGGCCCGGCACCACCCGTGAAATTCGCACGCCCCAGACGGTAGCGTGTCCAGTCATGGCGACACCCTTGGCGTTCACGGCCCGCTACACCCATCCCGTCTCCGCCGTGCGCGCGGCCTTCTCCGACGAGCAGTACTGGAAGGACCGTATCGCCGAGGTCGGCGGTCCCAACGCGCGCCTGGAATCGGTCACCGTCGAGGGCGATACCGCCCGCATCCACATGGTGCAGGCCATCGCCGCCGAACTGCTGCCGCCCGCCGTCACCGCCGTGCGGCCCGGCGACCTGATCATCCCCCGCACCGAGACCTGGACCGGCACCACCGGCGCGTTCGAGGCCCGCGTGGAGAACGCCCCCGCCCAGATGAGCGGCGCGGTGGCCCTCTCCGGCGACGACACCTCGGCCACGGCCGTGGTGGACGGCACCATCGAGGTCAAGGTCCCGCTGTTCGGCGGCAAGATCGAAGCCGCCATCAACGAACACCTGCTCGAGCTGCTGCGCGCCGAGGAGGAGTTCACCAACACCTGGCTCGCCGGGCGCTAGCCCGGGCGAAAAAGGCACCCCCTAACGTTAAGACCCATGGCACGTCGTCTGGACTACTCCGCCCGCTACCCCTTGCACACCACCGCGGAGTTGTATGAGGCCCTGTCCTCCCGGGACTACTGGGAGGCGCGGGTGGAGAAGATGCGCGAGCTGACCCCCGGCAACGAAGTGGTCAGCCTCGACGTCGACGAATCGGGCATCCGGGTCGAGCTGCGTCACATCCTGCCGCGCGAGATGCTGCCGGAGATCGCGCAGACGGTGATGCGCAAGGACATGGTCATCACCCGCAAGGAGAGCTGGGGCCCCTTCGACGCCGCGGAGTCGGTGGGCAAGTACTCGGCCTCGATCCCGGCCGGCCCCGGCAGCCTGGGCGGCACGATCAAACTGTTCCCCACCGAGACCGGCTGCACCATGCGGTTCTCCTCGGAAGCCAAGGTCTACATCCCGATGGTGGGTCCCCGGCTGGAACAACTGATGCTGGTGAATCTGGTCGACCTGTTCCGCGGGGAAGCCGAGGAGACCGTGCGGTGGCTGGACGAGCGCAAGCCGGCCGGCTGACCCCTCCGATAGGCACCATCACCCGCGGCACCACCGGCATCAACCGGCTGCGACGCAGCGATCGCTGGCTCGTGCACGACGACCTCGTGCGCGCGACCCTGCTCGCCGCCGCGGACCCGCTGGTGGTCGATCTCGGGTACGGCGCGAGCCCCTGGACCACCTTCGAGCTCGCCGGCCGGTTGCGCGCGGTGCGGTCCGACGTGCGGCTGGTCGGCCTGGAGATCGATCCGGCACGGGTGGTGCCGGGCCGGGACGGAGTCTCGTTCGCGCGCGGCGGTTTCGAGCTGGCCGGGCTGCGGCCGGTGCTGGTGCGCGCGTTCAACGTGTTGCGCCAGTACCCGGAGGCCGAGGTGGCCGGCGCGTGGGCGACGGTGACGGCCAATCTCGCGCCGGGCGGGCTGCTGGTGGACGGCACCTGCGACGAACTCGGCCGTCGCTGTGCCTGGGTGTTGCTCGACCGCGACGGCCCGCTGTCGCTGACGCTGGCCTGGGATCCGTTCACCGTGGCCAGACCGTCGGATCTGGCCGAGCGGCTGCCCAAGGCGCTGATCCACCGCAACGTGGCGGGCGAGCAGGTGCACGCCCTGCTCGCCGCCGCCGACCGGGCCTGGTCGCGCGCGGCGCCGATGGCGCCGTTCGGCCCGCGAGTGCGCTGGCGCGCGGCCGCGGAATTGTTGCGGGATCAGGGTTTTCCGGTGCGCGAGTACCGCAGGCGGATGCGCGACAACGTGCTGTCGGTGCCGTGGTCGGCGGTGGCGCCGCGCTGATCACACCCCGTCCAGCGCACGGCGCACACGGGCGGCCGAGCGGAGCTCGAGAGTGCTTGCGGCGGTGGCGATCTCGTCGTGGGTGCAGCGCCCGATGACGACGGCGTCGCGAACCACCTCGTCGAGGGCGGCCTGGCCGATGTCGGTCTCGGCGAGATCGACGACGGTGCGCACCGGGGTGGTGACCAGGAACGCGCCCGCCGACTCCAGATCGGCGGCGGGCAGGGCGCGGCGCAGCACCACCAGCCGCGGCGTCACCGGCGGCCGGCCCGCGCCCACCGACAGGTGCAGGAACCGGGGGCGCAGCCGGCCGAGCCCGTGCAGATCGGCCGCGCTGTGGTGGGAGACGGCGACCGCGCCGTCGAACCAGGCCGACCACATCGCGTACTCGTCGAGCGGGCCTTCCGGCCATTCGGACAGGCGCAGGATGCCGACGCCCGCGCGCCGGACCGTCCCTTCGGCGAGGGCGGCGCGGACCCGCGCCTCACATCCGGCGCGCAGCACCTGCCGGGTGGTGAAGAATCCGGCGTGTCGACCGGCGAGTCGCCGCAGCACCCGCCACCGTCGATCGACGGATCCGGGTGCGCTGCCCCGCGCCTCACCAGCCATGACACTCAGGCTACGCTGGAATTCTGTGTCACATGTCACATTCGCATCCCTCACCCCGACCTCAGAGCCGCCACAGAAACGTGCGGAAGAATCTCCGTCATGACTACCTCACCCCCCGCCGCACCGCGCGTCAGCAGGCGCACCCTGGTGATCGCGCTGGCTGTCGTCGCCACGCTGCTGGTCACGGCGCTGGTCGCCGGTGAGGCATACGCCCGCCACGCGGTCTCCAAGTGCATCAGCAGCCAGTTCGAGCAGGAGATGGGCTCGAAGATCGACGTCGGGTTCGGCGCCAAGCCGCTGCTGATCACCTGGCTGGACGGCAAGGTCTCCTCGGTGACCGTGGACAGCAAGGACGACAAGTTCGGCCCCGCCGTCGGCATGAACGTGCACGCCACCTTCCGCGACGTGGAGGTCGCCGACAACGGCAAGGGCGGCACGGTGGGCAGCTCCGAGGCCGATGTCACCTGGAGCAACGACGGCATCGAGCAGACCCTGGCCGGCATGGTCAGCGGGGTGCGGTCGTCGGCGGCGTCGGACGTCATCACCCTCGACGTGCTCGGCGGCCTGGCCCAGCTCCAGGTCCGCCCGCAGGTGCGCGACGGCGCGGTGGACGTGCAGACCATGTCCGCCGAGGTACTGGGCATCGGCTTGCCGACCGACCTGGTCGCGGGCATCGTCGACGTCTTCACCGAGAGCCTGCAGAGCTATCCGATGGGCTTGCGCGCCACCGAGATCGAGGTCACCGACAACGGGATCGACGTGCACCTGGCCGGTGGTCGCACCGAACTCCAGAGCACCGGCAGCAGCGACGTCCGCTGCTGAGTGGATGCGGTCAGGAGGGGAAACCGTCCAGCACCGCCGCCGACTTGGACAGCCCGAGCCGGGTGGCGCCCGCCGCGAGCAGTTCGGCGGCCGCCGCCGCGGTGCGGATGCCACCGCTGGCCTTGATGCCGAGCCTGCCGCCCACCGTCTCGGCCATCAGCCGCACCGCGTGCACGCTCGCCCCGCCCGCGGGATGAAAACCGGTCGAGGTCTTGACGAAATCGGCGCCCGCGCGTTCGGCGACGCGGCAGACCTCCACGATCGCCTCGTCCGACAGCGCCGCCGATTCGATGATCACCTTGAGCACCGCGCGATCCGAGATCGCCTCGCGCACGGTCACGATGTCGGCGAGCACCGCGCTGTATTCGCCCGCGCGGGCGGCGCCCACGTCGATCACCATGTCGACCTCGGCCGCGCCCTGGTCCACCGCCAGCCGCGCCTCGGCCCCCTTGACCAGCGAATGATGTTTGCCCGAGGGGAATCCCGCGACGGTGGCCACGACCAGTCCGGGCGCGCGCACCGGCAGCATCGACGGCGAGACGCAGACGGCGTACACGCCGAGGTCGCGCGCCTCGGCCACCAGCGCGGCGACGTCGTCGTCGGTGGCCTCGGGCGCCAGCAGCGTGTGGTCGATGCGAGCGGCCACCTCGGCCCTGGTCGGCAACGCGGTTTCTGCCATGCTGCGCAGTCTGGCACACCGTCTGCGCGGTCCGGCACGCCGTATGCGAAGCTCGGCACACCGCACGTGAAGCGCGGCACACCACCGAATTGCGTTGCCAGGCCGGTGGTGCGTCCCGCAGACTGCATACGCATCGGTGGTTTCGCGTGCATGGCCAACTTCGTTCGGGAGGAGACGACACCGTGCTGATCCGACGCGAACGCGCCGCGGATGCCGCCGCCATCGCGCAGGTGCATCGCAGCGCCTTCGCCACGGCCCCCGGGTCCGCGAACCTGCCGGAACCGCCCGAAGTGGCGCTGGTCGAGCGGCTGCGCCGCGACCCCGGCTGGATCGCGACGCTCTCCCTGGTCGCGGTGGAACACGACGACGTGGTCGGCCACGTCTGCCTCACCAGGGCCGCGGTCGGCCCGTTCCCCGCCCTCGGCCTCGGCCCGCTCGGCGTGCGCGCCGACCACCAGGGCCGCGGGGTCGGCTCGGCGCTCATGCACGCCGCGCTCGGCGCCGCCGACGCGCTGGACGAGTCGCTGATCGGTTTGCTGGGCAGCCTGGAGTACTACCCCCGCTTCGGCTTCGTGCCGGCGGCGCGACTGGGCATCGCGCCGGACGAGCCCGAATGGGCCTCGCACTTCCAGGTGCGGCCGCTGACCGCCTTCGAGCCGCAGATCGCCGGCGAATTCCATTATGCGGAGCCCTTTTACGAATTGTGAGCGGCACGGGCCCGGGCACCCGGCCGGTGCGCGGCGGTGGCCTGTGAGAATGGGCTCATGAGTCCCGCCGTGCCCAGTCAGGAAGATCGTCGCTACGTGCTCACCCTGGGATGCCCGGACCGTCCGGGCATCATCGCCAGGATCACGTCCTTCATCGCCGAATTCGGCGGGTCGATCTCCGAGGCCGGGTACCACTCCGACGAGGACACCGGCTGGTTCTTCACCCGCCAGGCGATCAAGGCCGCGACGGTGCCCTTCGAGCTCGACGAGCTGCGCGAGCGCTTCGCCGAGGTGGCCGCCGAGCTCAGCCCGGAGACCGAATGGCAGGTGCACGACTCCGGCGCGCGCAGGCGCGCGGTGCTGTTGGTCAGCCGCGACGGGCACTGCCTGCACGACCTGCTGGGCCGGGCCGCCTCGGGGGAACTGCCCGCCACCATCGAGGCGGTGATCGGCAACCATCCCGATCTGGCCGCGATGACCGAGGCGCACGGGGTGAAGTTCCACCACGTGCCCTTCCCGAAGGACCCCGCCGAGCGCGGTCCGGCCTTCGAGCAGGTGCGGGAACTGGTCGACGCGCACGATCCGCACGCGGTGGTGCTGGCCCGGTTCATGCAGGTGCTGCCGCCGCAGCTGTGCGAGCACTGGGCCGGCCGCGCCATCAACATCCACCACAGCTTCCTGCCCTCGTTCGTCGGGGCCAGGCCCTACCACCAGGCGTTCGCCCGCGGAGTGAAGCTGATCGGGGCCACCTGCCACTACGTGACGCCCGAACTGGACGCCGGGCCGATCATCGAGCAGGACGTGATCCGCATCGACCACGCCGACCAGGTGCGCGACATGGTGCGGCAGGGCCGCGACATCGAGCGGGTGGTACTGGCCCGTGGCCTGCGCTGGCATCTGGAGGGGCGGGTGCTGGTGCACGGCCGCCGCACCGTGGTCTTCTCCTGAAGAGACAGCCTCAGCCGACGGCTGCGACAACCTCAGCCGACGGCTGCGACAACCTCAGCCGACGGCTTCGGCGCGCCTGCTGTGCACCGAGTCCAGCACGCGCGCCAGTTCGTCGTTGAATCGCTCGAACATCTCGACGTTGCCCAGGTGGCCGGTCTCGAACACCGCGTAGCGGTCCAGGCTGCCCACCGACTCGAGCATCTCGGCGATCAGTTCGGAGTGCACCGGCGGCGTCAAATCGTCGAACGACCCGGCCAGCACGGTGGTGGGCACCACCAGGTTGCGGGCCGCCTCGCCGAGGTCCATCACCGCGAGCAGCTTGCCGAACTCCGCGCGCACCGCGGCCGGGCACGAGCGCACGATCGCCATGCCGAAGTCGACCCGGTCGCTGTCGCAGGCCAGGCACATCACCTGGCGGGCGAACAGCCAGCGCACCGGCCGCACGGGCGGGAAGACGATCGGGGTGCCGAGGCCGACCTTGCCGACGGCCAGCGGCAGCGACACACCGGTGCGCTTGAACCGCATCGGCCGGTTGAAGAACGGCACCACCGTGGTGGTGTCGACCAGGCCGTGCGGGGCGGTATTGGTGAGCAGCACCGCGTGCGCGCGGCGGGTGACCTCGCCGGGGTTGCGCGCCGCCCAGGCCTGCAGGGTCATGCCGCCGAGGCTGTGCCCGACGAGGACCGCCTTCTCCCCCGCGGGCACCGCGGCGTCGAGCACGGCCGCGAGGTCGTCGGCGAGCAGGTCCATCGTCAGGGGCGCGGTGCCGCGTTCGCTCTCGCCGTGGCCGCGCTGGTCGTAGGCGACCACCCGGTAGTCCCCGGCGAAGGCGTTGATCTGCGGGTTCCAGTATTCGATGGCGCAGGTCCAGCCGTGCACGAGCACGATGGTCGGCGCGCCCGCGGGACCGTAGGCGTGCACGCGCAGCCGGGCGCCGTCCGGGCGGGTCACGGGGATGACCTCGCGCTGGGCGGTGGGCGGATTCAGCGCCGTGGTCGGGTAGGTGCGCGCCCGCAGGTTCGCGCGGTGCGCGGTGAGCAGCTCCGCGATCTTGGCCGGGAGCTGCGCCAGGACGGCAGGCAGCTGTGCACGCATCGGACACTCCTTTGTGTTACTGCTAGATACAGTAACGCCGATGCGCGGGAGATTCCAGTGCCTGCGCGCGCTACCAGCGCGGTCCGCGCTGCACCTCGTCCACCTTCGGTCGCACATCGGCCAGGTAGATGCCGGTCGCGATGATCGAGACGAAGGCCAGCAGGCCGAGACCACCCGCCGAGAGCAGCAACAACAGCACGGCGACACCCAGGATCGCCAGCCAGATGGGTTTGGTCTGCTTGTCAACAGCGGTGAACGCGTCCGGGCGCTGCCGGATGGCGTGGATCAGCGCGAAGATCGTCGCGCCGAGCGCGGCGAGCCACAGCACGAGCAGAATCAGGCCGGTCAACCCGTTCACCGTTTGCACTCCCCCATGATACGAAAACCGCCCCCGCGCAGCAGCGTGCGCGAGGGCGGTCGGAAAACCCGGTCCGGGCTGCCGGACGCGATCAGACGTTCTTCGGGGCGGCCTTCTTCGCCGGGGCGGCCTTCTTGGCCGGCGCCTTCTTGGCGGCGGGGGCGGCCTTCTTGGCCGGGGCGGGGGTGGTCTCGGTGGTCACCTCGACGACCTCGGCGTCGACGACCGGCGCCGCGGTGGCGGTGGCCTCGGGAGCGCTCTCCTCCGCCTTGGCCGGACGGCCCAGCAGGCCGTTCACCCGGCCGACGACCTCCTCGGCGCGCGAGGCGGCGTCCTTGTAGAGGCTCTCCACGCGCTCGATCTGATCCTCGACCAGGTGGTTGGCACGCAGCCGCTCCACGGTCTCCTCACCGCGCACGGCGAGGTCGGAGTAGAGGTCGAGCACCTTGGCGTAGTACTCCTCGGCCAGCTTGCGCAGTTCCTCGGCGGTGAACTTCTCGCGCAGCTCGGCGAGCTCGTCCGGCAGCTCGGTGGGCAGGCCGGCCAGCCGCTCGCGCAGCGACTCGAACTGGGCCTGCACATCGGCGGGCACGTGAGCGAAGCGCTCGCGCGCCTCCTCGACCCGGCCGGAGACGTCGGTGGTGGTGGCCTTCTCGCGCACCTGGGTGACGACGTCGAGGGCCGCCGTGTAAACGGCGTCCCCGGCGCCGACCGCGGCGAGCAGAGGCTTGGTGACGGTGGCGGTCTTCTCGGTCATGGTTGTTCGCTCTCCTGGCGTGGCGGAGTGTCGGTTGTCTCGTTCTCGCCGTTTTCTCGACGGAACGATTCGTAGATGTCCAGCAGCACCTGCTTCTGCCGCTCCGTGATGGAGGTGTCGGCAAGCAGGGCGTCCCGGACCGGACCGTGCGGCCGCTGCTCGAGATAGCCGGCCCGTACGTACAAGACCTCCGAGGACACCCGCAGCGCTTTCGCGATCTGCGCGAGTACCTCCGCGGACGGGTTGCGCAATCCCCGCTCGATCTGGCTGAGATACGGATTGCTCACCCCCGCCAGGGCGGCGAGTTGACGCAACGAGACTTGCGCAGCTTCCCGCTGTGCCCTGATGAAACCTCCGATGTCGTGCGCCGCGTTCGCCACGCGGCCCTCGGGATGGTCAGCCATCACTCACCTTCTGGCGGTTGTACGAGAACGAGTCTAGGTCAGGGTGCTAGCTCTTGCAAGCACTGTGTTAGCAGAAATTCCGGGGGGCTACCGCCCGCGCCGGCTCAGCCGGGGAACAACAAATGCGAGACGGTGTAGATCACCAGCCCGGCCAGCGCGCCGACCACCGTGCCGTTGATCCTGATGAACTGCAGATCCCGTCCCACCTGCAATTCGATCTTCTTGCTCGCCTCCTCGGCGTCCCACTTGGCGACCGTGTCGGTGACCAGCGTGGTGATCTCCCCCGCGTAGTTGGCGACCAGATAGCGCACGCCGCGATCGATCCAGCCGTCGACCTTGGCGCGCATCTCGGCGTCGTCGCGCAAGCGCTCGCCCAGTTGCTGGACGTTCTCACCGACCTTACGCCGCAACGTGCTGTTCGGGTCGTCGGCCGATTCCAGGATCAGCCGCTTGGCCGCCCGCCAGGTGGCCTCGGCCAGGCCGGTGATCTCCTCGCGGCCCATCACCTGCGCCTTGACCCGCTCGGCCTTCTTGATCATCGCGTCGTCGAATTGCAGGTCGCGGGCGAATTCCTCGAGGAACCGGTTGGCGGCCAGGCGCACCTCGTGCTCGGGGTCGGAGCGCACCTTCCAGGTGAATTCGACCAATTCCCGATAGATCTTTTCCGACAACAGAATGTTGACGAATTTCGGCGCCCACTGCGGTGCCTGCTCCATGACCACCTTGTCGACGATTTCCTGGCTGCCCAGCGCCCACTGGTGCGCGCGTTCGGCAAGCAGGTCCAGCAACGCCAGCTGGCGGTTGTCGGCGATCAGTTCCGCGAGCACCCGACCGATCGGCGGACCCCACAGCGGCTCGGCGATGCGCTTGACGATCGTGTTGTCGATGATCTGCTCGACGTCCTCGTCGCGCAGCACCCCGACCACGGCGCGCAGGATCGTCGAACTCTCCTGCGCCACCCGCGCCGCGTGCCCCGGATCGGCCATCCAGCGGCCGACGCGCAACGACACCTCGGCCGAGTTCACCTTCGCCGACACCACCTCCGGTGCGAGGAAGTTGGTGCCGACGAAGCTGCCGAGACTGGCGCCGAGCTGATCCTTCTTCTTCCGGATGATGGCGGTGTGCGGGATCGGCAGGCCGAGCGGATGCCGGAACAACGCCGTGACCGCGAACCAGTCCGCCAGCGCGCCGACCATGCCCGCCTCGGCGGCGGCGCGCACGTAGCCGACCCACTCACCGCCGCCGCCGCGCGACTCCAGCCAGCGGCACAGCAGGTAGATCGCCGTCGCCGCGGCGAGCAGGCCGGTCGCCAGCGTCTTCATCTTGCGCAGGTCACGGCGCTTGGCCGTCTCGTCGACGAAGAATCCCGTCGGCGCGGCGGGGGTCACCGCCGGCGCGGGCGGCGCCGCGATCTCGGGGGCGGTGAGGTTGCCGGGAGCTTTCTCCATGTCCTCCATTCTGCTGTGCCATAAGCTGTAGGCCGACCCACCCGACACGACCCCCCACCCCAACGACCAAGGAGCCTGCCCTGTCCACCGAAGACCTTGTCGACATCGGTGAGCGCGCCGAGCGACCGGCTGCGGTGCGCACCGGCCGGGTGGACGGCCGCAAACGCCGCTGGCGCCAGCACAAGATCGACCGGCGCGAAGAACTCGTCGACGGCACTTTGGCGGCTGTCCGCACGCGCGGCGCCACCGCGGGCATGGACGAGATCGCCGCCCAGATCGGCGTCTCCAAGACCGTCCTCTACCGGTACTTCGCCGACAAGCACGACCTGGTCCACGCGACCATGCAGCGCTTCATCGAGACGACCCTGATGCCCCGGGTCTACGGCGCCATCAGCGTCGACGCCGACGAGTTCCAGCTGACCCGCTCGGCGCTGGCCGCCTACGTCGTCACCGTCGACGAGGACCCCGAGGTCTACCGGTTCATCATGGGCAACGGTTCGGACGCCTCCTCGCTGGCGGAGTTCGAGAAGCTGTTCGCCGATGTCGTCTCGGCGGTGATCATCGACCGCGCCGGCTCGCGCGGCATCGACACCAAGGGCTCCCAGCTGTGGTCGTATGTGCTGGTCGGCGGTATCCAGCTGGCCACGCACTGGTGGACCACGGACAAGTCGATGGATCGCGAAGAGGTCATCGACTACCTGACGATGATGGTCTGGAGCGCGATCGAGGGCATGGCCCGCGCCGGCGGCTCGCGGGAGATCTTCAACACCCAGCAGCACGTGCTGCCCACCCCGGAGACCGAGTCGCCCGCCTGACCGGCCCGGGTCGACATCGCGCTGTCGGCGGTTAGTCTGAACGCGGGTGGTGCGCCCGGGGGGCGGACCGGATCACCGTGGATCGCGTCGGCACCGATGGAGGTACCTCGATGGCGAAGCAAGTGCCGACCTCGCGGCTTGCTCGCGGAACCAAATTGGGCGCGGTCGCGGCCGGATCGGTGCTGCGCACCCAGCGCACCCGGTTGTCCATGCGCGGACGCTCGGAGGCGGTGCGCGCGAAGATGGCCGAGGAGTCCATGATCCGCACCACCGAGCAGGTGGTCGCGGTGCTGGGCACCATGAAGGGCGTGGCGATGAAGCTGGGCCAGATGATGTCGGTGCTCGACCTGGACCTGGTGCCCGAAGCCCATCGCGAACGCTTCCAGCAACGGTTGGCCGTCCTGCGCAACGCCGCGCCGACGGTGCCCTTCGAGGGCATGCGCCGGGTGGTCGAGGAGGATTTCGGCGCCCCGCTGGACGCGGTGTTCGCCGAGTTCGAGCCGGAGCCGATCGCGGCGGCCTCGATCGGGCAGGTCTACCGCGCTCGGCTGCACGACGGCCGGGTGGTCGCGGTGAAGGTGCAGTATCCGGGCATCGACGCCGCCGTGCGCGCGGACCTGAAGAACCTGACGATGTTCCGCAAGGTGCTGCAATCGGCGATGCCGTGGGTGACCCCCGCGGTGCTCGACGAGCTACGCCTCAACATCGAAAGCGAACTCGACTACCGCGCCGAGGCGCAGACCCAGGCCGAGCTGGCCGAGCTCTACGCCGACCATCCGTTCATCGTGGTGCCCGGCACGCTGCTCGAGCTGAGCACCACCCGGGTGCTGGTCTCGGAGTATCTGCCCGGCCGCGGTTTCGACGAGATCCGCGGCCTGCCCGACGCCGACCGCAACCGCATCGGCGAGATCATCTACCGCTTCTATGTCGGGTCGCTGTTCGAGTTCGCCGAGTTCTGCGGTGACCCGCATCCGGGCAATGTGCTGCTGCTCGACGACGGCCGGGTCGGCTTCCTCGACTTCGGCCTGTTCAACCGGATGGACCCGGCACACGTGCGTTTCGAGATCACCTGCCTGCGCGCGGCGGCCGAGGAACGCGCCGAAGATCTGCGGCAGTTGATGATCCAGCGCGGTGTCATCGATTCGCCGGAGGAGATCGGTGCCGAGGAGTGCCTCGAGTACGTGCTGGCCGCGTCCGAATGGTGTCTGGTGGACGAGGAACTCACCATCACCCCGGAGCTGGCCAGCGGCGCGTTCCTGCTCGCGGTCGACCCGCGCGCGAGCGAGTTCGCCGGGATGAAGCAGCAGAATCTGCCCCCGGAGCACCTGTTCTCCCGGCGCGCGGACTTCCTCACCTTCGGCATGCTCGGCCAGCTGCACACCACCGCGAACTGGCATCGCATCGCGCGGGAATGGCTCTACGACGAGGACCCCGTCACCGAGCTGGGCCGCGCGCACCGGCAGTGGCTGGCGCAGCGCACACCGCCCAAACCCGCCCGCGCCCGCAAGAAGACCGCCACCCGGCGCTGAATCCCGCACCGCATCGACTACCACCGTCCCGGCCACCGGTCGTGACGCTCAGGAGTGACGGACCACATGACAGACACCCGCGATTTCGATCTCACCGTGTTCGGCGCGACCGGCTTCGTCGGCAAGCTCACCGCCGAATACCTGCTCGACGCCGCACCCGAGGGCGCGCGGATCGCGCTGGCCGGGCGCTCGGCCGACAAGCTGGCGAAGGTGCGCGAGGAACTGGGCCCGCGCGCGGCGAACTGGGAACTCGTCGTCGCCGATTCCACCGACCAGGCCGCGCTCGACGCGCTGGCCGCCCGCACCACGGCCGTGATCACCACGGTGGGCCCCTACCTGCGCTACGGCATGCCGCTGGTGCGCGCCTGCGCCGAAGCGGGCACGCACTACGCCGATCTCACCGGTGAGCCGCTGTTCATCCGGGAGGCCATCGACGCCCATCACGACCGGGCCGTCGAGACCGGCGCGAAGATCGTCAACTCCTGCGGTTACGACTCGGTGCCCTCCGACCTGAGCGTCTACCAGCTCTACCGGAGTTCGGTGGCGGACAACACCGGTGAGCTGACCGACGTCACGTTGGTCGCTTCGCTCAAGGGCGGCGTCAGCGGCGGCACCATCGATTCCGGCCGGGCCATGATGGAGGCGGTGGCCGCGGATTCGTCCAAGGCCGCGGTGCTCGCGCACCCGTACTCGCTGAGCCCGGACAAGTCGATGGATCCCGACGTGGGTCGGCAGTCCGATCAGGCGCTGGAGCGGGCGAGCAACATCGACCCGAGCCTGGACGGCTGGGTCGGCACCTTCGTGATGGCCGCGCACAACACCAAGATCGTCCGCCGCACCAACGGCCTGCTCGGCTGGGTGTACGGCAAGAACTTCCGGTACCGCGAGGTGATGAGCGCGGGGTCCTCGCGGCTGTCCCCGGTGATCGCGACCGTCATGAGCGGCGGCATCGTGGCGGGCCTGGCCGCGGGCGCGGTGCTCTCGCGGGCGCGGGCGGGCCGCAAGCTGCTGGACACGGTGCTGCCCAAGCCGGGCACCGGCCCCAGCGAGGAGAGCAGGCGCTCGGGCTGGTTCACCATGAAGACCTTCGCGCGCACCACCTCCGGCGCCAAGTACGTGGCGACCTTCGCGGGCAAGGGCGATCCCGGCTACCAGGCCACCGCGGTGATGCTCGGCCAGTCCGGACTCTGCCTGGCCTTCGACGAATTGCCCGAGCGGGCGGGCATTCTCACCCCCGCGGCCGCCATGGGCGACGCGCTCACCGAGCGGCTGCGGGCCGCGGGCATGACGATCGAGGTGGCGCGCGCCTGACCCGGTCGGCACGTGCGGCCCGTCACAGTTGGGCCCCAAGCCGATCCGCGTCGCCCTGACCTGCCGCTAGAGTGCGGATCGGTAGGGCGGTGAGTGGACCGAGCGCAAGGGGGGTGAGCCCGTGGCGGTACCGGATACCGGTCAGGGCGTGGCCAGGGGGCTGTACGCGGCGGCGGTGGACGAGCGTTTCGAACTCGCCGAGGACGTCGCGGTGAATCTGGCCGCCGCCTGCGACAAGCTGGTCGAGGACCTGGGCGCGGCGCTGACCGCGAGCGAGGCCGCCGCCGCGGTGAGCGGGTTCCCCGAGCTGCCGACCGGCCGCGCGCTGGCCGCCGGCTTCGCCGCCAAGGGCGGGCAGTTGCGCGCCACGGTGGCGGCGTTCCAGGAGACGGCGCTGCTGTTCAAGGCCGCCTACCTCGCCGCGGGGCACCGGCTCGCCGAGGCCGAAGCCGCCCACCGCGCCGCGCTGCACGCCGTCGCCGACTACCTGGATCAGCGATGAGCGCCGTCGCCGCGCTCCGGGTGCGGTGAACCGTGGTGGACGCCGCGGCCAGGGCCGCCGCCGAGGAGATGCTGGCGCGCGGACGCGCGCTCGCGAACGCCGCCGAAACCTCCGGCGCCGGAACCGATCCCGCCTACGCGCCGGAGCGGGAACGCTTCGCCGCCTACACCCACGCCGAGATCTGGGAGCGGGTGCGCGAGGCGCTCGATCCCGCCGCGCTCGGGGAGACCGCCGAGGCGTGGCGGACCGGCGCGGACACGATCGGTGCGGCGTTCCAGTCCTTCGCCGACGCCACCGCCCGTGAATTCGCCCGCTGGTCGGGCCGTTCCGGCGAGGCGGCCGCCCAGGCCACCCGCTCCTTCGTCACCCTCGGCATGGACGCGCACGACGTGTGCCGCGCCGTGCAGCGCCTGATGGAGCTCAACCGTGATGTGGCCCAGACGATCCGGGCCGCGGTCCCCGCGCCGCCGCACTATCTGCCGCTGCCCGACCCGGTCGCCGAGGCGGTGCACGGCGGCCGCCGCCGGATGGAACACGACCGCGCCGCGGCCGAGCTCGAGGCCGACGTGCGCGACATCATGACCTACGTCTACACCCCCACCATGCCCGCCACCGGCGACAGCGTGCCCCGGTTCACACCGCCCGGGACAGGCCCGACGGGTGGGAGCGGCGCACGGTGAGATGGGTCCTCACCCCGGACGAGTTCACCCATGTCTGGGAAAGCGAAACCAACTTGGATCGGCGGCCGTACCCGGTGAACATGGTGCCCGCCTCGCTGGTGCGCACCGAATCCGAGTACGAGGCGCTGCGCCTGCACCAACGCTTCGCCCGGCAGGCCGATCCGGACCTGGCCGCCGCGCTGATGCTGTGCGCGCGCACCGACGCCACCACCATCACCGTGTCCGGGGAGCGGTATCGCACCGACAACGGCACCGGCGACCGGGTGCTCGCCTTCGCCGCCGTCGTGCACCATCACGCGAGCATCCTGGTGGCCACCCCGGAGAAGATGACCGTGCTGATGTGCCACGCCCGCACCGTCGGCGCCCGGCTGGTGCAGGTGATCGGCTCGGCCCGGCCCGGGCGGCTCGGACCGCTGCGCGAACCCCAGGACCGCGTGCTCGGCGAACCGAGCGGCGGCGACGACGGCGCCGAACGGTTCCGGCAGACGCTGCGCAAACCGCTCGACGGCCGCGGGTTCATCACGGTGACCGTGGACCCGGAGAACCCGATGTCGCCGCCGACCCGGCACCGCAGCTGGCTCGACGTCAGCGGCGACGGACGCTACCTGCTCACCACCGCCCACGATCTGGTTCTGGCGCCCGCCTCGGACGAGGACTTCGCCGTGCATCTGCTGCGTCTGGCGCAGATTCGCTGACCACCGTGGTAGTTGTGGACGATGGCGCAGAACTGGACCATCCCCGCGACCGAGGCGTTGCGTGCCGACGGCGTGCGGATCGCCGACCTGGACACCTCGGCCACGCCCGGCTTCGACGGTGACAAGACCCAGGGGCAGGACCTGCTGACCGAACGCACCGCGGTGCTGTCGGACCTGCAGGAGAAGCTCTACGCCAACGGCCGATCCGGCGACAAGCGCAGCGTGCTGCTGGTGTTGCAGGGCATGGACACCGCGGGCAAGGGCGGCATCGTGCGGCACGTGATCGGCTCGGTCGACCCGCAGGGCGTCGACCACGCCGCCTTCGGCGTGCCGACGCCGGAAGAGAAGCGCCACCACTACCTCTGGCGCATCCGCAAGGCGTTGCCGCGCGGCGGTCAGCTCGGGGTCTTCGACCGCTCGCACTACGAGGACGTGCTCGTGGTGCGGGTGCACGACCTGGTGCCGCGCGCGGAGTGGGAGCCGCGCTACGACGAGATCAACCACTTCGAGCGCGAGCTCACCGACGAGGGCATCACCCTGGTGAAGGTGGCGATGTTCGTCTCGCTCGACGAGCAGAAGCGGCGGCTGCGCGAACGTCTCGAACGCCCGGACAAGTATTGGAAGTTCAATCCCGCCGACATCGACGAACGCGCCTACTGGCCCGCCTACCAGGAGGCCTACCAGGCGATGCTGGACCGCACCCACACCGGCCACGCCCCCTGGTACGTCATCCCCGCCGACCGCAAGTGGTACGCCCGCCTCGCCGTCACCGAACTGCTCATCGACGCACTGTCCACGTTCCAGCTGGACTGGCCGCCCGCCCAGTTCGACGTCGCCGAACAACTGCGCCGCCTCGACCGGGCGTGAGGATTCAGATCCGGCGCAGAACCGAGACGACCTTGCCGAGGATGACCGCCTCGTCGCCGTCGATCACCTCGTAGGCGGGGTTGCGGGGTTCCAGCAGGACGTGGCCGTTGCGGCGGCGAAAGACCTTGACGGTGGCCTCCTCGCCGATCATGGCGGCCACGATGTCGCCCGAGTTCGCCTCCCGCTGGCTGCGCACCACGACGGTGTCGCCGTCGCAGATGGCGGCGTCGATCATGGAGTCGCCGCGCACGCGCAGCGCGAACACGGTGCCGCGGCCGACCAGTTCGCGCGGCAGGGTGAGCAGGTCGTCGGTGTGTTCCTCGGCCAGGATCGGTGCGCCCGCGGCGATGTCGCCCACCACCGGCACGGTCACCGCGTCCCCGCTGGGCGCCGCGGCGGCCGTGCCGTGCAGGAACAGCCGCACATCGATCGGCCGCACCACCCCCTCCCCCCGCCGCAGGAACCCGCGCTCCTCGAGGCTGCGCAGATGCCGGGCGACCGACGACATCGAGCGCAGACCGACCGCCGCACCGATCTGCCGGGTGCTCGGCGCGTACCCGTGCTCGACCACCCAGTCCCGGATGACCTCCAGGATCCGCCGCTGCCGCACCGGCAGCGCCGAGGTGTCGAGATGCTCGAAGTCGTAGTCGGTCACCCGGGAGATGTTAGGCGGGTGCGGTGGACCGGCACGAGTCAGCGGCCGGTCAGGTCGCGGGTGTCTGGGTGCCGATGAGGTCGAACAGTTCGGTGGTGACGCGCTCGGGGAGTTCGATGCCCGGGAAGTGGGTGTGGCCGTCGAGGCGGGTGTAGCTGAACCAGGGGTGGGTGCGGCGGAATTCGGCGTGCACGGCGTCGTACTCGGCCGACTTGGGGTGGGAGTAGACGTGGCGGACGGGGCGCGGTTCGGTGAACTTGTCCAGCCGGCCCATCGGGGAACCCCAGGTGGCGTAGGCGGTTTCGATGACGCGGCCGGAGCGGGCCCACATGTCGAAGCCGTGACCGCCCGCCTCGTAGCGCACGTGGTCGAGCACGGCCTGGTCGGTGCTGCCTGCCAGCCAGCTGTCGAGCAGGCCGCGCTGGGCGGCCCGCCAGGTCCGCTCGTCCTGCAGCGCGCGCAGGCCGGCGGCGAATTCCGGCGGCGGCGGGGTCATGATCAGGTCCATCAGCAGCAGCGCGGGCACGCGGTCGGCGCCGAGGGTGTCGGCGATGTCCATGGCCGCCCACCCGCCGTGCGCGTGTGAGAGCGGCACGAAACGCTCGACCTCCAGAGCGTCGAGCAGGCCGATGGTGTCGGAGACCTGTTCGGCGACACCGAAATCGCCGACGAGGGTGCGGTCGATGCCGTGGCCGCGCCAGCACACCCGGATCACCCGGTGGTGCGGGCGCAGATGCGGCAGCATGCGGTCGAAGGCGCGGTGGTCGTGGCCCCAGCCGGGCAGCAGCACGATGGCCGGGCGATCCGGGGCATATCCCTGATCGTCGAAGCCGATCTCGACGCCGTTGATCCGATAGGTGTTGAGCATGGTGTTCTCCTGTTTCTCGGGATGCGTCAGGACGAGGCCGGACGCAGGCGGGTGGCGGCCAACTGGGTGTCGGCGAAGCCGGAGGTGCGGCCGAGCAGCCCCATCAGCGGGTCGCGCACCGCGTCGGGCACGGTGTTGAGCAGGCGCATCCGGTAGGAGGTGCGCTGGGTGCGTTCCACGCCGGGACGCTGCTCGCGTTCCCAGGTGGTCAGCGCCGCGGGGAGGTCGAGGCCGGGCCGGGCGAGGGTGGCGGCGAGGGAGACGGCGTTGGTCATCGCGGTGCCGCCGCCCTGTCCGAGGTAGGGCGGCTGGGCGTGCGCCGCGTCGCCGAGGAACGCCACCCGCCCGCACGACCACGACCGCAGGCGGATGAACTCGAAGGTGTCCCAGCGGATCGGGATGCCGTCGGTGCTGTCCAGCAGGTCCCCCAGTCCGGGGAAGCTGCGCCGCCAGGACGCGAGGTCGAGGCGGGTGCCGGTGGTGGCGGGATCGTCGGCGTCGGAGACGAGCGCCAGGTAGACGTGCTCGGGGGTGCAGGGGGTGTAGAGCAGCCGGCGTCGGCCCTGGAAGTACTCCAGGTGCTTGGGCAGGTCGTCGGCGGGCAGGTAGTCCCCGGCGGGCACCATGAGCCGGGCCGCGCCCTGGCGCATGCGCACCCGGCGGTGGGTCAGGCCGAGCCCGTCACGCAGCCGGGAGTGCACGCCGTCGGCGGCCACGACCAGGTCCGCGGTGCTGGTGCGGCCGTCGTCGAAGGTGACGGTGCCGTCGGGTGTGGCGGCGACGGCGCGGGATTCGGTGATCAGGTCCACGCCCGCCCGTTCGGCGGCCCGCACCAGCGCGGCGATCAGCCGGTCGCGCAGCAGGGTGTAGCAGCGGGGCCCGCCGGGACCGTTGATGTCGATCCGGTAGAGGGTGCGGCCGCTGCGGGAGCGGGCCTCCACCGCCGGACCGATGTGCGCGCCCGCGGTGGCCTCGTCGTAGGCGTCGATGGCCGCCAGGGCGGACAACCCGTTGTCCCACACGTAGATTCCCGCGCCGACGGCGCGAATGGCGGGCTGCCGTTCGTGCAACCGGACCCGCCAGCCCGCCAGGGCCAGTGCGGTCGCCGCGCTGAGCCCGCCGATACCGCCGCCGATCACGTCCGCATGCCGTCGGTTCACGGCCGGTTCCTTTCTGCCTTCGCTCAGGGGAGCTGTCGAACGGCACGTGATCCGTGCCGGTGGGCCGGCCAGTCGGCGACGGCGCCGGTGCGCACGAATTCGCCCCAGCTGCGCCGGGTACGGGCACCCAGCTCGTCGAGCTCGGCCGGGGTCGTCGGGCGCACCATCGGGGCGGCGCGCCAGTCGTCGGGGTCGCCGAACAGCAGGGGCAGTTCGATGCAGTGGCAGGCGCCGAGCGGACTGCCGGGATGCAGTGCGCCGACGCGGTAGCAGCGCGCCACCGCACCCGCGTCGGTGAGCAGGTCGGCGAAGCGGAACACACCGTCCGCGAAGGCCTTTCGGCCGACCGCCCGTTCGGCCAGCGTCACCACGCGCGGTCCGGCGACCGATATCCGCCGGACCCGCCCGAACACCGGGTGCGGCCCGCCGAAGAACGCGCGCATCTCCGCGGCCGTGCAGCCCACCAGGGCCGGGACGGGGGCGGCGCGCACCGCGGCCGCCCATTGCGCGGGCCCCGGCAGGACGTCGGTCTCCTCGACGGGCAGGAACGGCGGCGCGGCGTTCAGGCCGCCCGGTCCGGCCCGGCGGATCGCGGTGCGGGCTTGGGCGGCAAGCAGTTCCGGCACCGGTGCGGTGCGCGGATCGGTGCCGAGTTCGGCCAGGAACACGGCGGCGGCACGCTCGGCCGCGGCGACGTCGTGGAATCCGATACCGAAGGGCGCGCTCTGCACGATCGCCTGCGCGAACAGACCGCGCGCCCGCGGCATACCGACCATCGCCGCCACGCATTGACCGCCCGCCGACTGGCCCGCCACGGTGACCCGCGCGGGATCGCCGCCGAAGGCGCGGATGTTCTCGCGCACCCACCCCAGCGCGGCGAGCTGGTCGAGCAGGCCGAGATTGCCCTCGGACACACCCGCCGCGCGCAGCCAGCCCAGCACACCGAGCCGGTAGGACACCGAGACGACGACGATGCCCGTCTCCCGCACCAGCCGGTCGGCGTCGTAGAGATTCCATTCGCCGCCGCCGGAGAGGTAGGCGCCGCCGTGCAGCCAGACCAGCACCGCGGCCCCACCGGGCGCCGGCCGCACCGGCGCGGTGACGGTCAGCCGCAGGCAGTCCTCGGACTGCTCGAACGGCGCGGGCGCACCCATCACCGCTTCCAGCCGGGAGGGCAGCTGGGGCGCGCTCGGCCCGCGGGTGCTCGCGTCGATCACGCCGTCGTGCGCGGGCTCCGGCTCCGGTGCGGCGAACCGTTCGGCCCGCGCGTACCTGATGCCCCGGAACGTCCGCACGCCGTCCGCGACGACGCCGCGCCAGCCTCCCGAGGGCGCTTCGACCACGTTGTCCATGCCACTCCCGCCTCTAACGCAAGTCGACTTGCGATACCCCTTCACGCTAGAACCCCGTGGGCAATAACGCAAGAGGTCTTGCGATAATTGGGGCATGACGTCCTCCACCCCCCAGCTCCGCGGCGCGCGGCTGCGCCGCGCCGTCCTCGACGCGACGCTGGCGCGCATCGAATCCGCCGGTATCGAGCAGGTGCGGGTCGCCGATGTCGCCGCCGACGCCGGCGTGCACGAGACCTCGATCTACCGCCGCTGGAAAACCCTGCCCAAACTGCTGCTCGACGCGCTGCTCTCGCGCATCGACACGGAGATCCCGATCGCCGACAGCGGCTCCGCCCGCGCCGACCTGGGAGCCTTCCTCGCCGACCTGATCCGCTTCGCCGAGACCCCGTCGGGCGCGGCACTGATCCGCGGCACCGCCATCGTCGGCGCCGACCCCGAGGTCGCCGAAGCCAGGCGGGAGTTCTGGGTGCGCCGGCTCTCGGCGTCGGAGGAGATCGTCCGGCGCGGCATCGCCCGGGGCGAACTCGCCGCGACCGCCGACCCGCGACTGATCATGCTCGCGCTCGGCGGCCTGGTGCACCTGCAAGTGACCCACCTCGGCGGCGAAATCCCGGCGACCTGGCCGCGCGAAGCCGTCGGCCTGGTGCTCGACGGCGCACGCGTCCGCTGAGCCGGACGCCACATTTCGCACGCGTCCGCTGAGCCGGACGCCACATTTTCGGAAACTCTCAGGTTGACCCGCGATGATGGGCGCCGTGCCCGGCCGCCCGGCGCCCACCCGCGCCACTACCATCGGGGCGGCAGGTCGAACCGTCAGGCGAGGGAAAGGCGTGGTGAACGCACGGTGAGCAACAATCCGGGCCGGAGGAATCCGCTGCTGGAGGCGGAACGCGCCGACCGCAAGCGCAAGATCGCGATCCAGGCGGGCGTGGCGGCCGTGCTGATCGGCCTCGTCGCCGCCATCGGCATCGGCATCGCGGTCAAGAAGGCCGAGCGCGACGATCCCGGCCCGACACCGGCCATCGCCGCCCAGAACGGCGCCGCGGTCACCGGCTCGATCACCGACAGCGGCGCGGTGCGCATCGGCAAGCCCGACGCCACCGTCACCGTGCGGGTGGTGGCCGACCTGCAGTGCCCGGCGTGCAAGAACTTCGAAGCGACCTACGGGCAGCTGCTCGAGGACGCGGTGAACAACGGCACCGCCGCCGTGGAGTACAACGTGATCTCCTTCCTGGACCGCGCCTCGACCAACGAGTACTCGAGCCGCGCCGCCAACGCCGCCTACTGCGTGGCCGAGCAGGACCCGGCCAAGTTCCAGACCTGGCTGAAGACCATGTTCGCCCAGCAGCCCGCCGAGGGCGGCGCCGGTCACACCGACGACCAGCTGATCGAGATCGCCCGCGAGGTCGGCTACACCGACGCCGTCGCGGGCTGCATCCAGGACCGCACCTACGCCAAGTACGTGACGTCGAAGACCCAGGCCGTGTTCGGTGAGGGCGTGCAGTCCACCCCGACGGTCTTCGTCAACGGCCAGCAGGTGCAGCCCAACGGCCTCGAGCAGGCCATCGCCGCGGCGGCCGCGGGCCGGTGATCGCGGCTCCGCCCAGGTCCGCGTGGCTGCTGCTGGTCTGCGGCCTCGCGGGCTGGATCGCGTCGGTGACCCTCACCGTCGAGCGGTACAAGCTGTTCCTCGATCCCGACTACCGGCCCTCGTGCAGCCTCAACCCGGTGCTGTCCTGCGGTTCGGTGATGGTCACCGATCAGGCGGCGGTGTTCGGCTTCCCCAACCCGCTGATGGGCATCGCGGGCTTCTCCGTGGTGGTGACGCTGGCCGTGCTCGCGGTCGCCGGGGTCGCGCTGCCGCGCTGGATCTGGGGCGGGCTGTGGCTGGGCGCGGTGCTCGGCACCGTCTTCGTGTGCTGGCTGATCTTCCAGAGCCTCTACCGGATCAACGCGCTGTGCCCGTACTGCATGGTGGTCTGGGCGGTGATCACCCCGCTGCTCGCCGTCGTCACCGACCAGCTCTGGGGCCGCGCGAGCGGCCCCCTCGGCGTGCTGGCCGAATGGCGGTGGACCCTGGTCGCCCTGTTCTACGCGGTGGTCCTGCTGCTGGTGTTCCTGCGCTTCCAGGACTACTGGCTGAGCCTGGTGTGAGGCTCAGTTCGGCGTGCCGAGGCCCAGTTCCACGGTGACCGTGCGCTCCACCCCGTCGGCGCCGAGCACGCCGAGGCGCACGGTCTCCCCCGGCCTGCGCCGGTCGATGGCCGTGCGCAGCACTCGGGCCGAGCCGATCGGGCGGCCGTCGATCGAGACGATCACCTCGCCGTCGGCGAGACCGGCGGCGTAGGCGGGCAGGCCGTAGAGGGCCACGTCGATGCGGGCGCCACTGGGGCTGGCGTCGGAGATGAGCACGCCGAGGGTCGCGGTCGGGCCGATGTGCACGGTGTCGGTGGGGATGCCGGACCGGATCTGGCGCACGACTCGCATGGCGGTGTCGATGGGCACCGCGTAGCCGTTCGGCCGTTCCAGTTCGGCCGCCGTCTCCCCCGACGACGCGGTGACGACGCCGACGACCGCGCCCTGCCAGTCGACCAGTGCGCCCCCGGATTGCCCGGAGCTGACCGGGGCGGCCACCTCCACCATCCCGCGCAACGCCTTCCGCGACAGATCCGCGGCGTTGAGCGCCACGATGGTGCTGTTGAGCGCGGTGACCAGGCCGGGTGTCGCGGTCGGCGGGCCGCCGGTGCCACCGGCGTTGCCCAGGGCCAGCACCTCGTCACGCACCCGCACGCTCGACGAACTGCCCAGCCGGACGGTCGGCAGGCCGTTCGCCCCCGGCAGCGACAGCAGGGCGATGTCGGCGGTCGAGTCGTAGCCGAGCACGGTCGCGCGATACTCGGCGCCGGTCGCCTGCGTGGTGACCACGACCTGCTCGGCGCCTTTCACCACGTGATGGCTGGTGAGCACCTGCCCGTCGGCGGTCAGCACGATGCCGGTCCCGGCCGCGCCCTGGCCGAGCGGGCGGGTCCGGGTGCTGATGTTCACCAGCGCCGGCGTCACCTCGGCCGCGACGGCAGCCTGGTCGAGCGGCGGATTCGGCGGCCGGACCGTCGGCGCGGCCGTGGTCCCGGTGTCTCCGAGCGGCCATCCGGGCAGCTCACCGCGGAAACCGAGGAACCCGGCCAGGGCGAGCACGGCCGCCACCAGCAGCGCGGACCATCGGCCGCCGCTGCCGCGCGGTTCGTCCTGCATGCGCCCTCCACCCTCACCTGGCCCGACGGCCGTGACGAATCCCATTGTGGCGGCCGGGGACGGCGATCGGTTGGCAATCCGGTGCATGCGACGGTAGGCATGTATTCATGAGCACCGCTGCCGCCGCCTATGCCGTGTCCGCCGCCGACGGATCCTTCGAGAAGGTCACCATCGCCCGGAGGGAGCTCGGGCCGCACGACGTGCTGATCGATGTGAAGTACGCGGGCATCTGCCACTCCGACATCCACACCGCCCGTGACGAGTGGGGTGGGACCCGCTACCCGTGCGTGCCCGGCCACGAGATCGCGGGCCTCGTCGCCGCGGTCGGCTCGGCGGTCACGAAATACCGGCCCGGCGACCGGGTGGGTGTGGGCTGCATGGTCGACTCGTGCGGTCAGTGCCCGCCGTGCCTGGCCGACGAGGAGCAGTACTGCCTGCGCGGCGCCACCATGACCTACAACACCCCGGTGCCCGAGGAGGTGCAGCCCGGCGGGCACACCCTGGGCGGCTACTCCACCCAGGTCGTCGTCACCGAGAACTTCGTGGTCCGCATCCCCGAGGGCATCGGCCTCGACGTCGCGGCGCCGCTGCTGTGCGCGGGCGTGACGCTGTTCTCGCCGCTGCGGCACTGGCAGGCCGGGCCGGGCAAGCGCGTCGCCATCGTCGGGATGGGCGGGCTCGGCCACATCGGCGTGAAGCTGGCCGCCGCGATGGGCGCCGAGGTCACCGTGCTCAGCCATTCGCTGAGCAAGCAGGAGGACGGCAAGCGCTTCGGCGCGCACCACTACTACGCCACCGGCGACAAGCAGACCTTCCGCGATCTGCGCAACCGGTTCGACCTGATCATCAACACCGTCTCGGCCGACCTGCCCATCGACAGCTACATGCGCCTGCTGCGCCTGGACGGCACCCTGGTGATCCTCGGCCTGCCCGAGAACCCGCTCAGCGTGCGGCCTTTCACCCTCGCCAATTACCGCCGCTCACTGGCCGGTTCGATGATCGGCGGCATCGCCCAGACCCAGGAGATGCTGAACTTCTGCGCCGAGCACGGTATCGGCGCCGAGATCGAGCTCATCTCCGCCGACGAGATCGACAACGCCTACGACCGGGTGGTCGCCAGCGACGTGCGGTACCGCTTCGTGATCGACGCCGCCACCATGTAGCCGCGGCGCGGTGTGAGCGGGGGCGCGGCCGCGTCGCTACGTTGGTGCTGTGGCCGCCGACGACGAATCGACCGAGGAGAACGCCCCCGCACCGCAGGAAGCGGTGGTGACCGCCGAACTGAGTGCGGGACCGCCGCCGTGGCTGCTGCGGGCCTTCCTGCTCGCGGCGGCGACCGTCAGCGGGCTGGTGCTCGGCTTCTGGGTGTTGCAGCGCCTGCAAGGGCTGCTCACCGTGCTGATGATCTCGCTGTTCTTGGCCTTCGCGATCGAGCCGGCGGTGAACTGGCTGGCCGCGCGCGGCATGCGGCGCGGGCCCGCGACCGGGCTGGTGTTCCTGGGCCTGGTGGCGGTCGTCGTCGCGTTCTTCGGCGCGCTCGGCGCGCTGCTGGTCGACCAGGTGACCACGCTGGTGCAGAACGCACCCGACTACGCCGACCAGGTGGTCGACTGGATCAACCGGACCTTCCGCACCCAGCTCTCGGGTGAGGACATCGAGAAGTACGCCACCGAATGGAGCGACAAGCTCGAGGGCTACCTCGTCGGCTTCGCCGGAAACGCCTGGGGCATCGGCACGGCCGCGGTCGGCGCGCTGTTCCAGGCACTCGGCGTGCTGCTGTTCACCTTCTACTTCGCCGCCGACGGGCCGCGCTTCCGCAACGCGGTCTGCTCGCTGCTGCCGCCGCGCAGGCAGGTACACGTGCTGCGGGCCTGGGACATCGCCGTGGAGAAGACCGGCGGCTACATCTACTCGCGCGGCCTGCTCGCGCTGTGCTCGGCGATCGCCCACTACGCCGCGTTGCGGGTACTCGGGGTGCCCTCGGCGCTGGCGCTGGCGCTGTGGGTCGGCGTGGTGTCCCAGTTCATTCCGACCGTCGGCACCTATCTCGCCGGTGCGATCCCGATCGTCGTGGCCCTCGTCCACGATCCGGGCTCGGCGCTGTGGTTGCTCGGATTCATCGTCCTCTACCAGCAATTCGAGAACTACGTGCTGCAACCGCGCATCACCGCCACCACCCTGGACATGCACCCCGCCGTGGCGTTCGGCGCGGTACTCGCCGGCGCCGCCCTGCTCGGCGCCACCGGCGCCCTGCTCGCCATCCCCGTCACCGCCACCGTCCAGGCCTTCGCCGGCGCCTACGTCCGCCGCTATGAAGTCCGCACCGACCTCGACACCACCCCGCCCCCACCCGCTCCACGCCCGAAGAAGCCGCGGAACTGGGCCCGCCAGTTGACCATCCGCTTCACCGGCACCGACTCCCCCGGCCGCACCACCTAGCTCAGGTCACCGGCTCGGACATCGCGGCCACCACTTCCGGCGCCATGAACAGCCGTGCACGTCCCCTGGTGACCTCGACGAGCATGCCTGCGGCGACCAGTTTTTCGAGATTCAACGTTGCCGCGCGATGGGTCACGCCCAGTACTTTCTTCGCGGTACCGATACCGAGAACCGGGGAGCGGAACAGTTCGTCGACGAGAACGGGAAGCAACCCCGAGGAGCGCGCGGTGGCCACCCGACGTCGAAGTTCAATACGCAATTCGTCCAACCGAACTGCTCGCGCGAGGCTGTCGCGCGCCTGCTCCTCGACCACCTCGAGAAAGAAGGAGAACCAGAGTGCCCAATCACCCTCGGTGGACACTCTGAGCAAGCCGTCGTAGTAACGATCGCGACGTGGTTCGATGTAGGCGGACAAGTCGAGCATCGGGCCAGGCAGCAGACCCCACTCGACCAGCAGCATCACCGCGAGCAATCGCCCGATGCGACCGTTGCCGTCGATGAAGGGATGGATGGCCTCGAACTGGTAATGCACGGCGGCGATCGCCATCAACGGGGGCAGGTCACCCGACGCGTGCAAGTACTTCTCCAGCGCATCGAGGCAGTCCCACATCTGATCCGGGGGCGGCGGAACGTAGGTAGCGGTGTCGATCACCGACCCGGGCCGTCCGATCCAGTTCTGGCTGCGCCGAAACTCACCGGGAGTCGCGAAATCGCCGCGGACCCCGGACAGCAGGATACGGTGCGCCTCACGGAGCAACGGCAGGCTCAACGGCAGGCGGCGGTCCGGAGCAAGCACGTGGTCCATCGCCGCCATGTAGTTGAACACCTCGCGAACGTCACCCACCGGATTGCTCGGCTGCTCGGCTTCGAACAAGGCCAGGTCCGACAGGGACGCCACGGTTCCTTCGATCCGGCTGGACAGCACCGCCTCACGCCGCACAAGGGCTCGGCAGAACAGATCCGGGTTCGGCAACCCGCGGCCGAGACCGGCCAGCTCACCGATGGCTCGGTCGGCAGCCGAGAGCCTCTTCACCAGCACGGGCGTCAGTGCCACCTCGGGCGGCAAGGGCGGCGGTACGAACGCGCGGTAGCCACCTTCCGCCCGCACCACATGTGACCGCTGACCTGCGGTGAAGTCGTCGAGGCGCAAGTGCTACTTACCTCCCATCACGCGATGGTTGTGCTACTTTTCCGGCGAAAAGTAGCACAACCATCGCTGGGGAGTATCGGGATTGCCGCTCCGGCGCGGAATCAGTCCCTGGCCTGCACCCGCCTGCGGATGCGGCGGGCGGCGGCGACCATGTTGCGCAGGGAGGGCTCGAGCTGCCAGTAGTGGCGGGTCTTGAGACCACCGTCGGGGTTGGCCCACAGGCGTTCCGGGGTGACGGCTTCGGCGGCGGCGGAGAGCAGCTCGTCGAGTTCGTCGATGTCGGGGATGCGGGCCGAGCGGCTCTCGTAGACGCCGGGACCGACGCCGTGACTGAGGCCGTGGCCGCCCGCGGCGTCCTCCTTGAGCGCCTTGAGCACCCACTCGATGGAGCGGGTGGCCACGATCGCGGTGACGTCGGCGTCGAGTTCCTCGATCGCGTCCACCACCTCGGTGCGCCCGGAATAGCCGATGTGCGTGTGGATCTGGGTGTCCGGGCGCACGCCGGAGGTGGCCAGCCGGAACGCGCCGACCGCCCAGCGCAGGTACTCGGCGCGGCCCTCGGCGCGCAGCGGCAGCATCTCGCGGATGGCGGGCTCGTCGACCTGGATGATCGCGATGCCGGCCTTCTCCAGATCCACCACCTCGTCACGGATGGCCAGCGCCACCTGGTCGGCGGTCTCGTAGAGCGGCTGGTCCTGGCGCACGAACGAGCGCGCGATCATGGTGACCGGGCCGGTGACGATGCCCTTGACCGGCTTGTCGGTCAACGACTGGGCGTAGGTGATCCAGTCGACCGACATCGGCGCCGGGCGCGAGACGTCACCGTAGATGATCGGCGGCCGCACACACCGCGAGCCGTACACCTGCACCCAGCCGAAGTGGGTGGTGGCGAAGCCGTCGAGCAGTTCGGCGAAGTACTGCACCATGTCGTTGCGCTCGTGCTCGCCGTGCACCAGCACGTCCAGGCCGATGTCCTCCTGCAACCGGATGGTGGCCTCGATCTCGGCCTCGATCCGCTTGCGGTACTCCTCGTAGGACAGCCGTCCCTGGTCGAGGTCGTAGCGGGCCTGGCGGATCTTGCCGGTCTGCGGGAACGAGCCCAGCGTGGTGGCGGGCACCGGCGGCAGGTTCAGCCTGGCCTGCTGGGCGGCGCGTCGCTCGGCGTAGGGCTCGCGCGAGCGCATGTCCGGGGTGATGGAGTACACCCGCTGGCGCACCGCGTGCTTCTGCTTGAAGTGCACCTCGCGCGGACGCTTGCGCCACTTGTCCGACGGCCCCTCGGTGAGCGCCTTGGCCAGCGAGACCACCTCGCCCACCTTCTGTTTGGCGAAGGCGAGCCGGTCGGCGACGTTGCCCTCGAGGTCGTACTCGACGAGCAGGTCGTAGGGCACGTGCAGCAGCGTGCAGCCGGTGGAGACCACCAGGTCCGGGCAGACCTTGGCGAGTTCGTTGAGGTATTCGAGCGTCACGTACCGGTCGGCGCGCCAGACGTTGCGGCCGCTGATCACGCCCGCGTACAGCCGCTTGCGGCGGATGCCGGGCACCTTGGCCAGCTCGTCGGGGTCGATGCGGTGGCTGGCCAGGTCGAGGCCGATCGCCTCGACGCCGGTGCCCGCCAGGATGGTCAGCGCCTCGCCGAAATCGCCGTACTGGCCGGTGACCAGGATGCGGGGACGCAGCGGCGCCTTGGACAGCCGCTGGTAGGCGCGCTCGAAGGCGGCCAGCTCGGCCTCGCTGCGCTCGCTGGTGTAGGCGGGCTCGTCGAGCTGCACGCAGGTGGCGCCGCGCTTGGCGAGGATCTCGAACAGTTCCTCGTACACCGGCAACAGCTTGTCGAGCAGGCTCAGCGTGTCGAACTCGGCCTCGCCCGGCTGGTCACCGGCCTTGGACAGCAGCAGCAGCGAAGCGGGTCCGAGCACGACCGGGCGCAGTTCGATGCCCTGCGCCATCGCGCGGTCGAATTCGTCGAGCAGCGCCTCGGGGTGCAGCGAGAACTCGGTGTCGGGCGCGAGCTCGGGCTGGCGGTAGTGGTAGTTGGTGTTGATGTAGCGCACCAGCTCGAGCGGGGGCAGGTCCGGCCGCCCGCGCGCCATCAGGAAGTAGAAGTCCAGCGGATCCATCACGTCCTGGTAGGGCTGGAAGCGCTTGGGCACCGCGCCGAACATCAGCGCGTTGTCCAGGACGTGGTCGTAGAAGGAGAAGGTGTTGCCGGGCACCTGGGTCAGGCCGGTGGCGGCCAGCTCGTTGAACTGGCGCTCCTGGATGTCGCGGCCGACCTCGAGCAGTTCCTCCCGCGAGAGCGACCCGCGCCAGTAGGACTCGAGCGCGCGCTTGAGTTCCCGGTGCGGCCCGATCCTGGGGTAGCCCAGAATGCTCGACCCGTAGCCCTCGGTGACGTTGACCATGCGCGGGAACTCCCTTTCGATCGGCTGCGTGCCCGCCGCCGGGCGGCCGCGCGCAGCGCTGCGCTCTCGTCTTTGCAGCTTATGTCGGCCGCCGCGGGGAGCACCGCGAAGCACCGGTGCGAAACACCCCGCTACCGCGCCGTGCAGTAACGGGGTGTGCGCAACCCCGGGGACCGGAAGGTGGTTACTTGTTGTACTGGTAGAAGCCCGCGCCGGTCTTCTTGCCGAGCAGGCCCGCCTCGACCATGCGCATCAGCAGCGGCGGGGCCGAGTACAGCGGTTCCTTGAACTCGGCGTACATGGAGTCGGCGATGGACTTGACGGTGTCGAGGCCGACCAGGTCGGTCAGCGCGAGCGGGCCCATCGGGTGGGCGCAGCCGAGCACCATCGCCTTGTCGACGTCTTCCTTGGTGGCGAAACCGGATTCGACCATCCGGATCGCCGAGAGCAGGTAGGGCACCAGCAGCGCGTTGACCACGAACCCGGAGCGGTCGGCCGAGCGCACGACCTGCTTGCCCAGCACGTCACCGGCGAACGCCTCGGCCCGCGCGGACACCGCTTCGCTGGTCTTGAGCGTGGTCACCAGCTCGACCAGCGGCAGCACCGGCACCGGGTTGAAGAAGTGCATGCCGACCACGCGCTCGGGATTGGCGGTGGCGACGGCGATCTTCATGATCGGAATGGAGGAGGTGTTGGAGGCCAGCACCGCGTTGGGGTCGGTGACGACCTTGTCCAGCTCGGCGAAGATCGAGGTCTTGACCTCCTCGTTCTCCAACACGGCCTCGACCACCAGCTGGCGGTCGGCGAAATCGCCGAGATCGGAGGTGAAGCGCAGCCGCCAGGCGGCCTGCTCGCGCTCGCGCTCGGTGATCTTGCCGCTGCTGACGCCACGATCCAGCGAACGCAGGATGCGGGCGCGGCCTGCGGCGGCCAGTTCCCTGGTCTGTTCGTAGACGAGCACGTCGACGTGTGCACGCGCGCACACTTCCGCGATTCCGGCGCCCATCTGTCCGGCGCCGATGACTCCGACGCGCTGAATCTTCTCGCTGCTCACGTCCCGCTCCTGCTGTTCTGGTCTGGCTTGCGGTGGCTGGTTCTGGTCCAAGGTATAGGGATGCCCTCCCTCGCCGGGGCTGTTCAGCGAGGGAGGGCGGTACACCCCTACCGGCGTAGGGGACTAGCGGAAAACCCGGTAGTCACCGGCCGTTTCGGCTCAGTGGAACTGACCCTCTTCGGTGGAGCCCTTCAGCGCGGCCGTCGAGGTGTTCGGGTCGACGGTGGTGGCGATGGCGTCGAAGTAGCCCGCGCCGACCTCGCGCTGGTGCTTGATGGCAGTGAAGCCACGCTCCTCGGCGGCCTTGAACTCGCGGTTCTGCAGGTCGACGAAGGCGGTCATGCCCTCGCGGGCGTAGCCGTAGGCCAGGTCGAACATGCCGTAGTTGAGCGAGTGGAAGCCCGCCAGGGTGATGAACTGGAACTTGAAGCCCATCGCGCCCAGCTCCTTCTGGAACTTGGCGATGGTGCTGTCGTCCAGGTGCGCCGACCAGTTGAACGACGGCGAGCAGTTGTAGGCCAGCAGCTGGTCCGGGAACTCGCTGCGCACGGCCTCGGAGAACTTCTTGGCCAGCTCGAGGTCCGGGGTGCCGGTCTCCATCCAGATCAGGTCCGCGTAGGGCGCGTAGGCCTTGGCGCGGGCGATGCAGGGCTCGATGCCGTTCTTGACCTGGTAGAAGCCCTCGGAGGTGCGCTCACCGGTGATGAACGGGCGGTCGCGCTCGTCCACGTCGGAGGTGATCAGGGTGGCGGCCTCGGCATCGGTGCGCGCGATGACGACGGTCGGCACACCGGCCACGTCGGCGGCCAGACGCGCGGAGGTCAGGGTGCGGATGTGCTGCTGGGTGGGGATGAGCACCTTGCCGCCCAGGTGGCCGCACTTCTTCTCCGAGGCCAGCTGGTCTTCCCAGTGCGAGCCGGCGACACCGGCGGCGATCATGGCCTTCTGCAGCTCGTAGACGTTGAGCGCGCCACCGAAGCCCGCCTCACCGTCGGCCACGATCGGGGCCAGCCAGTTCTCGACGGAGGTGTCGCCCTCGATCTTGGCGATCTCGTCGGCGCGCAGCAGCGCGTTGTTGATGCGGCGGACCACGGCCGGAACCGAGTTGGCCGGGTACAGCGACTGGTCGGGGTAGGTGTGACCCGAGAGGTTCGCGTCACCGGCGACCTGCCAGCCGGACAGGTAGATGGCCTTCAGGCCGGCGCGGACCTGCTGCACGGCCTGGTTGCCGGTGAGGGCGCCCAGCGAGTTGATGTAGTCCTCGTTGTTGACGAGGTCCCACAGGATCTCCGAGCCGCGACGGGCGAGGGTGTGCTCCTCGACGACGTTGCCCTGAAGCGCAACCACCTGCTCGGCGGTGTAGTTACGGGTGACGCCCTTCCAGCGAGGGTTGGTGTCCCAATCCTTCTGGATCTCCTCAGCGGTCTTCGGGGTGCCGGTGGTCGACATCTCTGACTCCACTTCCTTGGTCGGTCGGTGCCGCGAGGCCGAGCGTGACGCTCGAACTGCTGGAGCGGCGTTTTGCAGGCTTGCTATGCCTTCGGGGTGTACTTCCACACGATGGCACACCAGGAAATAGCCGTCTACCTGTTGCAAATGCGAATTCCAGCTAGCTTTCACCCCCGGCTTGCAAAGTTTGCAAAATTAGCCTGCGGATTGCACGCGTGTAACCTACCGGCGGGTAGCGCTGACCTCGGGTTTTTCCGTAACGCCCGTACTGTTTTCCGTCACCAACTGACGGCGCGCCAACACGCCGACAGTCGGTATTTGTGATCGGTTTCACAAGAGGGGGCGACTGCCCGCGCTGTGGCCCGTGCCACGAAGCCGCCGACAGGACAGCTAGGGTTTGATACATAAATACATACGCATGTTATTATCATTTCCGGTCGGCGGCAGCCGGCCGATGCGAAGTGGCGTCGGCCGATGGGGTCGGTGCCGATGGAGAAGGAGGTCACGGTGGGACACGGACACGATCACGGGGTGGCGGTGGTCGAGGCGGGTAGTGCGTCCGGGAAGTACGTGCGGCGGCTCGGCCTGGTGATCGGGCTCGGGCTGGTGACCTTCGTGGCGCAGCTCGTCGTCGGGTTGTCGACGTCGTCGCTGGCGCTGCTGTCGGACTCGGCGCACGTGTTCACCGATGTGTTCGGGGTGGCGATGGCGCTGGTGGCGATCCTGGTGGCCCGCCGTGCCGCGCATCGCGCCCACCGCTCCTATGGGATGTATCGCGCGGAGGTGCTGGCCGCGCTGGTCAATTCGCTGCTGCTGTTCGGTGTCGCCGGATGGGTGCTCTACGAGGCGGTGGGGCGGTTGGCCGAGCCACCCGAGGTGCCGGGGCTGCCGGTGGCCGTGGTCGCCGTCGTCGGGTTGGTGATGAACGTGGCCGCGCTGCTGCTGTTGCGGCGTGGCGCCGGCGAGAGCCTGAACGTGCGCGGCGCCTACCTGGAGGTGCTGGCCGACCTGCTCGGGTCCGTCGGCGTCCTGGTCAGCGGTCTGGTGACGCTGGTGTTCGGCTGGCGCTACGCCGACCCGGTCATCGGTATCGGCATCGGCTTGTTCGTCCTGCCCCGCGCCTACAGCCTGGGTCGGCACGCGCTGCGGATCCTGTTCCAGCACGCCCCCGCCGGGATGGACGTCGAGCAGGTCCGCACCGACCTCGCGGATCTCCCCGGCGTGGCGCAGGTCCACGACCTGCACGTCTGGACGCTGACCTCCGGGATGGAGGTGGCCTCCGCGCACCTGGCCGTCGAGGCGGGCGCCGATACCGACCGCGTGCTGGCCGCCGCGCAGGAACTCCTGGCCGATCGCTATCACATCGACCACGCCACCCTGCAGGTCGAATCGGCGAGCCGGGCACAGGAGTGCGACCGACTGCCGTGGTAGACCGCACGGCCGCGCCGGATGCGCCGGCACGGTCGTCGTGCGCGAGACTGGTCCGCAGTCGACCGGACAGGAGTCATCCATGCGCAAGTTCGTCGCCGCGGCCGCCGTGGCCGTCAGTTGCACGGGCACGCTGCTCGCCCTTCCCGGCACCGCGCACGCCGAGCCGGGCGCCGTCGTCTCGGTGGCGCCGCTCGCGGCGGTCGCCACCCCGCCCGGGGCCGGCGATGCGGCCCGCATCCACTACGACACCGTCACCGTCGGCGAGGCGCCGACCGTCGCCAGCGCGGCCGTGTATTTCCCGCCCGGCGAAGCGCCCGCGGGCGGCTGGCCGGTGATCGCGTGGGCGCACGGCACCGTGGGTCTCGGGGACGACTGCGCCTACAGCGTCGCCGGTCCGTCGGCGCGCGAACGGGACTGGGCCTACCTGGGCACCTGGCTGGACCAGGGCTACGCCGTGGTGGCCGCCGACTACGCCGGGCTGGGAACGGCCGGTGAGCATCCGTACCTCAACGGACTGGTCGAGGCGCACAACATCGTCGACGCGGTGCGGGCGGCGACCGCGCAGTACCCGAACCTGGCGCGCCGGTGGGCCGTGGTCGGCCAGTCCCAGGGCGGCGGCGCGGCGGTGGTCACCGCGCGGTACGCCACCGAGCTGGGCGGGCCCGAACTCGACTATCGGGGCGCGGTGGGCACCGGTGTGCCCGCCTACATCGAGGACATCCTGATGCCGCTCGGGCCGGGAATGCCACCGATCGAGCTGGGCCCGCACACCTCCGCCTACGTGCTGTACATCCTGGCCGGGCTGGAGACCACCCACCCCGAACTGAACATCGGCTCCTACCTCACCGAGACCGGACGCGACTGGGTGGCGCGGGCGCGCACCTCGTGCGTGGAGGCGTTCGGTACGGAACTCGCCGCGCACGATGTGGTGCTCGGCGACCTGTTCGCCAGGCCGCTGGCCGAAATCCCGGATCTGCACGGCGTGCTCGCCCGCTACCTCGGCCTGCCCGAATCCGGCTACGACCGACCCCTGTTCCTCGGTCAGGGCTTGCGCGACACGGACGTCATCACCCCCCAGACGCTACGGTTCGCCGCCACCCTGCAATCGCGCGGCGAGCCGGTGACGCTGCACGTCTACGACGAAGACCACAACGGCGCGGTGAACGCCTCACTGCCCGACAGCCTGCCGTTCGTACGGAACCTGTTCGCGTAGCTCGAGTTCCAGCCTCTCGGAACAAGGACGGTTTCATCGCTTGTCTCGGCGATCGGGCAGCACCACCGTCAGGATGAGCACGGTCAGTGGCAGGCCGACCGCGAGGGCGTATCCGAGCGTGATCACTGTTCAGGCGGTGTCGGTGCGGTGATTCCCCATCGCCGCGGATAGCGCTGTGTTGCGGTGATCAGGTCGGCGACTCGAGTGACAACCCACCACGGAGTGCCGGCTTCGAGGTCGTCGAGATGGGAACCGTCTGGTTCGCGATTGCCGGTTTCGCTTGGGGGTACGGGCATGACGGTCGGCTCCGGGTTCTACAGGCGCACCGGAATAGGGGGCTGCGCCGCTGCCACCCGAGTACGCACGTCCTACCGGAGTCGCCGGAGCCAACGCCTCCTCGGCTGCCGCAGCGGCCCGGTCGGTATCCCCGATCGTCAGCCGGCATCAGCCAACGCGGCCATGTACAAGGCGCGCACGCGGTTATCGCGCCGGATCTCACCCACCTCGAACGCGTGCAGCGCGCGATCACCGGCGTCGCTGGCCAGCTTCCCCTCCGCTGATCCTGTCCTGATTGTGGGTGCGGGGCCGACTGGGCGCACGCTGCGGATCGAGTTGCTGTGAGGCCACAGTGTGGACGACGTCGTAGTCGACGTCGAGTTCACCGCGTCGGCGGAATCGGTTTCAAGGCATTTTGATCGCCGCATCTTCTGTGGCGCAACGGAATCCGGTGTCGTCGTCGAGCATCGTGTTGGCGGCGTCGTTGAAGCCTGCGGGTTCGCCGCGGTCGAACGGGCTGGTGTAGGCGCTGCCTTTGAGCTGGTAGCGGCCGGTGGTGGTTTCGGTGGCCGTCCATTCCCAGGTGTTGCCGACCATGTCGTAGACGCCGTAGGGGCTGACGCCGCTGGCGTAGGTGGCTACGGGGGTCGTGGTACCCGGGCCGGAGCCTCGGATGTTGCATTTGGCCGGTGTTGATTGGTTGCCCCATGGCCAGGTGTTGCCACGGGTGCCGCGCGCGGCCTTCTCCCATTGAGCGGCGGTGGGCAGCGATTTGCAGGCCCATCGGGCGTAGGCGGTCGCGTCGGTCCAGCTGACCCAGACGACGGGGTGGTCGCCGAGTTCGGGGGGCGGGGTCTGGCCATGCCAGTGGCGGGGGGCGGGGTGGTCCTGCGCGGCGACGAAGCGGGCGTAGTCGGCGTTGGTGGTCGGGAAGACGTCCATCCAGTAGCCAGCGAGCCAGACCGGCTGGTTCTGCTGTCCGGCGAGGTAAATACCTTCCGGGATCCGGGCCATCAGTTTGCCGTCGGCGGGGTGACGGATGGTGGTGGGCTGTTCGGGGACGTCGGGGTCGCGGGCGTCGCTGAGTGCGTCCGGCGAGATCGCTTCGACGAAGCGGGCGAGCTCGTCAGCGGCCAATTGGTTGAGCACGGTGTCGAGGGCGGCTTGGTTGACCGGCCTCGGCCGGATCGCTGTCCCGCCGGCCTCCCATCGAGACAGCAGACGCGGGTTCACACCGAGATGGGCGGCGAAATCGGTGAGACTCATGCGCCGCGCGGCGCGCAGCGCGCGTGCCTCGGCTCCGGTCCACGTGCGGACCACAATCGCCATCGCCGCAGTGCTCCTCTCTCCGAGCGGTCGGCGTCAACCCTAGTCAGCGGTAGGCGTTGGCGTGGCTCAAATCTGCTGGGCCGGAATGGATTCGTATTCTGTGCGCAGCCGGTCGACAGCGGCGTGGTCGACGGGAATGTCGGCGTCGTCGATGCGGCTGATCGCACGGACTCCCACTGCGGCGTTGGTCGCGACCGCTCCGTCGACGTGTGCCAGGTCTGCCAGGGTGATCGGCTTGGAGATGACTTCTGCGTCGAGGGTTTGGCCGAGCAGTCGCATCGTGACTCCGGGCAGGACATCGGCCTGCGGCCAGATCAGCTGGCCATCGACGAGTACGCCGATGTTGGATGTTGCGATCTCGCTGATCGTGCCGTCGGGCGCGGTGAACAGCACGTCGTCGAATCCGTCGCGTTGAGCGAGGCGACGTTGATGTAGCGCGCCGAACAATCCGACGTGCTTGGTCCGCGGCAGGTCACGGGTGTAGACCGCCGACCGCAGCCTCAGCGGTGCCAGTGGCCCGACCTGCCCGTGGCGCCAGGTCACCAGGATCTGCGGAGCGGCGTCGGCACCGGGGTTGCCCAATGGCAGGTGCGGGTCGAATACCGTCACCCGTACCACGAACGCGCCGTCGGTCTCGGCGGGCAGGGCCTGTCGGACGAGCGCGCGGACCCGGTCGGGATCCAGGTCGCTGTCGAAGACCGTCCGGCAGTCGCGGACCAGCCGCTCCAGGTGCTGGCTGAGCCCGCGCACCGCGCCACCGCGCTCGACGCGCATGGAGGTGAAGTGCCCGTACCCGATCAACGCCAGTGCGGCGAGATCGGTCTGGGTGACCGGCGACCCGTTCAATTCCATGCCGTCAGTGTCGCACCGCAGACCGAACCCGACCGTCGGTCCGGCACCGAACGTCAGTGAAACGTCAGTGCAATGCGCCGAGGAGACAGTTCCAGTGCCGCGATCCCGCCTCGATACTGAATGCCACGACCTCGGCAGCAGTGGCGCTTCCCCTCGCCCTGCACACGCAAGGAGAAAACCATGAACGACGTATTGCCGCAACGCGTTCCCGTGGCGATCGATCACACGATGACGGGCTTCGCGCGCCGGGCCGTCCTGGCTCGTCCGTCGTCGAGGTATCGCTGTGACGAGGGCTCAGTACTACCGAGCCCACCCGGACGTCGCCAAAGTCTTCGCCGAGGAAGTGACAAGCTGCACCCGGCCCCGGTGGCTCCGTCGGGTTCAGATCGGAGACGAGCATCGGCGAGGGGCGGGATGCTGACCCCAAGGAGGTCAGCGAGTTTCGGATGCCGCCATCGCCGTCGTGAAAGGATGGCCGTACCCGGCCGGCCAGGCGGGCCGATAGCGGGATTGGCGGCCGTCGGTACTTTCTGGGTTCGATAACGAAGTGACCAGAGTTCTTCATCGGTAAGGGGTAGATGTGAGACCTGACGAGCAGTTGAGATTGGACTTCGAAGTCGAGCAGACCGCATGGGGGAAATGGGTCTCCCCTGAACGCCGCGCCGCCCAAGCGAGCAAGTTCATGGAGCATGCGGGAATTGTCGGCCTGCCGGCCCAGCCGTGGGAGAGCGATTCGCCGGAAGTAGTTCGGCTCGACGCTCTGCTCACCGAACTCTTCCCCGACGAGGAAGCGCTCGAAAAGCCCGAGAATCTCGAAACGATAGACGCTTTCGTCTGCTTTCTCGGCGAATGCTATATCAAGTACGCGCGGGCGGAGTGGTTCGACCTCGCGTTGAACGGCGGCGTCCATCCTTTTTATCGCGACGTGAATCCAGCACTTCGATGGGTAGGGGAGGATGACGAGGACGAGGTTTTTACGGCCTGGGCGCTGATGCGGACTGTTGTCCGTCATGCAGAGTTCGGCGACGGCTTCTCGCTGCTGACCGACCAGATGCGCGACGAATTCGAGAGGGTTTCCGGTACCAGTAGGCGATAGGCGCTGACCAGCGGCGTCGAATCGATTGGGTTTTCTCCGGGGGGCGAGCCATGTCTCGTGACGGCTACGACAGAGATCGTGACGATGTTGAAAACAATATGCGGGGCCGGGTATGGGAAAATGGGGCGGACCGGTTCTTCCGCGATCACGAGAATGGCTATTCTAGGCCCTCGCGAGCTCGAGAACTGCGCGATAGATCCGGCACTAGGCGCCGATACGACAAGCAGCGGGGAAACCCCGCAACCGGGCCAGTGCAGGCAATCGAGGAGAAGTCGGGCGAGATCCGAGGAGTCAAGGACGAAGACCAACTCGAGCGTGACTACGAACTGCTCAGGGATGGCAAAGTAGATCATCTCCTGCTGCGTTCTGTTGCAGGAGAACGCATCTCGCCGAGCGCGCAGAAATTGATCGACAATCTGAAGCGGGATTTCCCGAACAGCTTCACCCACCAGATCGTTTCGCGGGCGGACGCGCGCGAGATCTGGGCCCTGGGCAGGCAGTTGGAGCGAGGGCAGCAACTCGAGCTACCCGGCGTCGCCGAGAAGGCACGTGAGCAGGTCCGGAAGCAGAGGGGCCGCGGTCGTGACCAAGTATTTGTCAAGGCGCTCGAGGCTCGCAAGGAGTTGGCGGGGCAGCGCGATCACCACAGTGCCCAGGTGCGGGAACAGGTCCAGCAGATCGCCGAGCGAGCCGAGGCCGGAGAGCCGATCGACACCGAAGCGCTGGCGAAGAAGCACGAACAACTGATTAAGAAGCTCGACAAAATCCGGGAAGCCGAGCGCAAGAACGAGCGCACTTTGCTGCGCTCCTTGGGCATACAGCTGTCGGAGGAGCAGTTGCGCACGGTGGAACAGGTCAAGGAAGAGCAGCGCGAACTGCGCCGCCGGGATGTCGTGACCGATCTCGAGCTGATCGGCCGCGAGGTCGAGCGGGGGCGGTGGCGCGAGATCTCGAATGAGCACAACGCCCGAGTGCGGGAACTCGGTGTCGAGCATGTGCGGGCGGTGGAGCAGCGTTTCGTCCGGGCAGGGCCCGAGCGAGATTTGGCGATCGAGCAAGCTCGGCGCCGAGCCGAGCGGCTTCTCTTCACGCCGGACAAAACCGCAGGACTCGACCTCGACCGGTTCCACGCTGTCCGTGACGGGCGCGACACCGGTTACGACCCGCAGAACAGAACCCATACCTATCGACGGCCGGACATGCCAGCCGTCCAAGTCGAACACGACGCGCGAGAACGGCGCCTGGCCCGCATCGCCCGCGACGTCGAGCACGGGCTGTCGGTCGATCAGATCCTCACGCGCGACGTGATGGAAGTCAGCGCTGCCGAGCCAGGGATCGAGGCAGCGCGAGCAGACGCGATCCACCGGGCAACGACGAGCCAGCGCCGACACCGCCAACCCGAACGCGACCGCGAACGAGGCATCGACCGGGGGCCGGAACGAAGCTGCTAGCTCCCGTACCGCCGTCCGAAAGCCGGGCAACCAAAACAGGTACTGGCGTGTTCGTCGTTGTGCGGTTCATGGTCGGGCAGGGAGGAACCGGTGGGTGTCGATCTGGGCGCCACCGGGGCCGAGCGCCGGCAGATGGAAGCCGACCAACAGGACCCGCGATGGTTGGCGTGGCTGTCGGAAATGGGCGAGGGCTGAGCCCTAACCCGGGGCCGGATGCACCCGCCGCCAGTGTTCGGCGATGTCGATGCGGCGGGTGATCCACACCCGGTCGTGGGATTGCACGTGGTCGAGGAATCGCTCGAGGGCGGCTGTGCGGGCGGGGCGGCCGACGAGCCGGCAGTGCAGTCCGACGGAGAGCATTTTCGGCGCGCCCTGTGCGCCCTCCCGGTAGAGGACGTCGAAGGCGTCGCGGAGGTGGGTGAAGAACTGGTCGCCGCTGGGGAATCCGGCGGGGGAGGCGAAGCGCATGTCGTTGGTGTCGAGGGTGTACGGCACGACGAGGTGGTCGCGGTCGTGCACGCGCACCCAGTAGGGCAGGTCGTCGGCGTAGGAGTCCGCGTCGTAGACGAAGCCGCCGTGTTCGACGACCAGTTCGCGGGTGTGGGGTGAGTCGCGGCCGGTGTACCAGCCCAGCGGTGGCGCGCCGGTGAGTTCGGTGAGGATGCCGACCGCCTCGGCCATGTCCGCGCGTTCGGCCTCCCGGTCGACGAGTTGATAGGAGATCCAGCGCAGGCCGTGGCAGGCGATCTCGTGGCCGAGCTCGACGCAGGCGGCCACGGCGTCGGGGTTGCGTTGCATCGCGCGGGCGACGGCGAAGATCGTCAGCGGCAGCCCGCGCCGCTCGAACACCCGCAAGACCCGCCACAGGCCCGCGCGCGAGCCGTACTCGTAGAGCGATTCGACGCTCATGTGCCGGTTCGGGAAGGGTTCGCAGGGGGTCAGCTCGGTCAGGAACGTCTCCGAGTGCGGGTCGCCGTCGAGGATGTTGCGCTCGGCGCCTTCCTCGTAGTTGAGCACGAACTGGACGGCGATCCGCGCGGCACCGGGCCAGTGCGGGTGCGGCGGGTGCGGTCCGTAGCCGACGAAATCGCGGGTCATCCGCCCAGCTCCCCGAACAGCCGGACCCGGGCCAGGCCGCCGTCGGGATAGATGTCGAGCCGGACCTCCTCGACGGAGGCGGCGACCGCAGCGATCGGGAAGCGGTGCCTGGTGTCGGGTTGCAGCGGCGTGCGCGGCAGCAGCTCCACCTCGGTGCCGTCGGTGGTGCGCCCGGTCAGCCGCGCGGCGGCGGGACTGTTGCCGAGGAAGTAGGAGGTGTCGAGTTCGGCCAGCCGGATCAGGCCGGGACCGGCGAGCCGGATGCGCACCCAGTCGTTGCCGTCGTCGCGGCGGCGCGCGGTCTCCCAGCCGTCGCCCATCCGGCGGGCGTTGCCGGGATGGAGCAGCTGGTGCGGGGACCCGTAGAAGCGGTCGGAGCAGTCGAGCACCAGGGCGCCGTTCTCCAGGGCGGCCAGGTCCACCGGGCCGAGGCCGAGCAGCGCCGGGTCGGGCCTGCCCTCGCCGTGGACGCGCAGCCGGGCGATGCCGCCGTCGGGGTGCATGGTGAGGCGCACATGGGTCCAGCGGTCGCGGCTGGGGATCGGGAAGGGGTTGCGGGCGTCGCCGCGAACCGGCACCCGGTCGAGCAGGGGTACCCAGTCGGTGCGGGCGGCGATGTCCGCGGCGGGCGGGTAGCCGTCGATCGCGAGGGCGGACAGCGAGATCGCGGGCGGATAGTTGCCGGTGAACCAGGAGGTGTCGACGACGACGCCGTGGATCACTCCGGGCACGCCGAGCCGGACGACGGCGGCGTCGTCGCCGGGCAGGCCACGGTGCCTGCGGGTCTCCCAGCCGTCGTACACCTGGCCTCTGTGCCCGTAGGTCGCGGGCCGGAACTCCGGTGCCTCGGGCACGATCAGGTTCTCCTTCTCGGCGAAGAACTCGTCGTCGGCCCAGATCACCGCACCGCCGAGCGAGCGCACCGCCAGATCCGGCAGTTCGGTGAAGCCGCGCGGTGCGACGCGGTCGGCGGCCGTCTCGTTCACGGCGTCTCCTGTTCCAGCTGGGGCAGCGGTCTGCGCAAGGCCAGCGCGCGCACCACCGCCGCGTCCAGTTCCGGTGCGTCGGCACGCACTTCGTCCTCGGTGACGGCGCCGCACCGGGTGGCGCGCAGCACGGTCGAGGCGAGCGCCTGCGCCGTGGCCGGTTCGTCGACAACGCCGTGCCCGGCACCGCCGCCGTGCCCGGCACCGGCGCGCCCGACCAGGTAGGAGCGCAACCGCGGGACGGCCGCCTCGACGGCGGTGCGGAAGAAGGCGTAGGTGGCGGACCAGCGGGTCACCAGGTGGCCGGGATGCATGTCCCAGCCCTGGTAGTACCCGCGCCGCAGCGCCCGGGTGACCAGTCGGTGATGTTCCCGCAGCGCGGCGGGCGGATCCCCGTCCGGCACGATCAGCGTGGAGCCGTCGCACACCCACACGCCCGTCTGCGCGGCCGCGGCCTGCATGACGGCCTTGGCGTGGTCGGCCGCGGGGTGGTCCAGCGCCTGGCAGTGCGCGGCGACGCCGCAGTCGGCGGTGTAGTCGTAGGTGCCGAAATGCAGCGCGTCGCAGCGACGTTCGGCGACGGTGAGCATGCGGGCGACGGGCGTGCCGCCGTCGGCGCCGATGATGGCCTGCGGGCTCTCGATCTGCAGTTCGAACCGCAACGCCCCCTCCGGCAGGCCCGCGCCGCGCTCCAGCCCCTCGCACAGCGCCACCAGCGCCGAAACCTGTTCGGGCGCGCGCACCTTCGGCACCGTGACGACGAACCCGGCGGGGACGCCACCCGCCCCGTCGAGCACGAGTTCGAGGGTGCGCACCGCACGCCGGCGTTCCAGCCCGGCCAGCCCTTTCGTCCGGATACCGCAGCGGGCCGGTCCGGCGGGGTCGGCGGCCCAGGCGGCGAGCACCGCGCCCGCGGCGAGCGCGGCCGCGTCCTCCTCGTCGTCGGGCCGCGGGCCGTAGCCGTCCTCGAAGTCGATGCGCAGATCCTGCACCGGTGCGGTGCTGAGGCGGTCGCGCACGGCGGGCAGCACGTCGATCGGGTCGAGCTCGGCGAGAGTGTCGCGGTGCCGGTCGAGCAGGTCGACGGCGGCGGCGCCCCACCGAGCGGGGGTGTCGGCCGCCGCCCGGTCGGCCGGGACGTAGACCGTGTGGATCGGCTGGGCCCGCCCGTCGGAACCGGGATATCGGGTGCGCAGCTCGGTGTCGACGGCGTCGAGCATCGCCTCGATCCTGGCTCGCACGTTCTCCGGCAACCGCGTCGCGGTCATCGCGACTCTCCTTCCTGCAGGGCACGCCAGATTCGGTCCGCCGTCATCGGCAGCCGGTACATCCGCACGCCCACGGCGTCGCGGATCGCGTTGGCCAGTGCGGGCGCGACCGGGTTGTACGGGGATTCGCTCATCGATTTGGCGCCGAGCGGGCCGAGTTCGTCGGCGGTGTCGGCGAAGGCGACCTCGGTGACGGGCAGGTCGGCGGCCTGCGGAATGTGATAGTGGCGCAGCGTGCGGGTGGTGACCACGCCGCGCTCGACGCGCATGTCCTCGTACAGCGCGGTGCCGATCGCCTGCGCCGCACCGCCTTCCACCTGGCCGCGGCACTGCGCCGGGTGCAACACGGTGCCGGCGTCGGCGGTCTGCACCGAGTGCAGGATCCGGACCCGGCCGGTGTCGGGATGCACGGCGACGCGGAAGGCCTGCACGTTGAAGCTGACCGAGCGCGGACTGCCCGCGTGGGTGCCGCGGGCGCGCAACTCCCCCGCCGCGCACAGCTCGGCGGCCGTGACCAGCCGGTCGCCGCAGCGCACGCCGTCCGGCCCGGGCACGCAGGCGTCGGCGGGCAGGCCGGTCAGTTCGGCGGCGCGGGTGCGGATCCGTTCGCGCAACGCGGTGGCGGCGAGGTGGGTGGCCTTGCCCGCGACGACGATGCCGGTGGAGCCGAACGCGCCGGTGTCGTGGCCGACGAGGTCGGTGTCGGACTGGCGGATGTCGATGCGGTCGGCGGCCACGCCGAGCGCGGCGGCGGCCAGGGTCAGGTGCGCGGTGGTCGTGCCGTTGCCGAATTCGGCGGTGCCGACCCGTATTTCGTAGCGGCCGTCGGCGCGCAGGACGGCCACCGTCTCGGCGTGGTGGCCGCGCGGCGGGATGGTCGCGATCATCGCCGCGGCCATGCCCTCCCCGACCCGCCACCGCGGGCCCGGTGCGGCCACCCCGTTGCCGCGCCGCAGCGCCGCGCGCGCCAGGTCCAGGCACTGGTCCAGGCCGTAGCTGCCGAAGCGCAGATCGCCGGGCTCGGCCTCGGCGCCGACGAACGGATCGCCGGGCCGCACGGCGTTGCGGGCGCGGAACTCGAACGGGTCGATGCCCAGCGCACGGGCCAGCTCGTCGAGCGCGGATTCGATGCCGAAGACCAGCTGGCCGAGGCCGTAACCGCGGAAGGCGCCGGAGGGGACGTTGTTGGTGTAGGCGGCGCGGCCGTCCACCCGCTTGTTCGGGCACCGATAGAGCTGCACCGACTCCCCGACGCCGTGGAAGAGCACACCCGGACTGTGATTGCCGTAGGCGCCCGCGTCCAGCAGCACATCCACGGCCAAGGCGGTGAGGATGCCCGCCGCGTCGGCGGCCGCGGTGACCTCGACCCGCGCCGGATGGCGGCTGGTCGCGGCGGTGAACTCGTCGGTGCGGGTGTACTCGTACTGCACCGGCCGCCCGGTGCGCAGCACGGCCAGCGCGATCAAGTCCTCGACCAGCATCTCCTGCTTGGCGCCGAAACCCCCGCCCACGCGGGCCGCGAACACCCGCACCCGGTCGCGGGCGAGCCCGAACACCTCGCAGAGTTCGTCGCGCACCAGGAACGGCACCTGGGTCGAACAGCGGATCACCAGTCGCCCGGCCCGGTCGAGCCAGCCGACGCCACCGTGGGTTTCCAGGTGCACGTGCTGCACCCGTGGACTGTGCCACACACCCCGCACCACGTGGGCGGCGTCGGCCAGCCCGGCCGCGACCGAACCGACCTCGCCGTGGATCTCGGCGACCAGGTTCCGGGCGGGATCGGCGATGCGCGCCTCGGCTGGTTTGTCACCGTGCAGCGCGGGCGCACCCTCCGCCAGTGCCAGTGCGGGATCGAACACCGCGGGCAACTCCGCGTAGGTCACCCGCAGCAGCCGGCAGCCGGCGCGCGCGATGTCGAGGGTGTCGGCGACGACGGCGGCCACCCGCTGCCCGGCGAATCGCACCGTGCGGTCGAGGACGTAGGTGTCGTCGGGGTCGTCGGTGCGCAGTTCGTGGCGGGCCGTGGAGAAGGCGCGCGCGGGGGCGTCGGCGTAGGTGAGCACGGCGTGCACGCCCGGTAGCGCCTCGGCGGCGGCGGTGTCGATGGCGACGATCCGCGCGTGCGGCTGCGGGCTGGGCAGCACGGCGAGGTGCAGCGGCGCGGCCGGTGGGGTGCGCTCGTCGTCCCCCGGCTCGAAATCCAGGGTGAACGGTTCCAGTCCGGCGACGACCCGCGGCCCGGCCGGTGCGCCGACCGGAGCGGGACGCTCGGCGGCACCCGCGGGCGCCGGGGAGACCGCCGCGAGGATCGGCCGGTAGCCGGTGCAGCGGCAGAGGTTGCCCTTGAACAGTTCGGGGAGATCGGCCTCGGGCGGGGTGGCCGCCCCGGTCAGCCCGGCGGCGGTGACGACCATGCCGGGTGTGCAGAAGCCGCACTGGAAGGCGGATTCGGCGAGGAAGCGGCGCTGGATCGGGTGCGGATCGGCGGGAGTGCCGAGGCCGGCGGCGGTGACGACGCGCGCGTCGGCGGCGCGATGGGCCGGGACGAGGCAGGAGTGCACCGCGAGGCCGTCGAGCAGGACCGAGCAGGCGCCGCAGTCGCCGGCGTCGCAGCCCTTCTTGACGGCGCGGGCCCCGTGTTCGCGCAGCAGGGTGCGCAGGCACTGGCCGGGCCGGGGCCGGGCTTCGACGGAGCGGCCGTCGACCTCGAATCTCACGGCGCCGCACCGCCGTTCAGCTCCGCGACCACCTGGCGGGCGAGCAGCCCGGTGACATGCGCGCGCCAGTCCGGGGCGCCGTGCGGATCGTCGAACCACAACCGCGGATCCAGACCCGCGACGGCCGCGGCGACGGCGTCGGGCGCGGGCACGCCGTCGAAGCCGAGGACGACGGGCCGCACGGTGGCCGCGCTGATGGTCAGGACGACGCCCGCGGCGTCGAGCCGGCCGATCACCAGTGCGCCGGAGCGACCGAGCGGGGCGAGCGCGATCCTGCGCAGCACGGTGCGTGCCGACAGGGTCCGCCGCGGTACGACGAGCGCCCGCAACACCTCCCCCTCGGCGAGCACGGTCCGGCCCGGCCCGGTCACGAACTCGCGCAACGGAATCCGCCGCTCCCCACCCGCGCGCGGCCACACCACCGCGACCGCGTCCAACGCCACCAGCACGGCCAGCACCGCACCAGCGGGCAGGGCAAGGCACACGTTCCCGCCGACGGTCGCCGTCCGCCATATCTTGTGCGAGGCCACCAGCGCCCGGCAGGCCGCCGCGAAGCACGTCGTCGCGGGCAGACCGGGGAATCGCGGCGACCGCCCCAGTTCGCGGCCCGGCCGCGCACCGGCGAACTCGGCCAGGGTGCAGGTCGCGGCGATCTCCAGGCCGGCCTCGTGCAGGGTGAGCGGTGGCCAGTCCAGCGCGGTGATGTCGACGAGCCGGTGCAGGTGCTCCTGCGGCTCGGAGAACAGGAACGTGCCGCCGGCCAGCACCGCCGTGCCGCCACCCACCTCGGCCAGGTCGCGGCGGTCGCGTGCCACGACCACCTCGCGGATCGTGTCCAGGTCCACCGCTCACCTCGCTCCCGTCGCCCGACCCGTCCTCGGAGGGCTCACGGTAGGGGTGTGCGATTGCCGCGGCGTTGCGCCGCGGCCACGTCCGCGTTTCGCGGGCGTAACCCCTACCAGCCGCTTCCGCAGTATGCCCCGCGGGCGACCGGTCCACGCCCGACACGACCGAACCGAAATCCGCAGGTGATCGCGGCCGAGCAGCGCGAACACCCGCGCGGAGCAATCCGACGGCTACCGGGCCGCGCGCAGCAGCGCCGCCTGCGCCGCCGCGACCTCGCGCCCCACCGCGGCCTCGTCGACCGTGCGCACCCGCCCGTCCCGCACGATCACCCGGCCGTCGACGACCAACGCCGCCAGCGGCGGCGGCGCGCCCAGGATCAGTGCCGTGACCGGGTCCTCGATTCCGGCGTGCGCGGCGGTGTCGAGCCGCCACAGCGCCAGATCCGCCAGCTTGCCCGGCTCGATCGACCCGATCTCCGCCGCCCGCCCGAGCACCCGCGCGCCGCCCATCGTCGCCAGCTCCAGCGCCCGGCGCACGCTCATCGCGCGTGGCCCGTGCGCGGCGCGGGCGAACAGCAGGGCGTGACGTGGCTCCTCGAGCATCACGGCGGCCTCGTTGCTGGCGGCGCCGTCCACCCCGAGCCCCACCGCGACCCCGGCCGCCACCAGCTCGGGCACCCGCGCGATGCCCGCACCCAGCCGTCCGTTGGAGGTCGGGCAGTGCGCCACGCCGGTTCGCGTGCGAGCCAGCGTGGCGACCGCCGTGTCGTCGAGGTGCACCGCGTGCGCGAACCAGACGTCGGGCCCGGTCCAGCCCAGTTGTTCCAGGTACTGCACGGGCGTGCAGCCGAAGCGCGTGCGGCAGTAGTCGAGTTCGTCGCGGGTCTCGGCCACGTGGGTGTGCAGGCGGACCCCGGCGGATCTGGCCAGCGCCGCCGACTCGCGCAGCAGGTCCGGCGTCACCGAGAACGGGGAACAGGGCGCGAGCGCGATCCGCACCATGGCGTCGAAGCCGGGATCGTGCCAGCGATCGATCGCCTCGGCGCCGGCGGTGAGAATGTGGTCGAGCCGTTCGACCACCGAGTCGGGCGGCAGACCCCCGTCGCTCGCGCCGAGATCCATCGATCCGCGGCACGCGTGGAATCGCACGCCGACCGCGGCGGCCGCGGCGATCTCGGCGCCGAGCAGGTCACCGCCGGTGCGGGGGAACAGATAGTGGTGGTCGGCGGTGGTGGTGCAGCCGGTGCGGGCCAGCGCCGCGAGCGCGCCGGTGGCCGCGACCCGCACGGCGTCCTCGTCGATGCCCGCCCAGATCGGGTAGAGCGTGCGCAGCCACTCGAACAGGGTGGCATCGGCGGCGATCCCGCGGGTGATCCACTGGTACAGGTGATGATGGGTGTTGACCAGGCCCGGGGTGAGCAGGCAGCCCCGCCCGTCGATACGGGGGACGTCCAGGGCGGGCGCCGGGCCCGCCGCGACCGCGCCGATCCGGTTGCCGTGCACCACGACGTGGCCCTCGCGGTACTCCGTCCCCGCGGCGTCGACGGTGACGACCGCGCAGCGGTCCAGCACCAGCGTCGGCGCGTTCACAGCTCCCATGCCTGCCCGGCGTCCGGCGCGTCGGCGCGGCGCAGCGCGGCCTCGATGAGCCCGTAGGGCCGGTCGGCGGCGTAGTACACCTCGCCGTGGTTGGCGATCCCGAACGGCGACAGGTCGTAGTCGAAGTGGTGTCTGTTGGGCGCGACCAGCCGGATCTCGGCCAGCACCGGGAAGTCGGCCAGCACCGCCGAGCCCATCTCGAACAGCGTCTGTTGCAACGCCTTGGAATGGTGGGTGGCGAACACTTCGATCAATCGGGCGCGCACGCCCGTATACGTGGCCGCCCAGTCCACGGCCGCGGTGTCGGCGAAGAGCCACCGCGCGGTCAGGGCGGTGGCCAGCATCCGGTCGTCGGTCGGCGCGAGCACGGTGAATTCGTCGCGCAGGAAGCCCGCGAACTCCGATCCGGTCGATTTGAGCAGCACCAGATCCCGCACGCCGCCGACCACCCAGGACCCGGTGCCCGTGACCGTCACCGCCGCCGTGCGCACCTCCGGGCCCCGCCGCACCCAGGTGTGGTCGTGCTCGCCCGGCCCGACCCGCGCGCGCTCCCAGGCGAATTCGTCGATCTCCACCCTGGCCGCGTGGACCGGGGCGATGTCGCGGACGAAATGCCCGGCCAAGGCGAGCCCGTAGTCCTCGATGTGGTGCAGGCCCTGGGTCTTGGCGTAGGCGTAGGCGGTCTGCTTCTGGCTGTCGGTGGGCAGCACCGCCGACTGGTCGCCGGTGACGTAGGCGTCGGCGAAATCACCGCGCAGCCGGGTGGAGACGGTGACGTCGCGGATCTCGTGCCGCGGCCCGTCCCGGTGGATGCGCACGATGCGGTTCTCGGACTTGCCGTAGCGATTGTCCGACAGCACGATCGGTCCGGTCAGCGGCACGGGCGCTCAACTCCCTCGGTAGGTGGAAAAAGCGAAGGGCGACAGCAGCAACGGCACGTGGTGGTGACGTTCCTCGGTCACCGCGAAGGTGATCGCGACCTCCGGGTAGAAGGTCGGTGTGCCCTGCGCGGCGAAATACGCGCCGGTGTCGAACACCAGGCGGTAGGTCCCCGGCGACACCTCGGCGAGCCCGCCGATGCGTCCGTCGGCGTCGGTCGCGCCCGAGGCGACCGGTTCGGCTCCGGCGTACAGCGTGACGGCGACCCCGGCGGCAGGGACGCCGCGCACGGCGTCCAGCACGTGGGTACTGAGTGTGCTCGTACCGGGTGTGCTCATACCGGGTCCTCTCCCGTGACGGCAGGCAGGCGGGCCAGCCGGAGCCGATTGATCTTCGCCAATTCCTCTCGGACGACGCGTTTTTCGACTTCCGGGTCGTTGCGCAGGCGGGCCTCGAGGATCGCGAGCAGCTCGTCGGCCGACCGACCCGCGGCGCTCACCAGGTAGATCCGGCCGAAGCGGCGCTCGTAGGCCCGGTTCCCGGCGGCCAGTGCCGCGCGCGTCGCGGCGTCGGCGCCCGCCACGCCCGCCTGCTCGTGGGACGCGGCCGCGCCGCCCGGCTGTTCGCCGATGCGGGGATGCCCGGCCAGCGCCCGGTCGATCTCGCGCTCCGGCAGGTCGGCGAGCACCCGCTCGGCCGCGGCGTACAGCCGCTCGGCGGTGCCGTAGGGGCGACCGGCGACCACCCGGCGCGCCCATTCCGGCGACGCGCAGACCTCGAGCAGCGCCGCGGTGGCCGCGGCCGCCGGCAGCGCGTCGAAGGCGGCGGTACCCGCCGGTGCGGGGTGCGTCATCGGTCCAGCATCGGTGACGCGACCGCCCGGCGCCAGCGCAGGGACGGATGGATGCTCCGGCGTGTCGGGCCTACGCCGTTCCGCCGCCCGTGTGTAACCCACAAGCAACGATCCGTGATTACGGTGACCGGCATGGCAGTATCCCGCGTCGGCATCGTGCTCGCCGCGGGCGCGGGAACCCGCTACGGCCGTCCCAAGGCGCTCGCCGAGGGCGGCGCCTGGCTGCGTTCGGCCATCGCGGCCCTGCACGGCGGCGGCTGCGAGCGGGTGGTCGTCGTGCTCGGCGCCACCGGCCCGCACCCGCACGCGCTGGACCTGCCTCCGGAGGCGACCCCGGTCTGGGCGCCCGACTGGGCCCGGGGGCTGTCGGCCTCACTGCGGGCGGGGTTGCGCGCCGCGGCGGGCGGTGACTACGCGGTGATCATGCCGGTGGACACCCCCGATGTCGGCGCCGCCGTCGTCGCCCGGGTTGTCGAGGCCGCGCTCCACGCACCGAGCGGGCTGGCCAGAGCCGTTTTCGCGGGCACGCCGGGGCATCCGGTTGTGATGGAGCACAAGCACTGGGCCGGGGCGCTCGCGATGGCCACAGCAGATCGAGGTGCCGGGACCTATACCGCGTCCAGGAGCGATATGGTGTGCGTCACGTGCGACGATCTGGCGACTGGAGTCGATCACGATTTCCCGGCCACCGCACACTGAGTGGAGTTGAGAACTGCATGCGCGACATCGTCGACGACCTCTTGCGGGTGTGGTATTCGGGCCGCACGGGTGGTCTGGCCACCGTGGTGCGGGCGGCGGGCGGTGAGCGGCTGCCGGTCGGCACGGCCATGCTGGTCGACGCCGACGGCGCCGTCTTCGGCGCGGGGCTGGGCGGCACGCTCGACAACAGCATCCGCGAGGCCGCCGCGAGCGCGGCGCGCACCGGCCACCGGGCCATGCACCGGCTGTCCGTGCCGCCCGGCGAGCCCGGGTTGGAGGCGGGCGGCAGCATCGACGTCTTCGCCGAACCCTTCTCCCAGCACGACTTTCCCGAATTCCCCACCGTCGCCGCCGAGATCGCCGCCAACCGGCGGGTCACCGTGTTCACCGTGGTCTGGAACCCCGACACCGACCTGATCGGCCAGCACCTCATCACCGACAAGCGGCACAACACCGAATTGGTCGCCCTGCCCGAATCCGACATCTTCGTCGCCTCGTTCGCACCCGCGCCGCGCCTGATCATCTTCGGCGCCAACTCCTACGCGGCGGCGCTGGCCACCCAGGCCAGGATGCTCGGCTACCGCGTCACCGTCTGCGATTCCCGCGAGGAGTTCGCCAGGCCGGAGGCCTACCCGGGCGCGGAGGTGGTGGTCGACTGGCCGCACCGCTACCTCAACACCCTCGCCGCGGCCGACGAGATCGACGCGAGCACCGCGATCGTGGTACTGCTGCCCGACCCCAAGTTCGAGATCCCGCTGCTCACCGTGGCCCTGCGGCTGCCCGAACTGGGCTACCTCGGTGCGGCGGGCTCGTATTCGGCGCACCTGCGACGGCTCGAGGACCTGCGCGCGGGCGGGTTCGACGAGACGACGCTCGCGCGGCTGCATTCCCCCGCCGGTCTGGACGTCGGCGCCCGCACCGCCGCCGAGACGGCCGTCGCGATCGCGGCCGAACTGCTGGCGGTCCGGTCCGGGCGCGCGGGGACGCCGGGCCGCGAGGACACCGGAATGATCCGCCCGGTCGGCGCTTTCGAGGGGAAAGCCACTGTGGGACTGTAGTTCTCCCGACCAGTAGCCGATCCGCACCCCGGCGGGCTATGACGGGCGACAGTTGCGCGGGGTGCCCAGACGTGGACAGTGGTTACCGTGATCCTCACTGTGACAATGAATCCCGCGTACGACACGACCTACCGGGTCGAGCGGTTCGAGCGCGGGCGGGCCCACCGGGTGCGTTCGGTCGAGCAGCGTATCGGCGGCAAGGGCATCAACGTGACGCGGGTGCTCAACCAGCTCGGCCGTTACGCGCGCGCGACGGGATTCGCCGATCACGCCTTCGCGGCCGCGGCCGAACTGGAGCTGCCGGTCGATTTCGTGCACGCGCTGCCCTGGGTCCGGCGCACGGTGGTGATCAGCGAATCCGACGACGGCACCGCGACCGCGCTGGCCGAGCCCGGTGCGCGGGTGTCGAACCCGCACGCCTGCGAGCAGCTGGCGGTCCGGGTGGCGGGCCTGCTGCCCGATCTCGGCGGGCTGGTGATCTCCGGGTCGCTGCCCGGCGGGATCGACGCCGGACTGCCCGCGCAGATCGCCGACAGCGCCGTCGCCGCGGGGGTGCCCACGATCTGCGATGTGGAGGACGAGGCGCTGCGGCTGGTCGCGAAGGTGCCCGGCGTGGTTCTCATGCCCAATGCCGCCGAGCTGACCTTTCTCACCGGCGACGAGCCGCAGACCGCGCGGGAGGTGGTGCGCGCCGCCCGGCCGCTGGTGGACGCGGGCGTGCGGGCGGTGGTCGCCACCCGGGGTGCGCGCGGCATGGTGGCGGTCACCCCGGAGGGCGCCTGGTGGGGCGGGCTACCGCAGCCGCTGGCGGGCAACCCCACCGGGGCGGGTGATTCCGCGGCGGCCGCGGTGATCGCGGCGCTGGCCGGCGGCGGCGAACCGGACTGGCCCGCGATCCTCACCGACGCGGTCGCGACGGCCGCCGCGGCGGTGGTCATCCCGGTGGCGGGCGAGATCGACCGCGGTTTGCGCACCGAACTGGCGCCCACCGTGCGCATCGAAGAACTCGACCCGCGCTAGGGCCGCTCCGATTCCGGCCACTCCCGGCCCGCCAGCCGCTCCTGCACGCGGGCGACATCCTGTTCCGAGGGCATCTCGTTGGTGACCTTGGTGATGAGCACCTGGATGTCGGTGCGGTCGCCGGAACCGTAGACCGCGGACGCGATCTCGGCCACCTCGTCGTCGGAGAGTCGGCGGCGCAGCACCGCGAGCAGCGGGATGTAGTCCGATTCCGGCACGCCCTCCGGGTAGCCGGCCCGCAACCAGTCGATGATGGCCTGGAGGAACGGGGGCACGACGCACCGCTTCCTCAGTCCGGGTCGTCGGCCGGGGGCTGGGCCAGCGGCCACCCACCCGCCGCCAGGTGCGCGGCCACCCGGGCCACGTCGTGCGGGTCGGGCTGCTCCTTGGCGAAGCGGGCGATGGCCGCCACGATGTCGTCGTGGGTGATGGTCGACTCCGGGTTGTCGCGCACCAGTTCCTCGGCGACCGTGACCACCTCGTAGTCGGTGAGGTGCCGGTGCAGCACCGCGAACAGCGCGACGTAGTCCGACTGCGGCACGCCCTGCGGATAGCCCGCCCGCAGCCAGCCGAGAATACGGCCGAGAACCTTCGGCCTGGTGGTGTCGGATGCCGACTCGGTCACGGTGCGCCCCTCACTCTCCGAACAGGTGGATGCCGAACCGCGCGGCCAGGAAGGCCTTGGCGGTGTAGAGGATTCCGGTGACGATCGCCGCGACGATCAGCGCGAAGCAGAGGTACGCGCCCGCGGCGGCGACGTGGTTGCGCCGGGTGATCCCGCCCTCGGCATCGACGGTAGCCGCCGCCGACCACCAACGCACGCCGAGCGCGAAGACGATCGGCAGGCCCGCGCCGAGCACCAGCGCGGCGACGACGACCTGCCACAGTGCGGACAGGTTCGTGGCGAGGGTGTGCACTGCGGACTCCTTCTACAGCGAGGGGGATCGGGGGGTCGGGTGCGCGCCGGTGCCCGGCCACTCGTTGACGTTGGTGGTGTCGACCTTGTCGCGCCGCGAGCGCACCCACATCAGCGTGCACAGCACCACCAGCACGGCGAACACCACGAGCACGCCCGCGAACCCGCCGATCAGGTGGGCGACGGCCCAGCAGATCGCGCCCGCCAGGCCGGCCATCGGCAGCGTCAGCAGCCAGGCCACCGCCATGCGGCCCATCACCGCCCAGCGCACCTCGGCGCCCTTGCCGATGCCGCTGCCCAGGATCGAGCCGGTGGCGGTCTGCGTCGTCGAGAGCGGCAGCCCGAAATGCGCGGAGGTCAGGATGATCGCGGCCGAGGAGGACTCCGCGGCCAGGCCCTGCGGCGAGTCGATCTCCACCAGGCCCTTGCCCAGGGTGCGGATGATCCGCCAGCCGCCCAGGTAGGTGCCCGCGGCGATGGCGAACGCGCAGGCGGCCATCACCCACAGCGGCATCTCGTCGTCCTTGGTGAGCGTGCCGTGCGCGACCAGCGCCAGGAAGATCACGCCCATCGTCTTCTGCGCGTCGTTGGTGCCGTGCGCCAGCGAGACCAGCGACGCCGAGCCCACCTGCCCCCAGCGGAAGCCAGAGCGCACCTTGGCCTGATCCGAGGACGCGGTGACCCGGTACACGCCCCAGGTGCCGATGGTCGAGACCAGCGCGGCCACCACCGGCGCCAGCACCGCGGGCAGCACGATCTTGGTCAGCACGCCCTCGGAGCCCGACGCCCAGATCACCCCGCCCCAGCCGAGCGCGGCGACGGTGGCGCCGATGAGACCGCCGAACAGCGCGTGCGACGAGCTCGACGGCAGGCCGAGCAACCAGGTGAAGACGTTCCAGAGAATCGCGCCGACCAACCCGGCGAAGACGATCACGAGCAGGTCCTGCCCGCCCACCGCGTCGAGCTGGACGATGCCCTTGGCGACGGTCGCGGCCACCGCGACCGAGAGGAAGGCGCCGATGAGGTTCAGCGCCGCCGAGAGGGCCACCGCGATGCGTGGCCGCAGCGCCCCGGTGGCGATGGAGGTGGCCATCGCGTTGGCGGTGTCGTGGAAGCCGTTGGTGAAATCGAATGTGAGTGCCGTCGCGATGACGATCAGCAGCACCAGTAATTCGGCGGTCACGTCTCCAGTGTGCGGTAACCGTCTGTTCGCCTGCCAGGCGGTCGCCGCGTGTCGGGCGTTCACCCCGATGCGCTAAAGTGCGCGCCCCACCGGATCAGGGCAGCAGGCCGCGCACGGTATCGATGGTGTCGGCCTGGTCGGGCGTCTTGTCGGGCCGATAGCGCACCACCCGCGCGAACCGCAGCGCGACGCCGCCGGGGTACCGCGGGCTCACCTGCACACCGTCCAGCGCGATCTCCACCACCAGCTCCGGCCACAGGTACACGGTGTGCTCGTCGCGGGCCCGCTCGTGGCGCGGGAACTCCGCGGTCTGCCAGGCCAGCAGGGCGTCGGTGAGGCCCTTGAAGGTCTTGCCCACCATCACCGGCTCGCCGGTGCGCGGATCGCGCGCGCCCAGGTGCAGGTTGGACAGGTACCCGGTGCGCCGCCCGTACCCCCACTCCGCACCGAGCACGAGCAGGTCGAGGGTGTGCGTCGGCTTGATCTTCTGCCAGGACCGCCCGCGTCTGCCCGCCGCGTACGGCGCGCTCAGCGACTTGACCATCAGCCCCTCGTGCCCGGCCGCCAGCGCGCCGTCGAAGTACTCGGCGGCGGCCTCGGCCTCGGGCCGGATGAGCGCCGGGATGGCGTGTTCGCCCGCGACCGCCAGCAGCGCGGCCCGGCGCTCGGACAACGGGGCGTCGAGCAGGTCGCGGCCGTCCAGGTGCAGGCAGTCGAAGAAGTACGGGTGCAGCAGCAGTTCGCGCGTCGAGGACACCGGCGGCACCACCGGCGTGCCCGGCGGCAGGTCGACCTCGGCCGCGCGGGCGGGGTCGGCGGTGGCGAAGCGGCTCATCGTCTCCTGGAACGGGCGCGGGCGGCCCGCGTCGGTCAGCGCGAGCGTCTCCCCGTCGAGCACCACGCTGGTGCAGTCGAGCCGGGCCACCAGCTCCACCAGTTCCGGGACGCCCGCGGTGATGTCGCGCAGCGTGCGGGTGAACACCGCGATCCGGTCGCCGTCGCGATGGACCTGGATGCGCGCGCCGTCGAGCTTGTGCTCGACGCTGACCTCCCCGCCGAACTCCGTCATCGCCTCCTCGAGCGAGGCGCCCGGCGCGGCGAGCATCGGCTGGATCGGCCTGCCCACCTCGAGCCGGAATTCCGCCAGCGCCGCCGCGCCACCGCGCAGGGCGGCCTCCGCCGTCACGGGCAGCTGCCCGGAGAGCATGTAGGCCCGGCGCACCTGCTCGACCGGCACGTCCGCGGCCGCGGCGACCGCCTCGGCGACCAACGCGGTGAGCGCGCCCTGCCGCAGTTCCCCGGTGAGCAGCCGCAGCAGGAACTCCTGTTCGGGTCCGGTCGCCGCCGACCACAGCCGGGTCAGCAGTTCCTTGCGGCGATTCCCCGAGCCGGCGCCCGACACGGCGGCCAGTTCGTCGAAGATCGCGTCGACCGTCGCCACCTCCAGCGCGGCGTCCAGCGCCGGTGGCACGCGCACCCCGGTGAGCGTGCGCCAGCCGGTGCCGATGCGGCCCTGCCGCAGCTCACCGGACAGCCACGCGACCACCGGGGCCAGCTCCGCGGACTCCGCCGCGCGCAGCAGCTCCGCCAGCGCCGCGACCTTCGTCTTCCTCGACCTGGTGGCCCGCACCGCCTCCGAGGTCCGCACCACGTCAGCGAACAGCACGAATCAGACCGTAACCGCCGGTACCGACATCCGCACGGATCCACGCCAGGACCGCGCGGCCGCGGGCGCGCCCCGCGGTCTCGCACATCCTGTTAATTTCACATTGGCACTGCTGTGAAGACATCCTAAGCTGGTCGCATGGCCAAGACTTATGTGGGCGCGCGGCTGCGACAGCTGCGCACCGAGCGCGGGCTGAGCCAGGTCGCGCTGGCCCAGCAGCTCGAGATCTCGGCCAGCTACCTGAACCAGATCGAACACGACGTCCGCCCGCTCACGGTGCCGGTGCTGCTCAAGATCAGCGAAGTGTTCGGCGTGGACGCCACCTTCTTCTCCTCCCAGGACGACACCCGGCTCATCGCCGAGTTGCAGGAGGTGGTGATGGACCAGGAACTCGGCATCGAGGCCGACACCCAGGAGATCGCCGAGATGGTGTCCGCGCACCCGAGCCTGGCCCGCGCGATGGTGGCCATGCACAACCGGTATCGCAACACCAGCGCCCAGCTGGCCGCGGCCACCGAGGACCGCTTCGCCGACGGCGCGGGCAGCGCCACCATCAGCAAGCCGCACGAGGAAGTGCGCGACTACTTCTACCAGCGGCAGAACTACATCCACGAACTCGACACCGCCGCCGAGGAACTCACCGCTCGGATCCGCTTCCACGGCGGGGACGTGAGCACCGAGATCACCCGGCTGCTGCGCGAGCACGACGTGCGCATCATCGAGCGGATCGATCTCGGCGAGGGCGTGCTGCACCGCTACGACCCCGAGACCCGCAGGCTCGAGATCGCCCCGCACCTGTCCGGCGGGCAGCGCACCTTCAAGCTGGCCGCCGAGCTGGCCTACTTCGAATGCGGCGACCTGCTGGAGAAGCTGGTCGACGAGGGCAATTTCGCCTCCGAGGACACCCGCAAGCTGGCCATGCTCGGCCTGGCGAACTACTTCGCCGCCGCCACCGTGCTGCCCTACACGCACTTCCACGAGATCGCCGAGGACTTCCGCTACGACATCGAGCGGCTGTCGGCGTTCTTCAGCCAGAGCTACGAGACCATCTGCCACCGGCTGTCCACCCTGCAGCGGCCCTCGCTGCGCGGGGTGCCGTTCTCGTTCGTGCGGGTGGACCGGGCGGGCAACATGTCCAAGCGGCAGTCCGCCACCGGGTTCCACTTCTCCTCCAGCGGCGGCACCTGCCCGCTGTGGAACGTCTACGAGACCTTCGCCTATCCGGGCAAGATCATGACCCAGATCGCGCAGATGCCCGACGGTCGCAAGTACCTGTGGGTGGCGCGCACCGTCGAGCGGCGCGCCACCCACTACGGCCAGCCCAGCAAGACCTTCGCGATCGGCCTGGGATGCGAACTGCGCCACGCGAGCCGGGTCGTCTACGCCGACGGCATCGACCTGGACCAGGTCAAGGCCACCCCCATCGGCGCGGGCTGCCGGGTGTGCGAGCGCGCCAACTGCCCGCAGCGCGCCTTCCCGCCGCTGGGCAAGAAGCTCGACATCAGCGAACACCGCAGCTCGGTCTCGCCCTACGTCCTGAAATGAGTGCGACGTCCTGAGATGAGCGCCGCTCCGGGCGTTCCAGGGAAACGTTCACATCACTGAAACATCGGCAATCCACTTGTCACCGAGGGATATTCCGGCGCAACAACTTCTGTCTAACGTTCGCGGCACGAATACAGCCGCTGTATACGCGTGTCAGAAGGGTTCCGCCACATGTCAGATCCACGTTCCGCCCGTCGGCATCGTTCTCGCCGGGTGACCAAGGCGCTGGTCGTCCCGACCGCGCTCGCCCTCACCGGCCTGTTGCTGACCGCCTGTGGCGCCAAGGACGACGCGTCCAGCGACGCGGCCGCCGCCTCCTGCGTCGACACCTCCGGCCCGACCGTGAAAATCGGGTCGCTGCACTCCCTCTCGGGCACGATGGCGATCTCCGAGGTCACCGTCGCCAACTCCACCAAGCTGGCGGTGGACCAGATCAACGCGGCGGGCGGGGTGCTGGGCAAGCAGATCGAGCTGGTGCTCGAGGACGGCGCCTCCGATCCGAAGACCTTCGCGGAGAAGGCCGAGAAGCTCATCAGCTCCGACTGCGTGGCCGCGGTGTTCGGCGGCTGGACCTCGTCGAGCCGCAAGGCGATGAAGCCGAAGTTCGAGAGCCTCAACTCGCTGCTGTACTACCCCGTGCAGTACGAGGGGCTGGAGGACAGCAAGAACATCTTCTACACCGGCGCCACCACCAACCAGCAGATCGTGCCCGCGCTGGACTATCTGAAGCAGAAGGGCGTGAAATCGCTCTACCTGGTCGGTTCGGACTACGTGTTCCCGCAGACGGCCAATCGTGAGATCAAGGCCTACGCCGCCGCCAACGGCATCGAGATCAAGGGCGAGGACTACACCCCGCTGGGCTCGACCGACTTCTCCACCATCGTCAACAAGGTCCGCACCGCCGACGCCGACGCCGTGTTCAACACCCTCAACGGCGATTCCAACGTCGCGTTCTTCCGCGAGTACAGCAACGCGGGCCTGAAAGCCGCGGACATGCCGGTGGTTTCGGTGTCCATCGCCGAGGAGGAGGTCGCGGGCATCGGCGCCCAGCACATCGCCGGGCAGCTGACCGCCTGGAACTACTACCAGACCGTGGACACCCCGCAGAACAAGGCGTTCGTCGACGCCTACAAGGCCGCCTTCGGCGCGGACAAGCCCACCTCCGACCCGATGGAGGCCGCCTACACCTCGGTCTACCTGTGGAAGAACACCGTCGAGAAGGCGAACTCCTTCGCTGTCGCCGACATCCAGGCCGCCGCGGACGGAGTGAGCTTCGACGCGCCGGAGGGCCGGGTCACCATCGACGGCTCCAACCACCACATCACCAAGACCGCCCGCATCGGGGAGATCCGTCCCGACGGCCTGATCTACACGGTGTGGGAGTCCGCGGGCCCGATCCAGCCCGACCCGTACCTGAAGTCCTACGACTGGGCGAAGGGTCTGTAGCTCGTGGATGTTCTCGTCGGACAACTCTTCACCGGGTTGAGCCTCGGCTCGATTCTGCTGCTCGCCGCGCTCGGCCTGTCGCTGACCTTCGGCCAGATGGGCGTGATCAACATGGCCCACGGCGAATTCATCATGGCCGGCTGCTACACGACCTACGTCGTGCAGAAGGTGATCTCGGACGCCGGGGTGTCGCTGATCGTCGCCCTGGTGATCGGGTTCCTGGTCGGCGGCGCGCTGGGCGCGGTGCTGGAGATGGGGTTGATCCGCTGGATGTACGACCGGCCGCTGGACACGCTGCTGGTGACATTCGGTGTGGGCCTGGTGTTGCAGCAGCTGGCCCGCGACGTCTTCGGTGCCCCGGCCAAGAACGTGCTGGCACCGGAATGGCTCGGCGGCGGCGTCACGATCCTGGGCGCCGTCGTCCCCAAGACCCGCATCTTCATCCTGGTGCTCGCGGTGGTCGCGGTCGCCGCGCTGGCCGCGGTGCTCAAGGCGACGCCGCTGGGCAGGCGGATCCGGGCCGTGGTGCAGAACCGCGGCCTGGCCGAGACCAGCGGTATCTCCAGCCGCTTCACCGACATCAGCACCTTCTTCATCGGCTCCGGCCTGGCCGGGGTCGCCGGGGTGGCGCTGACGTTGATCGGCTCGACCAGCCCCACGATCGGGCAGAGCTACCTCATCGACGCCTTCCTGGTGGTGGTGATCGGCGGCCTCGGCCAGATCAAGGGCACCGTGATCGCGGCGTTCGCGCTGGGCCTGCTCAATTCCTACATCGAGTACGAGACCACCGCCTCGATCGCCAAGGTGATCGTCTTCGTGATCATCGTGATCGTGCTGCAGGTCCGCCCGCAGGGTCTGTTCACCGTTCGGACAAGGAGTTTGGCATGACGACGCTGATCGGGTCGTGGCGGGAGCGCTCCTCGCTCACCGCGCTCGCCGGGTTCGCCGTCGCCGCGATCCTGTTGTTCGCGGTGGCACCCGCGGTGCTCAGCGATTTCCGGCTGAACCTGCTGGCGAAGTTCCTGTGCTTCGCCATCGTGGCGGCCGGCATCGGGCTGGCCTGGGGGCGCGGCGGCATGCTGACCCTCGGCCAGGGCGTGTTCTTCGGCATCGGCGCCTACATCATGGCGATGCACCTGCAGATGGCCGACGCCGCCCGGCTGGGCAACGACGTGCCGGAGTTCATGGAGATCGCGGGTATCCGCGAGCTGCCGACCTTCTGGCAGCCCTTCGCCTCCGCGCCGGTGGCGATCCTGGCGATCCTGGTGCTGCCCGCCCTGGTGGCGGCGGTGCTCGGCTACGGCGTGTTCAAGCGCCGGGTCAAGGGCGCGTACTTCGCGATCCTCAGCCAGGCACTGGCCGCCGCGCTGGCGATCCTGCTCACCGGGCAGCAGGCGCTGGGCGGCTTCACCGGCCTGTCCGACTTCCGGGCGTTCTTCGGGTTCAAACTGTCGGACCCGGCCAACCGGCGGATGCTGTTCTTCCTCGCCGCGGGCGCGCTGCTGGTGGTGGTGGCCATCGTGCGCCAGCTCATGCACAGCCGCTACGGCGAACTCCTGGTCGCCGTGCGCGATCAGGAGGAACGGGTGCGCTTCCTCGGCTACGACCCGGCCGACATCAAGATCGTGGCCTACGTGGTCGCGGCGTTCTTCGCCGGGATCGCCGGTGCGCTGTTCACCCCGATCGTCGGCATCATCTCCCCCGCCGACATCGGTGTGGTGCCCTCGATCGCCTTCCTGATCGGGGTGGCGATCGGCGGACGGACCACACTGCTCGGCCCGGTGCTCGGGGCGATCGGCGTGGCGTGGGCGCAGACCACGCTGTCGGAGCAGTTCCCGTCCGGGTGGACCTACCTGCAAGGCGTGCTGTTCATCGTGGTGGTCGGGTTCATCCCGGCCGGGCTGGCCGGGGTGTGGCCGATGCTGAAGGCGCGGTTCGGTTCCCGCACCGCCGCGCCGCCATCCCCACCGCCGGTCCCGGCCGCCGCACCGGCGGTCGACGAGGCAGAGAAGGTGGAATCGCGATGAACACAGCGTCGAACGAAGCGACAACCGCAGTGGCGACCGAACCACGCTTCGGCGGGAACGCGGGCATGACCAGCGAATACCTCGAAATCCGCGGACTCTCGGTGAGTTTCGACGGGTTCAAGGCGGTCACCGACGTCGATCTCACGGTGCTGCAGGGTGACCTGCGGTTCCTGATCGGACCCAACGGCGCGGGCAAGACCACGCTGATCGATGCGATCACCGGCCTGGTGCCCGCCACCGGATCGGCGCAGAAATCCGGCGCCGAGCTACTGGGCAAGAAGGTGCATCAGATCGCGCGGCTCGGCGTCGGGCGCACCTTCCAGACCGCCAGCGTCTTCGAACAGCTCACCGTGTTGCAGAACCTCGACATCGCCGCGGGCGCGGGCCGCTCCGCGTTGACCTTGCTGCGCAGGCGCAAGTCGGTGTTGCCGAGCATCGAGGAGGCGCTGGAGACCACCGGGCTGGCCGCGCTGCGCGGCAAGCCCGCCGGGGTGCTCGCGCACGGGCAGAAGCAGTGGCTCGAGATCGGCATGCTGCTGGTGCAGAACGCCTCGGTCCTGTTGCTCGACGAACCGGTGGCGGGCATGAGCGCCGAGGAACGCGAGGAGACCGGGAACCTGCTGCGCCGCATCGGCGCCGAGCGCGTGGTGGTGGTCGTGGAGCACGACATGGAGTTCATGCGCTCCTTCGCCACCTCGGTGACGGTGCTGGCCGGCGGCACGGTGCTCAGCGAGGGCACCGTGGAGCAGGTGCAGGCCGACCCGAAGGTGCAGGAGGTCTACCTGGGCACCGCGGCCGCGATCGGCACCGAACTCGAGGACGCCGTCGCCGCGTCCGCGACCACCGAGGAGGCCGGCGATGCTGGAACTCGTTGACATCCGCTCCGGCTACGGACGCACGGAGGTGATCCACGGCGTCTCGCTCACGGTGCCCGACGATTCCGTGGTCGCGATCATGGGGCACAACGGCGCGGGCAAGACCACGCTGCTGCGCACCGCGGTCGGGTTGCTCGGCGCCAAGTCCGGGGAGATCCGCTTCGACGGCGAGACGATCACCAAGCTCGCCCCCTCCCGGCGGGTCGCGCGCGGCATCGCCTACGTCCCGCAGGGGCAACAGAGTTTTCCCCAGCTGACCACAGCCGAGAACCTGCAGGTGGTGGCCGACGGCCGCAAGCGCGGTAAGGAGCTCATCGAGGAAGCGCTGACCCTGTTCCCGGCCCTGCGGGAGCTGCTGTCCCGCAAGGCCGGGCTGCTCTCCGGCGGTCAGCGCCAGCAGCTGGCGATCGCGCGGGCGCTGATCACCGAACCGAAGCTGTTGATCCTGGACGAGCCGACCGAGGGCATCCAGCCGTCGGTGGTCGCCGAGATCGAGCGCACCATCATCGATCTCACCCGGCGCGGCGGGCTCAGCGTGCTGCTGGTCGAGCAGCACATCGGGTTCGCGTTGCAGGCCGCGCAGCGCTACTACGTGCTCGAATCCGGGCGGGTGAGCTCGACCGGCGCGGGTGGGGCGGGCGCGGAGACCGCCGTGCGCGCCGCGATGGCGATCTGAGCCGCCGTGGCGCGCCGGGGGCGGGTGCCGCTGGGTGAACAGGTCTACCACCGGCTGCGCCACGATCTGGCCACCGGCGCCGTGGTGCCCACCGAACGGCTCGGCGAGGAACGGCTCGCCGAGGCCTACGGCGTCTCCCGCACGCCGGTGCGGGAGGCGCTGACCCGCCTACAGGCCGACGGGCTGGTGGAACGACACGCCGACGGCCTCTATCCGTATCGGCCCCGGCTCGAGGAACTCGACGACCTCTACGAACTCCGGGTGACGCTGGAGGCCAGGGGCATTCACCGCGTCCTCGAGCCCGGCGCGCGGCGCGCGCACGACCGCGCCGCGCTCGGCGCCCAGCTGCGCCACTGGGTCCGGTTGCGTGACGACCCACCCGTACCCGGCCCGGCCGTCGTCGCCGAGGACGAGCACTTCCACACGGCCTTGCTCGCCGCCTCCGGCAATGCCGCCCTGGCCGACGCGCTGGCCGCGGTGCACGGTCGACTGCGCCCCGTCCGTACCCTCGACCTGCCCACCGGCGCGCGCATCGCCACCATGACCGCCGAGCACATCACCATCGCCGAACAGCTTCTCGCCGGTGAGCCGCGACGGGCACTGGCACTGCTGGTCACCCACATCGAGAGCTCCCGCGCGCACGTGCTCGCCCGTGCCGAACACGCCCTCGAACTCGCCGAACTCGGTCGCGCCGTGCGCGATTGACCGCAGCCCGGCGCGGGCGAGCCGCCGGTGTCAGCAGCCGGACTGGAACGGGAAACACGCGCTCGGACGCGGCGGAGCGGTCGGCCTGGCGCCGGTGGTGGAGGTGGTGGTGGTGACCGCCGGTGCCGCGGGCGGATCGTCGTCGTCACGGGCCACGGCCGTCACGACCATGCCGAAGACGGCGAGGATGCCCACGAACGCCACGGCCAGCACCAACCAGCTCGCCAGGTGTGGGGAGCGGCGGCCCGGCGGGCGGGGGGTGGAGCGGGGCGGGGCGAACGCGGGGGCGTAGCCGCCGGAGCGCGGGCCGCCGGTCGCGGGCGGAGGTGGTGGGGTCGGGCCGGCCGACTCGATCGGCGACCGGCCCGGTGTGGCGGCGGCCCGGACGGGCGCCGCAGACCGAGTTGGCGGAGCCTGGCGAGGCGACTCGGTAGGCGTCCGAACCGGCATGGGGTCGGCGGCCCCGACGGGCGCCGGTGGTGAGGTCGGGCCGGGCGACCCGTCGGAAGGCGCCCGACCCGATGTGGGATCGGCGGCCCGGGAGGGCGCGGCAGGCTGAGGTCGTGAGGTCGGGCCGGGCGACTCGGAAGGCGCCCGAACGGGCGTAGGTTCGGCGGCCTGGACAGGCACCGCGGGCGGGGAGGTGTCCGGGTCGGCGGCGTCGGCAGCGGGATTCGCACGCGGGACCGCGGGGCCCACGACCGGCGTCGTCGGGTGCGCCTCGGGAGGGGTTGGTGCGGGCTCTCCCGGGCCGGATCCTGTGGTGGGACGGTCGATTCCGCCGGCCGGGGCGAAGCCTTCGGCACTGGGCGCCGCGCTGATGCCGGGCTCGGTTCCCGGTGGGGTCGCCGAGGGCGGTGGCGGGCCGGGTTTGCGGCGGAATGCCGAGAGTGGGTTGCGGCGGGTCCGGGGGCCCGGCGGGGGGCCGCCGAAACCGTCCGCGGTCAGGTCCTCGCGGCCCACACCGTCGCTCATGCCGAGCGCGTGCGCCGCGGCGAGCACCTGATCGGGGGTCCATTCCCGTTCCCCCGCATTGAATTTCTCGAGGTAGCCGCGCAGGTCGGCGGCGTCGGTCACGTTGGCGACCAGCACCTCGCGGCCGGGGCGCAGGCCGATGCGGGACGGGCGCACCACCACCCCGCGGAACGGCACGAGGGCCACCACGCCGCAGACGTGGCCGGGATCGAGCAGGGCCCGCTCCAGCGTGGTCCGCACGGCGTAGAGGGCGTGTTCGAGACGGTCCGCGGGCACGGTCTCGCCGTCGAGGTCGGCAGGGTCGCCGCTGATCGTCCAGGCGGCGTCGGCGCGGGCGCTGAGAATACCGCTCTGCCTGCGCCGGAAGCCGCGGATCTCGACCACCGCCACCCCGCGGGGCAGCACCAGCACCGCGCCCACCCGGCGGGTGCCGCGATCGACCCGCACGTCGACCAGGGCCAGGCAGGTGACCGGCAGCGAGCGCAGGCAGTCGACGAATTCGCCTTCGGCCGCGGACAATTGCGCGTCCGGCCTGATCTTCACCAGCATCCGTCGACCTCAGCCCCTCTTCGTCACCGTGGCACGAGGCGCCCCACCCCCGCACCGGTACTGATGATGCCGGTACGCGGCGGGGAAAACCACCGGAAGGTCGCGAACGGCCGTGCCGGACGACCGGAAGGTAGGCTCGGCGCACGGTCCGGCGACGGCGCCCGGGCCCGGTGGACGGCGGAAGGCGGCGGCGATGACTTCGACCTCACGAGCGCGCATCGAACCGGGTCGGTTGCGGGAACTCGGTCCGATCAACTGGGTTGTCTGGCAGGTTCTTTCCCGGGTCGCGGGCGTACCGGACGCGCATCTGTTCAGCACGCTCGGCCGCACCAGGGGCCTGTTCCGCGGCTGGCTGCACTTCTCCGGCAAGCTCATGCCGGGCGGGCGGCTGCCCCGCCACGAATCCGAACTCGTCATCATCCGGGTCGCGCACCTGCGCGGCTGTGAGTACGAGATGGACCACCACATCCGCCTGGGCAGGCGCGCGGGCGTCACCCCGGAGATCCTCGCCCGGCTGCGGATCGGTCCCGCCGATCCGGCCTGGACACCGAAACACCGCGCCCTGCTCGACGCCGTCGACCAGCTCACCACCACCCGCGACATCGACGACGCGGCCTGGGCGGAGCTCGCCGAGTACTACGACGACCGCGAACTCGTCGAGATCGTGCTGCTCGTGAACCAGTACGAGGGCCTGGCGGCCACCATCACCGCGCTGCGGATCCAACGCGACCGGCTCTGAAGACCGGGTTGTGATCGGGTTCACATGCCATGCCGGGAATTACCGTATGCTGTACAACGTACTATGTACGGTATTGCCTGAACCGACCCAGGGAGCGCCCTTGCAGATCACCGCCAACGCCATCTCGCTCAACGTCGCAAACCCCGCCGCGTCGGCGAAGTTCGTCACCGAACACTTCGGCTTCACCGAACAGATGTCGGCCGACGGTTTCGTCTCGCTCACCCGGCCGGACGCGCCGAACCTGATCTTCCTGCGCACCGGCCTGTCCACCTTCAAACCGGCTGAGATCGCGGGCAGTGCGGGTCAGGGCCTGCTGGTCGTCTTCGTGGTGGAGAACATCGACGCCGAATACGACCGGCTGCGCGCGGCGGGCGTGCCGATCGTGACCCCGATCGAGACCGAGGAATGGGGCGAGCGCTACTTCCAGATGCGCGACCCGAACGGCATCATCTTCCAGCTGGTGCAGTGGGTCTGAGCCGCCACTCGTGCGGGGCAGGCGAGTCCGGCCCCGCACCCGCGGGAAGGTTGCCGCGCCCGGCGTGGTTGCAGTGCGCATGGACCTCGATCAGGCACTCGAATTCGCCCGCGGCACCCAGCGTTCCGTGCTGACCGCGATCCGGCGCGACGGCCGGCCGCAACTGTCCAACGTCCTGCACACGGTCGCCCCCGACGGTGCCGTCCTCATCTCCATCACCGCCGACCGCGCGAAATACCACAACCTGCGCCGCGAGCCCTGGGCCGCCCTGCACGTCACCAGCGCGGACTTCCGCTCCTACGTCGTCCTAGAAGCCGACGTCACCCTCACCCCCGTCGCCACCACCCCCGACGACCCCGCGATCGACGCCCTCGTCGACTACTACCGCCTCGCCGCGGGCGAACACCCCGACTGGACCGACTACCGCCGCGCCATGGCCGCCGACCGCCGCGTCCTCGCCCGCCTCACCCCGCGCCGCGCCTACGGCCTCCTGGAACGGGTCAGTGGGTGAGGAGGTCGGAGACGGTGACGAAACGGTAGCCCTGGGCGCGCAGGTCGCTGACGATACGGGGGATGGCGGCGAGGGATTCGGCGGCTTTGCCGTACATGACGTGCAGCAGGATGATCGAGCCGGGGCGGGTTTCGCGCACGGCTTGCTCGGCGATGGTGGCGGCGTCGGCGGTGGTGCCGGAGTCGGGTTCCACGTCCCACATGATCGTGGTGCGGTCGTGGTCGGCGAGGTAGCGCGGCAGGGACCAGAGTTTCTTGCCGTAGGGCGGGCGGAAGGTGACCGGGCCCTGGTAGCCGGTGGCGCGGATGGCGGTGTCGGTGCGTTCGACTTCCTCGCGCACGGTGGCGGGGGAAACGAAGAGCATGCGGCGGTGGCTGTAGGTGTGGTTGCCCAGCTCGTGGCCCGCGGCGGCGATGGCGCGGCCGAGCTCGGGGCGGGCGTCGAGATCGCGCCCGTTGAGGTAGAAGGTGGCGCGGACGTCGAGCTCGGCGAGAACGCGCAGGACTTCGGTGGCGCGCTCGCTAGGCCCGTCGTCGAGGGTGAGGGCGACCAGCTTCTCGGTGGTGTCCACGCGGTCGACCAACCGGCCGGCCACCTGATAGGTGCGCGAACCGACCAAGCGGTATCCACCGATCAGCACCACGAGCACCAGCACGAGTCCGGCGGCGGTCCCGATGATCCATGAGCGACGCATCGCGCCAGTCAAACACACCGGCACCGGAACGGCAGCGCGCCAGCGCGATTCGATCCGGCACCGCGCGGCGAGCAACCCGCCTGCTACGACGACGGCGCCCGGGCCGTCGGGGCCACGGGCGCCGTCGAGCGGGTCCGGCGATCAGAAGTTGATCATGTGCCCGGCCAGGCCGTGGAAGGCCTCCTGCAGCGCCTCGCTGAGGGTCGGGTGGGTGTGCACGTTGCGGGTGAGCTCGTTGACGGTGAGATCCCACTTCTGGGCCAGCGTCAGCTCCGGCAACAGCTCGGAGACATCCGGGCCGATGAGGTGGCCGCCGAGGAGCTCGCCGTAGCGGGCGTCGGAGATGAGCTTGACGAAACCGGTGGGATCGCCGAGGCCGTGCGCCTTGCCGTTGGCGGTGAACGGGAAGGTCGCGACCTTCACGTCGTAGCCCTCGGCCCGCGCCTGCTCCTCGGTGAGGCCGAAGCTGGCGACCTGCGGCTGGCAGAAGGTCGCGCGCGGCATCATCCGGTAGTCGCCCAGGGTGAGCGTCGGCGCGCCGGCGATGGTCTCGGCCGCGACCACGCCCTGCGCCTCGGCGACGTGGGCCAGCTGCAGCTTGGCGGTGACGTCACCGATGGCGTAGATGTGCGGGACGTTGGTGCGCATGTTGTCGTCGATGGCGATGGCGCCGCGGTCGGTGAGCGCGACACCGGTGTTCTCCAGGCCGTAGCCCTCCACCCGGGGCGCGAAGCCGACGGCCTGCAGCACCTTGTCCACGGTGACGGTCTCCACCGAACCGGACTTGTTGTCCTTGATGGCGACGGTCACCTTGGTGCCGTCGTCGTCGATGGACTGCACGGCGGCACCGGTGGTGATGGTGATGCCGAGCTTCTTGTAGGCCTTGGTGATCTCCTTGGAGACGTCGGCGTCCTCGTTGGGCAGCGCGCGGTCGAGGAACTCCACGATGCGCACGTCCACGCCGTAGTTCTTCAGGACGTAGCCGAACTCCATGCCGATGGCGCCCGCGCCGACGATGAGGATCGAACCCGGCAGGTCACGGGTCATGATCTGCTCTTCGTAGGTGACCACGTTGGCGCTGCGGGAGGTGCCGGGCAGCAGCTTGGTGACGGTGCCCGTGGCGATGATGACGTTGTCGAAGGTGATCGACTCGGTACCGCCCTTGCTCAGTTCCACCGAGAGGGTGTTGGCGTCGACGAACGTGCCCTTGCCGTCGAACTCGTCGATCTTGTTCTTCTTCATCAGGAAGTGGACGCCCTTGACGCGGCCGTCGGCGACCTTGCGGCTGCGGTCGAACGCCGCCCCGAAGTCGAAGCTGACGTCGCCGGAGATTCCGAACGTCTTGGCTTCCTTGTGGAAGATGTGCGCGAGCTCCGCATTGCGCAGCAGCGCCTTCGACGGGATGCAGCCCACGTTCAGGCACACACCACCCCAGTATTTCTGCTCGACAACCGCTGTTCGCAGGCCGAGTTGCGCGGACCGGATCGCGGCGACGTAACCGCCGGGACCAGCACCGAGAACGACGACATCGTAGTGGGAAGTCACGTCTGCGAGCCTAACGCTGCCGCGCTCGGTTCACCCACCGTGCCCCCGCCTCGGTGAGATCCAGGCCACAGCCGCGGCGGCGTCCGCGCCTGCCGCGCCGGGCCGCGCCGCCGCCTGCGGGCGGGACTACGCTGGTCACCGTGGTGAACGGCGGAACGAGCGGTCGGCAACCGGTCGCGATGTCCGCGCCCGCGCCGCTCGCGGGCGCTCCGCCACCGGCGCGTCCGATTGACGACACCGCCTCGACCCAGCTGGTCCGCCTGGTGCGTGATGTCGTTTCGCTATCACAGCCCGATCCGGTCGCGATCGCGCGGATTCCCGGCACGGACGACGCGGTGCTCGGCGGCGAACTGCACCGCATCCCGCTGACCTCGCTGGTGCGGCTGTGGGAGCTGCTGGCCCGCAACGGCCGCGGCGCGGGGCTCGCGGTCGCCGCGGCCGCGCCGCTCGGCACGCTGGCCACCTGGGACTACCTGGTGACCACCGGGCCCACGCTGGCCGGGGCGCTGCGCGCGGCCCAGCCCTATCACCGGTTGGTGACCGCGGCGGCCGAGGGCTTCGCGCTGCGCGAGGACGACGGCCTCACCGTCGAATTCCGCACCACCGCGGGCGATCCCGCCGTGGCCGCGGTGATCAACGAGTACGTACTCGCCTACTACCTGCGCCGCGCGCGGGAGGCGACCGGGCGGGCGGTGACGCCGGCCCGGGTCACCTTCGCCGGTCCCGCACCGCGCGAGCATTCGGCGTTGGTGGACGCCTTCGGCACCCGCCGCATCGAGTTCGGCGCAGGCGCCGACAGCATCACCTTCGCACCCGACGACGCCACCGCGCCGCTGACCCGGGCCGATCCGGCGCTGGCGCACCTGCTGCGCGACCACGCCGACCTCGTGCTCGCCACCGCGCGGCCGATCCCCGGCCCGCTCGACGCCTTCCGGGCCGCCCTCGACGCCGCCCTCGACGACGGCGAACCCGCACTGCCCGCGGTCGCGCGACGGCTGGCGACCAGCCCGCGGACCCTGCAACGGCGGCTCGCCGCACACGGCACGACCTGGCGGCAGGAACTGGATCTGGCCCGCCACGAACGGGCCCGCGTCCTGCTGGCCGGCGGGCGCACCACCGCCGCGGTCGCCGAGCGGCTCGGCTTCACCGACGACCGCGCGCTGCGCAAGGCGAGCAGACGCTGGCGCGGCGTCTCGCCGACCGGCCTGCACCACCGCTAGCCGGATCGCACCCCGCCGCTCGCGGCCGTCCCGCGCGTGGCGCGAAGGGACCGGTCCCTGTCGTCGGCGGACCTGGGCCGCCCGGGTACCCGTCCCTAGTGTCGACAGCAACGGATCGCAGGATCCGAAAATCGTTGGCACAGAAGGAGAATTCGATGACCGAGCCAGCACCGCGACAGGCCGCCGCGACCGGGCTGCCCCGGACGGGCCGGGAGTTCCAGCTGGCCGCCCGGCCGGACGGCGTGCCCACCGCCGCGAACTTCGCCCTGGTGACGCGACCGGTCCCGGAACCGGCGCCCGGCCAGGTCCTGGTGCGCAACACCTGGATGTCGGTGGACCCGTACATGCGGGGGCGGATGGACGATCGCCCCTCCTACATCGAGCCGTTCCGGATCGGCGCGCCGCTGGAGGGGTCGGCGGTGGGCGAGGTGATCGCCTCCCGTGCGCCCGCGGTGCCGGTGGGCACCACCGTCACCCACTTCGCGGGCTGGCGCGACTACGCCGTGCTCGACGCGGCCGCGGTGACCCCGGTGGACCCGGACCTGGCGCCGCCCTGGCAGTACCTGGGCGCGCTGGGCACCACCGGCCTCACCGCCTACGCCGCACTCACCGACGTGGCGCCGGTGCGGCCGGGGGACACGGTCTTCGTGTCCGCCGCGGCGGGCGCGGTCGGCAGCGTCGCCGGTCAGCTCGCGAAACTGCTCGGCGCGGGGCGGGTGATCGGTGCGGCAGGCGGCCCGGCCAAGACCGCGCTGCTGCGGGAGGAGTTCGGCTTCGACGCGGCGCTCGATCACCGGGCGGGCGATCTGGCCGGGCAGCTGGCCGCGGCCGCGCCCGAGGGCATCGATGTCTACCTCGACAGCGTCGGCGGCGAACACCTGCGGGTCGCGGTCGAGGCCATGCGACCGCGCGCCCGGATCGCGCTCGTGGGGGCGATCAGCGGCTACAACGGTGCGGCGGCCGAACCCGGCCCCGACCTGTACAAGGCGGCCACCCGGGAGGTGTCGCTGCGGGGCATGCTGGTGAACAGCTACTTCGACCGTTTCGGCGAGTACATCGGCAAGGCGGCGGGCTGGCTGGCGCGCGGCGAACTGCGCACCAGGCAGACCGTCCACGAGGGACTCGAGCAGGCCCCCACGGCGTTGCTCGGGGTGCTGTCCGGCGCCAACGTCGGCAAGATGCTGGTCCGGCTGGCCGACTAGCGCTACCGCCACACCTTCGCCGCGGCGCGGCAGAAGTTGCCGCCGAACACCGCCGCCAGATCGGCCGGGGTGAAACCGCGGGCGGCGAGCACCTGGTCCAGACCGGGCACGCTGTCGAGCCCGAGCAGTTCCTCGGGAGCGGTCCACTGCAGCGGGCCCCAGGCGGTGTAGGCGTCGGAGAAGGCGCCGGGGTTCTCGGTGAGTTCGGCGTTGAAATCGGCGGCGTCGAAGGAGTAGTCCGAGCCGATGCCGATGTGCTCGATACCGACCAGCTCGGCGCCGTACTGGATGTGATCGGCCATCGCCTCGACCCGCTCGGCGGCCTGCTCGGGCCGGTTGCGGCCGAGGAAGATGCCCACGCCGTTGATCCCGATCACCCCGCCGGTCGCCGCGCAGGCGCGAGCCTGGTCGTCGGTGATGTTGCGCGGATGTTCCCACAGCGCGGCGAAATTGGCGTGGCTGTAGATCATCGGGACGTCGGTGTGCTCGGCGAGGTCGAGGCCGGTGTCCTCGGTGTCCAGGCAGCCGCAGCCCGCGGCGTTGGCGTGGTTGTAGGTGGGCAGCAGCGAGCGGACACCGAGCTCGTGGAAGACGCGCACGGTGTCCAGGTCACCGCCGAGCGGACCGGCGTCCTCGAGGTCGAAAGCCAACGCGATGGCGCCGGGCGCGCCGACGTCGGCCAGGGTCTCGACCAGGCGGAAGCGGCCGTCGGCCACCGCGGCGGCCCGGAAGGCGTGCAGTAGCTCCAGGGTGTCTGTCGTGCGCTGACGCGAATAGCCGACGTTGACCGACAGATAGGAGCCGAGCGGATAACGAGCCAGCTCGGCGACCTCGGCATCGGGTGTCAGCGGCAGGCAGCAATGCTGCTCCCAGAGGAAGGGAGACATATCGGACTCCTGTTCGCTCGTGCGTGGTGGCGATCCTACGAGGCCACGGCAACTCATGAGCATCCCTGCCGCGCGCCGCGCCGAGCGCATCCGCCGTCCGCGCACGCGGGCGCGAATCGGCTCGGCCACAATGTGGGCATGAGCGGCGTGGAGCAGAATGTGACCGATCCGTACCTCTGGCTCGAGGATGTGACCGACGAGCGCGCCCTGGACTGGGCCCGAGCCCATAACGAGGTGGTCGCAGCGCGTTTCGCCGCCACCGAGCGGTTCGCCCGGCTCGAGCAGCGCATCCTCGACATGCTCGACACCGACACCAAGATCGCCTACCCCGGCCGCCGCGGCCGGTGGCTGTACAACTTCTGGCGCGACGCCGAGCACCCGCGCGGAGTGTGGCGGCGCACCACCTTCGCCGAGTACGCCCAGCCGTCGCCGGACTGGGACGTGCTCATCGACCTCGACGCGCTCGCCGATCAAGAGGAGGAGAACTGGGTGTGGGGCGGCGCGGCGGTGCTGCGCCCCGAGCAGCGCCGCGCCCTGATCAGCCTGTCCCGCGGCGGCGCGGACGCCAAGGTGGTGCGCGAATTCGACATCGAGACGCGGCAGTTCGTCGCCCCCGAGGACGGCGGCTTCTACCTGCCCGAGGCGAAGTCGGAGATCCGCTGGATCGACGCCGACGAGGTCTACGTCGGCACCGATTTCGGGCCCGGCTCGCTCACCGACTCCGGCTACCCGCGCATCGCCAAGCGGTGGCGGCGCGGCACCCCGCTGGAGCAGGCGCGCACGGTGTTCGAGGGCGAACCGGGCGACGTGGCGGTCTCGGCCGGCTACGACCGGACCCCCGGCTACGAACGGCACTTCGTCGGCCGCGCCACCGACTTCTTCAACGAGGAGGTCTACCTCCTCGACCCGGACGGCACCCCGCGGCTGCTGGAGGTGCCCACCGACGCCAGCGAATCCTGGTACAAGGACTGGCTGCTGGTGCGGCTGCGGTCGCCGTGGGAGGTCGGCGGCACCACCTACCCGACCGGCGCACTGCTGGCCACCGACTTCCCGTCCTTCCTGGCCGGTGAGCGCCGCTTCGACGTGCTGTTCACCCCGGACGCGCACACCTCACTGCACGGCTACGGCTGGACCGAGAACCACCTGTTGCTCATCACGTTGCAGGACGTGCAGACCAAGCTGCACGTGCTCACCCCCGGTGCGGACGGCTGGGCGATCGAGCCGCTCGCCGACACCCCGCCGATGGCCACCACCAGCGTCATCAACCTCGACCCGCTCGAGGGCGGCGACGAGTTCATGCTCACCACAAGTGGTTTCACCACCCCGGCGACTCTGCTGGCCGGTTCGGTGGGCGGGCCGACCACCACGCTCAAACAGGAACCCGGCTTCTTCGACGCCGCGGGCATCGAGACCGAACAGTTCTTCGCCCGCTCCGACGACTCGACCATGGTGCCGTACTTCGTGATCCGGCACCGCGACCGCAAGGGCAGCCCGGGACCGACGGTGATGTCGGGCTACGGCGGATTCGAGGTGTCCCGCACGCCCGCCTACAGCGGCGCGTCCGGCATGGGCTGGCTCGAGCGCGGCGGCACCTGGGTGATGACCAACATCCGCGGCGGCGGGGAGTACGGCCCGGAATGGCACACCTCGGTACAGAAGGCCAACCGGCACAAGGTGTACGAGGACTTCGCCGCCATCGCCCGCGACCTCGTCGCACGCGGCATCACCACCCCCGATCAGCTCGGCGCGGTGGGTGGCAGCAACGGCGGCCTGCTGATGGGCGTGATGCTCACCCGCTATCCGGAACTGTTCGGCGCCATCGTCTGCCAGGTGCCGCTGCTGGACATGAAGCGCTACCACCTGCTGCTGGCCGGCGCGTCCTGGATGGCCGAGTACGGTGACCCGGACAAGCCGGAGGAATGGGCCTACATCCGCGAGTACTCCCCCTACCAGAACGTGCGGGCGGACGCGGACTACCCGCCGATCCTGCTCACCACCTCCACCCGCGACGACCGGGTGCATCCCGGGCACGCGCGCAAGTTCGCCGCGCTGCTCGAGGAACAGGGGCACACCTTCTGGTACCACGAGAACATCGAGGGCGGGCACGGCGGCGCGGCCGACAACAAGCAGATGGCCTTCCAGGCGGCGCTGATCTACGAGTTCTTCACCCAGATGCTGATGGAGCGCCGGACCGCCGCGCGGGACTGAATCAGCGGTCGCGCAACCACTTCTCGATCCGGTCGACGGTGGCGACCGGATCGGGGATCCAGCCGTTGTGGCCGAGCGGCTCGGGCTGGTGCCAGGTGGTGACCTCGGCGGCGGGCATCTTGTCCAGCAGATGCCGCGCCGAGCTGGGCGGGGTGAGCTCGTCGCCGGTCATCGTGATCGACAGCACCGGCAGCTTCAGCCGCGCGATCCGCTCCTCGTAGTCGATGTCGGCGCCCACCGGCACGAACCGGCCGGTGCGCGCCAGCCGGGCCCAGTCCGAGATCAGCACCTTCGACTGGGGGCCGAAGCCGCCCACCGTGATCCGGTGGCCCGGCCAGAATCCGGCCAGGTTCGCCGTCAACGCGGCGGCGGTGGTGCCGAACAGCAGGCCGGGGGCGGCCAGCCCGCGATAGCCGCGGTAATAGGGCGTGCCGGAGGCGACCAGGATCAGCCCGCCCAGCCTGCCCCGGATCCGCGCGGCGTACATCACCGACAACTGACCGCCCATGCTGTGGCCGAGCAGGTAGGGGGTACTGGCCGGGAAGCGGCTGCGCACGACCTCGAAAATGGCCGGGAAATCGACCGAAACCAGCTCGTGGTAGCCGTAGGTGCTGTCCGGTCCCGGCCGCGGCCTGCTGTCGCCGTTGCCGCGCAGCTCCCCGATCGCGGCGTCGAAGCCGCGTCGGGCCAGCTGCCGGGCGACGGCCTCGTAGTAGGCGCCGGGCACGCCGAGCCCGGGCATGATCACCACCACCGGCCGGGGCGCGTCGGGTGTCACGGGATGCCGATGGCTGCCCTCGGCCGGGATCAGCCGCACCGGAACGGTGCTGCCGTCCGGTACCTGGATCGGAACCGTCTGCATACCGCTCAGGCCCGCACCGCCCCCATGATCACCCGGCTGAGCACCCGGATCACGTCGTCGAGCGGCGGGCGCGGGTCCGTGCCGCTCCAGGAGTCGACGACGTAGTTCACCGCGCCGATGATCGCCAGCACCCGCATCTCGTAGTCACCGGGCGGGATCTCGCCCTGCAATGCGGCGTCCTCGGTCGCACTGGCCAGCAACGCGCCCCACGCGCGGCGCAGCTCCAGGCGGAACTTCTCCACCTTCGGCCCGGCGCCGACCACCTCGACCAGGACGACCCGCGCCTTCCGCGGGTCCGAGCCGATGGCCTCGATGTAGGCGCGCACGGCGGCATCGATCCGCTCCAGCGCGGTCCCCTCGGCGTTCTTGTCCAGGGCTGCGGCCACGGCGTCGCGCGATTCCCGGTCGATCTGCTCGTAGAGCTCGAGCAGCAGGGACTCGCGGCCGGTGAACTCCTCGTAGAACTGACGCGAGGAAAGTCCGGCGTCCTTACAGATGGCGCCCACCGAGCTGTTGGCGTATCCGTCGCGCGCGAAGACCGTCAGTCCTGATTCCAGAAAACGCGCACGCCGCTGGCGTTGCCGGTCCTCTACGGGTTGCCCGGCATACATTCGTCCCGTATTCGCATCCTGTGACATTGCGCCAGACAATACCGAAGGCCGGGAACCCCTCGTCATGGATCGGGCCCTTCGTCGCACCGGTGGGCGCGGCGAGCGGCGCGCCCACCGCGCGCACCCGGTCGGCCCGCCGATCCTGACCTACAGTTGCCGCATGTCGACCGCACTGCTGTACGGGCTGGGGACCGCGGTTCCGCTGCTGGTCGGCGCCGCGATCGGACTGCGATGGACGTTGCCGAAACCGCTGCTCGCCTCCCTGATGGCCTTCGGCGCGGGCACGATGATCGCGGCGGTCTCCTCGGAGTTGTTCGCCCCCGCCTTCCGGCAGGCCGGCGCGCTGGTCGCGGGCGCGGCGCTGTTCCTCGGCGCGGGCGTCTACGTGGTGGCCAACCACCTGATCGAGACGAAACTCGGCGCGGGCGCGATCGGCTGGGCCCTGATGCTGGGCACGGTGCTGGACGGCGTCCCGGAGAACACCGCCCTCGGTGTCTCGCTCAGTGCCGAGGCGGGCGTGGTGCTGCTGGTCGCGGTGGCGGTGGGCAATGTGCCCGAGGCGATCGGCGGCGCCGCGCTGATGCGGCAGCGCCCCGGCTTCTCCGCCCGGCGCGCACTGGCCCTGTGGACGGTGACGGCGGCGGTGCTGGTCGCGGTGACCGTGCTCGGGAAAGCGCTGTCGGGCAACCTGTCGGCCACCCATATCGCGGTCGTCCAGGCGTTCGCCGGTGGTGCGACGATCGCGGTGCTGGCGGATTCCCTGATGCCCGAAGCCTATCGGGAGGGCGGCTGGTGGGTCGGAATGGCCACCGCCGCAGGATTTCTGGTCGCCTTCGTGCTCGCGGGCTGAATACCGCGGCGGCGGAAGTCGCGCGCAACGGTAGCGCTATCGGGGCGAGTGCAATACGCTTCGCGCGGATGAAAACCGCCGCATGGAGGAACGATTGACCACTCCGAGTATGCCGGAGGACGGTGCGGGCGGAACCGAGGTCCGGCGCACAGTACCTTTGTCGCAGCTCGTGCACCTGATGGCCGAATACCAGAAACTCGGTGCGCACCGGCAGACGTTTCTCGCCGCCCCCGTCAGCGATACGTTCGTGCGCGGGTGCGGCATCGTCGCGGGCTGTCTCGGCGCCGTCGCGGTGATCTGCGCGGCCGTCGGCGCCGTGAGTGGCGGGGCGGCGATCGGGCTGGTCGCGGCGGTGCCCGCCGGACTCGCCCTGTACCGAGGCCGGCTCAACAACCGCAATCGCGCCGCCCGGCTCGACCTCTTCGAGCACGGCATGACGGTGTATCGCTCCGGCGAACGGGTCGCCGGATTCCGCTGGGACACCGCCGAAGTGCGGCAGCAGGCCATTCCCTTCCAGAACACCGCCCACATCGAGTACTCCCTGGAGATGTCGGGCCCCGACGGCTCGCACGCGCGATTCGACGAAACCCATTTCGCCGAGGGCCGGGAATGGGCCAGGGCCATCCAATCCGCCGTCACCGCCACCCAACTGCCGCGCGCGGTGACGGTGATCGACGAAGGCGACACCGCGCGTTTCGGCGATTTCGCGCTGAATCTCGACGCGCTGGTGTTCCGCGGCGACCAGTATCCGTGGGACCGCGTCCAGCTCATCGACGCGCGCAGCGGACTGGTGCGGATCAAGGTGGACGGCAACTGGGTTTCGCTCGCCCCGGTCGGCACCATCCCGAATTTCTACATCTTCAACGAACTCGCCGAACGACTACGGTTGCCTGCCACCGCCTGAGGGGGTCAGCGGCCGGAGGCGGCAGCGCAGCATCACCACGCAGGCCGCCCCCGCACAGGCAAATCAAACACCGCCTGAGCGGGTCAGCGGCCGGAGGCGGCAGCGCAGCATCACCACGCAGGCCGCCCCCGCACAGGCACAATCCAGCACAGCCTGAGCGGGTCAGCGGCCGGAGGCGGGTGCGCTGGTTTCAGTCCAGGGTGTCGATGTTGTGCAGGATGACGCGTTGGGCGGCGGCCCAGGCGGGCGAGCCGACGTCGAGGAAGTCGGCGTGTGTGACGCCGGGCAGCTCGTGCATGTGGGCGTTGTCGCCCGCCGCGCGCGCGGCCGCGATGTAGCGGCGGCTCTGCTCGATCGAGACGACCTGGTCGGCGTCGCCGTGCAGCGCGTCGATGCGGATGCCGACGGGCAGGTGCGCGATTGGCGAGGCGATCCGGTAGCGGTCGGGCACCTCGTCCGGCGCGCCGTCGAGCAGGGCGCGGACGAAGGCGTCGTGGCCGCGGGTCACCGCCAGTTCGAGATCGAACACGCCCGCCATGAGCGTCGCGCTGCGCGGCCGGACGCGCGGCTGCGCACCCGGCGCCGTGGGCGGCAGCGTGTGCCTGCCCGCCACCCACGCGGCCAAGTGCCCACCGGCGGAATGCCCGGCGACGTGGACGCGCTCCAGGTCGAGCCGGTGTCCGGAGCGTTCCTGGACCACCGTCGCGAGCGCCTCCACGGCGTCGTCGGCGTCGGCGAGCGTGCTCGGCCAGCCACCGCCGCCGCGCACCCGGCGGTATTCGATGTTCCAGACCGCGACCCCGTGCCGGGCCAGCGCTGTGGAGTTGGCGGCGGTGTCGGCGAGGTCGCGCCACTGCGACCAGCCGCCGCCGTGCACCATCACGACCACGGGATACGGCGCGGCGCCGCGCTCGGGGAGATACAGGTCGCCGATGTGGTCGGGGCCCGGGCCGTAGGCGATGCGCAGCGGCGCGTCCGGGGTGGCGGGCGGCGGGCCCGCGGGAGTGGTGACGACACTCGGCGGCGCGGCCGTTCGCTCGCCCGCCGCGCACCCGGCGGCGGCGAACACGGCCACCACGGCGGCCAGCGCGCGACGGCGGCTGACGGCGGGCAGCGGGATCGGTCTGCTCCCGTCCGTACTCATCGGCACCGGCTCCCTCCACGTCGGTCGTCCGACCGACTGTATCGAGCGTCGTCCCGCCTGCGGGCCGGGTATGCCGGGCCGGAACGGCCGAGAGCCGGGCCACCGACGGTGGCCCGGCTCTCGGGTTCTCTCAAAGGTGTTGCCGTGCGGCGGGACTCAGAAGTCCATGCCGCCCATGCCACCGGTCGGGTCGCCGGCGGGAGCGGCGGCCTTCTCCGGCTTGTCGGCGACGACGGCCTCGGTGGTGAGGAACAGGGCCGCGATGGAGGCCGCGTTCTGCAGCGCCGAGCGGGTGACCTTGACCGGGTCGGCGACGCCGGCGGCCAGCAGGTCCTCGTACTCGCCCGAGTCGGCGTTCAGGCCGTGGCCGGCCTCCAGGTTCGAGACCTTCTCGGCGACCACGCCGGGCTCGAGGCCGGCGTTGAAGGCGATCTGCTTCAGCGGAGCCGAGAGGGCGACGCGCACGATGTTCGCGCCGGTGGCCTCGTCACCGGTCAGCTTCAGCTCGTCCAGGGCCGGGGCGGCCTGCAGCAGGGCCACGCCACCACCGGCGACGATGCCCTCCTCGACGGCGGCCTTCGCGTTGCGGACGGCGTCCTCGATGCGGTGCTTGCGCTCCTTGAGCTCGACCTCGGTGGCCGCGCCCGCCTTGATGACGGCCACGCCGCCGGCCAGCTTGGCCAGCCGCTCCTGCAGCTTCTCGCGGTCGTAGTCGGAGTCGGAGTTCTCGATCTCGGTGCGGATCTGCGCGACCCGGCCCTTGATCGCCTCGGCGTCGCCCGCGCCCTCGACGATGGTGGTCTCGTCCTTGGTCACGACGACCTTGCGAGCCTGGCCGAGCAGCTCGATGCCCGCGGTCTCCAGCGAGAGGCCGACCTCTTCGCTGATGACCTCGCCACCGGTCAGGATGGCGATGTCGGCCAGCTGGGCCTTGCGGCGGTCACCGAAGCCCGGGGCCTTGACGGCGACGGACTTGAAGGTGCCACGGATCTTGTTCACGACCAGGGTCGACAGGGCCTCGCCCTCGACGTCCTCGGCGATGATCAGCAGCGGCTTGCCGGCCTGGATGACCTTCTCCAGCAGCGGCAGCAGGTCCTTGACGGTGGAGACCTTCGAGCCGACGAGCAGGATGTAGGGATCCTCGAGGACCGCTTCCTGACGCTCGGGATCGGTCACGAAGTAGCCGGAGATGTAGCCCTTGTCGAAGCGCATGCCCTCGGTCAGCTCCAGCTGGAGGCCGAAGGTGTTGCTCTCCTCGACGGTGATGACGCCTTCCTTGCCGACCTTGTCCATGGCCTCGGCGATCAGCTCACCGATGGACGCGTCGCCCGCGGAGATGCCCGCGGTGGCGGCGATCTGCTCCTTGGTCTCGACCTCCTTGGCGGTGTCGAGCAGCTTGGCGGTCACGGCCTCGACGGCCTTCTCGATGCCGCGCTTGAGGCCCAGCGGGTTCGCGCCCGCGGCCACGTTGCGCAGACCCTCGCGCACCAGCGCCTGGGCGAGCACGGTGGCGGTGGTGGTGCCGTCGCCCGCGACGTCGTCGGTCTTCTTGGCGACTTCCTTGACCAGCTCGGCGCCGATCTTCTCGTAGGGATCCTCCAGCTCGATCTCCTTGGCGATGGACACACCATCGTTGGTGATCGTGGGGGCGCCCCACTTCTTCTCCAGGACAACGTTGCGACCCTTGGGGCCCAGCGTCACCTTGACCGCGTCGGCGAGGCTGTTCAGACCGCGCTCGAGGCCGCGGCGGGCCTCTTCGTCATACGCAATTGTCTTGGCCATGGCGTTGTTGAGATCCTCCATGTGGATGGCTGACACGCAGGACGACCGCAGGTTGGGTCGTCCCAGGTACGCTGGCCAGGTGCGGTGCCCGCGACGGACGACCGAGGGTGTCGATGGAACCCGGTCTCACCGTCCCGACCTGGCACTCACAGGTCGAGAGTGCCAAACCCATTTCTAGCACTCGGGGGTGGCGAGTGCAAGGTCTGCCCGGCCCTCAGGAACGGTCGTCGATCCGCAGCAACAGCGCGACGAAGGCGTCGGTGCGGCGCTCCTCGGGGGTACGCGGTTCCTCGTTGCCCACGGTGACCAGCTCGGCGTCGCGCAGCAACAGCTCGGCTTCCACCCGCATGACGGCCCGGATGAACGGTGGCGCCACCTCCGGGGGCAGGTCGCCGTGCACGATGTACTCGCCGTCGGGACCGGACTCGGTCTGCACGTACGACAGCGCACGCAGCAGGTCGATCCGGCGTTCCCCCGCGACCAGGTCGGAATCCTCGGCCGTCTCATCCGCCATTGCTATAGCTTAACGGGCAGCGTCAGGAAGACTCCTTCGCCACGAGCTGCGACAGCACCTCCACCAGGTGCGCCTCGGTCTGCTCCTTGTCGATGCCGAGACCGCTGAGCGGGCCCGCGCCGTGCTCCTCCTCGAGCAACGCGAGCAGGATGTGTTCGGTGCCGATGTAGTTGTGGCCCAGCCGAAGCGCCTCGCGGTAGGTCAGCTCGAGGACCTTCTTGGCGTCGCTCGCGAACGGGATCAAGCCGCTGTCGGCGGGCTTCTCGCTCGGCGCGGGCGGGAAGGCCGCGACCGCCGCCGTGCGCAGCGCGTCTTCGGTGACGCCGCGCGCGGTGATCTCCCGCATGGCCAGCGCGTCCGGCTGGCTCATCAGTCCGAGGATCAGGTGCGCGGCGCTGATCTCGGCGTGCCCGGACAGCCGAGCCGCTTCCTGGGACGCCATGACGACCTGCTGGGCACGCGGAGTGAAGCGGGCGAACCCGTCGTTGGGGTCGATGCCCCCGGCGGCGGGCCCCTTCGGCACGAAACGCTTCTGGGCGGCCTGCTTGGACACGCCCATGCTGGCGCCGATGTCGGTCCAGGACGCCCCGGAGCGACGGGCCTGGTCGACGAAGTGGCCGATCAGATGGTCGGCCACCTCGCCGAGATGGTTCGCCGCGACCACGGCGTCGGAGAGCTGTTCCAACACGTTGTCGGGCCTGGCTCGTTTGATGGCGGTGATGAGGTCGTCGAGACGAATCTGCGGTGTGGTCATGCGTCAACTGTAGGTTGACGACCTCCGGTGCGTCAACCTACAGTTGACGGATGGGTCAGCGCAGTCCCGCCGCGACCACCGCGCTGCGTACCACCTGCTCCTTCACCAAGGCCGCTGCGCGGCCCCGCAGCATGAAACGGCCCGGAGTGTCGTCGGCGCGCAACTGGTGGATGAGGCCGTCCTGCCTGCCCAAGCTCAGGCACTGCAGGTAGTAGCGGAAGCGCAATTCGGCCGGCTGCGCGCCGCGCAGGCGCGCGGCGACCGTGTCGGCGGCGTGTTTGCCGGTGGGCAGGGCGGTCGCGCAGGCCATCCGCAATTCACGGCCGCCGGGGCCCTCGATCAGCGCGCAGTCACCCGCGGCGTGGATGTCGGGGTGCGAGAGCGAGCGCAGGAACCGGTCCGTGCGGACGCGGCCGAGCGCATCCACGGCGATGCCGGCGCGGGCCGCCAGGTCGGGCACCGCGAAACCGGTGGCCCACACCGTCGCGGCCGCCGGGACGACGGTGCCGTCGGCCAGGCGCGGACCCTGCGGCGTCACCTCCACCACCTTGACGTCGGTCCGCACCTCGACGCCCAGCCGGTCCAGCACCGCGCGGATGTGCGCCACCGCCTCGGCCCCGAGCCAGGCCCCCGGTTCGTCGGTGCCGAGCAACAGCACCCGGGTGCCCGGGTGCGATTCGGCGAGTTCGGTGGACAGTTCGATGCCGGTCGCGCCGGTGCCCACGATGGCCACCGGGCCCGCGCCCTCGACCTGCCAGTCCGCGGCGTCCGCGGTGTCCGCCGACCGGGCGAACTCGGCCACACCGGGGACGTCGTGCGGGGCGGTGCTGCCGAGCGCGTAGATCAGCGAGTCGTAGCTCAGCACCCGGCCGGTGTCGAGGCCGACGGTGCGGGCGGCCGGGTCGAGGTCGGTGGCACGGGCACACACGAAGTCGATGCCCTGGTCGCCGAGCACCCGCGCCAGCTCCCACTGCCGCAGCGGCTGCCCGGCCACCCGCTGGTGCAGCCGCACCCGTTCGATGAACTGCGCCCGCGCGTCCACCACCGTCACCTGGGCGCCGCGCGCCTTCTTCGCCAGCCGCCGCGCCGCCGACAGGCCCGCGTACCCCGCGCCAAGAACGACGATCCGATGCTGTCCGGTCATGATGAGGCTCCTTCCGTTCGCCGATACCCCTCAGACCGGACAGGCGCCGGAAATCTGACCGCCGCCGCGATGAGCTACGTCACACCGGATCGGGGCTCAGCCGCCCGAACGCGGCCAGCTTGGCCGGATTCACCACCAGCCGCAGCGCGGCGATGGCGTCCTCGGTGTAGTCGATACCCACCACCAGCATCGGCGCGCCCGCCACCCGGACCACCAGCGCGGGCGCGCCGTTGGCATCTTCGACACCGATCACCATGCCGGGCACCTGCCTGCGGAACAGACCGAGCAGGTAGCGGGCGACCCGGTCGGCGCCCTCGACCGGACGGCGGGCCGCGTTGATCACCCCGCCACCGTCGGCGGTGGCGGTGGCGTCGGCGGTGAGCAGGTTGCGCAGCGCGGCCACGTCACCGGTGCTCGCGGCGGCCAGGAACCGCTCGAGCAGCGCGCGGGCCCGCTCGGCGGAGACCTCGAAACGGTTGCGGCCCAGCCGGACCCGCTGCGTCGCCCGGTGATAGGCCTGCTGCGCGGCACTGTCGGACACGTCGAGCATCTCGGCGATCTCGCGGTGGGGGTAGCCGAAGGCCGCGTGCAGCACGAACACCGCGCGCTCGAGCGGGTTCAACCGCTCGAGCGCGGTGAGCAGCGCCAGCGACACCGACTCGCGCAGTTCGACGGTCTCCAGCGGGCCGAGTTCCGCGGTCGGCACCGGTTCGGGCAGCCACGGTCCCACGTAGCTCTCCCGGCGGGCCCGAGCGGAGACCAGCCAAGTGCGGCACAGATTCACCACCGCGGTGGTCAACCACGCTTCGGGCGTGCGGATCTGGGACCGATCGGCGCCCGCCCAGCGCAGATAGGTCTCCTGCACGGCGTCCTCGGCCTCGGTCGCCGAGCCGAGCATCCGGTAGGCGAGTGCGAACAGGCGCGGGCGATGCGCCTGGAACTCGCGCAATCCGTCCGGTTCCACGTCACCTCCCGCCGCTGTGCTCAGAGTTCCAGATCCTCCGGGGTGGTGCGCCTGCCGCCCGGCCTGCGCAGCCGCAGCCGGGCGCTGGACGCGCGGATGGCCGGACGCCGCCGCTGCGCCCGGCGCTGGGCCCGCCGCTCGGCGGGCTTGTGCTGCCAGGTCTCCGGCCGCGCGGCCACCCATCGCTGGGAGTGCCACGCGAACGGGATGTGCGCCAGGTACAGCCCGACCAGCACCAGCAGCAGCACCAACGGATAGGTCACCAGTGCGGCACCGGCCAGGGCGACCAGCACCAGCAGCCCGGCGGCGGCCTGTGGCGCCACCGACACCGACTTCATGGCCAGCGTCGGAATGGTGCTCACGCACAGTGCCGAGGCCAGCACGGTCCAGGCCGCCACCTCGTAGAAACCGACCCACCAGCCGTCACCGAACTGCTCGAGCAACGCGATCGGCACCAGCGCGATCAACGCACCCGCGGGCGCCGGGACGCCGACGAAGTACTCGCGCGCCCAGTCGGGCCGGTTGTCGTCGTCGAGCAGGGTGTTGAACCGGGCCAGCCGCAGCACGATGCTCACCGCGAACAACAGCGCGATGATCCAGCCCGCGCTGCTCTCGTTGAGCAGCGCCACGTACAGCACCAGCGCGGGCGCGACGCCGAAGGAGATGGCATCGGACAGCGAATCCAGTTCGGCGCCCATCTTGGTGGTGGCGTCGAGCATGCGGGCCAGCCGGCCGTCGAGGGTGTCGAACACCGCCGCGGCACCGACCATCGCCAGCGCGACGTCGAGCTTGCCGTCGAGCGCGAACTTCACCGCCGACAGCCCCGAGCACAGCGCCAGGATCGTCACGATGCTGGGCAGCAGCCGGATACTGCGACGCCTGCGCCTCGGGGAGGGCACCGCCGCTTCCATCACGACAGCTCTTCCATCACGACAGCTCTTCCATCACCACAACGCCTCCGTCACGACAGCGCTCCCGTCACGACAACGTCGCGAGGACGGTCTCGCCCCCGATGGTGCGCTGGCCGGGCTGCACCAGCAGTTCGGTGCCCACCGGGAAGTAGGTGTCCACGCGGGAACCGAAGCGGATCAGGCCGTAGGTGTCGCCGATGGTGAGCACGTCGCCCACCCGGGCGTCGCAGACGATGCGCCGCGCCAGCAGACCGGCGATCTGCACCACCACGATCTGCTGCCCGGACTGCGTCTCGAGCAGCATGCTGTTGCGCTCGTTGACCGCGCTGGCCTCCGGCAGATCCGCCGAGCGGAACTGGCCGGACTGATGCCGCACCTCGCGCACCACACCGGAGACCGGGGTGCGCTGGACGTGCACGTCGAGCACGGACAGGAAGATGCTCACCCGCGGCAGCGGCTGGTCACCCAGCCCCAGCTCGGCGGGCGGGGCGGCGGTGTCGACGAGCGCGATCTCACCGTCGGCGGGGGCGACGACCACGCCCGGCCGGTTCGGCGGCACCCGGTTGGGGTGGCGGAAGAAGCCCGCGCAGGCGGCGGCGGTCGCCAGCCCGGCCCGGCGCACCCACTTGCGCTTGCCCGCCGCGACCGCGACGGCCAGCGGCACGGCGACGAAGGGCAGCCCGGCGGGATGCAGCGGGGGGATCGAGGCCCGCACCAGATCGACGACGTGGCCGACTCCGGTGGTCTCGGGCGTGCCGGGCGGTGTGGGACGGCGTGCCACAGATTCCTCTTTCAGTGCTCGTACTTCGGTGCTCGGTCGCGGCTCGATGGGGTCGGCCTGCGCCCCTCCACGATAGGTCCGGCGCAAGCCACCACACCTTACGGGAAACGCGCCGTACCCGCGCCGTCCACCGCGACCGGATCCACACCCGCCGAGCCGCGGCGGCGATTGTGGAAATCGCCACGCGCGCTCGCAACCGGAGGGCTAATATGAGGTTGCCTCATGTCTACGGAAACGTAGGTGGCGGGCCGCACGATCGATACTCGAGAGGCTTCGCCGGAAACCCCGGTCGCAGCGCCGCAGGTAATAGGGAGACGCACATGTCTGCTCGAATCGCCCAGACGACTGGGGCTGAGCACACCGCGATCCTCGGGCTCGGCGTCTATCGCCCCGCCCGCGTCGTCACCAACGATGAGATCGCCGGGCCGATCAACTCCAGCGACGAATGGATCCGGACCAGGTCCGGCATCAAGACCCGGCGATTCGCCGACGAGACCGAGACCGTCCAGAGCATGAGCGTGGCCGCCGCCCGTGATGCGCTCGAGGCCGCCGCCGTGGCGGTCGACCAGGTGGACTGCGTCATCGTCGCCACCTCCACCCACCTGCTGCTCACCCCGGCCGCGGCCCCGCGCATCGCCACCGAACTCGGCATGAACGGCGCCGCCGCCTTCGACATCTCCGCCGGGTGCGCGGGCTTCTGCCACGCGCTGGCGCTGGCCTCCGACCTGGTGCGCGCGGGCACCTCGAAGAACGTCCTGGTGATCGGCGTCGAGAAACTGACCGACACCATCGACATGACCGACCGCTCCACGGCGTTCCTGTTCGCCGACGGCGCGGGCGCGGTGGTGGTCGGCCCCGCCGAGGAGCCGGGCATCGGCCCGACCGTGTGGGGCTCCGACGGCACCCAGCACCACGCGATCCGCCAGAACAAGGACTGGATCGAGTTCTTCACCGAGATCGAGGAGAAGGGCCTCGACGCGGTGCGCCCCTACCTCACGATGGAGGGCACGGCGGTGTTCCGCTGGGCGGCGCACTCGCTGGAGAAGGTCTGCCGCGACGCCATCGACCGGGCCGGGCTGTCCACCGACGACCTGCGCGCGATGATCCCGCACCAGGCCAACGGCCGGATCATCGAGATCATGGCGCGGGTGCTGAAACTGCCCGAGGACTGCGCGCTGGCCAACGACATCGAGGAGACCGGCAACACCTCCGCGGCCTCGATCCCGCTCGCGATGGAGGCGCTGCTGCGCAAGGGCGAGTCGAAGCCCGGCGACACGGCGCTGTTGATCGCCTTCGGCGCCGGGCTCTCCTACGCGGCCCAGGTGGTGTCGCTGCCCAGGCTGAAGTAGGACACCGCCGATCAGGCGGCCTCGGCGGCCGCCTTGATCGCGGCCAGTGTCTTCTTCATGCCGTCGAGCAGGTTCTCCTCGAAGGCCGGCTCGCCACCCAGCACGGTGTCGATGACCTTGCGCACCGGCCACCGCACGCCCGCGGAGACGTCACGGCGCTCGGTGAGCCGGGTGCCGTTCGCGATGGGCTCGAGGGTGAAACTCCAGGTGGTGCCGTTCTCGTTCATCCGGAAGGCGAATTCGCGTTCCGGCTCGAACCGGACGATCCGCGAACTGGTCGGCCAGACCTTCCAGCCGTCCTTGTTCCAGTTGACCGTCCAGGTCCCGGCCTTCGGCGTGCCGAGCGGGATCATCTTGCGGGTCATCGGGCTGAACTCGGGCATCCGGGACAGATCGCTGACGATCTGCCAGACGCGCTCGGGCGCGGCGAGAATGTCGACGGTCGCTTCGAGATTCTTGGGCAACTCTGCCTCCGTGTTCGAGCGTCCCGGCACCGTGGCCGAGCGCGGGGGACGACGCGTGCCGCACATCCTAATGTGCGAGGCGCGCTGACAATTCGGTCACAGTTCCATACGCCGTTTCCGGACCGTTGTAATGGCGGGCGCACAATGACGGATAGACGAGAGACCAGACACTGCCAGAGCTTTGACGCAGCCAACAGCTTTCTGACACAGCCACCAGCTTTCCGTCGAGCGTGAGGTGATCGGCCGTGAAACTGCGCTCCTTGCTACACCGCCGCCAGGCGGCCCGCGTTCCGCTGCTCCCGGTGATCGAACCCGAGGACGGGCGCCCCGTCCGCGCCACCGGCCGTTCCGATCTCCGTCGTCCGGATCTGGCCGACGAGGAGCGCCTCGAACGCCTGCTGACCCCCACCGAACTCGAGATGGTGCTCGAGCACCGCGTCTGACCGCGACGACGCGACAGGCGAGTACCGCACGCGACATACTCGACGGGTGAGTGCCCCCGCCGCCAAACCGGCCATCCTCAGCGTCGACGACGATCCCGGCGTTTCCCGCGCCGTCGTCCGTGATCTGCGCCGTCGCTACGGCGCCGACTACCGCATCCTGCGTGCCGAGTCCGGCGACCAGGCGCTCGAGGCGCTGCGGGAGATGAAACTGCGGGGCCAGCCGGTGGCCGTGCTGATCGCCGACTACCGGATGCCGGGCATGAACGGCATCGAATTCCTCGAACACGCGATGGACCTGCATCCGTACGCGCGCCGCGTGCTGCTCACCGCCTACGCCGACACCGACGCCGCCATCGACGCGATCAACGTCGTCGATCTGGACCACTATCTGCTCAAGCCGTGGGACCCGCCGGAGGAGAAGCTGTATCCGGTGCTGGACGCGCTGCTCGAGGCATGGCGGGGCAGCGAGCACCGGCCGGTCACCGAGACCAAGGTGGTCGGCACCCGGTGGTCGCCGCGCGCCTCGCAGGTTCGCGAGTTCCTGGCCCGCAACCAGCTCCCCTATCGCTGGTATCTGGCCGACGAGCCCGAGGGTGCGCGCCTGCTCGAGGCCGCGGGCGCCGAACCCGAGCGCTGCCCGGTGGTGATCACCTCCGCGGGACAGGTGCTGCTCCAGCCGACCGACAGCGTGCTGGCCGAGCACGTGGGTCTCACGGTGAATCCCACGGGCGAGTTCTACGACCTCATCGTCGTCGGCGGCGGGCCGGCCGGGCTGGGCGCGGCCGTGTACGGCGCGTCCGAGGGCCTGCGCACCGTGCTGGTGGAGCGCACCGCCACCGGCGGGCAGGCCGGGCAGAGCTCGCGCATCGAGAACTATCTCGGCTTCCCGGACGGACTGTCCGGGGCGCAGCTCGCCGACCGGGCCCGGCGCCAGGCCGCCAAGTTCGGCGCCGAGGTGGTGACCACCCGCGAGGTGGTGGGGCTCGAGGTCAACGGCTCGGCGCGCACCGTGCGCTTCGCCGACGGCGGGCGGCTGTGCGGGCACACCGTCATCATCGCCACCGGTGTCGACTACCGGCGGCATCCAGCGCCCGGCGTCGACGAGTTCACCGGCCGCGGCGTCTACTACGGCTCGGCCATGACCGAGGCGGCCGAATGCGCCGACCGCGAGATCTACATCGTCGGCGGGGCGAATTCGGCGGGCCAGGCGGCGGTGTTCCTGTCCCGCAACGCGCGCACCGTGCATCTGGTGGTGCGGGCGGACTCGCTGGCGAAATCGATGTCGCACTACCTGATCGAGCAGATCCGCCAGATCCCCAACATCCAGGTGCACACCGAGACCGAGGTGGTCGGCGCGATCGGCGACGACCACCTGCGCCAGATCGTGCTGCGCGACAACCGCACCGGCGCCGAGGAAAAGGCCGACACCGAGCGGCTGTTCCTGTTCATCGGCGCCGCGCCGCAGACCGACTGGCTCGACGGTGTCGTCGCGCGCGACCCGGCCGGGTATGTGCTGGCCGGTCCCGACCTGCTGGTCGAGGGCACCCGGCCGGCGGGTTGGGAGCTCGACCGGCCCCCGCACCACCTGGAGACGAGCGTGCCCGGCGTGTTCGTGGCCGGCGACGTGCACGCCGAATCGGCCAAACGGGTCGCCTCCGCCGTCGGCGAGGGCGCGATGGCCGTGATGTTCGTCCATCGTTACCTGGCCTGAGACGGAGCCGGACATGACCGAAAGCGACCGGACCGATACCACCGCCCCCGGCTGCGACCCCGCCGAACTGCGGACGCTGTTCCTGTTCGAGCAACTCGACGACGAGCAGCTGGCCTGGCTGTGCGCGGACGGGCGGATCGAGCTCATCGAACCCGGCCCGGTCTACCGCCAGGGCGACCCGGCCACCTGCTTCTACGTGCTCATCGAGGGCGAGCTGCGGCTGACCAAGTTGGCCGGCGGCATGGAGATCGAGCTGAACCGCACCGACCACCGCGGCGTCTACGCGGGCGCGTGGACCGCCTACCTCGGCGAGCAGGCCGAGCCCACCTACAACAGCTCGCTGTATGTCACCCGGCCCTCGCGGTTCTTCGTGCTGGACGCGGAGATCTTCGCGCGGATGATGCACGCCTGGTTCCCGATGGCGGTGCATCTGCTCGAGGGCGCGTTCTTCGGCAACCGCAACGCCCACCAGCGGGTGGCCGAGCGGGAACGCCTGATGGCGCTCGGCTCGTTGTCGGCGGGCCTGACCCACGAGTTGAACAATCCGGCCGCCGCGGCCGTGCGCGCCACCTCCGGGCTGCGCGAGCGGGTGGCGGGCATGCGGCACAAACTGGGCATGCTGGCCGAGGGCAGGTTCGCGCCGGAGGTGTTGGTGACCCTGGTGCGCCTGCAGGAGGAGGCGGCCGAGCAGGTGGCCAAGGCTCCGGCGCTGACGCCGCTGGAGGCCGCCGACCGCGAGGACGCGCTCGGCGACTGGCTCGACGAGCACGGGATCGCCGACGGCTGGGAGCTGGCGCCCAACTTCGTGCAGGCCGGGTTCGACGTGGACTGGCTGGAGCGGGTGCACGGCACGCTGGAGGGGTGCTCGGAGACGGTGTTCGAGGGCGCGATCCGCTGGCTCAACTACACCATCGAGACCGAACTGCTGATGAACGAGATCGCCGACTCCACCGCGCGCATCTCCACCCTGGTCGGCGCGGCCAAGCAGTACTCGCAGATGGACCGCGCCCCCTTCCAGGTGGTCGACATCCACGAACTACTCGACAGCACCCTGGTGATGCTCAACCGCAAACTCGGCGACGGCGTCCGGGTGGTGAAGGACTACGACCGCACGCTGCCCGCGCTGCCGTGCTTCGCCGCCGAGCTGAACCAGGTGTGGACCAACCTCATCGACAACGCCGTCTACGCGATGGGCGGCGAGGGCACCCTGACGCTGCGCACCTACCGCGAGAACGACTGCGCCGTCGTGGAGGTCGGCGACACCGGGCCGGGCATGCCGGAGGAGGTGCGCCGCCGGGTGTTCGAGCCGTTCTTCACCACCAAGCCGGTCGGCGAGGGCACCGGCCTCGGCCTCGACATCTCCTTCCGGATCGTGGTGAACAAGCACGACGGCGACATCCGGGTGGAGAGCGCGCCCGGTGACACCCGGTTCGTGGTGCGGCTGCCGCTGCATCGCGACATTCCCGCCCCGGAATCCGGCGCCGACGGCGCGCAACCGCCAGACTGAGACCATGACCGCGATCGAAGGCATCGACCCGTCGGTCCCGCCCAGCGGGCCCGGGTGTGTGGAGTGCGAGGCGTCCGGCGGGTGGTGGGTGCACCTGCGCCGCTGTGCCCAGTGCGGGCACATCGGCTGTTGCGACACCTCACCGTCGCAGCACGCCACCGCGCATCACCGGCAGACCGGGCATCCGTTCATCCAGAGCTACGAGCCCGGCGAGGACTGGTACTGGGATTTCCGCACCGAGGAGATGTTCACCGAAGGGCCGGAACTGGCTGCGCCGCACAGTCATCCGGCTGCGCAGGGGGTACCCGGCCCCAGCGGGCGGGTACCGGCCGACTGGCGCGAGCACATCCACTGAGCCCGCGCGGTAGGCTCTGCCATCGCGCCGGAGGCTCCGGCGCCTGATGGCACCCGGGAAGCACGAGAATGAAACGATTTTCCGTCGTCGTCCTGACCGTCGCGACGATGGCCGCGGCCCTGGCGGGCTGCGGTGGGTCGGACTCCGATTCCGGCTCCGCCGCGGCGAGTTCCACCGCCGCGAGTTCCACCACCGGCAAGGCCGCGCAGACCACCTGCACGGAGTTCAAGAACCTCGACACCGAGGCGGAGAAGGCCGTGGTGGAAGCGATTCTGGCGGAGAACCCGGACAGCCCCTACGCGGGCAGCCCGAACGTCGCGCTCGGTACCGCCAAGCTGGTGTGCCTGTCGGAGGCCAACGCGGGCAAGACCGTCGCCGCGGCGGCCGGACTGCTGGCCGCCGGGAAGTAGCGGTTTCCGCGCGACCCGGCCCGCACCGGGCGATCGCAGGCAGAATGGCACGGTGGCAGAACTGGCGCTCACCGCTCGACTGAATCCGTCCGCCGCCGACGCCAGACGCGGGGTGGTGCGGTTGCATCCGGAAGCGCTGACCGCCCTCGGCCTGCGCGAGTGGGACGGGGTGGCGCTGGCCGGGTCGCGGCGCACGGCGGCGGTGGCCGGGCTCGCGCCCGCGGGCACCCCCGCCGGGGTCGCCCTGCTCGACGACGTGACGCTGTCGAACGCGGGGATCCGGGAGAATCAGACGGTGGTCGTCGCGCCCGCGACGGTCTACGGGGCCCGGCAGGTCTCGGTGAGCGGCTCGGTGCACGCCACGCGCAGCATTCCGGCGGCCACCCTGCGGCAGGCACTGCTCGGCAAGGTCGTGACCGTCGGCGACACGGTGTCGCTGCTGCCGCGGGATCTCGGCCCCGACATCCCTTCCTCGGCGGCCAGCCAGGCGCTCTCGCGCACCTTCGGCATCGCCTGGACCACCGAACTGCTGACCGTGACCGCCACCGATCCCGCGCGCGGGCCGGTGAGCGTGCAACCCAATACGGCGGTGTCGTGGGCCGCGGGCGCGATGGCCGCGCGCGAGGCCGCCGACCGCGCCGCCACCGGCGCGCCGGTGGCGGTGGGCGAGACCGCGCGCGGCGCGGCGGAGGCGGCGGCCTTCGCCGGTGCGGGCGCGAACGGCGCGGCCACCGGGCAGTGGGCGGTGCGCGAGGCCGAGGCGCGGGTGCCGATCGAGGATCTGGCCGGGGTGCACGCGCAGGCCGCCAAGCTCGCGGAGTGGCTGAGCCTGGCGCTGGACGAACCGGAACTGCTGCGCGCGCTCGGCGCGAACGCCCACCTCGGTGTGCTGATCACCGGGCCCGCCGGGGTCGGCAAGGCGACGTTGGCGCGGTCGGTGGCGGCGCCGCGGCGGGTGATCGAACTCGACGGCCCGACCGTCGGCGCCGCGGAGAGCGGCACCCGGCTGCGTGAGGTGGCCTCCGCGGTGGCCGAGGTGGGCTCGGGGCAGGGCGGTGTCCTGCTGGTCACCGACATCGACGCGCTGCTGCCCGCCCAGCCCGAACCGGTCGCGACCTTGATCCTCGACCAGCTGCGCGCGGCGGTCGCCGGACCCGGGGTGGCCTTCCTGGCGACGACGGCGCACCCCACCGAGGTGGATGCCCGGTTGCGCGCCCCCGACCTCTGCGACCGGGAACTGGCGCTGCCGTTGCCGACCGCGCCGGTGCGCCGCGCGCTGCTCGAGCAGCTGCTGCGCAAGGTGCCCACCGGCGACCTGGCCCTGGACGAGGTGGCCGCCCGGACTCCCGGTTTCGTCATCTCGGACCTGGCCGCGCTGTGCCGGGAGGCGGGCCTGCGCGCCGCCTCACGTGCCAGCCGGGAGGGCGCCCCACCGCGGCTGACGCAGGAGGATCTGCTCGGCGCGCTCGCGGTGATCCGCCCGCTGTCGCGATCGGGCACCGAGGAGCTGGCCATCGGCAGCCTCGGCCTCGACGACGTCGGCGACATGGCCGAGACGAAACAGGCGCTCACCGAGGCGGTGCTGTGGCCGCTGCGCCACCCCGACTCCTTCGCCCGGCTCGGCGTCGACCCGCCGCGCGGTGTGCTGCTCTACGGCCCGCCCGGCTGCGGCAAGACCTTCCTGGTCCGCGCGCTGGCCGGTTCCGGTCAGCTGAGCGTGCACGCGGTGAAGGGCGCCGAGCTGATGGACAAGTGGGTCGGCTCGTCCGAGCGGGCGGTGCGCGAGCTGTTCCAGCGGGCCCGCGATTCGGCGCCGTCGCTGATCTTCCTCGACGAGGTGGACGCGCTGGCGCCGCGGCGCGGGCAGAGCAGCGACTCCGGTGTCGCCGATCGGGTGGTGGCGGCGTTGCTCACCGAACTCGACGGGGTCGAACCGCTGCGCGATGTGGTGGTGCTCGGCGCGACCAACCGCCCCGAACTCATCGACCCGGCGCTGCTGCGGCCGGGGCGGCTCGAGCGCCTGGTCTTCGTGCCGCCGCCGGACGCCGAGGCCAGGCTCGCGATCCTGCGCACGGCGGGGCGGTCGGTGCCGCTGGCGGCCGACGTCGACCTGACCGCGCTGGCCGCGGATCTCACCGGATACTCGGCCGCCGACTGCGCGGCGCTGTTGCGGGAGGCGGCGTTGGCCGCGATGCGCCGCGACGTGGACACCGCCGACGTCACCGCCGCCGATGTGGCCGCCGCCCGTGCCGCGGTGCGCCCGTCGCTGGATCCCGACCAGGTGGAATCGCTGCGCCGTTACGCCGAATCGCGGACGTGATGCAGCGGTATCGTGTTAGCCGATTCATAGCCCGTGGCCGTGCGGCATGGCCGACGCCATACGTACCCGGGTCCGGATCCGGACCGCGGACCCCGTAGGATCATGGGACAACACCCCGCCGCTACGACCCGACGGAGTGCAGTTTGCTCGTAATTCTGCTCGCACACGCCTGTGCTGCGCTCGTCGCGCCCGTGTGCGTGCGGATGCTGGGCCGCAACGCGTTCATCCCCCTCGCCCTGGTTCCCCTGGCCTCGTTGGGCTGGGTGATCGCGCACTGGGGCGACACCGAGCAGGTCCGCATCAGCTGGGCGCCCAGCATCGAGATGAACATCGACCTGCGGTTCGACTCGCTCGCCGGTGTGCTGGCGGCGCTGGTGCTCGGCGTCGGCTCGCTCATCCTGCTCTACTGCGCCCGCTACTTCGCCGACGACGAACCACGCCTCGGCGCCTTCGCCGCCCAGCTCGTCGCCTTCGCCGGCGCCATGTTCGGCCTGGTCACCAGCGACAACATGCTGTTGCTGTACGTGTTCTGGGAGATCACCACGGTGCTGTCGTTCCTGCTGGTCGGGCACGACACCATCCGCACGAGCAGGCGCGCGGCGCTGCAGGCGCTGCTGGTGACCGCGGCGGGCGGGCTGGCGATGCTGGTGGGCATCGTGCTGCTCGGCCAGACCACCGGCACCTACTTGCTCTCGGACCTGCTGGCCATGCCACAACCGCCGAGCGGCGTGGCCGTGTCGGTGGCGGTGGTGTTGCTGCTGATCGGCGCGCTGAGCAAATCGGCGATCGTGCCGCTGCACTTCTGGCTGCCGGGCGCGATGGCCGCGCCCACGCCGGTGAGCGCCTACCTGCACGCGGCGGCGATGGTGAAGGCGGGTGTGTACCTGGTCGCGCGGCTGGCGCCGGTGTTCGCGAGTTCGCCGCCCTGGCATCCGATCGTGCTGACGCTGGGCGCGCTGACCATGGTGCTGGCCGGACTGCGCGCCCTGCAGGTGACCGACCTGAAGCTGGTGCTCGCCTTCGGCACGGTCAGCCAGCTCGGCTTCCTGATCGTGCTGGTCGGCCTCGGCACGCCGGACGCCGCGCTGGCCGGTGTCACCCTCGTCGTCGCGCACGCGCTGTTCAAGGCCTGCCTGTTCATGGTGGTCGGCATCGTCGACCACGGCGCGGGCACCCGCGATCTGCGCAAGCTGTCCGGCCTCGGCCGCCGCGAGCCGCTGCTCGCCGCCGTCGCGACCCTGTCGGCGCTGAGCATGGCGGGCATCCCGCCGCTGGTCGGTTTCGTCGGCAAGGAGACCGCGCTCGCGGCCGAGGTCGACGCCGACGTGCTCAACACCCCGGCGCGGATCGCGCTGACCCTCGCGCTGGTCGCGGGGTCGGCCTTCACGGTCGGCTACAGCGCGCGGTTCCTGTGGGGGGCCTTCGCGGTCAAACCCGAAGTGCCCGACGTGCGGCCGCACTGGCACGCACCCGGCCCGCTGATGATCGCGCCGCCGGCGATCCTCGCCGCGGTGAGCCTGGTCCTCGGCCTGGTCCCGGGCTGGACCGAGGACCTGGTCAGCCCCTACGCCGGCAGCCTGCCCGGTGTGCTGCGCGAGCATCTGGCGCTGTGGCACGGGTTCACGCTGCCGTTGCTGTTGACGGTGATCGTGATCGTCGCGGGCCTCGCGCTGTTCCTGGCCCGCGGACGCATCGTCGACCCGCGCCACCCCCGCCTCGGCAACGCCGACCGCGCCTACGACGCCACCCTGCGCGGGATGGACGCGCTCTCGCGCCGGATGACCGGCGCGGTCCAGCGCGGTTCGCTGCCGTTGAGCCAGGGCACCATCCTGGTCACCCTCATCGTGTTGCCCGCGGTGCTGCTGGCCGTCGGCACCCGTACCGGGGTCGAGCTGCGGCTGTGGGACTCGCCGCTGCAGGTGGCCATCGCCATCATCATGATCGCGATGGCGCTGGCGGCGACGGTGCTGCGCAACAGGCTGGCCAGCGTGATCGTCGTCGGTGTCACGGGCTACGGCTGCGGCGTGATCTTCGCCCTGCACGGCGCACCCGACCTGGCGCTGACCCAGTTCCTGGTGGAGACGGTGACGCTGGTGATCTTCGTGCTCGTGCTGCGCGGATTCCCGGCCGAGATCGAGCCGAGCCGCGCGGCCGCGTTCAAGGCGCGCCGCGCGCTGATCGGCCTCGCGACCGGCGCGGTGGTCACCGCGCTCGCGGCCTTCGCCATCGCCGCCCGCTCCGGCGCGCCGATCTGGCACCTCATCCCGGACGCGGCCTACGAACTCGGCGGCGGCAAGAACGCGGTGAACGTGCTGCTGGTCGACATCAGGGCCTGGGACACCCTGGGCGAGATCTCGGTGCTGATCGTCGCCGCGACCGGTGTCGCCTCGCTGGTGTTCCGCACCCGCCGCTACGGCAGCGCGCCCCGCGCCGCCGACTCGCCGTTCTACGACCCCGACCTGCTGAGCTGGCTGCCCGCCGGGCGGCTGGTGGACCGGCGCGACCGCTCGATGGTCCTGCAGATCACCACCCGCCTGGTGTTCCCGACCATCATGGTGCTGTCCATCTACTTCTTCTTCGCCGGCCACAACTCCCCCGGCGGTGGTTTCGCCGGCGGCCTCACGGCGGGCTTGGCGCTGACCCTGCGATACCTGGCGGGCGGCCCGTACGAACTGGGCGAGGCGCTGCCGGTCGACGCCGGGCACGTCCTCGGCGCCGGTCTCACCCTCGCCGCGGGCACCGCGGTCACCTCGCTGCTGCTCGGCGCACCGCCGCTGTCCTCGGCGATCATCGAGGTGACGCTGCCGGTGCTCGGGCACATCAAGCTGGTCACCGCCCTGTTCTTCGACCTCGGCGTGTACCTGATCGTGGTCGGCCTGGTGCTGGACGTGCTGCGCAGCCTGGGCGCCCGGCTGGACGCCGAGCTCGACCGGGAATCGAAGGAGGCCCGGTCGTGAGCGCGAACCTGACCATGCTCGTCCTGATCGGCGTGCTCACCGCCACCGGGGTGTATCTGATCCTGGAGCGGGCGGTGTCGAAGATGCTGCTGGGGATGATCCTGCTCGGCAATGCCGTCAACCTGCTGCTGATCAGCGTCGGCGGCGCCGGCGGCGAACCGCCGATCGTCGGCAAGGCGGAGACCGAGGAGATGGCCGACCCGCTCGCGCAGGCGATGGTGCTCACCGCGATCGTGATCACGATGGGCCTGTCGGCCTTCGTCCTGGCGCTGGCCTACCGCGCCTACAAGCTCACCACCACCGAACACGTGGCCACCGACGAAGACGACGCGGAGGTCGCCGCCCGCCGCGAGCGGGAGGACCCCGAACAGTGACCCTCTCCGCCGAACTGCTCCCCGCGCTCGCCCCGCTGCCGGTGCTGGTGCCGCTGCTCGCCGCCGCCGCCTGCCTGATCTTCGGCAGGCGCCCGCGCATCCAGGGCACCGTCATGCTGGTCGCGCTGTCGGCGGTGGTGGTGATCACCGCGGTGCTGCTCTACCTGGCCGATCGGGACGGCACCACCGCGGTGCAGGTGGGCGGCTGGTTCCCGCCGATCGGCATCACCCTGGTGGTGGACCGGCTCTCGGGGAGCATGCTGCTGGTCTCGGCGGTGGTGCTGCTCGCGGTGTCGATCTACGGCGCGGGCCAGAACATCCGCGACGGCGACGACCGCCAGCCCACCTCGATCTACCGGCCCAGTTACCTGGTGCTGAGCGCGGGCGTGTCGATCGCCTTCCTCGCCGGTGACCTGTTCAACCTGTTCGTCGGCTTCGAGGTGCTGCTGGCCGCCTCGTTCGTGCTGCTCACCGTGGGCGCGACCGCCGAACGCATCCGGGCGGGCATCGCGTACGTGATGGTGTCGATGCTGTCGTCGCTGATCTTCCTGATCGGCATCGCCCTCGTGTACGCCGTGACCGGCACGGTGAACCTGGCCCAGCTGGCCGTGCGGCTGGGCGCGGCCCCGGAGGGCGTGCGCACGGCGGCGTTCGCGGTGCTGTTGGTGGCCTTCGGCATCAAGGCGGCGGTGTTCCCGCTGTCGAACTGGCTGCCCGACTCCTACCCGAGCGCGCCCGCGCCGGTCACCGCGGTGTTCGCGGGCCTGCTCACCAAGGTCGGCGTGTACGCGATCATCCGCACCAACAGCCTGTTCTTCCCCGACGGCGCCTTCGACGACATCCTGCTGGTGTGCGGTCTGCTGACCATGCTGATCGGCATCCTCGGTGCGATCGCGCAGAGCAACATCCGCCGGTTGCTGTCGTTCACGCTGGTCAGCCACATCGGCTACATGATCTTCGGCGTGGGCTTGGCCAGTGCCGCCGGACTGGCCGGTGCGGTGTACTACGTGGCCCACCACATTCTCGTGCAGACCGCGCTGTTCCTGGTCGCCGGTCTCATCGAGCGCCAGGCCGGCTCGACCTCGCTGCGCAGGCTCGGCGGGCTGGCCGCGGCCAGTCCGGTGCTCGGGGTGCTGTACCTGGTGCCCGCGCTCAACCTCGGCGGCATCCCACCGTTCTCCGGGTTCATCGGCAAGGTCGCGCTGTTGCAGGCGGGCGCGGCCGACGGCAGCGTGCTGGCCTGGGTGCTGGTGGCGGGTGCGGTGGCGACCAGCCTGCTCACCCTCTATGTCGTCGCGCTGGTGTGGGCCAAGGCGTTCTGGCGCCCCCGCGCGGAAGCGCCCGAGGGCCACCTCGCCGCCGCCAAGCCGCCCACCCTGGTGGAGGAGTCCACCGATGTGCGCTACGACGAGCGGGTCGATCCCGGCCGCATACCGCCGCTGATGCTGCTGGCCACCGCCGGGCTGGTCGCGGCGGGCCTGAGCCTGACCGTGCTGGCCGGGCCGATCCTGGGCATCGCCGACCGGGCCGCGGCCGATCTGCACGATCCGGACGTCTACGTCGTCGCCGTACTCGGCGACCCGGGGGAGTTCCGATGACCGACATCGACGCGGCGAGCACCGGCGACCGCCCCGAACGCCGGGCCTGGTGGCGCCCGACGAAGGAGACCGCGATCCGGCTCGGGCTGCTGCTGTGGCTGGCCGCGGTCTACACCGCGCTGTGGGGCGACCTCAGCGTGGCCAACGTGCTGGCCGGGTTGGTGATCGGCGTGATCGTCATGCTCGCGCTGCCCCTGCCCAGGATGCCGGTGGCGGGCCGGTTCAATCCGATCGCGCTCGTGCAGGCGATCGTGCTGGGCGCCTACTACGCGCTGGAATCGAGCCTGCAGATCGCCTGGTTCGCGGTGCGGCCCGCCGGTGCGCCCGTCTCGGGTGTGCTGCGCGTCGGCCTGAGCACCCGCTCGGACCTGGTGCTCGTACTGACCACCGACCTGCTCAACCTGATCCCCGGCACGATGGTGCTCGAGATCGATCGCAACCGCTGCCTGGTGTATGTGCACGTGCTCGACGTGGGCAGCGAGGAGGCGGTGGCGAAGTTCTACCGGCAGACCCGCACCCTGGAACGCCTGCTGATCTCCGCCTTCGAGCGGCGCGTTCCCCGACCGAACCGGAGGTGAGTGCGTGACCGTCGTCGTGACCGTCGCGGCCGTGCTGCTCGCGGCCGCCGCCCTGATCACCAGCTACCGCATCCTGGCCGGGCCGAGCACGCTCGACCGGGTCGTCGGCATGGATTCGCTCACCGCGATCGCCGCCTCCGGTCTGGCCGTGTGGGCCGCCTACACCGGCGACACCACCGTGCTGCCCGGCATCATCGCGCTGGCGCTGGTCGGCTTCCTCGGTTCGGCCGCCGTGTCCCGCTTCCGCGTCCGGGACGACCGATGAGCGGCTGGCAGTGGCTGTCCGCGGTGCTCATCCTGGGCGGCGCCGGCCTGTCGTGCACGGCCGCCATCGCGCTGCTGCGGTTCCCGGACACCCTCACCCGGATGCACGCCGCCACCAAACCGCAGATCGTCGGGCTGATCCTGGTGCTGGCCGGTGCCGCCATCGAACTCGCGGGCCGGGGCAACGTCTGGCTGCTCGCCCTGGTCGGGGTGTTCACCCTGCTCACCGCGCCGGTGATCGCGCATCTGCTCGGCCGCACCGCCTACCGCGAACAGCGGCACCGCGACGGTCTGCTGATGGTCAACGAACTCGGCGACGCCCTGGAGAATCCCGACGAGCGGTTCTGACCGGCACCGGTCAGCGCACGGCCTCGACCGGCTCGGCGGCGGGCGTGCGGTGGGCGAACCAGGTGGCGTGGAAGGCGGCCGTCATACCCGCCAGCAACGCCAGCACGATGGTGCCCGCCGGCACCGGGTAGTCGGCCATCGGCACGGCCAGGAAGCGGTAGCCGAGCAGCAGCGTCACCAGGATCACCGCGCCCGCGCCGACCAGCCGCACCCGGAACCAGCCCCAGCCGCGCTCGGGCTCGCGCAGGGCCGACTCCACGGTCAGGCACAGCACCGCACCGGCGACCAGGTCGACGCCGTAGTGGTAGCCGAAACCGAGGGTGGCCGCCAGCGTCGCGAGCAACCAGAACGTCCCGCCCCAGCGCAGCCAGCGCGGCGCGGGTGAGCCGTCCACGTCGCGGCGGCTGTGCAGGAACACCGCCAGCGCCCACGCCGTGTGCATGGACGGCATGCAGTTGCGCGGGGTGGCCTCGTCGAAGGGCAGCGCGCCCGGGCTGCGATCGATCGGCGGCACCACGTCCGGCCAGTAATTGCCGACCTGCAGGCCGTGGCCGTCCGGCCCGAACGCGAACATCGGGCCGACCACCGGGAAGATCACGTACACCAGCGGACCGACCAGGCCGAGCACCAGGAACGTGCGCACCAGGTAGTGGCTGGGCCAGCGGCCGGAATCGACCACCCGGCGCAACTGCCAGACCGCCACCACGATCGCGGCGACCGGCAGTTCGATGTAGACCCAGTGCAGTACCGCGTAGACCACCGGCCCGAGCGTGTCGAGCACCCGGCCCATCACCCAGGACGGGTCGCCGAGGGCATGGTCGGCGAGCATCAGGTATTCGTCGAGGACACCCGGACCGGCCAGCACGGTGACGTGCAACCAGACGTCGCCGACCTTGGTCGCCAGCACCAGCAGCGCGCCCAGCGCGGCCGCGTGCAGGGCGTTGCGCCGTTCGACGCCTTCCCAGCGCAGCCACGCGATCAGCGCGAGCGCGGTGAGCACGAGCACCGGCCCGTTGCCGACGGTGGGCGACTCCCCCGCCAGCAGCCGCGCGCCCGCCGCGACCAGATCGATCCCGACGGCCGCGCCCAACGCGATGATCCTGCGCCGCATCGAGATTCCGACCAGCGCCAGGATCAGCCCGGCCCACGGCACGGACATCGATTTCGGCGTGCCCGCGTAGTCGCGCCACAGGCTCTCCAGCGGACCCTCGAAACCACCGCGGATCGCGATCACCTGCAGGACCACCAGCAACACCGGCACCGCGGCGACAGCGGCGACCACCCGAGTCCGGCGCGGGGGCAACGGCATCTGCCGCGCCGCGCCTCCGACGCTGGAGCCCGGGTTTTCGACTAGCACGCCGACCATAGTAAACGGACGATGAACACCGCCCGTGTCACCGGCTGAACGGCGGGCGACCGAACGGGGGCGCTACCGGTCCAGTTCGTGCACCAGGGCGTCCACCACGGCCACCAGATCGCCCTGCGAGGCCGCCGCGACCTTGCGCTGCCGCTGATAGGACGCGCCCCGCTCGGGAATGGTCGCGACATAGGCGAGCTCGTCGGCGCACCCGAGCCGCTTCGCGGTGGGCTCGAGCCGGTTGAGCAGGTCCATCAGGTCGTCGGTGACCAGCCGCTCGTTGCTGTCGGCGTCGGTGATGACGATGGCGTCCAGGCCGTAGCGGGCCGCGCGCCACTTGTTCTCCTGGACGTGCCAGGGCGGCAGCGTGATCGGCTGTTCGCCGTCGTCGATGCGCTGGTCGAGATCGACGATCAGGCAGTGGATGAACGCCGCGATGGCGGCCAGTTCGGCGTGGGTGGGGATGCCGTCGCAGATGCGGACCTCGATGGTGCCCCACTTGGGTGCGGGCCTGATGTCCCAGTGCAGGCCGCCGAGCTGCTCGAACACCCCGGTCTTGAGTTCGTCGTGCACGAAGTGCTCGAACTGGCGCCAGTTCTCGAACTGGAAGGGCAGGCCCGCGGTGGGCAACTGCTGGAACATCAGCGTGCGGTTGCTGGCGTACCCGGTGTCCGACCCCGCCCACATCGGCGAGGAGGCCGACAGCGCCAGCAGGTGCGGGAAGGTGGTCAGCAACGAGTTCAGGATCGGAAAGACCTTCTCCCGGTGCGAGACCCCGACGTGCACGTGCACGCCCCAGATCATCATCTGCCTGCCCCACCACTGGGTGCGCTCGATCAGCTCGTCGTAGTGCGGCGATCGGGTGAGCTGCTGGGTGGACCACTGCGCGAAGGGATGGGTGCCCGCGCAGAACACGTCGACCCCGAGCGGGTCGGCCGCGCGGCGCACCTTGTCCATGGTGCCGCGCAGATCCTCCACCGCCGCGCCGACCGTCTCGTGCACGCCGGTGACGATCTCGACGGTGTTGCGCAGCAACTCCTTGGTGACCTGCGGAGTGCCGTCCCAGGCGCGTAGGTCACCGACGGCGTCGAAGACGGCGGCCGCGGTGTTGGACAGATCCCTGGTGACCTTGTCGACCAGGGCGACTTCCCATTCGATCCCGATCGTGGGCCGGGGCGAACCCTCGAACGGAACGCTCTCGACTACCCCGGCCATCTCCGTCCCCCGTCTACTCGGTTAGTGGACCACTCCGCAGGCGACCCGGCTGCCCGCATCGCCGGTGGCCAGCGTGGTGTCGTCCGGGCCGGCGCCGCCCTCGCGCTGGTAGCGGTCCGGAATGTTGCCGAAGTTGTCCGCGCCGGAGTGGATGATCAGCGCCCGGTTCTTCACGTCGTTCAGGGTCACCGAGTCGGTGGTGGTGACCAGCCGCGCCGAGCCGTCGCCGCGCACCTGCAGGGAGGTCAGGTCGCCGCTGGCCGGATGCGAGTTGGCGTTGCCGACCTGCAGGTGGCCGCCCGCGGAGAGGAAGTCGCCCGCCGGGCCGCCGGTGGGGGCCACCGAGTTCGGCTCGCAGGCGCCGTTCTGGTGGAAGTGCAGGCCGTGGAAGCCGGGCCGCAGGCCGCGGGCCTCGACGGTGATCACCAGGTGGCCGCCCTCCTCGGTGATGTTCGCGGTGCCGACCGAGGCGCCCGAGGCATCCTTCAGCTCGGCGGTGGCGCCCGTGCCGGAAGCGTGTTCGCCGTGGTCCGCGCCGGTGGTGGCGGGCGCGGAGGCGCCGGTCCACACGGGCGGCGTCGTGCCCTTGACGTCGCTGGACTCCTGGCTGTTGGAGCAGGCGGCCAGGCCGAGGACCGCGACCGCAAGCACCGGGGTCACAGTCCGCCAGGACGGGCGACGAGTTGTGGACGGGGCCATCGGGGGAACTCCTTTACGAGTACCGAGTTTACGAGTAAAGCTGGGTGGACAGGTTCGTTACCGGTCACGATGATGCCACGCGCCCGGTGCTGCCCGGTTGCGGGGCCGCGCGGGAGCGCTCGGCAATCAGTTACCCGTCAGGATGACGATCACACCGGCCGATCCGTCCCCGACACCGGCGGACTTGGGTTCCGCGACCGCGCCCAGCTCCTGCGCGATCGCCAGCGCCGCCTCCCGCTCGGCCGCCGAATTGCCGTAGTAGACGGTCGTTTTCGCCAGCGTGCCGGCCGCGTAGTTGCCCGCGGTGACATTGGTCCAGCCGCTCGCGGCGAGCTGGTTGGCGGTGCGGTTGGCCAGCCCGGCGACGAGGCTGTTGTTGAGCACCCGCACCGGCACCGCGCGATCCACGGCCGGCGCCGGCGGGGCGGCGACCTGCGGTTCGGGCGGCGGGGGCGGCGGCGGTGTGCTCGCCACCGTGGTGGTCGCCGTCGTCGCCGGTGCCGCGGTGGTGGTCGTGGCCGACGCGGGCGCGGCCGCGCTCGTGGTGGTGGGCGCGGCGGACTCCTCGCCGTCGGAATCCGAACTCGACATCGACATCGCGCCCAGACCGGCGAACACGATGGCGAGCGCGATCAACACCATCGCCAGCGCGCGCAACGGCGGCCCGCCGGAGGTGGGATTGGGGTAGTTCACGGTGCCGACCCTAGTCCTTCACGGCGCCGGTGCGCCCGCGTCACGCCGGTCATACCTGAAAACCGAGACGCCGCGCGGCCCTTGCCTTCTGCCTGCTCGCGCGCAACCTGCGCAGCCGCTTCACCAGCATCGGGTCGGCGGCCAGCGCCTCGGGACGGTCCACGACCGCGTTGAGCACCTGGTAGTAGCGCGTCGGCGACATCCCGAACAGCTCGCGGATGGCCTCCTCCTTGGCACCGGCGTATTTCCACCACTGCCGTTCGAAGGCCAAGATGTCGAGTTCGCGGCGGGACAGGCCGCTGTCGTCTTCTTCGGAAGGGCTGTTCTGGATCGCGGAAGGATTCCGAGCCGCTGCGCCGTCCATCTCGCTCCCTCGCCGAGTGACCACCAGACGAAAATGGTGCTTGTACGTCGCGCATCATTGAACCACGGCGGCCGGGGATGGTTCGGCCTTCGCCCCGGCGTGTTGTTTACCGGGCGGTAGGTCCGTGTCCGGCGTCACGCGGTCCGCCGCAGGTCAGGCGGGCCCGCCGAGTAGGCTTTCCGGTCATGGCAATCCTCCCCATCGTGATCGTCGGTGACCCCGTGCTGCACAACCCGACCGAGCGGGTCACCCAGACCCCGGAGGAACTGGCCGGCCTGATCGCGGACATGTACGAGACCATGGACGCCGCGAACGGCGTGGGCCTGGCCGCCAACCAGGTGGGCGTGCCGCTGCGGCTGTTCGTCTACGACTGCCCCGACGCGGGCCCCGACGGGCAGCCCGTGCGGCGTCGTGGCGCGGTGATCAACCCGGTGCTGGAGACCTCCGAGATCCCCGAGACCATGCCCGATCCGGACGACGACGAGGAGGGCTGCCTGTCGGTGCCCGGTGAGCAGTTCCCCACCGGCCGCGCCGAGTGGGCGCGCGTCACCGGCATCGACGAGAACGGCGGACCGGTCGACATCGAGGGCAAGGGCTTCTTCGCGCGGATGCTGCAACACGAGGTCGGCCACCTCGACGGCTACCTGTACGTGGACAAGCTGGTCGGCCGCCACGCCCGGGCGGCCAAGAAGACGATCAAGCGCAACGGCTGGGGCGTGCCCGGCCTGAGCTGGGTGCCCGGCGAGGTGCCCGACCCGTTCGGCCATGACGACTGAGCCGACGAGCCCGCACGCGATTCCGCTTGGCCACCGGGTGGTGATGCGGTACCTGCTGCCCGCCGGATATCCCCAGCCGATGACCGACGTGATCGGCGAGCTGGTCGCGCTGGACCCGCCGACCGTGCGCGACGGCGACGGCCGGACCGTGGCGGTGGCCGCGGATCGGGTGGTCGCGCTGAAGGCGGTGGGTCCCAGACCGGTTCGGACCGCCGAGATCCGCGCGTTGGAGGCGGCCGCCGCCGACGCCTGGCCCGGCGTCGAGCACGCCCGGCTGGACGGCTGGTTGCTGCGCGCCGGGCACGGCTACACCGACCGCGCGAATTCCGCTGTGCCGCTGGGCGAAACCGGGCAACCCGCCCGCCTCGGCGTGGATGTGCTGCATCGCATCGGCGAGTGGTACACCGCGCGCGGCCTGCCGCCGCGGCTGGTCCTGCCCGACCGGCTGGCTCCGCCGCCGCCGGGCTGGCAGACCTGGGGCGAGACGCTGGTGCTCGGCATCGACATCGAGAACTTCGTCCTCCCGCAGGGCCCCTCGATGGTGCGCATCGCGCCGGAGCCGGACGCGGCATGGCTGGCGATGCACCGTTACCGCGGCGAGGACCCCGCCGCCCAGCCGGTTCCGCCGCCGGAGACCGGCGTGCTCACCGCCGTGCGCGAAGGCGTCACCGGTTTCGCCTCGCTCGGCCTGCCGCGGCCGATCGCGATCGCGCGCGGCGCGGTGACCACCGCACCCGACGACCGCCGCTGGGTCGGGCTGTCCTGCGTATCGGTGGCCGCCGAACATCGCAGGCACGGACTGGCCACGCTGGTCTGCGCGGAGCTCATCCGCTGGGGCCGCGACCGCGGCGCCACCCACGCCTACGTGCAGGTGGCCGCCGACAACGCGGGCGCGCTCGCGCTCTACCGCGACCTCGGCTTCCTCGACCACCATCGCTACCGGTACGCCGCGCCGGCGTAACCGTGCAGGAAGGCTTTTCGTTGCGTCTGGCGACCTGGAACGTCAATTCGATCCGTTCGCGCCTGGACCGGGTCACGACCTGGCTCGACGAGCACGACATCGACGTGCTCGCCATGCAGGAGACCAAGTGCCGCGACGACCAGTTCCCGTTCGAGCGCTTCGCCGAGCTGGGGTACGAGGTCGCGCATCTGGGCGTCAACCAGTGGAACGGCGTCGCCATCGCCTCCCGCGTCGGGCTCGCCGACATCGCGCCCGCCTTCCCCGGCCAGCCCGGCTTCGACAAGGACGCCGCCGACTCGCTGATCAGCGCACCGGTGGTGGAGTCGCGCGCGCTGGCGGCCACCTGCGGCGGGGTGCGGGTGTGGAGCCTGTACGTCCCCAACGGCCGCGCCCTCGACGACCCGCACTACGCCTACAAACTGGAGTGGCTGGCGGCCTTGCGCGCGAGCGCCGCGGACTGGCTGGCCGCCGACCCCGCGGCGAAGATCGCGCTGGTGGGCGACTGGAACATCGCCCCGACCGACGACGACGTGTGGTCGGTGGAGTTCTTCGCGGGCAAGACGCACACCTCGCAGCCCGAACGCGACGCCTTCGCCGCCATCCTCGACACCGGTTTCGCCGATGTGATGCGCCCGTTCGCGCCGGGCCCCGGCGTCTACACCTACTGGGACTACACCCGCCTGCGCTTCCCCCGCAAGGAGGGCATGCGCATCGACTTCGTGCTGGCCTCGCCCGCGCTGGCGGCGACGGTGGTCGACGCCGGGGTGGACCGGGAGGCGCGCAAGGGCAAGGGCGCCTCCGACCACGCGCCGGTGATCGCCGAGTTCGATCTCGGCGACGCGCCGCCGATCGTGTCGCCGCCGGGAAAACCCCAGGTCGGCGCTGTCGAGGGCACTACCATGGAGGGCGACTGATCCGTCCGGTCCCGGCGGGAGGTGCCTGCGGTGGCGTTCTATCGACAGGTGGGTGCGGTGCCGCCGAAACGGCACACCCAGCACCGTGACGAGCACGGCGGGCTCTACTACGAGGAGCTGATGGGCGAGGAGGGCTTCTCCGGCGACTCCGCCCTGCTGTACCACCGCGGCCTGCCCCCGGCCATCGTCGACGCGGCCGACCAGCCGCTGCCCGATCAGACGACCGTTCCGAATCACCCACTGCGCCACCGGCATCTGCGCCCGCACGAGCTCTTTCCCGGCGACACCCCGGCGGGCACCGACCCGGTGACCGGCCGGCGGCTGTTGCTCGCCAACGCCGACGTACGCCTGTCCTACGTCGCCGCCAAGGGCGCCTCCCCGCTGTACCGCAACGCACTCGGGGACGAGCTGGTCTACGTGGAATCCGGCGCCGCGATCGTGGAGACGGTGTTCGGCGCGCTGCCGGTGCGTCAGGGCGACCAGGTGCTCATCCCGCGCGCGACCACGCACCGCTGGCTGCCCGCCGGCCCCGACCCGCTGCGCACCTACGTCGTGGAGGCCACCGGGCACATCACCCCGCCCAAGCGCTACCTGTCCCGCTTCGGGCAGTTGCTCGAGCACGCGCCCTACTGCGAGCGGGATCTGCGCGCGCCCGTCGAGCCACTGCTGCGGACGGGCACCGACGTGGAGGTGCTGGTGAAGCACCGCGCGGGCGGACGGGTGGTCGGCACGCGGATGGTGCACGCCACGCATCCCTTCGACGTGGTCGGCTGGGACGGTTGCCTGTATCCGTACGTCTTGAACATCGCCGATTTCGAGCCGATCACCGGACGGGTGCACCAGCCGCCGCCGGTGCACCAGGCCTTCGAGGGCAACGGCTTCGTGGTCTGCGATTTCGTGCCGCGCAAGGTCGACTACCACCCGCTGTCGATTCCGGTGCCCTACTACCACTCCAACGTGGATTCCGACGAGGTGATGTTCTACGCGGGCGGGAACTACGCGGCGCGCAAGGGCTCGGGCATCGGGCAGGGTTCGGTGTCGGTGCATCCCGGTGGCTACGCCCACGGTCCGCAACCGGGCGCCTACGAGGGCAGCATCGGCGCGGAGTTCTTCGACGAGCTGGCCGTCATGGTCGACACCTTCCGGCCGCTCGAGCTCGGCGAGGGGGCGTTGGCCTGCGAAGACCCCGGGTACGCCTGGACCTGGTCGGGCCGGGGCCCGGCATGAGGATCGAGGTGCCCGCCGACTCCGTCTTCGGCCCGGACAACCTGCCCTACGGTGTGTTCGCCCCACCGGGCGGGCCACCGCGGGTGGGCGTGCGGCTCGGTGAGCACGTCATCGATCTGGCTGTGGCGCTGGCGGATCCGCTCTTCGCGCAGCCGGAGCTGAACCCCTTCCTCGCCGCCGGACCGCCGCGCTGGCACAGCACCCGCGAGCGGGTGCGCGAGCTGGTCGACGGCCAGGTGCCCGACGCCGCGGTGCACCGCCTCGACACCGTGCGGCTCGACCTGCCCGTCCGGATCGGCGACTACGTCGACTTCTACGCCAGCATCGATCATGCCACCAACCTCGGCAGGCTGCTGCGGCCGGGCAGCGAACCGCTGCTGCCGAACTGGCGGCATCTGCCGGTCGGCTATCACGGACGCGCGGGCACCGTCGTGGTCTCGGGCACCGACATCGTCCGGCCGCGCGGGCAACGCCGAACCGACTCGGACACACCGGTTTTCGGTCCGACCACGCGGCTGGACATCGAAGCCGAGCTGGGTTTCGTGATCGGGGTCGGTTCCCCGACCGGTACCTCGATCGCCGTCGACGACGCCGAGGCGCACCTGTTCGGCGTCGCCCTGGTCGACGACTGGTCCGCGCGCGACATCCAGGCCTGGGAATACCAGCCGCTCGGCCCCTTCCTCGGCAAGTCCTTCGCCACCTCGATGGCGGCCTGGGTGACTCCGCTGGCAGCGCTGACCCACGCGCGGATTCCGTTGCCGCCCCAGCATCCGGTCCCCGTGCCCTATCTGCGGGCGAGTGACCCGTGGAGCCTCGACATCGAGCTGGCCGTGCACTGGAACGGGCACCAGGTCTCCCGTCCGCCCTACGCCCGGATGTACTGGTCGCCCGCGCAGATGCTCGCGCATCTCACCGCCAACGGCGCGGGCACCCGGCCCGGTGATCTGTTCGCGTCGGGCACGGTCTCCGGGCCGGAACCGGACACCTACGGGTCGTTCATCGAAATGAGTTGGGGCGCAACCGTGCCCATTCACGTCGGCGATTCGGTGCGCACCTTCCTGGAGGACGGCGACGAGGTGGTCATCACCGCGACAGCGCCGGGTCCGGACGGCACGCGGCTGGGTCTCGGGGAGGTCCGCGGGCGCGTCCGGCCCGCCCCGCGGGCGGGCTGAACACCGGGCGACCCACCCTGCCAGCGCGTTTCCGTTCGGGTGGCAGCGACCCACCGCCGTGGTTATGCTCGTGCGCGGTAACTGCTTGTCGGGGGGTGGATTTCGATCGCACTCGGCGACGCAGAAGGGGATCGCCGGGCGTTCGCGCGGTTCCCGCGAGCGTGAAAGTGCAGGACGTGTCAGAGTCATCCATGCCGTCGGCCGACGGGGCCGCGGTCTCCGGGGAGCCAGGACGAGCAGCCTTCGTCGTGATCCCCGTCCTCGGTCTCGCCCTCGGCGCCGGACCGGCCGCCGCGGCCATGTCGCTGATCCCGCAGGAGCGGCTGCGCATCCCGTTCGCCGCCACCGGCGCGGCACTCGGCGTGCTCGTCACCGCGGCGCTGCTCGCCGCGGTGTGGTACCGCAGGAAGGCGCGGTCGGCGCTGCGCGCCGCGGCGGCCGCCGAACTCCACCGCGACGCCGCCGAGGACCAGCGCCTCGAGGCCGAGAAGCGCGCCGCGGCAGTGGAATCCATGATCGCCGAGGAGCGCGCGGCGACCACCCGGGCGATCGAGGTGGCGCGCCGGGACGAACACCACCGCACCGCCGCGCTGGCCGCCTTCGCGGGCGCGGCGGGCCGCATCCAGGCCATGACCACCGCCATGCTGGCCGAACTGCGGGAGATGGAACACCGCCACGACGACCCGAAGGTGCTGGCCGATCTGCTGCTGCTCGATCACCGCACCGCCCAGGCGGGCCGCCTGGCCGACAGCATCGCGGTGCTCAGCGGCGCACGCTCGGGGCGGCGCTGGGCCAAGCCGATCAGCATGGAGTCGATCCTGCGCGGCGCGATGGGCCGGGTCGCCGGCTACCAGCGGGTGCGGCTGCGCGCGGTCGCCGAGATCGCCGTCGCCGGGCACGCCGCCGAGGGCGTGATGCACGCACTGGCGGAACTGCTCGACAACGCGTGCAACTTCTCCCCGCCCACCACGGAGGTGCACGTCTACGCCTCCGAGGTGCCCGCGGGTGTGGTGGTCACCATCGAGGACAGCGGCCTGGTGATGAGCGAATCCGCCTTGCGCCGTGCCGAACTCGCCGTGTCCGGCGCCCGCGACGGTGACAGTCAGGCCGACGCCGACCTGGCCGCGCTCACCGGCACCCGCCTCGGTCTCGCGGTGGTCGGGCACCTGGCCCGCAAGCACGGGCTCACCGTCTCCTACCGGCCCTCGGCCATCGGCGGCACCGCCGTCGTGGTGGTGGTGCCGCGCGAGCTCACCGCCCGGCTCGCACGCGTCGAGCCCGCGTCGCTGCCCGCCGGGCGGCCCGCCGCGGCATCCGAGCCCGAACCCGTCGTGGTGTCCGGGGCGGACGCACCCCTGCCCAAGCGGCAGCGCGGCCGCACCCTGGCCGCCGCCCATCCGGAGGGACTCGTCGAGCGCCGCCCCGGCGCCGCCACCGTCCGCACCCCCGCCGCGCCGACGACGTCGTCCGCGCGGCCCGCTGCCTTGGGAGCCTTCCAGCGTGCCGTCGCCGGACGCGACACCGAGGACCAGGCGCCACCGTCCACGCCCGTCGCACTGGAGAACGAACGATGAATTCCGCGAGTCCCGCCCAGCTCGGCTGGTTGCTGGAGCAATTGCTGCACCGGACCCCGCAGAGCAGACACGCGCTGCTGCTGTCCGGCGACGGACTGAAGATCTGCCACACCCCCGAACTCACCATCGACCAGGCCGACCAGCTGGCCGCGATCGCGGCGGGCATCCAGAGCCTCGCCCACGGCGCCTCCGCCGAATTCGGCGACGGCCGCAGCGGAGTGCGCCAGTCGATGACCGAGTTCTACGGCGGCATCCTGTTCATCGTCGAAGCCGGCCTCGGCGCGCACCTGGCGGTGCTCGCCGAGGAGGAGGCCGATGCCGGACTGGTCGGGCACAACATGCGCGAGCTGGTCGAACAGCTCGGCGACCAGCTGTCGGCGGCGCCGCGGGTCGCGGGAGCGAGCCGGTCGTGAGCAGGCCAGGCCGCGACGACGACCCCGACCGGCTCTACACCCTCACCGGCGGGCGGAGCCGACCCGATTCCGACGCCTTCGACCTGGTGACGCTGGTGGTCAGCGAATCGGCGCCGGCCCCGGGCATGCCGTCGGAGCACGCGGTGATCCTGCGCATGTGCCAAGCCCCGACCTCGGTGGTGGAGGTCGCGGCCGAGTTGCGGCTACCGGTCGGCATCACCACGATCCTGCTCTCAGACCTGCTGCACGCGGGCAAGATCACCGTGCGTCATCCACGACGCGTCGGCGACCACCTGGTGCTCGACTCCTCCACCCTCGAGAAGGTGCTCGTTGGACTCCGTAGTCTCTGAGAACACCCCCGCCCGTGCCCAGGCTCCGTTGCTCGGCACCGCGAGCCAGGGCCTGAAGATCGTCATCGTGGGCGGATTCGGCGTCGGCAAGACCACGATGGTCCGCTCGGTCAGCGAGATCCGGCCGCTCGACACCGAAGCCACCATGACCGACGCGGGCATCGGCATCGACGACCCCACCGCCGCGCCGGGGAAGTCGACCACCACGGTGGCCTTCGACTTCGGCCGCATCACCATCGACGCCGAGAACGTGCTGTATCTGTTCGGTGCGCCCGGGCAGCAACGGTTCTGGTTCCTGTGGGACCGGTTGTTCGCCGGCGCGCTCGGCGCGATCGTGCTCGTCGACCGCCGCCGCATCGCCGACTCCTGGTACGCCATCGACCGGCTCGAGCACCAGGGCACCGCATTCGTGGTGGCGTGCAACAACTTCGGCGGCGCGCCGCAGCAGCTCGACAGCGTGCGCGAGGCGCTCGACCTCGACCCGGACGTGCCGCTGCTGGACTGTGATGCCCGCTCACGCGAATCCTGCAAGCGCGTGCTCGTCACCCTGGTCGAGCAGCTCTACGCGCGCACCAGGCAGATGTCGTCGGTCACCGCACCGCAACCGGTCCGGTCCTCGGGGGGCCCGGCGTGAACGTCCCCGATCTCACCACCGCCCCGGGTGGCTGCCCCGCGCACCGGAACGCGGTACCGCTGAACGGCCCCGTTTTCCACGGCGACCCGCACGACCTCTACAGCCGGATGCGCCGCGACCACGGCCCGGTCGTCCCGGTCGAACTGGTCGGCGGCATCCCGGCCTGGCTGGTGATCGGTTATCGCGAGCTGCACCAGGTCACCAGCGACCCGGAGCTGTTCCCCCGCGATGTCGGCCGGTGGAACCAGTGGCCGAACATCGCCGAGGACTGGCCGCTGCTGCCGATGGTCGGCAGGCCGATGCCCTCGATCTACTTCACCGCGGGCGCCGAACACCGCAGGCACCTGGCGATGGTCGAACCCGCCCTGGACGCGGTGGACCCGTTCGCGCTGCGCCGCACCGTGGAAGACCTCGCCGACCGGCTCATCGACGGTTTCTGCGGGCGCGGGCGCGCCGACCTGGTGGCCGAATACGCCGAGCCGCTGCCGGTGCTCGCACTGGCCTCGGTGCTCGGTTTCCCCGCCGAGGACGGCCCGCACCTGGCCTGGACGATGAAGGCGCTGGCCGACGGCGGCGCCGACGCGCAGTCGGCGCACCTGGCCTTCGGTGAGCAGATGGGCCGGTTGCTCGCGCTGGCGCGCGGCCGCCGCGGCGACGACCTGGTCACCCGGATGCTCGCCCATCACGACACGTTCACCGACGAGGAGTACGTGCTCGACCTGATGGCGGTCACCGCAGCCGGGCACCTGCCCACCGCGGACTGGATCGGCAACTCGGTGCGCCTGATGCTCACCGACGACCGGTTCGCCGCCGCGCTGGGCGGCGGCAGGCACAGCATCGGCCAGGCCATGAACGAGGTGCTCTGGGAGGACACCCCCACCCAGATCCTGGCCGGGCGCTGGGCCGCCCGCGACACCCGCCTGGGCGATCAGGTGATCCGTTCCGGCGACATGCTGCTGCTCGGCCTGGCCGCGGCCAACGCCGACCCGCACGTGCGCCAGTTCGCCGGTGCGGGCGCCGAACCGGCGCAGACCGGCAACAGCGCGCATTTCGCGTTCAGCCACGGCGAATACCGTTGCCCGTTCCCGGCGCAGCAGATGGCCGAGGTGATCGCCCGGACCGCCATCGAGGTGCTGCTGGACCGGCTGCCCGACATCGATCTGGCCGTCGCGGTGCCCGACCTGACCCGCCGCCCGTCTCCGTTCCTGCGCGGAATGGTCTCGCTGCCGGTCCACTTCACTCCCGTTCCCGCCGTCGGAGGATTCTCGTGAACGCCTGCCCCCATTCGGACACCCTCATCATCGACCCGATGATCACCGACCTGGCCGGGGAGACCAGCCGCTTGCGCGCGGCCGGCCCGCTCACCAGGATCGACCTGCTCGGCGTTCCCGCCCTCGCCGTCACCGGTCACACGCTGGCCAGGCAGCTGCTCGCCGACACCAGGCTGGTCAAGGACATCAACGCCTGGTCGCTGTGGCAGTCCGGCACGGTGACCAGGCAGTGGCCGCTGATCGGCATGATCGACGTGGACCGCTCGATGTTCACCGTGGACGGCCCGGAACACCGCCGCCTGCGCATCAAGACCACCCAGGCGCTGACCCGGCGCCGCCTCGACGCGCTGAAGCCGACCATCGAACGTTACGTCGCCGAGCTGCTCGACGACCTCGAGCGCGCGGGCGCCGACGGCGCGGTGGTGGATCTGAAATCGGTGTTCGCCTACCCGCTGCCGATGCGGGTGATCAGCGCGCTGATGGGGGTGCCGAGCGAGGACCAGCAACAGCTGCTCACCTGGTACAAGGCGTTCTTCTCGATCCTCACCCCGCAGGACGAGCGGCTGCGGGTGATCGACGAGATGCACGGATACTTCACCGAGATGGTGCGTCGCAAGACCGCCGAACCCGGCGACGACCTCACCTCCGCACTCATCTACGCCACCGACGGGGAGACGCCGCTCACCGAGGAGGAGGTGATCGGCAATCTCCAGGCGCTCGTCGCCGCGGGCCACGAAACCACCGTGAGCCTGATCCTGACCGCGGTGCGCGCGCTGCTGTCGCATCCCGAGCAGCTGCGGCTGGTCCGTGACGGCGAGATCGGCTGGGAGACCGCCATCGAAGAGACCCTGCGCTGGGACGGGCCCGTCATCCATCTGCTGATGCGCTTCGCCACCGAGGACATCGACCTCGGCGACGCCGTGATCCCGCGCGGCGAGGGCGTGGTCATGTCCTACCGCGCGATCGGCCGCGACACCACCGTGCACGGTGCCGACGCCGACGACTTCGACATCACCCGCGCCACCGCCGCCCGGCACATCTCCTTCGGCCACGGCCCGCACATCTGCCCCGGCGCCGCCCTGGCCCGCCTGGAAGCCGCCATCGCCCTCCCCGCCCTGTTCACCCGCTTCCCCCACCTCCACCCCGCCCTCCCCCTCGACCAGATCCCCAACCTCCCCGTCCTCACCCAGAACGACCTGTCCCACTTCCCCATCCACCTGGGCAGGTGAGGTGCCGCTCTGGATCGGGAGACGCACGGCGCTCAATCCGGTCGCCCCGGACCAGGTGGGTCGTCGTAGTCCGACGGCCAGAAGATCATGGCCAGCACCACCCCGAGTGGTAAGCCCACCACAAACGCCAGACCGAGCTGAGCCATGCTCATCGCCGGACTCGGGCGATCGGCGACCACCGCGGGAACGACTCTCGCGGGGTTGCGCATTCGACGTCGGCCACCGCCATGATTCGGTCCAGCGTCAGTGCGTCGACGTGCCCGGTCGACGGAAGCAACACGGCGTCGACCCCCGCCGACTCGACCTGTTCGGCCAGGCCGAGGACCGATGTGGGATCGGCCCACCGCAATCGGAAACCAAGTCGCCGCGCCAACCGACGGACCTGAGCGGCATCCCATTCCGGTGTCGGTGACGACGGATCGATCCATCCGACCGCGAGCATCTGCAGTCCTCCATCACAGTACGAGTGGGAGCACCTGGCAGCGAGGGCTTTCGCCACCGGCCCGCCGCCCTCGGCGAGCGGGTGCGTCATGCGCTCGTCACACGTCGTCGCTCGCTACCAGGTGCTGCCTTTACCTTGCCGCCCAAAACTTTTGGCGCATATGGCCGCACGTTGGCGTGGTGTTGGCGTACCGTTGTCGCTGTCGGCTCGAATCGCTTCGTCTCGGGTGGGGGAATGGTCAGAGGTCGCGAGTGGACCGGATTCGAGGCTGCGGCACTGCAAGAGGCAATGCGCAGGTCGGTCCGCGAGTTCGCGGCCCTGTTGGGCGTGGAGACGACCACGGTCGCACACTGGCGGGCCAATCTGGGTGCCGTTACTCCGCGGGGACGCACCCAAGGGGGCTGCTGCAGGGGTAGGTGACACCTGATGTGGCTTGCCTTCGGGTGGGCTGGAAGGATGTCGCTGTGCCCAAGCCTTATCCCCGCGAGTTCCGTGACGATGTCGTCCGGGTGGCTCGCAACCGTGATGACGGGGTGACGTTGGAGCAGGTCGCCGCGGATTTCGGGATCCACCCGATGACGCTGTCGAAATGGATGCGGCAAACCGATGTCGACGATGGTGTGAAACCGGGCATGACCTCAAGCGAGGCGGCGGAGCTTCGGGAAGCCAGGCGCCGGATTCGGCTGCTGGAGCAGGAGAACGAGGTTCTCAAACGAGCCGCCGCCTATTTTGCGCAGGCGAATCTGCCGGGAAAATGACCTACCCGCTCGTCCGTGAGCTGGCCGACGACGGGATTCCCGTCGCGGTGACGTGCCGGGTGTTGGGGCTGGCCCGCCAGCCCTACTACCGGTGGCTCGCCGAACCGGTTACGACTGCCGAACTCGACGAGGCGTATCGAGCGAACGCGCTGTTCGATGCTCACCGTGACGATCCGGAGTTCGGGTACCGGTTTCTCGCTGACGAGGCTCGGGCCGCGGGCGAGCCGATGGCCGATCGCACCGCGTGGCGGATCTGCTCGGCACGAGGTTGGTGGAGCGTGTTCGGCAAGAAGCGCGGCGGGAAGGGCAGACCGGGCCCGCCGGTGCACGAGGACCTGGTCCGCCGCAACTTCACCGCCGATGCCCCGAACCAGCTGTGGCTATCGGACATTTCCGAACATTGGACCGGTGAGGGCAAGCTCTACATCTGCGCAGTGAAGGACGTGTTCTCCAACCGGATCGTCGGGTATTCCATCGACTCCCGCATGAAGTCGGTGCTTGCGGTCCGGGCACTCAACAATGCTGTCGCCCGGCGCGGCGACGTTGCCGGATGTGTGCTTCACAGCGACCGCGGGTCGCAATTTCGAAGCCGGAAGTTCGTGCACGCCTTGACTCGTCACGGCATGACAGGGTCGATGGGCAGGGTAGGCGCGGCCGGTGACAACGCCGCGATGGAAAGCTTCTTCGCGCTCTTGCAGCGCAACGTCCTGGACCGCCGATCCTGGTCCACGCGTGAGGAGTTGCGCATCGCGATCGTCACCTGGATCGAACGCACCTACCACCGGCGGCGCCGGCAGACCGGCCTCGGGCGTTTGACGCCCGTCGAATACGAAGTAATCATGACCCCACCGGCCAGTCAGGCCGCGTGACCGAACCTGTCACCGAATCCTGCATCAGTCCCAAGCGATCCTCGACACCGCCTACGAGCAGCGAGCGACTCCTGCGGATCGCAGCCGGTTCGAGCAGATCGTGGCGGAGGGCGAGAATGTGTGGCGGGCTCGCCACGGGCAGGCGGAACGACAGCGTGAAAGGGACGCCACATCACCAGCGGTAGCGAGTGACGGCATAGCGCTCGACGACCCGTCCGAACTCATTCGGCGGATGCACCGTATCGAATCCCTCCACCTCGATGACACCGTGCTCGAGGCCGTCGACCTCGCGCTCTCGAATCTTCTCGACCGGTACGAACACGAGGGACCCGTCCGCCTGTTACCCGGCGTACATGCCCTGCGACGGGAGGTCGACCGACTGGTGGAGTCCTGCCACAAACCAGCACAATTGCAACGGCTGTATCGGATCAGCGGTCAGTTGGCCGGCATCCTCGGCTACATGTCGGTCAATTGCGGCCGCTTCCATCATTCGGAGTTGTACAGCCGGGAAGCCCTCGGCCTCGCCGACTTCCTCGGGGACATCGAGCTGAAGGCGTGGGTCCGGGGCACGCAGAGCTTCTGCGCCTATTACAAGGGCGATTTCCGCAAGGCTGCCGCACTGGCTGCCGAGGGCATCGCGCTGCTGCCGGACGGCGGACAGGCCATCCGGCTGTACACGAACGGCCTGGCCCGAGCACTCGGAAAACTGGGCGATGTACTCGGGGTGGAACGGGCTATCGAGTCGGCCGTCGCACTGACTTCCTCGGTCGAAACGCCGTCCGGCCTGACGCCGGCGATGTCGTTCGATACCTACGGAGACGCTCGATGGAAGGCCAACGCGGCGACGGCCTACCTTTCCGCCGGGCTGTACGACAAATCACTCGCTTACGGTCGACAAGTCGAGGTGCTGGTCGAATCGTCCGAGTCGGCGTGGAGCCGGGCACTCGTGCGGTTGGACATGGCCACCGCTCTTGTGCGTCGCCGCCCCCGAGATGTCGAACGTGCCGTCGCGCTCGGCGAGGAGGCACTCGAAGTCTCGCGGGCGCGTCCGATCCGGTCCGTGTGGCAACGCGCGCATGAATTGGGTGAGGCGGTGACCGCGGTCGACCGCAGAAGAGGGCGCAGCTATCTGGAAGCGCTCCGAGAGTGGCCGGCCGGCGATACGGTCGCTGTCACCGGCGGCGGTTCGACGACCCGAGAGATATGACCGCGCGGTCCTGCCACCGATACCGACGGCCTTCCCGCCACAATCGCACCAATCTCACCTGACCCACCGTCACGGTTACGGGCGGAGCACTCCGCAACTCGGCGATCGAGCGAACCATCGGCCCTGCGTCGCGGCGGCGATTGTGGTAGGCAATGCCCACGTGGGGGCGGAATCGGGAAGTAGGAGCGGGCGCTGCTTCCGGGCGGCAGGTGATGGTGGTCTCCCGCAGTAGGCAATGAAGCTCGGTCAACCGATTCCACGGTGCGACCGAGAAGCGAATGGCACTCGGCGATCCGGTCAGCGGCCCGACATCGAGCGAGATGGGTGCCGAATCGGCGAGCGCTGCCTCGGCAGCTGCCACGATCCGGGCCACATCCGTCTCGGTCAGCTCGTCGGTAGATCCGACCTTCAGTACCGTCATGTGTAGACCGTCCGAGGGCACCGGATCCAGACACGTGGTATCCAAATTCGACCGGCACCACTCAGCCAGTGCTGCGAGCGGTTCTTCATCGAAGGTCAGATACCAATAGAAGGCGGAATATCCGGTTGCCCAGGCTTTGAGGCTCCAGTGATCCTCGAGCGTAGTGAGGTTCGAAAAGGCCTGCCAATCATTGGCTCGAATGGCGGCGGGGTCGGTGAGTGACGCCGGTGGTTCCGGTGGGAACGGGCGCTCGGGCGCGCCGTCTTCCCGATTCGGCTCATCCCGATTCGGCTCATCCCGATTCGGCTCATCGGCGGTCATTCGCATTCCGGGGGCGCCGAGCCGACAAGTCACGGTGCGAGTCTAGCGTCCGTCTCCGGACGGTACCCGAATCCTGATCGCCTCCGGGTGGGCCGGGTGGGCAGTTTCCCTCAGCGCGAATCGAATTCGAATGTGCAGGTCAGCGCCTTGACCTAGGGGTCACGCGGCGTGGCGGACCGGGTGCGCCGACCTACGCTCGACGCACCGATTCGGGGAATCGACCCGTCCGCCCTCGCCCAAGGAGTTCGCCGATGACCACGTCCACGTCCGCGCTCGGCGCGGTGATCGCCGCCAACCGGGATGCGGTGGAGTCCGATCCCGCCAAGGCCGCCGTCGTGTTCCGCGCCGAGGCCACCGCGCACGACGCGGTCGCCAGTTCGGTGGCGCTGCGCAACTTCCGGGTGGAGGTGGACGAGCCGCCTGCGCTCGGCGGCGCCGACACCGCGGCCAATCCGGTGGAGTACTACCTGGCCTCGCTGCTGTCCTGCCAGGTGGTGACCTGGCGGGTGTGGGCCGAGAAGCTGGGTATCGCGGTCGAGGAGATCCGTGCCGCGGCCGAGGGTGATCTGGACGTGCGCGGCTTCTTCGGCTTCGACGACGCCGTGCGGCCGGGGTTCGGCGAGGTGCGGGTGACCGTGGAGATCACCGGACCGGAATCGCGGGAGCGCTACCTCGAGCTCCAGGAGGCCGTCGACGCGCACTGCCCCGTCCTCGACCTCACCCGCAACACCACCCCGGTGCGAACCACCCTGGTGACCCCCGACCGCGGGTAGCCGCGGAGCGCCTTGTGCGGCAGCCACTTCCCACGCGGAGTGATCTGCATCACTCAGGTCTTCAGAGGTGGTCAGCATCACGGCCGCAGCGGATTCTGTTCGGACGACCGTCCGGTTTACCGTTCGAGAATCATTCCTTCGGACGGGGAGTTCGCGTCGATGTTGACCACCCTCGCTCGGTTCGCGACGACGCGTCCCCGTGTCGTGATCGCGGCCGCGCTGCTGCTCATGCTGGTCTGCGGCGCGTTCGGGGCGAGCGCGTCCTCGCACATGAAGTCGGGTGGCTTCGTCACCTCCGAGCTCGAATCGGTGCGGGCCGCGGACTACATCTCCCAGCACTTCCCCGGCGGTGCGCCCAACTACATCCTGTTGATCACCGCCGAGGACGGTGTCGACAGTCCGGCCGCGCGGGCGGCCGCCGAGCGCGCGGTCGCGCAACTCGGTGAGCATCCCGAGGTCAGCGGAATCCAGTCCTACTGGTCCACCCGGCCCGATCTGGCGAACGCGTTGCGCGGCAAGGACGGACGCAGCGGGCTGGTGGTCGCCGAGATCGCCGGGGACGACTCGGAACTGACCGAGCGGGCGGCCCGCATCAGCGACCAGGTGCAGACCGATGCCGACGGCGTGACGGTCCGGGCGGGCGGACTCGGTGCGGCCTTCGCCGACATGAACACCCAGATCAGCAAGGACCTGATCGTCGCGGAGGCGATCGCGATCCCGCTCACCGGTCTGCTGCTGGTGCTGGTGTTCGGCAGCGTGGTCGCCGCGGCCATGCCGGTGGCGATCGGGTTGTTCGCGGTGGTGGCCGCGCTGGGCATCCTGCGCGCGCTCACCGCCGTCACCGACGTGTCGATCTACGCGCTGAACATGACCACCGCGTTGGGCCTGGCGCTGGCCATCGACTACAGCCTGTTCGTCGTCAGCCGCTATCGCGAGGAACTGGCGCGGGGGCTCGCACCCGCCGCGGCGGTGGTGCGCGCGGTGCAGACCGCCGGACGAACGGTGATCTACTCGGCCCTGGTGGTGGCGCTGTCGCTGGCCGCGCTGGCGGTGTTCCCGCAGTACTTCTTCAAGTCCTTCGCCTACGCGGGTGTCGCGGTGGTGCTGGCCGCCGCGGCCGCGGCGGTGATCGTGCTGCCCGCGCTGCTGATGCTGCTGGGCGCGCGCATCAACGCCTGGGATCTGCGGCCGGTGCTGCGCAGGCTGCTGCGCCGTCCCGCACCACAGGCCGTGCAGGCCGAACACAGCCGCTGGTACCGCTGGGTGGTGGCGGTCATGCGGCGCGCGGCGCCGATCGCGGTGGTCACCACCGTGGTGCTGCTGCTGCTCGGCTCGCCGTTCCTTGGCGCGCAGTTCGGCTACCCCGACGACCGCGCGTTGCAGGCCGCGCCGAGCAGGCAGGTCGGTGACGAACTGCGCGCGAACTTCGCCGCCGACCTGGGCACGAGCACATTCGTGGTGCTCCCGGAATTCCGCGGCGAGGAGGCCGCGCTCGCCGGCTACGCCGCCGCACTGTCCACGGTGCCCGACGTGCCCGCGGTGCTGTCGGGGGCGGGCGTGTACCTCAACGGCTCGAAGGTCGCCGCACCGCCGCCGGGCATGGTCGGCGAGGCGGGCGCGCTGGTATCGGTCGGCACCCGGCTCGACCCGTACTCGAGCGAAGGCAAGGCGCAGCTGGCGCGGCTGCGCGAGGTGCCCGCACCCGGCCCGACCCTGTTCGGCGGGCCCGCCGCGCTCAACCGGGATTCGGTGGCCGCGATCGCCGAGCGGCTGCCCGCGGCGGGAATCCTCATCGCCGTGACGACGCTGATCCTGCTGTTCCTGTTCACCGGCAGCCTGCTGCTCCCGGTGAAGGCGCTGGCGCTGAACATGCTGTCGCTGGCGGCGACCTTCGGCGCGATGGTGTGGGTGTTCCAGGAGGGGCACCTGAGCGGGCTGCTCGGCTTCACCCCGACCGGCAAGCTGGACCTGGCGATGCCGATCCTGATGTTCGCCATCGCCTTCGGCGCCTCGATGGACTACGAGGTGTTCCTGCTGTCCCGGATCCGGGAGGAATGGCTGGCGGGGCCGAAAACCGCCGCGGGGAACACGCACGCGGTGGCGCTCGGCGTGGCCCGCACCGGGCGCATCTTCACCGCCGCGGCGCTGCTGATGAGCATCGTGTTCTTCGCGGTCGCCACCTCCGGGGTGACGGCGATGAAGCTGTTCGGCATCGGTTGCGCGCTGGCTGTGCTCAGCGACGCCACCGTCATCCGCGCGCTGCTCGCCCCGGCGCTGATGCGGGTGCTCGGCACCGTCAACTGGTGGGCGCCCAAGCCGCTGGCCGCCCTGCACGCGCGCTTCGGGCTCACCGAGCAGGAAGCTCCCGCGCCACACGACCCGGCCGTCGACCGCGAGCCCGTCGCGCTGCGCAAGTGAGCGCCGTATTCAGCGGCGGTGGACGCGCCCGGTGTACACCACGCCGACGAACTCGGTGAGGTCGTCGACGAGCGCCTGCGCGTCGGCCCCGGACTCCTCGCGGTGCCGGGTCCAGTCCGCGACCAGCTCGAACATCCCGCCGATGGTGGCCATCGCGACCGCGAAGCGCCGCCGCGCCGCCCGCTCCCCCGCCTCGGGTTCGGGCGGCCACTGGGTGTCCAGGAACGCCGCCGCCCACCGCCGGTGCACCCGCCGCTGGCGCCGCACCGCGGGCGAGACCTCCGCGGGTTCCCCGAACGCCACCCTCGCCAGCCGCGGGTCCTCCGCGAGCGCGCCGACGAAGGCGGCGACCACCACCGCGCCCCGTTCGGTGAAGTGCCGGTCGGCGTAGCGGAGGGCGGCCGTGCTCACCCGGTCCCTGATCCTGGCCGCGGCCGATTCGAGCAACACCAGGTAGCAGTCGGCGGTACCGTCGAAGGCGGCGTCGAACAGCTCCGGCGCCACCCCGGCGCGCCCGCAGATCTGCGCCGCGGTGGTGCGTGAATACCCCTGATCGGCAAACAGTTCCGTGGCCGCATCGAGCAGTGCGCGGCGATCGTCGGCGGCGATCGATTCCGTGGCGGGCGGGGCGGGCGCTTCCTCACGGGTCACGGAAACCGACAATAGCGATGAGTTCCGCCGCGCCGCGCAGTCCGTACTACGAGCACACCCGACGGCAGGAGCACACCATGCAGAAGATCGTCACGAATCTCTGGTTCGACACCCAGGCCGAGGAGGCGGCCGAGTTCTACTGTTCGCTGTTCCCCGATTCGCGCATCACCGAGATCCGCCGCTTCACCGAATCGGGCATGCGGGAAGCGGGCACCGTGATGACCGTGGACTTCGAACTCGACGGCCAGCGCTTCACCGCCATCAACGGCGGCGGCGAGTACCACTACACCCACGCGATGTCGCTGCTGGTGAACTGCGAGAGCCAGGCGGAGGTGGACCGGTTGTGGTCGGCACTGCTGGCCGACGGCGGCAAGGAGATCGATTGCGGTTGGCTCAACGACCGCTACGGCGTGCCGTGGCAGATCTGGCCCGCCGAGGCCGACGCCCTGCTCACCGGCGACCCGGCGGCCGTCGATCGCGCGACCAAGGCGATGCTCGGCATGAAGAAGATCGACCTCGACGCCATGCGCGACGCCTATAACGGCTGACCGAGGACGCTTTCGGCGGGCGACACGGCCCGCCGCCGCACTCGTGCTCCCGATCCCCGGGCGCGTCGGTGGCGGTGGCGGGTATGGTCGGGCGCGGACAACTTCATCGCCAACGGGGGCTCGCACCAGCGGGCTGAGAGGACGGCTAGCCCATTCGGGCGGTCAGGGCCGTCGACCGTATGAACCTGACCGGGTAATGCCGGCGTAGGGAGGAACAACCATGGCATCCGCCGATCGCGTCACCGCACCCGTCGACACCGTCACCACCGGCCCCATCGAGGGCAGCGTCAAGCACTACCGCGAGGTGGACGGGCTCCGAATCCCGGTGCGGCGCATCAATCTCACCAACGGCGAGACCTTCGACGTGTACGACACCTCGGGCCCGTACACCGACGAGAACGCCACCATCGACCTGGAGGCCGGTCTGCCCAAGCTGCGCGACAGCTGGGACAAGCCGACCGTCGAGGGCCCGCGCACCCAGCTCGCCTGGGCCCGCGCCGGCATCGTCACCCCGGAGATGCGCTTCATCGCCGCCCGCGAGGGCGTCGAACCGGAACTGGTGCGCGCGGAGGTGGCGGCCGGTCGTGCCGTCATCCCGGCCAACCACAACCATCCCGAACTCGAGCCGACCATCATCGGCAAGAAGTTCCTGGTGAAGATCAACGCCAACATCGGCAACTCGGCGGTCTCCTCTTCGATCGCCGAGGAGGTGGAGAAGATGGTGTGGGCCACCCGCTGGGGCGCCGACACCATCATGGACCTGTCCACCGGCAAGAACATCCACGAGACCCGCGAGTGGATCCTGCGCAACTCGCCGGTGCCGGTCGGCACCGTGCCGATCTACCAGGCGCTGGAGAAGGTCAACGGCGATCCGGCCGCGCTCACCTGGGAGATCTACCGCGACACCGTGATCGAGCAGGCCGAGCAGGGCGTGGACTACATGACCGTGCACGCGGGCGTGCTGCTGCGCTACGTGCCGTTGACCGCCAAGCGCGTCACCGGCATCGTCTCGCGTGGCGGCTCGATCATGGCGGCCTGGTGCCTGGCGCACCATCGGGAGTCGTTCCTGTACACCCATTTCGAGGAACTGTGCGAGATCCTGGCCCGCTACGACGTCACCTTCTCCCTCGGCGACGGACTGCGGCCCGGCTCCATCGCCGACGCCAACGACGAGGCGCAGTTCGCCGAGCTGCGCACCCTCGGTGAACTCACCAAGATCGCGAAATCCCATGGCGTGCAGGTGATGATCGAAGGCCCCGGCCATGTGCCGATGCACAAGATCGTGGAGAACGTGCGGCTCGAGGAGGAGCTGTGCGAGGAGGCGCCGTTCTACACCCTCGGCCCGCTGGCCACCGACATCGCCCCCGCCTACGACCACATCACCTCGGCCATCGGCGCCGCGATCATCGCCCAGGCGGGCACCGCGATGCTCTGCTACGTCACCCCCAAGGAGCATCTGGGCCTGCCCAACCGCGACGACGTGAAGACCGGCGTGATCACCTACAAGATCGCCGCGCACGCCGCCGACCTGGCCAAGGGCCACCCGCACGCCCAGCAGCGCGACGACGCGCTGTCCAAGGCGCGCTTCGAGTTCCGCTGGCGCGACCAGTTCGCGCTCTCGCTCGATCCCGACACCGCGCGCGAGTACCACGACGAGACGATGCCCGCCGAGCCCGCCAAGACCGCGCACTTCTGCTCGATGTGCGGCCCGAAGTTCTGCTCGATGCGCATCTCCGCCGACGTCCGCGAGTACGCCGAGGCCAACAACCTCACCGACGTCGCGGCCATCGAGGCCGGCATGGCCGCCAAGTCCGCCGAGTTCGCCGAATCCGGCGGCAAGGTCTACCTGCCCGTCGTGTCCTGACCGGTGCCGCGGCTCGGCTCCCCCGCCGGGCCGCTCACCCGAACACGGCGTCGATCACGCGCCGCGCCCTGGTCGGTCAGCGGGTCAGGGTGACCGGCCTCGGCCGGGGCGCGGCGGCGGCGGTGGCAGAATCCTTCCCGTAGGAACTATCCGCGACCGGCGACGCCGCCGGCCCGATGGACGGGATCGACCGTGAACGACGCCTTCTATCTGCCGGACCCGGACCGGCCCGACCGGTATCTCTCGACCGAGCTGACCCGCGGCCCGTGGTCCCCGGACGCCCAGCACGCGGGCCCGCCCTCGGCGTTGCTCGGGCACGCGATCGAACGGTGCGAGCCGCGCGAGGGCTTCCAGGTGGGCCGGGTGGCGGTCGAGATCCTGGGGCCGGTGCCGCTGGCCCCGCTCACCGTCGAGACCCGCGTCGCCCGGCCCGGTCGCAGTGTCGAACTCGTGGAGGCGACGCTGTCCGCCGACCGCGGGCCGGTGATGAAGGCGAACGCGTGGCGGTTCCGGCGCGCCGAGCCGGAACTCGAACTGCCCGAACAGTTCCAGCCCACCGGTACCCGGCCCGGGCCCGAGACGGCCCCGCCGCCCGCGCCGTTCCCCGCCACCCAGCCGGTCGGCTTCCACACCGCCATCGAATACCGTTTCATCTCCGGCTCGTTCACCGAACCAGGCCCCGCCGTGTGCTGGATCCGGCTGAAGTACCCGATCGTCGCGGGCACCACCCCGAGCGCGCTGGAGCGCACCCTGGCCGCGGCGGATTCGGGCAACGGCGTGAGCGCGGTGCTGGACTGGTCGCGGTTCCTGTTCATCAACACCGACCTCACCGTCACCCTGCACCGCCAGCCGGTCGGCGAGTGGGTGTGCCTCGACGCCGTCACCCATCCGCAGCCCAGCGGTCTCGGCATGGCCGAGTCGGCGCTGTTCGACGAGAAGGGCCCGCTCGGACGCAGCACCCAGACCCTGTTCCTCGCCCCGCGTTAGCGGCGCTCAGGCGTGCTCGTGCAGCTCGCCCCACGCCGGAAACGGATCCGGGTAGGTCGCCCAGGCGGCCGGGCCCGCGGCGAACTCGGCGTCGGTGAGCAGCGCGTCGGCCAGCTGGGCACGCAGCCCGTCGACGTCGAGCTTCACACCGATGAAGACGATCTCCTGCCCCGGCGGGATGTCCAACGCCGACCACCAGGAGGCCGGTTCGAAGCTGAGGTTCGGACCGGCCTGCGACCAGAGCGCGGCGAACTGGCTGCGGCTGGCGATCCAGCAGAAACCCTTGCTGCGCAACAGTCCCCGCAGCTGGTCGAGCACGGCCGCCAAGCGCGCGGGATGGAACGGCCGCTCGGCGGTGAAGGTGAGGCTGCGGATGCCGTACTCCTCGGTCTCGGGAACATGCCCGCCCGCCAGTTCCTCGGTCCAGCCCTCGGATGCGGCGGCCAGCACCGGGTTGTAGCGCCCGGTGCCGAGCACTTCGGCGAGATCGACCACGCCGTGTGCGGTGCGCAGCACGCGGGCGCGCGGGTTCATCCGCCGCAGGGTGGCCTCGACGGTGCCCGCGGCGTTCTCGCTGACCAGATCGGTCTTGTTGAGCAACAGCACGTCGGCGAATTCCACCTGGTCGACGAGCAGGTCGGCGATGGTGCGCTCGTCGCCCTCCCCGGCCTGGAGATCCCGCGAGGCCAGCGTGTGGCCGCGCACAACCTCGGCCAGGAAGGTCGAGGCGTCCACCACGGTGACCATCGTGTCCAGCCGCGCGAGATCGCCGAGGCGGAACCCGTCCTCGAATTCCCATTCGAAGCTCGCCGCCACCGGCATCGGCTCGGAGATGCCGGTCGACTCGATGACCAGCTGGTCGAAGCGGCCCTCGCGCGCGAGCTTGCCCACCGACTCGATGAGGTCCTCGCGCAGGGTGCAGCAGATGCAGCCGTTGGTCAGTTCCACCAGCTTCTCCTCGGTGCGGTCCAGGTGGCCCTGGCCCGCGACGAGCGCGGCGTCGATGTTCACCTCGCTCATGTCGTTGACGATCACCGCGACGCGGCGACCCTCCCGGTTGGCGAGGATGTGGTTGAGCAGGGTGGTCTTACCCGCGCCGAGGAAGCCGGAGAGCACGGTGACGGGCAGCAGGTCGGAAGGCGGTGAAGTCGTCATTCTGTAAATGGTAATCATTTTCAATTGGCACCGCGCACCGGCTGCCCCATTCCCCGCCGCGCCACCGTATGGTGCACATCTGTGAAGCTGTTGCCGCTCCCCGCCGAAGGCCAGACGCCGGTGCGCGTCCTCACCATCGCAGGCACCGATTCCGGCGGCGGCGCCGGAATCCAGGCCGACTCCCGCACGATGACCCTGTGCGGAGTGCACGCCCTCGTCGCCGTGGCCGCCGTGACGGTGCAGAACTCGGTGGGGGTCAGCGGGTTCCACGAGATCCCGCCGCAGATCGTGGCCGATCAGGTGCGCTCGGTGGCCGGCGACATCGGCGTCGGCGCGGCCAAGACCGGCATGCTGGCCTCCTCGGCGATCATCGAGGCGGTCGCGGCGGTCTGCCGGGAGGTGGGCATCGGCGGCGACGGCCCCACCCCGCTGGTGGTCGATCCGGTGGCGGCCTCCATGCACGGCGACCCGCTGCTGCACGAGGAGGCGCTCGACGCCGTCCGGCACACCCTGTTCCCGCTGGCCACCGTCGTGACGCCGAACCTGGACGAGGTCCGCCTGCTCACCGGCATCCGGGTCACCGACGAGGCGTCGGCCCGGCGCGCCGCCGAGGCGCTGCACGCGTTCGGCCCGCGCTGGGTGGTGGTCAAGGGCGGGCACCTGCGCTCCTCCGAGGTCAGCACCGACCTGCTCTTCGACGGCACCACCTTCCAGGAGTTCACCGCGCCGCGGATCGCCACCGGCAACGACCACGGCGGCGGCGACACCCTGGCCGCCGCCGTGGCCTGCGCTCTCGCACACGGCTACCCGGTGCCCGAGGCGGTCGCCTTCGGCAAGGAGTGGACCCGGCGCTGCCTGGCCGCGGCCTACGATCTCGGCGCCGGCCACGGCCCGGTGTCGCCGCTGTGGCGGTTGCATCTGCCCTGAGCGGCGAGACACGCCGACCGGTCAGCGGGAGCGGCGCACCGGAATTGTCGGTGCCCGGGTCCATACTGAGGACAGTCGTCACCACCCCGGTCCCAACGACGTGACCGTCCCGAACAACGGCGTTCCCGGTGGCAACGGCTCTTCGAGCCCCGGCGTCGTCCGCGGCGGCAGGCCGGGGCCGCGATCGCGTCCGGCACATTTGCCGAACCGGCAACAAACTTTGCCGTCAGCCCGCATGTCCGGGCACGATCTCCCTCGCGGAGCCACCGCAGACCATCACGCGAGGAGGAGACGGCCGATGACCGAGACCACCCCCGAACAGTTCTGGGAAGACTTCTACCGCGAGCGCGACGCGGTGTGGTCGGGCAAGGTGAACGCCCTGTTCGCCCGCGAGGTCGAGCACCAGACGCCCGGCACCGCGCTCGACCTCGGATGCGGGGAGGGGGCCGACGCGATCTGGCTGGCCGAGCGCGGCTGGCGGGTCACCGCCGTCGACATCTCCACCGTCGCGCTCGAACGCGCCGCCGCCCACGCGGTCGAAGCCGGAGTCGACCACCGCATCACCTTCGCCAGGCACAACCTGCTCGAGTCCTTCCCCGCCGGCTCCTTCGACCTGGTCGCCGCCCAGTTCCTGCACTCGCCGGTCGCCGCGCCGGGCGAGCGCGACGGCATCCTCACCCGCGCCGCCGCGGCCGTCGCGCCGGGCGGACTGCTGGTGGTCGTCGCGCACGCCGGCTGGCCGAGCTGGATGACCGAGCCGCCGTCGTTCGAGTTCCCGACGCTCGAGGGCACCCTCGCGCTGCTCGATCCGGACGGCCGCTGGACGGTCGAGACCGCGGAACGGATCGAGCAGGAGATGACCGGCCCCGAAGGGCAGATCGGCACCCGCGCCGACACCGTGCTGCGGATGCGCAAACCCGCCTGACCGGTTCCCAGGAACCTCCCAGCTCGGTCCCAGCGGCGCCGGAGCGACGCCACCGAAGGTGGTGGCCATGACCGAGACCGTGGCCGTCGCCAGGACGGCGCAAGACATCGATGCCACGGGCCGCCCGCCCGTGCTGGACGTGGTGATCCCCGTCTACAACGAGGAGGCCGACCTCGGCGACTGCGTGCACCGGCTGCACGAGTACCTGCGCGGCGGCTTCCCGTTCCCGGCCCGCATCACCATCGCCGACAACGCCAGCACCGACGCGACCCTGCGCGTCGCGCACGAACTCGCCGCCCGGTATCCGGGCGTGCGGGTGGTGCACCTGGAGGCCAAGGGCCGCGGGCGGGCGCTGCGGGCGGTGTGGGAACGCTCCGACGCCCAGGTGGTCGCCTACATGGACGTCGACCTGTCCACCGACCTCGACGCCCTGCTGCCGCTGGTCGCCCCGCTCGTGTCCGGCCACTCCGACCTGGCGATCGGCACCCGGCTGGACACCTCGTCGCGGGTGGTGCGCGGACCCAAGCGCGAGATCATCTCCCGCTGCTACAACCTGATCCTGAAAGCCTCCCTGCGCGCGCACTTCTCCGATGCGCAATGCGGTTTCAAGGCCGTGCGCACCGCGGTCGCGCGGCAACTGCTGCCGCTGGTCGAGGACGGCGAATGGTTCTTCGACACCGAACTGCTGGTGCTGGCCGAGCGGGCCGGGCTGCGCATCCACGAGGTGCCGGTGGACTGGATCGACGATCCCGACAGCCGCGTCGACATCGTCGACACCGCGATCAAGGATCTGCGCGGGGTGTGGCGGCTCGCGCGCGCCATTTCCACGGGCGCGCTGCCGCTGGACGAGCTCCGCGCCGCGATCGGCCGTGAGCCGCTGGTGCCGGGCGTGCCGCTGGGAATGGTCGGACAGGTGGTGCGGTTCGCGATCATCGGCGTGCTGTCCACGCTCGCCTACATGCTGCTGTATCTGGTGTTGCAGCCGGTCGCGGGCGCGCAGGGCGCGAACTTCCTGACCCTGCTGCTCACCGCGATCGCCAACACCGCCGCCAACCGCGCGTTCACCTTCGGGGTGCGCGGGCCAGGCCGGGTGCTCACCCACCAGTTCCAAGGAATGCTGATCTTCGGGTTCGGCCTGCTGGTGACCAGCGGCTCGCTGTTCGCGCTGCACCGCTGGGCGCCCGCCGCGCCGGTGCACGTCGAACTGGTCGTGCTCGTCACCGCCAACCTCGTCGCGACGCTGGCCCGCTTCCTCGGGCTGCGCTGGGTGTTCCGCAATCCACCGGCCGCGACCCCGATCCGCACCGGCCAGACAGGAGCCGCCCGGTGACCACACTCCTCTCCCCGCCCGAACACGCTGCCGCGCAGCCGGTTCCGCGGCGACGGCGGCTCGACCGCGAGTACCTCCTGCTGGCCCTGCTGTTGGTCGGCACCACCGTGGCCTACCTGTACAACCTGTCCGCCAACGGGTGGGCCAACGCCTTCTACTCGGCTGCCGTGCAGGCGGGTTCGCGGTCGTGGCAGGCGTTCTTCTTCGGTTCCTCCGATGCCGCGAACTCGATCACCGTCGACAAACCGCCCGCCGCCCTGTGGCCGATGGCGCTGTCGGTGCGCCTGTTCGGCTTGAACAGCTGGAGCATCCTGGTACCGCAGGTGCTCATGGGGGTGGGCAGTGTGGCGTTGCTGTGGGCGACGGTGCGCCGCAACTTCGGCGCCGCCGCGGGCCTGCTGGCCGGGCTCGTCCTGGCCGTCATCCCGGTGGCCGCGTTGATGTTCCGTTTCAACAACCCCGACGCGCTGCTGGTGCTGCTGATGGTCGCTGCGGCATGGGCGACGACCCGCGCGGTCGCCGACGGCCGCTGGCGCTGGCTGATACTCACCGGCGCGTTCATCGGATTCGGTTTCCTCGCCAAGCAGTTGCAGGTGCTGTTGGTGGTGCCCGCACTGGCACTGACCTACCTGGTCGCCGGTCCGCCGCGGCTGATCCAACGGATCGCGCAACTGTTCGCCGCCGGCGCCGCGATGGTCGTCGCCGCGGGGTGGTGGCTGCTGGCCGTGGAGCTGTGGCCGGCGTCGTCCCGGCCGTGGATCGGTGGCTCGCAACGCAATTCCATCATCGAACTCACCCTCGGATACAACGGTCTCGGCAGGCTCAACGGCAACGAGACCGGCAGCGTCGGTCCCGGCGGCGAGCTGCCGCCCGGCGGCAACGGCATGTGGGGCAGCACGGGAATCACCCGGCTGTTCGAGCCCGCGCAAGGCGGTCAGATCGCCTGGCTGATCCCGGCGGCGTTGGTGCTCATGGTCACCGGGTCGGTGTTGCGCGGCAGGGCACCCCGCACCGACGGCCGCCGCGCCGCCCTGATCCTCTGGGGCGGCTGGCTGGTGGTGACCGGGCTGGTCTTCAGCTTCATGGCGGGGATCTTCCACCAGTACTACACGGTCGCGCTGGCACCTGCGGTCGCCGTCCTGGTCGGCGCCGGAGCCGTGCAGGCCTGGCGGGAGCGCGATCGGTGGTGGGTGCGGATCGCGTTGGCATCGGCGGTCGGGCTCACCACGGCGACGGCGTGGCTGCTGTTGTCGCGCAGCGCGGATTTCCTGCCGTGGTTGCGGTGGACCGTGCTCGTGGTGGGTGGGCTCGCGACCGTGGGCATGCTCGTGCCCGTCCGGCGCGAGTTCGCGGCCGGTGTCGCGGTGGCGGCCGCGCTGGCCGGGCTCGCCGGGCCGGTCGCCTACACCGTGCAGACGGTGGGGACCTCGCATCAGGGGTCGATCCCCACCGCCGGTCCACAGGTGAGCGGGCCCGGCGGGCCTGGCATGGGCGGCGACGGCATGCGGCTGATGGGCGGCCCCGACGGCGTTACCCGCTCCGACGGCGGTGGGCGAACCATGCCCGATGGAGGCACCGTGCCGAACGCCGGTGCCGCGCCCGGTGGTGGCGCAGCGAATCCCGGCACCGCGCCGGGTAACGGCGTCCCGGGTGACGGCGGCACCGCCGGTGGGACGGGCCGCGAACTGTTCGGCATGGGCGGACTACTCGGCGCCGGCACCCCCAGCGAGCAGGTCGTCAGCTTGATCGAGACGGACGCCGACACCTACACCTGGGCCGCCGCCGCCATCGGCTCCCAGAGCGCCGCCGGCCTCCAACTGGCCACCGAACTCCCCGTCATGCCCATCGGCGGCTTCAACGGCAGCGACCCCTCCCCCACGCTGGAGCAATTCCAGCAGTACGTCCGCGACGGCAAGATCCACTACTTCATCGGCGGCGGCCGCGGCGGACCGGGCGGATCGACCTCCGAAAGCTCCCGCATCAGCACCTGGGTCGAGGAGAACTTCACCCCCACCGTCGTCGACGGCGTCACCCTCTACGACCTGACCACCCCGAAATAGAACCACCCACCCCGCTGCCCACCGGCACCCCGACCGCCGGTGGGCAGCGGTGTGCGATCCGATCGGATACCAATTGCGCATCGTCGTGCTCGCGGCGGCGGGCACCCGCCGAACTCCACCTCGACGCGCCTCGAGCGCTCACGGACGATCGAACTCGCCGCCCTGCACGCCGTTCAGGAAAGCGTCCCACTCCGCCGGAGTGAACACCAACACGCCCCCGGACGGGTCCTTCGAGTCGCGGACCCCCACCATGCCGCCATCCAGGAACGCAACTTCCAGGCAGTTGTCGTTCCCCCCACTGTGGCTGCTCTTGAACCAACGCGCCCGGGACAGGTTCGTGCTCACGGCCCGTACTCCTTTGCTACCCGCCTGAGCAGGCGTTTACTCTCACTCCGATCCAACGCTACCCGCTGGATGCGCCGGAACGCCTCCCGGTAGGCGCGCACACTGCGAGGCGTTTCCAAATGCATACTGCCAGCGAAGCTTTCGACATAGACCACCGGCGGCTCATTCGCTTTCCCGCTGTTCGCGCCGAAGTCGAGGAGCGTGAACGCATCGACCGCCTTGCCCATCGGGTATCCCGCACAATCCGGCAACACCCGTAACGATACATTCGGCGGCATATCTGCCAGATGTCGAAGCTGTCGGCTCATCAGTCGGGCGCCTCCGACGATCCGGCGCAAGACTCCCTCGTCGAGCACCAAGTCGACCTCCAGCGGTGACAGGGAGCGGTTGATCAACCCAAGCCTCTTTCTGCGCACTTCCATTCGCTGCGCCCGTTCGCCAGGCGAATCGTCGTGGAAGTAGATTCGATCCAAAACCTCTGCGTACTCCTGGGTTTGGTAAAGACTGGAGATGATGTCCGGGCGATACACGGTGAGCCGCTCGGCTGCGGCTTCCAGTCCCAGATAGACCTTGAAACTCGGGGCGAGCATATCCGTACGCTCATCCCACCAACTCTGTTCTCGGCGTTGCGCAGCAAGCGTTTTGAGTTCCTCGAGCCGGTCCATCCCCTGATAGAGCCGACAGAGCTTGACCAGCTTGGCGTCGTGGATCTTGGACGCCTGTCCGCACTCGAGGCGCTGAAGCGATCCCGACCCCATTCCTACCGCTTTTGCTGCCGTGAGAATGGAAAGCCCGGTTTCGCTGCGCATTTCGCGAAGAATCCGGCCGAGCTGGCGGTGCCGAACCCCCGTCACCACCGGCCCGTCAGGGACCACCTGCCCCGGCGTGGGTGACGATTCACGCTCCCGATCGTCGGCACTTCCCCTGGTCACCGACTTGCCCATGGCGTGCTGATCCCCCTCACTCTCGGTGCGCCCCTTGCTTCGTGGGTGACACGATCGGCCGACCCCGGGTGATGGAAACCAACGGCGCGGGGTGGCTCCAGCTGCAAGTATGGACAGCGAATTGCCCCAGCGGGTGCCCTTCCCTCGTTCCCGTGGCACATACCGCTCTCTCCCAGCCCAACTCCTCGAGCGGTACCGCGCCGCGCTGCGGCGATGGGCCGACGCACCAGAACCACCAGCCAACAGGGCCTGCAGATCTCTCCCTCCCTCGATGACCGTCACCGAGGCGATCGAGATGTCATCGGCAGGAGGGCTTTTCCGAACGGAATCCACATCCGGGACAGTCGTCGAATGGTTCGTCGAACAAGGCGTTATCCACGTCGCCCGGATACAGTTCGCGACGGGTCGAATCATCGAGCTTCCGGGCTCTCCCGACCTCGGGATGTGCTTCGAGACGATGCCTCGCGACGTCTGGAATGCCATCCGAGAAGCGTGGGAAGGCGAGCGCTCACGCCGGAGAGGCACTCGATGGTCATGCCAGGAGAACGACCGGTGACCTCACCGCTTCCGTACGAACGTGACGTCTGCCTGGCCGTGATCCTCGCTGGAATGTCTTTACGGTACGTTGCCTGCCTCACGGCAGCGCTGATCTTCGTCCAGATATGGCCGGGGCGGGTGCTCGTGGTGGACGACCCCGCCGCGGCATACCCGCGACTGCCGACCGAGCGGCTCTACGTCGAGCCGTAGACGGGCTGCGGCCGGATGAGCATCAGCCCGTGACGGTGACCGTTGTTGTGGTGGAGCCGCCGTTGGGGCACCAGGCGGCTACGGTGTGTGTCCCGGCGGGGACGGCGTCGACGAACACGTTGCCGGTCGGGGCGACGGCGAGGCTGAGGGTTTCGGGGGTGCCGAAGTAGGGGTCGACGCGGCACCACTCCGGCGCGTCACCGCCGAGCGGGGTGACCGTCACGACCATCCAGTTCGCCCCGGTCGCGACTGCCACCGCGGGCGGCGGGGGCGGCTCGCTGCCCGCCACCCCGGCGGCACCGGCCACCATCAGCGGCCCCGCCAGCAGTGCCGCCATCCGTCCGAAACTCCTCGACGCCGTCATGGTGCTTCCTCTCGTTCCTCCGAATCCGGTCCACCCATATGACGCGACCCCCCACGGCCAGTCTCCCATCCACCGGCCCTCACAGAGGGGCAACGACTCGATCGCACTCACTCGGGGGCGGACAACTCCTGCCGCCGCTGCTCGATCAGCTCCGCGAGTCGTCGCGTCCAGGCTTCGTCGAACCCGATCTCGCCCAGCCTCCCGATCCACGGTTGGGCCGCCTCACTGATGCGGGCCAGGCTGCGGGCCAGCGCGCGCCGGGGAACACCGAGACGCTCGGCGGCCTCCATCCACCATCGGTGCCCGAGCCTGGCATTCCGGCCGTACAGTGCCAGCGCCATCGGGTCTTTCCAGGACAGGTACGGCTGCGTGGTGAGCAGGTCGTAGGCGGGGGTGACCTCCCAGATCCCGCTCGGCGCCCGAAGGATGGAGAGGTTCTTGCCGTGTAAATCGCCGTTGCCGATGAGGTAACTGAACGCCGCGATCTCGAGCATGGTGAGAATGGCGGCCCGGCGCGATCCTTCCCCGGCCTCCACCGCCTGCCCGAGTCCCTTGATCGCTTCCTGCAACGATATCCGGTACTTCGCGGCCGGATACCTGCCGAGTACCTGGCAGGCATCCTCTTGCGCGAGGCGCCGTATCCCGTCTCCCTCCACCACTCGGTCGAAGCGTTCGACGAACAGTCCGGCTCGCCCAAGCCGGTCGATCGCGAGTTGATGCGGTGGGACCCGGATTCCACACTCCGCGGCCATGTCGAGAAAGAAGTTCTCGTTCTCCACCAGGCGGGGGAACTCCGGTGGATTCAGTTTCAGGATGGCTGCCCCATGCCCGGTTCGCACGGGAGTGGAGATCATCCGGGCGGACACCTTCACCTGAATCCCCGGCAGTGCGGTGCGGTCGAACTCATCGCCGGTGATCGCGGTGGCCCGGGCAAACACCTCGGCGAAGTCCGCGGTGGCGGGATCTTCGCCGAACAGTGGCGGCGGCTCGGTGAGAGACAGCCCGGTGGGGAGCACCTGGACGTCGCCGACGGTGTCCGCACCGACCGCGAGAAGCAGGCTGAGGTGGTCGTCCTCGCTCGTTCTGGTGAGCGCCGTGATCGCGACCAAGCGAGCTCCCTCGGGGAGCAGGCCGGCGAAGAACGGTGGGACCGAACCGCCGGTCGTTCGGACGGCCTCGGAATGCTTGGGCAGGGTGAACGCGATCGGCGGTGTCTCGGGGTCGGCTCGATACTCCTCGAGGTAGGTGAAGACCACGTCGTCACCGTCCCTGCGAAGGGTTCCCGCCAGGCGACCGCACTTGTACACATCGGCAGACTCGACGTCGCGGAGGCGTCCGGGCTCAGGCCAGTTGCTCATCGTCGACCTCCTGTGCCGGGCGGACCCTGGCGGCCCTGCCGGTGATGGCATCAGCTGCGGTTCCGGTGAGGCTGACCAGTGTCAGACCGAGCGCGTCGAGGACGCGTAGCGTCACGGCCAGCGTCGGGGAATCGTGTCCGCCTTCGAGTGCCCGGACCGAGGACAATCCGACGTCGGCGAGCTCGGCGACGTCGAGCTGGGTCAGTCCGAGCGCGATGCGGCGATCGACGAGGAAGCTGCCGAACTCCAGCAGCGGTCCTCGCCGGGCCCGCGCTCGGCGACGTGGCTGAGGTCTCGACATCCCACTCCTATCAGCGGCATGCTGACGATAAGCAGCGGTGCAGATCCCGCCACCAGCAACCCGAGGTTTATCGTTGCCAATACAACGATAAACCGGTTTCCCCGAGAACCGAAGCAATCGAATCGGTTTAACATTGCCATCACAACGATAAGTGGCGGACTTCCCAGATCTCACCGAGGACAGCGCCTTAACTCTGCCGCGACAACGATAAGAGCGCGCCACGGCGAGCCGACCGGCCATTCGAAGACGGCCAGCGTTGCGCCGTGGGCGACAACCAGGAGTTACGCCGGTTCCGCGGCCACGGACACCACACCCGTGTGCAGTGCCGAGTGCAGGGTGACGGCCCACTGGTGGATGATCTGCTTGCGCCGGGCGGAGTCGTCGGTGAGGACGTCCGCGAGGCCGAGTCCGCGGGCCAGGTCGAGGGTGGCTTGGACGAGGTGGTGGGCGACGGGGTCGGAGTCGTCGACGCCGAGGGCTTCGACGGCGCGGCGGTGGGAGGCGCGGCCGAATTTGGCTTCCAGGGGGACGATGCGTTCGCGGAGCACCGGGTCGGCGGCGGCGTGGGTCCACACCTGGAGGGCGGCCTTGAACAGCGGGCTGGTGTAGGACTCGACCAGGCCCTCGACCACGGCTTCGGTGCGGGCGATGCCGTCGAGCTGCTCGGACATGGCCTCGGCTTCGCGCCTGGCCTGCTCGTTCCTGGTGTCGAACATGTACTCGAGCGCGGCCGTGATGAGATCTTCCCTGGTCGGGAAGTGGTGCTGGGCCGCGCCGCGCGACACCCCGGCCCGTTCGGCGACCACGGCGACCGTGGCGGCGGCCCAGCCCATCTCGGCCAGGCAGTCGATGGTCGCCTCGAGCAGCCGCTGCCGGGTGGCGCGGCTGCGGTCCTGCTTGGGTTCGTGGGGTGTCGCCATGATCGTCATTCTGCCCAGGTGGGCGGGCGGCGTTGCAGGAAGGCCGTCATGCCCTCGCGCACCTCGGGGGTGCCGAAGAAGCTCGCCGAGCGTTGCGCCAGTTCCTCGGCGGACCGGTCGAATTCGGCGAGGATGGGCGCGTTGACGAGTCGTTTGGCCTCGGCCAGGCCCTGCGGGGCGCCCTTGCGCAGTTCCGCGCACAGCCGCGCCACCTCGGCGGCGGGGTCCTCGGCGGTGACGGTGACCAAGCCGATCCGCTCGGCCTCGGCGGCGCCGAACTTCTCCCCGGTGAGGTAGTAGCGGGCGGCGGCGCGCGGTTCCAGGCGCGGCAGCAGGGTGAGCGAGATCATGAACGGCGCCAATCCGATGCGCACTTCGGTGAGCGCGAACGAGCTGCCCGGCCCGGCGACGACGATGTCGCAGCCCGCGACGATGCCCATGCCGCCCGCGCGGACGTTGCCGTCGATCTGGGCGATCACCGGCTTGGGGATCTCGACGAGCCTGCGCAGCACGCCGATCATCGTGCGGGTGCGCTGATCGGCGGCGACCGCGGGATCGGTGTCGCCCGCTTCGCTCAGGTCGGCGCCCGCGCAGAAGGTGTTGCCGGTGTGGGTGAGCACGATGCCGCGCACCGCCGGGTCCGCGGCCGCGTCGTCGAGACCGCGCAGCAGGTCCGCGACCAGGCGTGCGGACAGCGCGTTGCGGTTGTGCGGGGAATCGAACGTCAGCACGGCGAAGCGGTCGCGGACGTCGTAGCGCACCAGCGGCGCGGTGGAGGTGTCGGTCATCGTGCTCCCCTTCCGGCGGATCGGTACGGCGCGGATCAGTACGACTTGGGCAGGCCGAGCGAGTGCTGGGACACGAAGTTCAGCACCATCTCCCGGCTCACCGGCGCGATCCGCGCGATGCGGGCGGCGCCGAGCATCGCGGCCAGCCCGTAGTCGGCGGTCAGGCCCGCGCCGCCGTGGGTCTGGATGGCCTGGTCGAGCGCCTTGATGCTGACCTCGGCGGCGGCGTACTTGGCCATGTTGGCGGCTTCCGCCGCGCCCATCTCGTCGCCCGCGTCGTAGAGGGTGGCGGCCTTCTGCATCATCAGCTTGGCCATCTCCAGCTCGATCTTCACCTGCGCCAACGGATGCGAAATGCCTTGGTGCGCACCGATCGGTGTCTTCCACACCGTGCGCTCCTTGGCGTATTCGACGGCACGGTCGATGGCGTAGCGGGCCACGCCGACGGCCATCGCCGCACCCATGATCCGCTCGGGATTCAGCCCGGCGAACAGCTGCATCAGCGCGGCGTCCTCCCGACCGACCAGTGCGCTGGAGGGCAGGCGCACGTCGTCGAGGAACAGGCTGAACTGGTGGTCGGGCTCGATGATGTCCATCTCCTGCGCCACCTTGGTGAAGCCGGGGGCGTCGGTGGGCACGATGAACAGGGCGGGCTTGAGCTTGCCGGTCTTGTGGTCCTCGGTGCGCGCGACGATCAGCACCGCCTCGGCCTGGTCCACGCCGGAGATGAAGATCTTGCGGCCGGTCAGCAGCCAGTCGTCGCCGTCACGGCGGGCGGTGGTGGTGATCTGGTGGGAGTTGGACCCGGCGTCGGGTTCGGTGATGCCGAAGACCATCTTGGCCGAGCCGTCGGAGAGCTTGGGCAGCCACTGCTGCTTCTGCTCGTCGGTGCCGTAGCGGCTGATGATGGTGCCGCAGATGGCCGGGGAGACCACCATGAGCAGCAGGCCCGCGCCTTGGGCGGACAGTTCCTCCATCACCAGTGCCAGCTCGTACATGCCCGCACCGCCGCCGCCGTACTCCTCGGGCAGGTTCACCCCGAGGAAGCCCAATTTCCCTGCCTCGTCCCACAACTCGGTGAGGGGCTCGTTCTTGCGGGCCTTGGGCAGCACGTAGTCGCGATAGGTGTACTTGGCGGCCAGCGCGGCCACCGCGGCCCGCAGCTGCTTGCGCTCGTCGCTCTCGATGAAGCTCATGGCTCAGTCCTTCTCTGTGTCGTCGGCCGCGGGTTCCACGACGGCCAATACCGTGCCGATGTCGACCTGCTGGCCGACCGCGACGTTCACCGCGCTGAGCACACCGGCGGCGGGCGCGGCGATGGTGTGCTCCATCTTCATCGCCTCCAGCCACAGCACCGGCTGACCCGCGTCCACGCGGTCACCGACGGCGGCGCCGAGCCGGATGACGCTGCCCGGCATCGGGGCGAGCAGCGAGCCGGTGGCCACCTGGTCGGCCGGATCGCTGAAGCGCGGCAGCCTGCGCACGCTCACCGGACCCAGCGGCGAGTCCACACACACCAGATCGCCGTAGCGGGCGACGTCGAACACCCGCCGCACCGGGCCGCGCTCGCCCGGCACCGCCAGCACGACCCGCTCGGGGCCGGCCTCGACCAGTTCGAGACCGTCGTGCCCGTCGACCAGCACGCCGGAACGGGTGAACCGGTAGTCGACGTCGTGCACGCCGCTGACCCGGCTCTCGTAGGACTTGCGCTGCGACTGCGAGGGCAGGTTGCGCCAGCCGCTGGGCAACCCGCCGCCGACCCGGGCGGCGGCCCGGTTGGCGGCGGCGTCGGCGAGGGCCGCGGCCACGATGGACAGCCGCTCGTCGGCCGCGCTCACCAGCGGTGCCGACAGGGTGTCCAGGCCGTGGGTGGCGAAGAATGCCGTGTCGGTGTCACCGGCGAGGAAGGCCGGGTGGCGCAGCACCCGGACCAGCAGGTCCCGGTTGGTGACCAGACCGTGGATGCGGGCCCGCTGCAACGCCGAGGCCAGCAGGCGGGCGGCCTCGGCGCGGGTCTCGGCGTAGGAGATCACCTTCGACAGCATCGGGTCGTAGTGCACGCCGACCACCGAACCGTCCACCACACCGGTGTCCAGCCGCACGCCGGCCCGGTCGAGCAGATCGAATTCGGTGCACACCAGCGGAATGTCGAGGCGGTGCACGGTGCCGCTCTGCGGCTGCCACTCGTGGGCCGGGTCCTCGGCGTAGAGGCGCACCTCGATCGAATGTCCGCGCAGCGCGGGCGGCCGGGCGGGCAGCGCCGCGCCCGCGGCGATCTCGAGTTGCAGCCGCACCAGGTCCAACCCGGTGGTGCACTCGGTGACCGGATGTTCCACCTGCAGCCGGGTGTTCATCTCCAGGAAGTAGAACTCGCCCGCGTCGTCGGCCAGGAATTCCACGGTGCCCGCGCCGGTGTAGGAGATCGCGCCCGCGGCCAGCCGGGCGGCGTCGAACAGCCGCTCCCGCATGCCGTCGACGCGTTCGACCAGCGGCGAGGGCGCCTCCTCGACGACCTTCTGGTGCCGCCGCTGGATGGAGCATTCCCGCTCGCCGACGGCCCAGATGGTGCCGTGCGTGTCGGCGAGCACCTGCACCTCGATGTGGCGGCCGGTCTCGAGGTAGCGCTCGCAGAACACGGTCGGGTCGCCGAAGGCGGATTCGGCTTCCCGGCGGGCCGCGGCGATCTGCGGTTCGAGATCGGCCAGCTCGCGCACCACCCGCATGCCGCGGCCACCGCCGCCCGCGGAGGCCTTGATCAGCACCGGCAGATGCGCCTCGGTGACCTCGGCCGGATCGAGTTCGGCCAGCACCGGCACACCCGCGGCGTCCATCAGCTTCTTCGAGGCGACCTTCGAGCCCATCTCCTCGATCGCGGCGACCGGCGGCCCGACCCACACCAGCCCCGCGTCCAGCACGGCGCGGGCGAACTCGGCGTTCTCGGAGAGGAAGCCGTAGCCGGGGTGCACCGCGTCGGCGCCCGCGGCGAGTGCCGCCTCGATGATCAGCTCCCCGCGCAGATAGGTCTCGGCCGGGGTGTTGCCCGGCAGCCGGACCGCCGCGTCGGCCTCCCGCACATGGGGTGCGGCGGCATCGGCGTCGGAGTACACCGCGACGGTGCCCAGTCCCATCCGGCGGCAGGTGGCGAACACCCGCCGGGCGATCTCGCCTCGATTCGCGACCAGCACAGTGGAAATCGTCATCGCGTGCCTCACATCCGGAAGACGCCGAAGCCCTCGGCGCCCTTGATCGGGGCGTTGTGGATGGCCGAGAGCGCCATGCCCAACACCGTGCGGGTATCGCGGGGATCGATCACGCCGTCGTCGTAGAGCCTGCCGGACATGAACATCGGCAGCGATTCGGCCTCGATCTGCGCCTCGATCATCGCGCGCATCCCCGCGTCGGCCTCCTCGTCGAACGGCTTGCCGCGCGCCTCGGCGGCGGCGCGGCCGACGATCGAGATCACACCGGCCAGCTGCGCACCACCCATGACCGCGGATTTCGCGCTGGGCCAGGCGAAGACGAAGCGCGGATCGTAGGCGCGGCCGCACATGCCGTAGTGGCCCGCGCCGTAGGAGGCGCCCATCAGCAGCGAGATGTGCGGCACCTTCGAGTTCGACACCGCGTTGATCATCATCGCGCCGTGCTTGATGATGCCCTTCTGCTCGAACTCCTTGCCGACCATGTAGCCGGTGGTGTTGTGCAGGAACAGCAGTGGCGTGTCGGACTGGTTGGCGAGCTGGATGAACTGCGCGGCCTTCTGTGCCTCCTCGGAGAACAGCACGCCGCGCGCGTTGGCGAGGATGCCCACCGGGTAGCCGTGCAGCTGCGCCCAGCCGGTGACCAGGCTGCTGCCGTAGAGCGGCTTGAACTCGTCGAAGTCGGAGTCGTCGACCACGCGCGCGATCACCTCGCGCGGGTCGAACGGGATCTTCAGGTCGGCGGGCACGATGCCGAGCAGTTCCTCGGGGTCGTAGCGCGGCTCGAGCACCGGACCGCGCGGCGCCGGGCCCTGCTTGCGCCAGTTCAGCCGTTTGACGATGGAGCGGCCGATGCGGATCGCGTCCTGCTCGTCGGCGGCCAGGTAGTCGGCCAGGCCCGAGGTGCGGGCATGCATCTCGGCGCCGCCGAGGGATTCGTCGTCGGATTCCTCCCCGGTGGCCATCTTCACCAGCGGCGGGCCGCCGAGGAACACCTTGGAGCGCTCCTTGATCATCACCGTGTAGTCGGACATGCCGGGGATGTAGGCGCCGCCTGCGGTGGAATTGCCGAACACCAGCGCGATGGTGGGAATGCCCATCGCGGAGAGCTTGGTGAGGTCGCGGAACATCCGCCCCCCGGGGACGAAGACCTCCTTCTGGGTGGGCAGGTCCGCGCCGCCGGATTCGACCAGCCCGATCACCGGCAGCCGGTTCTCCATGGCGATGTCGTTCATGCGCAGGTTCTTGCGCAACGTCCACGGGTTGGAGGTGCCGCCGCGCACCGTCGGGTCGGGCGCGACGATCATGCACTCCACGCCCTCCACGATGCCGATCCCGGCGATCACGCTGGCACCGACGTGGAATTCGCTGCCCCAGGCGGCCAGCGGGCACAGCTCCAGGAACGGCGAGTCCTCGTCGATGAGCAGTTCGATGCGTTCGCGGGCGGTGAGCTTGCCGCGCTTGCGATGCCTGGCCAGCTTCTCTGGCCCGCCACCGGCGACCGCCTTGGCGAATTCGGCTTCGATCTCGGTGAGTTTGGTGGTCATCGCCTCGGCGGCGGCGGTGTATTCCGGTGCCGCGCTGTCGAGGGTGCTGCGCAGGATCGTCATGACTGGTACCCCAATCGCTTGGCCGCCAGGCCGGTCAGGATCTCGGTGGTGCCGCCGCCGATACCGAGGATGCGGATGTCGCGGTACTGGCGCTCCACCTCGGATTCACGCATGTAGCCCAGACCGCCGAAGAGCTGGACGGCTTGGTGGGCCACCCATTCGGCGGCCTCCACGGCGGTGTTCTTGGCGAAGCAGACCTCGGCGATCAGATCGGTCTCGCCCTCGGCGCTGCGCCGGGCGACCTCGCGGGTGTAGACGCGGGCGACGTCGATGCGCCGCGCCATCTCGGTCACCGTGTTCTGCACGGCCTGCCTGCTGATGAGCGGACGGCCGAAGGTCTCGCGGTTGCGCACCCACTCCAGGGTGAGGTCCAGGCAGCGCTGCGCTTGGGCGTAGGCCTGCACGGCCAGCCCGACCCGCTCGCTGACGAACGCGGCCGCGATCTGGTAGAAGCCCGAATTCTCCGGCCCCACCAGGTTTTCCACCGGAACCCGCACGTCCACATACGACAGTTCGGCGGTGTCGGAGGCCCGCCAGCCCATCTTGTCGAGCTTGCGGCTCACGGTGAAACCCGGCGTGTCCTTCTCCACCACCAGCAGCGAGATGCCCGCCGAGCCCGGCCCGCCGGTGCGGACCGCGGTGACCACGAAGTCGGCGCGGCACCCGGAGGTGATGTAGGTCTTGGCGCCGTTGACGATGTAATGGTCACCGTCGCGGCGCGCGGTGGTGGTGAGGTGGCCGACGTCGGAGCCGCCGCCGGGCTCGGTGATGGCCAGCGAACCGATCTTCTCGCCCGCGAGCGTGGGCTCGGCGAACCGCTCGATGAGATCGGTGTTGCCGGAGGCGATGATGTGCGGCACCGCGATACCGCAGGTGAACAGCGAGGCGAACAGCCCACCCGAGGCACCCGCCTGGTGCATCTCCTCGCAGACGATCACCGAATCCAGCGCGTCACCCCCGGCGCCGCCGGCCGACTCGGGGAACTGGATACCGAGCAGTCCCAGCGCACCCGCCTTCTTGTGCAGCTCGCGCGGGATCTCGCCCTCGCGTTCCCAGTCGTCGAGGTAGGGCAGCACCTCCCGCTCGACGAATCCGCGCACGGTGGCGCGCAATTCGCGGCGTTCGGGAGTGTTCCACGGACCGACATTCATGACAGCAGCTCCACGGGGATATCGAGGTGACGGGACCGCAGCCATTCGCCGAGTCCCTTGGCCTGCGGATCGAAGCGGGCCTGGTAGGCCACGCCCTTGCCGAGCAGGCCGGTGACGAGGAAGTTCACCGCGCGCAGGTTCGGCAGGACGTGCCGGGTGACGGTGAGCTGCGCGGTCTCGGGCAGCAGTGCTTTCAGCCGGTCGACGGTGAGGGTGTGCACCAGCCAGCGCCACTGGTCCTCGGTGCGCACCCAGACGCCGATGTTGGCGTCCCCGCCCTTGTCGCCGCTGCGGGCCAGCGCGATCGTGCCCAGCGGCACGCGGCGGGTCTCGCCGACCGGGAACTGTTGCGGCAGTGCCGGTTCCGGTACGTCGGCGAGCGCCCGGGTGTCGGTGGCCTGCGCGACGTCGACGCGGGCGCCGTCCGGCAGGACCGCGACGTGCGGCACCTGTCCGGCCTCGACGTACCCCGCGGTGTAGACCCCGTAGGGGGAACCGTTGCCGGGCGGTGCGGTGAAACTGCACCCGGGGTAGCTGGCCAGCGCCAGTTCCACCGCGACGCTGGAGAAGGCGCGGCCGACCTTGTTCGGATCGGGGTCGCGCACCACGCAGCGCAGCAGCGCGCTGGCCTGCTCCTCGGTGTCGGCGTCGGGGCGGTCCAGGCGGGCCAGCGTCCATTCCAGTTCGGCGGGCCGCACCGGTAGCCAGTCTTCCAGTTGGCGTTGCGCGAGTGCGGCTTTGGCCTCGATGTCGAGGCCGGTGAGGATGAAGCTCATCTCGTTGCGGAATCCGCCGAGCGTGTTCAGCGAGACCTTCAACTGTGGCGGCGGCGCCTCGCCGACGACACCGTCGACCAGCACCCGGTCCGGCCCCTCCTGGGTCAGGCGGATGCTGTCGAGCCGGGCGGTGACGTCGGGTCCGGCGTAGCGCGCGCCCTGGATCTCGTACATCAGCTGGGCCTCGACCGTGTCCACGGTGACCGCGCCGCCGGTGCCCGCGTGCTTGGTGATGACACTGCTCCCGTCGCGGCGGATCTCCGCGATGGGGAAGCCCGGCCTGCCCAGGTCGGGCAGTTCGGTGAAGAAGGCGTAGTTGCCGCCGGTGGCCTGGGTGCCGCATTCGATGATGTGCCCGGCCACCACCGCACCGGCGAGGGCGTCGTAATCGGTTCGGCCCCAGCCGAAATGCGCGGCGGCGGGCCCGACGATCACCGAGGCGTCGGTGACCCGGCCGGTGACCACGACGTCGGCCCCGGCGTTCAGGCATTCCACGATGCCCCACGCGCCCAGGTAGGCATTGGCGGTGAGCGGGGAGCCCAAGCCGAGCTCGCCCGCGCGGGCCAGCAGGTCGTCGCCCTCGACGTGCGCGATCTGCGCGTTCAGGCCCAGGTCGGCGGCGACCTTGCGCAGCCGTTCGGCCAGGCCCGCCGGGTTCAGCCCACCCGCGTTGGCGACGATCTGCACGCCCTTGTCCAGCGCGAGGCCGAGACAGTCCTCGATCTGCTTGACGAAGGTCTTGGCGTAGCCGAGGCTCGGGTCCTTCATCCGGTCCCGGCCGAGGATGAGCATCGTCAGCTCGGCCAGATAGTCGCCGGTGAGGACGTCGAGGTCGCCGCCCTCGAGCATCTCGCGCATCGCGGCGAGCCGATCACCGTAGAACCCGGAACAGTTGCCGATCCTGATCACTTCCGGATCGGCGGCCAACCTACCCATCAGCCGGGGCCTCCCTGTCGGTGGAGTTCGCGTCCGCCCCAGCATCACACCCAGCCGGAAAAAAATCAAGCTCGCGTGCTTGTTACTTGTTCGAGCAGGTCAGGTCGCTGATACCGGGTCGCTTCGGCGCTGGTTCGGGGCATATCACCCGCTATGGTGCACCCCCGCGACCGCCGACACGGCAGAATCGGACCAATGTCCACCGACGTCACGATGATCGTCCTGCTCGCGCTGTCCGGCTTCCTTCTCGGCGGCGCCTACTCCACCTGGAAGACCGCGCGGCCGCTGGCCATCGGCCTGGGTGTCTGCGGTGTCCTCGCCGCCGCGGGCGCTCTGGCGTGGGGGCTGTCCTGACGCCGTGCCGCACGCCATCACCGCACTGATCCTGTGCGGACCACACGACGCCTCCGCCGCCGCGGCCTGGGGTGGCGAGCCGGTCCCCTCACCGCCGAGCTGGCGCTGTTCCACCTGACGCACCACTACACCGCCTACTGGCAGGCGCGGCGCGACGGAATGGCTGGAGCTTGCCCCGGGAGGCTCCCGGCCTGTTCCCCCGCGAAGGGGTGGTGCGCCTGCCCGCCGCGGAGCTGTCCGACTCGCCCGCGCCGTCGTTCGCGGTGATCCACACCGACTACCATGTCGGCGTGGGCACGCAATGGGGGGTGGCGCCGACGAGTTCGACACCGTGGGACTCGCGGCCCATCGAGCCACACCGGAGCACCTCGACCGAAACGCCGACCTGTTCGACGAGATGGGAGTGTGAGGCGCTGCCCACCGGCTCGCGCCCCGCGAAACCGATTGCGGCGCAATAGTAAGTACTTCGCCGAGACCATCCTTTCCTGCCGAGACGTCGACCAGCTCGAGAAATGGCTGCGCCCCGCGCTGGAGGTCAGTCGGGCCGAGGAACTGCTGGCCTGATTGTCAACGCGGCGGCGTCACCCGGGCGAGGGATGGATTCGCAGGTCGTCCGGTAGACAGGCAACGGCACGGGCAGTTGCCGCGAAGTCGCGGGCAGTCCCCATGGCCAGTGAACACCGAGTAGGACTCCTGACTACGAAATCGTTTGGTACGTAACACCTGTCGGTGCCGACGATTACTGTGCGCGCATGCCTTCGGCTCCGCATGAAGTGGTGATCGACATGTTCAACGCGCGACCGGATCTGGTCGCGCCGCTGTTGTCCGCGCTCGGCTGCCAACTACCGTGCTACGAAACGGTGGAACCTCGCTCCGAACGTGCCGCTGTACTGGCGCCCACCGAGTACTACGCCGATGCGGTGCTGGCGTTCCGGCGGGGAGGTGACACCGTCCTCGCGGTGGTGGTGGAGATCCAGCTCCGCCGCGATGGTGACAAGCTCTGGTCCTGGCCGGTCTACACCGCGTCGCTGCGAGCGCGGCTGAGGTGTCCGGTACTGCTCCTTGTCATCTGTCCCGATCCCCGTACCGCCACGTGGGCGGCACAACCCTTGCACTTCGGCTACGGCAACCCGCCGACAACCCTGGCACCGCTGGTGCTCGATCCCTCATCGGTGCCGGTGGTCACCGATCCCGATCTGGCGGCCGAACTTCCGGAACTGGCCGTGCTGTCGGCGGTGGCCCATCCGGACCACCCCGACCACACCGAAATCTGGCGCGCGTTGGCGATCGGTCTTCGAACACTCGGAGCCGACCCGGCCCTGCGATACCATGACTTCATCCTGACGATGCTGCCGCGCGCGGTTCGTCCTGCTTGGGAGGCATTCATGTCCACCGGTCTGCGTGACTACAACTTCACCAGCGACTTCGCGCGCAAGTACTTCGCCGAGGGCGAAGCGCAGGGCGAAGCGATCGGCGAGGCGAAGTCGGTCCTGACTGTTCTCGACGCCCGCGGCATCACCGTGTCCGATCAGGTCCGCGAGACCATTCTCTCCTGCCGAGACCTCGACCAGCTCCAGAAATGGCTGCGCCGCGCGCTGGAGGTCGGCCGGGCCGAAGAACTACTGGCCTGACGCTCACGCTCGCGACGACACCCGGGTGAGGCGGTAGATCCGCAGGTCGTCCGGGACGCCGTTGAGGGGGGCGGCGAAGAGGCTGCGGCGGTAGGGCTTGGTGGTGCGGCCCAGGGCGGTGAGGGTGTCGGGGTGCAGGGCGCGCAGGGTGGCGTCGGAGAGCATGGTGTAGCCGTTGCCGCCCGCGGCCATGACGCGGGCGGCGACATTGACGTCGACGCCGAGCCAGTCGCCGCCGATCTCGCGGGGCATGCCGGTGTGCAGGCCCACCCGCATGCGCGGCTGGTAGCCCTCGATCTCGACGCCGCGCAGGTTGTCCTTGGCGGTGACGGCGGCGCGCACGGCGTCGTCGGCGGTGGCGAACACGGCCATCATGCCGTCGCCCATCCGCTTGACGACGCTGCCGCGATGCTCGGCGACGGGCGGTTCGATGGCCGTGGCGACCGCGCGTAGCAGGCGCAGCGTCACCTCGTCGCCGGCGGTGAGCGACCAGCTGGAGAACGCGACCAGATCGGTGAACATCACCGTCACCTCGGTGTCACCGCGACCGCGGCCGACCCGCTCGAGCACGGCCTGCCACACCTGAAGGGCGCCGAGGCCGAGTTCCCGCGCCGCCGTCGGCGAGTCGCCGACCAGTTTCTCCGCCGCCCGCGCCACCGCACGGGCACCGCCGGGGCCGGAGACCGAGAGCGGATCGCCGAAGGAGGGGTCACCGGGGAGTTTGCGGCGCACCGAGCGCAGTGCGTCGATGAGCTCGGGGCGCCGGTTGGTGTCGGTGACGAGCGCGGCCAGGCGTTCGCGCCGCGGCGGCTTGGGTGGGCGGCCGTCCTGGGCGGGCGCGGCATCCTCGGTCTCGGGCCCCCGCCGAGGCTCGGCACCGTCCCCGGGTGTCTCGCTCACGCACCGAAGCGTATCCCACCGACAATGCCGACGGCCCGGCGTGGAAGGCGAATTGCCTTCACACACCGGGCCGGTGGGGGCACGACCGCCGGGCAGTGACGGATCGTGCCTGCGCGGTGCGTACCTCCCGACAAGGTCGTCACCGCGGAACCCGAGCGGCGAGGGCGCTACTCGGGTGGCTTCATCACGCGTCCCGCTTGTTCACCACGACCAGCGCCGCGGCGAACACGATCGCGACGAACGCCGCGAAGTACAGCAGCGCGGGCCAGGCTCCCCAGTGCCACGGCAGGCTGTTGTCGTCGAGGCCGAGAAAGCGGTTCGCGTTCTGGAACGGCAGGAACACTTGAATATTACGTCCGTACTTGCCGAACGCGCCGATGATCGGCTCGATCAGCACGGGCCAGACGATCAGCAGCGAGATGGCACCCGCCGACTGGCGCACCAGCGCCCCGACACCCACGGCCAGGAAGACCACCAGGGCGACGAAGATCGGGACGGCGTAGAAGATCTTGGTGTCACCCTCGCTGAGGCTCAGCTTGGCGCCCACGTCGTCGGTGGTGATCACCTGCAGGATGAAGAAGCTCAGCAGGGTGAGCACCGCGCTGAGCACGGCCGCGCCCACCGCGATCATCGCCGCCTTGGTGACCAGCACCGACGTGCGGTTGGGCACGGCGAGGAAGGTGGCTTTCATGGTCCCGAAGCGGTATTCGCTGGTGACCGCGAGCGCCGCCAGGATCATGATCAGGATGTAGCCGAAGCCGGGAATGAAGGCGACGCCGGTGATGCCGAGGCCCGCCATCGCGTTCTCGGCGTACGGCGGCTCCGGACCGAGCGACGGGTCTTCCCGGTAGGCGCTCATGGAGACGTTCAGCAGCAGGGCGAACAACGCCGTGATGCCGAGGGCGAACACGACCGTCAACGCCGTGCACCACCAGGGCGACCTGGTCGAGGTCAGTTTGATCCGTTCCGCGGCCAACACGCCCATCAGAGCGCACCTCCCATCGCTGTGTACGGGCCACCCGGTCCGGGCACACCCACCGCCTCGGCGCCCTCGCCGTGGTACTGCACGGCGCCGCCGGTCATCCGCATGAACGCCTCCTCCAGCGAGGCCCGCTGCGGCGAGAGTTCGAACAGGGTGATGTCGTTGGCGCCGGCGAGCTTGCCGACGGCGTCGCTGGTCACCCCCGCGACGAGCAGCGCGGGCCCCTCGGCGCCCGTGCCGTCCTCACGCACGGTCATGCCGTTGGAGGTGAGCAGGCTGCGCAGCTGGTCCAGTTGCGGGCTGCGCACCCGCACGGTCTGCTCGGAGGCGCGTTCGATGAACTCCTTGGTGGGGGTGTCGGCGATGAGCTTGCCGCGCCCGATCACGATCAGGTGCTCGGCGGTCTGGGCCATCTCCGAGAGCAGGTGGCTCGACACCAGCACGGTGCGGCCCTCGGAGGCCAGCCGCTGCATGAACCGGCGGATCCACAGGATGCCCTCCGGGTCGAGGCCGTTGACCGGCTCGTCGAACAGCAGCACCCTCGGATCGCCGAGCAGCGCGCCGGCCAGGCCCAGCCGCTGGGACATGCCCAGCGAGTAGCCGCCCGCGTTCTTGCCCGCCACCTCCGACAAGCCGACCAGCCGCAGGACCTCCTCGACCCGCGATTTCGCGATGCCGTTGGAGGCGGCCAGCCACTCCAGGTGGGCGCGCGCCGACCGGTTCGGATGCACCCACTTGGCGTCCAGCAGCGCGCCGACCGTGCGCAGCGGCTGTTTCAGCTGGTGATACGGCTTGCCGTCGATGAGCGCGGTGCCCGCCGTCGGGGTGTCCAGCCCCAGGATCATCCGCATCGTCGTGGACTTGCCCGCGCCGTTCGGCCCGAGGAAGCCAGTCACCTGTCCCGGTTTCACGGTGAAGGTGAGATCCTCGACGGCGGCGGTCCGGCCGTAGTGTTTGGTCAGACCCCTCACTTCGATCATGCTGTCCAGCATTCCCTACGACGGGCTCGCGCGCGTCCCCACCTGGGGTGGAATTCGGTCATCCTCGAGAATGACCCGATCCCCCAGTGCCCCGGGGGCCTGCCCCTACCGCTGCGGCCCTTACCGCTGCGGGGAGGACGCCTGAGCCCAGAACCGCTTGGGGATGCGGCCCGCCTCGCGGGCGAGCAGACCCGCCCGTACGGCATCGGCCATCGCCGCCGCCATCAGCGGCGGTCGCTTGGCCCGGGTCACGGCGGTGGCCAGCAGCACCGCCGAGCAGCCGAGTTCCATCGCCAGCGCGGCATCGCTCGCGGTGCCGATGCCCGCGTCGAGGATCACCGGCACGCCCGCGGCGGCGACGATCATCTCGATGTTGTGCGGGTTGCCGATGCCGAGGCCGGTGCCGATGGGGGCGCCCAGCGGCATCACCGCCGCGCAGCCCGCGTCCTCCAGCCGCCGGGCCAGCACCGGGTCGTCGTTGGTGTAGGGCAGCACGGTGAAACCGGCATCGACCAATTGCTCTGCGGCGCTGAGCAATTCGATCGGGTCCGGCAGCAGGGTGCGTTCGTCGGCGACGACCTCGAGCTTGACCCAGGTGGTGTCGAGCGCTTCGGCGGCCAGCTGCGCGGTCAACACCGCCTCGGCGGCGGTCCGGCAGCCCGCGGTGTTCGGCAACGGGGTGATCTCGAGCCGTTTCAGCAGGTCGAGCACGCCCGTGCCGCCCGCGGCGTCGACGCGGCGCATGGCGACCGTGGTGAGTTCGGTGCCGGAGGCGACCAGGGCCTCCTCCAGCACGGCCAGGTTCTCGGCACCGCCGGTGCCCATGATGAGACGGGAACCGAACTCCCGGTCGGCGATGCGCAGCGGCGGCAGGTCGGGATGCTCAGCCACCTTGGACCGCCGTCAGCACCTCGATGGACCAGCCGCGCCCGACCTGTTCGTCCCAGCGCGACTTCGGGAACACCGCGCCGTCGACGGCCACCGCGACGCCCTGGCAGGGCAGCGCGAGCCGGTCCAGCAGTTCCCGCACGGTGAGCGGCTCGGCGAACTCGTGGTCCTCGCCGTTCACCGTGACACCGATGGGGATGGATGGTGCGGTCATCGAATTCCTCCTGACGCGGACAGCGACGCCGGGGCGGGCGTCGGGGTGAAGCGGTGCGGGTCGGCGGCCGCGGCCTCGGGCAGCGGCGCGTCACCGAGCGCGGCCATCGTCGCGTCGACGGTGAGCGGCACGGCCAGCATGCCGTTGCGGCCGTGGCCGGTGGCGGCCACGACCCGCTCGGACAGCCTGCCGATGAGGGGCAGGTTGTCCGGGGTGCCGGGGCGGGAGCCCGCGCTCGCCTCGGCCAGCTCGTATTCACCGATGCCGGGCAGCACCGCCTCGGCGTCGGCGATCAGATCACGGACACCGCCGACGGTGACGGTGGTGTCGAACCCGGCTTCGTACTGGGTGGCGCCGACGACGATGCCGTCCGCGCGCGGCACCAGGTAGACCGGGCGGCCGTGCACCCGGGCACGCACCACCCGGCGGGGTGCGGGCGCCGCGCCCGGCCGGTGCCGCAGGCGCAGGATCTCGCCCTTCACCGGCCGCACCGGCAGGCCCGGCCACAACCCGGCGGACGCGGCGCCCGCGGCCAGCACCACCTGGTCGAAGGACAGGGCCGCCAGGTCGGTGACGGACTCGGCGCGCACGTCCACCCCGGCCGCCGTGGCCGCGGCGTGCAGTGCCCGGAACAGCTGCCGATTGTCGATGGCGGGTTCGGCGGAGAGCATGCCCGCGCGCACGGTCCGGGCGAGGGCGGGTTCGATCGCGCGGACGCCCGCCCGATCCAGCAGGCGCAGGTCGTGGCCGCGTTCGCCGACCCAGTCGGCGACGGTGCGCAGGTCGGCCGCGTCGGCGGCGTCGAGCGCGACGGTCAGGGTCGCGTCGGCGACGAAGACATCGATGCCGGTGGCGCTGCGCAGCCGAGCGGCGAAATCGGGCCAGCGCGCCAGCGAGGCGGCGCCGAACTCGAGGACCCGGTCCTCCCCCGGCCAGCCCTCCGACAGCGGCGCGAGCATGCCACCCGCGACCCGGGAGGCGCCGGACCCGGCGGCGGCGTCGAACAGCGTGACCCGCCATCCCGCTTCGGCGGCCCGCCAGGCCACCGCGAAACCTATGGCGCCGCCGCCGACGACGGCCAGAGTCCGCATGTCTGCCACCTTCCTGGATAGCGCTCGGGTCCCCCTCTGCTCGCTTCCCCACCGTAGCGCGGCTACCGTCGACGACGTGCATCCCTCCCACCCGAAGCGACCGCTGCCACCCCGGGACCGACTCGCCACGGCACGGCTGTATCTGTGCACCGACGCGCGCCGGGAGAAGGGCGATCTGGCCAAGTTCGCCGAAGCCGCCTTCGCGGGCGGTGTCGACATCATTCAGCTCAGGGACAAGGGCTCGCCCGGCGAGGCCAAGTTCGGGCCGCTCGAGGCGAAGGCCGAGCTCGGCGCGCTGGCCGAACTCAAGGCCGTCGCGCGCCGCCACGGCGGCCTGGTCGCGGTGAACGACCGCGCCGACATCGCGCTGGCCGCGGGCGCGGACGTGCTGCACCTCGGCCAGGGCGATCTGCCGCCCTGGTACGCGCGCCGCATCGTCGGCCCCGACGTGGTGATCGGCCGTTCGACCCACAACCGGGCCCAAGCCGGGCTCGCCGCCATCGACGAGCACATCGATTACTTCTGCACCGGCCCGGTCTGGTCGACGCCGACCAAGCCCGGCAGGCAGGCCGCGGGCCTGGACCTGGTGCGTTCCACCGCGGATTCGCACCCGACGCGGCCGTGGTTCGCCATCGGCGGCATCGACCTGGAACGGCTGCCGGAACTGCTGGCCGCCGGTGCGGACCGGATCGTGGTGGTGCGCGCGATCACCGAGGCACGTGATCCCGAGGCGGCGGCGCGAGCGCTGAAATCAGCCCTGCTCGCCGCCTCCTGAGCAGGTCGGCGGCCGGAGGCGGCGGCACGCTGTGCTCAGGCGAGGATCTGCCGCACCGTGAGCGACACCGTGCGCACCAGCGCGCCCGTCTGCGCCTCCGGCGCACCGCCGGACTCGGCGGTGTCGGCAGTGTCGGCGGTGGCGGCAGTGTCGGCGACGATGCGGGCGTAGCCGCCGGGTCCGTCGGGGTCGGAGTGCAACCAGAGGAAGCCTTGGTCGGCGAGGTCGACGGTGCGGGGCAGGGCCGCGGCCACGGTGTCGGCGTCGTCCAGCTCGCTCAGGCAGGCGCGAGCCGGGGTGGCGCGCAGGGCGGGCCAGGCGGCGGCGAAGCCGGGGTGCAGGGGGCGGTCGGTGACCTCGTCCTCGGGGACCCACGCCAGTTCGAGGCTCTCCCGGTCGCGGCTGGTGCGCAGGGTCTGGTCGGTGTCGGCGACGACGGTGGTGTAGGTCCAGCCGCTCAACGCCGACGCGGTCACCCGTTCGGCGCGCACTCGCACGGCGGTGGGGTCGATGCCCGCTTCCTCCCACGCCTCGCGCACGGCGGCGTGCACGGAGGACTCGTGGCTGTCCTTGGCGCCACCCGGCAGCGCCCAGGTGCCGCCCTGGTGGCTCCACGGCGCCCGATGCTGCAACAGCACCGCCGAGCCGCCGCCCGCCAACGGCGCCCGCAGCAACAACCCGGCAGCGCCGTACTTGCCCCAGTGCCGTAGCCCGTCCGGGCCCTCCGACCACCCGTCACCGTCACCACGCATCACAAACCATCCTCGTTGCGCCGCGGCGGCGTTCCCCCGTCGCACCCGCCCCGGGGTGATCGACGCACCGCGGCATCGGTAGGACCACAATAAACTGCGACGCAGGCGCACAGGTGAGGCGCGGACCGCGGAGGTGGGACATGACACGGGCGGGATCAGGGCGGGTCGCCGCGCCGCCCGGCCGGCCGGGGGCGAGCATCGCGCCGCGGCCGACCCGGCGCGCAAACCGCTCGCGGGCGCGTCGGCGGTGGTGGTCCGCGACCAGCTGAGCCCGGCCAATGTGCGCGCCTTCGCCGCCTCCTCGCCCGGCTGGCTGATTGCGGTCGGATTGCTGTTGATGCTGTTGTGCGGGGCCGCCGCGGTGGTGACCGCGTCCACGGTGGGCGAGCGGCAGGAGGCGCTCGACATCCTGCTCGTCGACACCGAGCCGAACGCCCACTCCGCGCACCGGCTCTACACGTCGCTGTCGATCGCCGACGCCGCCGCGAGCACCGCCTTCATCGCGGGCGGCCTGGAACCGCAAGCCGTGCGCGACCGCTACACGCAGGCCGTCGGCGAGGCGGCGGCGGAACTGGTGATCGGTTCCGGCGGCCACGATGCCGACACCCGACTGCGCACCGGCATCGCCACCGGTCTGCCCGTCTACACCGGCCTGATCGAGACCGCGCGGACGAACAACCGCAGCGGCTACCCGGTCGGCGCGGCCTATCTCAGCGAGGCATCGCACCAGATGCAGGCCACCCTGTTGCCGATGGCCGAGGAACTCGAGGACCATCGGGCCGCGGCGGTCGAGGCCGCCGGACGCCACCATGTGCGTCCGCCGTGGCCCGCGATCGGGCTGTTGCTCCTGGCCTTGGCGGCGCTGGTGTGGGTGCAGGCGATGCTGGCGCGGCGCTGGCGGCGCACCCTGAACGCCGGTCTGCTGTCGGCCTCGGCCGCGGTGCTGGTGTTGCTGGCCTGGACGGTGCTCGCCGGCTCGATCTCGGCGCTGGCCATGATCGACGGGCGCGACGAGGGCGCGGTGCCGGGTTCGCGGCTCACCGAGAGCCGCATCCTCACCCAGCAGGCCCGGTCTGCGGAGATGTTGAAGCTGGTGCGCCGGGACGCTTCCGGGGACTACGACCGCGTGTACGACGAGGGCATCGCGCGCCTCGCCGATCTGCTCGACGGCTACCCGGCCGAGGCGCCCGCGACCGACCGGCTCGCCGAAGCGCGTGCCGCGCTGGACCATTGGCGGGCCGCGCACCAGCGGATGAACGAGGCCCTGGCCAACGGCGACTACACCGGCGCCGCCGTGGTGGCCACCGGGCCGGGCGCGCAGGAGTCGGCCGCGGCCGTCGCCGCGCTGGACCGGGCCCTCGACAGCGGGCTGGCCGAGACCAGGAACGCGCTGCGCGGCGAGATTTCGCGTGCCGCCCGCGCGCTGGATTTCCTCGCTCCCGGCGCGTTGGTGCTCGGCATGGTGGCGATCGGCTGTGTCGGCGTGGGCATCTGGCCGCGACTGCGGGAGTACCGATGAGAGCCCGGCGCGGCCTGCCCGCCGCCCTGCTGGTCGCGCTGGCCGCGCTGACCGGCTGCGCCGACGGCCCGGCCCCGGTCGCGCGGCCACCGGCAGGCACCTACACCGAGACACCGTTGCCCGCGGGCGCGACGGTGCTGCCCCCGGAATCGCCACTGCCCGCTCAGCCGGAGGCCGACTGCGGTGATCCCACCGCCAGCCTGCGGCCGACCGGCGCCACCACCGGGCCCACCCTCGACGCGATCCGCCGTCGCGGCCGGTTGCTGGTCGGTCTGGACACCGGCAGCAATCTGTTCAGCTTCCGCGATCCCATCACAGGGGCGGTGGTGGGCTTCGACGCCGACATCGCCCGCGAGATCGCCCGCGATCTGCTCGGCAATCCCGATCTGATCGAATTCCGGTCCATGGGTTCGGCCGACCGCGAGCAGGCGTTGCAGGACCGCACCGTGGATCTGGTCGCCAAGACCATGACGATCACCTGCGAGCGACGGCGCAAGGTGGCGTTCTCGACGGTGTACCTGCGGGCCGACCAGCGGGTGCTGGCGATGAAGGACTCCGGGATCCGCGGGCTGGCCGACCTGGCGGGCAAGCGGGTGTGCGTGGTGCGCGGCACCACCTCGCTCGAGCACGTGCGCCGCGAGCAGCCCGCCGCGACCGTGCTGACCGTGCCCAGCTGGGCGGACTGCCTGGTGGTGCTGCAACAACGCCAGGTCGACGCGGTGAGCACCGACGACGCGATCCTGGCCGGCCTGGCCGCGCAGGACCCCTACACCGAGGTGGTCGGGGAGAGCATCAGCGTCGAGCCCTACGGCATCGGCATTCCGCGCGAGGCCGACGACCTGGTGCGCTTCGTCAACCGCACGCTGGAACGCCTGCGCTCCGACGGCACCTGGACCCGCCTGTACCGGCAGTGGCTGTCGGTCCTCGGCCCCGCGCCCGCCCCGCCTGCCGCGACCTATCAGGACTGATCCGCGATGACCGAACCCGACCAGCCCGCGGACGCCGCGCCTCCCCCGGTCCCGCACCGCTCCGGCACCGGCGGCCGTCACCGCCTCGACGAACCGCACCGCGCCGAGGATTCACACCGCGCCATCGATCCACACCGCTCCGACGAGCCGCACCGCGCCGTCGAACCGCACCACGCCGACGATCCACACCGCGCCGAGGATCCGGCCGCACCGACCGAACCGGTGCACGCGGAACCGGCCGCTCGACTCGGCGCGGCACCGGCCGCGCCACCGTCGCCGACCGGACTCGACCCGGGTGTGACCGCACTCGCCGCCCGGCCCGTCGCGTCGCGCGATACGCCCGAGCCGCATGCCGTGCCCATCGACCCGGCCGCGACCGGCTGGACGCCCGGCCCCGCGGACGATTCGCACACCCCACACCCGTTCGAGGACGACGACGGCCCCGGCACCCGGGCCGTGGCGCCGACGGGCGCGATGGACCGCCCCGATTCCGGCGGTGCCCGGACGACATCGGGCCGCAGCGTGCGAACGTCCCGGTCCCGGCCCACGGTGCGCAGGCTCGGCGGCGGTCTGGTGCCGGTGCCGCCCGTGCCGCCCGCCGACCCCCTGGCGGCCGTGCTCACCGATCCGGTCGTCGCCGAGAGCAGGCGCTACTGCGGGCGCTGCACCAATCCGGTCGGCCGCGCGACGGCCGCGCACGCGGCGAGCACCACCGGTTTCTGCGAACGCTGCGGCGCGCCCTACGATTTCCGCCCCTCGCTGCACGCCGGTGACATGGTGGCCGGCCAGTACGAGATCCAGGGCTGTCTCGCCCACGGCGGGCTCGGCTGGATCTATCTGGCGATCGACCGGAACGTGAGCGACCGCTGGGTGGTGCTCAAGGGTCTGCTGCACGCCGGTGACGCGGAGGCGCAGGCGGTCGCGGTGGCCGAGCGGCAGTTCCTGGCCGAGGTCGCGCACCCGAGCATCGTCAAGATCCACAACTTCGTCGAGCACCCGGGCCGGGACGGCGTGCCGATCGGCTACATCGTGATGGAGTACGTGGGCGGCCGGTCGCTGCGCGCGCTGCTCGACGACTACCGGCGGCCGCAGCGGATGCCGGTCACCGAGGCCATCGCCTACCTGCTGGAGATCCTGCCCGCGCTGGAATACCTGCATTCGATCGGGCTGGCCTACAACGACCTCAAGCCGGACAACATCATGGTCACCGAGGACCAGGTGAAGCTCATCGACCTGGGTGCCGTCACTCCGCTGGAAGCGTACGGGAACCTGTACGGCACCAAGGGCTTCCAAGCGCCGGAGATCGCGACCACCGGTCCCACGGTCGCCACCGACATCTACACCGTCGGCCGCACGCTGGCGGTGCTCACCCTCGACCTGCCGATGGAGCACGGCCGCTACCGCGACGGCATCCCCGATCCCGACCAGCACCAGGTGCTGCGCCGCTACGAGTTCTTCCACCGGCTGCTGCTGTGCGCGACCGACCCCGATCCGGCCCGCCGCTTCCCGTCCGCCCGTGCGATGTCGGCCCAGCTGGCCGGGGTGCTGCGGGAAATCCTCGCGCTGGACACCGGCGCCGAACATCCACAGCTGTCCACAGTGTTCAGTCCACAGCGCGCCGGATTCGGCACCGAGGAGCTGATCAGCCAGACCGACGCCTACGCCGATGGTGCCGGGCGGGATCCGCGCCTGTCCGCGGCCGACGTGGCCGCCGCGCTGCCCATCCCGTTGATCGATCCGGGTGAGCCCGCCGCGGCGCTGCTGGCCGCCGCCATGCAACCCGATCCGGCCCGGGCGCTCGACGCGCTGGGCGAGGCCCGCGCCCGCGCCGAGGCCGACCCGGACACCGCCCCGGACACCCTGGGCGTCGAGCTGACGCTGGCCGAGGTCCGCATCCGGCTGGACATGGGCGATGCGGCCGCCGCGCTGCGGCTGCTGGCCCGGCTCGGCGCCGGTGACTGGCGGGTGCACTGGTACACCGGGCTCGCCGAACTGCGCGAGCAGCACTACGAGTCGGCCTTCGCCGCGTTCGAGGACGTGCTGCGGGTGCTGCCCGGCGAGATCGCGCCCAAGCTCGCCCTCGCCGCCACCGCCGAACTGGTCCTGCAGCACTGGGAGACGGCCGAGCCGGAGCAGTGGCGCAGTTACGCGGAGAAGTACTACGAAACCGTGTGGCGCACCGACCGTGCGGTGGTGAGCGCGGCGTTCGGCCTGGCGCGGCAACTGGCCGCCGCGGGCCGGGTGGACGCGGCCGTGCGCGCCCTCGACGAGGTGCCCGCCGCCTCCCGCGCCTACACCACGGCCCGCCTCACCGCCGTGTGGTTGCTGCTCACCGCGGCGCCGATCGACGAACTGCCCGAGTCGACCCTGCATGTCGCCGCGGCCCGGGTGCAGACCCTGCCTGCCGGGGAGGCCAGGGCGCTCCAGCTGCGCGTGCTGGTGCTCGGCGCCGCGCTGGCCTGGCTCGGCGCGGGCCACGAACCCGAACGCGCCGACGCCACGTTCTTCGGCGCCCCGTTCACCGAACGGGACCTGCGCGCGGGCACCGAGGCGGGCCTGCGCGCCCTGGCCCGCGCCGCCCCGGGGCGCGACCATCGCTACGCGCTGGTCGACCTGGCCAACTCCATCCGGGCGAAGACCTGGTTCTGATCCGCGGGGCGGCCCGGCGTCAGCCCGCGGCGACCAGGCGGTCGGCCGCGCGGGCGATGGCCAGCTCCTCGTTGGTCGGCACCACCAACACCGTCACCGGGGCCGCCGGCGGCGAAATGACCCTGGCGCCGCGGTCTTTCGCGGTGTTGCGGGCGGGATCGACGGCGATGCCGAAGTTCTCCAGTCCGGCCAGGGCGTCGGCGCGCACGTCGGCGCTGTTCTCCCCGACGCCGGCGGTGAAGGTGATGGCGTCGACGCCGCCGAGCGCGATCAGGTAGGCGCCGAGGTAGCGGCGCAGCCGGTGCACGTAGACGTCGTAGGCGAGCTTCGCCGCGGCGTCGCCCTCGTCGATCAGGCGGCGCAGTTCCCGGAAGTCGTTGACGCCCGCCATGCCTTTGAGGCCGGCCTCGCGGTTGAGCAGCTTGTCGATGCGGTCGACGTCGAAGCCGGCCGCGCGGGCCAGGTGCCCGAGGATGCCGGGATCGAGGTCACCGCCCCTGGTGCCCATGACCAGGCCCTCCAGCGGGGTCAGGCCCATCGAGGTGTCGATCGGGCTGCCACCGCGCACGGCCGACGCCGAGGCGCCGTTGCCGAGGTGGAAGACGATCTGGCGCAGCCGCGCCGGGTCGCGGTCGAGTAGCTCGGCGACCCGGCCGGACACGTACTCGTGCGAGATGCCGTGGAAGCCGTAGCGGCGGATGCCGTACTCCGCGGCGATCTTGGCGTCGATGGCGTAGGTCTTGGCGGCGTCGGGCAGGCCGTGGAAGAAGGCGGTGTCGAACACCGCGACCTGCGGGACGCCCGGTAGCAGGCGACGCGCGTTCTCGATGCCGGTGACATTGGCGGGGTTGTGCAGCGGCGCGAGTTCGGCGAAATCCGCGATGGCGGCGACCACCTCGTCGGTCACCAGCGTGGGCTCGTGGAACATCTCCCCGCCGTGCACCACCCGGTGCCCGACCGCGCGCAGGCCGGCGCCCGCCAGGTCGAACCCGGTCTCGGCGAACATCTCGAACACCCGCTCGAGGCCCGCGCGGTGGTCGGGGATGCGGCCCTCGTGACCGATGGTGCGCGCACCGCAGCGATGCTCGATCGCGCTGTCGTCCTCACCGATCCGCTCGACCAGCCCGGCGGCGGACACCTCGCCCGTCTCGGGGTCGACCAGCTGGTACTTGATCGAGGACGACCCCGAATTGAGCACGAGGACGAGGTGTTCGGATGCGGTGGTCATCAGCCCTCCTGTTCCGCGATGCCCTGCGCCTGGATGGCGGTGATGGCCACGGTGTTGACGATGTCGGCGACCAGCGCGCCACGGGAGAGATCGTTGACCGGCTTGCGCAGGCCCTGCAACACCGGGCCGATCGCGATGGCGCCCGCGCTGCGCTGCACGGCCTTGTAGGTGTTGTTGCCGGTGTTGAGATCGGGGAAGACGAACACGGTGGCGCGCCCGGCGACCTCGGAGTCGGGCAGTTTGGCGTCGGCGACGGTGGGCTCGATCGCCGCGTCGTACTGGATCGGGCCCTCCACCAGCAGTTCCGGCGCGCGCTCGCGCACCAGATCGGTGGCCACCCGCACCTTCTCCACGTCCGCGCCGCTGCCGGACTCGCCGGTCGAATACGACAGCATCGCCACCCGCGGGTCGATGCCGAAGCGCTGGGCGGTGCGGGCGGAGGAGATGGCGATGTCGGCGAGCTGCTCGGAGGTGGGATCGGGCACCACGGCACAGTCGCCGTAGGCGAGTACCCGGTCGGCCAGGCACATGAGGAACACACTGGAGACCGTCTGCACGCCCGGCACGGTCTTGATGATCTCGAAGGAGGGCCGGATGGTGTGGGCGGTGGTGTGCGCGGCGCCGGAAACCATGCCGTCGGCGATGCCCTCGTACACCATCATGGTGCCGAAATAGGAGATGTCGGCGACGGTTTCGCGCGCGCGTTCCAGCGTCATGCCCTTGTGCTTGCGCAGTTCGGTGTAGGTGGCGGCGAACGACTCCAGGTGTCCGGAGGTGCGCGGATCGAGCACCTCGGCCTCGGCGATGTCGACGCCGAGTTCGGCGGCGCGCGCCCGGATCGCGGTCTCGTCGCCGAGGATGACCAGGTCGGCGATCTTGCGCTGGAGCACCCGGCCCGCGGCGCGCAGGATGCGGTCGTCGTCGCCCTCGGGCAGCACGATGCGCTTGCGGTCGGCCCTGGCCCGCTCGATGAGCTGGTATTCGAACATCTGCGGGGTCACCACGTCGCTGCGGCGAACGCGGATGCGGCTCAGCAGTTCCGGCGCGTCGACGTGCTGTTCCATCAGCGCCAGCGCGGTGTTGACCTTGCGGGGGTTGCCCGCCGACATCCGTCCCCTGGTGCGGTAGGCGGCGCTGGCGGTGTCGTAGGTGCCCAGGTCGGTGGTGAGGATCGGCAGCCGGGGCTTGAGACCGGCCATCAGCCGGGCAACCGCGGGGTGCGGGCGCATCCCGCCGTTCATGATGATGCCCGACAGCGACGGAAAGCCCTCGGCCTCATGGGCGTTCACCACGCTGAGCAGCACGTCGGACCGGTCGCCCGGTGCGATCACGACCACGCCGTCGACCAGCCGCTCCAGAATGTGCTCGGCGGTCATGCCACCGACCATGATCTTCAGCGCCTCGCGCTGCAACAGTTCCGGGTCGCCGCTGTACATCTCGCCGCCCACCGCCTCGCACAGCTCGGCCATCGTCGGCGCGATCAGCAACGGCACCTCCGGCAGCGCCCAGGACGGGACGTCGAACGCGCCAAGGACCGAACACACTTCGTCGAGCTGGTCGGGATCGCAACGGTTGGCGATCACCGCGACGGCGGCGGCGTGCTCGGCGTGCAACTCGCTCATGCACAGTTCGACCAGCTGCTTGACCTCCACCGGGGTGCGGCCGGAGCCGCGCACCACCAGCAGCACCGGCGCGCCGAGGTTCACCGCGATCCTGGCGTTGAAGCGCAGCTCGCTCGGGCTGGCGACATCGGTGTAGTCGCTGCCGATCACCACCACCGCGTCGCAGGCGTCGGCGACCTCGTGGAAGCGCATGACGATCTCGCTGATCGCGGCGTCGGGGTCGGCGTGCACCTGTTCGTAGGTGACGCCGATGGACTGGGCGTAGTCCAGATCGGCGGTGCTGTGCTCGAGCAGCAGTTCGAGGATGTAGTCGGGTTCGGTGGTCGAGCGCGCGATCGGCCGGAACACCCCGACTCGCGCCGTGGTGGCGCACAGCATCTGCAGGACGCCGAGCGCGACCGTCGACTTCCCGGTGTCTCCTTCCGGGGAGGCGATGTACACGGTGGACGGAGCGGATTCGACCATGGCCCCGAGCTTAGTGAGCCCGCCGCGCGCCGCCGGGTGAACCTCCCCGCAGCTATTGACAGCATCCTGTCAAGGATGACAGGATGCTGTCATGGAAACGAGGACCGTCCACACCGCCGTCTACGACACGCTCGCCGACTGGGAGGTCGGCGCGGCCATCGCGCACATCAACAACCCCGAGTGGCAGCGCAACCCGGGCAGCTTCGAGGTCCGCACCGTCGGACTCACCCGCGATCCCATCCGCACCAAGGGCGGCGTCCGCATCGTGCCCGATCTCGCGCTCGGCGAGCTCACCCCCGAGCAGAGCGCCGGGCTGATCCTGCCGGGCGCCGACACCTGGGTGCCCGGCGATTTGGCGCCCTTCGCGGCGGCCGCGGCCGGCTTCCTCGACGCGGGCGTGCCGGTGGCGGCGATCTGCGGCGCCACCTACGGCCTGGCCGCGGCCGGGTTGCTCGACACCAGGAAGCACACCAGCAACGCGCCGCAGTTCCTCGCGGCCAGCGGTTACGCCGGAGCCGACCACTACGTCGAGCAGCCCGCGGTGTCCGACGGCGTGCTCGTCACCGCGACGGGCACCGCGCCGTTCGAGTTCGCCCGCGAAGTGTTGCGCGTGCTCGACGTCTACGAGCCGCATGTGCTCGACGCCTGGTATCGCCTGTTCGCGCACAACGACGTGAGCGCGTTCCTCGCGCTGCAGGACCACGCGGCGGCTGAATGAGCGAACCGCTCTCGGCCCAGCAGCTGTTCAGCACGGCCGCCATCACCTCGTTCCGCCTGAACGGCCAATTCCTCGCCGTCGCCGAGGAATTGGCCCGCCCGGCCGGGCTCACCGCAGCCTGGTGGCAGGTGCTCGGGGCGGTCCTGCGCGAGCCGTTGCCGGTGTCCGGCATCGCCCGCGCGATGGGCATCACCCGCCAGAGCGTGCAGCGCATCGCCGATCTGCTCGTGGACAAGGGCCTGGCCGAATACCGCCCCAACCCCGCACACCGGCGCGCCAAACTCGTCGCCCCCACCGAGGCGGGCCGCGCCGCCGTCGCCCGCATCGACCCCGGGCACGCCGCCCGCGCCGCCGCCCTCGCCGCGCACCTCGGGCCCACCCGCCTCACCGAAATAGTGTCCGCCCTCACCGACCTGACCCGAGCCCTGGAGGCCCTGGAGAAGGAGTGACGGTCAGGGTGCCGGCCTTCCCGCTGATCCGGCGCTGCTCGGCGGGCCCGGCATCGAGATCGGGAGGGGATGGGGCGGGCTCAGCCGAAGGGATTCTTCGTGCGTCCCACCAGGTCGGCGACCGAGTCGATGACCATGGTCGGGCGGTAGGGGTACTGCTCGACGGCGGCGCGGGTGGAGATGCCCGAGGTGACCAGGATCGTGCGCATGCCCGCCTCCAGACCGGAGATCACGTCGGTGTCCATGCGGTCGCCGATCATCACCGTCGACTGGGAATGGGCGCCGAGGCGGCGCAGTGCCGAGCGCATCATCAGCGGGTTGGGTTTGCCGACGTAGTACGGGTCGCGTCCGGTGGCGCGGGTGATCAGGGCGGCGACCGAGCCGGTCGCAGGCAGTACCCCCTCGCGCGACGGGCCGGTGGCGTCCGGATTGGTGGCGATGAAACGGGCGCCGCGTTCGACCAGGCGGATGGCGGTGGTGATGGCCTCGAAGGAGTAGGTGCGGGTCTCGCCGAGCACGACGTAGTCGGGGTCGCTGTCGGTGAGCACGTAACCGATCTCGTGCAGCGCCGTGGTGAGGCCGGACTCCCCCACCACGTACGCGGTGCCGTTCGGGCGCTGGTCGTTGAGGAAGGTCGCGGTGGCCAGCGCGGAGGTCCAGATGGACTCCTCCGGGATGTCCAGGCCGGTGGTGCGCAGCCGGGCCTGCAGGTCGCGCGGGGTGCGGATGGAGTTGTTGGTGAGCACGAGGAACGGCGTCTCGTTCGCGCGCAATTCGGCGAGGAACTCGTCGGCGCCCGGCACCAGATGGTCCTCGCTCACCAGCACGCCGTCCATATCGGTCAGGTAGGACAGGATCGGCTCGTCATCGATGGTCACCCGGCAATTGTCCGTCATAGGATGCCGCGGGTGGGATTGCTGTTCCAGACGCGCGCGTCGGAGTCGCCGTGGATCGACTCGGTGTGGACGTGCCGCAGCGAGCAGGTCGCCCGGATGACCTCCGTCGCGAGCGAGACCTGGGGGCTGGTGTTCTGGCAGCGGGAGGGCCGGGCGTACGCGGCGGTCACCGGCCCGGAGAGCCGCACCGGCACGGCCCCGGTCCCCGAGGACGCGACCTTCGTGGGCATCCAGTTCGCGGTCGGCACCTCGCTGCGTACGGTGGCCGCGCCGTTCCTGGTGGACAGCGGCATCGTCCTGCCCGATGTCACCGAACGCGGTTTCTGGCTCGACGGCGCGCGCTGGGAGACCCCGCACCCCGACGACGCCGAAGCGCTGGTCGCGCGGCTGGTCCGCGAGGGCGTCGTCGGTCGTGACCCGCTGGTCACCGCGGCCCTGCGCGGCGAGGCCACCGACGTCTCCGACCGCACGATGGAGCGCCGCTTCCGGGCGGCGACCGGCCTCACCCGCGGCGCCGTCCGTCAGATCGCGCGGGCCCGCGCCGCCGCGGTGCTGCTGTCTTCGGGCACCGCCGAGAGCGACGTCGTCACCGGGCTCGGGTACTACGACGGGCCGCACCTCGCCCGGGCCCTGCGCCGCTATGTCGGACGCACGGCCCGGCAGTTGCGCGAGGGCTCGGGCGGTGCGCTCGCGCTCGACCCGGCCTCAGTGCACCACGTCGTAGACGAGTTTGGTGACCCCGTTGGTGTAGCTCGCGGATTCGCGCAGGCGTAGCTGCTGCTTGTCGCGGTCCGCCCGGCTGAACAGGCTCTTGCCCGCTCCGAGCAACACCGGGAACACCAGCAGGTTGTACCGGTCGATCAGATCGGCCTCGGACAGGCGGCGGGCCAGCTCGGCGCTGCCGTGGATGAAGATGGCTCCGCCCTCGGTCTGCTTCAGTTCGGCCACCTGCTCGGTCGAGCGCAGGATCGTGATCGGACCCCAGTCCTCGACCAGCGCGTCGTCGGCGAGGCCGGTCGAGACGACGTACTTGGGAAGCTCCTTGTACGCGGCGTGATCCTCCGAACCCGGCCAGATCGGGGCGAACGCCTCGTAGCTGCGACGGCCGAACATCAACGCCGTGGTCTCGGCCAGTTCCTCGCCCTTGAGCGCGAACGCCTCGGGCAGGAACTCGGAGTCCATCACCCAGCCGCCGCTGCGATGCCCCTCGACCTGACCGCCCGGCGAATCCACCACGCCGTCCAGCGTCATGAAACCCGTGTAGACCAATTCGCGTGCCAACGAATCCTCCAGAAGACGCACGGCGGAAACCGCCGGTGACCGGTTGATACCGCTCGGCAGCCTACGTCGGGAACGCGTCCGCGTCGTGGACGAAACCGACAGCCCCGCCCGGTGCCGGGCGGGGTTGTCGGGGGTCAGCGGTCAGGCGAGCGCGGCGGTGGCGCGGCGGCGGGGTTCGAGCGCGGCGGCGAGCAGGTAGCTGCCGCCGCCCGCGACCGCGAGCACCCAGTACGGGCTCGCCCCGTCGAGGAGGAGGGCGGCGGTGGAGGTGAGCGCGAGCCAGGCGCCGAGGGTGTACTGCAACACGTCACGATAGGCGGCGCCGCCCGCGAGGTAGAGCAGTCCGACGATGAGGCCGGAGCCCGCGGGCCACAGCAGCGTCGTGAGGTCGCCGTGGGGCAGCACCGAGCTCACCGCCGTGATGACGAAGAACAGCGCACCGAAGCCGACCAGCCAGGAGGCGGCCAGCAGTTTGCCGACGACCGCCTCGCTCCCGGTGGCCGTGCGCTGCGCCCGCATGGAGACGACGCTCGTGACGATCAGCGCCGCGACCAGGCCGGTGATGAGCAGGATGCTCGGCACCGCCGCGGGCAGGCGCAGGACGGGATCGCTGCCGTGCGAAAGGGCGTAGGCGCCGTGCCCGAGCAACCAGGCGGCGCCGAACCCGAGGTAGGACGGTCGGTTGTCGAGCAGGGTGCGCACCGCGGACGGGTGCCGGACAGCGGTGTGTGGGACAGCGGTCGGAAGATGCTGGGTCATGGGAGTTCTCCTGGGACGAAGGTGGCGGAGGGTAGGGATCGGCGGGCGGTAGCGCGAGCGGGTGGGACGGGTTCAGCCTTCGTCGGCGACGAGAACGACTTTGCCGACGACGGAACCGGATTCGGCGAGCTCGACCGCGCGGGCCGCCGCGCTCAACGGAACCCGGGCCGCTACCTTGGCGCGCAGTACGCCCTGTGCCGCGAGGTCGAAGACGGCGCCGAGGTCCGCGGCGATCCGGGCGCGGAAGCGCGACAGGTTGCGCTTACCCGCCCACAGATTGAAGAAGTGCGCATTCCGCTTGTTGGGCAGCGCGTTCCACAGCACCAACCGCGCGAGCAGCTTCAGCACCGGCAGCCGGGAATTGCCCTCCTGGTCCTTGGTCGCGGCGGTGCCGTAGGAGACCAGGGTGCCGTGCGGGGCGAGCAGGCGGAACGACTCGACGATGCCGGGACCGCCGATGTGGTCGAACACCGCGTTCACCCCGCCCGGCGCCAGCTCCCGTACCTGCCGTGCCACTTCGGTGCGATAGTCGATCCAGGTCGCGCCGAGTTCCTCGACGGCGCGGCGGTGGCGCGCCGAGGCCGTGCCGATGACATGGATGCCGTGGGCGCGCGCCAGCTGGACGAGGGTCGATCCGACCCCGCCGTTCGCGCCGTGCACCAGGATGGTCTGTCCGGCACGGACTTTCGCGGTGCGGAACAGCATCTGCCACGCGGTGATCCCGTTGACGACGAAGGTTTCGGCCGCGGCGGCGTCGAGTGGCTCCGGCACGGGCACCAGGTCGGCGGCGTCCAGCAGGGCGGCGCTGGTCCAGCCGCCGATCTTGGTCAGTGCCGCCACCCGGCGTCCCACCAGCGCGGCGTCGACGTCCTGGCCCACCGCGGTGACGATGCCGACCAGGTCGTAGCCGGGCACGAACGGGAACGGTGGCTGGTCGTAGTACTTGCCGCGTCGCATCTGCTGCTCGGCGAAGGAGACGCCGCTCGCCTCGACCCGCACGAGCGCCTGGCCGGGGCCCGGCCCGGGCAGCTCGCGCCGGGTGACGAGCAGGCCGTCCGGCTCGACGCGGCCGGGCAGCACGATTTCGGTGGCTGTGGTGATCATGATTCTCTCCTAGTGTGTGACTGGTCAATCACTCGATGGGTCGAAGAAAAGCCCCCGAAGGGGCATGGTCGGAACGGGTCAGCCGGGGTGCCGGATGCCCTCGGTGAGGATCGCCGCCCAGGGACTGGCGTCCCCGTCGAGCCCGAGGGTGGTGATCAGGTGACAGAGCTGCCCGAAGGCGATGAAGCGTTGCACCGCGGCGTCCTCGGCGCCGGATCGCTGTTTGGCCAGTTCGGTCACCCGGGCGATACCGCGCCGCATCGCCTCCCCGATCTCCGGGACGTCGACGACGGACTGGGCGTGCACCTGGAGCATGAGCAGATTCCGGTCGCCGATGAGTTCGGCGTAGGCGCCGCCCATCTCGTACAGGATCTCGTCGGGCTTCGCACCGGGCACCCGGGCCGCGCCGGCCGCGAGCGCACTCTCGATCCGCTCGAAACAGCGGTCGAGCGCGGCGACGAACAGCGTGACCTTGCTCGGGAACAACTTGAAGACGTACGCGGGGGAGATCTGCGCCGCCGCCGCCACCGTGCTGATCGGCGTGCCGTGGTAGCCGGTGCGGGCGAACTCGGCGATGGCCGCGTCGACGACGGTGTCGCGCCGGGCGTCCGACCGGGAGAGGATGGCTCCGCTCTTGCTCATGTGAGTGACTGTACACTCACTACCGATGGAATGACAACACCTCCCCGCGGGTTGCCTCACCCGGACGTGACCGCGCACACGCGTGCCGTCGGACCTGGTTATGGTCGAACCGGCCGTGCGAGAGCAGAGCGAAGCGACAGGAGTGACGCGCAATGGGTGATCTCGAGCTGGGATTCAAGGCGTCGGCGGAACAATTCGGCCCACGGGAACTGGTGGACATCGCGGTGCTCGCCGAGGAACACGGCATGGACAGCGCCACGGTGAGCGACCACTTCCAGCCCTGGCGGCACAAGGGCGGGCACGCGCCGTTCTCACTGGCCTGGATGGCCGCGGTGGGCGCGCGCACCGAGCGGATCAAACTGGGCACGTCGGTGCTCACGCCGACCTTCCGCTACAACCCGGCCGTGATCGCGCAGGCCTTCGCCACGATGGGCTGCCTGTACCCGGGGCGGGTCATGCTCGGTGTCGGCACCGGCGAGGCGCTCAACGAGATCGCCACCGGCTACCAGGGTGAGTGGCCGAAGTTCAAGGAGCGGTTCGCGCGGCTGCGCGAGGCGGTGGAGCTGATGCGGGCGCTGTGGACCGGCGACCGGGTCGATTTCGACGGCCAGTACTACCGCACCGTCGGCGCCTCGATCTACGACGTGCCCGAGGGCGGCGTGCCGATCTACATCGCCGCGGGCGGCCCGCTGGTGGCCCGCTACGCCGGGCGTGCGGGCGACGGGTTCATCTGCACCTCGGGCAAGGGCATGGAGCTCTACACCGACAAGCTCATGCCCGCGGTCGCCGAGGGCGCGGCCAAGGCCGGACGCAGCGTGGACAGCATCGACCGGATGATCGAGATCAAGATCTCCTACGACACCGATCCCGAACTGGCACTGGAGAACACCCGGTTCTGGGCGCCGCTGTCGCTGACCGCCGAGCAGAAGCACAGCATCACCGATCCCATCGAAATGGAGGCGGCCGCCGACGCGCTGCCGATCGAGCAGATCGCCAAGCGCTGGATCGTGGCCAGCGACCCGGACCAGGCCGTCGAACAGATCAAGCCCTACCTCGACGCGGGCCTCAACCACCTGGTGTTCCACGCGCCGGGCCACGACCAGCGCCGGTTCCTCGACCTGTTCCAGCGCGATCTGGCACCCCGCCTGCGCGCACTGGCCTGATGGGTTCGGCGGCGTGGCGCGGCGGGGTGGTGTTCCGCCCCGGGCTGATGGCGTTCACCGGTGAGATCGGCGACGCCGACGCCCACGCGCACGCCGCCGTGCAGGTCCTGTTCGTGGCCCGCGGAGGGCTCACACTGACCGACGCGGGCGGGCAGACCGTCTCCGCCCAGGCCGCGATCATCCCGCCCGGCGTCGCACACCGGGTCCGCGCCGAGGCCGGCACCAGCGGCTTCCTCGCCTTCCTCGATCCCGACAGCACCACCGCGCACGCCGCCGTCGCCCGGCTGGGCGGGCTGCCCGCCGACGACGCCGCCAGCTGGGTCGCGGCCGCCGTGCCGAGCCCCGCCGCCGACCCGACCGGTCGGCGCAGGCGCAACCATCCCGCGGTCGCCGCCGCGCTGCGGATGGCGGTCGACCGCCCCGGCGGACCGCCGCGGCTGGCGGAACTCGCGGCCCGCGTCGGCATTTCGGCCAGTCGCCTCTCGCACGTGTTCACCGAACAGGTCGGGTTGCCGTACGCGGCGTGGCGGCGCTGGGTCCGGCTCCAACTCGCGATGGACGTCGTCCGCGCGGGCGATTCGCTGACCGAGGCCGCGCACGCGGCCGGCTTCGCCGACAGCGCGCACCTGACCCGCACCTGCCGCGACCTGATCGGCATCAGCCCGACCGAAGCGCTCATCGCGACCGGCTGGCGCCCGCCGCCGGCGAAGGTCAGCTGATTTCTTCAAGCCGACGGCCGGGCACGGCGGCGACGCTGAACCCATGTCCATTGTGGTTCGCCCCCTTGTCCGATACGGCTACGTGCCGGTGATGCTGGTAGGCATCAACGGCGCGGGCATCGCCCTGGCCGCCGCTGGCGCCGCCAAGCTGTGGCTGGTGGCGCTGCTCGCCGCGGCCGTCGCGTTGTCGTTCGCCGCCGAACGTGTGCTGCCCTACCGGCCGGCCTGGAACCGCTCGCACGGCGACGCGGGCCGCGACACCGTCCACACCGTCGTCAACGAGACGCTGGTCCTCGGCTCGGTCGCCGCCATCCCCGCCCTCGCCGCGCTGCTACCGGGTACCGGAATATGGCCGCACAGCTGGCCTTTCGTCATCCAGGTGCTGGTGGCGATCCTGATCGCCGATCTGGGCATCACGCTCGCCCACTACGCCAGCCACCACATCGGGGTGCTGTGGCGATTCCACGCCGTGCACCACAGCGTCACCCGCTGCTACGGCCTCAACGGCCTGATGAAACACCCACTGCACCAGACGGTCGAGATGATCGCCGGGGTCACGCCCCTGCTGCTCGCCGGTATCCCGGTGCCGGTCGCCGCCGCGCTGGCACTGGCCGTGGCCGTGCAACTGCTGCTGCAGCACTCCAACGCCGACTACCGGGTCGGGCCGCTCAAACACGTGCTGGCGCTGAACGAGGGCCACCGCTTCCACCACCTCAAATGGGCGGGGGTGGGCGATGTCAACTTCGGCCTGTTCACCCTGATCTGGGACCACCTGCTCGGCACCTACAGCTACGACCCGCGACGGCGGTTCACCAGCGACGACCTCGGCATGGCCGCGAAACCCGACTATCCGGTGGGCTACCTGGCCCAACTGGCCGAACCATTCCGGAAAGGACACTGATGCCCGCCCTCTCCCCCGCCGCCCGCGCCCGCTACCGCGCCGAGATGGCGGCCGCGAAGACCACCGCCGACCCGGCCCTGCGCTGGACGCACCTCGAACGCGCGCACATCCTGTCCCAGCCCGACCCGTGGCTGCACACCGGCAACCACGTCGCGATGTTCGCCCTGGCGGTACGGCAGCGCGACCGCCGCGAGGCCGTCGGCCAGCTCGTCCGCGTCCTCGTCGCCGCGCCCGGCTCGCTGACCGGGCGCTATCCGGAAGGCAACACCGGGCGCGCGAATGTCGGTCTGCGCCGGCCGATGCCGATCCCGGCCGACCTCGCGGAACTGCTGCGGCCGGCCGGATGAGCCGGTCAGCTCAGCGCGTGCTCGAGATCGCCGAGCAGGTCGTCGACGTCCTCCAGCCCCACCGAGATGCGCACCACCCCGTCGGTCAGGCCGATACCGGCCCGGCCCTCGGGGCCCATCGCGCGATGGGTGGTGGTGGCGGGGTGGGTGATGAGGGTCTTGGCATCGCCGAGGTTGTTGGAGATGTCGATGATCCGCAGCCGGTCGAGCACCTCGAACGCGCGCTTCTTGGCCTCGCCCTCGGCCGCCTTCAGCTCGAAGGTGACCACGGTGCCGCCACCGGACATCTGGGCCCGGGCCAGGTCGTACTGCGGATGTGATTCGAGGAACGGGTATTTCACCCAGCTCACCGCCGGGTTCGACTCGAGGAAGCGGGCGATCCGCAGCGCCGACTCGGTGGAGTGCCGCACGCGCAGCGGCATCGTCTCGAGGCCCTTGAGCAGCGTCCAGGCGTTGAACGGGCTCAGCGCCGGGCCGGTGTGGCGCATCAGGGTCTTCACCGGGCCGTCGATGTACTCGCGGTCGCCGAGGATCGCACCGCCGAGCACCCGGCCCTGGCCGTCGATGTGCTTGGTGCCGGAGTAGACGACCACGTCGGCGCCGAGATCGAAGCCCTTCTGCAGCAGCGGTGTGGCGAACACGTTGTCCAGCACCACTTTCGCGCCCGCGGCGTGCGCGATCTCGGTGACCCGGCGCACGTCGACCAGGGTCTGCATCGGGTTGGCCGGCGTCTCGAAGAACACCGCGGCGGTGGGCACCGACAGTGCCCGCTCCCACTGGTCGAGGTCCTCGCCGTCGACGAACACCGTCTCCACGCCCCAGCGGGGCAGGATCTCGTTGCAGACCACGAAACACGACCCGAACAGGCTGCGGGCCGCGACCAGCCGGTCGCCGGCGCCGAGCAGCGCGCCGAGCGCGGTGAACACCGCCGACATACCGCTGGCGGTCGCGAACGCGGCCTCGGCGCCGTCCATCAGGCGGATGCGTTCCTCGAACATCGCCACGGTCGGATTGCCGTACCGGGAGTAGACGAAGTGCTCCACCTCGCCGGTGAACGCGGCCTCGGCGGCCTCGGCGCTCTCGTAGACGAAACCGGAGGTCAGGTAGAGCGCCTCGGCGGTCTCCTCGAAGCCGGACCGGCGCAGCCCGCCGCGCACTCCGAGGGTCGCGGGACCGACGCCCTCGGGCAGCGGCTTGTCGAACGCGCCGCCGGTGATCACGACTGCCTCCAGGGCAGCCCCTCGGCCCGCCAACCGGTGCCGCCGCGGTGCCCGTTGGCATCCAGCGAACCCTCGAAGCCCTCGATCACGTTGTAGGACGGGGTGATTCCCAGCTCGGTCGCGACGTCGGCGGCGTGCGCCGAACGCTGCCCCGACCGACACAGGAACACCACGGGCGCCTCCGGCGCGCGGTCGGCCAGTGCCTTGCCGAGCTGCTCGGCGAAGCGCGGGTTCGGCGAGCCGGTGCCGTCCACCCACTCGATCAGCAGGGTGGGCCGGTCGATGGAGCTGGTGTCGGGCACGCCGACGAAGCGCCACTCGGCTTCGGTACGCACGTCGACGAGGACGGCCGCGGGGTTCTCACGCAGCAGTTCCCAGGCCTGGCGGGGGGTGATGTCCCCGGCGTAACTCATTCGAACCTCCTGTGAATCCGCACTTGCCGCACCGTCTTCGGTACGGCCAGGTCGTCACCCGGAGCACCCCGCCGCGGAGGAGGGTTGCCGACCAGCGAGCCGGGGCTTGGCGCTGGTGCTCATGACCTTCGGTCACTGAGATTGCCTGGACCGAAGTCACCGTGTCAACCGGATCAGGCGGTGCAGACCACCCACGTGCCGTCGGCACGGACCAGGTTCCAGGTCGCGGTCTGTTCGGCCCCGTCGACCCGCACCGTGACGGTGGCCTTGGCCCGGTTGCCGTTGACGCTCTGATCGGCGACCGACGCCAGTTCGATTGTCTTGCCGGTGCCTTCCTGCGCGGCCAGCGGTGAGCGCGCCGGGTCGAAATCCGCGCAGGCGGCACCGGGCGGCGGCACCTCGTCGGTGGCGTTGGTGCCCTCGACGAAGTTCTGCACGGCGGCGGTGATCCGGTCGGCTTCTGTGACATTTTTCTCAGCGGGGGAGAGCAGGCCGCCGAGCACGATGGCCACCAGCACGATCACCGCGATCACCGCGGCCGCGATGAACGGGGTCATCGAGCGGTGATCGGTCTGATCGACGGGGATCGGTTCGTCCTGCCCGGCGGGCTGCTTGTCGGCCATGACCTCGATGATCCCCGGTGCGCCGTGGTGGGCGGGCGGCGGCCCCCGGCCGCGACGCAGCACACATCCGGCGCCACGCACGCGCGGGTACCGTGGACGGCGGCGGCAGGTACGCAGCGCGCGGATCCGGGTCCGCCGCGGCACCGCCCCGGCGGCGGCTGTCGGCCGGACGATAGAATCGCGAATCTGCGGCCCGCTGTCCTGGCAAAAGACAGCGAACGTCGTGACCTGGGACGTGACAGGGGGCCCGATCGGCGTCCGTATCGCCAGGGGCAACCAGATCGGTGCGTCAACTTAGCCTAAGCTAAGAAGGACGCCAGTGAACGTATTCGACCAATAAGGGTGCGCGTAACAGATGACCGAACAGAGTGCAGCGCCGACCAGCGGCGCCCGCCCGCTCCGCATCGCGATCGTCGGCGCGGGGCCGGCCGGAATCTACGCCGCCGACGCGTTGATGAAGTCCGATGCCGACGTGAGCATCGACCTCTACGAGCGCATGCCCGCACCGTTCGGGCTGATCCGCTACGGCGTCGCGCCCGATCATCCGCGCATCAAGGGCATCATCACCGCCCTGCACAAGGTGCTCGACAAGGAGCAGGTGCGCCTGCTCGGCAACATCGACTACGGCACCGACATCACCCTCGATGACCTGCGCCGCTTCTACGACGCGGTGATCTTCTCCACCGGCGCCAACGCCGACCGCGCGCTGAACATCCCCGGCATCGACCTGGACGGTTCCTACGGCGCGGCCGACTTCGTCTCCTGGTACGACGGTCACCCGGACGTGCCCCGCACCTGGCCGCTGGACGCGGAGAAGGTCGCGGTGCTCGGCGTCGGCAACGTCGCGCTGGACGTGGCGCGCGTGCTCGCCAAGACCGGTGACGAACTGCTGCCCACCGAGATCCCGCCGAACGTCTACGCGGGCCTGAAGGCCAACAAGGCCGTCGAGGTGCACGTGTTCGGCCGCCGCGGCCCGGCCCAGGCCAAGTTCACCCCGCTGGAGCTGCGCGAGCTCGACCACTCGCCCACCATCGAGGTGATCGTCGACCCCGAGGACATCGACTACGACGAGGGCTCGGAGGCCGCGCGCCGCCACTCCAAGCAGGTCGACATGGTCGCCAACACCCTCGAGCAGTGGGCGATCCGCGACCAGGGCGACCGTCCGCACAAGCTCTACCTGCACTTCTTCGAGTCCCCGGCGGAGATCCTCGGCGACGAGAACGGCAAGGTCGTCGGCCTGCGCACCGAGCGCACCCAGCTCGACGGCACCGGCAACGTCAAGGGCACCGGCGTGTTCAAGGACTGGGACGTCCAGGCCGTCTACCGCGCTGTCGGCTATCTGTCGCAGAACATCAGCAACCTGCCGTTCGACGACCAGGCAGGCACCGTGCCGAACGAGGCCGGTCGCGTGCTGATCGACGAGAACGCCGACGGCCCGGCGCGCTACATGCCCGCCACCTACGTCACCGGCTGGATCAAGCGCGGCCCGGTCGGCCTGATCGGCCACACCAAGGGCGACGCCAACGAGACGATCGCCTGCCTGCTCGACGACGCCCCCTCGTTCACCCCGGCGGAGAACCCGGACCCGGACGCGGTCATCGAGTTCCTGGAGAGCAAGGGGCTGCCGTTCACGACCTGGGCGGGCTGGTACCGCCTGGACGCGCACGAGCGCTCGCTCGGCGAGCCGGAGGGCCGCGAGCGCGTCAAGGTCGTCGAGCGCGAGGACATGCTGCGCGCCAGCGAGCCGCACAAGGTCTGAGCGGCCGGCGGCGGTAGCGCGGCGTCACCACGCGGGCTGTGGCAGCAGCGCCGGTGTCACCACGCGGGCGGCAGGTGCGACAGCCCGGCGATCTCGAGGCATTCTGTACACGTGTTCGATGCCCATGTCCACATCATCGATCCGCGGTTCCCGCTGACCGAGAACGAGGGCTACCTGCCGGAGCCCTACACCATCGCCGACTATCGGAAACGTATGGCGCGCTTCGATGTCCAGGGCGGCGCGGTGGTGAGCGCGTCGTTCCAGGGCACCGACCAGACGTATCTGAAGGCGGCGCTGGCCGAACTCGGTGCGGGCTGGGTCGGGGTGACGCGGCTGGACCTGGACGCGGGTGACGAGGAGATCATCGAACTCGACCGGGTGGGCGTGCGGGCACTGCGCTTCAACCTCAAGCGGGCCGCCGCCGACATCACCCGCATGACCGTGCAGGCGCTGCGCGCGCACGAGCTGGTGGGCTGGCATGTCGAGGTCTACATGGACGGCCAGATGCTGGCGTCGTTGCAGCCGGTGATCTCCAAGCTGCCCGCCCTGTCGGTGGACCATCTCGGCATGTCCGAGGAGGGCCTGCCGTTCCTGCTCGACCTCGTCGACCGGGGCGCGCGGGTCAAGGCGACCGGATTCGGCCGGGTGTCGATGAACGTGGCCGACACGTTGCGCCGCATCCACGCGGTGAACCCGCAGGCGTTGATGTTCGGCACCGATCTGCCCGGCACCCGGGCGGGACGCCCGTTCCGCGACTCCGACGTCGACCTGCTGTGCGATGTGGTGGGCACCGATATGCACGCCGTGCTGGAGGACAACGCGCGGGCGTTCTACCGGTTGCCCGCCCGCGAGCGTCCCGAGTTCACCGATCCCGACCCGACCCTGCCGCTACCGCAGGACCCGACCTTGCCGCTGCGGCGGCCCGCGCCGCTGGAGCCCGCCGACACCATCCCGTTCCGCGCGATCGACTGACCGTCCCGGCCTGCCGACGGCCGCGCCTGACCGCGCTCAGGCCAGGATCGCGCCGATCACCCAGACGCCGGTGGCCAGCAGGGCGCCCAGCAGTTCGATCACGATCGACAGGCCCACGCCCTCGAGCGCGTGCGTGGTCGCGGTCCAGGCTTGCTTGGTGTCGGAGAAGCGCTGCAGCTCGCTGAGGTAGACGCCGAGCACGAATCCGACGAACAAGCCGACCACCGGGATCACGAAGAACCCCACGATCCCGAGCACCGCGCCGAGGAACAGCGCCCGGTTGGCCACCCCCGCGTCCTTCATCTTCCGGCCCGGCCAGGCGTATTTGACGACGCCGGAGATCACCAGCAGCACCGTCGCGATCGCGAACACCGTCCAGGCGGTCGCCCCGCCGGTCATGATCGCCCACACCAGGATCGCCCCGAAGACGAGGATCACGCCCGGCAGTATCGGCACCACGATGCCGACGAGCCCGACCAGGATCACCAGACCGACGACGACCTCGCCCCACACGCTCACGCCCGCATCCTCTCCTCCGCCGATCGCCGCCGCACGGATTCTCGCCCATCCGTCCCCCGGCCGCACCCGGGGCTGCCCTGGATGACCCCCGGCTTGTTGTCATACTGTCAATACACCCGCCGGAACCGTGGGTATCGGACGGGAGGCACCGGCAGCCGGTGACCTGGATCAACGACGAACCGAGGTAGGGCGTGAGCACAGAATCCACCGCCACCAAGCAGGGCCCGCTCGCGGGCATCCGAGTTGTCGAGCTGGCCGGTATCGGCCCCGGTCCGCACGCCGCGCTGCTGCTGGCCGATCTGGGCGCCGACGTGGTGCGTGTCCAGCGACCGAACCTGTTCCCCGGCGTGATGGAGCGCCCGCAGTGGCGTGGCCGCACCATCGTCGAGGCCAACCTCAAGGACCCCGCCGACATCGAGAAGGTCCTCGGCCTGATCGACAAGGCCGACGTGCTGATCGAGGGCTTCCGCCCGGGCGTCACCGAGCGGATGGGCCTCGGCCCGGAGGAGACGCTGGCCCGCAACCCGCGCCTGGTCTACGGCCGGATGACCGGCTGGGGCCAGTACGGACCGCTGGCCGACCGCGCCGGGCACGACATCAACTACATCTCGCTGACCGGCGTGCTGAACGCGATCGGCCGCAAGGGCGAGCGGCCGGTGCCGCCGCTGAACATGGTCGGCGACTTCGGCGGCGGTTCGATGTTCCTGGTGTTCGGCATCCTGGCCGCGTTGGTGGAGCGGCAGAGCTCGGGCAAGGGCCAGGTCATCGATGCGGCGATGATCGACGGCGCGCTGGCCCTGTCGCACATGATCTGGGGTATGCGCGGCATGGGCCTGTGGTCCGACGAGCGCGGCACCAACCTGCTCGACACCGGCATGGCCTTCTACGACACCTACGAGACCGCCGACGGCAAGTACATGGCGGTGGGCGCGATCGAGCCGCAGTTCTACGCCGAGCTGTTGAAGGGGCTCGAGATCGATCCCGAGGGCCTGCCGATGCAGATCGATCCCAACGGCCAGGACCAGCTGCGCAAGCTGTTCGCCGAGAAGTTCAAGACCAAGACCCGCGACGAGTGGGCGGCGATCTTCGAAGGCACCGACGCCTGCACCACCCCGGTGCTGACGCTGACCGAGGCCACCGAGAACGAGCACATCGCCGCCCGCAACGGCCTGGTCGAGATCGAGGGTGTGGTGCAGCACGCGCCCGCGCCCCGCTTCTCGCGCACGCCGGCCGCCGTGCCGACGCCGCCGCCGACCGAGGCGACGCCGATCGAGAACGTCTGGGCGGACTGACTTCTCGCCCCGAACGCCCCGTGGGATGCCACGGGGCGTTCGCGTTCGCCGGGGCGCGGCCCTCAGCGGATCGACATGTTCAACGGGTTGAGCGGATCGGCCGCCCGCGGGGTGAGCGCGGCGGTGGCGGCCGCGATTCCCTTGACCGCCAACCGCAATTCCGGCTCGCCGTGGGTGTAGGGCAACCGCAGGAACCGCTCGAAGGCGCCCTGCACGCCGAACCGCGGCCCGGCGGCCAGCAGCACGCCGTGGTTGGGCGCGGTGGCGGCCAGTGCCGTCGACACCGGCGCGGGCAGCTGCGCCCACACCGACATGCCCCCGGCCCCGGGCTGCACCCGCCAGTCCGGCAGTTCCTCGGCGATCGCGTCGAGCAGGGCCGCGCGTTGGGAGCGCAGCTGTGCGCGGCGGCGCTCCAGGATCGTCTCGGCGTGTTCGAGCAGGTGCACGGTGGCGAGCTGATCCATCACCGGCGTGCCGAGGTCGACGGTGGAGCGGATGCCGAGCAACTTGGTGATGAGGCTCTGGTTGGTGCGGATCCAGCCGACCCGCAGGCCGCCCCAGAACGACTTCGAGGCCGAACCGATCGTGATGATCTCCGCGCCCTTGCCGAACGCGGCCACCGGCGGGGGCATGGTGTCGACGTCGAGGCCGAGATCCACCATCGATTCGTCGACCACGACGGTCATCCTGGTGTCACGGGCGATGGCGGCCAGTTCGGCACGGCCCTCGGCGTCGAGCAGCATCCCGGTCGGATTGTTGAAGTCGGGCACCAGGTAGGCCAGGGTGGCCGCGGTCTGCCGGGCGGCGCTGCGCAACCCGTCCAGATCCCAACCGGCCGAAGGGTTCTCCAGCAGGAGCGGCACGGGGATGGGCCGGGCGCCGACATCACGGATCGCCTCGATGGCGTTGGGGTAGGTGGGGTGCTCGATCAGCACCCTGGCCGCCGGCGCGGTGAGCACGTTGAGCAGCAGGCGCAGGCCGTGCTGCGCGCCGAGGGTGACCAGGATCTGGTCGGGATCGGTGGGCAGGCCGCGGGCGGTGTAGCGGCGCGCGAGCGCCTCCCGTAGCGCACGCATGCCCACCGGGTCCATGCCGTGGGTGCCCAGATACGCGGGCAGCGCCTGTAGCGCCGTCGCGTACGCCTCGTGCATCTCCTCGGGCGCGGTCATGGCCGCATAGGTGAGGTCGACGGTGGTGAGCTCGGCCGGGACCATCGTCGCGAGGATGCCGCGGGCGGCGCGGCTGCCGTCGTTCGGGACGGCGGGCGGCAGCGCGACGGTGCTGCGCGAACCCTGGCGGCTGATCAAGTAGCCGTGCTCGCGCAGCAGCGCGTAGGTGGAGGTGATGGTGGTGCGGCTGACGCCGAGGGTGGCGGCCAGATCGCGCTCGCTGGGCAGCGCGACGCCGAGCGGGGCGCGGCCGTCGTGGATGAGCAGCCGGATGCCTTCGGCCAGGGCCAGGTAGGCCGGTCTGCTGCGGCGGCCGTGCTCGTCCTCGCCCGCGCTGCGCCAGTTGCCCAGGTCGCGCGCCAGCCCGGCCGCGCCGATCACTCGTGTCGCCATGAAGTCCAGTATTCGCGGATTGGCTATTTGAAAGCAAGGCCAGTCGGCGGAATCTGAAGAACATGACCACGCTGCTGTCCCTCCTCATCGCCGCCGCCGTCTTCGCCTTCGCCTACCGGCTGGTCCGCCGTGAGCCGGTGTCCTCGCTCCTGCTCGAGCAGTTCCGGCCCAGTGACCTGCTCCGGGATTCGGATCCCGGCTACTACGACGACCAGCGGCAATACCGCGACATCGCCGCCGCGCGCAGCGTCGAGGACGAACAAAGGGCCGCCTGAGCCGATCGGCGGCGGCACCGGCACCGTTGCCCCCTGCCGCGCACGGGAGCACCGGACGACAGCCAGTCCAGTCCAGTTCCGAAAAACTGGACTGGACTGGTTTCCGGATGTCGTACCCTCGGTGCACACTGACGGCATGAGTGCGCCCGCGCCGCCCACCCTCGCCGCGCTGTTCGAGACCCCGCTCGGGGTCTGTGCGATCAGCTGGCGCGACGACGCCGTGGTCGGCTTCCGGCTGCCCGAACCCGATCCGGCGGCGCTACGGGCCGGGTTCGAACGCCGAGGCGTCCGGGAAGACGAGCCGACGGGCGCGATCGCCACGGCCGTCGCGGGCATCCGCGCCCACCTGTCCGGCGAGCTCGACGACCTGCGCTGGATCCCCGTTGACCTCGGTGCAGTGCCGGACTTCCACCGCGCGGTCTACGAGGTCACCCGCGCCATCGACCCCGGCCGCACCCTGACCTACGGGCAGGTGGCCCACCGGGTCGGCCTGCCGGGTGCGGCACAGGCGGTGGGACAGGCCTTGGGCCGCAATCCCGTTCCGCTGATCGTGCCGTGCCACCGGGTGCTCGCCGCCGACCACGCGCTGCACGGCTTCTCCGCACCGGGCGGCATCGGCACCAAGGCACGCCTGCTCGAGATCGAGCGCACACCCGGATTCGGGGAGCCGACGCTGTTCTGAGGCGGTGACGGCGGCCGGGGCACGGCACCGGATGATGGACACCGGACCGGCTCGGCGACGGGCCCCGAGAGGAAGGCGAGCACAGGCATGCACACGGTGACCTCCGCGGACGGGACCGCGATCGCGTACGAGCAGATCGGCGCCGGGACGGCGGGCACGGTGATCCTCGTCGGCGGAGCGCTCGAGGACCGCCGCTCGCCCAAGCTGACCGATCTGGCCGCGGCGCTGGCCGCCCTCGATCTCACCGTGCTCGTCTACGACCGGCGTGGCCGCGGCGACAGCGGCGACACCCCGAGTGTGTACCAGGCCGGGCACGAAATCGACGACCTGGCGGCGCTGGTCGCGGCGGCGGGCGGCGCGGCGGCGCTGTTCGGGTGGTCGGCGGGTGCGGTGCTGGCCCTGCGGGCGGCCGCCTCCGGCCGGATTCCCGGCCTCACCCGGGTGGTCGCGTTCGAACCGCCGTTCGTCGTCGACCGCACCGGGCACGTGCCGCCGCAGGACGCGGGCACGCGCCTGGAGCAGCTGCTGGCCGAGGGCAAGACCGGCAAGGCCGCCGCCTACTACCTGCGCAAGGTGATGGGCGTGCCGTGGACGATGGTCACCACCATGCGCCTGACCCCCTACTGGCGCACGATGAAGAACCTGGCGACCTCGACCGCCCACGACTGGGCGGTGATCGGCCCCTATACCCGGGGTGAGGCACTGCGGCCCGCCGACTGGGCCGAACTCACCGTGCCCGTGCTGGTGCTGGCCGGCACCGACAGCGCGGCGAGCGTCAAGACCGCCGCCGCGGCCACCGCCGCCGCGCTGCCGCTGGCCCATCACCGGGAACTGCCACGGCTGGGCCACAACCAGAACGTCGAGCTCATCGCCGCACCCACCGCCGATTTCCTCACCGGCAAGGGCGCGATCTGAGTTCACGCGGGCGCGATCGGTTCCTGGAGCTCGGTCACCCACTTCGCGCTGTCCTCGGAGTACTCGAGGGTGACCTCCCGGCTCGGCCCGATCGTGCGGTAGCCGTTGTCGGCGATCCAGCGGCCCAGCCCCTGCCAGAGTTCGTCGAACAGCTTGCCCACCACCGGACCGATGGACGACGGCTCGAAATCGGCCGCGACCTCGCTCAGCTCTGCCACCCGCACCGCGGGCACCGACCTGATCACCACTTCCTCGACGGGCATGACACCCTCCCTTTCGATGATGCGGAGCCTCGTCTCGATCTGGGCGAGCCGCGCGCGGTCCGCGGCGATGCGCTGCTCGAGTTCGGCGCGGCGCAGCATCAGCATGCCGCGCAGTTCCGCGCCGCCGACCCGGGCGTCCAGAATCCGGCCGACCTGGTCCAGGGTGAACCCGAGATCCTTCAGCGCGACGATCCGGTTCAGCCGCGCCAGCTGCCCGATCCCGTAGGACCGGTAGCCGGTGGCCGGGTCGACCCGGTCGGGGCGCAGCAGACCGAGGGCGTCGTAGTGGCGCAACATCCGCACCGACACCCGCCCGTGCCTGGCGAAGTCTCCGATGCTCAACATGACGGCTCCCGGTGTAGGGGCTGACACGGTGTGAGGGTCAAGCGCTCACAGGGGATGCCTGCGGTAGAACTCGCAGGCATCGCCGGTGAGGTAGCCGTCCTTGCACGCGAAGTAGGTCTGGATGCAGCTGTTGGTGGTGCAGCCCAGTTCGGCCAGCCGCTCGACGATCCTGCGGTTGTTCTCCTGCTCGGGGTTCAGGGTGACGCCCGGCGAGGTGGTCACGGCCGCGCTGCCCGGCGTCGGGGTACCGGTTTCGGTACAGCCCGACGCGGCCAGTGCGACGGCCACCGCACCGAGCAGAACCGCCCGTCTCAGCATCGCGACCCCTCCCGAAGAGCACCGCTGGGGTCCGCCCAGCCTAGTGGCGGGCGCGGCCGAGCGGAATCAGCGGCCCGCGTTCTCGCCGCGGATGAGGGCGCCGAGGGATTCCCGATCGGTGACGTCCATCTTCATGCAGGCGCGGTAGAGGTGGCCCTCGACGGTGCGCACCGAGACGGTGAGCCGGTCGGCGATCTGCCGGTTGGACATGCCCGCGGCCACCAGGTTGGCGATCTCCCGTTCCCGGACGGTGAGCGGGAGCGGCTGGGCCGCCTCCCGGAGGGCGGGGGTGCTCGCGCCGCCGCAGGCCGCCGCCAGCCGGTTGGCGGTGGCCGCGGATTCCAGCACGTTACGGCGGTCACCGGCGCGTTCGTGCGCGGAGGCGGCTTGCGCGGCGGCGTCGGCGGCCGAGAGCAGCGCGCCGATCTGTTCGAAACCCGCTGCGGCCGAATCCAATCCGGGACCGTCGTGGGCGGCGAGAGCACGGGCGTGGGCGGCCTGCAACGACACAAGGCGGCCGTCCACGCGCCCGGCCAACTCGGTGAGCCGGTCGGCCACCGCCGGATCACCGAACCGCGCGGCCACGTGCAGGGCGGTGGCCTCGATGGCGTACTGGTGCGCGCGGGCCGCGGCATCGGCGGCCGCCATCGCGAGCCGCACCGCTGTGCTGACCGTGCCTTCGGCGGCGGCCACGCACGCCCGGGCGATCGCCAGCTGCGGTTCGTACACGGCGCTGTGCCTGCCGCCGCGCCTGCTCGCCTCGGCGATCGACTCGGCCGCCTCCGCCGCCCGGCCCAGCGCGGCGTAGGCCTCGGCCAACCGGATCCGCGCCGGAAACGTCCATGCGGCAGCGCCTTCGGCGGTCAACGCGGCCAGCGCCTGCTCGAGATGCTCGATACCGTCGGGGAACCGGCCCTGCGCGACGTCGACGGTGCCCTGCAGGATCTTCGACATGCCCCACGCCAGGTACTGGCCCGGCTCGGAATAGCTGAAACGCGGTGCCGCGCACTGCCGCGCGGCCGCCAGCTCGCCGGTGTAGATCAGCGCGAGCACCTCCGCGTGCGTGGACATGAAACGGTTGAGTCCGTCGATGGCCTTGTCCACCTCGTGCCCGCGCGCCGCGTAGCGTTTCGCCTCGGCGCCGCGGCCCATCAGCGCCAGCGCCAGCCCGCCGCCGAAGGCCGCCCACCACACCGCCCACGGCGGCGCGCCCGGATCACCCATCACCGTCTCGGCCTCGGCGATCGCGTCGTCGAGGCGGTTCTCGTTCACCGCACACGCCGAGGCCAGCCCGGCCAGCGTGGCGACGATCTTGGGATGGCGGACCTTGGCCCGCACCAGCGCGAGCACCTCGTCGGCGCGGTCGGCATCGCCCATGGCCCACAACAGGTTCGACACCCGCGTGCCGCCCCAGTTGGCCAATTGCACCTCGGTGAGCTGCTCGGGATCGAACCCGGCCAGCGTCCGCTCGGCCTCGATCCGATGCCCTTGCCACAGCAGCGCCCTGGCCAGCAGATCGGCCGCCTCCACCCCGCCGCGCCGCTCCACCGCCGCCCGCGCTAACCGCTCGCCCAGCGGCAGGTCGGCCAGCGCGATGGCATCGGCGGCGGCGGCCTCGAACAGCTCCAGATCAGCGGATTTGTCCGAGTCCAACGCCAATTCGGCCAGCCGGATGCGTTCGGCGGCGGACTTGATCGGCCGCTGCTGCAACGCCGAGAACAACCGCCCCCGCAGCCTGCGCGCCGAGGCGATACCGAGCCTGCGTCGGATCACCTCGCCGAAGAGCGGGTGGTTGTAGCGCACGGTGAGCTCGTGGCCGTGCTCGACAACCCGGATGACGCCACGGGTTTCGGCCGCCTCCACCGCGTCCTCACCGGCCAGCTCGGCCAGCACGTCCAGATCCATCGGCTCACAGAAGGTGAGCAGCTCGAGCACCCGCAGCACCGGTTCGGGCAGTTGCTCGACCCGATCCTCGAGCAACGCGGCCAGCTCCGAGGTGACCGCGGCACGCCCGCGCAGCTGCCACACGCCGTTGACCTGCCGCAGCGTGCCCGCTTCCAGCGCGCCTTCCACCAGATGCCGTAGGAACAGGGCGTTTCCGCCGGAGGACTCCCACATCAGATTGGCGGTGAAGCCCTCGAGCTGCCCGCCCAGCATCGACTCGACCAGCTCGACGCTCTGGCGCTGGGTGAACGGTTTCAGGTCCACCCGCAGCAGGTGCCCGTCCTTCCACAGCGAGGTGATCGCGTCCGGCACCGGCACGCCGCTGCGCACGGTCGCGACCACGTGCGCGGCCTTGTCGATGGCCAACTGCAGCAACAGGGTGGCCGAGAGCTGGTCCAGCAGATGGGCGTCGTCGACACCGATGATGGTGGCGCCGTCGGCGAGCAACGCCTCGCGCGCCGCCGACATGAAGGTGACCGGATCGTGCGCGGTGTACACCCCCACCATGTGCGCGAACACCCCGAGCGGGATGCCGCGCGCGGATTCGGTGCCCGCCACCCAGCGGATGCGCCCGCCCACCGCCGCGGCGGCCTGCCGCGCCAGTGTCGTCTTGCCCACCCCCGCGTCGCCGGTGAGCACGGCGCCGACGTAGTCGGGGCCCGTGAGCGCCGCGCGGATGGTCTCGAACTCGGTCTCGCGCTCGATCATCGGCCAATTCCGAGCCATGTACCAACTGTAGTTCGGCACCGCCCCGCGCGCGCGGAACTCGGCGCAGGCCGGGCCGAGCCCGGCGTGGCTCAGCCGAGCACGTCGTGGCGCACGATCGTCTGATCGCGGCCCGGACCCACCCCGATGCAGGAGATCCTGGCACCGGACAGCTCCTCGAGCCTGCGCACGTAGGCCTGCGCGTTGGCGGGCAGTTCCTCGAAGGTGCGGGCCGCGGAGATGTCCTCCCACCAGCCCGGCATCTCCTCGTAGATCGGCTTGGCGTGGTGGAATTCGGTCTGCGTGGTCGGCATCTGCTCCACCCGCTGCCCGTCGATCTCGTAGGCCACGCAGATCGGCACCCGCTCCAGGCTGGAGAGCACGTCGAGCTTGGTGAGGAAGTAGTCGGTGATGCCGTTGACGCGGGTGGCGTAGCGCGCGATCACCGCGTCGAACCAGCCGCAGCGGCGAGCGCGCCCGGTGGTGACGCCGACCTCGCCGCCCTGCTTGGCGAGGAACTCGCCGTACTGGTCGAACAACTCGGTCGGGAACGGGCCGGAGCCGACCCGGGTGGTGTAGCACTTGAGGATGCCCAGCACCGTGCTGATCTTGTTCGGCCCGATGCCGGAACCGACCGCCGCGCCGCCCGAGGTCGGGTTCGACGACGTCACATAGGGATAGGTGCCGTGGTCGACGTCGAGCAGGGTGCCCTGCGAGCCTTCCAGCAGCACGGTCTCGCCGCGCTCGAGCGCCTCGTTGAGCTGCAACCGGGTGTCGGCGATGCGGTGGGCGAAGCTCTCGGCCTGCCCGAGCACTTCGTCGACCACCTGCTGCGGGTCCAGCGCGCGGCGGTTGTAGATCTTCACCAGCACCTGGTTCTTGAACTCCAGGGCGGCCTCGACCTTCTGGGTGAGGATCTTCTCGTCCAGCACGTCGGCCACCCGCACGCCGACCCGCGCCACCTTGTCCTGGTAGCAGGGGCCGATGCCGCGGCCGGTGGTGCCGATCTTCTTGTTGCCGAGGAAGCGTTCGGTGACCTTATCGATGGCCACGTGGTACGGCATGATCAGGTGCGCGTCGGCGGAGAGCAGCAGGCCCGAGGTGTCGACGTCGCGGGCCTCGAGGCCGGCGAGTTCGTCGAGCAGCACGCCCGGGTCGACCACGACACCGTTGCCGATGACGTTGCGCACGCCGGGGGTCAGGATGCCGGACGGGATGAGGTGCAGGGCGAACTTGTCGCCGTTGGGCAGCACGACGGTGTGTCCGGCGTTGTTGCCGCCCTGGTACCGCACCACCCATTGCAACCGGCCACCGAGCAGATCGGTCGCTTTGCCCTTACCCTCGTCGCCCCATTGGGCGCCGATGAGGACGATTGCCGGCATTGTGGAGTCTCCTACGGATCGACACGCAGCACTCGTGTGCTGCGGCTACCTGCCGTACTGAGGCGGTGGCCGGAAGCACAGCTTACCCAATGGCCCCGCGCACCCCGGGAAGCAGGCACCCGACAGCCCGGTCACAATGCCGACTCGGCCCGGGCGCGGCCGTCCGAACGCGACTATGGTTGCTGCGGGGCGGGCCGGGCAACGGTTCGCCGCACGCGTGTGGGGTCGACCCGATCGGCCGGATCTAGGAGGGTGTACGGCAGTTTGAGTACCCACGTTCTCCGCTGCGACGGTGCTCCCGTCCCGATCGCCCTCGCCGCGCTGCCCACCACTCAGACGGCCGCCATCCCGGACCCGGCCGTGGTCGACGAACTGCTTCCCGTGCTGGCCGCCGACAGCCTGCCGCGACTGATCGTGCTCGGCGAGGACGCCGCGCTGGCCGCCGTGCTCACCCACCTGATGAAGACCGAGCGGCTGCACGTGGAGATCGGCTACGTGCCCATCGACCGCACCTACGGCGCCCGCGCCTACGAGATCGGCAGCGGCAACTCCGCGGCCAAACGCGCCATCGAGGGCAAGGCCACCGCGACCCCGCTGATCCGCGACGACACCGGCAAGGTGCTCGTCGGCCGCGCCACCATCACCGGCCCGGAGGGCGCCAAGCTCGACGGTGAGGCCTACGTCGACGACACCCTGCTGTTCACCGGCCGGGTCACGGCCATGCACATCTCCCCCACCCTGCACATGCCCGGCGTGCGCGCCGCCGCCCAGCGCGGCGTGCTGCGCAAGCGCCGCTGGGTGGAGGGCAGGGCGGCCCAGCTCGGCACGCCCGGTGCGGTGGTGACCCGCGACGGCATCCGCACCACCCGGCCGGTGCCGCGCTCCACCTTCTACCGCCACCACGAACCCTGGCTGCTGGTCCGATGAGCCTGCCGTTCTCCCGCGACCGGCGGCTCGGTCGCGGCGCGGTGCGGCCCAGTCCGGTGTTCCTGCTGGTCGTCGCGGTCACCGTGGCGGGCGCCGTGCTGGCGTGGATCTCCGACTACGGCGAGACCGCCGCGGGTGTCGGGGTGTTCGTCCTGGTGGTGGCGGGCTGGATCGTCACGCTGTGCCTGCACGAGTTCGCGCACGCCTACCTGGCCTGGCGGGCCGGGGACCGCGAGGTGGAGCTGCGCGGGTATCTCACGCTGAACCCGCTGAAGTACTCACACCCGCTGCTGTCGATCGTGCTGCCGGTGGTGTTCATCGCGCTCGGCGGGTTCGGCCTGCCCGGCGGCGCCGTGTACGTGCACCCGCACGCGGTGAGCCCGGCCCGGCAGCGGATGATCAGCGGCGCGGGCCCGGCGGTCAACGCGGTCTGCGGTGTCGTGCTGCTGCTGGTGGTCGCGGTGTTCGGCAGCACGACCGGTCACGCGGCCTTCTGGTACGGCCTGGCGTTCCTCGGCTTCCTGCAGATCACCGCGACCCTGCTGAATCTGCTGCCGATCCCCGGCCTGGACGGCTACGGGATCCTCGAGCCCTCGCTGAGCTACCGGACCCGCCGGTCGCTGGATCAGCTCAAGCCGCTGGGGATGCTGCTGCTGTTCGCGCTGATCCTCACGCCCACGGTGAACCGGCCGTTCTTCGACGCCATCTACACCATCTGCGAACTGTTCGGCGTGCCCGACGTGTGGGTCGCGCGCGGCGCCGGACTGGTGCGGTTCTGGACCTAGTTCCGTTCCGGACTCGGTGCCGTTCCGGAGCTGATGCCGTTCTTGAGCTGGTGCCGTTCCTGACCTGGTGCTCAGTCCTCGGGACGCACATAGGGATTGGGCACGGTCGGGGGCAGCAGCGCGATCGCCGAGATCCGCTTCACCCCGCACACCTGCATCAAATCCACCAGAATCGACCGGACCTGCGCGAACACCACGTGCGCCGAGAGCCCGGCGCCGGCAACGAGTTCCGGGCGCGCCTCCTTGGCCACCGACCGCAGCACCCGGGCCGCCTCGGCCTGGTCGGGCTGCTCGCCGGGGTCGGCCAGCATCATCCGGCGCACCACGTCCACCGCGTCGGCCAGCCGCTCCACCTCGTCGATCAGGCGCGGATCGAGGATCTCGTCGTCGCGGACCAGCGTCAGCGAACGGCGCAACAGCACACGGGTGTTGCGGATGGCATTGTCCAGCGGGTCGGCGGCCTGCCGGATCCGCTCCAGCCGCTGGCGGGAATTCCAGTACAGCGGGGAGATGCGGCTGATCTCCTTGCCGCCCTCCAGGCTGGAGCGCAGCGAATCGATGGTCTGCTGGGTGTTGCGGGCCGACTCCAGCGCGGTGCTGATCTTCTGCGGATCCTGTTCGAGCAGGCCTTCCGAGCAGGCGGCCAGCGACTCACCCATCACCTTCAGGACGTTGGCGGCGTGTTCGCGGGCCCGGCGCACCGGATGCAGCGGGATCGCGGCCACCACCACGACGCCGACCAGGCCGCCGACGAGCGCGTCGATCATCCGGGAGAAGCTGGCGTTCGACGAGGGCGGCATGAGCGTGGCGACCAGCACCGCCGAGGTGGCGGCCTGGATGCTGATGATCGAGCCGCCGTCCACGAACACCGCCAGCGCCATCGCCACCACGACCACCAGCGCGATCTGCCAGACGCCGGTGCCGACCCCGGAGATGAACAGATCGCCGATGCCGATCCCGACCGCGACACCGACCACCAACTCCACCGACCGGCGGATCTTCGCGCCGAAGGAGACGCCGATCGACACGACCGCCGCGGTGGGGGCGAAGAACGGGTTGGCGTGCCCGACGACGTTGTGCGCGATGAACCACGCCAGCGCGGCACCCAGCGCGCACTGCACGATCGGCAACGCGGACAACCGCAACCGCGCCCAGGACGCACGCACCTGCTCGGCCGTGCTCGCCCTGGCCGCGCCGATACGCGACTCCGGATCGATCAAGTCCGGCTCAGTCGAGGCCGAGCTCGCCCGCGGCGCGCGGGTCGCAGTCCTCGAGCAGATCGAGGCAGCGGGCGTACTCCTCGGTCTCGCCGATCGCCTTGGCGGCCCTGGCCAGCGCGCCGACACTGCGCAGGAAACCCCGGTTGGGTTCGTGGCTCCACGGCACCGGGCCGAAGCCCTTCCAGCCGTTGCGGCGCAGCAGGTCCAGTCCGCGGTGGTAGCCGGTGCGGGCGAAGGCGTAGGCGGCCACGATGTCGTGGTTGACCGCGCCGTCCGGACCCGCGGCCTCGGCCTCGCCGCGCGCGAGCGCCGCCTCGGCCAGATGGGCCCAGGCGATGGAGGCGGCCGGGTGCGCCGCGGCCACCTGCACCGGGTCGACCTTGTCGAGCAAGGCCTCCTCGGCGTCGGTGTTTTCGGGAAGCAGTACCGGTTGCGGTCCGAGCAGGTCACCGAAGGAGGTCATGCGGTTCATTGTGCACCGGTCCCGGCCGTGCGGCAGCGACGGGGGAATCGGCACCCGCACTCGATTCGGTCGATAGGCTGGCCGTCGAGCTCACATCAGATCCGCCTGACCGAGGGGTAGTGGTGTCCGACCCGAACGACGAGAAGAAGCCTGCGCAGGCCGCCGCCGGTGCCACCGAGCCGAAAGACACCGACTCGGGCGACGCCACCCGCCCCATGCCCGCAGACTCTCCCGCTTCGGGGAATCCTCCCGCGCGGCAGGCGGGTTCGGGCGCGGGCCGCCCCGCCGACAGCGGTGCCGAGGACGGCTGGGAACGGCCCGCGACATCCGGTGCGAATCCGGCCGACGCGCGTCCCCAGGCGGTGCCGTTCACCAGGACGACGGTGGTCGGCCCCAATCGGACGGGCAACCCCGGCGCCGGCCGGCCCGCGGGCCCTGCCGCCCGCGCGGGGAACGAGCCGAGCCGTTCCGGGAACGAGCCGACGGAGCAGATCAACAGGTCCGCCGCACCCGCCGACCGGCCCGCGGGCGGACACCCGGCGCGTCCCGAAAACGCCGGAGCACCAGGGCGAAACAGTGGTGCCGATGCCGCCGGTGGGCGGTCGGACGCCACCGCGCCGATGGCGGCCGGTTCCGGACAGCGCGCGGACGCCGGGCGGGAACCCGCGGGCGGGGCGACCGGCTCCCGTCCCGGCGACTCGGGGGGAGCGGCATCCTCCGTCGCGCAGGGTTCCGGGCAGGGAGCCGGGAAGCCCTCGGGTTCGGGTGCCGACCAGACGACCGTGCAGCACCGGACTGTGCAGGGCGCGCAAGCGCAGGGCGGTCCGGCGGGCAACCGACCCGGAAGCACTCCGAGCACCCCCGCGGACCAACCCGGCCGATCCGCCGCCGACGCGCGGACGACAGATGCGGCAGCGACGAGCGCGCCGGGGTCCGCCGCGCAGTCACACACCGCTCCCGGCGCGCCGTCGGCAGCAGACGCCGCCGGTTCCCGTACTTCCGGTGCCGCCGGTGGCAGCACCGGCCGCCCCGGACCGGACGCGTCCGCCGGCCAGCCGAGTCCTTCCGGCGCCGACCGAGGACAGACCACCACGGGTGCAGGGGCTGCTGGGGCAGCAGGAAGCGCGGTTCCGGGCCGCGACGCTGCGCCGAGCGCCGGCACCGACCCCTCGGTCAACCGAGGGAACAACGCGAATACCGGCCCCGGCGCGGACGCAGGCACCGGTGCCGCTGAGGGAGCAGACACCAACACTGGCGCCGGCACGAATCCCGGTGCCCGCGCCGGCACCAGCGCGGGCACGAACACCGACGCCGACACCGGGCCGGGCAGCGGTGGCGACCGCACCAGCACGGCCGCCGCTCCCGACGCGGGCGCCAACACCGGCGCAGGCACGGGTGGCAGCCCCAAGGCAGACGTCAGCACCAGCGCCGACCCGAACAGCGGCACCGGCGCACGCATGGACGCAGGCGCGGGCACCGGTACCGGCGAAGCCGCGGGCACCGGCGAGGACGCGGGCACCGGCCAGGGCGCACGCACCGACACGGGCGCGGGCACCGGCCAAGGCGCACGCACCGACACGAACGCAGACACCGGCCAAGGCGCACGCACCGACACTGGCGCGGGAAGCCGGGCAGGCGCTGGCAACGACCCGCGCGCGGGTAGCGGCGAGGGCACCAGCGCGGGAGCGAACGCAGGTTCAGGCCCACGCCCGGAGGCGGGGGCCAGTCCGGGCACTGGCACTGGGACTGGCACTGGCACTGGTGCTGGTGCTGGCACTGGTGAGAGGGGAACTCCGCCGACTGCTGGGGGTAAGGGCACCACCTCCGGGGCGGCGGGCGCCGGGGACGAGAGTGTTCCGTCGACGCCTGGCGCCGATGCGCCGACGATGGTGTTCCGCCGGGAGGACGTCGCCGCGGCGGCGCAGGCGGCGGGGGCAGCGGCGACGGGTGGCGACGACAAGACGGGTGGCGACGACAAGACGATGGTGATGCGTCGCGTCGACCTGCCCGCGCAACCCGGCAGCGCGGACAAGACCGGACGGCAGGGCGCACCGGCCGCCACCTCCGACGACCCCGGAAACCGAGCCGGAGCGCCCGGCGCCGCCGCCTCCGGGACCGCGGCCGCGGCCGCAGCCGCCGGACGAACCACACCTGCCGGACCGAGCGCACCCACCGGAGCGACCGGACCGGCCGGACAAACCGCACCTCCCGCACCGACCGCACCCGCCGGACCGACCGGACCCGCCGCATCCGGCGCACCGACCGCGCCCGCGGCGCCCGGCGCACCCGCCGGACCGACCGATGCGCAGGGTCGAAACAAGTCGGGCTCCGAAAGCACCGAACAGAACCCGCCCGAGCCACCGGCCGCACCCGACCGGACACCCCCCGGCCGACCGGCCGAAGGCGAATCCGCCACGCCACCCATCGACGCAGACGCCGACGCCGACGCCGAAACCGTCGCCATGCCGCTGGTCGCGCCCGTCGGCGAGGACGACCAGAAGACGATGGCGCTGCCGATCCAGCGTCCCGAGCCGACCGATCGGGTGGCGGGTCGTCCGCCGCTGAGCAAACCGCCGACGACTCCGCGGCCCGCGCCCGGTCCGCGGCAGCCGGGTCCGCAGGGGCCCTCGGGACCGCCCTCGGGCGTGCCGAACGCCCCTGGCCAGGCCGGTCCGCCGCCGGCCCGCGCCGGTTCGGCCCCCTCGCCTGCCGATCAGAACGCCACGCGCCCGGCCGAACAGGTGAGTGCGGGACCGCGGGCGATCGCGCAGCCGCAGCGGGTTCCGCCCGCCGCCGAAGAGCCCGCGGGTGCGGCGGAGCCGACGGGCGCGAAGCGGTCCCGACGGTGGTTGCTGGCGGTCGGTGCCGCGGCGGTGGTGCTGGTGCTCGTGCTGGCCGGTATCGCGATGGCGCTGCTGCGCGGCGATTCGCCCGAGGACCAGGTGCGCGCGGCGATCGGCGACTACACCTCGGCGTTGCACGACGGTGATCTGGCCGCGCTGCGGGAGAGCACCTGCGGGCCGTTGCACGAGTTCTACCGCAACATCACGCCCGAGCAGTTCGCCAGCGTGCACCAGCAGTCGCGGGAACGGCGCAGCATCCCGGTGGTGGACGGGGTGGACGCCATCAAGATCACCGACAACACCGCCCTGGCCCAGGCGACCGTGTACACCGAGGCCGACCCGGGTAACCGTTCGGCACGAACGTTCGATCTGGAAAAGACCGACAGCGGCTGGAAGGTGTGCGACCGCCCCACCGAGGCGGAGTGACTACTCGGCGGTAGCGGTCGTCACATCACCTGGTCAAGCGACCGGCCGGGCCACTAGCATGGCCCGGTCATGGGCAGTGAGCAGACGATGATGGAACCGGACGCCGACATCCTGGCGACGAAGAGCCTGGCGGGGCGCCGGTTTCTGGTGCGCGACCGCTACGAGGTCGGCCGCGAGAAGGTGCGCGAATTCGCCCGCGCCGTGCAGAACCGGCACGGCGCGCACCACCGCGAGGCCGACGCCGCCCGCCTCGGCTACGACCACGTCGTCGCCCCGCCCACCTTCTCCTCGGTGATCGGCATGGCGGCGACCAACGCGCTGCTGGATTCGGTGCTCACCGAGTACGACCTGACCCAGGTGCTGCAGACCGATCAGATCTTCGAGCTGCGCCGCCCGTTCCTGGCCGGCGACGCCATCCACACCCGGGTGCTGATCGAGTCGATCCGCAGCTTCGGCGACAACGATTTCGTCACCGTCCGCGCCGAGATGCTCAACCAGCACGACGAGATCGCGCAGATCGCGTCGACCACGATCGTCGCGCGCCGCGGCGCCGAGGTCGATCCGAACTTCGCGGAGGTGGTGCGCAGCATCTTCATGCACACCCGGCCCGTCGAGCCGACCGCAGATCTCGCACAGACGGGAGTCCTGATCCCGATCGACGAGGCCGACCTGCCGCCGGCACGCGCCGCCGTCCCCGGCCCGGTGCACACCATCCCCTCGTTCGACCGCCTCGCGAAGGGGGACGAACTCCCGGCCGGCACCGCCCGACTGACCCGCGGCGACCTGGTCAATTACGCGGGCGTCGCGGGCGATCCCAACCCGATCCACTTCAGCGAACGCGCCGCCCAGCTCGTCGGCCTGCCCACCGTCGTCGCCCACGGCATGCTGACGATGGGCCTGACCGCCGACTACCTCACCGGGTGGCTCGGCGACCCCACCGCCATGACGAAGTTCAGCGTCCGATTCGCGGGCTTCGTCCCGGTGACCGTCGAGGAACCGAGCACCATCGAGTTCACCGGCAAGATCAAATCCCTCGATCCCGACCGCCGCGCGGCCACCGTGGTGCTGGGCGCCACCTCCGGCGGCCGCAAACTCTTCGGCCGCGCCATCGCCGAGGTCCGGCTCTCCTGACCGGACTCACTCCGCCAGTTCGGCGTGCATGAGATACACGTTGTAGTCGCTCCAGGTCGTGATGTTGAAGTAGAGATCGCTTCCACTCGACCAGGGATGGATGAAGCCGCCGTACAGCTCGGGATAGTCGAGCACCGAGACCGTCGGCGTCGGGGCCGACCAGGCGCCCTGGGGCGTGGTCGCCTCCCGGACGACGATGGCGGCGCGCGCGGTGTCGAGGTAGCTCATCTGCCACACCCCCCGGCTCGCGTCGAAGCGCACCGACAGCTCGCCCGCGGGGGCGTCGACGACGGGTGTGGCGCTGGCGGCCCCGCCGACCGGCGTCCACTGCCCGTCCCGCCAGTACTGGTAGGCGGTCTTGTTGAGCAGTTGGTCGGCCGGGACGCGGGCGAGGCCGACCGCGCCGAGGCGGGTGTTGGGGGTGCCGAACATGTAGACGTGGTCGCCGTGCGGGACCATCGCGCTCACCTGGAAGTTGGCGAGGCCGAAGATGTTGTCCCAGCGGGCGTGCGGGTCCTTGGTCCAGGTCTGGCCGCGGTCGTCGGAGTAGGCGATCCCGCCGTAGTTGGTGTAGAAGGTGCCGGGCCCGCTGTTCCAGGTGCGAATCGACATGTAGCTCAGGTACTGCCGGTCGCCGAGGGCGAAGCCGGAGGTGGGGATGGTGGTGATCTCCACGTTGTCGAGTTTGCGGCTCGACAGCACCTCCGCGGCATGGCAGCGACTGTCGGTGACCATGCGGTCGTAGGTCATCCCGTCGCTCAGGTCACGGTCGGTACTGAAGGCCAGCACGTTGCTGCGCCAGTCCCCGCCCATGCCGCCGGGCGGATGGAACCCGCGCCCGACGGTGTCACCGAAGGCCACCGCGACCTCCCCGGGCCCGCTCTCCCACATGATCCCCAGGTCGGTGCCGTCCACCTGCCACCGCTTGTCGGTGCGGTTCACCGAGTTGGCGCCGGTCTGCTTGGCGACTTCGCGCACCTGCACCACGCGCGGCGCGGCGGGCGCCGCCTCGCGCGGCGCGGCCTCGGTGGGTGGGGTGACCGGCGCGGGTGGGGGCGGCACCTCGCCGGGATCGGGGCTCGGACCGGGCAGCGCGAAATAGAAGGGCTTGGGGTTCACGAGGATCTCGGGAATGCCGAGCCGGTTCGCCAGGCTCGGCGGTGGTTCCGGCAGGTCGGTGAGGTCCGGGCAGGGGTTGACGCACGGGTCGCTCGGCAACGTCATCTCGGTGCGCACCGGCTCCGGCTCGGGTGGCTCCGGCGGCAGCACCGTGACCACCGGGTACGGAACGGGCACCTCGAGCGTCTCCGGAATCAGATCCTCGTGTACCGGTTTCGGATCGGTGAGACACGGCCCGGCGCCGGGCACCGCGACCGCGCCGCCGGGCTCGGCCGAGCCCACCGCCCCCTGCGCAGCGACCAGCAATCCCGCGGCACCGATCACCGCCGCCATGCGCACCGCCATCAGCACCCCTCACCTCGCGCCACGAATCCGACCAGCGCCCGACCCTACCGCGCCCGTGGGCGGGTATGCGCGAGTTCCCGGCGCGGCCTGGGGATGCAGCCCACCATCCACAGCCGTGTCGATCCGGGATTGCGGACCTACTGCAACGCTTGGAAAATCAGCACGGTCGCGCCGATGCGGATCATGTCGCCGTCGCCGAGCAACGCGCTCTCGATCGGTTCCTCGTTGATGTACACCCCGTTGGCCGAATGCAGGTCCTTGATGAGCAGGCCGGCGCGGCTGGGCAGGATGTGGGCGTGGTAGCGGCTGGCCTTCGGGTCGTCGAGGACCAGGTCGTTGTCGATCATGCGGCCGATGCGCATACCCGCGTGCGAGATCGGCAGCGCCCGGCCGTCCGGCAGGCGCAGCTGCCCGCTGCGCACCGCGCGCGGCCCCTCGGTGACAGTCTCGGTCATCGCCGCGGCCATCCGCTCGACGCGCTTGAACTCCTTGGTGCTCAACGGTTCCTGCCGCAGCACCCGCTGCTCGAGCTCGACCAGGGCGGGACCGGGATCGATGCCGAGTTCGTCGGCGAGCACGGTGCGCACCCGGCGGCAGGCGTCCAGCGCGTCGGCCTGGCGGCCGGACAGGTACAGGGCGGTGATCAGCTGCCCCCACAGCGGTTCGCGCAACGGGTGTTCGGTGGTCATGGTGACCAGTTCGCCGATCACCGAGGAGGCGCGCCCGCAGGCGATCTCGGCGTCGATACGAGCGGAGGCGGCCAGCAGTCGCTCCTCCTCCATCGCGGTCGCGAAGCCGTCGGCGAACTGCAGACCCGCCAGATCCGACATCGCGCGCCCACTCCACTCGTCGAGCGCCTTGCCGTACAGCTGCGCGGCACGCACCTGGTCGCCGAGGTCGGCGGCCTTGGCGCCGGCCGCGCAGGCGGCTTCGAAACGGCCGATGTCGCAGGCGTCCTCGGGGATCTCGAGCCGGTACCCGGAGGACTCGGTGCGCAGCACCTGGGCCGGGTCGACGCCGGAATTGCGCAGCGCCTTACGGATGTTGGAGACGAACACCTGCAGGCTGGCCGCATACGAATCCGGCGGATCCTCGTTCCAGACCATGTCGGCCAGTGCGGACGAGGCGACCGCGCGGCGCCGGTTGACGGTGAGCGCGGCCAGCAGGGCTCGCGGCTTGGGCCCGCCGACCGCCACCGGCTCACCACCGACGAACAACCGGACGGGCCCGAGCACACGCACATCCAGACTCATGAGCTCGGGCCCTCGAACGTTGTGGGTCAGGCGCTGATCGACCGTCCCGCGGACTTCAGATCATTGCACGCCTCCACGACGCGCTCCGACATCGACGCCTCGGCCTTCTTGAGGTAGCTGCGCGGGTCGTAGGTCTTCTTGTTGCCGACCTCGCCGTCGATCTTGAGCACACCGTCGTAGTTGGTGAACATGTGCCCGGCGACGGGACGGGTGAAGGCGTACTGGGTGTCGGTGTCGACGTTCATCTTCACCACGCCGTAGCGCAGCGCGTCGTCGATCTCGGACTTCAGCGAGCCCGAACCGCCGTGGAAGACGAAGTCGAACGGCTGCGCGTCGGCGCCGAGGCCGAGCTTGGCCGCGGCCACCCGCTGGCCCTCGGCGAGCACCTCGGGGCGGAGCTTGACGTTGCCCGGTTTGTACACGCCGTGCACGTTGCCGAAGGTGGCGGCGAGCAGGTACTTGCCGTTCTCGCCGGTGCCCAGCGCATCGACGGTCTTCTCGAAGTCCTCCGGGGAGGTGTAGAGCTTCTCGTTGATCTCGGCCTCGACACCGTCCTCTTCACCGCCGACGACGCCGATCTCGACCTCGAGGATGATGTTGGCCGCCGAGGTGGCCTTCAGCAGCTCCTTGGCGATCTCGAGGTTCTCGTCGATCGGGATGGCCGAGCCGTCCCACATGTGCGACTGGAACAGCGGGTTCTTGCCCGCGTTCACCCGCTCCTGCGAGATGGCGATCAGCGGCCGGACGAAGCCGTCCAGCTTGTCCTTCGGGCAGTGGTCGGTGTGCAGGGCGATGGTCACGTCGTACTTCGCCGCCACCACGTGCGCGAACTCGGCCAGCGCGACCGCGCCGGTGACCATGTCCTTCACGCCGAGCCCGGAACCGAACTCCGCGCCGCCAGTCGAGAACTGGATGATGCCGTCGCTGCCGGCATCGGCGAAGCCCTTGATGGCCGCGTTGATGGTCTCCGACGAGGTGCAGTTGATCGCCGGGAACGCGAAGGAGTTCTGCTTGGCGCGAGCCAGCATCTCGGCGTAGACCTCGGGGGTTGCGATGGGCACTGACAGACCTCCATGTACGACGCTCGCCGCCCGCAGGCGCGAAGGGTGCTGATCCTGCTGATCAGCCTAAGGGAGACGCCGACCCACCCGACAGGGGACCCGACGACGGCCGCCCGCCCCGCCGAGATCCTCGCCACAATTAGGCACGGTCCCGCCACGCCGGTACCCTGGGCGGCGTGATTGCGCAGGCCGGCTCGGAAACCCTGACGACGAATCTCGCCCTCTTGCCGGGCTTCCTGGATCCGGTGAATCTGCTCAACTCCTTCGGTAGCTGGGTGCTCGCGGGATTGTTGCTCGTCGTCTTCATCGAGTCCGGACTGCTGTTCCCGCTGCTGCCCGGCGACTCGCTGCTGTTCACCGCGGGCCTGATCGCGGCGTCGAAGTCGGCCGAGATCCCGCCGTTCGCGCCGATCGGCGTGCTGCTGGTGCTCATCCCCATCGCCGCGTTCGCCGGTGACCAGGTCGGATACATGATCGGCAAGGGCGGCGGCACGGCGCTGTTCAAGTCCGACGACGCCCGGATCTTCAAGAAGAAGTACATCGACGAGTCGCACGCCTTCTTCGAGAAGCACGGCCCGATCACCATCATCCTGGCCCGCTTCGTGCCGATCGTGCGCACCTACGCGCCCGTGGTCGCGGGTGCCTCGGCGATGAGCTACCGCGTCTTCGTCACCTACAACGCCATCGGCGCGGTGCTGTGGGGCACCGGTGTGACGGTGCTCGGCTACCTGCTGGGCCAGATCGCGTTCATCCGCGACAACATCGACCTGATCTTCCTGCTGATCGTGTTCGTCTCGGTGCTGCCGATCCTCGTCGAGATCGTCAAGCGGATGCGCGCCGCGCGCTCCGCGAACGCCGCCGCCGACACCGAGACGGTGAAGTCCACGCCCGGTCAGAGCTGAGCCACATGGTCGCCGCGTCGGGCGGATTGAACTTTCTCGAATCCGCTGGTCCCACCCTGGTCTGGGTGGTGGTCATCAGCTTCGTGTTCCTGGAATGCGCGGTGATCGTCGGCCTGTTCCTGCCCGGCGATTCCATGCTGCTGACCGCCGGTGTGGTGCTGGCCGGTCACCACGCCGGGGAGAAGCAGATCTGGGCGCTGGCGCTGGGCGCGATGGTGGCGGCCATCGCGGGCAACCAGGTGGGGTACGTGATCGGGCATCGCACCGGTACCGGGTTCGTCGCCAGACGCAACGGCAGATACGTCAATGCCGAGAACCTGCGCCGGGTGACCCTGATGCTGGACAAACACGGGTTCTGGGCGGTGCTGCTGGCCCGCTGGATTCCGTGGGTGCGCACCCTGTGCCCGCTGGTCGCCGGCGCGGCACGGATGGATCACCGCCGCTACACCATCGCCAGCACGCTCGGCGCGATCGCGTGGGCGCCGGTGCTGCTGTTGATCGGCTTCTACGCGGGCAACCACCTGAAGCGGGTGCCGTGGCTGATGCACGGCGTCACGGCCGCGCTGGTGCTCGGCCTGATCGTGGGCACCATCGTGGGGATCAGGCACTACCGCCAGGAGATGAACGCGCGCGTCGACGAGTTCGACATGGACGCGCCGACCGTGGTGCTGCCCCGCTGGGAGCCCGACGCCGAGCGCCGCTGACGCGCCCGCTCGCCGCTCACAGCCCGGCCGCGCTCACCTGGTACGCCGCCTCCATCAACATCCAGCCCGACAGCTGCACCGAGAGATCGCGCTCGGGCACCTTCGAGGCCGTCACGGAACCGCCCGCGGTGAAGTACCCGGCCCCGGCCGTGCTGCCCGGCAACCGCGCGGGTTTGCTCCAGTCGGCCCCGAACAGCGGCTCGCCCTCGACCTCGAGCCGGTTCGACCACGCCGCCTGTGCCGAAGCACGCACGATCGCGGCGGCGTCGCGGCGGTCGGCCGCCTGGGTACGTCCGTCGCCGGGCAGCATCAGCGCGACCACCGCCAGATAGCGGGCCAGGATCCCGTTGAACAGACCGCCGTCGCCGCCACCACCGCCGTTGATCACGCCGTGCGTGGTCATGTGCTCCTCGACCGCGCCGAGTAGCCGGTGCACCCGGTCGAGATGTCGCGGCTCGTCGGTGTGGACGGCGAGCTCGGCTTCCAGGCCGAGCACCACACCCTGGCAATAGGTGAAGGTGGGCCGCTCGATCTCGCCGGACGGCAGGTGGATGCCGTCGAGAATCAACCCGCTGCCGGGGTCGCGCAGGGTGGCGTCGATCCAATCGGCCATCTCCTGTGCGCGCGCGTGCCTGCCGAGGCGGCTCAGCGCGATCGCGGCAGGCCCGTTGGCGGGAGCATTGAAGTAATCCGACCGCACCCGCCACGGGATGCCGCCGCCGACGTCCGGCTGCCACGCCGTGTAGAGCTTCTTCTCCAACGCGGTCAGCGCGCCGCGGGCGGCGGACACCCCCTGCGTGCGTTCGGCGCGCTCCAGCGCGATCGCCAACCACGCCATATCGTCGTAGTAGTTGTTGGTCCACCCGGTGATGTTGCGGATTCGATGCGAACGCACCAGCTCCGCGAGCCGTTTGCGACGAGTCGGCGTCGGCGCGCGATTGGCAGCGTCGACGGCGCAATCGATCAGATGCGCCTGCCACCAGTAGTGCCAGGACGCGAACATCCGCTCGCGCCGGGTCGCGGGCCAGCCGACCACCCCCAATTCCGTTCCCGGGACGGCCCAGAGCGCCCGCAGGTGCCGGGAGACGATCGCGGATTCGGCCATGTCGGCCCGCTCGGACCACAGCGCGGGCGTCGGCGCAGCATCCTGCCCGGTCTTCGGGCTCCGCGAGGTCATAGGACAATGGTGCCAGTTCTGTCCCGATTCATGCCGCTGAATTGTTACCCAACGGCGTCCGAATTGTGCATGCTCGCCTCACCAGCTCTGGCTGAGGTCGGCGTGGGTGCGGATCCAGGCATGCATGGCGATGCCCGCCGCCACCCCTGCGTTGATACTGCGCGTCGAGCCGAACTGTGCGATCGAGACGGTCATGGCCGCGGCCTGCTTCGCGGGCTCGGTCACGCCGGGGCCCTCCTGCCCGAACAGCAGCAGGCACTCCCGCGGCAACTCCACGGTTTCCAGTGGCACCGCACCCGGCACGTTGTCCACCGCGACGACCGTCAGGCCCGTCCGGTCGGCGAAGTCGCGCAGTTCCGCCACGTCGGCGTGATGCCGGATGTGCTGATAGCGGTCGGTGACCATGGCGCCGCGGCGGTTCCATCGCCGCCTGCCGACGATGTGCACCGCGGCCGCGGCGAACGCGTTGGCGGTGCGCACCACCGTGCCGATGTTGGCGTCGTGGGCGAAGTTCTCGATCGCGACGTGAAAGGGATGCCTGCGCCGGTCGATGTCGGCGACGATCGCCTCACGCGTCCAATACCGGTAGGCGTCCACCACGTTGCGGCGGTCGCCGTGCGCGAGCAGCTCCGGGTCCAGGCGGGGATCGTCGGGCGGCGGGGTGCCGAACTCCGCCGGCCACGGGCCGACCCCGTGCGGGTGTTCGCCCCACTCGGTCGGCCCGGCCTGCGACTCCTCGGCGATCTGCGACTGCTGCTCCACGCCGCCGATGCTAGATCCGCGCACCGCGCACGAGGTCGCGGGGCTGCGCTCGGCCCGGGCCCGGTGGGGCGGCCCGGGACGGGAAGGGCTCAGTAGGACGAGGACGACGAGGCGATACCGCCGATGATCGCGATCACGATCACCACGACCAGCGCCAGCAGATACAGCGCCAGGATGATGGTGCCGATGATTCCGCAGATGTAGCCCGCTTTGACGTTGCCCTGCCCGCCGATGGTGCCGCCGGAGGACTCGATCTCGTTCAACGCCCGGCGTCCCATGATCCAGGCGAACGGCGCGCAGAGCTGGCACAACACCAGGCCGAGGATGCCGAGCACCAGGATCGTCGTCGCCTGCGGGTGGTCGGGCGGCGGCGGACCGTAGGACGCGTACGGGTTCCCGTACTGCGGAGGTTGAGTCATGGCGATGATGCTATCCGGGCCCGGCCTGGTCAGCGGGGGTATCGGCGGAGGTGTCGGTCACCGCGCGGCGTAGCGGCCGTCGCGGACCGCCCGCACCAGTTGTTCGATGCGCTGGGCGAGCGTATGCACGAGGGCCTGTTCGGGGGCGGGTTTGGCGACGACCACGTCCTCGCCGAAACTGATGTAGCGCCCGTCCTCGAAATCGTTGATCTGGAAGTCCTTTCGCCCTTCCGTGTGCCGGTTGTCGACACTGCCGTGCGGGTAGACCGCCACGTGCGCCAGGCACGTGGTCGGCCGGGCGAAGAACTCGTCGAACACCTCGCGCGGGCCGCGCCGCCACGGATCGGTGTGCACGCCCGCCCGTGGCGCCAGATCGCGGACGTCCACGCGCAGCGAATCACCTTTTCCGGGTGGGCATTTCGGCAGCGTCCCGATGACGGCGGCAGGCACCTGCTCGGCGGGCAGGAACGTCAACCGCACGTCGCCGCCGTGCTCGTGGTCGATGCCCGGCTCCTGCACCGCGATGGCCCCGTGCTGGTAATGCACGCCCGCGTGCGCGCGGATGCGCTGGTCCCGGCCGCGGCCGCGGAACCCGGCGACCTCGACCCTGGCTTCCGGCCGCAGCAGCACATCCACCGCGCGCATCAGGTTGTCGTCGAGCCGGTCGCGGACCGAACGCGCGGCCGCCTGCCAGGCCAGCCGGAAATCGTTCGGCTCACCGGTGTCGACCCAGCGGTGCCGCAACGGATAGGGCAGCACGTCGCGGCCGGTCGACTCCCACAGCACCCGGAACTCGAGCGCGGTGAACTGCCAGCGGGCGACCGCGCTCATTCCCCGATCACCGGCGGGACCGCCTTCGGCCGCGTCGCGGTGCCGATCAGTTCCTCCCCGTTCTCCTGGTTGATCAGGTAGTCGGGGACGCCCTTGGTGTGCTCCTCGTCGCTCTGCGCACCGCGGCCGGCCACACCGGGCATGCCCATCATCCCCGCCCGCCCGTTGGCGGCGGCACGACCGGCCGCCGAACTCATCGCGGCCTGGGCGGCCGCGGGCGCGCCCGGCACACTCGAACCCGCACCCGGCACCGCGCCCGGCGAACCCGGGTAGCCCGAACCGGGCGAGCCGGAACCCGGCGAACCAAGGCCGGGAGAACCGGGTGTCGTCGGGGAGCCGGGGCTGCCCGGCAGGGTCGGGGTGGCCGAAGCCGGTGTCGTGCCCGCGGGATTCGTCGAGTCGCCCGCGCCCGCCGGATCGGTCGACTGCTGCGTCTGGTCGCCGGGCGTCTGGCTCGACGGCCGGCCCGTGTCCTGCTGATCCGGGGCAGCCTGGTCCTCGCCCGGCCCGGGATCGCCCGGCTGCTGCGACGCGGGACCGGTGCTGCCCGACGGTGCCGACGTGCCGTTCCACCCCGGCGTGCCCGGATTCGTCGAACCCGAGCCAGGATCGGAACCGCCCGGCTCGGAGGTCGGGTTGTAGGGTTTGGGGATCACCGGCACGTTGTCGGTCTCGCGCAACACCGGGGCGTAGACGGTCCGCAGCACCCGGCGCGCCTCGGCCAGCGCCGTCTCGTACGCCTCCTCGTTGTCACGCCAGCCACGCCCCGCGATCCAGCGGCGAGTGTTCTCCCAATTCGTATTGTGTTCGGGCACCTGCGGAACCAGCTCCTTGGTCGGAGCGAGCCCGGTGGCCAGTTCCTCGGTCTTCTTCGCCATCAACCGGGCGGCCTGAGACGCCTTGGTCGCCGACTCCAGGAACTGGGCCACCCCCTGAGCCACGGCACGCGCGGACTCGCCGCGCCACACACTCTCGTCGGTCGCGCGCAGCATCCGTGTACTGAACTGCGCCTGCGCGGTTTCGGCCCGCTTGCCGATCTCGTCCCACGCCGCGCGCAGGTCATCCACCGCGGTGAGATCGATCTTGTCGACCTTGGCGCGCAACACCTCGAGCGGCTCCTCGAAGAACTCCTGGCTGCGGATACCGGACCGGAAATCCCCGACGAAACCGATCTGCCCGGCCTCGTTCCGCACCGCCTCCCGCTGATTGTTGTAGCGGCCCTGCACATCACCCGGCCGGGTACCCGGCTCGAGTTCCTCACCGGCAATCCAATTCGTGAGATTGCGGAGCGTGGCCGCACCGAAGGTGTAGTTCTCGAAGAAACTCATGCCGGGCAAGCTCATCGCGGCGCCCCCAGATCCGCCGCCGTGGAGGTGATCTGGTTCGAATTCACCGCGTCCTGCTCGGTCAGGCGGTCGATGGAGAGCTGCATGATCTCGCGCATGTCCTTGACGACCGCGATCGTGTCGAGGATGACCTGATCGATGGAGCCGGGTTCGCCGGCGGCTTGTTTGTGGAACAGGTCCGCCAGTTCGTCGGCGATCTTGAAGTCGCCGAAGCCGGAGACACGTTGGGCGATCCTCGCCGCATGCTGTAACGAGTCGTACGCGGCTAGGAATTCATCGCACGCGGTCAGGCATTCGCCCGCTGCCTCGGCATTGTCGAGATACAGCTCGCCCGCCCGCGCGCTTTCGGCGAACTGCCGCCACTGCGACAGATCTGCGTCACCCATAACGTCCCCCAGAGTCGTCATGCCGGAAACGCCGGCACCATCGTCTCGGCGATGTTGTTCACCAACATGCACGGATCCTCGTGGTTGTCGGCACTTGCTCGATTCCCGACCTGAAGCGACACCATCCCCTGTTCAGCGTCGAAAATGATGTCACACTCGAGGTTCATCGATGCACCCTCGACCCGGTACTCCAGACCTGGCCGCCCGCCGATCGACACATCGCGGAAGCCGACGTTGCCCGGCTTCTCACGAATCTCCTGCACCGTTCTACGCGATGAGTAGACCGTCAAGAAATACTGCCTGCCCTCCCAGGTACAGATCTCCCACCCGGACTGATGAACTCCGGCGATGCCACTTTCCTCCTTGGCCGGGTCGACCCCCACCCGTCGCAACAGATCATCCGGAATCTCCGTGCACGGGTTCCACAGCGCAACCTCCACCGCGCTGGTCGACGTGGTCGCCGTCCCGCTGGTCGTCCCCCCACACGCCCCCAGAACCGGCACGACCGCTGCCGCGGCAACGATCACCAGAACTCGCCGCATCCGCTCCCCCTCCGTGATCCGGGCCGATCAGGTCTCGTCCGAGCCTAACCAACCCCCTCGACAGCCCACAACCGGCTCGTGGAGAAGACGGTCAGGTAGTGGGTCGGTACTGTCCAACCACAGATCTCCCAGCCCGACTGCCGTTGACCCGCGACGCCGTTCTCTGCACTGGCCGGGTCGACGTTCAAGCGTTCGAGAACGTCATTCGGAAATCTCGCTGCATGGATCCCCAAGTCTCATCGCCACCGCCGGACCAGCGAGCGTGCCACCACCGCTATCGAACTCCCCGCAGCCCCCCGGCTCCTACCGCAGCCAGCGGGATCAGCAATGCGGAGGAGGCCAACCGCACCCGGTACTACCACCACCCTCGCGTGAAAGGGTCGTTCACGACGTAGACCCCAAATCCACTGCGGCCGAAGAGACCTGGCCTGCGTTCAAGCTGTCCTGCTCGGTCAGGCGGTCGATGGAGAGCTGCATGACCTCGCGCATATCCTTGACGACCGCGATCGTGTCGAGGATGACCTGATCGATGGAGCCGGGTTCGCCGGTGGCCTGTTTGTGGAACAGATCCGCCAGTTCGTCGGCGATACCGAATGCTCCGAATCCACCTACGCGTTGAGCGTCATACGCGTACTCCACGAGCCCGTCGTAAGCCAAAAGCAGCTCGTCGCACGCGACGAGGGACTCTTTCGCAACGTCCGGGTCCAAATAGAGCTCACCCGATCGCGCCTGTTCCACGAAACTACGCCACGCGGAAGTGGCTTGGTCCGTCATGTTCGATCCCCTCCCTTCTGGCCTTATCCCGGAAACACGGGCACAAGCACGTCAGCGGCAGCCCTCGCGGTCGTGCATGGATCTGTGGAGTTGTCGCCGCTCGCGCGGTTGCCGATGCGAAGGGAGACAGCGCCTTGTCGAGCGGAGAAGACAATGTCGCAGTTGTAGGTTTTGCCCGCACCCTCCACGCGGTACGACTGCCCCGTTCGCGACCCGACAGTCACCGGTGCGAACTCGACATTCCCGGGCTTCTGCTCGATCTCTCGAACCGTGTGGCGGGTGGAGTAGACAGTGAGAAAGTACTCACGCCCGGCCCACTTGCAGATCTCCCAGCCGGACTGTTCGACACCAGCGATCCCGCTCTCCTCTGTCGCGGGATCGACGTCGAGCTGCCGTAACAAATCCTCCGGAATCTCCGTGCACGGGTTCCACAGCGCAACCTCCACCGCGCTGGTCGACGTGGTCGCCGTCCCGCTGGTCGTCCCCCCACACGCCCCCAGAACCGGCACGACCGCTGCCGCGGCAACGACCACCAGAACACGCCGCATCCGCTCCCCCTCCATGATCCGGGCCGATCAGATCTCGTCCGAGCCTAACCAACCCGCGCCTAACCAACCCGCTCGACAGCCCACAACAGTGGCGCACCCTCCGTGCCCAGGCCCGCCAACCCACCTGCTCCCGCTGCCACACCACGCCTCTTCGTGTCACATCATCTCATCGGCGCCGTCAGGCCGGAAACAACCGTACGCGTACAACGGCTGACCGGGCGGCTGTCTCGCACGGATCTGCCGGCATGTCCTGAACTGCGCTGTAGGCGTTCCGGTTCGGCCGCCGATCGTGACTTCGGAGAAGTCGGTGTTACCCGACTTGCTGCGGATCTCCTCCACCGTCCGGCTCGTGCAGAAGACCGTCAGGCAGTGGATCGAACTCCCCGCAGCCCCCGGCTCCCACCGAAGCCAGCGGGATCAGCACTGCGGAGGAGGCCAACCGCACCCGGTACTACCACCACCCTCACATGAAAGGGTCGTTCACGACAGAGACCCTAAATCCACTGCGGCCGAAGAGACCTGGCCTGCGTTCAAGCTGTCCTGCTCGGTCAGGCGGTCGATGGAGAGCTGCATGATCTCGCGCATGTCCTTGACGACGGCGATCGTGTCGAGGATGACCTGATCGATGGAGTCGGGTTCGCCGGTGGCCTGTTTGTGGAACAGGTCCGCCAGTTCGTCGGCGATCTTGAAGTCGCCGAAGCCGGAGACACGTTGGGCGCGTTGCGCGGCCACCAGAAGATCTGCATATGCCTGAGCGAACTCGTCGCAGGCATCACGACACGCTTGTGCTGCGGCCGCATCATCGAGAGACAGTTCACCGGCGCTAGCCTGGTCTCTGAACTGCTGCCATTGCGATATCGTGTGCTCACTCATCGGCTACCCCCTCGGATGATCTACTGCGGAAAAAGCGGCACCAGTTGGGCTGCCGAACGCTGCGCGATCTGACAGGGATCCTCAGGACTATCGGCGACAGGGTTGTTGCTGATCATCACCGAGATGGACCCCTGGGCGGCAGCAAAAGCGATATCGCAGGTGAGCTTCTTCGATGCCCCCTCGACTCGATACCGGACTCCCGCTCGCCCACCGACCGATACCTCGGTGAAATCGACGTTGCCCGGCTTCTCGCGAATTTCCTGAACCGTTCTGCCAGTGGAGAAGACGGTCAAGTAGTGCGTTGCACCCTTCCATCCGCAGATTTCCCACCCGGACTGATGCTGGCCCGCTACGCCGATCTCCTCGGTTGCCGGATCGACACCCAGTTGCCGCAACAGATCATCAGGGATCTGCGTGCAGGGATTCCAGATGGCAGCTTGCGGGCTGCTGGTCGACGTGGTGGCCGTCCCGCTGGTCGTCCCCCCGCACGCCCCCAGAACCGGCACGACCGCTGCCGCGGCAACGATCACCAGTACACGCCGCATCCGCTCCCCCTCCGTGATCCGGACTGATCAGGTCTCTTCGAGCCTAACCAACCCGCTCGACAGCCCACAACAGTGGCGCACCCTCCGTGCGCAGGCCTCAGCCCAGCTGCTCCCGCTGCCACACCACGCCTCTTCGTGTCACATCATCTCATCGGCGCCGTCAGGCCGGAAACAACGGTACGCGTACAACGGCTGACCGGGCGGCTGTCTCGCACGGATCTGCCGGCATGTCCTGAAGTGGGCTGTTGCTGATCATCACAGACACCGAGCCTTGGCTCGCCGGAAACGCGATGTCAGGTCAGGTGACGCGACGCACCCTCCACACACGGTACTGCGTTCCGGTTCGGCCGCCGATCGTGACTTCGGAGAAGTCGGTGTTACCCGACTTGCTGCGGATCTCCTCCACCGTCCGGCTCGTGCAGAAGACCGTCAGGCAGTGGATCGAACTCCCCGCAGCCCCCGGCTCCCACCGAAGCCAGCGGGATCAGCACTGCGGAGGAGGCCAACCGCACCCGGTACTACCACCACCCTCACATGAAAGGGTCGTTCACGACAGAGACCCTAAATCCACTGCGGCCGAAGAGACCTGGCCTGCGTTCAAGCTGTCCTGCTCGGTCAGGCGGTCGATGGAGAGCTGCATGATCTCGCGCATATCCTTGACGACCGCGATCGTGTCGAGGATGACCTGATCGATAGAGTCGGGTTCGCCGGTGGCCTGTTTGTGGAACAGGTCCGCCAGTTCGTCGGCGATCTTGAAGCCGCCGAAGCCGGAGACACGTTGGGCGATCCTCGCCGCATGCTGTAACGAGTCGTACGCCGCTAGGAACTCATCGCACGCGGTCAGGCATTCGCCCGCTGCCTCGGCATTATCGAGATACAGCTCGCCCGCCCGCGCGCTTTCGGCGAACTGCCGCCACTGTGTCCGGTCCGCATCACCCATAACGTCCCCCCGAAGTCCTCATGCCGGAAACACCGGCACCAACATCTCGGCGATATCGTTCGCCAACATGCAGGGATCTTCGTGATTGTCGGCACTTGCTCGATTCCCGACTCGAAGCGACACCATGCCCTGGTCGGCAGCAAAAACGATGTCGCAGTTCAAGTTCATGGATGCTCCCTCGACCCGGTACTCCACACCTTGTCGCCCACCGATCGAGACATCGCGGAAGGCTACGTTGCCCGGCTTCTCGCGTATCTCCTGTACCGTCCGACGTGAAGAATAGACCGCCAAGAAGTACTGTCTCCCCTCCCAGGTGCAGATCTCCCACCCGGACTGGTGAACTCCCGCGATACCGCTCTCCTTCTTCGCCGGATCGACCCCTGCGTCGCTCAACAGATCATCCGGAATCTCCGTGCACGGGTTCCACAGCGCAACCTCCACCGCGCTGGTCGACGTGGTCGCCGTCCCGCTGGTCGTCCCCCCACACGCCCCCAGAACCGGCACGACCGCTGCCGCGGCAACGACCACCAGAACACGCCGCATCCGCTCCCCCTCCATGATCCGGGCCGATCAGATCTCGTCCGAGCCTAACCAACCCGCGCCTAACCAACCCGCTCGACAGCCCACAACAGTGGCGCACCCTCCGTGCCCAGGCCCGCCAACCCACCTGCTCCCGCTGCCACACCACGCCTCTTCGTGTCACATCATCTCATCGGCGCCGTCAGGCCGGAAACAACCGTACGCGTACAACGGCTGACCGGGCGGCTGTCTCGCACGGATCTGCCGGCATGTCCTGAACTGCGCTGTAGGCGTTCCGGTTCGGCCGCCGATCGTGACTTCGGAGAAGTCGGTGTTACCCGACTTGCTGCGGATCTCCTCCACCGTCCGGCTCGTGCAGAAGACCGTCAGGCAGTGGATCGAACTCCCCGCAGCCCCCGGCTCCCACCGAAGCCAGCGGGATCAGCACTGCGGAGGAGGCCAACCGCACCCGGTACTACCACCACCCTCACATGAAAGGGTCGTTCACGACAGAGACCCTAAATCCACTGCGGCCGAAGAGACCTGGCCTGCGTTCAAGCTGTCCTGCTCGGTCAGGCGGTCGATGGAGAGCTGCATGATCTCGCGCATGTCCTTGACGACGGCGATCGTGTCGAGGATGACCTGATCGATGGAGCCGGGTTCGCCGGTGGCCTGTTTGTGGAACAGGTCCGCCAGTTCGTCGGCGATCTTGAAGTCGCCGAAGCCGGAGACACGTTGGGCGTTGGCTGCGACCTGCCGGAGGCCGTCGTAGGCGAGCAAGAATTCATCGCAGGCAGCCAGACACTCCCGCGCTACTTGCTCGCTGTCGAGAAACAGCTCGCCGGCCCGAGCACTCGCGGCGAACCCTTCCCATTGGTTGCGACTGTGCTCACTCATGATCCCCCCGATCGTTCACGCAGGCAGAACCGGAACCAGGATCTCTGCGGCCTTGTTCACGAGGCGGCACGGATCCTGGGGATTGTCGACAAGGGCGCTGTTTCCGATCCGTATCGAAACCATGCCCTGCGATGCCGGGAAAACAATGTCACAGTCGAGATCCCGCGACGCGCCAGCCACGCGGTATTCCACCCCTTGCCGCCCGCCGATCTGGACATCTCGAAAGTCGGTGTTCCCTGGCTTCTCGCGGATCTCCTGCACGGACCGGGTCGAAGAGTACACCGCCATCGAGTACGTAGGCCCGCGCCAAGTGCAGATTTCCCAACCGGACTGGTGAACTCCGGCGACACCGCTCTCGACTACAGCTGGGTCTACCCCAGCCTGCCGCAACAGATCATCCGGAATCTCCGTGCACGGGTTCCACAGCGCAACCTCCGCCGCGCTGGTCGACGTGGTCGCCGTCCCGCTGGTCGTCCCCCCGCACGCCCCCAGAACCGGCACGACCGCTGCCGCGGCAACGACCACCAGTACACGCCGCATCCGCTCCCCCTCCGTGATCCGGGCCGATCAGGTCTCGTCCGAGCCTAACCAACCCGTTCGGCGGGGGACAACGGTGGGTTCAGGGGCGGGTGTGGGCTCGGGGGTCGGCGAGAAGGTATTGGGCGGCGGCGTAGGTGGTGAGGATGACGGCTTCGGTGGTGCGGCGGGATCGGGTGCTGCGGGCGAAGATTCGGCGCAGGACGATGAGGCCGTCGGAGAGGGTGAACAGCAGGGAGCCGAGGGCGAGGCGGCTGCGGGGGTCGGAGTCGGGGAAGTTGAGGCCGCCGACGGTCAGGGCCGCGGGGGCGAGTTCGGGGTCCGACGCCAGGACGCCTGCGGTGCCGAGGGTGGCGCCGTAGGCGGTGAGGGGGAGGGCGACGGTGGGGGCCTTCGCACGCAGGAGGGCGGCGGCGCCGAGCCAGGCGGCCAGCCGTTGCACGGTGACGGGGCGGGTGGGGCGGGCGCCGCGCCGCCACCACAGGGTGGCGTAACCGGTCTGCATGACGGCGAAGGCGGCGGCACCCGCGACCAGGCGACGGTCGTCGTCGGGGTCGATGAGCAGGACGTCGCCGACGGTGGCGGCGCCGAGGGAGGCGAGCAGCACGGTGCGCTCGCCCGGCTCGATGTCGGCGCCGCCGGTGGCCACGTCGGCGGCCAGCAGCGGCATCATCAGCGGTTTGGCCAGCCACTGGAGCGTGTCGCGGCCGGTGGCGGCGCCGTAGACGGTCACCGCGGCGGCCGCGAGGAAGCCCGCGCGCAACGGGCGCACCCGCCGATCGGATCGCACCCGCCGATCAGACACTGAAGCTGGCCTCTTTCGGGGCGGGCGGCAGGGTGACGACCTGGCCCGCGTAGCTCAGCCCGGCACCGAAGCCGAGCAGCAGCGCGAGCTGACCGCCCTTGGCCTTGCCGGTGACCAGCATCTCCTCCATGGCCAGCGGGATGGAGGCGGCGGAGGTGTTGCCGGTGTTCTCGATGTCGTTGGCCATCGGGATGTCGTCGGCGAGCCCGAGGTTCTTCTTCATCAACTCGTTGATCCGGGCGTTGGCCTGGTGCGGGACGAAGACCTCGATGTCCTCCTTGGAGACACCGGAGACCTCGAGGGCGCTGGCCAGCGCGCGCGGCAGGGTGACGGCCGCCCACCGGAACACCCGCGGACCCTCCATGCGCAGCGACATCCGGCCCACCGGCTCCACGGCCGGGTCGGTGCCCTGCAGGGCCTGCGCCTTGTTCATGAACTCGAGGAAGTCGACGTCCTGGGCGATGGCTTCGGCGTTCTCGCCGTCGCTGCCCCACACCGTCGGGGAGATGCCGTTCTCCTCGCTGGGGCCGACCACGACCGCGCCCGCACCGTCGCCGAAGATCATGGCGGTGCCGCGGTCGGTCGGGTCGAGGCCGACGGTCATCGTCTCGGCGCCGATCACCAGCACGTATTCGGCCGAGCCCGCGCGGATCAGATCGGCGGCCACCCCGAGGCCGTAGCCGAAGCCGCCGCAGCCGGAGGTGAGGTCGAAGGCGGCGATGCCGTTCATCCCCAGGTCGGAGGCCACGGTCGGGGCGCCGTGCGGCGTGAGCTTGAGCCAGCTCGAGGTGCACAGGATCAGCGCGCCGATCTTGGACCGGTCGATGCCGGTGTTGTTCAGCGCGCGCTCACCCGCGGCGGCGGCGATGGAGCGCAACGTCTCGTCGCCGCTGATCCAGCGCCGGTTACGGATGCCGGTGCGCTCGTAGATCCACTGGTCGGTCGAGTCGAGGACCTCGCACACCTCGTCATTGCTGACGATGCGCTGCGGTCGGTAAGCCCCGATACCGAGCATCGCAACATTCTCGCGACCCTTATTCACTGCAATGCTCACCACAGGTGACTCACACGTCCTTCAAACCACACCGACACACTTGCCGACGTCCAGGCTAACCCAGCGCCAGATCCTTCAGTCCGAGGATCGACCGATACTCCAGCCCCTCGGCCGCGATCACCTGGTCGGCGCCGGTTTCCCGGTCCACCACCGTGGCCACGCCCACCACGGTCGCCCCGGCCTCGCGCAGCGCGCGCACGGCGGTGAGCGGGGAATTGCCGGTGGTGGTGGTGTCTTCGACGACCAGCACCCGCTTGCCGGTGACGTCGGGGCCTTCGATCTGCCGCTGCATGCCGTGGGTCTTGGCGGCCTTGCGCACCACGAACGCGTCGATCGGACGGCCCGGTGCGTGCAGCACGGCCAGCGCGACCGGGTCGGCGCCCATGGTGAGGCCGCCGACGGCGTCGAAATCCCAGTCGGCGACCAGCTCGCGCAGCAGTTTGCCGATCAACGGACCGGCCTCGTGGTGCAGGGTCGCCCGGCGCAGGTCGACGTAGTAGTCGGCCTCCTTGCCGGAGGAGAGCGTCACCTTGCCGTGCACGACGGCCAGCTCGCGCACCAGGGCGGCCAGCGCGTCGCGGTCGCCGCCGGTCAGCTCGGGCCGCGTGACCCTCGCCTGATCCATCATCTGTCGTCTATGTCCTTCCGCGTGAGTTGAACAGGCCCCGGTTCATTCGGACCTGCAGGGCCCGCGGGATGAGTCCGGCCGCGGTGGTGAGCACCTTGTACTGCACGCCGGGCACGCTGATCACGCGGTCGGCGTCCAGATCGCGCAGCGAGCCGCTGACGACCTGGTCGACCGAGAGCCACAACGGCTCGGGCAGCGAGGACATCTCGATGCCTGCCCGCCGATGGAACTCGGTGCGCACGAACCCCGGGCACAGCGCCTGGATCCGCACACCGGTTCCGGCGAGTCCGCCGGCCAACCCCTCGGTGAAGGATACGACGTAGGCCTTGGAGGCCGAATAGGTCGAGCCGCGGCCGGGGATCAGGCCCGCGACACTGGCGACGTTGACGATCGACCCCTTGGCGGCGGCGATCATGGCGGGTAGCGCGGCGTGGGTGAGTTGCAGCACGGCGGTGACGTTGACGTCGAGCTGGGCCTGCAGCTGCTCGTAGGGCAACGTCCAGAATTCGCCGGAGTGCGCGAATCCCGCGTTGTTGACGAGGAATTCGATGCCGTCGGCGGCCCGTGCGGCGACCCGCTCACGGTCGTGCGCCACGGCCAGGTCGGCGGTGAGCACCTCCGAGCGGGTGGCGTATCGGCGTTCCAGCTCGGCGGCCAGGTCGTGCAGCCGGTCGGCGTCACGGGCGACGAGCACCAGGTCGTAGCCGAGCGAGGCCAGTCGGGTGGCGTAGCCGTGGCCGATGCCGGAGGTGGGTCCGGTGATCAGGGCGACGGGCCGGGTGGCACCGGGCAGGCGTGCGGGGGCGGGACTGTCGGTCATCGAGGCAATCCGATCAGCGGTGCGTCGGGGCGGTCACTGCGGGACAGGACCCTGGTAGGGGCGGAAGCCGGGGTGGAACGGGCCGCCCGGGCGCTCCCCGGAGCGCGGCGCGGCGGGCTCCGAGGGCTCGCGGGGTTCGCGGTCGTCGGGGCGGTCGGCGTCTTCGCGGTCCTCGGCGGGCTCGCGCCTGCGGGCGTCGGGGACCACGGCCAGCGAGGGGCGGCGCGAGTCGGCGGGTTCGGCGCGGCGCTCCGGGCGGGGCGCGGCTTCGTCGGCGTCCGGTCCGCCGGCATCGAGCTCGTCGGGACCGAACTCGTCGGCATCGACTGCCCGGTCGTCGAACGTCCGGTCGGCCGGGCGACCGTCGTCGAACCGGTCGTCGTCGGATTCCTCGTCGCGCCAATCGGTCTCGTCGTCGAACTCGGGTTCGCGGGAGCGGGCGGGCGGGCGGGGACGCCGACGGTCCTCGTCGTTCGGGCGCGGTTCGCTGACCGGCGGCAGCACGTGCAGCAGGCCGGACAGGCGCAACACCACGTCGATCGCGGTCTCCCAGTCGCGGGCCGACGTGCCGACGTTGAGCATGCCCAGGGTCCAGTTGCCCTCGCTCCAGAGCATCTGCACGGTGTCGGGCAGCGTCTCGATGAAGGCGACCATCCGCTGGTCCACCGCGTGCCGGGCGATCTCCGGATTGGTCGCGAAGACCACCCGGTCGCCGATGGCGCCCAGCAGTTCCAGGTCGGCGTCCTTGGGCGGGGAGGCGGTCTTGAGCCGCATGTCGATGTCGATGTCGGAGCCGATCTGGCGGCGCACGGCCACCAGCGTCGCGGCGTCCTCGAGATCGAACAAAACGAACTTCTCGCCCTTGCGGATGCCGGTCACCACGTCGACCGCCGAGAGGTAGCCGAGCTTGGCCAGCGCGCCGCGCCGCCACGTCGAGGTGAGCGCGGGCTCCACCGACACGTAGGTGTATCCCTGGGCCTTGGCCCACACCTGTCGCGCGTGCCCGGAGCGCTGCCGCTGGACCCGATCGAAATAGAGCAGCACGATCGCACCCACCAGCGCGATCGCCGCCAATCCGAACCACATAGCCGTCATCGCGGTCTACCCTAATATCCCGGTCATCGTCCGCCGCCCGGCAACGCGGTACTGATGATGATCTTCGCCGTGATCGAGCCGTCCTGGCCCTTGTCGCCCTGCACCATCACCATGTCACCGACCGGCAGATCGCCGGGCGTCACCCCGGACAGCGAGATCACCTGGGTGCTCGCGTCGGTCCGCACCGTCACGGTGCCGCCCGCGACGGTGCTGAGGGTGAGGGTGCCGCCGTCGTTGGCGGTGATGGTGCCCATGGTCGCGCCGAGCCCGTCCATCTCGGGCAGGCCGGGCAGCCCGCTCGGCACGGGCAGACCGGGTAGTTCCCCGGTGGTGCTCGGCCCCGCCGTGGGGAACGGCAGGGTGTGCGTGGTGCTGGTGCCTGCGGCCGCGGTGTCCTCGTCGTCGCCGCCGAGCAGCATGCCCGCCGCGACGCCCACCACGGCGACCAACGCCACCACGCCCAGGCCGAGCGCGATCCACAGCCCGGTGTTGCGCTTGGGCGGTTCCTGCTGCGGCGGAAACTGTCCGCCGGGCGGCTGCTGCCCCGGTGGTTGCTGCCCGGACGCGCCGACCCACTGGTTGCCGGTCCACTGGCCGGCCGGCTGCGCCCCGCTCTCGTAGGCGCCCCACTGCGTGTCCATCGGCGGGAACTCGCGGGTCGCGTTCGGCGGTGGCGGCGCCGACCACGGGTCGTAGTGCTCGGTCGGCGGATACTCCACGCCGCCGTGCTGGTACTGCTGACCGTACCCGGGCGGACCGAGGTGTTCGGTCGGCGCGTCCTCCGGCCGCTGCCCCCAGGGATCCTTCGGGTTGGTCATGCCTCCCAGACTAGGGGCGCGGGATGCGATTCGCCGCACCTTCGGCCCGGCTGTGTCCACCGTGCCGGGCACGCGGAACGTCCCCACCGGCGTGCGCCGATGGGGACGTTCGGTGATCAGGACGCCGGTTCGACGACCAGGTTGTCGCCGTCGGGGCTGACACCCACCTTGACGGTGTCGCCGTCGGTGACGGTGCCCGCCAGCAGTTCCTTGGCGAGGGTGTCGCCGATGGCCTGCTGGATCAGCCTGCGCAGCGGTCGCGCGCCGTAGACGGGGTCGTAGCCGCGCACCGCCAGCCAGAACCGCGCCGAGCCGGTGACATCGAGGGTGAGCCGCCGCTGCGCCAGGCGCTTCTGCAGCTGCTCGAGCTGGATGTCGACGATGTGCTCGAGCTGTTCCTCGTCGAGCGCGTGGAACATGACCACGTCGTCGAGCCGGTTGAGGAACTCCGGCTTGAAGGCGGCCCGCACCGCGTTCATGACGAACTCCTGGTCACCTCCCGCGCCCAGGTTGGAGGTGAGGATGAGGATGGTGTTGCGGAAGTCGACCGTGCGGCCCTGGCCGTCGGTCAACCTGCCCTCGTCGAGCACCTGCAGCAGGATGTCGAAGACGTCCGGGTGCGCCTTCTCGATCTCGTCGAACAGCACCACCGTGTACGGCCTGCGCCGCACCGCCTCGGTGAGCTGGCCGCCCTGGTCGTAGCCGACGTAGCCGGGAGGCGCGCCGACCAGGCGAGCCACCGCGTGCTTCTCGCTGTACTCGCTCATATCGATACGCACCATCGCGCGCTCGTCGTCGAACAGGAAGTCGGCCAGCGCCTTGGCCAGCTCGGTCTTGCCGACGCCGGTCGGTCCGACGAACATGAACGAGCCGGTCGGCCGGTTCGGGTCGGCGACTCCGGCCCGCGCCCGGCGCACCGCGTCCGACACCGCCTGCACGGCCTCCTTCTGTCCGACCACGCGACGGCCCAGCTCGTCCTCCATCCGCAGCAGCTTCTGGGTCTCACCCTCGAGCAGCCTGCCGACCGGAATGCCGGTCCACGAGGACACCACCTCGGCGATGTCGTCGGGGCCGACCTCCTCCTTGAGCATCACCTCGCCGTCGGCGGCCGCACCGGAGGCCTTCTCGGCCTCGGCCAGCTGCTTCTCCAGACTGGGGATGCGGCCGTAGCGCAGCTCGGCGGCCTTGCCCAGATCACCGTCGCGCTCGGCCCGCTCGGACTCCCCGCGCAGCGCCTCGAGCTGTTCCTTGAGCGTGCGGACCTGGTCGATGGCGCTCTTCTCGTTCTGCCACCGGGTCATCAGCTGGTTCAGCTTCTCCCGGTCGTCGGCCAGTTCCTGGCGCAGCTTCTCCAGCCGCAACTTGGAGGCCTCGTCGGTCTCCTTGCTCAGCGCGACCTCTTCGATCTCCAGCCGCCGCACCGCGCGCTCGACCTCGTCGATCTCGACCGGGCGGGAGTCGATCTCCATGCGCAGCCGGGAAGCGGACTCGTCGACCAGGTCGATCGCCTTGTCCGGCAGGAAACGCGAGGTGATGTAGCGGTCGGACAGCGCCGCCGCGGCCACCAGCGCCGAGTCGGTGATCCGCACGCCGTGGTGCACCTCGTAGCGCTCCTTGATGCCGCGCAGGATGCCGACGGTGTCCTCCACCGAGGGCTCACCGACCAGCACCTGCTGGAAGCGCCGCTCGAGCGCGGCGTCCTTCTCGATGTGCTGGCGGTACTCCTCCAGCGTGGTCGCGCCGACCAGCCGCAGCTCACCGCGCGCCAGCATCGGCTTGATCATGTTGCCCGCGTCCATCGCCGATTCGCCGGTCGCGCCCGCGCCGACGATGGTGTGCAGCTCGTCGATGAACGTGATGATCTGGCCCGCGCTGTTCTTGATGTCCTCGAGCACGGCCTTGAGCCGCTCCTCGAACTCGCCGCGGTACTTCGCTCCCGCCACCATCGCGCCCAGATCCAGCGAGATCACCTTCTTGCCGCGCAGCGACTCCGGCACGTCACCGGCCACGATGCGCTGGGCGAGACCCTCCACGATCGCGGTCTTGCCGACGCCGGGCTCACCGATCAGCACCGGGTTGTTCTTGGTGCGCCGGCTCAGCACCTGCACGACGCGGCGGATCTCGGTGTCCCGGCCGATCACCGGATCGAGCTTGCCGGTGCGCGCGGCCTCGGTGAGATCGGTGGAGTACTTCTCCAGCGCCTGGTAGGTGGCCTCGGGGTCGGGCGTGGTGACGCGCGCGCTGCCGCGCACGGTCGTGAATGCCTCGCGCAGCGCGTCGGCGGTGGCGCCGTACTTCTTCAGCAGCATCGTGACGTCGGAATCGCCGTCGGCCAGCCCCACCAGGACGTGTTCGGTGGAGACGTACTCGTCACCGAGTTCGGTCGCCAGCCGCTGCGCGGCGGTGATGGCGGCCAGCGCCTCCCGGCCCAGCTGCGGCTGGGTGGTCGCGCCGGTGGCACGGGGCAGCCGGTCGACGAGGTCCTGCGCCTCCCGCCGCACCGTCGCCGGGTCCACCCCGACGGCCTTGAGCAGCGGTGCGGCGATGCCGTCGGTCTGATCCAGCAACGCCACCAACAGGTGTGCGGGCCGGATCTCCGGGTTGCCCGCGGCCGAGGCGGCCTGCAAGGCCGCGGTCAGGGCCGCCTGGGTCTTGGTGGTGGGGTTGAACGAGTCCACGGGACACCTTCCTACTAGTCGCCTGTGCAGTAGGGCCGCGGCTCTACTGCTCCTACCGGATCCAACGTGGGAGAGGTTGAGTCTGTTCCGCTCAAGTTTAGATTTTCCCGCACCTCGACGCTACGCCGGGGTGGGGCCGGACGGCGGCCCGCGGAACGAGGCAGAGCGGGGCGGGCGAACGGTTCGGCACGACCGCGAGCGCCCCTCCGGGTGATGCAGGAGGGTCTGACGCTGCCGACAGTCAGCGACCATCGCCGTGCCCTGCACAGCTATGTGACCAAGCGGGGACTGGCGGCGCAGTGGAGCCAGGACTGGTCGGAGCTCGCGGTCGACGTACCGGGGCTGACCGCGACGTTCTCCTTCGACCGGTACGGGCGGGTGCAGCGGATCGACGGGAGCATCGGCGCCGCGCCGTAGCCGTCCGCGCGGCCCCCGTGGTATCGGCCATGTCCGGTTCTGATATCGGGTCACACGACCTCGGGTTTTTCGGGGATACTGAATCCGATGGACCGCACGGCCGGTCCCTGCGCACGACCCCAACGAATGCGCAGCTGTCGCGGGTAGAAAGGAAGCTCCTCGTCGTGGATGCGCGTTCGGCAGCGCTGGTCCGCGCCAATCTCCGTGAGGTGATCGACTCACCGCACGGACCCGAGCGGTTGATCAGTGCGTTCTATGGTCATCTGTTCGCCGAGAACCCCGGGCTTCGTGACCTCTTCCCACCGGCGATGGACATGCAGCCCAAGCGGCTGACCACGGCGATCCAGTTCGTACTCGATCACCTCGAGGACTGGGACCGGGCACAGAACTTTCTCGAACAATTGGCGCGCGATCACCGAAAATACGGCGTCGAGGCGGCGCATTACGATTTGGCGGGCCGGGCGCTGCTCGACGCCTTCCGTACCTACAACGGCCCGGCCTGGACGCGGGAACTCGAGGAGGGCTGGCGCGATGTCGGCATCCTCATCTCGGCGTCGATGGCGATCGGCGCCAATTCCGACACCTCGCAGCCGTATTGGGAGGCCACCGTCGTCGGGCACCGGCGGGTTCTCGACGACCTGGCGATCGTGCGCTTGCAGTCCGACACCCCGGTGCCCTACCAGGCCGGGCAATACGTACCGGTGGCGGTGCCGCAGCGGCCGAAGATGTGGCGTTACTTCTCCCCCGCGATTCCCTCGAACCCGTACGGCGAGATCGAATTCCATGTGCGGAAGGTGCGCGGCGGCTGGGTGAGTCCGGCCATCGTCAACGAAACCCAGGTCGGGGACCGCTGGCTGATCGGCGGACCGTTGGGCGGGCTGCACGTGGATCGCAACAGCGGCAAGGACGTGCTGATGATCGGCGCGGGGACCGGTATCGCGCCGCTGCGCGCCCAGTTGATCGAGATGAGCCAGCGCGGTGTGAACCCGCGGGTGCATTTCTTCATCGGCGGCCGCTACCCGTGCGATCTCTACGACGTGGAGAACATGTGGCAGCTTTCGCAGAGCAATCCCTGGCTGACGATCGTGCCGGTGTGTGAGCAGAAGACCAATCCCTGGTGGTATCCGCATCCGGCGACCGACGCCCCCTACGGCATGCACCGCACGTTGATCGGCAATCTCGGCGCGGTGGTGGCCAGTTTCGGGGCGTGGGAGGACCGCCAGATCCAGATCGCCGGATCGGCGCCGATGATCGCCGACACCCGCCGCGCGCTGATCGCGGTCGGCACCCCCGAGCACATCATCACCAGCGACCCGATCTGATCGGTCATAATCGCCGGGCACACCGCGAGAACAAGGAGTTCGCATGACGGAGCCGGGCGCGCTCGACAACGGCGTCGCGCAGAGCGAATGGACCGCAACGGTCGTCGGGCACCATCGGCTGCGTCACGACGTCGCGGTGATCCGTCTCATCGGCGAGTTCGTGCCGTTCCGCGCCGGGCAGTCGGTCCAGGTGCGGGCACCGCAGCATCCGGAGGTCCGGCGCAGGCTGTCCCCGGCGCTGCCGCCCTCGCTGGACGGCAAGCTGGAGTTCCATGTGCGCACGGTGCCCGGCGGCTGGTTGAGTGGGTCGCTGGTCGCCGACACCAAGGTGGGCGACGAGTGGCGGATCGACGCGCCCGCGGGCACCTTCCACGTCGACCCGGACGGTGACGAGGTGGTCATGATCGCCGGTGGCACCGGGCTGGCGCCGATGCGCGCGCAGATTCTGGAGCTGGCCAGGGCGCCGGAGCCGCCGCGCACCTACCTGTTCGTCGGCGGGCACAGTCCGCGCGACCTGTATGCCTCGGACATGCTGGTGCTGCTGGCGGCGGAACTGCCGTGGCTGACGGTGATCCCGGTGGTGGACCGGCTCGACGATCCGAACTGGGCCGACGAGTGGTACGAGCACGCGCGCGTCGACATCGATTTCCCGGCCGACGACCTGCTCGAGGGCACCCTGGCCGACGTGGTCGGCTCGCACGGCGCCTTCGACCGGCACCAGGTGCTGGTCTGCGGCTCACCGGCCATGACGCGGGCGACGGTGGACCGGCTGATCGAGACCGGCACTCCCGCCGACCGCATCCAGTACGAAGGGGTTTGACGGCTCAGAACAGCGGGTCGTGCCGGATGTTCTTGGCCGGGATGCCCGCGGCCATCAGGCGGAACTTGGTGGTCTGCACCATCGAGGGCGAGCCGGCGATCTGCACGTCACGGTCGGCCCACGGCCCCGCCTCGGCGACGACCTTGCCGAGCTGACCGGTCAGCCGCGGTTCGAGCGCGGGGAACACCGGCTCCGGCTCGTCCGGAGCGCGGTAGAACCACCAGGGATTCTCCTCGTGCTCGGTGACCGGCGTGACCGTGAGCCACTTGTTCGTCACCGCCAGGGTGCTGAGCATCTCCAGATCGTAGAGATCGCACGGGTGGTGACCGCCGACGAACAGGTGCACCTTGGGATTACTGCGCCGCTGTGCCATTTCCAGCAATTGCGCGCGCAACGGCGCGATACCGGTACCGCAACCGATCATCAGCATCTTGCGTTTGGCATTGCGCGGGACGCCCAGCCCGCCCAGCGGTGAGCCGATCAGCCACTGGTCGCCGACGCGGGTCTGACTCACCACCGCGGGGCTCACCCAGCCACCGAGGATGCTGCGGACGTGGAATTCGATCTCGCCCTGCGGATTCGCCGGAACGGCGGGCGAGAGATACCGCCACATCCGTGGCCGGGAGGGAATCTGGACGCTCATGTACTGGCCTGCGGCGTATTCCATCGGCTGGTCCAGTTGCAGCCGGACGATCGTGAGATTGCGCAACACCTGGCGGGTTTCGACGACGCGCCCGGTCCACGCCGACGGCGAAGTCTCCTTCTCGGCCGCGCCGATCATGGCCTCGGAGATCAGCGCCAGGCCCTCGTCCCAGGCGCGGTCCACCTCGTCGGTCCACATCTCGGTGCCCGCGCATCGTCGCACCGCGGCCTTGAGCGAGCCGGCGACGGCGGCGTAGTGCTCGCGGCGCACGCCGTATTTGCGGTGGTCACGGCCGAGTTGGGCGAGGAAGGGCAGCAGTTTGTCCGGCTCCTCCAGGCGGTCGAGCGCATAGGAGATGGCCTTCACCAGCCGGTCGCGCTGGACGTCCATCGCGGCGGGGAAGAAGTCGCGGATCTGTGGGTGGTCGGTGAACAGGATCGCGTAGAACGTCCTGGCCAGCTCGTCCGGTCCCGCATCGTCCGCGGCGACCGCCTTGAACGTCGTTCGGATCAGAGCGACGGACCGCGAATCCATGTGCCTCACAACCCCATTTCGCACTCGAAACACTGACCGCGCCGGCGAGTGAGGTGCTGCGGGACACTCGACAGCAGCCGATGGTTGGAGTGTAGGCGAGGGTTGCGGGCAACGGAACGGTAACAATGAACATCAGCCGTGTAATTCCGCGAAAACATGAACGGTAGGGCGAAATTCGACCCATAACAAACCGAAAACCCGGAATGGTGCGTAATTCCACGATATCCGATGCTCGGCATCGGCGCGTCGCGCCGCCGTCGCGACGACCCGCGCCGCCGACGAGCGACCGCCCGGCTATCCGGACCGCGCGCCCGAGCAACCCGGCAGGCATACTCCCGGCATCGACCGTCCGCCCGAAACCGGAAGGGCGATGGCCGATTCGCCGGTACCGAACGGTCTCCTCGCGGATGCCCCGGCGAACTCCGAAAGAGACGACGAGGGCCGGATCGCCCGATGCGATCCGGCCCTCGACCGTGCTCAGCGCTGATGCCGTGGCTTCCACACCACCAACGCCGTACTCCGTTGCGGCGGCGACAGATCCGGCCGGTAGCCGGACCGGACCCGGTCGAGCTCCGCCCGCAGCTCGGAAACCTCCTGCTGCAACCGCTCCACCTGATTGGTGAGCTCGATGATGCGCTTGATCCCCGCCAGGTTGACGCCCTCGTCCTGGGACAGCCGCTGCACCTCGCGCAACAGCTCGACATCCCGGGCCGAGTAGCGCCGCCCGCCGCCCGAAGTGCGTTGCGGCGTGACCAGTCCGAGCCGGTCGTAGGTGCGCAGTGTCTGCGCGTGCATACCTGCCAACTGGGCCGCGACCGAGATCATGAAGAACTCGCCGCGCGCCCCGCCGGACGCCTTCTTCGGATCAGTGGACATCACGCACCTGCCCATCCCGCACGCGGATCGAATCCGCTGGCCTTCTCCGCTTCCCGGTAGCGCTCGAGCGCTTCCAGAGCATCGTCGTCCAGTTTCTGCGGTACCGCCACCTTCACCGTGACCAGCAGGTCACCGGCGCCGCCCCCGCGCTTGGGGACGCCGCGGCCGCGCACCCGCAGGGTGCGTCCGTCGGCGGTGCCCGGCGGCACCTTCACCCCGACCCGGCCGTCCAGGGTCGGCACCGAGACCGTGGTACCGAGCACCAGTTCGGCGTAGCTCACCGGCAGCACCAGGGTCAGGTCGTCGCCGTTGCGGCCGAAGACCTTGTCCTGGCTGACGTGCACGGTGACGTACAGGTCGCCCGACGGCGCGCCGCGCAGGCCCGCCTCGCCCTGGCCCGCCAACCGGATCCGCTGGCCGTCGCTGACGCCCGGCGGAATCCGCACCGTGATGGTGCGGGTCCGGTTCTGGATGCCGCTGCCGTGGCAGTCGACACACGGGTCGTCGATGATCGAGCCGGTGCCCCGGCAGCCGTCGCAGGGCTCGCTGAAGCCGAACGCGCCCTGGTTGCGGCTGACCACGCCCGTGCCGTTGCAGATCGGGCAGACCCGGGGACTGGTCCCCGGCTTCGCGCCGCTGCCGTGACAGGTGGTACACGGCGACGGGCTGGTCATCCGCAGCGGCACCGTGACGCCCTGGGCGGCCTCGCGGAAGCCCAGGGTGGTCTCGGTCTCCACGTCCGCGCCGCGGCGGGGCCTGCTCGTGGTGCGGGTGCCGCCCCGGTTGAACAGGCCACCGAGGATGTCGCCGAGCCCGCCGTCCCCGGCGGCGGTGCCGCCGAAGATGTCGCCGATGTCGAAACCCTGCGAAAAGCCGCCCGCCCCACCGGGACCGAAGCCGCCGCGCGGGTAGCCGCCGCCGGCGAAGAGCCTGCGGGTCTCGTCGTACTCCTTGCGCTTGGCCGGATCGGAGAGCACCGCGTGCGCCTCGCTCACCGCCTTGAAGCGCTCCTCGGCCTTGCTGTCCCCCGGATTGGCGTCCGGGTGCAGGTCACGGGCCAGCTTGCGGTAGGCCTTCTTGATCTCGTCCTGCGAGGCGGTGGAGGAGACGCCCAGCTCCTTGTAGTAGTCCTTCTCGATCCACTCCCGTTGGCTCACCGGTCGTCTCCTCCTCTCCCACGCTCGTCGGGACCGTTGTCAGTTGTCGTCCGCGGCATCTTCATCCGATGCCTCTGTCTCGTCCGACGCGGCCGCGGCCGCGTCTGCCACGCCATCGGTCACCCCGACCAGCGCGTGCCGCAGCACCCGCTCGCCGAACCGATAGCCCTTGCGCATGACCACGCCGATCACCGGGTCGTGGCCGGAACCCTCGTGCTGCACGGCCTCGTGCAGGGTCGGGTCGAAGGGCTCACCCTCCGCGCCGAACTCCTCGAGGCCCTGCTTGCGCAGCGCGTCGGTGAGCTTGTCGGCCACCGACTTCAGGGGTCCGGACTCCAGATCACCGTGCGCCTTCGCGCGATCCAGGTCGTCGAGGACACCGAGCAGCTCGGTGACCACGGCGGCCTTGGCCGCGTCGACCGCGGCCTTGCGATCGCGCTCGACGCGTCGCCGGTAGTTGGCGTACTCGGCGGTCAGCCGCTGCAGGTCGGCGGTGCGCTCGGCGAGCTCACCGGCGACCCGATCCGAAGCCGGGGCCGCGCCGTCACCGGAGGGCGCCGCGGGCTCGGCCGGGGCGGCGCCGTTCTCCGATTCCGGGGCGGGCGCGGACTGCTCGTCCGCGCCGCCCGTGCGCACCTCGCCGGTCTCCGGATCGATCTTGCGGTTGTCCACCACGGTGATCGGCTCCTTCTCGGCGTTGCGTTCGGTGTCCTGTTCGGTCACTTCTTCTCCGTGTCGACCGGCTCGTCCACGACCTCGGCATCCACGACCTGGTCATCGTTCGCGGAGCTCGCGGCACCGTTGCTGGACGCGGCGGCGTCGGCGCCCTGCGCCTCGTAGATCGCCTGGCCGAGGGCCTGCGACTCGGTGGCCAGCTTCTCCACGGCGGCCTTCACCGCGGCGATATCGGTGCCCTCGAGGGCCTCGTTCGCCTCGGCGATGGCAGCCTCGACCTTGGACTTGACGTCCGCGGGCACCTTGTCCTCGTTGTCCTTGATGAACTTCTCGGTCTGGTGCACCAGGGTCTCGGCCTGGTTGCGGGTCTCGGCCTCCTCGCGCCGGGCCTTGTCCTCGGCCGCGTGCTGCTCGGCGTCCTTGATCATCCGGTCGATCTCTTCCTTGGACAGGCCGGAGCCGTCCTGGATCTTGATCGTGTTCTCCTTGCCGGTGCCCTTGTCCTTCGCGGTGACGTGCACGATGCCGTTGGCGTCGATGTCGAAGGTCACCTCGATCTGGGGCACGCCACGCGGAGCCGGCGGGATGCCGGTGAGCTCGAAGGAACCCAGCAGCTTGTTGTGCGCGGCGATCTCGCGCTCGCCCTGGAAGACCTGGATCTGCACCGACGGCTGGTTGTCGTCGGCGGTGGTGAAGGTCTCCGAACGCTTGGTCGGGATCGTGGTGTTGCGCTCGATGAGCTTGGTCATCACGCCGCCCTTGGTCTCGATACCCAGCGACAGCGGGGTCACGTCGAGCAGCAGGACGTCCTTGACCTCACCCTTGAGCACACCGGCCTGCAGGGCGGCGCCGACGGCGACGACCTCGTCCGGGTTCACGCCCTTGTTGGGCTCCTTGCCACCGGTCAGCTCGCGCACCAGGTCGGAGACGGCGGGCATACGGGTCGAGCCACCGACGAGGACCACGTGGTCGATGTCGGAGACGCTGATCCCCGCGTCCTTGATGACCTGCTGGAACGGCGCACGGGTGCGGTCGAGCAGATCGGAGGTGATCTTCTGGAACTCCGCGCGCGAGAGCTGCTCGTCGAGGAACAGCGGGTTCTTGTCGGCGTCGACGGTGATGTAGGGCAGGTTGATCGAGGTGCTCTGCGAGGAGCTGAGCTCGATCTTGGCCTTCTCGGCGGCTTCCCGCAGCCGCTGCATGGCCATCTTGTCCTTGGTCAGGTCGATGCCCGAGCTGGCCTTGAACTTGTCGACCAGCCAGTTGACGATGCGCTGATCCCAGTCGTCACCACCGAGGTGGTTGTCACCGGAGGTGGCGCGGACCTCGACGACGCCCTCGCCGATCTCGAGCAGCGAGACGTCGAAGGTGCCACCACCGAGGTCGAAGACCAGGATGGTCTGTTCCTTGTCGCCCTTGTCCAGGCCGTAGGCCAGCGCGGCCGCGGTCGGTTCGTTGACGATGCGCAGCACGTTCAGGCCGGCGATCTGGCCGGCTTCCTTGGTGGCCTGGCGCTGGGCGTCCTCGAAGTAGGCGGGAACGGTGATCACCGCGTCGGTGATCTCCTCACCGAGGTAGGCTTCCGCGTCGCGCTTGAGCTTCATCAGCGTGCGCGCGCTGATCTCCTGGGGGGTGTACTTCTTGCCGTCGATCTCGACGGTCCAGTCGGTGCCGATGTGGCGCTTGACCGACCGGATGGTGCGATCGACGTTGGTGACCGCCTGGTTCTTGGCAGGCTGGCCGACCAGGACTTCACCGTTCTTGGCGAAGGCGACGATCGAGGGCGTGGTACGCGAACCTTCGGAGTTGGCGACGACGACCGGCTCACCACCTTCGAGAACGGCGACGACCGAGTTCGTGGTCCCGAGGTCGATTCCGACCGCACGAGCCATTGTGGTTCCTCCTCGTAGAAGTAGCTGTGTGAGTGCTTCGAGACCTTCGCCCCTAGCACGTCACGGAGCACGGTCCCAGCAACGCTGAGCGTGGTCGACTCAATCCTGCACCTGTCGCCGGTGGGCGTCAACCTCAAGTTGAGCCCGACACACTCAATGTTGTCGATCGACTCAACCACTGGCCTGGGGGGTTCTATTCCGGGATGCGGAAAAATTCTCTCCGGGGTTCGCCGACCCCGGCTCAGCGGCCCGGCGGGAGCAGCGGCAGGACGCCCTCGGCGCTGCGGGCGGCGATCTGGCAGGCCGACCGGGTGAGCTGGTCGGCCAGCGGATGCCTGGCCCGCTCGCGCCACTTGCGCACGAGTTCCGCGGCGCGAGCGCGCGCCACCGGGGCAGGCGCGTCCGCCGGCAGGCCGAGGCGCAGGTGCGGAGCGACCCCGGCGCCGCCGATGAGGCGGTGCAGTTCGGCGAGGTCGTCGGGCGGTAGCGGCAGCTCGTCGGTGCGCAGGCGGCCGAGCAGGCGCAGTTCGGCGAAACCGTGCACGTCGGCGAGCAGGGTGCGCACCCGTGGCAGCAGCACGTCGGCGCGGGTGCCGGGGTAGGTGGCGAGCACCCGCGCGAGCGCGGTCAGCGCGGAATGCGCCTTCAGCTGGTCGGCGCGCTGGGCGAACTGCACGTCCAGCACCGCGCGCAGTTCGTCGACACCGCTGCGCGCGGCCAGCTCGGCCGCCAGCGACGCCGAATCGCGCACGCCGAGGCGGATCAGCGTGACCGCCATCCTGATGCCGAACATGCCGAACCGCTCGGCCAGCTGGGCACGCAGTTCCGGCGGCACCGGCAACGCGATGTCGGGGCGGGCGAACCGGTCGGCCGACAACATCGCCGCGCTCAATTCCTCCACCGGGATTCCGGCCAGTGCCTGGAAGGCGGCGAACTCCTGCTGCCGCAGCGTGGCCGCCGCGAAGGCCAGCAACCCCGCGACCGGGATCACCGCCTGGCACAGGCCGGTGCGCTCCAGTTCGGTGGCGAAGCGGGCGGCCACGTCGCGGGCCGAGTGCAGTGCGTCGATGCGGCCCGCGCCGATCTCGTCCGCGCGCGAGACCACGCCCACCACGCCCAGCGGCCCGGCCGCGCCGCGGTCGCCCGCGCCCACCCGTTCCAGGAAATCGATGTCGGTGGCGTCGAGGCGGCGCAACAGGTAGACGACGGCGTCGGCGCCGGGGACGGACAGATCGTCGGCGCGCCCCTCGTCGGCGCCCGGCGTCAGCAGCCGGGCGGTGCGGCGGGACACCTCACGGGAGAGCGAGGAGGTGCCGGGGGTGTCGATGATGGTGGTGCTCGCCAGCGCGGCGGCCGGCCACTCCACCTCGAGATGATCGACCTCGCGGGGGCCGGGCGCGTTCCAGGCCAGCCCCGACAGGTCGAAGGTGAGGCCGTGCGCGCCACCGCCGCGGCGGACCACCACGTTCGCGGTGGCGCCGTCGGCGGCGTAGGCGGTGACACTGGGGGTGGTGCCGTTGCGGTACCAGGTGACCACGCGGGTGCACTCGGTCGCGTCGGTCGGGGCGATGTCCTGGCCGACCAGTGAGTTCAACAGTGTCGACTTGCCCGCCTTCAGCGAACCCGCCAGCGCCACCCGCAACGGCTGATCCAGCCGGCGGGCGCAGTCGGCCAGCAGGGCGCGCGGGCGCGGCTGATCGGCGAAGGACTGCCGGGCGGCGCCGATCAGGCGATGTGCCTCGCCGACGATTCCCGGCGCCATCGGTGTGTCGGTTCTCACCCGGCAACCGTACCGGCGCCCTCCACGGCGGCGGGCGCTGTCCCGGCGGTGCTCGTGTTCTTCTGCTCGGTGGTCTTCTGCTCGGTGGTCAACTGTTCGGCGTAGCGACGCAGCTGGGCGACCACGCGCAGTTGCCGTTCGAGCACCTCACAGCGTTCGGTGCGCCGGGCGGTGGCCATGGTGGCGGCCTCCTGGGCGGCGCGTAGCGAGTCGTCGATCGAGCGCAGGCTGCGTTCGGCGACCCCGCTGTAGTGGTCGCGCAGCGCCCGGTGGATGCGGTGCAGGCGGTCCTTGGACTCCTTGCCCGCGTGGAAGGCCACGTCGTCGACGAAGCGGCGGATCGCGGTCTTGGCCTCGGCGCGGCGGCGGGCCAGGCGCGCCTGCTTGTCGTCGCGGAACGCCTTGCCGCCCACCAGGACACCGGCGCCGAGCGAGAGCGGGTTGAACATGGCCAAACCGGCGAAGGTACTGGCCAGGCCGACCATCAGCACGCCACCGTAGGAGCCGCGCATGCCCACCAGCAGCTTGCTGCCCAGGCCGATGTCGGGCTCCAGCTCGCCGAGGGTGGCGACCGGTGCGCGGCTCTCCCCGTCCAAACCGGCACGCACGTCCGGCAATTCGACTGCACCGACGTGCGAGAAGTGCTCGGCCACCCGCTCGGCCAGCTCCACCGCCCGTTTGTGCGTCCACAGCAGGTTGTCGCCGAGCGCGCTGTCCACGGTCATGGTCAGCCACTCGGCGATGCGGTCCCAGTGCCTGCCGGGGTCGTGGTCGTCGATCCACTCCTCCCCTTCCCGGGTGATCCCGCGCAGCCGATCCCGCAGATCGTGGTCGACGTCGCCGGCCAGGTCGGTGATGCCGTCGGCCAGCGTCTGCTGCCAGGCGGCCGTGCGGCGGTGCAGGTCCTCCGCGGCCGTCTTGGCCGACTGGAGTTCCCGGATCGCCGTCGCGCCCTGATCGGGATCGCGCAGGGCGAGCAGCTCGCTGCCCAGCGCGAGCGCGAGATGTTCGGCGGCGGCGTGGATGTCGCGGGCCACCGCCTCGCGGACCGCGGCCTGATCGCGCGCCACCACCTGCTCGCGCAGGAAACGGAACAGCTCGCCGTAGCCGGACTCCAGGCCGAGCTGGGCGTCCTTGGTGCGCATGGCATGTGCGCGCAGCAGCGCGGAGACCGGAAGGATCGGCACCGACAGCCCGGCCCGCTCCAGATGACCCAGATCCGCCCGGTGCACCTGACGCCAGTGCGGGTACAGGTCGGTCTTGGTGAGCATCAGCGCAACCGTCGGGCACAGCTCGCGCACCTGACGCAGGAAGCCCAGCTCGGGCTCGGTCAGCTCGGTGGAGGCGTCCGACACCACCAGCACGGCGTCCGCGGCGGGCACCATGCTCAGCACGGTCGCCGCGCCCGCGCTCGCCTGACCACCGACGCCCGGGGTGTCCACCAGCACGATGCCGTCGGCGAGCAGGGGATTCGGCAGTTCGATCTCCAGCCGCAGCACGCGGCGGCCCTCGGCGAGCGGAGTGCGCTCGTCCACGGTGGCCAGCTGGTCGAGCGGAACCGCCACCCGCGTCTCCGGGCCGCCGCCGCGCGGATCGGTCAGCACCAGTTCGGCTTTCGCCTGCGGACCGTGGGCGAGGACGGTCGCGACCGTGGTCGTGGTGTCGTCGCCGACCGGGCAGATCTCGGCGTTCATCAGCGCGTTGACGAAACGGCTCTTGCCCTGGCCGAGCAGGCCCGCCACCACGATGCGCCGCCGCGGGTCGCGGACCCGGGCGGCCGCCGCCTCCAGGCGGCCCACCAGGTCGGTGCGACCCGCGGCGCGTGCCACGGCGATGGTTTCACCCAGTACCGACAGCAGCGGTACGGCCGGAGTCTGTGCTGGTGTCACCATCGCGCGTGTCGACCTCGCTGATTCTGTTGCTCGTGCCGGGAAATCAGTTCAGGAATCCGTCGCCGGTCAGGTCGGTCGACCCAGCGGCCTCGGCGCCCGATTCTGCCGTGCCGAACAGCGAGGACTCGCCGGAACCGGTGATCCCGCTGTCCAGGCCCGACCCGAACGCGCTCGACACGTCCACCGTCGACCAGGTGTTCGCGGTGCTCGCGGCCGTGGAGCCGAAGCTGCCACCCAGCTCGCCGGTGGTGCCCAGCGCCGAGCCCGCGGTGGACTCGAGGCCGGCGCCCACCGAGCCGGTGGTGTCGGCGGCGCCGGTGAGGCTGCCGTCGAGAGCGCCGGTGAGGCCCGAACCCGCCGCGAACCCGCCACCGAGTCCGGATTCCAGGCCGGAGCCGAATTCGCCCGCGCCCGAGAGGGTTCCATCGAGGGCGCCGGTGAGGCCGGTCTCCAGGCCCGTGGTGGTGTCGGCGACGCCGGACAGGCCGGTTTCCAGACCCGCCGTGGCGCCGGTGACACCCGACAGACCGGTTTCCAGACCCGCCGTGACGCCGGTGACACCCGACAGACCGGTTTCCAGACCCGCCGTAGCACCGGTGACACCCGACAGGCCCGCTGCCAACCCGCCGGTGAGACCGGCACCGGCATCGGTCGCGGCGCCCAGGCCGGATTCCAGGCCGCCGGTCAGGCCCGCGGTCAGTCCGGCGGCGGCATCGGCCGCACCACCCAGACCGGCTTCCAGGCCCGCCGCCGTTTCGGCGGTGCCGTCCAGAGCGCCGGTCAGACCGCCGCTCGCGTCGACCACGCCGCCGAGACCGGTCTCCAGACCCGCGCCTGCGTCTCCGCCGAGCACGCCGCCGATCGCGGCGGTCAGCCCACCGTCGACACCGGAGACCAGCTCACCGTCCACCAGGCCGTCCAACCCCGCCGCCAGGTCCGCGCCACCGTCGAGCGCACCACCCAGTTCGGTCGACAGTTCGCCGCCCGCACCGAGCGCCGCCCCCAGCCCGGCCGACAGGCTCGACTCCAACCCACCGACGGCCTGCCCACCGGCGTTCACGGCACCGGAAAGCCCGCCCGCGACACCGGAAGCCGCGTCCACCGCACCGTCGAGGCCACCGAACAACCCGCCTTCCAGCCCGGCGGCCACGTCACCACCGGCCGCCACGGCACCCTCGAGCCCGGCCGCCAGACCCGTGCCCGCCTCGACAGCACCACCCACCGCACCACCGACACCGGCAGCCGCACCGGCCCCCGCCTCGACAGCACCCCCGAGGGCACCTTCCAGACCGGCACCGGCACCCACCGCACCATCGACCGCGCCCTCCAGACCCGTGGTCAGGCCCGCACCCGCGTCGACCGCACCGCCGAGGGCTCCCTCGAGGCCGGTCGTGAGACCCGCGCCCGCACCGAGCGCACCGTCCACGGCGCCGTTCAGGCCGGAGGTCAGATCGGCGCCGGCTGCCACCACGCCGTCGAGAGCACCGCCCACGCCGGCACCGGCGCCCAGCGCACCGTCGACCGCACCGTCGAGGCCCGCGGCCAGATCCGTCCCGGCGTTGATGGCACCTGCCAGCCCGGCGCTGGCACCGCCGACCGCGCCGGCCGCGCCGTCGAGTCCGGCCGCCAGGCCCGCGCCCGCTTCCGCGGCGCCGCCGAGGGCACCCTCGAGCGATCCACCGAGACCGGCGCCCGCACCCACGGCACCCTCGAGACCGCCGCCGACACCGGCGGCGGCGTCCACGGCGCCGTCGAGCGCGCCACCGATACCCGCACCAAGCCCCACGCCCGCGTCGACAGCGCCGTCGAGGGCACCGCCGATTCCGGCAACCGCGTCCACCGCACCGTCCACGGCGCCACCCAATCCCGCACCGGCATCCACAGCGCCATCCACAGCACCACCGATTCCGGCCACCGCGCCGAGCGCACCATCGACCGCACCGCCGACGCCCGCACCCGCGTCGACCACACCGTCGAGCGCGCCACCGATTCCGGTCACCGCGCCGAGAGCCCCGCCGACGCCCGCGTCCACAACACCGTCCAAGCCACCACCGACACCGGCGACAGCGTCCACGGCGCCACCCACAGCACCACCGAGACCCGCACCGGCCTCCACCGCCCCATCCAGAGCACCACCGACACCGGCAACCGCGTCCACGGCGCCACCCACAGCACCACCGAGACCCGCACCGGCCTCCACCGCCCCGTCGACGGCGCCACCGACGCCCGCGACAGCATCTACGGCGCCGCCCACGGCAGCCCCGAGCCCGGCACCAGCTTCGACCACACCGTCGAGCGCACCGCCCAGACCAGCGCCCGCGTCCACCACGCCGTCCAGGCTGCCCGCGAGGCCACCGCCGAGGCCGGCGACGCCGCCGAGCGCCCCGCCCAGACCGGCCGTCACGTCCGTGACCCCTTCCAGCGCACCCTCGAGGCCCGCACCCAGCCCCGCGCCGACGCCGGCAACGGCATCCACCGCGCCCTCCAGCCCCGCACCGACCCCTGCACCCACACCGGCAACGGCATCCAGCGCGCCCTCCAGCCCCGCACCGACGCCCGCGCCCACACCGGCGACCGCATCCACTGCGCCACCGATCCCGGCACCCAGCCCGGCACCGACACCGGCGACCGCGTCGATCGCGCCTTCCAGTCCGGCGCCGACGCCTCCGACGACACCGAGGCCCGCGCCGAGCCCGGCGCCCAGTCCGGCACCGAGGTCCACCCCGGCGTCGATGGCGCCTTCGAGTCCGGTGCCGATGCCCGCGGCGAGGTCGATGCCCGCGTCGATGGCGGTGTCGATGCCGAGGTCGATGTCACCGCCCAGGCCGAGGTCGATGCTGCCTCCGGCCCCGGCGCCGAGATCGAGTCCGAGATCGGCGGCCACGTCGGCGGCGGCGTCGATGCCGGCGCTCGCGGCGGCACCGATGACGGCGGCGGCCGCGGCACCCGCGGTGGCCGAACCGCCGGCCGCGACGATCGCCGACAGCTGGGAGCCACCGGTCACCAGGGCCGACTCGGCGACCATCGGTGCGACGGCCGCGATGTCCTCGGGGGTGACCTCGCACAGGCCTGCGGCGGCCAGCGCGCCCTGCGGGTTGGCGCAGTACCCCGCCGCGGCTTCGCGGTCGCGCAGCAGGCTGAGGATGAACTCGAGAATCGCGTTGGGGGTCATCGAGAATCGTCTCCTGAGGATGGGCGGACCTCAGTGATCCGCACTCGTTGGAATGCATTTCACGCTAGGTAGCCAGGCTGTTACTCCGAAACGGGGACGCCCCCCAACATCCCCCGCGCCGTCCCGTTAGGGGACGGGTGGGCATTAGGGGAATTTCCCCACGAACGCCCCGAGGGGGTAACGGCGGCTATCCGGCAACCGACAGAGGTGTCAGGTCGGCCGGGCCCCTCGGTTCCGCACCATCGGTCAGCACAGCGGTCCCACGGACCACACAGTTTCCGAAGAGGTTCCCCATGACAGAGCTTCTGGCGCTCGGCATCACCGTCGGCGCGTCCAATGCGGTCGCGGTCGCCACGGCGGGGGAGGTCGCCGATGTCGACGCAGGCCCCGTGTCGGGCGGTGCGGTCACGGCGCATCCCAGCGCGCTGCGCCTGAGCCGGGAAGCGGCGCCCGCCTTCGCGGGTTCGAGCCGCGGTCGGCATTCCGACGACGTGGTGCTCGAGGGCTTTCTACCCCGCGTCGGCGATCCGGTGGACATCCTGGCCGAGGACGGTTCGGCGCACGCGGCACAGGATCTGGTGGCCACCGCGATCGGCTGCCTGATCGACGAGGTGAGCGCCGCCACCGGCGCCCGCCCGGGCGCCGTGGTGGCCTGCCATCCCGCGTGGTGGTCGTTGCACACCGTCGAGGTGCAGCGCGCGGCGCTGGAGGCGGCCGGGCTGGGCGAGGTCACGCTGGTGCCCGAGCCCGCGGCGGCCGCCCGCTGGCTGGAGGCCGCGCAGGGACCGCTGGGCGAGGGCGCGATCGTGGTGTTGGATCTGGGCGCCACCGGCGCGACCGCTTCGGTGGTCCGCACCGGCGCCCACACCGCGGTGCTGGCATCGCTGCGCTCGACCGAGATCGGCGGCGACGAATTCGATCTGCTGACCATGCGTTACGTGCTGGCAAATGCGCTCGGCGGCGCGGACTTCGATCCGTTCGATCCGGTCACCGAGCGGAGGCTGGCAATTTTGCGAGAGAGTTGCCGAGAAGCGAAGGAATCGCTTTCCAGAAATACGGCGACGGTCGTTCCGGTCGCTCTCGACGGCCCGCAGGACCAGGTGCGGCTGGTGCGCGACGAGCTCGAGGACCTGCTGCGCGGCCCCCTGCTCTCCTGCCTCGACCTGATCCGCGACGCGGTGCACCGGGCGGGCATCGACCTGCACGATGTGGGCCGGGTCCTGCTGACCGGTGGCGGCGGCGCGATCCCCCTGGTCGCCGAACTGGTCTCCACCGAGTTCGGGCTGCCGGTGCCCGCGGCGCCCGAGCCCGCGCACACCAGCGCCCGCGGCGCCGCGGCGCTGGCCGCCGATCTGCTCGCCAGCGAGGTCGACACGGTGCCCGCCGCGATCGCCGAGGCGGACACCCCGACCGAGGAGTTCAGCGTGGTGGACCGGGCGGCCGCGACCGGTCTCGCCGCCGATGCGCCGGTCCTACCCCGTGCCGACAAGCCGCGCAGGCTCAGCGGCAGGCAGCGCGGCGCCGTCATCGGCAGCGCGGTCGCGGTGCTGGCCCTGCTGGCCACCGGCACTCTCGCCTACACCACGATGCCCACCGGCACCGATTCCCCGGCCTCCACCCAGCAGTCCACCACGGTGGCGGGCACCGGCGGTGCCGCGCCCGCGGGCAGCGGCGGGACCGGAGCCGCGAACGTGCCCGCGGCAGACCCGGGGGCCGCGACCCCCGGCGGATCGAATCCCGTTCCCGGACAGCCCGGTTCGTCCCCCACCGGCGGCGTGCCCGCACCCGGCACCGCCGCGGCGAACGGCGCCCCGACCGCCGGGGCACCGGCACCGGGCGACACCGCCGTCCAGCCCCAGCCGGGCCAACCCGCCCCCGCGCCCGCACCGGCCCCCGCGCCGGCTCCGGCCCCCGCCCCGTCGCCCGGCGGCGGCTACACCCCGCCGCCCGCACCCGCCCCACCGACCGGTGGCGGTGTCGGTGACACCCTCGGCGGCGTCGGCGAGGGCGTCGGCGGCGTGGTCGGTGGCGTCGGCGAGGGCGTGGGCGGGGTCGTCGGCGGCGTCGGGGAGGGCGTCGGCGGTGTGGTGGGCGGCCTGGGCGAGGGCGTCGGCGGGGTCCTCGGAGGCCTCGGTGGTTGAGATCGCCTTCGACACGCTGCCGTGCGCGCGCGACCTGCTGCGTGAGCTCGACACCGTCGACCAGGAGCCGATCATCTACCTGATCCGGGGCCGATCCGGCACCGGCAAGTCGACGATGCTGACCCTGATCCGGTCGCGGCTGAAAGCCAGGGGCATCCCCTTCCGCGACCACGCCACGGCCACCGACGACACGTCCGCGGCCCTGATCGTCGACAACGCCACCACCCTGTCCGCCACCGAACTCGATGCTCTCTGCGCCGCCGTCGACAGTGGCGCGCGCACCGTGGTGGTGGCGACCCAACCGCGCCCGCACGATCAGCGGCTACGCGCGCTCACCGACGCGGTCGCGCGCCGCGGCCGGGTCCTCGACCTGCGCCCGCTCGGCACCGCCGACATCCTGCCGTTCGCCCGCGAGCTGGGGATGATGGTGCCGCGCCCGGTGGCCCAGCACATCCATCAGCAGACCGGCGGCATCCGCGGCGGTGTGGTCGCCGCGCTCACCGCCGCCTGCTCGGCCCGCCTCGACGCGGGCATCCGTGCCGTCGACGAGGCCGTCGCGGGCTGGGCGCGCGCCCAGTTGGAGGATTTGGACCCGGACCTGCTGGAGACGCTGGCCGTCGCCACCACCGGCACCGGTCTGGACGCCAGCGAACTCACCGACGTGCTCGGCGTCGAACCCGACGCCGCCCACGCCCTCATCGACCGGGCCCGCGCGAGCGCCCTGATCACCGACGCCGACCTGCTGCTCGAACCGGCCGTCGCGCCGTTGCGGACCATGCTCGGCGATCGCCGGTTCGTGGCCGTGCAGCGCCGTCTGCTCAACGCCCGGCTCGAGGCCGGGCTGCTGCGCGACCACACCGCGCTGATGCTGGCCGAATCCGGCGTCCGCGACACCCGGCTGGCCGAATTCCTCGCCGCGGCAGCCGAACACAACGGCACCGACGCCGTGCGCTACTACGCCGCCGCGGCCGCGGCCGGCGCGCAGGTCGACACCATCGGCCTGCGCTGGGCCGAGGCCGCCGCCCGCGCGGGTGACGGCGACACCGCCATGCGGCTGGCCGAACCGGTGCTCGCGCGTCCCGGCGTCGGCGTCGGTGAGCTCGCCACGGTCGTGCGGATCTGCGCGGGCGTGCTGACCCGGCGCGGACTCGTCGGACGGGCCGCGCAGTTGTACCGCTGGCTGGGCGCGCATCGCGTCGGCGCGGACTGGTCCGTGGGCGCGACGGTACTGGCGCTGGCGGGCGACCTCGACGGCGCGCGGGAACTCTCGGCCACCGCCGAGCAATGGCCGCCCACGGAAGCAGGCGAGCACACCAGGGCGATCGCGTGCGCTCTCGAAGACAGCTTGCGCGGCACCGAATCCGGCACCGCCGCCGCGATCGCCGCGCTGATCCAGACGGCCCACGGCGACGCCACCATCGACCGCTTCCTGCCCTGCACCGCTGTGGGCCCCGCGACGCTGCTGTGCCTGAGCACCGGGCAGCCGCGCCGCGCGGGCGATGCCATCCGCCGCGCGAACGCCGCAGGCCTGCGCTCGCCGCACCTGTCGGTGCTCACCGCGTGGACCGCCATGCTCGGCGGCGACGAGCAGGCCGCGGCGACCACCCTCGCCGCCCTCGACCTGGCGACCCTGGACCGGCGCGATCGGCTGCTCGCCCACGGCGCCGCGGTCGGCCTGGCCCGCCGCGGCGGCGACCACGCGGCGCTCACGAAGGCCTGGCAGGCGGCCTATCCGATCTTCGACGAGGTCGACGCCGATCTGCTGACCGCGCTGCCGATCGGCGAGCTGTGGCTGGCGGGCATCCGGCTGCGCGACGAACGCCGCGTCCAGCCGCTGGTGGACGCGACCCTGGCGCTGCTGCGCCGCCTCGGCCAGCCGCCCGCCTGGGCCAACGCCTTCCACTGGTACGGGGTGCAGGCCGCCATCGCCCACGAGAGTCCCGACGAACTGCTGCCACCCGCCCGGCTGCTCAAGGACGCCGCCGAGGCGGGCGACCGGCACGCCGCCGTCCTCGCCGACGCGGGCCGCACCTGGGTGCTGGTGCTGCGCGGCGAGGTGGCCGCGCAACCGGTGACCACCGCCGTGGCGGGCCTGCGCGAACTCGGCCTGTTCTGGGACGCCGCGCGGCTGGCCAGCGAGGCCGCTCTGGCCGCCGCCGACTCGGCCACCGCGACCGCCCTGCTCAAGCTGGCCCGCACGGTCCGCGCCGAGGCGCGCCCGCCCGAGCCCGGCACCCCCGCCCCCGCCCCGCGCGCGCAGGCGCCGGACACCGCGCCCGCCGCGGAGCCGACCGCGGTCCTCAGCGATCGCGAGCGCGAGGTGGCCGAGTTGGTCCTGCTCGGCCTGACCTATCGCGAGATCGGCGCCCGGCTCTACATCTCGGCGAAGACGGTCGAGCACCACGTGGCCCGGATCCGGCGTCGGATCGGTGCCGGGTCCCGCTCGGAGTTATTGTCGATGCTCCGCGCCATGGGACACGGCTCACTGCTCGTGTGATCGCTCGGCGCGCGCCGATCTATGCCGAAGCGAGGAATGTGATGGCCACAGGGGTGGGCCTGCGAATCGCCGACGACGGCTGCACCGCCGCGGTCGTCACCGACGGTGGCGACCTGCACTACGTCGAGCGCGACTGTGTGCTGCACATGTCCGACGACGGCGACACCGTGCTGGGCGGCGAGGCTCCCGAAGGCCATTCGCACTCGATCACCGGCTTCGTCGCGAAGGTCGGCGACCCGGCCGGCATCCCGGTCGACGACGGCGAGGCCTACCGCGCCGAGGACCTGGTCGCCACCGCGCTGTTCTGCCTGATCAACCTCACTACCGAGCACCTCAGCGGGGCCGCCGAGTTCTACGCCACCCATCCGGGCACCTGGCCCGCACCGCTGGTGCAGGCCCTGCGCGAGGCGCTGGACTATCTCGGGTTGCGGTCGGTGGTGCTGGTCAGCGAGGCCGACCTGCCCGCGGTCGACACCGCCGAACCGGGCAAGGCCTTCGCCTACGACGCCGCCCGCGCGGCACTGGCCGCGGTGCTGTCCACGCCCGCGGGCGCCGCACCGCCCGATCCGGGATCGGCGGAGAACTCCACGGTGGTCACCGACGTGATCCCCGCGGTGCCCGCCCCGCAACCCACACCGCAGGCGTATTCGGCCGCGATGCCCGCCGCCGACGCCGCACCGCCCGCCCCCGCCGCCACCGAGGTGATGGCCGGACCGCAGACCGTCGCGGCGCCGCCGACCGCCGCCACCGCCGCGCCCACCCCGAGCAGACGGATCCCGATACTGATCGCCGCGGCGGCGTTGATCGGGTTGGCACTCGGCGGTGTCGGCGTCGCGCTGCTGTTCCGGGGCGAGGACTCCCCCGCCCCGCCGACCCTGCCCGACGCCAGGTCCGACACCTCGACGACCGTGGTGGCCCCGCCACCCCCGCCGACCACGCAGCCGCCGGTCACCCTCGTGCCCGCCCCGGCGCCCGCACCGCCCCCGGCACCGGAACCGGAACCGGCGACACCCGAACCGACCCCGGAGCCGACCACCGCGCCGCCGGTCACCACCACCCCGGAACCGACCACCACGACCCGGAGCAAGCCGACCACGACCACCCGGCGCAACCCCTTCGTGCCGTTCGACCCCGAGGACTGGCGGCAGGACCGCTGAGACAGTTCACTGAACACCGACCGGGGTTCGTGCCTTAGAGTGTGTCGCTGACCGTTGTAGTCGCCGTCACGCCGACTCCCGGTCGAGCTGGACCACGACTGTGCGCCAACGGATTCGCCGCCGCTGGGGCACGGATTCACCTGGCACGCCCGCGTGCCGACGAAGGGACTTCATGCGCAAGTTGGTGGCGCGTCGCGCCGCGGTCACGGCAGCTTCCCTCGGAGTCGCCGCGACCGTTCTCCTGGCCCCCTTGTCCGGCACCGCGACCGCGGACCCCGTTCCGGGGCAGCTCAGCGCCGACAGCCTGCCCGCCGAACTCGTCGAAGCCATCGCGCGGGATCTGAAGATGACCCCGACCGAGTACCTCGATCGCGCCGCCCGCGCCCAGCAGTTGCGCGACTACGCCCAGGACTTCCGCGCCGAACGGCCGGACGACTTCGCCGGGGCGTGGATGGGTGCCGACGGCAAGCCGGTCGTCGCGGTCACCTCGGCCGACGCCGCCCGGATCGCGGCCGCCGACGGCTACCAGACCCACCTGGCGCCGGTCTCGGCCGACAGCCTGGAGAGCTCGCTGACCCAGCTCGCCCACTGGATGAACTCGCTGCCGCGCGAACTGTCGCAGGCGGTCAACTCGGTGGCCATCGACTTCTTGAACAGCCAGCTGATCGTCAGCGTCGCCAACACCCCGGCCGGGCACATGCTGAACCTGCCGACCCTGATCGCCAACATCAAGGTCATCCTCTCCCCCGACAGCGGCGGCCCGGTGGAACGGCGGCCGATGGGCGGCGACACCTACATCAGCGCACCCACCAGCCTGCAGGACGAGTCGCTGCGCGGCGTCGACGTCTGCTCGTTCGGGTTCAACAGCGTCGACGCGGCGGGCAACGCGCTCAACATCAGCGCGGGCCACTGCGACCCCAACATCGACAAATCCGACGAGCGGGCCTCGGTGTACCTGCCCAACGTCCAGGACATCGCGAACAGCCCCGAGCTGGGCTCCTTCGTGCGCGCCGAGCTCGGCGGGCCGAGCGCGCTGGACTACTCGGTCATCCAGCTCAACGAGCGGGCCGTGCGCGGCGGCATGGACCGGCCGATCGTGCGCGGCGCCAACGGCACCACCCTCACCATCACCGGTGTCGCCGACCCGATCACCGGGGCGCCCGTCTGCAAGTCCGGCCAGTCCTCCACCTTCACCTGCGGCTTCGTGGTCGCCGACCGGGTGGAGACCCAGCTGTACACGGCCAACGGCGAGAGCCGGACCATCCGCGGTTTCGCCAGCTCGGCCTGCACCCTCGGCGGTGACAGCGGCGGCGCGATCGTGTCGGGCACGCTGGCGCTCGGCATCACCAGCGGCTCCAACGCCGCCGACGCCCCCAACTGCAACGAGGCCAATGTCGCGCTCGCACCCTACGGCGGCACGGCCACCCTCGGCATCCCGATCCGCGCCATCCTCGCCGATATCGACGCGACCTCGGGCGGCGGTGTCGGCAGCGGAATCCAGGTGCGCACGGGCGGGCACGCCGGCTGAAAGCAGACCATCCGGTTGAGTGGGAATACCGGCCCGAACCCCATATAGTCTGGTCATGCTCCTGCCACGGATAGGTCGATCCAGACCAGCTGCGCGACAGACCCGGTTCCGCAAGTCGGTGATCGCCGCCTCGGCGGCGATTCTGCTGTTCGGCCCGACAGCGGCCGTGGCGAACGCCGAGCCCGCGCCCGCCACCGATCTGCCCGCGCAGCTGGTGGAGGCGCTGAACCGGGACCTGAAGCTCTCGCCCGAGGAATACCTGCGCCGCGCCGACCTGGCCCAGCAGGTCGCGGCCTTCGCGACCACCGCGCAGCGGCAGTACCCGCAGGTGTTCGGTGGGTCGTGGCTGGACGACGCGGGCAAGGCGATCGTCGCGCTGGCGCAGGGCCCCGGCGCCGAGGAGGCCCGTGCGGCCGCCGAATCCGCCGGGTTCGAGGTTCGCAACGTCGCCAAGAGCGAGGCGACCCTGCGCGGGGAGAAGACCGCGTTCGAGCGCTGGCTGGAGACCCAGCCCGAAGCGGTGTCGGCGCTGATCCGTGGCGTGGTGATCGACACCGTCAACAACAGCATCGCCGTGCGGGTCGACCAGCCCGGCGTGCCGATGCCCAGCTTCGTCGACCCCTCGCGGGTCATCGTGATGACGCCGCCCGCGGCGGGCGAGCCGGTGCCCCAGGCGGGCGCGATCGCCGACGAACTCGCCCGCGGCGAACTCGCGGGTGGTGACGGCTACACCTCCGTCGGTGGCGAGGGTCAGCTGCGCTGCTCCTTCGGCTTCAACGGCACCGACCGTTCCGGCGCGGTGGTGAACATCTCCGCCGGTCACTGCAACCCCGACGTCGCCTCGGCGGGCACCCCGAACGCCGCGGCCGTGCACGAGCTGCTGTCCGGCGAGCGCAACGGCGGCCGCCTCGGCGTGTTCCAGAAGTCGGTGCTCGGCTCGCAGGACTACTCGATCATCAAGATCGACGACGCGGTGACCGGCCGCTTCGCCAACAACGTCGTGCGGGTGCCCGGTGCGGCGCCGGTGCGCATCGAGGGCGTGGCCACCCCGGTGGTCGGCGCCCCGGTCTGCAAGTCCGGCTCGCGCACCGGGTTCAGCTGCGGCATCGTCAACGCCGTCGACCAGACCGTGCAGGTCGGCGAGCGGGAACTCACCCAGAGCTTCTCCGCCAACATCTGCGCGCTGCCCGGCGACAGCGGTGGCCCGATCGTGACCGGCCGGATGGCGCTGGGCATCTCCAGCGCCTCGTCGGTGGCCGACTACCCGATGTGCGCGATCCCCAACCTGATCGGCGCCCTCACCGGCAACGCGCCGCAGCTGTTCGCGCAGCCGGTCAGCGTGGTGCTCTCGGACAACCCGGGGCTGCGCATCCGCACCACCTAGGAGTCCGGCCGACAGGAGCCCGGAAAGGCCGCCCGCGTTCGCGCGGGCGGCCTTTCCGCTGTCCCGGGCCGCCCATGCACTGCCACTGGCCCCGCGGCCGGGGTGGAACCGATTCCGGGGCCGCGAGCGGTCCGGCATCCTGGGAGCATGTGTTTGGTGTTGCTCGGTTGGCGTGCCCATCCGGACTATCGGTTGATCGTGGCGGCCAACCGCGACGAGTTCTACACCCGTCCCGCCGAACCTGCCCGCTGGTGGCCGGAGGTGCCCGGCCTCCTCGCCGGGCGCGATCTGGGCGCCGAGCGCCGCGAGCCCGGCGCTCCCCCCGGCACCTGGCTCGGCCTGGCCGCGATCGGCCCGCACAGCCGCTTCGCCGCCGTCACCAATGTGCGCAACCCCGACGACCAGCGGGCCGATGCCCGCTCCCGCGGCGCGCTGCTGATGGACTTCCTGCGCGGCGCGAGCGACCGTGCGCCCGAGCCCGACTTCCCCGGCCCCGCCCGCTATCTGGCCGAGGTCGCCGCCGCCCCCGACGACTACAACGGCTACAACGTGCTCGTCTCCGACCTGAGCACACTGTGGTGGCACTCCAACCGCAGTACCCGGCCACCGCACGAGTTGACACCCGGCTTCCACGGCCTGTCCAACGGCACCTTCGTCACCTCGGCAGGCCCCGGCCCGGACGCCGAACTCGTTGCGCCGCAGCCCGTCTGGCCCAAGGTCGGCAACGGTCTCACCGAACTGCGCAAGGTGGTCGAATCCGATCCGGGCGCTGTCGACCGCTACTTCGACATCCTCGCCGACCGCACCGAGGCGCCCGACGACCTGCTGCCGCACACCGGCGTCCCGCTGGCGATGGAACGGGCGCTCTCGGCCCGTTTCATCGCCAACGACCAGCACGGCACCCGCGCGAGCACCGTCCTGCTCGTCCGCGAGGACGGCAGCTTCGACATGGTCGAGCGATCCTTCACCACCTTCGGCCGCCCACTGGGCGCGGTGTCGTTCACCGGCCGAATGGTCTTGGCCGACTGAGGAATCCCGAAACGACGAACGGCCCGCTCCGAAGAGCGGGCCGTTCGCGGGAATCGGGGCGACTACTTGGTCGCCTGCGCCTCCTTGGGCTTGTCGGCCCACTGCGTGGTGCCCTCGGGCGCCTGCAGGGTGTTGATCAGCTCGATGCCCGCGGCGACCAGGGTCGGTCCGCCGACGGCGACGGTGCCGAGAATGCCACCGACGCTCGCGCCGGTGATCAGGCCCGGCAGGCAGCCCGCCGGAATGGTCACGACGCAACCGATCACGGCGCCGATCGCGGTCCCGACGAAGCCGCCGATCGCGGTGCCGATGCCGAACTTGCTGGCGAAGTCGTTCTGCGCACGCTGGTTTTCGACGGCCGAAGCGACGGGCTTCACTGCGACCGGCTTGTCCAGGTTCAGGCCGGCGGGCTTCTCGGGAGTGATCTCGAGAACGGTGCCGTCGTTCTTCAGCTCCGGCTTCACCGGAATCTCGGTGCCGAGCACGTTGAACACGAGCGGCAGCTCGAGCACCGTGTTACCGCTGGCGTCCTTGATCTCGGCGACATCGATCGCCTCGGGCTTGGCGGCCTGGTCGGTTGCCGCGTCGACGGCCGCGCTGTCCTCTTCCTTCTCGACCAGCGAGAAGGTCCCCCCACGCAGCGTCGTGACGATCGTCTTGTCGACCAGCTTGACCGAGTAGTCGATGGGCTCGGGAGCCGCGGGCGCCGGTTCGGCGTGCACAGCGCCCGCACCCACAGTCATCGCGCCGATGACCAACGCAGCGGCAATGGCGCTTCTGCGGAGATTCAATTCAGTGTCCAATCCATCCTCGGGCTGTGTTCGCAATGGCCGTCGTCCCGCGCGAGAGCTCACTCGATCCGAAAGGTGGTCGGGCCCTTCGGATTCTCCCCGAGCAGCGTGAAGCCGGCACAGCAAACAGATCGCACGTGAGCGTAGCCGAACGCACGCGCGAATGCGATATTCCCCACGAAATCCCCGAGTAAGCCTGTCCTTACCACATGGTCCGCCAGCTCGCTGTTTTACGGTGAACAGCGTCCGAACTCGCAGCTGGAACAGCTCATAATGTGACATTCATCACAGGTCATTTCAGGGTCAAGTGCCTGCACGCGGGGTTTTGAGTCAACAACAGATCGTACGATGGACCGTACAAGTTACCGGTGGGTAACTTACCGGCGGTTACGATACGAGCCAACCGGTCGGCGCACGTCGGCCAGCTCGCTCGTGTTGCCTCTAAAGAAAGGTCGCGACATGAATGCCCTGACAGTGACGCTGGGCACGATTGGGGCGGCGCTCAGCCTCCTGTGTTGGGCGTCGTTCTTCGGCGGCGTCCGCGATATCGCCCGCACCATCATGGTGGGCCAACCGGCGCCGGACCGCTGGCGACCGATCGTCCCCCGTTTCAAGCAGATGGTCGTGGAGTTCCTCGCGCATACGCGGATGAACAAATTCCGGACCGTCGGCTGGGCCCACTGGCTGGTGATGATCGGCTTCATGGGCGGCGCGATCCTCTGGTTCGAGGCCTACGGCCAGACCTTCGATCCGGCCTTCCACTGGCCGATCATCGGCAACACGGCCGCCTACCACCTCTGGGACGAGATCCTCGGCATCGGCACCGTCGTCGGCATCCTGACGCTGATCTTCATCCGGCAGCGCAATCACCCGCGCGATCCCGAGCGCCTGTCCCGCTTCAGCGGATCGAAGTTCGGCCCGGCCTACGTCATCGAGACCATCGTGCTGCTCGAGGGCCTCGGCATGATCTTCGTCAAGGCGGGCAAGATCGCGACCTACGGTCACGCCAACGCGGCCACCGACTTCTTCACCATGCAGGTGGCCAAGCTGCTGCCCGCCAGCCCCACCCTGGTGTCGATCTTCGCCTTCATCAAGCTGATGTCCGGCATGGTGTTCCTGTACCTGGTCGGTCGCAACATCACCTGGGGTGTCGCCTGGCACCGTTTCTCGGCGTTCCCGAACATCTATTTCAAGCGGGAAGAGGACGGTGGAGTCGCGTTGGGCGCGGCGCGTCCGATGATGTCGAAGGGCAAGCCCGTCGACATGGAGACCGCCGATCCGGACACCGACACCTTCGGTGCGGGCAAGTTCGAGGACTTCACCTGGAAGGGCATTCTGGATTTCACGACCTGCACCGAGTGCGGTCGTTGCCAGTCGCAATGCCCGGCCTGGAACACCGGTAAGCCGCTCTCGCCCAAGCTGTTGATCATGTCGCTGCGTGATCACGGCTACGCCAAGGCGCCCTATCTGCTCGCCGGTGGCCGCAAGGACATGGGTGGCGACGAGATCGGCCTGGTCGACGCCGAGGGCAATCCCGACGAGGCCAAGCTGGCCAAGATCCCCGCGTCGGCGCGGGCGGAGGCCGAGCGGCCGCTGGTCGGTGACGCCGAGGCCAACGGCATCATCGATCCCGAGGTGTTGTGGAGCTGCACCACCTGTGGTGCGTGTGTGGAGCAGTGCCCGGTCGATATCGAGCACGTCGATCACATCATCGACATGCGCCGCTACCAGGTGCTGATCGAATCGGAGTTCCCCTCCGAGCTGGCTGGTCTGTTCAAGAACCTCGAGAACAAGGGCAACCCCTGGGGCCAGAACGCCAAGGACCGGCTGAACTGGATCAACGAGGTCGACTTCGACATCCCCGTCTACGGCCGGGACGCCGATTCCTTCGACGGCTACGAATATCTGTTCTGGGTCGGCTGCGCCGGCGCCTACGAGGACCGCGCCAAGAAGACCACCAAGGCCGTGGCCGAACTGCTGGCCGCCGCCGGGGTGAAGTTCATGGTGCTCGGCCAGGAGGAGACCTGCACCGGTGACTCAGCGCGCCGGGCGGGTAACGAATTCCTGTTCCAGCAGCTGGCCCAGCAGAACATCGAACTGCTGAACACGGTGTTCGAGGGCGTCGAGGACCGCAAGAAGAAGATCGTGGTCACCTGCGCGCACTGCTTCAACGCGCTCAACAACGAGTACCCGCAGGTCGGTGGCACCTACGAGGTGGTGCACCACACCCAGCTGCTCAACCGGCTGGTGCGGCAGAAGAAGCTGGTGCCGGTCGCGCCGGTGTCGCAGAACGTCACCTACCACGACCCCTGCTACCTGGGCCGGCACAACAAGGTCTACAACGCCCCGCGCGAACTGATGGCCGCCTCCGGCTCCACCCTGGTCGAGATGCCCCGCCACGGCGAGCGCTCGATGTGCTGTGGCGCCGGTGGTGCCCGCATGTGGATGGAAGAGCAGCTCGGCAAGCGGATCAACATCGACCGCGTGGACGAGGCGCTGTCGACCTCGCCGGCGAAGATCGCCACCGGCTGCCCGTTCTGCCGCGTCATGCTCAACGACGGCGTCACGGCTCGGCAGGAGAACGGCGAGGGTGAAGGCGTCGAGGTCGTCGACGTCGCTCAGCTGATGCTCGACGCCATCGAACGCGTGGAGCCGGCCAAGCTCAGCGAGAACCTGGTCGTCATCCAGGAACCCAAGACCGAGGCCGAACCCGAACCCGAGCCGGTCGCGCAGGCACCGGCCGCCGAGGCGGCGGCTCCGGCCGCGAAGGCCGCGCCGGCCGGTGGTGGCCTGGCGATGAAGGGTGGCGGCAAGGCACCCGGTGGCGGCGGTCTGGCCATGAAGGGCCCGGCCAAGGCACCCGGTGGCAAGGCAGCCGCGGCCGACGGCGAGGCCGCACCGGCCAAGGGTCTGGGCATGAAGGGCGGCGCCAAGGCGCCCGGCGGCGGTCTGGGCATGAAGGGCGGGGCGAAGGCACCCGGTGCCAAGACCTCCGAGCAGCCCGCCGAGTCGCCCGCGGAGGCGTCGACCGCGTCCGAGGCCGCGCCTGTCAAGGGCCTGGCCATGAAGGGCCCGGCCAAGGCACCGGGCGGGAAGGGTCTCGCGATGAAGGGCGCCGCCAAGGCGCCCGGCGCCAAGGCCGAATCGGCGCCCGCCGCCGACACCGCCGCAGGCGAGGCGGCCGAGGCTCCGGCCGCGCCTCCGGTCAAGGGGCTCGGCATGAAGGGCGGGGCGAAAGCCCCCGGTGGCAAGGGCCTGGCGATGAAGGGCGCGGCGAAGGCGCCCGGTGCGAAGGCGTCGGCTCCGGCCGCCGAATCCGCCCCGGCCGCCGAGAGCGCTCCGGAATCGACCACGGAGGCCGCCGCTGCCGAAGCGGCGTCGGCACCCGTCGAGACCAAGCCCTCCATCCCGGCCAAGGGCCTGGCCATGAAGTCCGGCTTCAAGCGCCCCGGCGCGAAGGCACCGGGCGCCAAGCCCGCCACGGCCCCGGCGGAAGCGGCTTCCGCCGAAGCCGCCGAACCGGGCCTGGCCGAGGAATCCGCTGCGCCGGAATCGCCGGCCGCCGAGACATCGGCCACTACGTCGGCCACGGAGTCGAACGGCAAGCCCGCCGAGTCCACCGACAACGGCGCCGACCGCCCGGCCCCGCCGACCGCCAAGCCCGGCGGCCTCGGCTTCAAGGCAGGCGCCAAGGCCCCCGGCCGCAAGAACTGACCCCAGCGGTCCACACGACGGCCCCGGATCGAGCTTCCGATCCGGGGCCGTTGCCCTTCTCTCACACCACTGTTCGGTCTCCTTCGGATGCCCCGGCATACACCGCTCGAGCAACACCCGTCCCGCCATCCGGCGACCCTTCGGCGCGTGGTCCACGAAGTACCACAAAGGCCGCCGCCGCACCGGGGCAGCCGAGGGCAAGGCGCGTGCCGGACAGGGATGCGCCTGTAGCCCGGAACCTGGGCGGTTCCGGGCTACAGGCGCGGGGTGCTACGGCCGGGTCAGGGCCGCGTATCGGGCGCGGTGGTGGTCCACGGTGCCGAATTCCCTTTCCAGCACGGTCAAGCGCTTGAAGTAGTGGCCGATGGCCAGCTCCTCGGTCATGCCCATGGCACCGTGCAGCTGGACGGCGTTCTGGCCGATGAAACGGGCCGCGCGGCCGACGGTGACCTTGGCGGCGGCGATGGCGCGGCTGCGTTCGGCGGGAGCGGCGGACAGGGCCGCGCCCGCAAGTTGGGCCGCGGCGGCGGCCTGTTCGAGTTCCATGTACATGTCGACCATGCGGTGTTGCAGGGCCTGGAAACTGCCGATCGGGACGCCGAACTGCTGGCGCTGCTTGCTGTAGGCGACGGTGTCGGTGAACACCTTGCGCAGGCAGCCGACGGCCTCGGCGCAGATCGCGGCCACGGCGGTGTCGACGGTGGGTTCGATCGCCGCCCAGGCATCGCCCTCGGCGCCGAGCAGGGCGGGGGCGGGCACCCGGTAGCCGGTGAAGACCAGATCCGCGGCCTGGCGGTCGTCGATGGTGCGGTACGGGTGGTATTCGACACCCGCGGGCGGGTGCTGCGGATCGAACGGCACGCAGAACAGCGAGATGCCGTCCCGGTCGCGGTGCTCGCCCGCGGTGCGCGCGGTGATGATCAGGTGCGTGGCCAGCGGCGCGCTGGTGACGACCACCTTCGTGCCGTCGAGCACCCAGCCGTCACCGTCGCGGCGGGCGGTGGTGCGCACATCGCAGAGGCTGTGCCCGGAGGTCGGCTCGGTGGCGGCGAAGGCGGTGCGCACCTCGCCCGCGACGATGCCGCGCAACAGATCCTCCGAACCGCCCGCCCGGTCGAGCAGGCCGGCGCCGATCACCACGGTGTCGACGAACGGTTCCACGACCAGGGCCCGGCCCAATTCCTCGGCGATGACGAGCAGTTCGGCCGCGCCGCCGCCCATGCCGTCGACCCGCTCGGGCAGGGTGGCGCCGAGAATGCCGAGTTCTTCGGCGAACCCGCGCCACACGGCGGGCTGCCAGCCCTCACCCGACTTCACCGCGGCGCGGCTCTTCTCGAGGTCGTACCGGGCGGCGAGGAAGCCGGCGACGGTGTCGCGCAGGAGCTGCTGCTCCTCGGTGAGTGTGAAGTCCATCAGAGCCCCAATGCTGCCTTGGCGAGGATGTTTCGCTGAATTTCGTTGCTGCCCGCGTAGATCGAGCCCGCACGGTCGTTGAAGTAGCGCAGCGGCGCGACCGCCTGCCACTCCGCGCCGCTGCGGTAACCGTCGGCGGGCGGGGTGTAGTGCGCGACGGGGCCGCCCGGCGCGGTGGCGTGCGGCTGATAGACCCGCCCCTGCGGGCCCGCCGCCTCGAGCACGAGCTCGGTGAGCTGCTGGCTCAGTTCGGTGGACAGGATCTTCAGCATCGAGGACGCGGGCCCGGGGTTCTTGCCCTGCGCCATCGCCGAGATGGTCCGGTACTCGAGCACCTCGAGCACCTCGGTCCGGATGCGCACATCGGCCAGGCGGGCGGCGAAGGCGGGGTCGTCGATGAGCGCACCGCCGTCCGGACCGGGCTGGCCGGCCGCGGACTGCGCGAGTTCCTGCGCCATGACCTGCAGCATCGGTGCCGCGGCACCGCCGCGTTCGTGCACCAGCAGGTATTTGGCGACGGTCCAGCCCTCGTCGATCGTGCCGAGCACATTGCTCTTGGGCACGCGCACGTTGTCGAAGAAGACCTGGTTCTGCACCTCCTCGCCGGAGGTCATCACCAGCGGGCGGATCTCGATGCCCGGGCTCGTCATGTCGATGAGCAGGAAGGTGATGCCCTCCTGCTTCTTGCCGGTGCGCGCGGTGCGCACCAGGCAGAAGATCCAGTTGGCCTCGGTGGCGTGGGTGGTCCAGATCTTGCTGCCGGTGCAGAGGAAGTCCTCGCCGTCGTCGACGGCGGCCATCGACAGCGAGGCCAGGTCCGAGCCCGCCTCCGGTTCGGAGTAGCCCTGGCAGAAGAAGATCTCGCCGGTGAGGATGCGCGGCAGGTAGTAGGCCTTCTGCTCGGGAGTGCCGTAGGCGATGATCGCGGGCGCGACCATCCTGATGCCCATCGGCGAGAGCGCCGGGGCACCGGCCAGGGTGCATTCGCGGCTGAAGATGTAGTGCTGGGTCAGGCTCCAGTCGCAGCCGCCGTACTCGACCGGCCAGTGCGGCGCGGCCCAGCCCCGCTCGTGCAGGATCCGCTGCCAGGCCATGCTGGCCTCGTGGTCGGGGTAGACGCTGGTCATCAGGCGCCCGGCCCGGCGGATCTCCGGGGTCAATTTCTCGTCGAGGAAGGCCCGCACCTCGTCCCGAAAGGCCAGGTCGGCCGCTGACCAGTTGAAATCCATCTGTCCTCCCGGCATGAGCCCTATTGGCCGACGGCCAACACGAGCCCAATCTAAGCCCCCGGCCAGCCGAAATCAAACTGATGCCACACGCCAGCAGTTAGGCGCGCACGCGCCCGCCGCCGGGCGCACCACGCGGCCGCTCAGCAGTCTTCGAAGAAGGCTTCCAGGTAGGCGGCGGATTGGTAGAGGTAGTCGTAGGCCCAGCGGGGAATCGAGAGGGCGGGGCGGGGATCGACGAAGAGGAGTTCGCCGTCCCAGCATTTGCCGATGATGTAGCGGGCACGGGAGATGTGCGGGGTGAAGGTGACGACGATGACGCGCTGCCAGCCCTCGGCGCGGGCGCGGCGCGCCAGTTCCCGGCCCTCCCCGCGGGTGGTGCGCGGGTCGGGGTCGAAGCAGATCACCTCGAAGCGGTAGCCGCCGTGACAGATGCGGTTCATCCGGGCGCTGTACTCGTACGGGTCGGAGAACAGCACGCGCGGTGCGTACCCGTCGCGGGCCAGCCGCAGGCCCAGTTCCTCGCGCCCGTCGTGGGCGCCGCCGAGCACCAGGATCGCGTCGGCGGGCGCGGGCGCGTCGGTCCGCGGCCGCACGTACACCGGCCACAGCGCCGCCACCGCGACGGCGAGCACGACCAGCACGCCACCGAGCACCACGACGAAACGACGATTCCGCATCGCTGCGATGCTAAGCCGCGCCGTCCCCCGAGTATCGGCCTTCGCCGGGGCGACACCGCCCTGAACTGGTTGTTTCCGCCTGTACATCCAATGTTGCCGTGACCCTTGCCTCGCTGACGTGGCGTGTCCACCGCGGCGGCTTACCAATCGATCATGCGATGCACAGTCTTCGGAACCGGGTATCTCGGGGCGACCCACGCGGCGTGCATGGCCGAACTGGGGCACGACGTGGTCGGGGTGGACATCGATCCCGGCAAGGTCGCCAAGCTCTCCGACGGCGTGGTGCCGTTCTACGAACCGGGCCTGGAGGCGGTGCTACGCCGCAACCTGGACGCGGGCCGGCTGCGTTTCACCACCTCCTACGCCGAGGCCGCCGACCACGGGCGGGTGCATTTCCTCGGCGTCGGCACCCCGCAGAAGAAGGGCGAGTACGCCGCGGACCTGAAGTACGTGCACGCGGTGGTGGATTCGCTGGCGCCGCTGCTGAGCGAACCGTCGGTGATCATCGGCAAGTCGACCGTGCCGGTGGGCACCGCGGCCGCGCTGGGCGAACGCGCGCGGGCGCTGGCGAGTACCGAGGTGGAGGTGGCCTGGAATCCGGAATTCCTGCGCGAGGGTTTCGCGGTGCAGGACACCTTGCACCCGGACCGGTTGGTGCTCGGCGTGGACCGCGAGCGCGCCAACGCCGACTGGGTGGAGGACCTCGTGCGCGAGCTCTACGCCCAGCTGCTCGACGAGCAGGTGCCGTTCCTGTCGACCGACCTGGCGACCGCGGAGCTGGTGAAGGTCTCGGCCAACGCCTTCCTGGCCACGAAGATCTCCTTCATCAACGCGGTCTCGGAGGTGTGCGAGGCGACCGGCGCGGACGTGACGGTGCTGGCCGACGCCCTCGGCTACGACGCGCGCATCGGCCGCCGCTTCCTCAACGCCGGTCTGGGTTTCGGCGGCGGCTGCCTGCCCAAGGACATCCGCGCGTTCATGGCCAGGGCGGGGGAACTCGGCGCCGATCACGCGGTGGCGTTTCTGCGCGAGGTGGACAACATCAACATGCGTCGCCGCGCGAAGGTGGTCGACATGGCCGCCGCGGCCTGCGGCGGCTCGCTGCTCGGCGCGAACGTGGCGGTGCTCGGCGCGGCCTTCAAGCCGGAATCCGACGACGTGCGCGACTCCCCGGCGTTGAACGTGGCGGGCATGATCCAGCTGCACGGTGCCGTGGTCACGGTGTACGACCCGAAGGCGCTGGAGAACTCGCGCCGGGTGTTCCCCACGCTCAACTACGCGACTTCGGTGGCCGAGGCCTGCGACCGCGCCGACGTGGTGCTGGTTCTCACCGAATGGGACGAATTCACCGCCCTGGTTCCCGGCGACCTGGACGGAATCGTGCGCGCGCGCTCGATCATCGACGGTCGCAACTGCCTCGACCGCGACCGGTGGCGGGCGGCGGGATGGGTGTACGCCGGACTCGGCACCCCGTAGAGTTGCCTGGCGAGGTGTGCCGGTACTCCCCGGTTCCGGCGGCCTCGGATGCGGCCGAGCGCCGCCGGTAGGGTCGCCGGCAGCGGATCGTGTCAACGGTCGCGCGAGTTCGCGATGACGTGAGGCGTGAAACGAGATGGGCAACGAATGAGTTCGGTACTGGGAGTGTCGGTGGGGGCCAGCGCTGTTCGTCTCGCGCGCCCGCACGCCGGGAATTCCGCCGGGCACGTCGCCCCGCACGCCTTCGATCTCCAGTCGATTCCGGTGGCGCAGCACGGCGCCGAAGAACTGGCCGCCGAGGCGGTGGGCGTCTCGCTGGCCACCACCCCCGACATCGCCGCCACCGCCATCGCCTACCGCAGCGAACAGCAGGCCCGCGCGGTCCGCGCCGCGATGGCCCGCCAGCAGCTGACCAACTACGAGCTGATTCCCGAGGTCTACGCGGCGGTCGAGTTCGCCCAGGCCACCGGTGACATTCGCGGCATCTCCTCGCTGGTCGTCTACGACCTGGGCAGTTCGGGTCTGACCGTGAGCGTGGTGGACACCCAGACCAGGCAGGTCCGCCACAGCGAGCGCACCAGCGATATCAGCGGCGACTACCTGGATTCGCTGATCCGCGAACAGCAGATCGCCTCCGGTCGCATCGCGCATCCGCAGGATCCCGCCGGGCTGGCGGCGCTGGACGCGCTGTGCCGGGAGGCCAAGGAACAGCTGTCGTCCAACACCGCCGTCGCGCTGCCCAGCGAACAGGGGCTGGTGTTGCTGGCGCAGGAGAACTTCGAATCGCTGATCATGCTGGCCATCGAGTCCTCGGCCCGGATGGCGCGAGACGTGATCGTGCGCTCGGACCGGCCGGTGCACGGCGTGCTCGCCATCGGTGGCTGCGCGCGGATCCCCTTGCTGGGCAAGGTGCTCGAACGGTGGATGGGCGTGCCGGTGATCGTGCCGGAGAGCCCGGAGACGGTGATCGCCCGCGGTGCCGCGCTGCTGGCCCGGCCGGTGCAGTCCGCCCCCGCACCGACGCGGGCGGTGCCGTCCGGCGCACCCGCGGGCCAGATCGGCGGTTTCGACGAGGAACTGTCGCCCGCCTGGCTCTCGGCGGCGCCGAAACGCAAAGCCAAGCGCACCAAGCTGGATGCGAGCATGCCGGACTGGCTGGCGCCCGCGGCAGGCACCGAGCGCAAGCCCGAACTCAACGGCGCGGTGCTGACGGTGAGCGCGCTGGTGGTCGTCGCCGCCATCGGTCTCGGCCTGGGTTACGGCCCGCAGGTGCTCGAACGCGATCGCAGCAGCGACGGCCCCACCACCGTGCCCACCACCACCCCGGCGCGCACCACCACCCTCGATCCACAGATCGCGGTCGCTCCCGCCACCACCGAGGTCCAGGAGTCGATCGCGGCGCCGCCCCCGCGTCCCACCACGCAGGAACCGCCGCCGCCCACGCCGGGCCCGAACACCTTCGTGGTCCCCGGCCTGCCGCCGATCGTGATTCCGACCATCCCGCCGGAAGCCTTCCCCTTCCCGCCGCCACCGCGCTGATCGGCGGCGGGCACCGCCGATCCGCGCCTCCGCTCAGGCTCCGCGCGCGTGGCGTCCGTGGCGCGGCGCGGGTGCGGGTTCGCGCCGGCTGCCGAAGGGCCGGGCGAGCAGCACGGCGATACCGGTGGTCAAGGGCACCGAGAGGGTCAGCGCGATACCGCCGACCGCCGAGCGGGCGATCTCGATGGCCACCGCGTCGCCGACGAGCACGTCCCGGATGGAGCGGCCCGCCACGCTGAACAGCAGCAGCAGCGGCAGGGCGCCACCGGCGTAGGCGAGCACGAGGGTGTAGACGGTGCTGGCGATGTGGTCACGCCCGACTCGCATGGCGGCGGCGAAAACCTCACGGCGGGAAGCGCCTTCGTCCAGGGCGGCGAGTTCGAAGGCCGCCGAGGCCTGGGTGATGGTGACGTCGTTGAGCACACCGAGCGAGCCGATGATGAACCCGGCCAGCAGCAATCCGGTGATCGAGACGTGCTGGATGTAGGTGGCGACGTTGGTGTTCTGCTCCTCCGACAGGCCGGTGAGCTTGGTGGCCTCGATCGCCACCCAGGACAGCACCGCGGCGAGCACCATCGAGGTCAGCGTGCCGAGCAACGCCGAGGAGGTGCGCAGGTTCACCCCGTGCGCGAGATAGAGCACGGCATAGAGGATCAGCGAGCCCGAGACCAGCGCGACCGGGATCGCCGGTTTCCCGTCGAGCAGCGCGGGCAGCAGGAAGATCACCAGGACGCCGAAGGCGAAGACCAGCCCGAGCAGCGCCCGCACCCCGCGCCAGCGCGCGACGACCACGACCACGACCACGAACGCCAACGCGATCAACGTCAACGGCAGGCCGCGGGCGTAGTCGTCGAAGGAGTACATCGGGGTGCCGTAGGGGTCGGTCTGGCGCACGATGCGGATCTCGTCGCCCTCGGCGAGCGAGGGTTGCCCTGGGCCGGGGGCGATTTCGAGCAAGGTGCGGTTGCCCTCGTGCGGCCCCGACTCGATGGCGATGAGACTGCGTTCGCAGGAGTAGGCGTCGTTGCGGGGCGCCTCGGGCTTGTCGGCGAAGACCCGGCCGATGGACGGGCTGCCGCACGGCCCGACGTCGTGCGCGAGCACCGTGCCCGCCTCGGTTTCCACCGCTCCACCGCCGGCGTTCTGCATGGGCAGCGGAATGTCGATCTGCTGGCGTTGCGGCCACAGCAGCACGGTGGCGAGCAGGGTGACGAAGCCGATGACCGTCAGTAGCCCGATCACCACGCGGGCGGCGGTGGCGCCGATCGCGAGCGGTTCGGAATGGTCGTGGTGGTGATGGTGGTGGTGGTCGCTCACCGGGCTCCTACCTGTCCGTGGTGTCCCGGGAGCCGTTCGTGCCGGTGGGCAGGATGCTGACGTCGTCCCGGGAAGCTGCGCGGTGCCGAGCTTAAAGGATGTGATTGTCAGCACCGGTTCCGCGGACGGCATCCACAGCGGAGCTTGGCGACGAGCGAGAAAAGGAGAGTCGGGAGGGGGCGGCGGAGAGCAGGGGGATGTCTCCGCCGCCCGCGGGGTCGGCGGCCCAGGGGGGTAGGCGGCCGGAACCCGAGGCCAGGTTGCCCAGGGGGGGTAGGCAACGTGACCGGGCACTCGAAGTGCCGAGAGCCACTGTACACAAAACTTCCCGTTTTGCGCTAGGCCATCTGTAAAACTCGCAGGTATTCGTACACGCGGTATGTTTCAGGTCCGGAACCGGGGCGATTCCGGACCTCACTCACTGCCGATAGCTGGCCAGGAAGTTGCCGAACCGTTCGATCGCCACCGCCAGATCGCGCGCCCAGGGCAGCGTCACGATGCGCAGGTGATCGTGGGCGGGCCAGTTGAACCCGGTGCCCTGCACCATCAGGATCTTCTCCTGCAGCAGCAGATCCAGGATCAGCTTCGAGTCGTCGTGGATCTCGTAGACCTCGGGGTCCAGCCGCGGGAAGGCGTAGAGCGCGCCCTTGGGCTTCACACAGGACACACCGGGAATCATGTTCAGCCGCTCCCACGCGACATCACGCTGCTCCAGCAACCGGCCGCCGGGCAGGATCAGGTCCTCGATGCTCTGATGGCCGCCGAGCGCGACCTGAATCGCGTGCTGCGCGGGCACATTCGGGCACAGCCGGGAGGTGGCGAGCAGGTCGATGCCCTCCAGGAACCCCGTCGCGTGCTCCTTCGGACCGGTGATGACCATCCAGCCGGAGCGGTAGCCCGCCACCCGGTAGGCCTTGGACAGCCCGTTGAAGGTCAGGCACAGCAGGTCGGGGGCCAGCGTGGCCAGCGAGATGTGCTTGGCGTCGTCGTAGAGGATCTTGTCGTAGATCTCGTCGGCCAGCAGCAGCAGCTGATGCTTACGGGCGAGGTCGACGATCTGCTGCAACACCTCCGCCGAGTACACCGCCCCGGTCGGGTTGTTCGGGTTGATCACCAGCAGGGCCTTGGTCTTGTCGGTGATCTTGGCTTCGATGTCGGCGATGTCGGGCTGCCAGCCGTTGGACTCGTCGCACAGGTAGTGCACGGGCGTGCCACCGGCGAGGCTGGTCATCGCGGTCCACAGCGGATAGTCCGGCGCGGGGATGAGCACCTCGTCACCGTTGTCGAGCAGCGCCTGCATGGTGAGCGTGATCAGCTCGGAGACGCCGTTACCGAGGTAGACGTCGTCGACGTCGAACTCGGGGAAACCCGGCACCAGCTCGTAGCGGGTGACGATGGCCCGCCGCGCCGACAGGATGCCCTTGGACTCCGAGTAGCCCTGCGCATACGGCAGCGCGGCGATGATGTCGCGCATGATCACATCGGGCGCCTCGAAGCCGAACGGCGCGGGATTGCCGATGTTGAGTTTGAGGATGCGATGCCCCTCCGCCTCCAGCCGTGCCGCGTGCGCGTGTACCGGTCCACGAATTTCGTAGACGACGTTCTGGAGCTTCGTGGACTGCTCCAGAACGCGCGGCGGGCGATGCGGAAGATGAGGACTCACGTGTCCCATGGTGCCATCTCCGGCAAGCCGATTATTTGCCGAGGTCGACGGCAGTGTCGGTACTCACGCGCCGATCGAGGCGCCGCCCGTGGGCATGCCCTTGGCCGCCGTCGCGGCACAGAACTCCTCGATGCGTTCGTCGAGGGCGCGGGCCTGCGCCGAATCACGGTAGCGGGGGTCGGCGATGCGCCCGCGCACCCCGCTCAGCCGCTCCTCGAGCTGGGCGATGCGCTTGTCCTCGTCGAGGGCGAGCACCGGGTCCAGCGCCTCCGCCGCGCCGTCGAGACTGCCGTTGATCAGGTGTGCGGTCGCGCTGTCGACCCTGGCCAGCGCCTCGGCGCCGTAGGACCGCTTCTCCAGCGGCCCGTTCGCATACAGCTCGATGGCCCGCCGGGTCGCGGCCAGCGCCTGCTCGGCCTGGCCGAGGTGGATGTAGGTGGCGCCCGCGTAGTACTGGGCCTTGGCGTCGGGGAAGCCGAACACCCCGCCGATCTCGTCGTGCAGGTCGTCGGTGGCGCCGTGTTCGCGGGCCGCGTCGGCGGCGCGCACGCAGCGGTCGGTGTCGGCCGCGCTGCCCAGCGTCGACCACACCCTGGCCTCGATGTTGAGCAGCCGCACCCGCGCGGTGGCGGACTCGGCGTACTCCTGCCCGCTCTGGGCGAGCAGCAGCGCCCGGCGCGGCCGCCGCGAACGATATTCGATCAGCGCGTGCATGCCGCGGGTCCATGCGCGCAGCCCGTTGTGCCCGCACAGCTCGGCATACGCCCAGGCCGCCCTGACCTGCTCGGCGGCGGCGTCGAGATAGCCGAGGTCGGTGCTGGCGTTGGCGAGCAACCCGGTGAGCGTGCCCGCCAGCAGATACAGGTGGCTGGTGTCGGCGGGCCGCTGGTGGCCTTCGAGCAGGCGGTAGACCCGGCGACGCACCCGCAACATCTCCACCGTCATCGGCACCGGCGGAATGTGCACGTAGTCGTTGGCGATGCGCACGACATCGGCATCGAGCTGCTCCAGGGTGCTGGCACCGACGTTGGTGCTCTCGGCCCGGCCGACGTGATCGCTGGCCTCGTGGGCAGCCGCCATGATCAGATCCCTCTCCGAAATCGACGCCAACGCATCACCTCTGATCGCACCGGCGTCGATGAGAGCCAGCAGGTCCGCGTCGCTGGAAACACCGGAGGGCACCGGCGCCGCCGGGCCCGTCCGCACTTCGGCCACGGATGGGCGATCCAGCAGGGGCTGGTCGACCAACGCCGCGAACCGCGCCCGCACAACCTCGTCGGACCTGGCCAGGGACGTGTCCAGGGCGGCCTGGTTGACCGGACGCGGATGCACCCGGCTACCCCCCGCCTCCCATTTGGACACCAGCCGTTCGTGCACACCCAGGTGTGCCGCGAACTCCCGGATGCTCATCCGCTTGGCATCGCGAAGGGCCCGGGTCTCTCTCCCTGACCACTGCCGGACCACGATGTCATCCCTTCCCCGACCGAACTCCCTTCTCAGAGTACGGTTTCGAGTGTGTCCTCGGCCACACTCGACGCGAGTCGGCGGCCGGGGGCGGCGCAAGGGCAGGGAAAGGTGGGCGTGGCGCCCTCCCCCGCGCCCGGCGTGCCGCGCGACCCTGGACGGAGTGCGGTGAAGTCGCCGCCGGATCCCCCGACGGCCGCCGGGCCCGGGTGCTCCCGGAGGGCCGAGGACGGATCGTGGCGACACACTCCCGCCGGACGACAGGGAAGCGGCGGGAGTGCGGTGGTGGGGACCGGTCGTGCGTCGCCGGTCCCCGGCACCGATCACCGCGCGCCGTTCCCGCCCGGCCGGTCGACGGGCGGGAACACCGGCGCGCCGGAGCGATTCGGCGGTCAGCGGGGATTCGAGGCGTCAGCCGGGATTCGAGGGCGACAGCGGGATCGACGGTGTCAGCCGGATCGAGGGCGACAGCGGGGATCGAGGGCGACAGCGAGGTTTCGACAGCGACAACGGGTGTCGCCGGCGACAGCAGAGAGCCGACAGCGTCGACGAGGACCCGACGCGTCAGCCAGACCCGACGGCATCAGCCAGACCCGACGGCGTCAGCGGGATTCGACGGCGTCGACGGCGTCGGAGGGCAGCGGGAAGTTGAGGTAGGAGCGCGAGGGCGTCGGCCCGCGCTGGCCCTGGTACTTCGATCCGGCCGCGGCACTGCCATAGGGGTGCTCCGCGGGGCTGCTCAGCCGGAACAGGCACAGCTGGCCGATCTTCATCCCCGGCCACAACGTGATCGGCAGGTTCGCCACGTTGGACAGCTCGAGCGTGATGTGCCCGCTGAACCCCGGGTCGATGAACCCGGCCGTGGAGTGCGTGAGCAGCCCGAGCCTGCCCAGGCTGGACTTGCCTTCCAAGCGCCCGGCCAGGTCGTCGGGCAGTGTGCAGACCTCGAGGGTGGAGCCCAGCACGAACTCGCCGGGATGCAGGACGAAGGGTTCGCCCTCGCCCGGCTCGACCAGGCTGGTGAGTTCGTCCTGGCGCTGCGCCGGATCGATGTGGGTGTAGCGCGAGTTGTCGAAGACGCGGAACATCCGGTCCAGTCGCACGTCGATGCTGGACGGCTGGATGAGGTTCTCCAGCAGCGGCTCGACCCCGAGACGCCCAGCGGCGATCTCCGCACGGATGTCGCGATCGGAAAGCAGCACGCCACGAGCGTAGCGTCCGCCCTGATCCGCGCGACGCCCGCACAGCCTGAGCGGGGCGGCCTGCGTGGTGATGCTGCGCTGCCGCCTCCGGTCGCTGACCCGCTCAGGCAAAGACAGCACAGTGATACAGCGCGAGATATACCCTCTCGTCGACTCGCCACGGAAGGACAGCACCACCATGACCGACGCCTCCCCGTTCGACCTCACCGGCCACGTCTCCGTCGTCACCGGCGGCAACTCCGGCATCGGCCTCGCCTACGCGCGCGGCCTCGCCCGAGCGGGCGCCGACGTGTGCGTGGTCGGCCGCAACACCGAACGCAACGAGGCCGCGGCCGCCGAACTCCGCGCGTTCGGCCATCGCGTACTGCCGCTGACCTGCGACGTCGCCCAGGAACAGCAGGTCGTCGACACCATCGCCCGGGCCGCGAGCGAGCTCGGCCGCATCGACTCCTGTTTCGTCAACGCGGGCGTACCGCAGGGCACCACCCCGTTCCTGGAGACCGACCTCGCCGAGTTCCGCCGGGTGACCTCGGTCAACCTCGACGCCGCCTTCGCCACTTTGCGCGAAGCCGCCAAGGTGATGGTCGCCCAGGGCGAAGGCGGCAGCCTGGTCGCCACCGCGAGCCTCGTGGCCAAGCAGGGCGCGCCGCGCGGCCAGTCCTATGCCGCCAGCAAGGCGGGCATCATCGCGGTGATGAACTCGATCGCCGTCGAGCTGGCCAAGCACGGCATCCGCGCGAACTCGGTGCTGCCCGGCTGGGTGGAGACCCCGATGACCGACGGCATCTTCGCCTGGGACCGCTTCCGGGAACGGGTGCTGCCGCGCATGCCCGTCGGTCGCTGGGGCCGCCCGGAGGACTTCGAGTCGGTCGCGGTGTACCTGGCCGGCCCCGCCAGCGCCTTCCACACCGGCGACTCCCTGCTCATCGACGGCGGTTACAGCAAGTTCTGAGCGATTCCGGCATCGTGGAACGGTGACCTCCCCGCCGCGCCCGACCACCGTGCCCACGCTCGCCGGCCTGACCGTGCTGTTCGCGGTCGCCTTCGGTGTGCTCACCCACAACGTGGTCGACCGCAGCGGCCTGACCGTCATCGATCCGGAGGTCTCCGGCTGGGCGGTCACCCAGCGCAACGCCGTCCTCACCCCGCTCGCCCACTTCTTGAGCGCGATCGGCGGCACCCTCCCGATGACGGTCCTGGCCACGGCCGTCACGCTGCTGCTGTACCGCGCGGGCGACCGCGCCCACGCCACCCTGGTCGCGGTCGCCGGGCTCGGCGCGGCACTGATCGTGTTCGGCGGCAAACGCATCATCGGCCGGGAGCGCCCTCCGGTGGTCGATCGGCTGGCGGTGGAGAACAGCCTGGCGTATCCGTCCGGGCACAGCGTGGGCACCTTCGTCGTGATCGGGATCGTCGCCGTCGTACTGATCCCGAAGCTGACCGGGACCCTCGCTCGGATCGCCACCGGCACCGCGGCCGCCCTGTTCGTGGTCGCCGTCGGGTGCTCGCGCGTCTACCTCGGGGTGCACTGGCCCACCGATGTCCTGGGCGCCTGGTGCGTCAGCGCGGCATGGATCCTGTTCTGCCTGACGGTGTTCCACTACCGGCGCGAGGTGCCCGACGAACCCGTCTCGGATGCCGAGTCACCCACCCGGACCGACCCGCGAACGGTCCCCGACGACGACCTCTGACCGGGCGGGGCACTTGCCCACCCCCGCCCCGGATCTGATAGAGTCTCGAACGCGTCGACGCCGTGTCGGTCCGAGGGGTCGATACCGGCGATACGCAGCGCCGATGTAGTTCAATGGTAGAACTTCTGCTTCCCAAGCAGACAGCGCGGGTTCGATTCCCGTCATCGGCTCCACCTCCGAAATGCCTGCCCCCGAGCAGGCATTTTCCATTTCCGGCCCCCCCACGTCGACCTACCGAGAGCTCGACATCGACCCGCGGCACGTGTCACACTTTTCGAAAGATACGAAACATCGTTCGAAACGTTCGATTGAGCCTAGGGAAGGTACGTATGGCAGCACAGCCGTTGGAGGAACAGACCTTCCTTCCCACCGAAGGCGGACAACACCTGGCGCCGGTCTTGAGCTTCTTGACCGCCCACGAGGACCGCGGCGGCGGGCAGGCCCAGCCAAGCTACGCCCTGGTCGGCGTCGACGAGCATGACCGCATCGAACTCCCGGAGAATGTGCACCAAGCCCTGAAGGGGGTCGTTACCGCTCTGCTTGCCGGAAAGGCGGTGACGGTAGCTCCGCACAGCATGACGCTGACCTCCCAACAGGCGGCGGACCTACTCGGCGTCAGCCGCCCAACCGTCAAACGTTTGATCGACAAGGGCGAACTTCCTGCCGAGCGTGTGGGGACCCGGCACCGGTTGCGCTTGGACGAGGTCCTGGCGTACCGCGATTCGCGCCGCAGCCGTCAGTACGCGTTCCTGGCCGAGACGGCGACGAACATCGACGCCGAGGCCCACCCCGACGAGGTTCGCGAGCAGTTGAGGGAAGTTCGTCGTCTGGTTGCCCAACGCCGAAAGACCAAGGGCTGAAACACTGAACGGATGTTCGCCGTCGTGTTGGACACCTGTGTCCTTTGGCCTAGCCTGCAGCGCGACTTCCTGCTGTCGCTTGCGGTCGAGGGACTCTACCGACCTTTGTGGTCGGAACGGATCCTGGAAGAACTGGAGATGCACGAAGCGGCCAAGCGTGTCGGTCGCGGCACCGAACAGCAAGCCGCGCACGCCTTCGCGCGGAACTTGATCGACAGGATGACCTCGGCGTTCGATGACGCTCTTGTCGAGAACTGGCAGCCGCACGAGGGCACCTTCGGGCTACCGGACCCGGACGACGAGCATGTGCTGGCCGCCGCTGTAGTGGGGGGTGCGGGGGCAGTCGTCACCCACAATGTGCGCGACTTCCCGCGAAATCGCGTGCCGCACCACATCCAGATCCTCGAACCGGCGCAGTTCGCTGCCGACACCGTGTCCGTGTCGCCGCAGACTGCGCTACTGGCCGTCGAAACGATGGCCGCCCGATTCCACCACCCTCCGATGTCGGTCGCCCAGGTGCTGCGGATGCTGGCCGATCGCTACGCGATGGGCGCAGCGGTCGATCTGATCTGCACAGATTCAGGCCGATAGCGAATCGGGTACGGATGTCGGCCTGCGCATCAGGATCGATCGCTGACTCGGACGCAGCAACAAACAACCGACTCCAGGGAGCCGATAACGGGAATCGAACCCGCGCTGTCTGCTTGGGAAGCAGAAGTTCGTCACAGCCGCGATCCGCCCATGGCTTCGGCGGTGTGCCCGTACCCTACCGTGCATCTTCAGTGACGAGCACGCCGATCACGTCGGTAATCTCGGCGATCTGACCCGCCCTGAACCCAACGGCGCCGTGCTCGGGTCTCGGGATGAGTGGGTCCGCCCAGTAGCCCACCGGCCTCGGAATTCGAAGCTCGTAGCCACTGGGCATCGTCATGGGGTCGGGTGCGGAACACTCGCTTCGGTCAGTGCCGTCACCACCGGGCGCCAGCGCTCCACATACGTCTCCAGCACTCCGTCGTCGCCGAATGTGCTGTCGGACAGGTAAAGGCCGGGCAGAGCCGTCGTCGCGCCCAATTCCACCAGCACCGGCTCGAGATGTACCACCGGTGCCAGCGAGTGGGCCGGGCTGCCGCCGAGCATCAACGGGACCGCGAGCACACCGGCCAATCCCGTCCCGCCGGCGAACTGCTCGAGGAACAGTTTCAGCAACCCGGTGTAGGTCGCTTTGAAGGTGGGGCTGGCGAACACCACCAGGTCGGATTCGGCGACCGCCCGCACCGCCGCCGCGACCTCCTCGTCTCCCCAGGTCAGCAGCTTGGGGCCGAGTGCGACGAGGTCGAACACCCGGGGTTCGCCGCCGGGCGCCAGCCCTTCGGCGAGCCTGGTCGCGGCGGTCAGGGTGCGGGAGGCCGGTTTGGGATTGCCGACGACGACGGAAACGGTCACGACGCAGCTTCTTTCACGCGCGGGCGGCGGCGGGTTCGCGGGCGGCTTCCAGTTCGCGCACCAGCGGGAGGACCTTTTCGCCGAAGTACTCCACTTCCTCCTGGAAGTGCAGGAATCCGGCGAGGATCAGGTCGACGCCGAGGTCGCGGTAGGCGACGATGCGTTCGGCGACCTGTTCCGGGGTGCCGATGAGCTTGGTGCGGAAGCCGTCGTTGTACTGCACGAGGTCGTCGAAGGTGGAGTCGGCCCACATGCCCTTGCCGTCGCGGGTGGCGGGGCCGGCCTGCTGCACGGCGTCCCGGAAACCCTCCACGGCGGGCTTGTTCGCCTTCTCGATGATCTCGCGCAGGGTGTCGTGGGCTTCCTTCTCGGTGTCGCGGGCGATGATGAAGCCGTTGAGGCCGAATTTCACCTCGCGGTCGTGGGCACGGGCGACGGCGCGCAGGTCGTCGAGTTGTTCGGTGACGCCGTCGAAATCCTTGCCGTTGGAGAAGTACCAGTCGGCGTAGCGGCCGCCGTTGCGGCGGGCGGCGGTGGAGTTGCCGCCTTGGAACAGTTCGGGATTGGGGCGCTCGGGGGTGTTCAGCGGCTTGGGCTTGAGGGTGAAATCGCGGATGCGGTAGAAGTCGCCGCCGTAGTTCACGTTGTCCTCGGTCCAGATCTTGCGGATCACCTCGAGGAATTCGGCGCTGCGCCGGTACCGTTCGTCGTGTTCGAGCCACGGCTCGCCGAGTGCGGTGAATTCGCCCGCGAACCAGCCGGAAACGACGTTGATGGCGAAGCGGCCGTTGGACAGATGGTCGGCGGTCGCCCCGAACTTCGCCAGCACCGCCGGATGCCACAGCCCGGGATGCACGGCCGCGATGACCTTCAACCGCTCGGTGGCCCCCAGCAGGGCGAGGCTGAACGAGGTCGACTCGTGCTGGTATTCCGCGCCGTAGGAGGCGGTGTAGCGGACCTGGGAGAGCGCGTAGTCGAATCCGTTGTTCTCGGCGGTGCGGGCCAGCTTCTTGTTGTATTCGAAATCCCAGCTGGTGCGCTGCTCGATATCGCTGGTCACCAGGCCGCCGCTGACATTGGGCACCCAGTAGGCGAATTTCAGCTGATCGGCGATCCGCTCGGTGGTCATGGTCGCTCCGTTGGTTCGGGTGACAACTCGTCGTCGGTCATGCAACACGCGACGGCGAGGAGAAGGGAGGGTTTGAATCGGTGCGATCCGATCGGGCGCCCGCCGCGCGGCGGGCGCCCGTCGGGCTCAGCTCGTGGCGAGCGCGTCCGCGAAGGCCGACCGGGTGAACCGGCCCGCGGGAGCGAATCGGGCCAGCAGTTCGCCGGCGTCGACGCCGGTCACCTGGGTGATGTAGGCGTCGGCGGCCTCGGCGGAATCGATCCCGAGGAACGGTTGCGGACGGTGCAGCAGACCCACCAGCGCCGAGGCGAAGCGCGGCTCGACGGCCGCGGCGGCGAAGAACTTGTTGCCGATCTCGCCGAACTCGGGGTCGCTGAGGAACAGCCTGGTCACCTTGCTCGCGGCGTCGCTGCGAGCGGCCAGGAACTCGGTGTAGCGGTCACGCAGCCACTGCTCGTCGAACGGGCCGTCGTGCACGGCCGCCGCCGCGACCAGCCGCTGCGCCTGGATGAGCCCGCTCTGCGCGCCCTGCCCGGCGATCGGGTCGTAGGCCACCGCGGTGTCGCCAAGGGCGGCGACCGCGTGCCCCTGCGCGGTGCGACCAACACCGACCCGCACCACCGGGCGGACCGCGCCCTTCAACCACGAATGCGGGTCCTCCGCGATGGTGCGGGCGGCCAGCACCTCGGGCAGATCCCAGTCGATGTAGTCGCGGTAGAGCTCGCGCACCACCCCGAGGGCCGACTCCGCCGAATCGGCCGTCGCGAACCGCTGCTCCCACTCGCTACCCGGCCGCGCCCAGCCCAGGAACGCCCAGCTCGGGCCCGCGTCCTTGTGCAGGTAGGGGCCCCACCAGCCCTCGCCCTGGTCGGCCAGGATCGAGAAGCCGCTGTGCGCGCCACCCGCCTTGCTGCGGTGGGCGAAGACGTGCTCGTCGTGGCCGAGACCGGTCACGGTGACCGTGAGCAGTGAGCGCTGCGGTGCGTCGTAGACGGTGCGGGACTCGTCGATCGGGAACAGTTCCGACAGCCCGCCGCGGCCGGTGGCCACCAGGGTGAGATCGGCGTCGGCCGCGATCTTGTCGATGGTCTCGAGCGTCACCTGTTCGACGACGAAGCGGCCGCCGCGCTCCTGGAAGGCCGTCAGCCGCTCGTCGGCCTTGAGCCGGGTGTCCACCGCGACGCCGACGTAACCGTCGAAATGCCCGTCGAACTGGATGAGTTCGGGCCGCTCGGGCCCAGGCCCGGCGATGCGGACGCTCAATCCGGTGTGCCGGGGCGCGCGGGCGGTGTAGGTGTCGAGGCCGAGCGCGGCCTCGGCCTGCTGGGTCTCACCGAATTCGAGCGCCGTGCCGGTGGCGGGCACGTCGTCGCGCAGCGCGCGCTGATCGCGCTCACTGTAGAGGGTCACCTCGAATCCTGCGTCGAGGAGGCCCAGCGCCGCGGTGACGCCGGTCTGGCCGGCACCGATCACCGCCGCCTTACGGGTGGAACGGGAAACGGGATTCGTGGATGTCATGCAGGGATGGTGCGATGCGCGCCGCCGCGATCGGAGTATTGCGATCAACGAGAACCTATGGTCGCGGGACACGGCGCCGGGCCCCTACCATCCGGGCATGTCGTTCACCGTGGCGGAACCGACCGGAGACCGGGTCGAGGATTATCGCAGGCTCGTCGCGCAGGCAGCGGCCCTGATCGAGGGGGAACCCGACCGGGTAGCGAATGCCGCGAACCTGTCGGCGCTGATCTATCACAGTCTGCCCGAAGTGAATTGGGCTGGTTTCTATTTCGCCGCGGGTGACGAGCTGGTGGTGGGGCCGTTCCAGGGCAAGCCCGCGTGTGTGCGGATCGCGTTCGGCAAGGGCGTGTGCGGTACGGCGGCGGCGACGCGCACCACCCAGCTCGTGTCGGATGTGCACGCCTTTCCCGGCCACATCGCCTGCGATGCGGACTCGCGCTCGGAGATTGTCGTGCCGCTGGTGCGCGACGACACCGTCATCGGCGTGCTCGACCTGGACAGCCCCCGGCCCGGCCGGTTCGACACCGTCGACCGGGACGGGCTGGAGGCTGTCGCAGGGGTGTTCCTCGACGCTCTCTGACCAGGCAACGCTCGCTGATCAGACGGCGCTCGCTGACCAGGAGGCGCTCGCTGACCAGGCGCCGCTCGCTGACCAGGCGGCGCCCTCCGATCAGGCGGGCTTGCGTTCGCCCGCGCTCCACGCGAAGGGCAGGTCGGCGCCGTTGAGCAGGTGGTCGCCGATGGCACGCGCCTTCTGGATCGCCGGGTTGTGCACGGAGATGGTGCGCGCGTTGCGCCAGTGCCGGTCCAGCCGCAGTTCCTCGGCGACGATGGAGGCGCCGCCGACCTCGAACAGCAGGCCGGTGGCGGGCAGCACCACGTCGATCACCCCCAATTGTGCTTGTGCCGCGGCTAATTCGACCGACACCAGGTCGTCCTCGTCGCGCGCGCCCGCGGCCAGCACCGTGTCGAGGCGGTCCGCGACGGCCAGCACCGTGGCGCGGGCGGTGAACGCGGCGGCGGACAGTCTGCCGATCACCTGCTGCACGAGCGGGTCGTGGCGGGGCAGGTCGGCGGCGGAGTGGGTGTAGCCGCGGGTGCGGCGGGCGACCCAGTCCCGGGCGTCGGCCTCGGCCCTGATGGCGATGCCCGCCAGCACGGCCAGCTGCACGAGCTGCAGGTAGCCGGTGGCGTAGGTGGGTCCGGGAGCGCCGTAGCCGGGGCCGAGCACGCGATCCTCCGGCACCACGACGTCGGTGAACTCGGTGGTGCCGCTCGCGGTGAGGCGCTGGCCGAAACCGTCCCAGTCGTCGTGCTGGCGTACCCCGTCGGCGTCGGCGTCCACCAGCACGCTCACCCGTTCGCCGTCACGGTCGGCGGCGACCAGGATGTGGTCGGCGTAGAGCGAGCCGGTGCTGTAGTACTTGGTGCCGTTGAGCAGCCAGCGGTCGCCGGCGCGGGTCAGCGTCGTGCGGTAGCGGTCCACCGCGCCCACGCCCGGCTCGGTGATGGCGTTGCCGACCAGCGTGCCGTCGGCGACCGCGCGCAACCAACGCTCGCGCTGCGGGCCCGGCTCGGCCAGCAGTTGGTCCTCCACGAAGGAGAAGTGCACCCGCAGCGCCTGCGGCAGATTCGATTCCGCCGCCGCGAGGTCGATCAGCAGCCGGAACAGCTGCCGCACGCTCGCGCCGTAGCCGCCGGACTCGACCGGCACCCGCAGCGCCCCGAACCGGGCCTGCCGGAGCAGGTCGACCTCCTCGTACGCCAGCCGCCGATCGACCTCGCGCGCCACCGCCCCCTCGGCGATGCGCCGGAAGATCGGCTGGAAGATCTCGTCCAACTCGGCATCGGACGTGGTAGTCGCTTCGATGGATGTCATCCGCCAACGATGACCGGCAACGGCGGCGGGTTCACCGGTTCCGCGCACCGCGATCCGAATACGGGCGGTGTCGTACGGGCGAGGGCATACCGGCCGGGTGACACGGGCGAAGCGGCACGGGCCAGGTCGTACGGGGGACGAGATACCTGCTACGTCGGCGTCCCGTTCCCCGCGGCGCCGGTGCGGTTCCCGACGATGTCGTCGTGGTGGGCGGCGGCCCGCAGGTCGCTGTAGCGCAACGGGCCGTCCACGAGTCCGGCGAGCTCCAGCAGGCTCCATGTGTCCCCCACCCGGTCGAGCACCTGGCGGACGGCATCCAGGCGGTCGGCGGCGATACCCGCACACGAGTGGGCAGGGAAAGTCGAAAGTGATTGCCGAAGCGGCCCGTGCGTCGACGGGCGCCGAACTGCCGGTGGCGGCATCCCCTGGCCCGCTGACTCCTGTCGGTGGGAGCGGTTACCGTCGCGGGGTGTATTCGTTCACGGCGCGGGTGTGGGAGCACGAGGGGGCGGGGGCGTGGCATTTCCTGAGCGTGCCGGAGGAGGTGGCCGATGAGATCGAGGAGAAGTACGGCCATCGGACCACCGGGTTCGGCGCGGTGAAGGTGCGCGTGCGCATCGGGGGCAGCCGGTGGTCCACCTCGCTGTTCCCGGACAAGGGCCGGGGAACCTATGTGCTGCCGGTGAAGAAGGCGGTGCGGACCGCCGAAGGGCTCGCCGACGGGTCGACGGCGGCGGTGGAGCTCGAGGTGGCGATGTGACCGCCGGTGGTCAGAGGTCCATCGCCGCGCGGAGGGCGGTGTCGAGGCGTTCCAGCACCTCGGCGTCCATGTCGTCGATGCGCTCGGCCAGCCAGCCCCGATAGATCCGGCCGATGTTGCCCGCGTGCACCCAGCCACGATCGGGTACCGCGACGGCGAGGATGTCCTGCGGGTCGTCGTCGAGGACCTCGGCCGCGATCAACCATTGCCGGGCGGATTCGTTGATGCCGTCGCTGCTGATGAGCACGACGGTGCGCTGCCGTGTGGACCCGTGCGGGTGATAGCTCCAGAGCTCACCCCTGCGCACGCATCGCCTCCTCGGCGGCGGCCAGTTCCGCTTCGTCGGCCGCGGCCGCCGCGGCGATGGTGGCGGGCTCGGGCAGCGGGCCGACGCCGGTGCGCACGGCCTCCCGCCTGGCGGCCTTGGAGATCCACGCCGAGGGGGACATGCCCGCCCGTGCCGCCGCCTGTTCGGCGAACGACCAGGCGGCCTCGTCCAACGAGAGGGTGACCTTACGCGTTGCCATACCTTTTATCGTACTCGTGATCGGCCCACCGAGACGAGCCCTCCGCCGAGCACCCGGCTGCTAGCGTTGGCACAGCGCCAACAACGAGTCTGGGGACGGATATGACGAGCGTGAACCACTTTTGGACGGGCAGCGGCGAACCACTGGTGCTGGTGCACGGGATCGGCAGCCGGTGGCAGGTCTGGGAGCCGATCATCCCGCTGCTGGCCGAGCGGTTCGAGGTGATCGCGGTGGATCTGCCCGGCTTCGGCGCCTCCGCGCCCCTGCCGCGTACCACCGTGGACACCCTCACCGACGCGCTCGCCGAGTTCCTGGCGGCCGAGGGCATCGAGCGACCGCACCTGGCCGGCAATTCGATGGGCGGGTACATCACGCTACGGCTCGGCGCGCGCGGGCTGGCCCGATCGGTCACCGCCTACTCCCCCATCGGGTTCTGGGACACCCCCGGCCGCATCTGGTGCCAGCAGACGCTCGGGAACTCGGTGGTCCTCGCGCGCGTGCTGAAACCGGTGATGCCGCGACTGCTCGGCACCGCCGCCGGACGCACCGCCTTCCTGTACCTGGTCTTCGGCCGACCGTGGGCGCTGGATCGGCAGACCGCGATGGACACCGCGCAGGGCGCGGCCGACGCCCCCGGCTTCCGCGAGGCACTTGCCTCGTTCACCGACGTGGCATTCGGCGAGATCGGCGCCCTGGCAGACATTCCCGTCACCATCGCCTGGGGCAACCGCGACGTGTTGCTCACCTACGCCACCCAGAGCCGCCGCGCCCGCCTCGCGCTGCCCACCGCCCGCCATCGGACCCTCTTCGGCAGCGGCCACACCCCGTTCTACGACGACCCGGACGCCTGCGCCCGAGTCCTGCTCGAACAGTTCGACCCCAGCCCGAGCTGACCGCCCGCATCCAGCAGCGTGTCGGCGGGTGCTCCGCCGAGCAGGATGCGCACGGCGTTCACCCAGCGGTCGCGCAGCAGGCGGTTCTGCTCGACGTGACCGGTGAGCAGGGCGCGCATCGTCAGGCCGGTCATGATCTCGATGGTGAACTCGGTGATCGTGGGGACGCGGGGATCGTCGGGGAATTCGGCGCGGAACAGGTCGCGCACGCGGATGTGCATCTGCTCGAGCAGGCGCTGTTCCAGGGGCAGGAACGCGGCACGCAGGTCCGGGTCGGTGCGCGCGCCGACCCAGCATTCCAGGGTGGCGAGGAACGACGGCCCCGAGAGCATGCCCATGGTCAGTTCCACCGCCGCCGCGAGACGGTCGCAGCCGGGCGGTATCTGCGCGAATTCGGTACTCAGCTGCTCGAATCGGCGTTCGGCCAGATGCTCCACCACGCCCGCGAGCAGGGCGGGCTTGGTCGGGAAGTGGTGTTGCAGGGTGCCGCGCGGCACGCCGGCGCGGTTCTGCACCTCGAGGGTGGTGGTGCCCGCGTAGCCGACCTCGACCAGGCTCGCCACGGCCGCGTCCAGCAGCCGCGCGCGGGTGCGCGCCCGGCGCCGCGCCTGCGTCTCGGGCACCGGATCAGCGTCCCTGCCAGCGGGGTTCGCGCTTCTCGGCGAACGCGAGCGCGCCCTCGGCGGCGTCCTTCGACACCAGCGCGGGCAACGCCACCTCGCCCTGCTTGGCGAACGCCTCGCCCGACGACCAGTCCGGCGATTCGTCGATGATCCGCTTGCTCGCCGCCACCGCCAGTGGTGCGGCGGAAGCGATCTCGGCGGCCAGCCCGAGCGCCGCCGCCAACGCTTCACCGGGTTCGGTGATCCGGTTGACCATCCCGAGCTGATACAGCCGCTCGGCACCGATCCGCCCGCCGGTGAGCGCCAGTTCGGCCGCGATCGGCCGGGGCAGCCGCTGGGTCAACCGCAGCACGCCACCGGCGGCGGCGACCAGGCCGCGCCGGACCTCGGGCAGCCCGAACTGGGCGTCGCGAGCGGCGACGATGAGATCCCCGGCCAGCGCGAGTTCGAAACCGCCCGCCAGCGCATACCCTTCGACGGCCGAGATCATCGGTTTGGACGGCGGCGCGGCGGTGATGCCGAGTGGGCCGCGCCGTTGCGTGATCGGCATCTCACCCTTGCTCGCGGCGATGAGATCCATTCCAGCACTGAATGTTCCGCCCGAACCGGTGAGCACGAGAACACGCGCGTCGGCGTCAGCTTCGAAGGCGTCGACGGCCGCCTCGATGGCCTGCGCGGTCGCCAGGTCGATGGCGTTGCGCGCCCGTGGACGGTCGACGGTGAGCACGGTGACCGCCTCGCGGCGCTCGACCCGCAGGGTGTCGCTCATCGGGCAGTCCTTTCCGACAGGGTGATCCGGTCCGCGGCGACGATATCGATCTTCGCGCCGAGCGGGTCGGTTTCGGTGAACGCGGCGATGATTCCGGGGTCGCTCACCCGCACCAGGGTGCGAGCCCCGGCCGGGTTCAGCGCGCTGACCACCACGGCCTCGGGCTCGTCGGCGCGTTCGGGGGCCGGACCCTTGCGGTAGGGGACGGTGTAGGACTCGACGGTGGCGGGGCCGGTGTAGCCGGGCGCGGTCGCGCGGTGGGCGTCGGGGGTGGGCACCTCGACGGCGCGGAACAGCCGCGCGGGCGGGCGGGTGGAATACACGCCGACGCCGTGTTTGGTGGCGTACCAGCCGAGCGCGGTCGCGAGCCCGAACGAATCCGGTTCGGCGCGAAGGCGTTCGGCGAGGGCGGCGATGGCGTGGGTGGTGTAGTTGTTGCCCGGGCCGCCCCCGAAGGTGAGCCCGCCGGTGAGCGAGAGCGGGCGGCTCGGGTCGTCGAGCGGCAGGCCGAGGGCTTCGGCGCCCACCTGCACGGCGATCGGGAAGCAGGAGTACAGGTCGATGTGGGCAATGTCGTCGATGCCGACGCCCGCGTCGGACAACGCCTGCGCGCCGACCGCGGCGATGGCGGGCGAGGCGGCCATGTCCGCGCGCTCGCTGACGAACCACACCTCGTTGCCGGTCGCGCCACCGTGCGGGAAGACCCAGCGCTCACGCGGCACGCCCGCGGCATCGGCGGCCGCCGCACTGCACAGGATCAGCCCGGCGCCCTGGTCGACGGACAGATTGGCGACCAACAGCTTTCGATAGGGGCTGGTCACCATGCGGTTGTCCGGGGTGGCCGTGATCAGGCCGCGCACGCTGTGCCGTTCGGGCAGCCAGGCGTAGGGGTTGGTGGCGGCGATCTCGGAGAATCGTGACCACAGCCCGCCGATGCGCTCGAGGTAGGCGGGCTCGCTCAGGCCGAGGCGTCCACGCAGGGCGTTCTCCATCAGGGCGTAAAAGTAGATCGGCCCCCACAGTCCCGCCCCGGTTTCCATCTCGGAGTTCGGGCCCTTGTCCGAGCCGAGCACGTCGTCCGGCGCGGCGTCGGCGGGCTGGTCCGGCCAGTCCGGCACGGTCCCGGCGCGTTTCGCGGCGTTCGCGGCGGCTACCGATTCCGCGCCCGCGATCAGCACGACCTCGGCGCGGCCGTCGGCGATCGCCTGCGCGGCCCAGTTGACCAGCCGCTGTGGGCCGTCGCCGCCGAAACGCGCGGTCTGCGCCGTGCGTTTCGGCGTCGCGCCGAGTTCGCCGGCGACCATCGCCGCCAGGTCCGGGTAGGGCTTGCTCACCGACGCGACGGCGGCGACCACGTCGGCCGCGCGCACCAGCCGATCGCCCGCGCCGCTGTCGGCGCCCGCGCGGCGCAGCGCTTCGGCGGCCAGTTCCACCGGGCCGGGCAGGCCCGGTTCACCGCTTCGGTGCACGACCTGACCGACGCCGACGAGCACCGGCGTCCGCGGGTCCATTCCGGCTGGCAGCATTGTTCCTCCGCTCGCGAAATACCGTCATCTTTGACGGTTACTTCGATTCCGATTACAGCAGAGGCCATCCCGTAGCACAATCGCAGGGCACGACCGGCCTTAGCCGAGCGGATGCTGAGATATCCAGCGGTAGTCAGAGGCATCGCGAGCGGCGCGGGCTTGTGCGGTTTCATCAGCGCATGCCCTGCATAGGGACCCTTTTCCCAGAAGAACAGCGCAAGACCCCAATTTCGCGGGATTCACTGCTAGCATTTCCGACGATTTGCCAGCCAGTCGGATTGTGGTTCGGGACACATGAGGGGGCTGTGTGTCGCGTGCCCATTCGGCGAGAACCGGAGGGCCCACTGACCTTGAAGAAGACCGCCTCGATCCTGCTGTCGTCACTGGCGGGTGCCACGGCCTTGCTTCTCACGGCGACTACCCCCGCCGCGGCAAACCCAAACGCGATCAACCCGATCCCGGTGCTCAACGGCACCAACGGCCTACCGAACCTACTCGGCCGCACCAAGGCGGTGTTCCAGGTGACCGGCATGGCCAGCCCCAACAACACCCACGCCTACAACGTGCTCGGCACCGATCTGGGCATCATGTGGGACAACGGGCACGGTGAGATGCTGACGGCCTTCGGCGACACGGCGGGCGTCGGCTTCCCGAATCTGCTGGCGGGCAGCACCTGGGCGTGGCGCAGCAACATCCTGGTGCGCAGCCACACCAAGAACCCCGCCAACGGCATCTATTTCGACAGCGTGGTGCGCGACGTGTTCGGGCAGGCGCGGGATCTCATTCCGAGCCCGAAGATCCCGTTCGTGGAGATCAGCCGCATTCCCACCGCGGGCATCTCGGTCAACGGCGTGCAGTACATGAGCCTGATGTCGGTGAAGAGCTGGGACACCGTCGGCCAGTGGACCACCAACTTCTCCGGCCTGGCCGCCTCCGCCGACAACGGCGAGACCTGGGCCGATCTCGGGCACACCCGCAGGCCGAACGAGGGCGGCAACGCCAATTTCCAGATGAACGCCTTCCTGAAGAGCGGCGGCTACATCTACGAATACGGCACCCGTTCCGGCCGCAACAACGCCGCGTTCGTGGCGCGCGTGCGCGAGGAGCACATCGAGAATCTCGGCGAGTACGAGTACTGGGACGGCAACGGCTGGCGCAAGAACGACGTCAACGCCGCCGCACCGATCATGCACGGCGTCGGCGAACTCTCGGTGATGTACAACGACTATCTGGGCCAGTACATCTCGCTCACCACCGACCCGTTCAATTCGGTGGTCATGCGCCGTGCGTCGTCACCGGAGGGGCCGTGGAGCGCGCCGGAGGTGCTCATCGACACCCGCGAGCTGCCGACCGCCTACGCGCCGTCGATCTTCCCGTACCAGACCGGCCGTGACCTGTACTTCCTCACCACCGTGCACAGCCAGTACAACGTCGTGCTGATGCGCACCACGCTGTGATCGCCGTCCTCCCGGCGACGAGGTCTTGACCTCAACAAAAGTTGATGTTCGAGGCTGGGCGCGAACCGTTCGATCGCTGGGAGGAACCATGAACACCGTTGTCGCCGAGCCCGCAGTCCGCGAGTGGCTGCGGGCCACCGCCGTACCGGTCACGGAATCCGACGCCGGCCTGTCCGCGCTGGTCGAGCGACTCGGGCGGGCGCGCATCGTGGGGCTGGGCGAATCCACCCGATTCTCGCGCGAGACATTCGGCATCAGGGACCGCATCTTCCGGGCCCTGGTCACCGAGCACCGATTCCGGGCGCTGGCCGTGCAGGACGGCGCGCGGTCCGGCGAACGCCTGGACCGGTACGTGCGCACCGGTGCGGGCGATCCGCGCGGCGTGCTCGCCGGGGCGTGGCGGCCGTGGCGGACCGCCCAGATGGCGGCGACGTTGGCGTGGATCCGCGCGTTCAACCAGCGGCATCCCGACGACCAGGTCGCGGTCTTCGGCGTCGAGCCGCCCGCCGCCGAACCCGCCGACTACGACGTCGTCCTCGACCACGTGCGCCGCGTGGCGCCCGATCGGGCACCGCAGGTCGAAGCCCATCTCGCCCCGATCCGCACCGCCCACCGGATCGACGAGCACGTCCAACGACACCAGGGCATCCACCCGGGCCGCCCGTTCGCCGAGCACGCCGCCGACGCGCTGGCCATCGTCGAAAGCCTGCCCACCGCGCCCGGCACCGACACCGCCCGTGCCGCGATGCGCCTCATCCTGCGGTTCCACCGCACCAGCGTCGCGGCGACCGGATTCGCCGCCGACGAGCGGGACGCCGCCGACCGCATCGACGACTGGCAGCAGCGCACCGGCGCGAAGATCGCCTACTGGGACGGCATCGCCCACACCAGCGGCGTCGCCCTCGGCGTCGGCGCGTCCGCCTTCGCGGGCGCGGGCAGCCACCTGCGGGCCCGGCACGGCGCGGAGTACGCGTCCGTGGCGATCGGGTTCCACCACGGCGACCTCGGCGTCGCGCACGTGCCTGCCCCGCGCCCCGACCTGATGGACGCCGTTCTGGGGACGGTCGACCTGCCCGCGTTCGCTCTCGACCTGAGTGCTTCGGCGCCCGAGCCGGTGCGGGCCTGGTTGCGGAGTCCGGCGAAACTGCGGGTGATCAGCGGCGTCTACGACCCGGCCGAGGACGAGAAGGCACACATCGCGGTCCCGTCGCCGGCCGAGGCGTTCGACGCGCTGGTGTTCGTCCGGGAGACGACGCCGGTGGAGTGGTTCCCGGAGTTCGACGGGCGGTAAGGGGCTATTGCTTCTTGCCTGCGGCGCGAGCGGCGCCCGCCGGCCAGATCACATCCACCGGCAGGCCGCGCGCCCGCGCCGACTCGACCACCGAGGCGGTGCCACCGGACTGCCCGGCGGCACCGTCCCACACGGCCACCAGACGGTCCACACTCCCCAGCACCGCCTCGTTCGCGGCTTCGTAGGCGTCGCGCCCGGCGTCGTCGAAATCCATCACCCGCACCCGCGCGGCCCGCTCCACCAACGCGTCGAACTCCGCCGCGTGATCCGGCTTCACCTTGACTGCCCGGTAGTTGCGCGAGGGCAACACCACCTCGAGTCGCCCGCCCACGTCGAGCACCGCCCGCGCGAACACACTGTCGGCACCGCGAGCCAGGCACGACACCCCGACCACCTCGTTCGGATCGTGCTGGGCGAGCAACGCCCGCACCGCGTCGTAGACCTTCACCGCAGTGGGCTCGGTGATGTTCAAGTGCCCGCTGACGCCGATCCGCACCATGCCCGACCCCCTCCTCACACCGTCGCCACCAGAGGCCGCATCCGCTCCCGCAGGTCAGCCACCACGCGCACATTCGCGAAACGCCCCGTCCGGTTGTACACCCTGGCAAGCTTCTTCGCGACCCGATCAGATGCAGTGTGCTCGGCGACTGCGATTGCGGCTTGGCCGACGCGGCACGCCTCCTCGAGCTCACCCTCGATCAGCCTCGCCTCGACCATGTTCAGCTGATCCAGTGCGGCAGCGCGCCGACGGTCTGGACGGCGCAGGTCGATTGCCCGGCTGATCTCGTCGGCAGCCTCCCCGGCAAGACCGGGATCGCGGCGAGCCATCTGCAGCAGGCGCCCACCGACCGTTCCGGATAGTTCCGCGTCATCGAAGTACTCGATCCAGTACGGGTCCGCGGCACGGTCCGCGTCTGCCAACACCGACTTCGCTTTGTCGCAAGTCCGGCGGAACGCGGTCGGGCGCTCGAGCATCGCGTACGCCCACGCTTCCCGCGTGTACAGCATGGCTTGCGTCGCTGCAGTCACGCGACCGTCACTGTGGTCCTGTGCGATCCGAATCAACTCGAGTGCGTCTCCGGCTCGGTGCAGCGAGAGCAGTTGCCGAGCCATTCCGGCCAGCACCACCGCGCAAAACGCCGGATCGTCGGCCTCCCGTGCTGCGCGCGCCGCGAGGGCGTAGTAGCGCTGCGCCAGGTTCTGATCTCCGGAGTCCCAGGACATCATCGCCGCGGTCTCCGCGAGCTGCGCCATCGTCCCCGCGAGCCGAAGTCGAATCGCGGGCGGGTGCGACTCGCCGAGCAATTCCTTCACCTCGACCAATTGCCCGACGACAGCCTTGCGTCGCAGTCCCCCGCCGTGGCGGTCGTCCCACGCGCGAAACACGCGTGCCGCGTTCTCGAGTTCCTCGATCTCCTTCAGTCCGACACTGGGCCGTGCTCGGCTCGACACCAGCGGCGAGTTCGGCTGTGCGAGCCACCGCTCGAGCGGCTCCAGCAGCGGTGATCCCACCACGACACCGAGCAACGCTCGGCTGAGCTGGCGGCGATCGAGCATCAGGTCCTCCCGAGTCAGGTCGTCGGCGACCGTCGTGGCCTCGGCCGTCCACATGTCCGGAGACCACTGGGTTCCCACGGTATCCGCCCCGCCCACCGGCGGCAGAACAACGGCCATCGACTGGGCGAACCGCGCCCGCTGCTGAGGCGTGGCTCGTTCCAGCATCGTGGCGACGGTCTCGGCACACTTCTCGCTGAGAATGATCCGCTCACGGAGCGCTGCCCACTTCTTGACCGTGGACAGTGCGATGCCGGACTTCTCCGAGAAGCGTTGCTGTGTCATCCCGAGCGCCAACCGCAGCTCGGTCGCCTCCGCACCGGTCCATCTGACCTGCATACCCAAACTCTTGCCCCCTGTCGCCGCATCTGGATACCGGGAATGGACCGGAATGGACCGCGAACGGGACCACGGTAGTCCGCACATCCCTTCCTGCGCCGGTCTTTTCGGGATTTCCTGATGACGGGCCCTGCGGTCGGCGTGGACTTCGTTCCGCTGGATTGCCGGAGCACTCCCATCGACCCGGAGGAGACGTGATGACATCCGTTCTCGGTGACACCTCGACCAGCAGATGCCAGTTCTACCGTCGCGTCTGTGCGCTACCGGCAGTTGTACGCCCCGACAGCGGGCAAATCGTCTTCCGCGCGGGTTCGGTCGGCGCAATAACCATGCCCGCTGTGCTCGGTTCTCAGGTCCGGATACATCTAACGGGCAGAAATCACTCTGCGGGCGGCGTTATTTCGCATCCGCGGTCGAAGCGGTGGACGTTCCTCATCTGCCCCGACGTACCCGACGAGGTATCGCTGTTCTGCGAGCTTTTCCGCTGCAACGTCACCCTCGCCTGTGTAGGTGCCGAAATCGCGTTGCCCGCCCCGCGAGCCGCCGACGACGCCTTCCGGGTCTGGGTGGATGAGCCGACCAATCCCTTCCGACCTTCCGGCATGACGGTCATCGAATCAGTGCGTGCGTGCGCGGCAATGGGGTCGGGGCGGCATGGCTGAGGACACCGAGCACGCGACGCACCACGGACAGCAGTCGGCGCACTGGATCGTGCAGGAGGGAACGGTGCGAGTGCGCGCGATCGTTGATCGGTCGGGTCGAGTGACCGAGCTCGACGGCATTCCGTTGGGCGAGTGCTTCGGTTCGATGGATCGCGGGCTGTGGGAGGCGGTGCTCCGACAGTACGAGCTCCAACGCGACGCCCGATACACGAAGTCGCTCGACGAAACTCGCGCCCGGATCAGGCGTACGCGCCGATGACATGGATGGTGGGCATCGGCATAGGCGTGGCCGTAGCAACCGTCTATCTGGTCGCTATGGCGTGGGCGGTGCGCGAGTGCGGCGGAGCGAGTGGAGCGCCACCTGATCCCGCCGGGGCAAGCCGACAGCGGGCAGAACGGCTCGGCGACCGTGGCGATGGCCGGCACCGTCTGTGGCCACTCCCTGCTGCATCGGGTCTCCGTCCAGCCCCCGCAAGCGAGCACGGGCACGGGCACTCGGCGCAAGGTCTCCACGCGCTCACGCCGGACGCGGGCGCGGTTCAACTCGCCTTCGCCGTGCGGGACCAACTACTACTCGTCGGAAAGAGCACCGCTTCGGACCGGCAGCGCACGACGTTCCAGCACAGGCACCCCGAGTCTCGTCCCGGCCTTCCCGGCGATATGCCGGACCCTATGACGGCAATACACTCGCAGCATGGATGCGGCCGACTGGGACGAGCGGTACGCGCAGAGCGAACTGGTCTGGGGTGCGCCGCCGAACAACACGGTGGTGGAGTACGTCTACGGCCTGCAGCGGCGCACGACGGCGGAGGACGAGGGCCGGTTGCCGCGCGCACTGGATCTCGCGTGCGGTGAGGGGCGCAACGCGCTGTGGCTGGCCACCCACGGCTGGGAGGTGCACGCGGTCGACTTCTCGCAGGTCGGCATCGACAAGGGGCGGACGGTGGCGACCCGGCTGTCGCGCTCGGTGCGGAGCCGGATCACCTGGCAGTGCGCGGACGTCACCGATCTCGACGCGGCGGGCGTCAGCGGCCCGTTCGAGTTGGTGCTGATGGTGTTCCTGCACCTGCCCGAACAGCAGCGGCGCGCGGTCGTGCGGGCGGCGGCCCGGCGGCTGGCGCCCGAGGGCACCCTGCTGGTGCTCGGCCACGACAGCACCAACCTCACCGACGGTCACGGCGGCCCGCAGGACCCCGCGATCCTGTTCACCCCCGACGACATCGCCGCCGACCTGGCCGGCGAACCGGACATCAGGATCAGGATCGCCGACCGCGTCCTGCGCCCGACCGAGGCGGGCGAGGCCATCGACGCGCTGGTGGTGGCGAGTCGCGATCCCGCTCAGTCCTGACCGGACCACCGCCGCAACCACGGCTCCACCGTCGCGACGATGACGTCGAATCCGCCGCGGAACGAATGCGGCTGCCCCGGGATCACCCGCACCTCGGCGGCGTCGGCGGCATCCGGCACCCCGAACGGGTCGTTGGCCCCGTTCACCACGACCACCGCCACCGGCGCGGCCGCCAGCAACTCGTCCCGCCGGGTCTTCTCGGGTTTGCCCGGCGGATGCAGCGGGAACGACAGCGCCAGCACCCCGCGCGCCCCCGCCGCCACGGCGGTCCGGCAGGCCACCCGCGCCCCGTTGCTACGCCCGCCCTGCACCAGGGGTCCCTGCGGATACCGGGCACGCACAGCCGCCACGATCTCCAGCCAGGCCGCGTCCTGCTTGTCCGCGGCTCCCGGCGCCCGCCGGCCGGCCACCCGGTAGGGCTGCCTCGCCCTGGCCACGACACCACCCAGCGCCAGCGCCGAATCCCTAACCGCCAGTAGGTCTTTCGCGTCCACGCCGCCACCTGAGCCGTGCGTGAGCAGCAGCAGGAACCGGGGGTCGGGCGGCACGTCCAGCTCGACCTCGGCCGGACCCGCACTGGTCTCGATGCGCACACCTCACCGTAACCGCAGCGTGCAGGTGATATCCGGGTCCCGGTCAGCGGCCTGTTTTTCACATCACATTGCCGTCCGGGGACTTTTGCGCGGGCATTACCCGGCGGTAATATCGGTTAAAGTTACCCGCGAGTAGCATGCGGAAAGCCGGTTCGCCGGTGGCGACAACGGGCGGGAACGGCACCACACCGACCGCACCAACTCAACGGAGAGTGAGTACAAGACATGGGTCACTACAAGAGCAACGTCCGCGACCTGGAGTTCAACCTCTTCGAGGTCCTGGGTCTGGGCAGCATCCTGGACAGCGGCGCCTACGGCGACCTGGACACCGACACCGTCAAGGAGATGCTCAACGAAGTGCGTCGCCTGGCCGAGGGCCCGCTCGGTGAGTCCTTCGCCGACGCCGACCGCAACCCCCCGGTCTTCGACCCCGAAACTCACTCGGTGACCCTGCCCGAGTCGTTCAAGAAGAGCTACAAGACCCTCGAAGAGGGCGGCTGGGACAAGTTCTCCGTCGATGAGGAGCTCGGCGGCATCAAGTTCCCCCGCACCGCCTACTGGGCCATCGCCGAGCTGATCCTGGGCGCGCAGCCCGCCGCCTTCATGTACGCCGCGGGCGCCGGCTTCGCCAACATCTTCTACAACAACGCCACCGAAGAGCAGAAGAAGTGGGCCAAGATCGCCGTCGAGCAGGGCTGGGGCGCCACCATGGTGCTCACCGAGCCCGATGCCGGCTCCGACGTGGGCGCGGGCCGCACCAAGGCCATCAAGCAGGAGGACGGCTCCTGGCACATCGAGGGCGTCAAGCGGTTCATCACCTCCGCCGACTCCGACGACCTGTTCCCGAACATCATGCACCTGGTGCTGGCGCGCCCCGAGGGCGCCGGGCCGGGCACGAAGGGCCTGTCGCTGTTCTTCGTGCCGAAGTTCCACTTCGATCCGGAGACCGGTGAGCTGGGCGAGCGCAACGGCGTGTTCGTCACCAACGTCGAGCACAAGATGGGCCTGAAGGTCTCGGCCACCTGTGAGGTCACCTTCGGCGGCCACGGCGTCCCCGCCAAGGGCTGGCTGGTGGGCGAGGTGCACAACGGCATCGCGCAGATGTTCGAGGTCATCGAGCACGCCCGCATGATGGTCGGCACCAAGGCCATCGCGACCCTGTCGACCGGCTACCTGAACGCGCTGGACTACGCCAAGAACCGCGTGCAGGGCGCCGACCTGACCCAGATGACCGACAAGGCGGCCCCGCGCGTCACCATCACCCACCACCCCGACGTGCGGCGCAGCCTGGCCATGCAGAAGGCCTACGCCGAGGGCCTGCGCGCGGTGTACCTCTACACCGCCGCCCACCAGGACGTCGATGTGGCCGCGCAGGTCTCCGGCGCCGACGCCGACCTGGCGGCGCGCGTGAACGATCTGCTGCTGCCGATCGTCAAGGGCGTCGGCTCCGAGCGCGCCTACCAGTACCTGACCGAATCGCTGCAGACCTTCGGTGGCTCCGGCTTCCTGCAGGACTACCCGATCGAGCAGTACATCCGCGACGCCAAGATCGACAGCCTCTACGAGGGCACCACCGCGATCCAGGCGCAGGACTTCTTCTTCCGCAAGATCGCCCGCGACCGCGGCGTCGCCCTGGCCCACGTGGCCGGGCAGGTGCAGAAGTTCATCGACGCCGAGTCCGGCAACGGCCGCCTCAAGGCCGAGCGCAAGCTGCTCGCCACCGCCCTCGAGGACGTGCAGGCCATGGCCGCCACCCTCACCGGCCACCTGATGGGCGCCCAGCAGGACCCGAAGGAGCTCTACAAGGTCGGCCTGGGTTCGGTGCGCTTCCTGCTCGCCGTCGGCGACCTGCTCATCGGCTGGCAGCTGCTGCGCCACGCCGAGGTCGCGATCGCCGCCCTGGACAACGGCTCCGACGAGCCCTTCTACCACGGCAAGATCGCCACCGCGCAGTTCTTCGCCCGCAACGTCCTGCCCGAGCTGACCGCCACCCGCGCGATCCTGGCCAACCTGGACAACGACATCATGGAGCTCGACGAAGCCGCGTTCTGAGCGGCTCCGCCCGACATCCGCTGAGAGCGGCCCGGATCTTCCGGGCCGCTCTCGTCGTTTCACCGACACCGGCCCGCCCGCTTCCCTTCCGCGCGGAACCAGGCAGAATATGGCGGGCAGACCGCGCGCCACCCAGAAGGGATCCCCGGATGAAACGATCGCTGTCCGCACTCGCCAGATTCGGCGTGCTCGCCGCCGCCTGCAGCGTCGCGCTGGCGGCCCCCGCCGTCGCCGACCCGAACAACGTCAACCCCATCCCGGTGCTCAACGGCTGGCGCGGCCTGCCCGACCTGCCCGGCCCCACCGAGGCCGTCTTCCAGATGACGGGCATGGACAGCCCCAACCGCACCCAGAACGTCAACGTCCTCGGCACCGACCTCGGCATCATGTGGGACGACGGCGCCGGCCGCATGATCACCGCCTTCGGCGACAGCGCGGGCCTCGGGTTCCCCAACCTGCTCGCGGGCAGCATGTGGGCCTGGACCTCCAACGTGCTGTTCCGCAGCAGCACCAAGGACCCCTCCGACGGCATCTACTTCGACAGCGTCGTCCCCAACCCGCTGCCCAGCCCGAAGATCCCCGGCATCGAGATCAGCCTCATCCCCACCGCGGGCGTCTCCGTCGGCGGTGTGCAGTACATGAGCATGATGTCGGTGCGCGAATGGGGCGACCACGGCAAGTGGCACACCAACTTCGCCACCCTCGCCGCCTCCGGCGACGGCGGCCAGACCTGGGCCCAACTCACCCACACCCGCCGCGCCAACATCGACGGCCACGAACGGTTCCAACAGAACGCTTTTCTGAAGAACGACGGGTTCGTCTACCGCTTCGGCACCCCCGCCGGACGGGACAATCCCGGCTTCATCTCCCGCGTGCGCGAAGCCGACATCGCCAACATCGACGCCTACGAATACTGGGACGGGCGGGAGTGGAAGCTCAACGACCCCAAGGCATCCGCGCCGATCGTGGGCAACGTCGGTGAACTGTCGGTGCAGTGGAACGACCACCTCGGACAGTTCGTCATGCTCACCACCGACCCGGCGAATTCGGTTGTGATGCGGACAGCCTCGGCACCGGAAGGACCGTGGAGCCCGCCACGGGTGTTGGTGGATGCGCGGGACCTGCCGTCCGCTTACGCGCCCATGATCTTCCCCTACCAGACCGGGGACGATCTGTACTTCCTGCTGACCGTGCACAGCCAATACAACGTGCTGCTCATGCGAACACCGTTGTGAGGGGACGTTTCGAATAGATATCCGCCCCGTAGCGGAGATTTCCCCACCCCGGAAAACGTATCCCATGTCACGGATAAGGGAGCGGCCTCACCGCGTCCATGTTATTCCCCCAGAACGGGTGATGGCCGTATACCCAGCCTTTCCAGCTCGCAGGAGAAAACCGAACGTATCCGCGCGTCAGTTCTCGCGCGCCCACAACTCCTCGGCCCGTAGCCCCTCCAAACGCGCCTCCTCCACCGCGGACGAAACCACGCCGGAATGTTCTCCTCCGACCGAGGGAATCCAACGGTCCTTCGCCGACGACCCCGGCAACGACGGTATCCCGATTGTCGACCTTCCGGCAGTCACGCGCCGGCACCCGGCAGGCGTACAGCGCCATTCGCAGGACGTCGAACTCCTCCGGAGTGCGCAGAAACGGCCTTCTCGGCTTCTCCGCGCGGGTTACTTCTCCGGGGGGAGGATGGGCGGGGCGAAGACGTCTTCGAGCGGGGTGGGGCCGGTGTAGCGGCGGCAGTTGCAGCGGACCCATTCGCGCAGGCCGTGGGTGCCGCGGTGCGAGGTTTCGGCGTGGCAGGTGCCGTCGGTGCGGTCGTGCAGGGCCAGGTCGTGGCCGCAGCCGCAGCGGGCTGTCAGCTGCGGGTTGGACCGGGTGCGGCGGCGGGGGACGAACCGGCCGAGGAGCCAGCCGATGCCGACCAGACCGCCACCGACCACAAGGCTCAATGGATCCATGTAGGGAGGATACGGAGCGACGCCGGTGCGGGTCGAGAGGTCGGGGGGACGGCCCGCAGTGCGGGCCGTCCGAAGCCTGGAAGGGCCCGCTCAGGCGGCCGAGCCGGTGCCGATCAGATTGCCGAGCGCGGTCAGCAGGTTCGACGAGCCGGCGCTCCAGCCGTCGAGGTAGGGGTTGGTGTAGCCGGCGGTGGGGAGTGGCTTGACGCCGCCGGAGCCGGTGGTGATGAGGGTGGCCAGGCCGTCGACGAAGTTCGCCGAGCCGGTGGCGGAGCCGGTGCCGACCTCGTCGGCGGCGGCCATGCCGGTGCCGGCGAGCACGAAAGCGGTGGCGGCGACAGCGATTCCGAGCGCGCGCAACTTGCCCATGATTCTTCTCTTTCGACAATCATCGGCGGCACCGTGCCACCGACCGGCATATGCTCGACGCCCGAGATTTGCGTGGGTCGTCCGGTCGGTGAACAGGGTGCGAATGCTGCGTGTCGGTCGGAAAGTCCTGCCGGTTCAGTGATTTACGCGCGCACCGGCGTGGTTTTCCGTTCGGAATTGTCCGGCGGCGGTCAGGGAGCGGGGGTCTCGCCGGGAGCTGCGGACGAACCGGAGGACAGCAGTTCCAGCAGCGCGGGCAGCAGCTGGGCCGAACCGGTGTCGACGGGCGTCTCGTCGGCGACCTCACCGGCAGGCGCCTCGGACGAACCGGAGGACAGCAGCTCCAGCAGGGCGGGCAGCGCCTCCGCCGAGCCCGTGCCGACCGGCGCCTCATCAGCGACCTCACCGGCAGGCGCCTCGGACGAACCGGAGGACAGCAGCTCCAGCAGCGCGGGCAGCGCCTCGGCCGAACCGGTGCCGGTGGCCGGAGTCTCTTCGGCGGTCGCGGCACCGGCGCCGGCGAGCACCAGGCCGGCGGCGGCGACGAGGGCGATGCCGAACGTACGAATCTTCACAGTGAATACCCCTCCGGGACAGGTTATTTCCGTCGATCACGTATGTGATCAATCGAGAGTTTTTCTATCACGGGCGTTTCGACGCGCACACTATTTCGCGCACCGACCGATCCGGCGGTTTTCGCTGATTATTAGCTGTTCGCGCGGTGAAATTCTCGGTTCGAAGACACCCGAGCGACCGGCCTGCGGAGCCGACCGTCGGTGGCTGCGGTACGCCCGAGCTGGGCACAAGCGACGGATTCCCCGGTCGATACGTGTTTCCGAGCAGCGGGTGGCGGCCGCCCGCCCATGAAATCCCCGGCAATTCCCACCATTCGACGGCAACCGTCGCGAAGGCGCCGTGCCCCCAGTATTACCGGCAGGTCAGCAACCGGAAAGCTAGCGTGTGATTTGTTTCACAAAAATGAACTGTAACGTTTCCCTGCCCCCTATTCAGGGGTATCAAGAGCGGTTCACTCGCACTTGACGATCGGGATGGGGTCGTACTTCACCGTGCGGGTGGTCCGGGAGATCTCGCGGCCGGTCTTACGGTCGGTGATCACGCGGGTGTCGCTGACGGTGAAGCCGGGCGCACCCTCGGAGGCGATGCAGTCCTTGCCCTTGGGCAGGGTGATGGTGGTGGGCTCGGTGGGCTTGGTGCGTTCGCCGGTGATGGACTCGACGTTGACGGTCTTGGTGCCCCACAGGCGCACGGTGACCTCCGAGTCGGTGGCGAAAGCTTCGATGTAGACGCCGGATTCGGTGTTGTTGCGGAACTTGAGGTCGATGGCGCCGTCGAAGACGGTGGCTTCGCGGGCGGCGGGGTAGCGGGAGATGTAGTAGCTGTGTTCGGTGTGGCCCGCGTCCTCCAGGCCGGCGAAGTAGGCGGCGTTGTAGAGGGTGGTGGCGAACTGGCTGATGCCGCCGCCGACGGCGGTGCTCGGGCGGCCGTGGTCGATGATGCCGGACTCGACGTACCCTTCGGCCGTGCCGCGCGGGCCGGTGAACTCGTTGAGCGAGAACGTTTCTCCCGGGCGCACCACCGCGCCGTTGACCTTGCGGGCGACGGTGCGGATGTTCACCCCGGACGGTCCGCTGAAACCGCTGGTGGTGAATTCGCCCATGGGCTCGACGATGCCGAGCTTCTCGGCGGCCTCGGTGGTGAGCTTGGGCTCGACCTTCTCGTAGACGGCCTGGGCGGTGCGTTGCTGGGCGACCAACAGCGCGGGCAGCTGTTCGAGGGTCTTGGCCCAGTTGACCTTGTCGCCGACGACGGCGGGCACCACCCGGGGCCTGCCGCCGGTGAGGGCGAAGGTGGCGTCCTTGGGTTCGATCTCGGAGGTGGCCAGCTGCGGGGCGAGCGCGGCGACCGCGGCGTCGTGGTTGTAGTTCGCCGCGAGTCCGCCCTGGCCGTCGGGGGTGAAGGACAGCACGGTCGCGATCTGCTGCGGGGTGAGCACGGCCCTGGCGCCCTTGCCCTCGAACACGACGTCACCGCTCACGGCGGGCAGGGCGATCTCCCGCAGAGCGCGGTCGACGGCCTCGGGCTGGACGGTGAGCGGTGCGGGAACGACCGGGAGGGTGAGCGGGTCGCCCTCGATCCAGTGCTCGATCATCTCGGTGCGAGCGGCGGCGCGGTCCAGGACGCGGCCGGGGACCGGCGGCACGGCGACGGGCTGGGCGCTGTCGAAGCGGATGGTGCCTTCGACGGTGGGCTGGTCGTGCACCTTCAGCGCGTCGAGCTGACGGTCGAGCGCGGCGTCGTCGACGGTGCTGGCCACCGCGACGTGGCGGGTGCCGAACAGGGAGATGAAGCGGGTGACCGGGTTGATGGGCTGACCACCGATGCGGTCCCAGGTGCCCGCCCAGTCGATGCCGAGCCCCGCGGCGGCGGGGACCATCCGGTCCTGCACGTCGCCGATGCGCAGCGGCACCTCCTGGTCGGCGCGGCCGTCGAGGGCGGCACGCAGTCTGGTGTCGGCCTCGTCGATGTCCATGCCGCCGATGTCGACGCCGGCGACCACGACGCCGCGCGGCACCTCACCGGCGCTGAGCGCGGCGTCGGCGGCGTAGGCGATACCCGCGACGGCCAGCACGGCGCCGACGGCGAGTCCCGCGCGCCGGGCGGTGGGCTGCTGCCACCATGGCCCGGGTCGCTCACCGCCGGTGCGTCCGGGCGGTACCGTCGGGCGTCGCGGCGGGGCGCCCGCTCCGGGCGCGGGTGCGCCGGCACGGCCGGTGCCGATGGGCACGGTGGGTGAGGAATCACCGGGCCACTCCGCGCCGTCGGCGCTCTGCCGCGGGACGTCGCTCTGTTGCGGACCGTCGCTCTGCTGGGGGACACGGAACTGGGTGGTGGGCGCCTCGGCCAGCCGGTTCGATTCGAGGAGCTGGCGCAGACCGACCTCGCCGCCCGCTCGGCGGCCCTGACCGTGGCGTCCGGTGCTCGACTCGCTGGTCACGAACCGTCCTTCCGTGCAGATCTCCCTCGCGGGCCCGCCACCTGCGGACCCCCGGCCACGATACCGACCTCTTCGGACATCGTCAGCCCGGCGAAAAGGGGCAGCAAACAGCACGCAACGGGTCGGACGGGGCATCGGTGAGCGCACACGAATAAGGCTCCGCGCAGTTGCCGGGTCGGGGGTCTGGCAACTGCACGGAGCCGATCTGTTTATCGGGGCAGCGCACCGCGCGTTACACATCGCGCGCAGAATCGAGAAGAAGGCCACCGGAGCACCGCTCACCCCGAGGAGAGAGGGATCGAATGCAGCTGGGAATGATCGGCCTGGGCCGGATGGGCGGCAACATCGTCCGCCGGATCGTCCGCGACGGGCACACCGCCGTCGGGTACGAACGCAAGAGCGCCAACATCGAGGAACTGCGGGCCGAGCTGGGCGAACGCTTCCAGGGCACGACCGACCTGCGCGAGTTCGTCGCCGCCCTGGAGACGCCGCGGGTGGTGTGGGTGATGATCCCGGCGGGCGCGACCGGGGCGGTGATCGCCGAGGTGGCCGAGCTGCTGGAGCCGGGCGACATCGTGATCGACGGCGGCAACAGCCGCTACCACGACGACATCCGGCGGGCCGAGGAGCTGAAGCCGAAGGGCATCCACTACGTCGACATCGGCACCTCGGGCGGGGTGTTCGGCCTCGACCGCGGATTCTGCCTGATGATCGGCGGGGAGCCGGAGCCGGTCGCGCATCTCGACCCGCTGCTGAAGTCGATCGCCCCTGGCGTGGACGCGGCGCCGCGCACGCCCGGCCGCACCGGCGAGCCCACCCCCGCCGAACAGGGCTACCTGCACTGCGGACCGGCCGGCGCCGGGCATTTCGTCAAGATGGTGCACAACGGCATCGAATACGGGGCGATGGCGGCCTACGCCGAAGGGCTCAACATTCTCCACAAGGCCGACTACGGTCTGTCGCACTCCGGGGAGTTCTCCGCCGAGGAGACGCCGCTCGAACACCCCGAGCACTACCGCTACCGCATCGATGTGCCGGAAGTCACCGAAGTGTGGCGGCGTGGTTCGGTGGTGGCCTCCTGGCTGCTGGATCTCACGGCGGCGGCGCTGCACGCCGACCCGAACCTGGATTCCTTCGGCGGCCGGGTATCCGATTCCGGCGAGGGTCGGTGGACGCTGGACGCGGCGATCGATACCGGCGTGCCCGCGCCGGTGCTGGCGGCGGCGCTGTTCGGGCGGTTCTCCTCGCGCGGGGAGTCGCTGTACGCCGACAAGGTGCTCTCGGCGATGCGCAAGGCCTTCGGCGGGCACAACGAATTGCCGCGGACATGAGCGAAGGCTCCCCCGGCGTCGCCCGGGGGAGCCTCCGTCACCTCGTCACTCGAACCGGCTGTCGAGCCAGTCGATGGTCTGCATGCCGAACAGGTCCGTGCCCCACTGGTAGAGGTTGGTCAGCATGGTGACCATGCTGCAGTCGGTGGGCGCGTAGGTGACGTCGGCGCCCGCCGCCCGGTAGGTGTCGGCGAGCTCGCGGGCGTCGCGGGCGGGCACCAGCGACATGAACGAATCGTCGGCCGCGCACGAGGCGATGAGCACCGGCGCGCCCGGGGTGCCCGACCGGCCGAGCACGTTGTCCTCGAACACGTGCTGGAAGGCGGGCTCGTCGGCCGGGTGCACACCCGAGGTGAACAGGGTGTTCAGCGGGAGGAACGGCAGCGTGAAGTAGGCGGGGGTCTGGCACTGGGTGCGGTAGTAGTCGGCGACGGCCTTGCCCGCCGGGTTCAGTTTCGCGTCCAGCTCCATCTCCGGGTACCACGGCTCGAGGCCGAGCAGGGTGGCGAAGGCGAAGCCGGAGCCGACCGAGCCGTCGGCGACGCGCATGAAGTTGCGCGGGTTGACGACCATGCCCTCGAGCACGGTGGACTTCACGTCGAGGTCCGGGGCGTAGGTCGGCTGGAGTTCGGCGGCGAAGGCGGCGCCGACGCCGCCGCCCGCGATGCCGAACAGCGCCACCTGCGCGTCGGGATTCAGCCCGCCCTCGGTGAAGTTCAGCGCGGCGCGGGCGCCGTCGAGCTGGGCGCGCGCGGCGAACTTGCCCGCGAACACACCGTGCGGATCCCGGTCGGCGTCGTTGCCGACATCGGAGATCATCACCGCGTGGCCCTTGCCGAACATCAGCGCCAGCGGGCCGAGGGCCGACCAGGACGCGCCGTCCATGGGCGCCCCGCCGGTCCACTGGGTGCTCGGATGACAGGACGGACCGACGCTGTCGTTGGCCTCCTGGTAGGAGATCAGGTGCTTCTCACCGACCGGCTGCCCGTCCACCGGGATCATCAGGATGCCGGTGCTGATGATCGGCGTGACCCCGTCCAGCCCGGTGGTGACGTACATGAGCTTGTAGGCGTCGAGGTTCGCCGGCTTCACACCGGTGAACAGCACGTCGACCTTCTTCGACTTCAGCACCGTGCCCGGCTGCTCGGCGCCGGTGAGCGGCGGTTCTTCGTAGAAGGGGTCGTCGGCCCGCAGACCACGGAGAATCTCGTCGGGGGAGGCGGCGGTGGCGCCTTGCAGCGCGCCGACGACGTAGCCGTTGAACACCTCGTTCAGGCCCGGCGTGCGCGGCGGCAGCGGTTCCGCCACGGCGGCGCCCGCAGCCGACATCGTCAGTGCCGCGCCCGCGAGCGCGGCCGTGATCGTCTTCCAACCCATGTCAGCGCACCGCCATTTCCGTCTCCGCGGGAGTGATTCGCAGGCCCCTGGCCGCCGATTCGAGCAGCTGCGGAATGGTCAGCAGCGGCCGATGCGTTTCCATCTGCACCTCGTAGGGTGTCCGCATCACGGCTTCCAGCGCGGGCCAGTTGTTCGCCACCTGATCCTTGTACTTGGGCAGCAGTTCGGTGGTGATGTAATCCCACCGGTCGTCCAGCACCGACCAATTCCACCCCGGCAGTGGCAGCGTGAGAATCATGGCGCGGCCGTCGGTTCCGGTGAAGGGGATCTGCACCGGGCGGAATTCGCGTGGCGGCAGCACACCGGCGACCGACGGGGAGCCCGCGGCGCCGCTCACATAGGTGATGGCTTCGCCCACGCTGCCCTTGTATTCGCGGACGTGATCCCATTGCGCGCCGATCGCCCATTCCTGCTCGCGGCGCAGCAGCGTGGCATTGCCCGCCGCGATGCGGTCGTGGTCACCCGAGGCGATGTCGCGCCACGCGGTCAGCACCGACGCGTCGATCAGCCCCGCGCGCTGGAATTCCTCGATGGCCGGCAGTCCTTCGCGCACATACGCGGTGTGCAGCGGCATGAGATCCGAGAAGATGTTCTTCTGCATCACCAGGATCATTCCGATGATGTAGCGGATGTCCTCGGGGGTGATCTGCGAACCCGCCTCGGCCAGCGCGGCCAGTCCGCGGGGCAGCATCGTCACCGCGGCCGGGCCCGCGGCCTGCTGCACGGCCGCGACCACCGAGCGCGCCGATTCGGACAGGCCAGGCAGCGAATACATGGTGCCCATCAGCTCGAAATCGAGCAGTCCGCCGCCGAAGTCGGCGCCGACCTGCCCGGCCATTCCGGCCCATTGCAGTTCGCGGTGCTCGAGTTGCAGGTCTTCGTAATAGCGGTAGGACTTGATGAGGTTCTCGCGGTTGGCCTGCACACCGGCCCGCGGATCCCAGGAACTCAGGTCGATGCCCGCGCGGTCGGTCGCCGCCACCAGCCAGTACTGGAACAGCAGCGCGGCATACCGGGTGGGCGCGACGCCCTGCGCGCGAGCCCGGTCCAGCAGCTCGCGCAGCTGCGCTGCGTCGTAGGGCAGGTCCGGGTGCACGCCACCGGGACCGGCCGCGGCGTCCCGGTTGACCAGGGGGAGATCGAGATAGCGATCCAGTTCGCTCGTCGCGCCCGCCGGGCCGGTGGCCGCGAGCGCGAAGCCGATGGCCGCCGCCAGCGCGACGGCGGCGGCGCGCAGGGTGACACCGATTCGCATCAGATTTTCAGCCTTCCTGTCCCACCTCACCGCGCTCCGGGTGCGAACAGCACGCGAACCCCTCCACGCGGCAGGGTTACGAGCACGTAAACACAGAGATCATTTCCAGGCAAGCCCTTGCGGCGGCGGACGACCGGTTCTGCCGTTTCGCGACCGCAGCGATTTGCCAGGTCATTGCTCCGATCCGCTACTTTCCCGCGGAAGAAAATCTGAGAAGGTTGCCGCGCACCGATGATAAAGCTCACAAGGCCGCATCGCGCTGCATCGCGACGAAAAGAAAGGCGGCACCAGGATGGTTCCCGGTGCCGCCTGTGCGCATTCGCCGAGCGATTACCGCTCGAGGATCGCGACCACGCCCTGGCCGCCGGCCGCGCAGATGGAGATCAGCGCGCGCCCGCCGCCGTTCTCCGCGAGCTGCTTGGCGGTGGCCGCGACGATGCGGCCGCCGGTGGCCGCGAACGGGTGGCCCGCGGCCAGCGAGGAACCGTTGACGTTGAGCTTGCTGCGGTCGATCGAGCCGAGCGCGCCGTCCAGGCCCAGCCGCTCCTTGCAGTACTGGTCGGACTCCCAGGCCTGCAGCGTCGCGAGCACGACCGAGGCGAACGCCTCGTGGATCTCGTAGTAGTCGAAGTCCTGCAGGGTCAGGCCGTTGCGGGCGAGCAGGCGCGGCACCGCGTAGGTGGGGGCCATCAGCAGGCCGTCCGGTCCGTGCACGTAGTCGACCGCGGCGACCTCGCTGTCGACCAGGCGGGCCAGCACCGGCAGGTTGCGTTCGGCGGCCCACTCCTCGCTGGAGAGCAGCACCGCGGAGGCGCCGTCGGTGAGCGGGGTGGAGTTGCCCGCGGTCATGGTCGCGTCACCGGCCTGCACGCCGAAGACCGGCTTCAGCTTGGCCAGCTTCTCGAGCGAGGAGTCCGGGCGCAGGTTGTCGTCGCGGGTCAGACCGAGGAAGGGGGTGATCAGGTCGTCGAAGAAGCCGCGGTCGTAGGCGGCGGCCATGTTCTTGTGGGAGAGGTAGGCCAGCTCGTCCTGCGCCTCGCGGCTGATGCCGAACTCCTTGGCGGTGATGGCGGCGTGCTCGCCCATCGACAGGCCGGTGCGCGGTTCGGCGTTGCGCGGGATCTCGATGCCGAGCATGCCCGGGCGCAGCTGACCGACCAGCTTGAGCCGGTCCTTGTTGGTCTTGGCGCGGTTGGCCTGCAGCATCCACTCGCGCATCGACTCGCTGACGCCGATCGGCGCGTCCGAGGTGGTGTCGGTGCCGCCGCCGATGCCCGCCTCGATCCGGCCGAGCGCGATGGCGTCGCCGACGGTGACGATCGACTGCAGGCCGGTGCCACACGCCAGCTGCAGGTCGTGGGCCGGGGTGTAGGGCGAGAGCTTGCTGCCGAGCACGCTCTCGCGGATCATGCCGTGCTCGCCGACGCGCTTGAGCACGGCGCCGCCGACGACCATGCCCAGCCGTTCGCCCTGCAGGTTGAACCGGCTCACCAGGCCGTCCAGCGCCGCGGTGAACATGTCCTGGTTGCTGGCCTTCGCGTACGCCCGGTCGGAGCGAGCGAACGGAATGCGGTTGCCGCCAACGATGGCGACCGGGCGCGCGGTCTTGGCAGTGCTTGCCGTGCTCTTGGCGCTACGGGCTTTGCTGGTCACTCGAGTCTCCAAGGGTCTCGTCGCTGCGGTTTACATTAAACTTACTCTGGAGTAAGTTTGTTGTCGACACCGCACCCCGCGAATGTGGTTCGGAACGCACGCGCCCGCTGTGCTGCCGTACCCGGCGCAGGCGGGGCGAACACAGACACCCGGAAAACGAGAGAGAAAAGGTAGGAACTGTGGCAGCCAAGAGCAAGGGTGCACCCAACCTCTACGGATCGTTCGTCCACTCCGCCCCGGGCCAGTTCCTGGCGAGCAAGCTGGGCCTGCCCCAGCCGGAGACGCTGCGCCGCTACACCCCCGGCGAGCCCGCCCTGCCCGGCCCGGTGCTGCTCGGCGGCAAGGGCCGCGTCGCCGAGCCGGTGCGCGCGCTGCTGTCGGACTACACCTTCGCCGACTCGCTGACCCAGGGCACCAAGTACGGCGCGCTGGTCTTCGACGCGACCGGCATCGGCTCGATCGAGGATCTCGCCCAGCTCTACGAGTTCTTCCAGCCCGCCATGCGCAGCATCGCGGCCTCGGGCCGGCTCGTCGTCATCGGCACCACGCCCGAGCTGGCCGCGAGCGTCGAGGAGCAGATCGCCCAGCGCGCGCTCGAGGGCTTCACCCGCTCGGTGGGCAAGGAGCTGCTGCGCGGTGCCACCGCCCAGCTGGTCTACCTGCACCCGGACGCCTCGCCCTCGGCCACCGGCCTGGAGTCGACGCTGCGCTTCCTGCTCTCGGCCAAGTCGGCGTTCGTCGACGGCCAGGTCATCCGGGTCGGCAAGGACGACTCCGCGGCCCCGGCCGCCTGGGCGCGCCCGCTCGAGGGCAAGGTCGCCGTGGTCACCGGCGCGGCCCGCGGCATCGGCGCGACCATCGCCGAGGTGTTCGCCCGGGACGGCGCGAAGGTGATCGTGGCCGACATCCCGGCCGCGGGCGACGCGCTGTCGGAGACCGCCAACAAGGTCGGCGGCACCGCGCTCGCGCTGGACGTCACCGCGCCCGACGCGGCCGAGAAGCTGGCCGAGTTCGTCACCGAACGCTTCGGCGGCCTCGACATCATCGTGCACAACGCAGGCATCACCCGCGACAAGCTGCTCGCCAACATGGACGACGCGCGCTGGAACGCCGTCATCAACGTCAATCTCGCGGCCCCGCACCGCATCACCGAGGCGCTGGTGGCCAAGGGCGTGCTGAAGGAGGGCGGCCGGGTGATCGACGTGTCCTCCATCGCGGGCATCGCGGGCAACCGCGGCCAGACCAACTACGGCGCCTCCAAGGCCGGTGTCATCGGCATGGTGCAGGCCGAGGCGCCGAAGCTGGCCGAGAAGGGCATCACCATCAACGCCGTCGCGCCCGGCTTCATCGAGACCGCGATGACGGCCGCGATCCCGCTGGCCACCCGCGAGGCGGGCCGGTTGATGAGTTCGCTGCTGCAGGGCGGTCAGACCGTCGACGTCGCCGAGGCCATCGCCTACTTCGCCAGCCCCGCTTCCAACGCCGTCAACGGCAATGTGCTGCGCGTGTGCGGCCAGGCCATGCTCGGGGCGTGAGGCGGCGCATGACGGACAAGACGCAGGTGATCACGCTCACCGAGCCGCCGAAGAACAGCAAGCTCTTCGTGCAGGCGGCCCTGGGCGCGGTGCCGCTGCCGCTGTCGGCGCGCAAGCAGACGCTGCCCGACCGGGTGGTCGAGCTGCGCGGGCTGCGGGTGGATCCCGACCACCTGGCCGACTACTGCCGGGCCACCGGGCTGCGCTTCGGTGACGCGCTGCCACTGACCTATCCGTTCATCCTCAGCTTCCCGCTGGCGATGCGGCTGGTGGTGGCGCGCGACTTCCCGTTCGTGGCGGTGGGCGCGGTGCACGCGCAGAACCTGATCGAGCGGAGCCGGGAGATCTCGGTGAGCGAGCCGCTGGATCTGCGCACCCACATCGAGAATCTGCGCGAGCATCCGCGCGGGCTCCTGGTGGACGCGATCACCGAGGTGAGCGTGGGTCGCGAGCAGGTGTGGCGGCAGGTCACCACCTTCCTGCACCAGCAGCGCACCTCGCTGTCGGGCGGGCCGAAGCCCGAGCCGAAACCGGAGGAGGTGCCCCCGCCGCCGCTGCGCACCATCCGGGTGGATCAGAAGATGATCACCCGGTACGCCCAGGCCTCCGGCGATCACAACCCGATCCACACCTCGGCGTTGGGCGCCAGGGCATTCGGTTTCCCACGGGCGATCGCGCACGGCATGTGGTCGGCGGCCAACGTGCTGAGCAATGTCGAGGGCCGGATTCCGGAGAAGGTGGCCTACTCGGTGAAGTTCGGCAAGCCGATCCTGCTGCCCGCCACCGTGAATGTGTACGCCGATCAGGTCGACGGCGGCTGGGATCTGGCGCTGCGGCACCCGAAGAAGGGGTATCCGCACCTCACCGCGACGCTGCGCTGATATTTCCAAGCGAAACCGCCCCCGGGACAAGCTGCTCCCGGGGGCGGTTCAGCAGTCGCAGCACCCGCACCCGTCGCAGCAGCCGCCCTTGCCGTCGCAGCCGGAGCAGCAATTCGCGCAGTCACAGCAGGAACCGCAGTCGCAGCTCTTGCGCCAGGCCTGTTCCCGTCGGCCGGTGCAGGGATTGGTGTGGTCGGCGCAGCAGGCGTACCCGGTGCAGTACTGGGTGAGGGTGATGCCGATGGCCGCGCCGATGCCCGGCCGGGTGGGGCGATGACGGGTGCCGGCAGCGACGCGGTGCAGCACCGCGTGCAGTGGGTCGAGCAGCATCCAGCGCACCGTGGGGACCTCGGCGAGTTCGGCGGCCGCGAGGGCCCGGCGGATCTGCGCGTCGGACTCCTGGATCAGGGCCTGTGCCTGGGCCACGGAGGTGTCGGAGGCGTCGAGTGGGTTGAACCGGCCGGTCGTGCGGTCGGCGTCGAGATCCTGCACGGCGTCGGCGAGGTGTGCGATGCGGCCGAAATGTGTTCCGGCCGTGCGTAAGTGGTCGGCGTTGTCGGCGCGGCCCGCGAGCACGGCGGTGTGGGCGAAGAACTCTGCGGCGCACAGTTGGGTGGCCGCGGTCAGCTCGGCGAGGTCGGTGGCGGACCGCTCGCGGTCGGTCTGCGCGGCGATCGCCGCGACCAGCGGGTCCACGTCGAAGCCGATCCGCCGTGCCTGGGTGCGCGCCCGCGCCGCCCACGACGCCGACAGCCGGACCATCGGCCGCCCGGTCAGCGGGGCGGCGTCGCCGTCGTCGACCCGGTCGCGCAGCGCGGCCGCACCGAGCAGCAGGGATGCGGTCGCGGCCAGCTGCACACCCGGAGCGTCGGCCGCGGCCACCTCGGCGCGCGCCATCCCCCGCAGCGGGCAGCGGCCCGCCTCGGTCCGGGCCGCGAGCGGCGGCGCCTGCGCCTCGGTGAGCACGCTCAGCAGAATCGCGTCGGTGTTGGTCGCGGCGCGGGCGACCTGTCCGTGCCCGTCCCGCAGCCCCAGACACAATCCGCACATGTGCGCACGCCACTGCGACGCGTCGATGCCGTATCGCGGCGCCGCGTGCGCACACGGCCGCAGCATTCCGAACAATTCCGCCCCCCGTTCCCGCCGGGCGGCATACCGCCCTGTCCGCAGTCGATCGCGCCACATCGTGACAGAGCGGCGAGCACCGCGCAACGCCAGCGGCTACTCGCTCTTCTTGCGGCCCGCCAGACCGCTCCAGGCCAGGTCGTCGAGCAGATCGACGGCCTCGGAGACCTCGATGCGCCCGCCCGCGACGCGATCGGCGATGGCCTCCCCCGCACCGATGACGGCGGCGGCGACGATGTCGAAGTTCGTGCCGGGCTCGGCGTGCTTGGCGCTGGACTCCAGCAGCTTGGCGGTGAGTTCGATGACCCGTTCGCGGGCATTGTCGATCTCGGAGGCGAAGGCCTGCTGGCCGATCGCCTGCCGGTAGAGCACCTGCCAGGAGCGGCGGTTGCGGTCGACGAAGCCCAGGAACGCTTCCAACGCGGTGCGCAGCTGTTCGTGCGGGGACAGCAGCGGGTTGCCCGCGGGCGCGACGGCCTCGATCAACCGGATGCCCTCGCGCTGGATGCAGGCGCGGAACAGCTCGTCCTTGGAGCCGTAGTAGAGATAGAGCATCGGCTTGGAGATCTTCGCCTCGGCGGCGATGGCGTCCATGGAGGTATCGTGGAACCCCTTGCGCGCGAAGACTTCCACCGCGGCGTCGAGCATCTGCTGCTCACGAACCGCCCGGGGAAGTCGTTTCGTTCCGCCCGCCATCCACTCTCCTACCGCAAACCGAGACTCTGATATTACTCCAAGGTAAGTTCGGCCGAGACGGATCCGTGCGCCGTCCGGCCGTGCCGACCCGTGACCTCAACAGGGCAGAACGCCCTTGTAGGCCGCCATGCGCAGCACCGAGGCGTCCACCTGCGCCATCGGCAACCGGCCGCTCGCGACCGCCTGTTCCAGCCGGTCCAGCACCGAGGTGACCGCGTCGGTGGTGATCCACAGGGCGTTGTCGGCGCCGGCGACCAGCGCGGCCTCCACCGCCTCCTCGATGCTCATCCGGGACGTGATCGCGGCCATGCCGCCCAGGTCGTCGGTGAAGATCGGACCCTGGAACGGCGCGGCGCCGTAGCCGGTGCCCTGGCGCAACAGGGTCATCACCTGCGGGCTGATACTCGCAGGCACGTCCGGGGTGGTGAGGCCGGGCACGTCGAGGTGGCCGACCATCACCGCCGCGCCGGAGCCGATCAGCTCGCGGTAGGGCACCAGGTCGACGGCCTGGAGCTGCTCGAACGGCGGCGTGCGCACCGCGCCGGTGTGCGAATCGCCGGAACCGGAGCCGTGGCCGGGGAAGTGTTTCATCACCGTGCCGACGCCGACCTCGCGCATGGCGCGGATGTAGGCCTCGGCGTAGCGGGTGACCACCGCGGGATCGTCGGAGAAGGAGCGGTCGCCGATCACCGAGTCGTCGGGCTGGGCGCTGACGTCGACGTCGGGGGCGAAGTTCACCGTGATGCCGAGGTCCTTCAGCGCCCGGCCGCGGGTCAGGGTGGCCTGGTAGAACTCCTCCGGCGTCATGGTCTGCGCGGTGTCGCGGGCCGAGGGGGCGGCGCCGACGAGGTCACGGGCGCGCGAGACGCGGCCGCCCTCCTCGTCGATCGTCACCATCACCGGTACCCGCGCGGCGGCCTGCACCTGCGGGAGCTGCCCGTCCGCCAGCAGCGACGGATCGGTCCAGCTGCCGACGAAGATGCCGCCGATCTGCTCGCGGTTCACCACGTCGAGCGCGTCGGCGGTGCCGGTGATGCCCACGGTGAGCAGCTGCGCCAGCTTCTGCCGGGTGGTGAGCGAGCCGAGGAACTCCGCGCCGCAGTCGCGGGCGACCGGCGTGCCGGTGCCGGTGGACGGCTCGGTGGCCGAGGTCGACGCGGCAGGCTGGGCCGTCGACGTCGAGGTGGCGGTGGTGCCGCCGCCCGAGCAGGCGGTGGCGATCGCCGCGCACAGTGCGAGCAGGACCAGAGGCGTCTTCCGCATGGGATTCCACGGTAGTCGCGCCCGGCGCGTCGCCGCCAACGCCCGCGCGTCGACCGGCCGGTAGCCACGCCCGCGGGAGTAACCTGACAGCACGAGACTCCCGGCAGGAGGTCGGACGTGCCCTGCGATCTGATGCTCATCGCCTACGACGGCTCCGAGAACGCCAAACGCGCCATCGAATACGCCGGCCGCTTCCTCTCCGCGCAGCGCGCCGTGGTGCTCACCGCCTGGGAGCCGATGGTGCGGCAGGCCGCGCGGCTCTCCGGGCTCTCGGGGGTGATGCAACCGGACTGGGTGCCCGACGAAGAACTCGAGGACGTCGCCTACGTCGACGCCCGCACCATCAACACCGAGGGCGTGCGCCTGGCGAAACTGGCCGGGCTCAACGCCGAGGCGCGCACCGTCGAATGCACCACCACCATCTGGAACGCCATCGTGGAATGCGCCGACGAACTCGACGTCGACCTCATCGTCGCGGGCACCCGAGGGGCCACCGGCATCCGCGCCCTGTTGCACAGCAGCGTCGCCGACGCGGTGCTCAAGCACTGCCATCGGCCCGTGCTGATGGTGCCGCCGGGGAAGGAACCCGCGCGCTGAACGCTCTCGAGTGTCGTGGCAGGAACTGCGATCGGTCAGGAATGGAGAAGCGTGGACCGCGCTCACGGTCCTAGCGTTCCGGTATGTGTATGAGGAGTTACGCGCTCGCCCTGACACACGGAAACCCGGCGATGCCAGGGTCCGTCGCCGACCGGGCGGGTGTGGCAGTGCCGTCCCCGGAGATCGCGGTGGTCGAGAAGCGCGAGATCGTCACCGAACCGGTGGCCGACGCGACGCCCGAGCCCATCGGAGCGTCGGTGGTCCTCGCGAGACACGAGCCCGTCGTGGTGTCGGCCGAACCCGCCGTGCCCGAATCCACCCGGGTGTAGACACCTTCACCCGTAGTCGGGGCCGTTCGGACCGGGACAACCTCCTGATCACGGCCGGGGCCGACGACGGCCCGCCGGGCAAGGCGCTCGGACCGGTCCGTGCCGTCGCCCCCGCGCGGCGCATCAGCGCGAACCACCGGTGCTGCAAGGGCCTCGGCGCCCGCTCGAACCACCGCACCCCGGGTGCTCCGGCGGCGGCGACGTGCGCGACGTCGAGCGCGGCCCCGCACAGGCACGCCAATCGCGAGTTGCCGTGCGGATGCCCGGGGCCGGTGGTGGTGTCGGACACGAGCCCGACAGTTCCGGCGTCGACCGGGCTATGGTCGGGAATCATGAACGGTTTCCTGCTGGCCCGGCCCGATGGTGTGCTGCGCGCGTCGGGCGTGCGCGCCGCGTTCGACGCGGTGAACGACGCGCGCGCCGCGCTGCGGACGGGTGCCGCCGCGATCGTGGTGGGGGCGTTGCCGTTCGATCCGGCGCGGCCCGCGGCCCTGGTCGCGCCCGCGGAGCAGGTGCACACCGCCGGTCCGTGGCGGCCCGCCGCGTTGCCGCCGCTGCAGCGGGTGCAGGTCGTCAGCGAATTCCCCAGTGCCGGTGAGCATCTGGCGCGGGTGGCGAAACTCGTGGAGCAGCTGGACGATCCCGACACCGAGTTGCGCAAGGTGGTGGCGGCGCGCTCGGTGCTCGCCGAGGCCGACGGCGTGCTGGAACCGGAGACGGTGGCCGCGCAGCTGGCCGCCCGGCATCCCGGCGCGAGCGTGTTCGCGGTCGACCTCACCGCTGCCGGACGCACCGGGGCGACCCTGATCGGGGCCTCGCCGGAGCTGCTGGTGGCCAGGCAGGGACGCACGGTGACGCTGCACCCGCTCGCGGGCACGGCGCCGCGCCGCGCCGACCCGGACGCGGACGCGGCGCAGGCCGCGGAGTTGCTGGACAGCGCGAAGAACCGCGAGGAGCACTCCTACGTCATCGAGTGGATCCGCGACGTGCTCACCCCGCTGTGCACGGAACTGCGCATCCCCGAGGGTCCGCGGCTGGTGGAGACCCACGACGTGTGGCATCTGGCCACGCCCATCGTCGGCACCCTGCGCGAGCCCGCCCCGACCGCGCTGGATCTGGCGGTGTTGCTGCACCCGACGCCCGCGGTGTGCGGGACGCCGACCGCGGCGGCGCTGGAGACGATCACCCGGGTCGAGGGCGACCGCGGGTTCTACGGCGGTGCGGTCGGCTGGTGCGACGCCGACGGCGACGGCACCTGGGTGGTGGCCATCCGGTGCGCCGAACTCGCCGCCGACGGGCGCTCGCTGCGCGCCTACGCCGGTGGCGGGATCGTCGCGGCCTCGCAGCCGCAGGCCGAACTGGACGAGACCACCGCCAAACTGCGCACTTTCCTCGGTGGGCTGGACTGCGCGGTGCCCACGCACTGAAAGACCGCATCCTCACCTTCCGCACCTGTGACGGGTGCCATGCGGTAGGTTGACCCGGAATGTGCCTGCCACGATGTATTGGAGTGCCGCGATGAAGTTTGCTGTCCCTGGTGTTGCGAGTGCGGTTGCCGGCGCCGTGCTGGGCGTGATCGCGGTCTTCGCCATCACGGCGGCGGTGCAGCAGAACTCGCGCCCCGAGATCGACCGCAGTGGCGACGCCGATTCCTCGCTGCTCAACAGCGTTGAATACGGCAGCCGCTGATCCGCTGACCTCCGCTTCATCCGCCGACTCGCTCGGCACCTCGGGCGCGGACCGGGCCAGGCCCGAGTCCGCGCCACTCGGGAGACGATGGTTCGCAGGCACCGTGGTCGCGGCGTTCCTGCTCACCTTCCTGCAGGCGCCCGGTCTCACGGTCGCCGACACCAAGTACGACCTGGCCCAGAATCCGCTGGGCTTTCTCGACCGCGCCGCGCACCTGTGGAGCAGCCAGGCCCCGATGGGTCAGGTGCAGAACCAGGCCTACGGGTACTTCTTCCCGCACGGCGCGTTCTTCTCCGCCGGTGATCTGCTCGGCCTGCCCGCCTGGGTGACCCAGCGCATCTGGTGGGCGCTGCTGCTGCTCGCCGGATTCTGGGGCATCGTGCGGCTGTGCGAGACGCTCGGCATCGGCACCCGGGGGTCGCGGATCGTGGCGGCGGTCGCGTTCACCCTGTCCCCGCGCGTGCTCACCACGCTGGGGTCGATCTCCTCGGAGACGTTGCCGATGGTGCTGGCGCCGTGGGTGCTGATCGCGCCCGCCGCGCTGGGCAACGCCTACCGCCGACGCCGCCGGGGCGGCGCCGAGTCGCCCGCGGGCAGTGCGCTGGCGTTGGCGTTGATGGGCGCGGTCAACGCGGTGGCCACCGTCGCGGCCTTCCTGCCCGCGCTGCTGTGGTGGGCCTCCTACCGCCCGAATCGGCGCTGGTGGCGGTTCACCGCCGCGTGGGTGCCGCTGCTGGTGCTGGCGACGCTGTGGTGGGTGGTGCCGCTGCTGTTGCTCGGGCGCGTCAGCCCGCCGTTCCTGGACTACATCGAGTCCTCCGGTGTCACCACGCAGTGGGCGTCGCTGGCGGAGGTGCTGCGCGGCACCGACAGCTGGACGCCGTTCGTCTCCCCCGAACGCATCGCGGGCGCGGTGCTGGTCACCCAGCCGGCGGCGGTGTTGGCGACCGGGCTGATCGCGGCCGCGGGCATGGCCGGGCTGGCGATGCGCTCGATGCCGCACCGGGGGCGGCTGAGCCTGATCCTGCTCGTGGGGCTGGTGGGCATCTGCGCGGGCTTCGTCGGCGAGCTGAGCGGGCCGTTCGCCGAATCGGTCCGGGTGTTCCTCGATTCCACCGGCGCGCCGCTGCGCAACGTCCACAAGCTCGAACCCCTCATCCGCATCCCGCTGGTGCTCGGCCTGGCCCACCTGCTGACCCGGGTGCCGTTGCCCGCCTCGGCCCCGATGCCGCGGGTCTTCGGCGCGTTCGCCCACCCCGAACGCGACAAGCTGGTCGCGGTGGCCGCGCTCGTGCTGACCGCGCTCGCGCTGTCGACCTCGCTGGCGTGGACCGGCAAGCTCGCCCCGCGCGGCGCCTACGACGAGGTGCCCGCCTACTGGCACGAGACCGCGGACTGGCTGGCCGCCCATGCCGCCGACACCCGCGCGCTCGTGGTGCCCGGTGCGCCGTTCGGCAGCCAGGTGTGGGGCCTCACGCGCGACGAACCGTTGCAGGCGCTCGCGCGCACCCCCTGGGCGGTGCGTGACGCGGTGCCGCTCAATCCCCCCGGCACCATCCGCGCGATGGACTCGGTGCAGCGGCTCATCGCCGACGGCCGCCCCTCGGCCGGGCTGGCCGCCACGCTCGCCGGACAGGGCATCGGCGTGCTGGTGTTGCGCAACGACCTCGACCCGGAGACCTCGCGCTCGACCCGGCCGCTGCTCGCGCACCAGGCGATCGAGGGCTCACCCGGACTGACCAAGGTCGCCGAATTCGGTGCGCCCGTGGAGAACCTGGCCGTCGCCGAGGATCTGGTCGTCGACGGAGACCTGCGCCCCACCTACCCCGCCGTGGAGATCTACCGGGTGCAGGCGCCGCGCTCCCCCGCCCTCGCCCCGGCCGAGGTGGTTGCGGGCACCGGCGCGCCGGAGACCTTCCCCGGCGCCTACACCGTGCCGCTGGACGCGGTCCCGGTCGTGCAGGGCGGACCCGAGGTGCTGGAACGGCTGCGCCGCGACGGCAGTCCGGCCGGGCCCGCGCTGCTGGCCGCCGACGCCGCCCGCGCCGGGATTCCGGTCGGGCCGGTCACCGTGACCGACACCCCGATGGACCGGGAAGCCGATTTCGGCCGCGTGGACAACCACAACTCCGCGCTGCGCGCCCCCGACGACGCCCGCCGCACCCACAACCTGGTCCCCGACTACCCGGTGCCCGGCGCCGAACCGGTCCGCGGCGAATGGAGCGGCGCCACCGTCACCGCCTCCAGCTCGGCCGCCGACGCCACCCAGCTCGGCGGCGCCGCGCCGGGCAGTTCGACCGCGGCCGCCGTGGACGGCGACCCGGCCACGGCGTGGATCAGCAACGGCACCGAGATCGCGATCGGCCAGTGGCTGCGGCTGGATCTCGACAAGCCGGTGACCAACGGCCTGCTGCGGTTGACCACCAGCGCGGCCGCGATCGGCGACCCTGTCAAGTGGGTGGAGGTGCGCACCGCCAACGGCAGCGTGTCCGCGCGGATCACCGAACCCGGTGCGCCGGTCTCGCTGTCGCTGCCCGCCGGACGCACCGAATGGCTCACCATCACCGCCATCCGCACCGAAGGCGGCACCGGCGGAGGGCAGTTCGGCATCAGCGAACTCTCCCTCGACGACTACAGCGTGCGCGACGCGCCCGTGCCGGTACAGATCCGTCACCACACCGTGCTGCCGCCCACCCCGGCCGGCGGCACGGTGCTCGGCTGGGACCTCGGCCAGGAATTCCCCGGCCGCAACGGCTGTTTCGACGCCCCGGACCGGGTGCGCTGCAGCAAGGGCCTGGCGCTCTCGCCGGAGGAGCCGGGCGCCTTCGACCGGATGCTCGCGGTGCCGGAACCGATGACGGTGACGCCCGAGCTGACGGTGCGCACCCGGCAGGGCCCCGCGCTGGAGGCCCTGCTCACCGAGCCGGGGCGGCCGGTCGCACGCGGTCAGGCCGACGTCGGCGACCTGCGCGGCTCGGCGTTCGCGGCCACCGACGGCGACCCGCGCACCACCTGGACCGCGCCGGAGGACACCGTCCGCGAGGCCACCGGCCCGAAACCCACGCTCACCATCGAGCTGCCCGAACCCGCACTGGTCACCGGCCTGGACATCACCACCTCGCTCGGCGGGCTGCCCGCCCAGCCGACCGCGGTGTCGGTGAACCTCGGCAACGGCCCGCAGGTCCGCACCCTCGACGAGGACCGTGAGCCGGGCGTCCCCGCGCGCGTCGACCTGCACCCCACCGTGACCGACCGCATCGAACTGAGCATCCAGAGCTGGCGGCCGGTGCTGGACCGCACCGCCCTCGGCTTCGCGCAGACCCAGCCGCCCGGACTCGCCGAGATCGAGGTGCTCGGGCCGGATCACCCGCCCGCCGAAGGACCCGACCGGGTCGTGACGGTGCCGTGCGAGAGCGGCCCCACGGTGGCGCTCGGTGGCCGGGTGCTGCGGACCACCGTGACCGCGACCGTGGCCGAATTGCGGTCGGGCGCACCGGTGGCGGCGCGGCCGTGCGCGGAAGCGGATGCGTTCGGCGAGGTTTCGACCAGCCTGCCGGTGCCCGCGGGTACCGCGGAGGTGACCGTGGCGCCGGGCGAGTTGTTCAGCGTCGACCGGCTGCGGTTGACGCGCACCGAACCACTGCCCGCGCGCGAGAACCCCGACCGCACACGGCTTCTGGTGCTGCCGTTGAGCACCAACGTCGGCTGGGAGGCGCGCACCGCCGACGGGCGTGCGCTGGAACCGGTGGTCGTCGACGGATGGCAGCAGGGGTGGTTGATGCCCGCCGATGCCACCGGGCCGGTGACGGTCTCGTTCCCGGTCGACCGGTGGTACCGGTGGGGCATATTCGGCGGTCTGCTGTTGCTGATTCCGTTGGCGGCGTCGGCGATTCCCCGCCGTCGTGCCGCGGCCGAACACGACCCCGCACCGCGGCCGTGGTCGGGTCGGGCGGTCGCGGTCGTCGCGCTGACCGCGGCCGCGGGCGTCATCGCGGGCGTGACCGGTGCGGCGCTGACCGTCGCCGGACTGCTCGCCGCCCGCTTCGCCGGTGCGCGCCGCATCCCCGCCCCGGCCGCGATCGCGGGCATCGGGACCGCGGTGTCGGCGGCAGCGCTCTCGACCGGGCCGTGGCGGTCGCCGGACGGGTACATGGGTGGCTCGTTGTGGGTGCAGCTGCCGGCGTTGATCGCGGTGATCGCCGTGGGACTCGCGGCGTTGCCCCCGCGACGGCGGTGAGCGGCGCGACAGCGGGGGTACCGGACGAGAATTCGTCGTGGTGCCGACCGGGGCAGGAAGCGCCAACGGCCGCCGGCCGCCTCCGCGCGGGCCGCGGGTCGGTCAGGGGGCGCCGACCGCGGCGGGGTCGGGCGAGGCAGCCGTTTGCGCGGCGGGTTCGCGGTGCTCGCCGCGGTCGCGCGCCCGCCGGTCCATGCGGCGGGCCAGTTGCCGGGCGGGTTCCTCGACCAGCGCGTAGCTCGCGGCGGCGACGGGCAGGGTCAGGGCGACGGTGAGGACGAGCACCCAGACGAAATCGCCCGCGAACGGCAGGATGCCGAAGACCGGGAACACGATCGACAGCACCGCCAGATGCCACAGGAAGATGCCGTAGGACCAGCGGCCGATGGTCGCGGCCGGCGGTGATTCGAGCCAGCGATGCGGACGGTCGCCGAGCACCAGCGGGGCGATCAGGCACCCGCCGATCACCGCCCCCAGCCCCATCTTCACCGCGTACTGCCACGGTTCGGCGCGGGTCAGCCCGGCGGGCCCGGCCAGGTCGGTGGCCGCGAGCAGGAAGGCGACCAGCGCCAGGGGCCACATCAGCGCCCGGCTGCCGCCCCAGCGCCGCACCCGCGAACCGGCCGGGGATTGATCGGCCAGTTCTGCCAGCAGCATGCCGCCGGCGAACCACGGCAGGTAACCGGGCAGCCAGTTGTCGGCGTGGATGGCGTCGGGGGTGGGAATCGGCAGGAAGTTCCAGCCCAGGCTGAGCACGCCCAGCGCCAGCACCGCGGGTACCCGCCACCGGGCGGCCGGACCGCGCAACCGGACCAGTGCCAGCGCCAGCAGCGGCAGCACCAGATAGAAGGCCACCTCCACCGACAGGCTCCACATCTGGGTCAGCCCGTCGGTCAGTGTCAAGGGGACGAACACCTGGAGCAGCGCGAGATTCGACAGCCACACCCGCGCGCCCGCGGTGTCGGCGGCGTTGGGCAACAGCAGCAGCACCGCGCACACCACCACCCAGTAGGCGGGCAGGATGCGCGCCGCGCGGTGACGCAGGTAGTAGCCGGTCGACGGGGCCCGCCCCAGCCCGCGAGCCGCGGCCGCGTGCGGGCGCCACAACAGGAAACCGGAGAGCGCGAAGAACACCGCCACCGCCATGTCGAACCGGCCCCAGATGCGGCCGAGCACCGGCGTTCCCCCGGCACCGGTCTGGAACGCCACGTGGGTGAGCACCACACCGAGCGCCGCCAGCCCGCGCATGCCTTCGAGGGCGGGGAGGAAACGGCGCGTGGCCGCAGGGGTGATCGTCATCGGGCTCCAGTGTGGCCGTCCGAGCATGCGGGTTGAGAACCGGGGGTTTCAGTTTTCGCGCTAGACTCGGGCGATTTCCGGCCGGATTCGGCCTCGGCACCGCATCGTACGCGATCGGACTGTTAGTGTCGGGGCTCACGAGTGTCGCTGCCGTTGGCACGCGACACTGGCCGGAATGACCTGTGTTCTACGACGAGGAGTGTTTGCATGGCACTGAGTGCCGGTACCAGAAGGACGGTGGCCTGCCTGCTCGTAGGTCTCGGCGCATTGTTGATCGTCATGGCGCTGCTGATCCCGACCTACACCGTCGACAAGCTGGCCAAGACTCCTCTCGACCTGGAGATCACCACCATCGCCAACAGCCAGCAGGGCCAGGACAGCCTTGTGCTGGACTCGAAGTCGCTCACCGCGCCCGAGGGCTCGGCGAAGGTGGATTCGAACGTGCCGCTGATCTCCCAGCGGTTCCTCACCGTCGAGGAGCCGTCGAACGCGACCGAGATGACGGTCCAGGCGGGTCAGACGCTGCGCCGCACCGACCGGCAGGGCGACACCGGCCTGCTGACCGCGAGCATCGACCGCGTCACCATCGACCGCAAGACGGGCATGCCGGTCGACACCGAGCCCAACGGCTCGATCGCCGTCACCACCAACGCCGCGGGCGAGAGCATCGCCGATCCGGTGCAGCACACCGGCCTGCAGTACCGCTTCCCGATCGGCACCGAGAAGAAGAGCTACCCCTACTTCGATCTCAACGCGCGCGCGACCTTCGACGCCAACTTCATCGAAGAGACCGAGATCAACAACCTGAAGGTCTACCACTTCCAGCAGACCGTCCCGGTCACGAGCATGTGGGACGTGGTGCAGGCGCCGACCAACCGGCTGACCCTGCCCGCCGCCAAGTGGGGCCTCGAGGGCGGTGACACCCCGGTCACCATGACCCGCTACTACACCAACGTCCGTGACCTGTGGATCGAGCCGCAGACCGGCACCGTCGTCAAGGGCAGCGAGCAGCTGCACCTGTTCTACGGCCGCAGCCCGCAGCAGGAGGACGTCACCGCGCTGAAGTCGACCCTGGTCTTCGACGAGAACACCATCGAGTCGCAGATCGCCATCGCCAAGGACAACATCGACACGCTGTCGCTGTTCGGCCGGGTCGTGCCGATCATCCTGGGCATCGTCGGTGTGATCGCGCTGATCGCCGGTGCGCTCCTGGGCATCCGCGGTGCGAAGAACCCGGCCCCGGCCGGTGGTGGCTTCGGTCCCCGCGGTGGTGCCGGTCCGTCCCGCGGTCCGGCTCCGACCGGCGGTGCCGCGGCGGCCCCCGGCTCGGGTGCGGTGCGGCGCGGCGAAGACGATGCGCCGACCGAGCAGATCAACATCAAGAAGAACCTCTGATCCACGGAGTTCGCCGAATCGGCTCCTCACCCGTCCGGGTGGGGAGCCGATTTCGTTGCGCCGAAGCTGTGGTGGATCGCGGGTCAGCCGATCGGCAGGCGGCTGTCGGAGACCGCGCGGTCGCCGGTGCGGAGGACGACCAGAGCGGCGAACACCGTCGTGACGGCCGCGACGGAGACGGCGGTGCCGATGAGGGCGGGCACCGAGCGGGCGAACAGCGCCATGAGCGCGACTTCCACCGCGAGCCCCAGCCAGGTCAACGCTGCGGGGGCGGTGCGGTCGACGGCGATGGCGGACAGCACCGCGCCCTGCAACACCGCCAGGATCGCGCCGTGCAGCGCGAACACCCACAGCAGCCCCTCGATCGGTGCGTAGTCGGCACCCGCGAACACCGACGCGAGCGGCGCCGCCAGCGCCGCGCCGAGCACCGCGCACACGCCGATCGCCGACAGCACCGCCAGCGCGTCGCGAATCGCCCGCGCGGAATGCGCGGGCTGCGCCATCCGCGGATACAGCACCACGCCGACGGCGGCGGGCAGCCAGAACGCGATCTTGGTCGCCATCGTGCCGAGCGCGTACCGCCCGGCCTCGTCGGAATCGAGCACCATCCGCACCACGATCAGATCCGCCGACGACATCGCCATCAACGCCGCCTGCACCTGCGCGGCCCGCAACACCGGCAGGACGCCGACGGACCGAGCGGCCGGGCGGGGATCGCCCGCCGGGTCCGCGATCGGGCCGGACTGCTCGGCGTGGTCGGCCGGTTCGGCACGGTCGGTCTCCAGCGGCGGAACCGGGTCGCCCGCGAGCACCCGCGCGAGGGCGGCGGCGACCGTCAAGCCGGCCGCCGCGGCCCACAGGGCGGGCGCGGTGCCCGCGCCGAGGGCGAGCACGACGACGGCGGGCACCACCCGCGCGATGCCCGCCGCGCCGAGCACCACCGCCAGCGCACGGAACCGCCGGTCGCCCTGCAGGATTCCCTGTTCCCCGGTGAGCAGCACCTGCACCGGCGCCGCGAGCAGGGCGCCCGCGCAGGCGAGGGCACCGACCTCCAGCGCCGCCGTCACCACCGGTATCAGGGCCGCGGCCACCACCGCGACAATCGCCGCGCACCGCCATTGCAGGGCCCGCAGCGCGGCGACCTCGGCACCGCGCACGAACTCGCGGGCCACCACGTTCTGCAACGCGAGCGCGGGCACCGCGCACAGCAGTTGCACGGCCAGCAGGCTGGCGAACTCGCTGTACCCGCTGGCGCCCAGCCAGCGCCCGGCGAGCAGTTGCAGCAGATACCCCGCGACGTTGGCGGTCATCGCGCCCGCCGTCACCAGCGTCAGGTCCGCGACCAGCGGAGGACGACGCGTGACAGGCATTCGGTAATGGTCGCACCCGGTGTCGTCGCCCGACGACGTGGCCTCGCCGAAACGCTGCTCCGGGACGGCCGGTGCCGGCACCGGTGAGCGGCCACCGGCTAGGGTCTGCTGCGTGATCGACGGCAGGCAGGCGAGCGCGCGCGGACAGCGTTTCGTCACCGCCGGTTACAGCGGTGCACTCGCGCTGCTGATCGCCGGGCCGCTGCTCGGACCCGGGTACCTCCTGCTGCGAGACGCGGTGAGCACGCCGCGGTCCTATCTCACCGATTCGGCGCTCGGGCTCGGCGACGCGGCCCCGCGCGCGGTGCCGCAGGACGCGGCGGTGGCGACGCTGTCGGCGGTGGTCGACGGCGGCTCGGTCGTGCGGGTGGTCCTGGTGCTGGCGCTGTGGGCGGCGGGCTACGGGGCGGCGGTGGCGGCGCGGGAGCTGCTGCGGGCGCCGACGGCCGCGCAACTCGTCGCGATCACCGTGGCGATGTGGAATCCCTATGTCGCCGAACGGCTTCTGCAAGGGCATTGGAGTCTGTTGACCGGCTATGCGGCGTTGCCGTGGACCGCGCTGGCCGCCTACCGGATCCGCTGCGCCGCCTCGCGTGCCCACCCATCGGCGCCGGAACCGGCATCGACGGCACCGCTGCCGCGGCGCGAGGCGATCGGCGGATGGGCCGCGCTGACCGCGTGTCTCGCGGCGGCCGGCCTGACCCCGACCGGCGCGCTGCTCGCCGCGCTCGTCGCGGTCGTGACGATCGGGTGGCGGCGGCTGCCGTGGGTGCTGCCGCCCATCCTGCTGACCGCCGCACCCTGGCTGGCGGCGACGCTGCTGTCCGGGGCGGGCGCCGAACCTTCCGATCCCACCGGTGTGGCGGCCTTCGCCGCCCGCGCGGAACCCGGCCTCGGCACGCTCGGCAGCCTGGCCGGCCTCGGCGGCATCTGGAACGCCGACGCGGTCCCGGCCGCACGCGCCACACCGCTCGCCCTGATCGGCACCCTGATCTTGCTGGCTCTGGTCGCCGCGGGGGTACGCGGTGTGGCGGCATCGACCCGGGCACCGGGCACACAGCAGGCGGCCCACGACCCCGATCCGGCCACCGCCGTGCGGCGCGCGCTGCTCGGCCTGGCGGCGGCGGCCGTCGTGCTGCCCGCGCTCGCCGCCACCGGCTGGGGGACGGGCGTGCTCGAGTGGCTGGTCGTCCACGTCCCCGGGGCCGGGCTGCTGCGCGATACCCAGAAGTACGTCGCGCTGGCCGTGCCCGGCTACACCCTGTGCGCGGCGGCGGGGTGCACGGCGATCGCCGCGGCCCTGCGCCGGTGGAACACCGCCGACGACGACGGGACCGCCGAACAGGCGGGCCCGCGCGAACCCGGTCCGGCGGTCGTCGCCACGGTCCTCGTCGTGCTGCTCGTCGCGCCGCTGTTCGATCTCGCCTGGGGTGTCGGCGGAGCGGTGCGCCCGGTGCGTTATCCCGACGGCTGGGCCCGGGTGGCCGCGACCATCACCGGCGACGCCGATGTCGCGGTGCTGCCCGCGGGCATGTTCCGGCGGTTCGAGTACAGCGGCCCGGCACCGGTGCTCGATCCGGCACCGCGCATGCTGCCCGCCGATGTGCTGCAGACCGGCGAACTGCCGGTGCGCGGGCAGGTCGTCGCCGGTGAGGGCACGCGGGCGCGGACGGTGGAACAGCTACTCCTGCACGGTGGTTCACCGGCCGAGCTGGCCGCACAGGGCGTGGGCTGGGTGCTGGTGGAACGGCGGACCCCCGGACCGCTGGGCGAGTCGGCGCGCACGCTGGCGGACCTGGAACCGGTATACGCCGACGCCGATCTGGCGCTCTACCGGGTGCCGGGCGCGGCGAACGGAACCGACGCCGGCGCCGGACGACGCCGCTGGGCCGGTCTCGCGCACCTGGCGTGGGCGGGCGCCTTGCTCGGCGGGTTACTCGTCGCCGCCCGGTGTCGCCGTCCGGTGACGCTCCGTCACTCCCCCTGAGCAGGTCCGCCGACGAGGCCGGACACGCGCTCGCCGCGCGCGACGGCCGACAGCACCTCGTACACGCCGTTGCCGGTCTGCTCCCAGGAGAACTCGCGCGCTCGCGCCCGCGCCTTCTCCCCCATCACCGTCCGGGTCGACGCATCGGCGAGCAGTTCGCCCACCGCGTCGGTCAGCTGGGCGACATCGTCGACCAGGGTGCCGGTGACCCCGTCGACGATGGAGTCGGTGAGTCCGCGCGAGCTGCGGTAGCCGACGGTCGGCACCCCGTGCTGGGCGGCCTCGATGACCGCCAGGCCCCACCCCTCTTTGCGGGAGGGCAGCACGTGCACCCAGGCCTGGGCCAGCAGCTCGTGTTTGCGGCGCTCGTCGACGTGGCCGTGGAAGGTGACGATGTCGTCGATGGCCAGCGCACGGGCGGTCGCGCGCAGGTTGTCGGCCCACCAGCCGCCGCCGACCACGTCCAGCCGCAGGCCGGGGAAGCGGCTCCGCAGTCGGGCGGCGACGGCCAGGGCGTCCTCGATCTGCTTGTGCGGAACCAGCCGCGAGAGCACCAGGACGCGCGGCTCGGGCGCACGGGTGACCGCCGCACCGGTGGGCACGTCGGCGGGCACCGGTTCGGCGCCGTTGCGCACCACCGCGATGCGCTCGCGCTCGACGCCGAGCGCGGCCAGCTCCTCGGCCGAGGGCAGCGAGACGGTCAGGTACTGGTTGCCGCGATGCACGCGCGGCGAGAGCCGGGATTCGATCCACCAGCCGATCCGCCCCACCAGCCTGCCCGCGACCGGCCACTGCTCGCGGTGCCCGTGGTGCACCAACACCACCGAGGGCGCCGCGGTGGCGGCGGTGGCGAAGAACGGGATGCCGTTCTGGGTGTCGATCACCGCGTCGGGACGTACCCCGCGCAGCGGGCCGAGACCGAGCCTGCCGAGCGCGATGGCGGCCAGCGCGCGCGGATAGACGGTGTAGCGGCCGCCGCCGCGGCTGATGTCGATGCCGTCGATCCGCTCGCGCCGGGCCGCGCCGCGATAACGGGCGGTGCGCAGCGTGACCTTGACCCCGCGCGCGGCCAGTTGCGCGCCGACCTGCTCGAGGTAGCGCTCGCTGCCGCCGCCCTGCGGATGCCCGGAGTCGCGCCAGCAGAGCAGGAGGACTTCGCGCACGGTGGAGCTTCTCTCGTCGGTCGGGTGCCGGAACGGATATCGGGCTACACCCTAACCCGATCACCGGCACGCCCGGGGCGCACCCGCGCGAGTTCGGCTCCGCCCGCGACGCGCGGACCTGCCGAGACGCTCCGGCGAATTTCTCTGAAACGCTTCCATTTCACAGCGCGGGCGGATAGTCTCCGGCCACCCCCGAGTTCTGGGGGCGGCCGGTCGAAGGCTGACCGGCCAGCTTGATGAGGAGTCGCCATGAAGAAGACGATGACCAGGACCGGTGGCGACACCGGCACCGGTATCGAGATCGACGGCCTGCTGGGCATCCTGCTCGGCCTGCTGGGGACCTCGGCGTCGACCGGCAGCGGCGCCAACAGCGGCGTCGGCTGAGCGGCCCCGCGGGCCCGGCCGTGCGCGGCGGCCGGGCCCGTGGACCGGCGTCCGCGCGCTCCCGGACCGAGGACGTCCCGCTCGCCGCCGTGTGCGAAACTCGGCGCCGTGCCGACAGCAGAGATCACGCGGCCGCACCGGGCGGTCCCACCCAGGCCGCGCGCACCGCGATTCGCCCGGCGGGCGACCCTGCGCCGCTCGTTGCGACTGCTCGGCAGCTTCCGATTCGAGCAGACCGACCCCGCCCTGTTCTACGGCGGCATCGCCGCCGACAGCGCCGCCATGCTCGCCGACTTCTACGCCGACCTCGTCGGCGCCGACCTGCGCGGCGCCACCGTCCTCGACGTCGGCGGCGGCCCCGGCTACTTCGCGGACGAATTCGCCAAGGCCGGCGCACGGTACATCCCCGTCGAGCCGGACCCGTCCGAGATGCACGCCGCCGGACTGTCGGTCCCCGCGGCGGTGCGCGGTTCCGGAATGGCGCTGCCCTTCCGCGACGACGCCGTGGACATCTGTTTCTCCTCCAATGTCGCCGAGCACGTGCCGGAGCCGTGGACGATGGCCGAGGAGATGGTGCGGGTGACCCGCCCGGGCGGGCTGATCGTGTTGTCCTACACCGTCTGGCACGGCCCGTTCGGCGGGCACGAGACGGGCCCGTGGCACTACCTCGGCGGGGAATACGCCGCCCGCCGGTACCGGCGCAAGCACGGACGCGAGCCGAAGAACCGCTTCGGCCGTTCGTTGTTCGCGGTGCGCGCGGCCGACGGACTGCGCTGGGCGTCGACCACCACCGCGCACGTGCACACCGTGTTCCCGCGCTACCACCCGCGCTGGGCCTGGTGGCTGGTCCGCGTGCCGCTGGTACGGGAGTTGTCGGTGAGCAATCTCGTCGTGGTGGCCACGAAACCGCACCGGGCCCGGCCGGAGGAAAACTGAAACAGGTTACAGACAAGCGCGGGGCAAAACTGTAACGTGTTCTCATGCATTACGACAGCTTGTTCATCGGCGGCCGCTGGACCGAACCGGCCGGCTCCGAGCGCCTTCAGGTCATCTCGCCTGCCACGGTAGAGCCGGTGGGCAGCGTCCCGGTCGTGGAACGCGCCGACGTCGACGCGGCGGTCACGGCCGCCCGGCATGCCTTCGATCACGGCCCGTGGCCGTCCACCCCGCCCACCGAGCGCGCGGCGGTGCTGACCAAGGCCGCCCGCCTGATCGAGCAGCGCTCCGGCGATCTGGTCGCCGCCCTCACCGCGGAGATGGGCGCGCCCGGCATGGCCGCGATGACCCTCAACCAGCTCCCGGCCACGGCCACTCTCGACACCTACGCCGCACTGGCGCAGACGTTCCCGTGGACCGAGACCCGCACCGGTTCCTTCGGCACCACCCGGGTCAGCCGCGAACCGCGCGGCGTGGTGGCGGCCGTGACGGCCTGGAACGTGCCGCTGTTCCTGGCGGTCAACAAGCTCGCCCCCGCCCTGCTCGCCGGGTGCACGGTGGTGCTCAAGCCCGCACCGCTGACCCCGCTGACGGCCAACATGATCGCCGACATCTTCACCGAGGCGGGCGTGCCGGAGGGCGTCATCTCGGTACTGCCCGCCGAGGCCGAGGTCGCCGAGTACCTGATCGCCCACCCCGGCGTCGACAAGGTCACCTTCACCGGCAGCACGCCGGTCGGCCGCCGCATCGCCGCCATCGCCGGGGAACAGCTCAAGAGCGTCTCCCTCGAACTGGGCGGCAAGTCCGCCGCGATCCTGCTCGAGGACATGGACGTGGCCGCCAACATCCCGGTACTCGCCTTCTCCGGGCTGATGAACAGCGGGCAGGGCTGCGTCGCGCAGACCAGGATCCTGGCGCCGCGCAGCCGGTACGACGAGATCCTCGACGCGCTGGTCGAGCACGTGCGCACGCTGAAGACCGGCGACCCGAACGATCCGTCGGTGACCTTCGGCCCGCTGATCTCCGAGCGCCAGCGTGAGCGGGTGGAGGGCTACATCGCCAAGGGCAAGGCCGAGGGCGCGCGGCTGGTGCTCGGCGGCGGCAGGCCCGCGGGGCTCGACCGCGGCTGGTTCGTGGAGCCGACCATCTTCGCCGACGTCGACAACAAGTCGACCATCGCGCAGGAGGAGATCTTCGGCCCGGTGCTCTCGGTGATCCCCTACGAGACCGAGGACGAGGCCGTGGCCATCGCCAACGACTCCGCCTACGGCCTGGCCGGTTCGGTGTGGACCACCGACGTCGAGCACGGCGCCGCCATCGCCGCGCGGGTGCGCACCGGCACCTACGCGATCAACTGGTACGCCTTCGACCCGACGGCGCCGTTCGGCGGCTACAAGAACTCGGGGCTGGGACGCGAGAACGGGCCCGAGGGTCTCGACTCGTTCTGCGAGCAGAAGTCGCTGCTGATGCCGATGGGCTGGACCGGCTAGCCGGCCCCACAGAGGTACCGCCGCCTGTTACGGGCGTGGGGCGGCGGTGTCGGACCCGGGACGACGACGCGGCTCGTCCCGGGTCACTCCCGTCGCTCGGGGGCCACGAGCACTCGGATGACCGGCTCGCGGCGGTCGCTCGACCGGTCGCCGAGCAGGTCGACCGGCAGGTCGGCGACCTGGACGCGATAGCCCGGTGGCAGCACCTCCTGCAACCGTCCCGCCGCTCGACGCGTCGGCGTGCTCGGCAACGCCGCGGCACCGGGGATGTCCTGATCGGCCATGCTCGGACCACCTCTCACGTGTCGCCACCCCCGCTCGCCGTGGCCGCCGCCACGGTGTCGCGAAGGCGATCGGGAAGCAGTTCAGTCGACCAGTGGTTGTCTGGATTGTACTGGTCGGTCAGGTTCCAGGGATCGAATTCGGTGCGAAGAATGTACTTTTCACACGCCGTATTACGCGGCGGCACAACGCGATCGAGCCGACGCCGACCGACACCCCGGTAACGGCAAAGCGTTTCGTTTCCCGGCTACTCGACGTCCACGAACACCCACTTCTCCCGCTGCGTGACAACAGGTTCGGAATGCGCGAACCGCGCGTGTGCCGCGGGGGCGCCCGGCGAATCCGCCGATACCATGCTGAACCCACGCAGCGTTCATCATCCCGACCTGAGCGGGGAATACCGCCGGGCGCGGTGATCAAACAACCGCCGGAAACGGCGGAACCCCGGAGCACGATGCTCCGGGGTTCCGCCGCTGGTTCGAAGGGGTCAGCCCAGACGCTGCTTCAGCGCCTCGAATTCGTCACGCACGCCGCTGGGCAGCTTGTCGCCGACGAACTCGAACCACTCCTCGATCAGCGGGATCTCCTTGCGCCATTCCTCGGCCTTCACGGCCAGCGCCTCGTCGACGTCGGCGGGGTCGACGTCGAGGCCGTCGAGATCCAGGTGCGCGGCCCTGGGCACGTTGCCGATCGCGGTCTCCTCGGCGTCGGCGCTGCCCTCGATCCGGCCGACGATCCACTCGAGCACGCGCGAGTTCTCACCGAAGCCCGGCCACAGGAAGCGGCCGTCCTCGCCGCGACGGAACCAGTTGACGTAGAAGATCTTCGGCAGCTTGGTCGCGTCGGCGCTCTTGCCGAGCTGGATCCAGTGGTCGAGGTAGTCGCCCACGTGGTAGCCCAGGAACGGCAGCATCGCCATCGGATCGCGGCGCACGGTGCCGACCTTGCCCTCGGCCGCGGCGGTCTGCTCCGAGGACAGGGTGGCGCCCATGAACACGCCGTGCTGCCAGTCGAAGGACTCGGTCACCAGCGGGACCGTGGTCTTGCGGCGGCCGCCGAACAGGATCGCCGAGATCGGCACGCCCTGCGGGTCGTCCCATTCCGGGGCCAGGATCGGGCACTGCGACATCGGGGTGCAGTAGCGCGAATTCGGGTGCGCGGCCAGCGTCTCCGTCTCGCGCAGGTACCAGTCGTTGCCCTTCCAGTCGATCAGGTGGTCGGGCTCGCCCTCCAAGCCCTCCCACCACACATCGTTGTCGTCGGTGAGCGCGACGTTGGTGTAGACGGTGTTGCCCGCCTCCATGGTCGCCATCGCGTTCGGGTTGGAGCTGTGGTTGGTGCCCGGCGCGACGCCGAAGAAACCGAACTCCGGGTTCACCGCGTAGAGGCGGCCGTCCTTGCCGAAGCGCATCCAGGCGATGTCGTCACCGAGGGTCTCGGCGCGCCAGCCCGGAACCGTGGGCTGGATCATCGCGAGGTTGGTCTTACCGCAGGCGCTGGGGAAGGCGGCGGCGATGTAGTAGGCCTTGTTCTCCGGGGAGATCAGCTTGAGGATCAGCATGTGCTCGGCCAGCCAGCCCTCGTCGTGCGCCATCGCCGAGGCGATGCGCAGCGAGTAGCACTTCTTGCCGAGCAGCGCGTTGCCGCCGTAACCGGAGCCGTAGCTCCAGATCTCGCGATCCTCCGGGAAGTGGGTGATGTACTTGGTGTCGTTGCACGGCCACGGCACGTCCTGCTGGCCCTCGGCCAGCGGAGCGCCCACCGAATGCAGGGCCTTGACGAAGGGGCGATCGGTGCCCATCTTCTCCAGCGCGGCCTTGCCCATGCGGGTCATCACGCGCATCGAGACCACGACGTACTCCGAGTCGGTGATCTCCACGCCGAGCTTGGGATCCTCGGCGCCGAGCGGGCCCATGCAGAACGGCACCACGTACATGGTGCGGCCCTTCATGCAGCCGCGGTAGAGCTCGGTCATGGTGGCGCGCATCTCGGCCGGGTCGACCCAGTTGTTGGTCGGGCCCGCGTCGGCCTCGGACCTGGAGCAGATGAAGGTGCGCGACTCCACCCGGGCCACGTCGGACGGGTCGGAGAGCGCCAGGAACGAGTTCGGCTTCTTCTTCGGGTCGAGGCGCTTGAAGGTGCCCGCCTCCACCAGCTGATCGGTCAGCCGCTCCCACTCCTCGTCGGAACCGTCCGCCCAGACCACCCGCTCCGGCTGGGTGAGTTCTGCGACTTCCTGTACCCAGGCGAGTAGTTCGCTGTGCTCGGTCGGCGCCTGGCCGTCGGATCCACGAAGACCAGGAATGGTCGCTGAGGTCATGAAAACTCTCCTGAGATGGGCGGCTCCGCGATGCACCGCCCTGGCACAAGGCCCATGACCAGCGCGAACACACCGAGCGCCACCGTTGGCGGGAAGGCACCCGCTACGACCAGTCGACAACGCGGCCCCGGCTGGACGGCGTACAAGGACGAAGCGGACGCCCAGGTTCCTGATTAGAGGTTAACGCGATGTGACCACCCGAACGGAGCCGGGTTGGTCAATGTGTACCCAGACAGTGACCGATTCAACAGCCACGATGCGCAGAACCGACCGGTAGGGCGCTTTTTCACCCGGCTACGGGCAGGTGCCGGTCGAGCACGGCGATGTCGCGTTCACATGCCGCCAGCTGGCCGGGGCGCTCGGCGGACGCCCGCCGGATGCGGGCCTCCAATTCGGCGACCCTGCGGTCGTTGTCGACGATCCGCTGCGCGCTCTCCCGCATCACCCGCTCGGCCAGCGCGGTCTCGGCCGCCACCAGCGCGGTCGCCACCCGCTGCTCGAGTTGGGCCTTGACGTTGACCAGCGCGTCGGCGACCCATTGCCGCAGATGTGCCCGGTCGGCCACCTGCCGCCGCGCCCGCACCACCCACCAGGCCGCCAGCGCGCCGAGCGCCAAGGTGACCGGGATGCTCGCGACGTCGAGCGCGGGCACCAGCGACAGCGGCGACACCAGCAGCCTGCCCAGACCGGCGCCCGCGCTGGCGCCGAGGGCGACCATCAAGTGGTCTTCCACCCCGGCCTGCCGAGGCTCGGGATCCGGGCCGACCCGCGGCGCGGGATCCACACGGCGCGGCGGCAGCTCGGCGGCGCGGTGCGCGCCCGGGGCGAACGCGGGTGCCCGGCTCGCGTCCGGGGCCACCGGTGCGCCCACGGCGTCGACGCCGTGGGCGAGCTCGGCGATCCTGCGGTCGATGTCCTGGTCGAGACCGGCGGTGAGGTCGGTGACGGACTGCTGGAGCCGGCGCGGGTAACCGGTGAGCTCGCCGCGCGCCAGCCGGTCGACCTCGGCGCGGGCGGTGGCGTGCAGCGTGCGCACCCGGGCGCCGGTCTCGGTCATCAGGTCGACGCGCGCCAGGTGCAGTTGCCCGCGCAACGCCGCCGTGGCGCTGGCGCGGCCGCCGTCCCGGGCGGCGAGCAGCGTGGCCCGCTCCGCGCGCCAGCGCGCGGTCTCGGCGTCCGAGCGCAGCGCCTCGATCTGCTCGGTGATGCGGCGACGGGTGTCGGTGAGCACCCGGGACAGCACGGCCGCCCTGCGGTCGCGTCCGTCACCCTCGGCGGCCGCGGTCGCGGCGGTGAGCGCGGCGTGCAGCGCGCTCAGGCCGGAGCGGTCGAGCAGGGCGGTGTCGCCGGTGCGGGCGGCGACGGCCAGGCGCGCGGAGACCGGCAGGATGTCCAGATCGCCGAAGCCGTGGGCGGCCAGCAGCGCCAGGTCGTGCTCGCGCACCCGCCGCCAATCCGCGTAGGCGTGGATGCCGTTCATCGCGAGCAGGATGGTGGTGCCCGCCGCGCGCAGCCTGCCGATCAGCGCGAGCGCGTCGGCGCCGAGCGCGCTGCCCGCGTCGAGCAGGATCAGCGCGGCGGCGGGCGGGGTGGGCGCCGCCGAGAGTGTGGTCTCGACACCGACGACATCGGTGAGCGGCTCGGTGAGGGCGATCCGCGGCTCGAAGCGGGCCAGTTCGGTACGCAGCAGCGTCGTGTTGGCGTCGTCCGGGGCGACCAGCGCCACCTGCCCGGCCGAACCCGGCGCGCGCAGGGCGGTCAGCAGCGCCATGCCCTGCGGGTTCCATCGGGCGACCACGGCATCGAGCTCGGGCGGCACGCCGGGATCGGCCGAAGCGCCGACCGCGGTTCTGTCAGAGTCCGGCACTGCTCATCCGTTCCCACAGCCGGATGTAGCCGTTGTGCACCCGCAGCGCGGCCCGGCGCGCCGTCGGCGGCAGATCGCTCGCCACGACGGCCCGCCAGCGGGCCGCGCGGGTCAGCGCGTCGTCGGCGTCGGCGGGCGCCGCCGCCGGATACCCGGCGGCGAGATGCGCGACGGCGGGATGGGCCAGCCCGGCACACAACGCGAGCCACCGCGCCTCGTCGCCGTGCAGGTACTCCTCGATCAGATCGCGGGCCCGGCCACCGGCACCCGGCACCGAGCGCGCCGCGAGCCGGGCCAGGCGGTCGAGCAGATCGCCGCCGCGCAACGCCGAGACCTGCTCGTAGCGGCGGTGCAGCAACCGGTGCAGCGCGTCGATGCCGCTCGCGGCGTGCATCACCTGGAGCAGGGCGGGCGCGCCGAGCCCGGGATCGTGGCGCAGGGCGGTCACCGCGCAGGCGATGCCGTGGAGGTCCCAGCGGCGCAGCAGTTCCTCGCGCTCGGCCGCATCGGGGCCGGCGGCGGCCGAGACGAACAGCTCCGGCGAGAGCGTGAGGGTGGGGTCGGCCTCGGCGGCGAGCAGGCGCAGCAGCGCCAGATCCGCCTCGGTCACCACGCCCGCCCTGGTGCGCATGGCCAGCGAGGCCACCACCGGCACCGTCGGCAGGCCCAGCTCCCGGCCGTACTGCTCGGCGGCGCTCACCGCGTCGGCCCAGCGCGAGCCGATCGCGTCCGCCTTGTTCAGCACCACCACGGTGTGTTGCCGGGGCAGGCCGGCAAGCACCCGGCGGTCGGCGGGCAGCGGCGCGCCCGCGAGCACGTAGACCACGATGTCGGCGTCGAGCTCGGGGTCGGGGCTGCCCGGCTCGTCGATCGGCGCGGTCTCCACCGCCGACAGCAGTGCCAGCGCGTGCAGCACGGTGGTGCGCCCGGCGTGTGCGCGACCGGTCACCTGGATACGCGGCGGCTTGCGCCACAGCTCGGCGGCCCGGTCGGCGTGGGCGGCGACGGCGGCGTCGGGGCCGCCGAGCGCGCGCAGGTCGGCCAGCAGCCGCGTCAGCCCGTCGTGGTCCCGCGAGCCCCGGGCGGGCGCGGCGGATTCGGTGACTGTCGGCATCGGTAACCCCCTTCGGACGAATTCTGACAGCTCCCGAGGCCGTGCGCGCGACGCCCACCGGTGCCCCCGCGCCACCGGATCCGGTCGGCCGCGAGGTCAGGAACCGGAGAAGTACTTGTTGGCCGTGCGCACCGCCCACCCGGGGGAGAGTTTGGCGGTGAGTGCCAGCAGTTTGGCCTGCCTGCCGATCGCGTAGTGCACCCGTGGCAGCCGGGGGCGGTTGCGGGTGGCGTCCCAGATGCCTTGGGCCACATCCTCGGCGGTGAGCCGGATGCCCAGCGACCGGGTGGTGCCGGTCTGCACGCCGTCCACCATGCCGGTCGCGACGAACAACGGCCAGATCGCGAGCACCCGGATGTCGTGGCGCGCCCATTCCAGATCCAGTGCCTCGGTGAGGCTCTTGACCGCCGACTTGGTCGCGCCGTAGCTGGCCAGCTCGGGCTGGCCGTAGATGGCCGACGCCGAACACAGATTCACCAGCTGGGCACCCGCGGTGTCCCGCAGGTAGGGGAACGCGTGATGCGAGCCGGCTATCACGCCATCGAGATTCACGTCCACGATCGCGCGATGCGTGCGCAGATCGATGGATTCGAACGGACCCGCGCGCAGGATCCCCGCGTTGTTGATCAGGATGTCGAGCCGGCCGTGTGCCTCGTGGAACTCGGCGAGCCGCTGCTGCCAGTGCGTGTCGTTCGTCACATCCAGGACGCCGGTGCGCACCTGCCCACCGGCGGCGTCGATCTCGGCGGCGAGCCGGCCCAGGCCGACCTCGTCGATGTCGTAGGCGCCCACCCGGTAGCCCTGCGCAGCGAAAAGCAGGGCCGTGGCCCGGCCGATGCCCGCGGCCGCACCGGTGAGGAACACCGTCGGTGAGCTCATGCGGGCAGTCTAGTGCCGGAATCTGCTGCGGTGACCGGGGTTCACAGGTAAATCGGTGTCCCCTACCCTGCTCTGATGGCCGGGCACCGGCGACGACGCCGCCCGGTCGAGGAGGTTGTGATGACACTGCCGCTGCTGCCGAGCGCCGATCCCTTCCATCGGCCGCCCCGCGGGTTCGCCTCGGCGCCCGCGGGCACCGTGCTGCGCAGCCGCCGCGTCGAGGTGGCCCTGTTCGGCCTTGTGCCGCAGCGCGTTTCGGCCTGGCAGCTGCTCTACCGCAGTTGCGACCTGCACGGCGTCCCGGAAGTGGCGGTCACCACGGTGCTGCTGCCCGCCGACGCCGAACCCGGCGAGGACCGGCCGCTGCTGGCCTTCCAGACCGCGATGGACGCCGTCAGCGAGCGCTGCGCCCCCTCCTACGCGCTGCGCCGTGGCGCCAACGCCCTCGGCGCCGTCACCCAGATCGAATGGCTGCTGGTCGCCAACGCGCTGCGGCGCGGCTGGGCGGTCTCCATCGCCGACCACGAGGGCCCGCACGGCAACTTCGGCGCGCCCCGCGAACCCGGCTACCGCGTGCTCGACGGCCTGCGCGCCGCGTTGCGGTTCGCCCCGCTCGGGCTGGCTCCCGACGCCAGGATCGGGGTGTGGGGCTACTCCGGTGGCGGCATGGCCAGTTCCTGGGTGGTCGAGATGGCGCCGACCTACGCGCCGGAACTGAACCTGGTCGGCGCCGCCCTCGGCGCCCCGGTCGGCGACCCCGGCCAGGTGTTCGTGCGGCTCAACGGCGGGCACTTCGCCGGCCTGCCCGCCATCGTCATCGCCGCGCTGCGCAGGCTCTACCCGGCGCTGGGCCGCGTCATCGACGACGAACTCACCGAGGAGGGCCGCCGGTTCGTCGCCATCGCCGAGCGCGCCACCCCGGCCGCCGCGATCCTGCGGCTGGCGGGCAAGAAGTTCGACGACTTCCTCGCGACCCCGCTCGAAGAGCTGCTCGCCACCCCGGCCTTCGTCGAGATGTTCGACGACCTGCGGCTGGGCCGCAACGCCCCCACCTGTCCGCTGCTGGTCGTGCAGCCGGTGCACGACCAGGTGATCCATGTCGCCGAGATCAACGGCCAGGTGGCGCGCTACCGCCGCGGCGGCGCCGAGGTGACCTACGTGCTCGACCGGCTCAGCGAGCATTTCTCCATGCTGGCGCTGGCCGCCCCGGTCAGCCTGAACTGGCTGGCCGACCGGTTCGCGGGCGAACCGACCACCGGTGACGTCGACACCACCGTGTGGTCGGTGGCGGCCTCCCCGTCGGGCCTGCGCGGCCTGGTGGAGATGGCGACCACGGCGGTGAAGGTGGTGCTCGGCAGGCCGCTGCGCCAGGAGTCGCCGACGGCGCCGCGGATCGTCGGTGAACGCGCCGCTTGAGCACCGCTGGAGCACGGCGGCGGGGTTCGATTGCTGCGTCGATGCGGCGATGCTGGAGAATGGACGGCGTGAACGACGCCGCCAACCACACTGTCGAGTCGGTTCCGGGCAGGCCGTCCACAGCATCGGCCCCGCTCGAAGCAGGCAGACGATCCCCCACCGGCTCCCGGCTCTACCCGCGCGTGACCAGCTTCCGGTCGCGCCGCGGCGCGCTGACGCCCAACCAGCAGGGCGCCTGGGATCGGATGTGGCCGCGCATCGGCCGCGAGGTCGGCGACGAGCCGCTGGACGCCGATGCCTGGTTCGGCAGGCAGGCGCCGCTGGTGATCGAGATCGGCTGCGGCACCGGCACCGCGACCGCCGCGATGGCCGCGGCCGAACCGCACGTCAACCTGATCGGCATCGAGGTGTACCAGCCGGGCCTCGCGCAGCTGGTGCAGCGGATCGAGCGCGACGGCATCGACAACATCCGGCTGCTGCGCGGCGACGCGGTCGACGTACTGGAACACATGATTGCTGCGGAGTCGCTGACCGGGGTCCGGGTGTTCTTCCCCGACCCGTGGCCCAAGGCCCGCCACCACAAGCGGCGGCTGTTGCAGCCGGCCACCGTCGCGCTGATCGCGGGCAGGCTGCGCCCCGGCGGCGTCCTGCACGTGGCGACCGACCACGCCGGTTACGCCGAGCACATCGCCGCGGTCGGCGCGGCGGAACCGCTGCTCGTCGGCCTGAACGAGGCCACCGGCGGCGACGACGAGCGCGCCCGTGCGCTCGCGCCGATCGGTCTGGACCGCCCCGTCACGAAATTCGAGGACAAGGCACATCGAGCGGGAAGCGCCATCACCGAGTTCGTTTGGGGCAAGATCGAATGATGAGCGTCAGTGAGATGGCCGAGCAGGCCGTGGGTGTTGCGGGGGAGGTGCAGGGAACCGTCGCCGAGGGGCTCGGCGGCGCCACACCGGACGTGCGGCGGGTGCTGCTGGTCTGGGACGCACCGAACCTCGACATGGGCCTCGGCGCCATCCTCGGCGGCCGCCCCACCGCCGCCTACCGGCCCCGCTTCGACGCGCTCGGCCGCTGGCTGCTCGCTCGCACCGCCGAACTCTCCGCCGGGAGCAGCTCCCGGATCGAGCCGGAGGCCACGGTCTTCACCAACATCGCCCCGGGCACCGCCGACGTGGTGCGGCCCTGGGTCGAGGCACTGCGCAACGTCGGCTACGCGGTGTTCGCCAAGCCCAAGATCGACGAGGATTCCGACGTCGACGCCGACATGCTCGCCCACATCGAGCTGCGCAGCCGCGGCGCCGGGCTGGCCGGGATCATGGTCGCCTCCGCCGACGGCCAGGCCTTCCGCGAGCCGCTCGAGCGGCTGGCCGCGCGCGGGGTGCCGGTGCAGGTGCTCGGGTTCCGTGAGCATGCGAGCTGGGCGGTGACATCCGATACCCTCGAGTTCATCGACCTCGAGGACATCCCCGGCGTGTTCCGTGAACCGCTGCCCCGGGTGAGCCTCGACTCGCTGCCCGACGAGGGTGCCTGGCTGCAGCCGTTCCGGCCGCTGTCGGCACTGCTCACCTCTCGCCCCGCCCAAGGAGTCGCTTAGTGTTCACACGCTGGGGCGAATTGGTCTATCGGTTTCGGTTCGCCGTCATCGGCATCGTCGCCGCGGCCCTCCTGGCGCTCGGCGGCTACGGCTTCGGCCTCGAGAACCATCTCAGCTCCAGCGGGTGGGACGATCCCACCTCCGAGTCCGCGCAGGCCGCGCGCATCGCCGACGAGGCGTTCGGCCGCGATCACACCAGCGATGTGATCGTGCTCTACACCGCGCCGGAGGGCAAGACGATCGACGACCCGGAGTTCCGGGACAAGATCGTCGACAGTCTCAACCGGCTGCCCCGGGAGCACCCGGACGAGATCGACAAGGTCAACGGCGCCTACTGGCAGACCGAGACCGGTCCCGGCGTGCCGCTGACCTTCGGGTCCAAGGACAAGAAGTACACCTTCGCCTCCATCGCCATCGTCGGCGACAACGACACCGACATGGTGCGCAACTACCGGAAAGTGAAGGACGTCTTCTACATTCCGGGCGTCGACGTGCAGGTCACCGGCCTGCAGGCGGTGGCGGGCACCCTCAACGACACCATGGCCAGCGACCAGAAGCGCATGGAGCTGCTGGCCATCCCCGCCGTCGCGGTGCTGCTGTTCTTCATCTTCGGCGGCCTGGTCGCGGCGGGCCTGCCACTGGTGGTCGGTGGCCTCACCGTCATCGGCGCCAACGGCATCATCATGGCGTTGACGAAGTTCACCGAGGTGAACTCCTTCGTCGGCGGCGTCGTCTCCATGATCGGCCTCGGCCTGGCGATCGACTACGGCCTGTTCATCGTCAGCCGCTTCCGCGAGGAACTGGCCGAGGGCTACGACACTCCCGCGGCCGTGCGCCGCTCGGTGATGACGGCCGGGCGCACCGTCGTGTTCTCGGCCACCATGATCGTGGCCAGCCTCGGCGGCATGCTGCTGTTCCCGCAGGGCTTCCTGAAATCGGTCGCCTACGGCACCATCGCCACGGTCACCCTGGCCGCGCTGACCGCGATCACCATCCTGCCCGCCATGCTCGGCGTGCTCGGCCCGCGCGTGGACATGCTGGGCCTCAAGCGCTTCCGCAAGACCAAGACCGCCGAAGAGGTGGAGAACGGTTTCTGGGGCAAGACCACCCAGTGGGTGATGCGGCATCCGCTCAAGATCGCGGTGCCGATCTGCATCGTGCTGCTGCTGTTGATCATCCCGGTGAAGAACCTGGCCTTCGGCGGCATCAACGAGCGCTACCTGCCGCCGGACAACAAGACCCGCGTCGCGCTGGAGAACTTCTACGAGGTCTTCCCGCTGAAGAAGACCGACCCGGTGCAGCTGGTGATGGTCTCCGAGGACAGCGCCGCCGTCGGCGCGGTGTGGAAGCAGGCCAGCGAGGCGCCGGGCCTGGTCGGCAGTTTCGAGGTGCCCAGCCGCTCCACCACCCAGCCCGACGTCTACCGCACCAGCGCGACACTCGAGGACTCCGAGAACGCCAACCCGACCATCGACTATCTGCGGTCGATGGACGTGCCCGACTCGGTACAGCTCTACGTCGGCGGGCAGCCGACGATCCAGAAGGACAGCATCGACGCCCTGCTCGAACGCATGCCGTTGATGATCGCGCTGGTGCTGTTCGTCACCACGCTGCTGATGTTCCTCACCTTCGGCTCGCTGGTGCTGCCGATCAAGGCCGCCTTGATGAGCGCGCTCGGCCTCGGCTCCACGCTGGGCATCCTGACCTGGATCTTCGTCGACGGGCACGGGTCGGGCCTGCTGAACTTCACGCCGCAACCGATCATGTCGCCGGTGCTGGTGCTGATCATCGCGGTGATCTACGGCCTGTCCACCGACTACGAGGTGTTCCTGCTGTCTCGCATGGTCGAGGCGCGCAGCATGGGCGCCTCGACCACGGAGGCGGTGCGCGCGGGCACCGCGCACACCGGCCGCATCATCACCGCGGCGGCGCTCATCCTGCTCGTGGTCGTCGGCGCGTTCGCGTTCTCCGACCTGGTGATGATGCAGTACATCGCGTACGGCCTGATCGCGGCGCTGTTCATCGACGCGACGATCCTGCGCATGCTGCTGGTCCCCGCGACCATGAAACTGCTCGGCGACGACTGCTGGTGGGCGCCCGCCTGGATGAAGCGCATCCAGGAGAGGATCGGCCTCGGCGAGCCGATCCTCGACGACGAGCGCCCCGGCGGCGGCGAAGTGGTCGATCTGGTGAAGACCACCCCGGTCACCGACCCGGTCACCATGCAGATGCCTGCCATGCCGGAGGAGAAGCAGCGCAAGTCGCCGCGGCGGGTGCGCACCATCGAGGAGATCGAGGCCGAGGCGCCGACGCAGCGCATCGAGGACCTGCCGGAGGCGCGGGCCAAGGCGGGCAAGACGCCGCCGCGCCCCCGCACCGCCATGCCGGTCGCGCCCGACCCGACCCGGCCGCGGGCGCATCCGCAGCCCGGCCAGGAGGGTGCGCGGCCGGGTCGGCCCGGTCCCGCCTCGCCGTTCCAGGCCGGGTCGGCGTTCCAAGCGGTGCCCTCGGTGGACCAGCCCGCGACCGGGCCGAAGCAGCCCGGTCACCCGGGGAAGCCCGCGGGCCCGAGCGGTCAGTCGTCGGTGCCCGGGCTCGGACGCCCGCTGCCGAGCCGACCGCAGCCCGGTCGCTCCGCACCGCCGGAACCGGAACCCGGCCCTTCGGCGCAGCCGCCCCACCCGGGTGGACCGGCATCGCCGCAGGCCGGGGGCGGCGCGCCGCTGCCCGGTGCCCGGCCAGCGCCGCCGCGTGCGCCGGGTGCCTCCGTGGGCGAGCCGACCCGTCCGCAGGCGCCGCCGCGACCCGCACGGCCGGTCGGTCCGCCCGGCGCGGGTGGTGCGGCTGTTCCGAGCGGACCGGTCCAGGGCGGACACGGGCCGCATCGAGCGCCGAGCGGACCCGCTGACGGGCCGAGTGGATTCGCCGGCACGCCGGGTAGACCGAACGGGCCGGCCGCCGGGGCGCCGGGCGGACCTTCGCGGGTTCCGGACGAGCCCGGGATGCGGGGCGGGCCGTCGGTTGCGCCGGGAGGACCGGCAGATCCGGGTACCCCGGGCACGCTCCCGGCGGCGCACGGGCACAGACCGGCGGCGGAGCCACCACCGCCGGTACCGAACGGACCGTCGCCCGCGCCGAATGGACCTCGCCATGTTCCGAACGGACCGGACCCGCAGGGTGCCGCCGCGACGCCGGCCGGCGATCCGGTAGCCGAACACGGCGAGGCGCCGGAGGACAACCGGACCAGCATCGAGAACTGGATGGCCGAGTTGCGGTCCTCGCGCCGCCGGAGCACCGGCGGCGACGAAGGCCGCCACCACAGTGGTGACGGCCGGTCGGTGAGCGTCAACGAACTGCTTCGTCGCCAGGACGAGGAGTAGGTCCGCCCGCGGGATCCTCCGGTGCTGCGGTGCTCGCGCGTTCGCCCGCCTCGGCGAAGGCGCGGGCGTAGCGGGTGCCGGTGAGCAGCAGCAGCACGCCGACGGCGAGGAAGGCGCCCACCCGGACGAAACCGTCGAGGGTGGCCAGGTCGAACAGGAACAGCTTGGCCAGCGCGGCGCCGGTGAGCAGCAGGCCGGACCCGAGCGCCACCTTCGCCACCGCACCGGAGGTCGCCAGTTTGCGCAAGCCGTACAGCAGCGCGGCGGTCGCGGCGCCCATCCACAGGATCGTCGCGACGCTGTGCCCGGCGACGAAACCGTCGCGGCCGCCCGCCGCGACGCCGATCGACACCGCCGCGACGGTCACCAGGTAGAGCGCCGCCACACTCGCCCCCACCCCGACCACCTCGTCCTCGCCGCGGCGCTCGCCCGCGATGCGGCGCAGACTCCACACGAGCAGGGCCAGAACGCCGAGTCCGGCGACGGCGGCCAGTGCGCTCGCCGTTCCCAGCCGTTGCTGTGCGAAGTGCTGCGAGGCAAGCGTTTCCGGCGACGCGTCGGCGAGCAGGGCCAGCCCGCCCAGCACACCGAACGCGGCGCCGATGACCACCGCGACCCGCGACCGCTGTTGCCCGGCGACCCCGAGGAAGCCCAGCGCCACCAGGAACAGCGCGATCGGCAAGGTCGCCGAATCCGTCCCGGCCACACAGGCTTCCAGCAGCGCCAGCGCACCGGCGACGGCCGCGACGACCGCGGTGTGATTCGGGATGCGCACGGCCGCACGCACTCTCGGCAGCAGATACGCGAACGCCACCGCCAGCAGCACCGCCGCGTAGGCGAGGGCGGTGGGCACCGCGGTGCGGCGTTCGAGCAGGGCGGGCACGGCGATCAACAGCGGTGTCGCGGCGGCGGCCAGCGCCAGGCTCGCCGTGAGGTCGGCGGGCCGGGCGCGGACCACCACGAGCGTGCCGACCGAGCCGATCACCGCCACGGCCACCGCGGCGGCGATCAGGGCGCCGCCACGGCCGCTCTGCGACGAGATCACCTCCACCGCGACGAACACGGTGATCGCGACCACCGCGGGCGACGTGCGCACCACGTGCAGGAACGGCCAGTCCCGCTGGAGGTGCACCGGCAGGCAGGCCGCCTGCAACGCGATCAGGAACACCAGCAGCACCGGCTGCACCGTCACGAACGGTGCCGCGAGCGCCGCACCCGCGACCACGAGTACCGCCAACGGCTGCGACTGCCACCGCACCGCCAGTGCCACGCCGCACGCGGCCACCGCGAACGCCACCGCGAATCCGGGCACCGGATGCAGCCAGTCGTAGATCGCCGTCACCGCGACCACGTCCAGATAGGCGCCCGCGATACCCGTCGCCGCCAACGCGATGCCGCCGACCCGGCCACCGGCCCGCCCGAAGACGCGGACACCGGCACCCACCAGCGCGGCCGAGAACACCGCTCCGGCCACCACTCTCGGCACCGGACCGAACAGCCCGGCCTGGGCCGCCAACACCAGCAGCATCACCACACCGATCAGGGTCACCGCCACCCCGGCCACCGCCAGGATCCGGCTGATCACACCGTCCCGCTGCCACCACGGCGTGCCGTCGCCGATCACCCCGGCCCGCACCGGTGGTATCCCGCGCCCGCCGCGACCGGCCCCGTCGCGACCGCGCGCCCGCCGGCACCGCCCGCCGACGGCACCGGGTCGCCGGGCGCACCGGCGCCCTTCGGCATCCACGCCGCGGCGGTGCCCCTGGGCGGCGCGCCGCTCCCCGCCCGCGGAGCCCGCCGCGGCACCGCACCCGGCCCGGCCCAACCCGGCGGCGGCACGGACCAGTGACCGGCCGGGCCCACCGGCGGCACCGCGGCAGGCACGCCCCACCCCGACGGTGGCACCGCCCCGGGCCCCCTCGCTTCCCTCGGCGGCACCGCGACCTGCTCGGCCCGGCCGGACGATGGCACCACCCCGCGCTGGGCAGCATCCCTCGGCGGCACGGCACCCTGCTCGGCCCAACCGGACGGCGACGCGGTCCCGTCCTCCGAGGAATCCGGCGCCATCGCCGCGTCGACCGCGCCGGTCGACGGCGACCCACCCGGCTCGACGGAGCTCGACGACCACCCCTCGGGCGTGCTCCCCGTCCCCGGAACGGCCGGCGGCGCCGTGGGGTGCGCGGCCGAGGGTGGCGCCGGAACCGGTGCGGCAGGCCCGGTCGACGCATCTCGGCCACCGGCCGTAGGCGATCCCGGCGGCGGTACGTCCCCGACCACGCGGGTGGCACCGCCCGACGACGAGCCCGCCGCGGGCGCGCCGGCCAGCACCTGCCGGTGCAGAACTTCCAAGTCGCGCCCGAGGGCGCCCATCCGTGTTCCCAGCGCGGTGAACTCACCGGAGAGGCGGGAGACCAGCGCCGGGTCGATCGAACCAGTCATGGCACTCATGGTCGATCGCCCGGCGGGCCCGGACATGAGTAGAAACACCCGGGCGGGCGCGGGACATCTACCCGGGGAGGCCGCCGCTCAGCGGGAGGCCGCGGGCAGCGAGGTCACCCGGTGCACGGCCTCGATCACCGAGGAGCGGGCGGGCATGCGCAGCACCTCGGGGTCGGGTTCGCCCACCCAGTGCCGGCCGCGCGGCGAATCGGTGGTGGGCAGCAGCACGTGACGCCCGCCGGGCACGACGGTCACCTGGTGCTCGGCCAGCCCGCGGCGCACGCGCACGTCGACCGGCGCGGCGGGGCTGGGCGGGGTGACGAGGAAGGTCCAGGTGCGTTCGCCGGGGTCGGCGACGACCGGCACCGGGAACGGAGTCGCGAGCGTGACCAGCACGTCGCGGCCGAGCGCGGGCGGCATGACCAGGGCGCCAAGCACGCTGCCCGTGGTGACGACGGGTCGGCCCGCCAGCAGCTGGACGGGCAACCCGTACCGATGTCGCAGCACCAGAGCGGCTTCGTGGGGGGTGTGACAGCGTTCGAACATCGCGCGGCTCCTCAGACGGTGGTGGTGTGCGAGTGACGGATCGGCGCCGGTAGTCGCCCGATCACGGCGCGTGCGCGCGGGTGGTGCGCACGGATTTCGAGGAGTGCCTGCGGTGCGGTGGTATTCGGCATCGTGGTCATCGCCGCCCTGCCTTCTCAAACCGGCCTTTACAGCGTGGGCCTTCTCAAAGTTGCGGAAAGGCAACGGTATTCCAACCGGCGGGCGTCGAGTCGTACGTAATGTCCCACTTCTCGTGAACAGCGACGCCTACCGTCGGTACCCTGAAACGCAGATGTAACACGAGGACTCGAGGTCATGGACGATTCATCGATCGGCGTGCGCATCCGACGTTTCCGGGGGAAGGCGCTCACCCAGCGTCAGCTGGCGGACCTGGCCGGGGTGAGCGTCGATCTGGTGCGCAAACTCGAGCAGGGCGGCAGGCAGACGGCTTCGATCGCGAGCCTGCAGAAGATCGCCCGCGCCCTCGATGTCGACATCGCCGACCTCATCGGCAACCGGCACGGCATTCCCTCCGGCAATCCGGATGCCGGCATCGTCGCCGTCCGCCGCGCCCTCACCCCGGTCGACGACCTGCTCGGCACCGTGCCCGAGGAGGCCGCCGTGACGCTCGACGACGGCCGCCGCACCGTCGAATACGCCTGGGGCGCCTACTGGTCGGGCCGCTACGAACTGCTCACCTCCATCCTGCCCGCGGGCCTGACCCAGTTGCGCGCCACCGTGCACGCCGCCAACAACGGCGCGCTCGCCCCGGCCAACGAACTGCTGGCGCGGATGTACTGGGTGACCGGCTGCACGCTGGTGCATCTCGGGCAGACCGACCCGGCGTTCCTGGCGGTGCGGCAGGCACTCGCCGCGGCCGAGCACGGCGACGATCCGCTGCTGCTGGCCACCATTCGCGGCTCGATCGCCTGGCAGCTGCTGGTGCAGGGCCGCTACGCGGAATCGCGCGGGGTGGCCTTGCGCGCGGCGACGGAACTCGAGCCCGCCGGTGAGGTCGGCCCGGCGCACCTGGCCGCCTACGGGTCGCTGGTGTTGCAGGGCGCGACCGCCGCGGGCCGGGCGCAGCAGGTGCCCGAGGCGCTGGCGCTGCTGGAGTCCGCGAGCGAGGTGGCGTTGCGGATCGGTGCCGACCGGCAGGACTACGAAACCTATTTCGGCCCGTCGCAGGTCGTCATGCAGACCGTCGACGTGAACGTCTCGGCGGAGCGGTACCCCGAAGCGCTGGCCGCGGCGACGCAGATGCCCGCGGGCGCCGGCCTGCCGCAGGCGTCACGGGCCCGGCATCTGGCCGACACCGCGGTGGCCTGGACCCGGACCGGCCAGTATCAGCGCGCCCTGGACGCGCTGCTCGCCGCCGAGCGGGTGGGCGGCCCGGACTGGATGAAATACCAGTCCCTGCCCCGCCACATCGTCTCGGAACTACTCGACAACGACCGCAGGGTCCCGCTGCGCGCGTTCGCCCGCCGCCTCGGCGTCAACACCTGAAACGGCCCGAACGGCCCCGAACGGCTCAGTGCCCCATCGGTTTGCGTCAGTGCCCCATCAGTTTGCGCCAGTGGGCGATCAGGGGGCGCTTGGCTGTCACCGAGCCGAAGCGGACCCGGCCGCGGACCACCAGGTGCAGGGGGCCCAGCGGCGGGCCGGTGCGGACCTTGTTGTTGACGCTGGAGCCGACGAGGTCGAGGGAGTTGAGGTCGACGGTCGCCTCGGCGGGCACCACCAGGGTGAGCGAGCTGCAGAAATCGTCCATCACCACCTCGACCACCTGGGTCGCCATCACCGCTTCGGTGAAATCCAGGGTGACCGAGGACAACCAGTTGTTCAGGTGCAGGGTCGGCGGCACGTGCCAGGGGCCGCGCCGGTTGACCCCGGACAGGCGGCTGCGGATCACCGCGCCGTGGTTGGTGCCGGGCGGGGCGACGGGCGGCTGGTAGGGCGCGCTCGTGTTGACGAACCCGGTGGCGGGGGCGGCGGGCTGGCCGACCAGCCGCACGCCGGGCAGATCGATGAGCACCGAGTTGAGTTCGCCGCGGGTCTTGGCGGCCAGGGCGGTGTCCATGCGTTCGGTGAACTCGCCGAGCGAGAGCATGCCGAGGCCGACGGCCCGCTGTAGCAATTCGCCGACGTGCTCGCGTTCGGCATCGGACACGCGCAGGTCCCGGTCGCCCACCGGCTGACCGGAGCCGACGTCTTTGGATACCGATTCGGGGCCGCCCATGCCATCGAGGTTACCGACGACCCCGCGCGCACGGCATCAGGGCGATCCCTGATTCGCCCCCCGACCCGCGGCGAGACCGCTATTCGAGCCCCTGCTCGATCGCGTAGCGGGTCAGTTCCACCCGGTTCGCCAGTTGCAGTTTGCGCAGTGTGGCCTGCACGTGGTTTTCCACGGTGCGGTGGCTCAGGCCGAGCCGGGCCGCGATCTGTTTGGCGGACAGTCCTTTCGCCACCATGCGCAGCACCTCGGTCTCGCGCTCGGTCAGCGCGGGCCGGTGCGGTTCGTCGGGACGGGCCGGGGCACTGGCCATCCGGCGGTATTCGCCCAGCACCAGGCCCGCCAGGCCGGGAGTGAACACCGGCTGTCCGGCGGCGGTGGCGCGCACCGCCTCGATCAGTTCCGCGGCCGAGGCGCTCTTGACCAGGTAGCCGGAGGCGCCCGCCTTGATGGCTTCGAGCACGTCGTCGCGTTCGGCGGAGGCCGAGAGCACGAGCACCCGGCTGTCCGGCGAGACGCGCAGCACCTCGGCGGTGGCCTGGGCGCCGTTGCCGTCGGGCAACTGCATGTCCATCAGCACCACGGTGGGTCGCACCGCGGCCGCCCGCCGGGTGGCCGAGCCCACCCCGTCGGCGGTGGCGGCCACCGTGAACCCGGCTTCGCCCAGGTCGCGGGACACGCCGTCGCGCCACATCGGGTGGTCGTCGACCACCATCACCGTGATGGTCCCGGGGGCAGCGTCCTCGGTCATCGCACTCCTCTCCCGCCTGTTCATCGTGCCAGAGCCGGGCTCAGCCGCGCGGCACCCGGAACTCCCATTCCACGCCCTCGCCGTCCCCGCCGTCGCTGAGCAGTTCGGCCTGCCCGCCCAGCGCCGCGATGCGGCCGACGATGGAACGCGACACACCCATCCGCCCTTCGGCTTCCGCCTCGGCCAGCCGTCCCGGCGGGATGCCGACGCCGTCGTCGCGCACGCTGACGATCAGCTCCGCACCGGTGTCCTCCAGCAGCACATAGGCTTTCGCGTCGGGTCCGGCGTGCAGGTCGACGTTGGCGAGCGCGGTGGCGACGGCGGCGGCGATCTCACCCGCGACCCAGCGCCCGACCCGCACCGGCTCGCCGGGCGTGGACACGAACACCGTCGGGGTGGCGTGCGCCGTCAGCAGGGGACGCAGGTCCACCTCGCTGCCTCCGGCGTCCTCCCGGCCGCCCTGCTCGGAGATCAGCACCCGCAGCGCGACCTCCTGTTCACCGGCCCGCTGCGCCAACTCCTCGGTGGGCCCGCCGATCTCGGCGCCGCGACGCTTGATGTAGCTGAGCACCTGCAGCACCCCGTCGTGCACCTCGCGGGCCAGCCGCTCCCGTTCCTCGGCGGCCGCGGTCAGCCGCACCGCCCGGCGCAGCTGGTCCTGGGCGCGGCGGGCGGTGTCGGCGGCCAGGCCGAGCGCAAGGCCGACCGAGACCAGCACCGGCGCGGTGGCGTCGGTCCACACGTCCTGCCCCCACTGCTCGCGCACGGTGATGATCACCGCCGAGATCAGCAGCCCGGAGGCGATGCCGAGCCCCCACCCGCGCAGGATGGCCGCCGAGATCACCGCGTTGGCCGCCCACATGGTGGTCGGCAGGGTCTGGTGGCCGTGGTACCAGTCGTAGTCGGCGACCAGCCGGGTCGCCGCGATCAACCCGATCACCACCACGTGGTCGCCGACCACCACCCCGGCCCGCACCCGCGCCATACCGGTGCTGCGCCACTGCGAGAGCAGCAGCGCCGACGCACCCGACCAGACCACCATCAGCGCGATGAACACCCAGCTCAGCCGCTGGTTGTGGTAGTAGGGGACCGAGGCGATCTGCTGGCCGATCGCATACAGCAGGGTCACCAGCCGGAAGGCCTGTACCGCCCGCCACAGCGGAACGGTGGCGGCGTCGTCGGCGCTCAGCTCACCGGGCGGGATCCGGCTCATCGGTGGTCCCCTCGTCCTGAGCCGCCGCCGGTCGGCCGCGCAGCGGGCTGTCCGGGCGCATGGACTCCCCGGCCAGCGTCGCGGCCACGTCGAACCGGCCGAGATCGGGTTTGTCCGGCTCGGCCGAATACAGCTTGGGTTCGCCGCCGAGCAGCTCGCCGTAGGCTTCCTCGGGGCTCTCGGCCAGCAGCGAACGGATCGCGGTGTTCATCACCGCCACGAACGGCACCGCGAGCAGACCGCCCGCGATCCCGCCGAGCACCAGGCCGGCCGCGATGGCCAGCACCACCGCCAGCGGGTGGATGCTCACCGCGCGCCCGAGCAGCAGCGGTTGCAGCACATGGCTTTCCAGCTGCATGACGGCGATGATGATGCCGAGCACGATCAGCGCCGTCACCAGGCCCTTGGTGACCAGGGCGATGAACACCGCGATGAAGCCGGCCAGGAACGCACCGATGATCGGGATGAACGCGCTGATGAACACCAGCGAGGCCAGCGGCAGCGCCAGCGGCACCCCCAGGATCGCCAGACCCGCGCCGATGCCGATCGCGTCCACCGCCGCGACCGCGACCGTGGCCCGCACGAAGCCGACCAGCGTGCCGAACCCGAGTTCACCGGCCAGCCGCACCCGCTCGCGGTGCTTGGTCGGCACGATCCGGGTGACGAACTCCCAGATCTGGTCGCCGCTGTAGAGGAAGAAGATGAGGATGAACAGCGTCAGGAAGGTACCGGTGAGGATGTGCCCGATCACCGTGGCGGTGGTGAGTGCACCGCTGGTGACGCTGTCCTGATTGGACTGGATGGCCTTGACCAGGGCGTCGCCCGCGTTGCGGATCTGTTCGTCGCTCAGGTGCGGTGGGCCGTTGATCAGCCAGTCCTGGATCTTGTGGATGCTGGCGGTGACCTCGTCGGACAGCTGCGGCACGCCGGCCACGAACTGCTCGACGACGAAGGTCATGATGCCCGCGACCAGTCCGAGCGAACCGACCAGTGAGACGAACACCCCGATCCAGCGCGGCACGCCGAGCCGCTGCATCAAGTCCACCAGTGGCGCGAGCAACGCGGCCGCGAGCAGCGCGATGGCCATCGGGATGACCACGGTGGCCAGCTTCTGCACCAGCATCGCCACGGCGAGCACGGCCGCGAAGACGACGAGCAGCCGCCATGCCCACTCCGCGCTCTGGCGGACGATCGGGTGCACGGCGTCCGCGGCGCTGCGCGGCGCATCGTCCTCGGGGTCGCTCACCTCGGTGAGCCTAATGGCCGGTCACCGCCGCGAACATGCGCACATGATCGAAACGCTAGATTGGTGAGCGTGTCGGCGCCCCTGGAAGCGGTCAAACAGACCATGCGAACGCGCTGGCCGCTGTACCTGACATCGATGCTGTTGGCCAACGCCTTCGGCGCGGTTCTGGTGTGGGCGTTCCTGCAATACGGGCTCCCCGTTCCGGAAGGCGAGGTGGCCGATGCCAGGCGCACCGGCCTGCTCGTCCCCGGCCTGGTCTTCGTCACCGGTGGGCTGCTGAGCCTGGCCGCCTCGGCCCTGATGTTGCGTCCGGTGATGCGGTGGCAGATGCGCGGCGGTCCGCCGAGCAGGCAGGAGCAGATGGCCGCCCTGCACGCGCCGCTGCGGCAGGCGATCCTGCACCTGGTGCTGTGGCTGTTCGGCGGCGCGGTGCTGGCCTCGCTGATCATCTCCGAATCGCCCAGACTGGCCGGCGCGGTGATCGTCACGCTGTGCATGGCCGCGACCATCGTGTTCGGCTTCACCTACATGCTCGGCGAGCGCATCCTGCGCCCGGTCGCCGCGCAGGCGCTCACCGAGGGCACCTTCGACCACACCCTCACCCCGGGCGTCGGCACCAGGATGGCGATGACCTGGGGCATGGGCACGTTCGCCCCGACCATCGCGATCGTGCTGCTGTGCGTCACCCAGATCTCCTCGGACGTGAAGTTCTCCGCGCAGTCGCTGGCCATCTCGATCCTGCTGCTGTGCGGGGTGGTCATCATGCAGGCGCTGGCGCTGTCGATGCTCACCGCCTCCAGCATCTCCGATCCGGTGCGCCAGCTCAGCCAGGCCATCGACCGGGTGCAGGAGGGCGCCCGCGACGTCCAGGTGGAGGTGTTCGACGGCAGCGAGATCGGGCTGCTGCAGGTCGGTTTCAACCGCATGATGGAGGAGGCCGCCAAGCGCAGGCAGTTGCAGGAGCTGTTCGGCCAGCACGTCGGCGAGGAGGTCGCCCAGCGCGCCCTCGACTACGGCACCGAGCTGGGCGGGGAGACCCGGTTCGTGGCGGTGCTGTTCGTCGACATGGTCGGCTCCACCGCCACCGCCGCCGAGCATCCACCGACCGAGGTCGTCAGCCTGCTCAACGAGTTCTTCCGGATCGTCGTCGACGTCATCGACCGCCACCACGGCTTCGTCAACAAGTTCGTGGGCGACGCGGCGCTGGCGATCTTCGGCGCCCCGCTGGACCGGCCCGACGCGCCGACCGCCGCGCTGGCCGCGGCCAGGGAACTGCGCGAGGCACTGCGCGAGGTGCCCGGACTCGACATCGGCATCGGGGTGTCGGCGGGCCTGGCGGTCGCCGGCAACATCGGCGCGGCCAACCGGTTCGAGTACACCGTCATCGGCGACCCGGTCAACGAGGCATCCCGGCTCACCGAACTCGCCAAGGACCATCCCGGCCGGGTGCTCGGTTCGGGCAGCGCGCTGTACTTCGCCGAGGAGGCCGAGCAGCGGCTGTGGATCACCGGGGAGGAGGTCCAGCTGCGCGGCAGACGCCGCAAGACGCAGCTGGCCTGGCCGAAGGACAGCGTGACCGCGCCGGCGGAGACGGACGGCGAAACGGCGCGTTCGTTAGGCTGACCGGGTGACGGCCAACGGGGACTCGGCGCGCGGACCCGCTCCGGCGGCGCCCTCGCCGAGCCGCCGGTTCCGCTGGGTGCGCTGGGTACTCGGCGTCGCGCTGATCGCCTTGCTCGTCGGGGAGGGGGTCTATCTCTGGCCCCGGCTGCACGAGTCCTGGCGCAGCCTCACCGAGATGCACTGGGGCTTCCTGGCCGCCTGCGTCCTCCTGCAGGCCCTGTCGATGAGCGGTTTCGGCCGGGTGCAGAAACAACTGTTGCGCGCGGGCGGGGTCGCGGTGAGTCAGCGCCGCTCGGTCGCCGTCGTCTACGGCGCCACCGCCATGTCGGTGACGTTGCCCGCCGGCCAGGTCTTCTCCACCGCCTTCACCTACCGGCAGACCCGCCGTTGGGGCGCGAGCCCGATGGTGGCCTCCTGGCAGCTGGTGATCTCCGGGGTGATCTCCGCGGCCGGGCTGGCGCTGCTGGCCGTGGGTGGCGCGCTGCTGGTCGGCGAGCGGGTGGGTCCGGTGAAACTGCTCCTCACGCTGGCCGCGGTGGTGGTGCTGGTGTGGGCGGGCAACCACCTCTCCGACCACCCCGGCGGACTGGAGGCCCTGGTCCGCCGCGTGCTCGGGGTGGTCAACCGGATCCGCAAGCAGCCGCGCGAGCACGGGACGACCAAGGTGCGCGACCTGCTGGCCCAGCTGGAATCGGTCGACCTCGGCACCGGGGACGGCGCCTGGGTGACGGTCTGGGCACTGGTGCACCGCCTCGCCGATGTGGCCTGCCTCGGTGCGGCCTGTTACGCGGTGGGTGCCGACCCGAAGATCGCGGGCTTGCTGATCGCGTTCAGCGCGGGCAAGGCCGTCGGCTCGATCCCGTTCGCGCCGGGTGGCATCGTCTACGTCGACGCCACCCTCATCTACGGGCTCACCGCGGCGGCCGGGTTGCCCGCGGCGCAGGCGGTGGCCGCGGCCTTCGTGTATCGGATGGTCAGTTTCGTGCTGGTGGCGATCGTCGGCTGGATCGTCTTCGCCTTCCTGTTCCGCACCCCGCAGGCCGACGACGCCGAATTCGAGAAGGAATTCGAGGCCGGGCGGCGCGGCTGAGCCCCGCCCGAGCCGAGCCCGGCCGGGCCGCCACTACGCTGACCCCGTGCGGAAAGTGGTGTTGGCGGTCGTGGTCGACGTGGTCCTGGTGGCCCTGTTCTGCGCCATCGGGCGGCGCAGTCACGACGAGGCGGTGCTCGCGGGCCTGGCGAAGACGCTGTGGCCGTTCGCGGTCGGGCTGGCGCTCGGCTGGTTGCTCGCGGTGCTGGTGAGCAGGCAGCGTCGGGTGCCGTTCGTGCCGACGGCGGTGTGGCCGACCGCGGTGCTGGTGTGGGCGGGCACGCTGGTCGGCGGAATGCTGCTGCGGGTGGTCGCCGGGCAGGGCACGGCGCCGAGCTTCGTCCTGGTGGCGGGCACAGTGCTCGCGCTGTTCCTGATCGGCTGGCGAGCGGCCGTCTCGGCACTCACCTGACCACCGGTCAGGGGGTCTCGGGCTGGGCCAGGGACTGGAGCATGCGCGCGGCCATCCGAGCGGTGGCGTTGCCGCTGTCGGCCTCGTCGATGTGGATCGCGAAGGCCAAATCTCCCATGTTGGCGACGAGCCAGCCGTCCGACCCCGCGGTGGCGGCGTAGGCGATGACCGGGTAGGGGCGCAGCGGCGCCAGCTCGGGGCTCGCCATCGCCTCCTGCAACATGGTGCGCAGCCGGTCGGTCACCGGTCCGCCCAGCGGCGTGAGTTGAGCGTCCGTGCTGCCCGGCCGGTCGCGCTCGATGGCGGGTGCGGGCACCTCGCCGCGCGCGATGGCCGCGGCCGCGATGGCCATGCCGAACGGGCTGGCCAGCACCGCGTCGGTGGCTCCGCCCTGGCGGACCTGTTCGGCACCGCGACCGCCGATGGCGAGCCGCCCGGTCACCTCGTCCAGACCCGGCACCTGGAAGTCGACCCCGATGCCGAGCCTGCCCGCGGCCTCGGCGGCCTCCTGCACGGTGACGTCCTGGGGCGCCTTGTTCTTGTCCAGCGCCGCCACCGAGCGCAGCAGCTCGACCGCGCCACCGACGGGGTAGAGCCCGGTGAACGCGACCGGCCCGTGCTCGCTGGCCTGGCTGTTCTGCGCGACCGCGACGACCGCGCCGCTGGACGGCTGGATCGCCACGATGGAGGCGGGCGTGCCGACGCTGACGACCGCGTCCTCGGCGGCGCGCTGTAGCCGCTGATCCATCGTCGCGGCGATGTCGGGTCCGGGCGGGCCCTGGTGGCCGGCGACCTGCCGGATGAACCGGCCGTCCGGCTCGAACACCTGGACGCCCCAGCCCGCGTGCTGGTCCTGACTGTCCTGCCACACCTTGCGCAGTGCGTCGAGCATCGGCGACCAGACCCGGCGGTCGGAGGAGATCAGCCGCGGCTGCTTCTCCATCACCACGCCGGGGATGGGGGCCATCCGCGGCTCGAGGATCGCGAAGTCGCCCTCGCGCAGGTTCACCGCGACGATCGGCTTGCCCTGTGCGGTGGCGAGCTGCTGCATCAGGCTCGGCCCGGTGATCAGCGGGGCGACCGGCTCGATCGCCTCGGCCAGCGCGTTGGTGGACGCGACCGGATCGGGCATCTTCGTCGGGTCGAGCTTGATCACGTTGATGATCTGCTCGTGCATCAGCGGCTCGCCGACGATGTCGACCACCCGCGGCGGCGGGGAGGGCATCGTGCGCACCAGCTTCACCGTGCGGTTGCCCTGGAGTTCCGGCAGCACCAGGGCGGGCTCCCAGGAGATCCGCCAGCCGATCGCCAGCTTGCGGACGGTGCCCTGCAGGCTGTAGCCCCAGTTCTTGTTCTCGCCGAAGTTCCAGTCGACGTCCATGCTGAAAATGGCGGACTCGGAATCCAGGCCGATGAATTGCGTCTTCTCGTAGTCGACGGTGCCGGGCTGCAATCCCTCGAACATTTGCTGCATCGTTGCCGACGCCGCGTTCGGGTAGGAGGTGAGTTCCGCGGCCTTGCGGTAGTCCTGCTCGTCGAGCAGTTCGGTGAAACGGTCGACGAGCGCTTCGGGCTCAGTCGCTTCCGCGCGGACGCCGCACGCACCCGAGGCCAGCACCACAGCCGCCACCCCCGCGAGTGCCAATGCGCCCCGGACGCGAAAGCGGCGGGATCCCCACACATCCATGTCGCCCACTCTTCACTCTTGTCACTCCAGCAACAAGACCACCGTACCTGAAAAGGATCTGCCCGCGACGCCCCGGTGACCGGGGCGTTACCCATGCTCAGCTACCCAATTGTGCCCGAATACCCGGGCTCGAGTGGTCGATCATGGTCGGCGTTCCGGTCACAAGCCGATAACCCGCGCAGCCACCGTACCGGGCCGCGCGGCGCGAGGGGAGCCGGGCCGCCACCGTGCCTGTTCACGCTGAGCAGAACCGCGCCGCGCCCTTGCGGCGTAACATTGTAATCACTGTAACAACGAAAGCAGAAGTGAGCGGGTGAGCCCTATGCGACACGGACGGGGATTCGGACGACCGGGCGGGTGGCAGCAGGCCGACCTGCCCGACCCGGCGGATGCGCCGGACTGGTTCGCCGGTCGATTGCCGAGCGACTGGTTCACGGGTCCGCCGGAGATCGAGATCGACCGCGACGAGATCGTGGTCGTCGGCGAGCTCCCCTTGCCACGACCCGAATCGTCCGGCGACGAAGCGGGGGAGGCGACGACCGCGGCCGTCCCGGAGGCCACCAAGGAGGGCGCGGTCGCCCGGTTCCGCGAGAGCACCCGGCCTGCCCGGATGCAGATCGCCAACGAGGCCCAGCACCGCTACGGCAGGCGGGTCGCCTGGGGTGTGACGGTCGAGGGCGAGCGGATCATGTTCACCCAGTTGTCGGTCCCGGTGATGACCCGGCTGCGCCAGCCCGAGCGCAAGGTGCTCGACACGCTGGTGGACGCGGGCGTGGCCCGGTCCCGTTCCGACGCGCTGGCCTGGACCGTGCGACTGGCCGGCAAACATGCCGAGGAGTGGCTGGCGGAACTGCGCAGTGCCATGCGCAAGGTCGAGGATCTGCGTTCGGAGGGCCCGAAGGGGTTGTGAGCGCTGCGGCGTCGACGGCGATGCGGTGCGGCTAGGGTGAGCACATGGCCGACCGCATCGCCCCGATCCTGGTTCTCAACGGACCGAATCTGAACATGCTCGGCACCCGCCAGCCCGAGGTGTACGGCGCGGACACCCTCGACGACGTCGTCGCGCTGTGCGAGCGGACGGCGGCGCGGTTCGACCGCACGATCACCGCCTTCCAGTCCAATCACGAAGGCGCGCTGATCGATCGGATCCACGAGGCACGCGGGGCGACATCGGCCATTGTCGTCAATCCGGGTGGACTCACGCACACCTCGGTGGCCCTGCGGGACGCGTTGGTGATTCCGGAGGTGCCGATCGTGGAGGTGCACATCAGCAATGTGCATGCGCGCGAGGAATTCCGGCACCACTCCTACATTTCCCCGATCGCGACGGCGGTGATCGCCGGAATGGGAATCCAGGGTTACGCCGCGGCGATCGAATTCCTCGCCACCCGGTAGGCCGTTTGCCCGCCCGGCGGGTCAGGCCGCCGAAGTTTCCTGGATTCGGAAGACCGGGAATCCCGGTGCGATGGCCGCCAATTCGGCGTCGCTGGAATCCTTGGTGACGCCCTCGAAGAACCGGCCGACCTCCCAGCCCCACTTGCGCAGATACAGCCGCAGGATCGGTGTCTTGTCCGCGTCGTCGACCTCGGCGGCGACGAACGGCTCGACCGTGCGGCCCAGCCGCAGTTCGCCGCCACCGGCCACCCGCAGGTTGCGCACCCACTGGGTGCGTCCGCGCGGGGCCACCAGATACCGCGCACCCGTCTCGTCCTCGAGCAGGTTGACGATCGTGGTGCGCCACTGCCCGCTGGTGCGGCCGCGCACGGCGAGCATGCGGGCACCCATCAGGTCGATGCCCAGCCGCGGCAGCCACGGCATGATCCGGTTGAACACGGTGTCGAGGCCGGTGGGGGCGAGGTAGCGGGTGGCGGTGGTCATGTCGACTCCTTTGTGAGCAGTGCTCTCTGTTGAGACCAGTATTCACCGCCGCTCCGGCCCCGTCAAGAGCAGTGCTCACTGTTTTCCCGGCCGTCAGCCGATGGACAGCACCTCCCCGGTCTCGAGCAGCGTCTTCAGAGCGGCCAGAATGGCGGGCCAGCCGCCGCTGACCCCTTCGAGCACCCGGCTGCCCGGCGCGAAGCCGTCGTGCACCACGGTCAGCTTCACCACCTCGCCCTGCGGCTCGAGTTCGAAGCTGACCTTCGAGCGCGGCTCGGCGGCCCACTGCGCCAATTCCGCACCGGAGAGCCCGAATTCGGCGCCGAACGCTTCGTCGATGGTGTGCCAGGTGTAGGACAGCTTGCGATAGGGGTCGGATTCGAGGACCACCTGCTCGGGATCCTTGCCTACCCATCCGCGTTGCCGCCACACCACGGGCGAGCCGGTGCGCCAGTCGGAATCGAAACTCACTCCCCAGTACCGGCTGGTGAAGGCGGGGTCGGTGAGCGCCCGCCAGAGCTGCTCGGGCGTGGTCTTGATGTAGGTGGTGTAGACGAACGCGTTGTCGCTCATGGGAAGTGCCTCCAGTGCGTGCTTCAGGTCGGCGAGCGCCTCGACGCGCCCGCGGTGGTAGCGGTTGATCCAGCGGTCGGCGATGGCGTTGATCGGCTCGGCGTTGAGGTAGTGCAGCTTCTCGCGACCGCGGCGGCGGGTGGTGATCAGATTGGCCGCCTCGAGCACGGCCAGATGCTTGCTCACCGACTGGCGCGCCATGTCCAGTTCCGCGCACAGCTCGCGCAACGTCTGCCCGTTGCGGGCGTTCAAGCTGTCCAGCAGCCGGCGCCTGCCGGGGTCGGCCAGCGCCTTGAAAACCTCGTCCATGCTCACCGATCCAACATAGGCAGCCGTTCGGCTGCATGAATAGTTTAGGCAGCCATTCGGCTGCATGTCAACGCCGCCTCCGCCGAAACCGCATTGCTGCTGCGGAATGTAGTAGATATGCTACGAGCGATCCGCTCACTACAACGGGAGGGACCGCCATGACCGTGGGCGACGGAATAGTCATCGATGTCGAGAACCTGCGCATGCGCTACGGGACGACCGAGGTGCTGCGCGATGTCACCTTCCGCGCGCACCACGGTGAGGTACTCACGCTGCTGGGCCCCAACGGAGCGGGCAAATCCACCACCATCGAGATCCTCGAAGGGTTCCGGATGCGCTCGGCGGGCCGGGTGTCGGTGCTGGGCACCGACCCGGCCGAGGGCGGTGAGCAGTGGCGGTCGCGGATCGGGGTGGTGTTGCAGTCCTGGCGCGATCACGGCAAGTGGCGGGTGCGTGAACTGCTCGCCCACCTCGGCTCCTACTACGCCCCCTACAGCACCGAACGCCGCAAGAAGCCCTGGGACGTCGACGAACTCGTCGATCTCGTGGGGTTGGGCGAGCAGGCCGACCGCAAGATCATGGCACTGTCGGGCGGTCAGCGCCGCAGGCTGGACGTGGCGATCGGCATCGTCGGCCGACCGGAGCTGCTGTTCCTGGACGAGCCGACCGCCGGTTTCGACCCGCAGGCCCGGCGGGAGTTCCACGACCTGGTGCACCGCCTCGCCGACGACCAACAGACCGCCATCCTGCTCACCACCCACGACCTCGACGAGGCCGAGAAGCTGGCCGACCGCATCCTGATCCTGGCCGGCGGGCGGATCATCGCCGACGGCTCGGCCGACGAGCTCTCCCGCCGCATCGCGGGCGAGGCCGAGGTGCGCTGGACCCGCGACGGCCAGCGCTTCGTGCACACCACCGCCGAGTCCACCGAGTTCGTGCACGACCTGTTCATCCAGCACGGCGACCGGATCCGCGAGCTCGAGGTCCGCCGCGCCTCGCTCGAGGACACCTACATGACCCTGGTGCGGCAGTTCGAATCCGGCGACCTCACCGACGAGGTGCGCACCCTGGAGGAGGTACGGCGATGAATCCGACCAGCGTGGCCGTGCGCGCGGGGCTCGCGCGCGGCGGCATCGAGTTCCGGCAGTCACTGACCAACGGGCAGGACCTGTTCGGCATGTTGTTCTGGCCGGTGATCATGCTCGTCGTGCTCTATTTCATGCGCGACGCGACCTTCGAGTCGAGCGGCTTCGGGTTGGGCGCGCTGGCTTTGCCGAGCATCCTGGGCATGCTGGTGGCCTTCAACGGCATGTTCGGCATGTCGCAGCTGCTGGCGACCGAACGCGAGGACGGCACGCTGCTGCGGGCCAAGGCCACGCCCAACGGAATGGTCGGCTACCTGGTCGGCAAGATCGTGCTCGTGTCCGGCTGGGTGCTGGTTCCGTTCGTGGTGGTGCTCCTCCCGGGGATGTTCATGGTCGGCGGAGTCGAATTGGACTCTGCCGGAGCCTGGTTCGCGCTGGCGGGTGTCGTCCTGCTCGGCATGCTGGCCACCTTGCCGATCGGGGCGATCATCGGTTCGCTGTTCACCAGCCCCCGCGGCGTCGGGTTCGCCTCCATGCCGATCATGGGCCTGGTCGCGGTGTCGGGCATCTTCTACCCGATCACCGCGATGCCGGGCTGGGTGCAGGGGTTGGCGCAGTGCTTCCCGGTGTACTGGCTCGGCCTCGGCATGCGCGCGGCGATGCTGCCCGACGCCGCCGCCGCGGTGGAACTCGGCGGTTCGTGGCGGTGGCCGGCAACCGTGGCGGTGCTCGGCGCCTGGTCGGCCGTCGGGCTCGTCGTGGCGCCGGTGCTGCTGCGTAGGATGGCGCGCCGGGAGTCCGGTTCCAGCGTCGCCGCCCGGCGGGAGAAGGCTATGCAGCGTGCCTACTGAGGTCATCTACAACCGGATCGCGATGCTGCGCGCCGAGCGCGGCATCTCCCGCCGCGAGCTGGCCGAGGCGCTCGGCGTGCACTATCAGACCATCGGCTACCTCGAACGCGGCGAGTACAGCCCCAGCCTGCACCTGGCGCTGCGCATCGCGGCCTACTTCGAGGTGGCCGTCGAGGTCGTCTTCTCCACGACGCCGTTTCCACGCCTCGGCGCCGAAACCGCCTGAGCCGGTAGACTTCCCGGCTCGGGCGGCCACGGTTCGGGTCTCGCCGCGCACGCCACGCCGTTCAGGCCGCGCCGCCACGCATCAGCGCGTAGGTCGACACCGGCTGCCCCGCCTCCTCGCTCGCCGCGACGGCCTTGCGCCAGAACGCCTGTGCGGCGTGGGCGAGGGTGGCGTCGACGCCCACCTCCTCGCTCGCGTCGATGACGTGCTGCGCGCCCGCGTCCATCATCTTCAGGCTCGCCAGGTCCGCCCAGCCGCCCTGCTGGTTCGCCGCCGACATCTGCTGCATGAAGTGCGGGAAGGCGGCGTTGGAGCGCACCGCGTACTCGACGAAGGCGCCGATGTCGTGCCCGGCGTTGGCGATCATCGCGGTGGCCTGGTCGAACGCCAGCAGCCATGGATGGAAGATCGTCAACAGGCCCTGGTAGAACAGCTGGGCCAGCCCGTCGTCGGTGCCCAGGTACTCCTGCGGGCTCAGCGGGCGCAGCAGGCCGGCCACGGCGTCGAAGTCCTCGCGCGGCCCGCTGAAGAAGATGTAGGACGCCGGATGGGTGAGGTCGTCACCCGCCGACATCACCCCGCCGTTGAGGAAGCGCGCGCCGTGTTCGCGAACCCACGCCGCGCCCTGGCGGGCGTGCTCCGGCGAATCCGACGAGAGGTTGACCACCGTCTTGCCCGGCAGGTGGTCGAGCGCCTGGCCGAGCACGTCGTACATGGCGGCGTAGTGGGTCAGGCTCAGCACGGTGACCTGGTTGGCGTCCAGCGCCTCGGCGACCGTGGCGGCGCGCCGCGCGCCGAGCGCGACCATCGCGTCGATCTTGGCGGCGCTGCGGTTCCACACGGTCACCTCGACACCGGCGGCGAGGAAGGCCCGGACCATCGCCTGGCCCATCGGGCCGAGACCGATCACGGAGACCGAACGGGTGGACTGCTCGGACATCGTATGCCCCTTCGTGTACTGGTCGGAGTTGCTTGTTCCGCGGTGGGTCCGATGCTCGTCCGCGCAGGTAGAGTCGACAAGACCGTACGTCGAGGTGGGGTTGCTTACCCCGAGGTCCGAAATATGGTCAGGAGGCCGGTGTGGACAGCAGCAGTGACACGGCTCACGATGTGTGCGGCATGTCCGTGGCGATCGATGTGGTCGGGGGCAAGTGGAAGCTGCACCTGATGTGGGTGCTGGGCGAGGGGCCGCGGCGCTTCGGCGAGATCCGGCGGCTGCTCGACGGCGTGAGCGAGAAGGTGCTCACCGAGAACCTGCGCCAGCTCGAGGCGAGCGGGGTGGTGTGCCGGGAGGTGTACGCGGAGATCCCGCCGCGCGTGGAGTATTCGCTCACCCCGCTCGGCGAGGACCTCGCACTCGCGCTGCGCCCGCTCGAGGCCTGGGGCGAACGGCACCGCGACACCGTACTGGGCAGGCTCGCCGCCAGCTGCTGAACCCCGCCTGCCGCCGAGTACAGCGGCGTGGGGGTACTCGGCGGCGTGGTGTACTCGGCGGCGTCGCGTGCCCGGCAGCGTCGCGTGCCCGGCGGCGTCACGTACTCCGCGGTGCGGCGCACTCGGCGGCGTCGCGTGCCCGGCGGCAGCGCGTACTCCGCGGTGCGGCGCACTCGGCGGTGTCGCGTGCCCGGCGGCGTCACGTATTCGGGCTCAGCGCAGGTGATCCGCGGCGATTCGCGCCCCGAGGCGTTCCAGCAGCGCGGCCGCCTGTTCGACACAGCGCCGCGGGTCCGGCTCCAGGTCGGTGAGCGCGTAGCAGGCGGTGAAACCGGCGGCGCGCAGGCGATCGGCGGGCAGGAGCGCCCGGCCGACGGCGGCGACCACGGGCACGCCCGCCGCCCCGGCCGCGTCCGCCACCCCGATCGGTGCCTTGCCGTGCAGGCTCTGCTCGTCCAGCGAACCCTCCCCGGTGATCACCAGGCCCACGCCCGGCAGCAGCGCCGGTAACCCCAACAGCTCCAGGATCACCTCGATACCGCTGCGGAATCGGGCGCCGAGCACCGTCAGGGCCGCGAAACCCGTGCCGCCCGCCGCCCCCGCACCGGGCAGGCCCGCACCGGACGGATCGACCACCTGCGCCCAATTCGCCAGTGCCGCTTCGAGGATCGCTCGATCACCGACGCCGGCGCCCTTCTGCGGGCCGTAGACCCGCACCGCGCCGTTGGCACCCAGCAGCGGATTGTCGACGTCGCAGGCGAGGGTGAACCGCACCCCGGCCAGCCTGCCGGGCAGCTCGGCGGGATCGAACCGCGCCGCCGCGGCCAGTGCCGCACCGCCCCGGCCCACCTCGCGCCCGTGCGCGTCCAGGATCCGCGCGCCCAGCGCCTGGAGCATTCCCGCGCCGCCGTCGCTCGACGCACTGCCGCCGAGACCGAGCACGATCTCACGGGCACCGGCCGCCACCGCATCGGCGATCACCACCCCGAGGCCGAAGGTGCTCGCACCCAGCGGATCGGGTTGTCGCGCGGGCAGTTTCGTCAGCCCGACCACTGCGGCCAGTTCCACCACCGCCGTGTCCCCGCGCACGGCGTAACACGCGTCGGTGGGCTGCCCGGTGGGCCCGGGCGCGGTCAACCGCACCCGCCGCCACCCCGCGGCGACGAACGCGTCCACGGTGCCGTCACCGCCGTCGGCCACCGGCACCCGGCGCAGATCGGCCGCGGGTGCGACCGCGAGGATGCCGCGGGCGAGCGCGTCGGCCACCGCGGGCGCGGTCAGCGAGCCCTTGAACTTGTCCGGGGCGAGCAGCACGCGGGGCACGGAGGTCATCGGGCCATTCTCGACCGCCGGGGGGAATTTCGCCGAGGCGGGCTGCTCAGCCGGGCAGCGGTGCCTCGGGGAGCACGGTCGCGTGCACCTCACCGGTGCGGAGATAGGTGAGCACGGCCTCGTCGACGGCCGGGTTGCCGCGCCCGAAGGTGCCGTGGTCGCCGCCCTCGACGGTGACCAGGGCACCGCCGAGCGCCCGCGCCATCGCCGGTCCGCCCTCGTAGCGGGTGAGCGCGTCGTTGCGGCTCTGCAGCAGCAGCGGCGTGGTCGCCAGGCCCGAGCCGTCGATCGGCACCGGCGTGGTGACCGGCTTCCAGGTGCCGCAACTCATCCCGGAACGCACCAGATCGGCGCGCGCGTCCAGGGCGTTGCCGCCCGAGGCGATGGTGCCCACCGCCGCGCCGAGCATCTCCGGCCTGCCGGGTACGGCGTTCTCGTTGCAGGTGATGGCGGAGAACACGAAACGCCCGGTGGGATCGGTCGCGGTCGCACCGGCGATGGCGCGCAGCCGGGCCACGTTCGCCGGGTCGGCGTTCGCGGCGGCCATCGCCTCGGCGAAAGTCGGCCAGAACGCGCGGGTGTAGGTGGCCACCGACGTCGCCCCGATCAGCGGTACCTGGGCCGAGGCGCCGCCGGACACCAAGGTGCGCAGGAAGTTCTGCACCTTCACCAGGTGCTCGACCGTGCCGTTGAAACCGTCGCGGGCGATCTCGGCCAGCGGCTCGGGCAGATCGCCCGGCAAGTCGGCGACGCTCGCGGGCGGCGGGGTGAGATTGGCGTACCAGCCGCCGCCCTGCGCCGAGACCAGCCGCACCCAGGTGCGGTAGACCTGCAACGGCGTACTGCCCAGGTGGTATTCGGCGTCACGTTCGGCGATCCAGCCGAACAGGTCGTCCATGCGCTGCTTGCCCGCGGCCTGCTGCTGGGCGAATTCCTCGGTCCAGATCCAGCCCGGGTGCACGTTCGAGTCGAGCACCGTGCGGCCGACCCGATCCGGGAACAGCGTGGCGTACACCGCGCCCAGGTAGGTGCCGTAGGAGGTGCCCAGGTAGTCGATCCGGTCGAGGCCGAGCGCGGCGCGCACCGCATCCAGGTCGCGCGCGGTGTTCTCGGTGGTGATGGTGTCGAGGTAGCCGGGCTGGGCGGCGTCGCAGGCCCGCTTCAGTTCCTCGTCGGTGGTCGAGACCTGGCCGGGGGCGGCCGCATCCACCGCGCAGGCCAACGGCGTGGCCCAGCGCAGCCCGCGCGGCTGCACGGCCAGCAGGTCGTAGTGCTCGACGAGTTCGGCGGGTACGGCGGACAGCCGCTGCGCCCAGAAGTCGAGCGCGTCGACACCCGGGCCACCGGGGTTGGTGAACAGCGCGCCGCGGCGCTCGCCCGAGGCGGCGATGCGGCTGACGGTGAGTTCGATTCGGGGACCGTCGGGTTCGGCATGGTTCATCGGCACGCTCACCACCGCGCAGCGCACCCCGACGCCGGGCGTGACCGCGCCCTCGGGGCAGTCCCCGAACACCGGTCCCGGCGCGGCGGTCGCGACTGCGCAGAGCAGCGACGCACCGACGGCGCCCACCGCGGTCAGGGCCGAAACCGCCCGGAACAGCCGTGTCCTCATCATCTTTCGTACCTCTCGGCCACAGAGCATTCTGATCGGCCCGGCACGCGCAGACAAGTCGACCGGGAGATTTCCCACTCGTGCGCGTCGCGATGTCTCGTGTCGCGCCCCGGCGGAGTAGCGTCGAACCATGTCGACCGAGGTCCGCATCAATCCCGCACTGGAACGTTTCGAGATCTTCGTCGACGGCGACCTCGCCGGCTACGCCGAATACCAGGACACGGCCTCCGAACGCGCCTTCGTGCACACCGAGATCCATCCCGGCTACGAACACCGGGGCTACGCGAAACAGCTGGTGGGCGCGGCATTGAGCGCCAGCCGCGCCGAGGGTTTCGGTGTGCTGCCGCTGTGCCCGATGGTGCGCCACTTCGTCGAGACGCACACCGAGTACATCGCCTCGGTGCCGCAGTGGGCCAGGCAGCGGATGGGGCTGCCGCAGTAGCGGCCCCGGTCAGTAGTTCGCGACGGCGCCGTCGACGGCCTGTTGCAGATCCGCGCGCACCAGGCGCGCGATCTCGGCCGGCTTGGCGGGCAGCTCGGTGACCGGCATGCCGAAGTAGAAGCTCGCCGACTTCACCTCCTCCTTGCCGGGCTCGCCCGCACCGGGCGGGCGGGGACCGTAGCTCAGCGCCAGGCTCACCAGTGCGGGTTGCGCACCCAGTTTCATGGCGCGGAAGGCGATGTGCCCGATGCCGCTGCCGACGGCCTGCACCCGGCTCGGATCGACCTCGTTGCAGGTGCCCTCGGGGAAGATCGCCAGGTGGTCGCCACGGGCCAGCCGCTGCGCGCAGATGTCCATCATCTGCTGTCCCGCCGCGTTCACCGCCCGGATGCCGTGGTCCTTGCCGCGGAACACCGGGATGCCGCCCATCATGTCGACCTTGCGGCGCTGAGCGGGGTCGACGAACAACTCGTCCTTGGCCAGCACGCGTACCCGGCCGATGATCCGGCGCAGCGGGCTGCGCCAGGCCGCCGCCGCGACCGTGTAGGGGTCCAGCCGCGACAGGTGGTTGATCGCGAAGATCGTCGGCCGCCCGGAACGCAGCAGCTCCCGCACCTTCTGCTCGGCCTGGCCCGCGTAGTGGATGCGCGGGTGGAAGCGCCGTCCCAGCAGCGCGTACGCCGCCCAGGCCTGGAGCCGGTTCTGGCGGTGATCCCGGTAGTAGTCGTAGACGGCGTCGGCGTTCTCGAGCACGACCTCGGGCGGTTGCATACGCCCGACTCTAGATCCGCGACCGGATCGGCACCGACAGGGGCGAGCACTTCGCCCGACAAACTGCGATGATGTCGGTGTGGCACGCGCAGACGACCCGGACGAGCGGAAAACTCAGGGCGGGCACGGCGACCGGCGACGGCGCGAATTCCGCGGCGGCGAGCAGGTGGTCCGCGCCGGGACGTTGCTGCTGGCCGCCACCGATCTGACCGAGCCGACGTTCCGCCGCTCGGTCGTCTACATCATGGAGCACAACGACTCGGGCAGTCTCGGCGTGGTGATCAACCGGCCCAGCGAGACCTCGCTCGCCGACGTGCTGCCGCGCTGGTCGGCGTTGGCGGCCGACCCGGGCACGCTCTACTTCGGTGGACCGGTCAAACGCGACGCCGCACTGTGCCTCGGCACGCTGAAGGTGGGTGCCTCCACCGCGGGCGTGCCCGGGTTGCGCCGCATCGATGGCCGGGTCGTGCTCGTCGACCTGGCCGCCGATCCCGAGCGCATCGCACCGCTGGTCGAGGGCATCCGGGTGTTCGCCGGATATGCCGGGTGGACCTTCGGCCAGCTCGAGGGCGAGCTGGACAACGAGGACTGGATCGTGTTGTCCGCGCTGCCCACGGATCCGATCAGCGCGGCGCGCCCCGACCTGTGGGCCGACGTGCTCCGCCGCCAGCCGTTGCCGATGTCGCTGCTGGCCACCCACCCGATCGAGGTCGAACGGAACTGAGCGACGCCGGGTGAACCGGGGAGCCTCCCGCGTCGTGGGATGGGCGGGAGGTGATCGATGCCCGACGACCAGGCCGAACTGATGCGGGTGCTCTATCGCGAGCACGCGCCCGCGCTGTGGCGGTACACGCTGGGCCTGGTGCGCGACGCGGGCCGGGCCGAGGACATCGTGCAGGAGACGTTGTTGCGCGCCTGGCAGCGCCCGAGCGTGCTGGACCAGTCGACCACCTCGGCCAGGGCGTGGTTGTTCACCGTGGCCAGGAACCTGGTGGTCGACGATTTCCGCAGCGCGCGCAACCGTCGCGAGTTCCGCACCGACAATCCGCCGGAGCAGGCCGAGCCGGACCGCTCGGATCGTGCCTTGGACAGCTGGCTCGTCGCCGACGCGCTGGGCGGACTGAGCGCCGACCACCGGGAGGTGATCGTGCGCGCCTACTATCGCGGCCTGTCGACCAACCAGATCGCGGCCGAGCTCGACATTCCCGCGGGCACGGTAAAGTCGCGGATGCACTACGGGATGCGCGCGCTGCGGCTGGCCTTGCAGGAGATGGGGGTGACCGACCGATGACCGAGATCGCCGACGACTACACGACGTGGGACGCGGCGTACGTGCTCGGTGCACTCGGCAGTGCCGAACGCCGCGAGTACGAGGAGCATCTGGCGGGCTGCCCGGTGTGCCGCGCGGCGGTGACCGAACTCGCCGGTCTGCCCGGCATGCTCGCCCTGGTGGACGCCGACACCGCCGAGGCGATGATCGGCGCGAGCGACGAACGGGCGCCGGCGCCCGCCGCCCCCGACCTGTTGCCGACGCTGGCCGCCGCTGCGGAGCGGCGCAGGCGACGCAGCCGCTGGGTCGCCGTGGGCGCCGCGCTCGCGGGTGCGGCCGCCGCCGTCGCGATCGCCGTGCCGGTGCTGGCCGGTCGCGAGCAGCCCGCCCCGCCGGTCACCGCCGAACAGGTGCTGGCGGAACGGTCGATGAGTCCGGTGGAGCCGACGCCGATCGCGGCGAGTTTCCGGCTGCTCGCCGACGGCGATCGCACCCGTGTCGTGATGACCTGCGACTACGGCGCGGGCGAGCAGGCCTACACCCGCCGCTACCGGCTCGCGGTGATCGGCGCCGACGGCAGCCGCGTCGACCTGGGTGAATGGCCCGCGGGCCCGGGCACCTCGCTCACCGTCGACAGCAGCGTCGATCTTGCCCCCGAGCAGGTGCGCCGGGTGGAGATCACCTCGGCGGAGACGAACCGCGTGCTGCTCACCGGCGACGTGTGACCGCCCCGGCGCACGAGAACATGCCCCACGGGTGCGTACCCGTGGGGCATGTCGTCGCGCGGCGGGGTGATCAGCCCGCCTGCTTGGCGAAGATCCGCGCCGACCAGAGGTAGCCGGCGAGTCCGAGCCCGACACACCAGGCCAGCGCGGCGATGCCCTGGCCGCCGATCTCGGTGCCCATCAGCAGCCCGCGCACGGTCTCGGTGATCGGGGTGAAGGGCTGGTACTCGGCGAACTGGCGCATGCCGACCGGCATGGTGTCGGTGGCGACCAGGCCGCTGCCGAGGAAGGGCAGCATGATGACCGGGAAGACGGCGTTGCTGGCGGCCTCGGGGTTGGGCGAGAGCAGTCCCAGCGCGACCGACAACCAGGCCAGGGCGAACACCAGCAGGGCGAGCAGACCGAACACGGCCAGCCATTCCAGCGGGTTCGCCTGCGGCCGCCAGCCGACCAGGAACGCCACCGCCATCATCACCACGGTGCCGAGCATGCCGAGCAGCACCGTGCCGAAGACGTGCCCGGTGAGCATCGACGAGGGCGCGATCGCCATGGTGCGGAACCGGTTGACGATGCCCTTGGTGACGTCGGTGGAGACCGAGACGGCCACCGAGGCGGTGAGGTAGGCCGGGATCATCAGCAGCATGCCGGGGGTGAGGTAGTCGATGTAGTTGCCGCCGGAGGACTTCTCCAGCGCGCCGCCGAAGACGAACACGAACACCAGCAACAGCACCACCGGCATCAGCACGACGCTGAACACCATGCTCGGGTAGCGCTTGGCGTGCACGAGGTTGCGCCGCAGCATGGTCATCGAATCGGTGAGTGCGGTCGCGCTCATCGCAGGGCCTCCTTCGAGGTGGTGTCGGCGGTCGGTGCGCCGGTGAGGGTGAGGAAGACGTCGTCGAGGGTGGGGGTGTGCACGGACAATCCGTCGACCTCCACACGGGCGGCGTCGAGCCGGTCGAGCACCGCGCGCAGCGAACGCACGCCGCCGTCGCTGGGCACCGCCAGGGTGAACCCGCCGCCCTCGCCGTCGAGGACGCGGGCGCCGTCGAGCACACCGGCGGCGCTGCGCAGGCTCGTGGCGTCGGCGAAGTCGAGCCGGATGTGTCCACCGGGCACCAGTCGCTTGAGCTCCGCGGCGGTGCCCTCGGCCACGATCCGGCCGTGGTTCAGCACCGCGATGCGGTCGGCGAGCTGATCGGCCTCCTCGAGGTACTGGGTGGTGAGGAAGACGGTGACGCCCATGTCGGTGACCAGGTCGGCGATGATCTGCCACATGTCGCGCCTGCTGCGCGGGTCGAGGCCGGTGGTCGGCTCGTCGAGGAAGATGATGCGCGGGTCGCCGACCAGGGTCATCGCCAGATCGAGACGGCGGGTCATGCCGCCGGAGTAGGTGGCGGCGGTCTTGTCGGCCGCCTCGGTGAGGTCGAAGCGGGTCAGCAGTTCGTCGGCCAGCCGCTTGCCCTCGGCGCGGGGCAGGTGGTGCAGGTCGGCCATGAGCAGCAGGTTCTCCCGGCCGGTGAGCAGTTCGTCGACCGCGGCGAACTGACCGGTCACCCCGATCGTCCCGCGGACTTCGGTGCGTTCGGCCGCCACGTCGAAACCGCCGACCCTGACCTCACCGGCGTCCGCGCGCATCAATGTGGTGAGGATCTGCACGGTGGTGGTCTTGCCCGCGCCGTTGGGGCCGAGCAGGGCGAAGATGGTGCCGGGCGCGACGGCGAGGTCGATGCCGTCGAGCACCACCTGCTCACCGAAACTCTTGCACAGCCCGCGCGCCGAGATCGCCGGCGCGCGCTGGGTGTCCCTCATCGGATGGTCCTTTCATAGTTGAATTCGAATAAACGCATGTTTCATCGCCACCACGCCCCGGGGCGCGGTGTGGTCTGGATGTGTGGTTGGGCGCGAGTCTCTGCCGCGCGTCGGCTCAGATGTCGAGGTCCTCGATCTTCGGATGTTCGGTGACGTCGACGACCCGCTCGTAGAGCGGGTCCGGCAGCTTGCCTTTCAATTCGGACACGGAATCGACGATGGTCAGGACGAATTCGCCCCAGTCCGGGTCGCCGATGCCGAGCATCCGCCGCCAGTTCCAGTTGTCGGTGGTCGGGTAGTCCGACCACTTCGAGTCCTGGGTGTGCAGGACGAACTTGCCCTTGCGGCTGCGGTAGACCCGGATGCGCGCGAACCCCTCGTCGCCCATCTCGCGCCACTCGGTGAGCAGGGTGCCCGCGAAGCGCACCTGGCGCACCCCGTTGTGGCCGACCTTGAGGACGACCTCCTCGTAGCCTTCCTGGCGACCCTCCTCCAGCTCGATGAAGCGGCGCAGCGCCGTCACCACCGCGCCGGACAGGTTGCCGCCGACCAACTCCTGCGCGCGCTGGAACAGCGGGAGATCGTCGTCGGCGACGTAGATCGTCTTGTTGGGCATGAACCAACTATATGTAGATGTATACGTAGACGCAAGACCCGGGCTCGGATTCCCGTGAACCGGCCACCCATCCCGCCCGTGTACCTCCTGAACGCGGACCGCGCGCGGAAGGAGCCGCCCATGCCGGACCGGGTAGCCGACCAGCTGGTGCACACCCTCGCGCACCTGGGCGTGCGCCACGTCTTCGGGGTGGACGGCGCCAACATCGAGGATCTCTACGACGCGCTGTACGACTCACCCGTCACCGGTGTGATCGCCAAGCACGAGTTCTCCGCGGCCACCATGGCCGACGGGTACGCGCGCGCCACCGGCTTCGGGGTGGTGGCGGCGACCTCCGGCGGTGGCGCCATGAATCTCGTTGCCGGACTGGCCGAATCGTTCGCCTCGCGGGTGCCGGTGCTGGCCCTGGTTGGCCAGCCGCCCACCGGGCTGGCCGGGCGCGGCGCGTTCCAGGACACCAGCGGGGCGGCGGGCACGATCGACGCGGCCGTTCTGTTCGGTTCGATCAGCCGCTACTGCGCCCGGGTCGACTCCCCGCGCGAGCTGCCGGTCCGGCTCGACCGCGCGGTCACGGCGGCGCGACAGGGCGGTCCCGCGGTGCTGTTGCTGCCCAAGGACGTTCAGCAGGCCGAGGGCTACCCGTGTGTGCCGGTGCCGTTGGAGCCGCGGCACGTGCACGATCGCGCCGGGCTGGAGCACGTGCGGGCCATGCTGCACACCGCCCGGCGGCTGGGCAAGGTGGTGATCGTCGCGGGCGATCAGGTCGCCCGTGACGACGCGCGCGCCGAGCTGGCCGCCCTGGCCGGGGCACTGGACGCCGCCGTCGCGGTGACCCCCGAGGCGAAGTACTGCTACGACGACACCGCCCCCGGTTTCTGCGGCGTGGTCGGCACGATGGGCCACGCCGAGGCGGCGGCGGCGCTACGCACCGGCGCGGTGTGCCTGCTGGTCGGCGCCACCATGACGGTGACCGCGCGGGCCGGGCTCACCGAGCAGCTGGCGGCGATCCCGTTGGTGAGCGTCGGCGCGTCCTCGCCGTTCCTGCCCGCCCGGCACGCCGCCAGCACCGATCTGGCCGTCACCCTGGCCGAGCTGGCCGAGGAGTTCGGCGCCGACACCGGATGCCGGACCGCGGCCGCGCGGGCGCCGACGCCACGGCCGGGCATCCGGCTGACCGCGATGGACGTCCCGCCGGCGAGCGGGCCCGGTCTGCGCTATCGCGCGTTGGTCGAACAGCTCTCCGATGCGCTGCCGACCGGCACCGACGTGGTCTGCGACGCGGGCAACACCGGCGCGGCGGTGGTCCATCACCTGCGCGTGCCGCCCGACGGCCGGTTCACGGTGGCGCTGGGGATGGGCGGCATGGGGTATGCGTTCGGCTCCGCGATCGGCTCGGCGTTCGCTCGCGGCAGGCGCACCGTGGTGATCGCCGGCGACGGCGCGTTCTACATGCACGGCATGGAGGTGCACACCGCCGTCGAGTACGGGTTGCCGGTCACCGTGGTGGTGCTGAACAACAACGCGCACGCGATGTGCGTCACCCGCGAGCAGGTCTACTACGGAGACCGATACAGCTACAACCGTTTCCGGCCCGCCCACCTGGGCGCTGGCATCGCCGCGATGTTCCCCGGCCTGCCGGTGCGCACCGCGCGCACGCCGGCCGAACTGGCCGCCGCGTTGCCGGTCTGCCTGCCCGACCACGGCCCCGCCTTCCTCGAAATCGTCTGCGACCCCGACGAGATGCCGCCCTTCGCCCCCTTCCACGACCTCCCGAGGAGATCACCGTGACCACCAGTGCCCTGCCCGCCCTCAGCGACCTCCCCGACGACGTACCGGGCATCCTGCGGATCGAGAACTCCGACCGCGAGGCCACCACCCCGATCATCATGGACATGCTGCGGTCGGTGTATCCGCACGATCAGATCTACGGGCGCTTCTGTCCGGTGCAGGATTTCGTCGCCGCGCCGCCGCGGGCGGTGTACGAGTACCTGGCCGATACGCGGTCGCTGGAGGAATGGACCTACAGCCTGCGCGGATTCACCGAGACGGCGGAACCCGGACTGTGGCGCGCCCACGACCGGCTCGGTGACGCGACCACCATCTACACCAGGACCGTGGCCGATCCACACGCGATGACCGTCGACTATCACTGCGCGTGGGACCAGGGCGAGCACCTGTGGATGATCTACCTGATGCGGGTCGTCGACGCCCAGGTGGTGCTGAACCGGCCCGGGTCGGTGGTGCTGTGGAACAACTGCCGCCACCCCTTCTACGACGAGAACCCCTATCCGGACACCGCACCGCCCGGCAGGCCGGTCTGGGTGGGCGACTTCTGGGAGATGTTCTCCGCCGGGCATCGCCTCGAGCTGGACAATCTCAAGGCCATCTGCGAATACCGTGCCGCGCACGGGCTTCCGCTGAAGCCGTCCTGGATGGAATGAGGTCGGTGCGATGATCCACAACCATCCCCAGGGGCTTCCGCCGGTGAGCCTGGCCGACGTCGCGTCCTACCTGCCGGGCGAACCGGTCGGCACCGAGTACTTCACCCGGTTCTCCCGGTCGGACCGGATGGCCGCCAACGTGATGTTCCGCGCCCCGCGCACGCGCCATCACGTCGGGCGGGAGGAGACCGCCGTGGACATGGTCGAGCGCGCGGTCGCCCCGCTGGTCGAGCGGCACGGCTCCGATCTGCTCACCAGCGTCGACGTGCTGCTCACCCACACCCAGCTGCCCGACAATCCGGTGCTCGGCTGCGGCCCGGAGGTGGCGCGCAGGCTGGGCATGCGGCCGGGCTGGGTCTACGACGTGCACAACGGCGGGTGTGCGGCGTTCATACACCTCATGGGCCTCGCCGCGATGCTTCTGCGGACGACCTCGGCGCGCACGGCACTGATCGCCGTCACCCAGAACTGCGCGGGACCGGTGTTCACCCAGACCGAGATCCGCGGGCTGGCGCAGGCGCCGGTGCCCGGTGACGGCTGCGGGGTCGGGCTGCTCGTCGCCGACGACCGCGCGCCGATTCTGGACATCGAATGCCGCACCTACCCCGAATTCGCCGGCGACATGGCGTTTTCCACCGGCGGCGCGCGCAAGTACTGGGAACCCGGGGAGGGGCAGGGATGCGTGCGGTTCTCCGAGTCGAAGGTGGCCAAGGTGTTCGCGCGCGGGAACCGGCTGGTGCCGGAGGTGTCGCTGGCGGTGTGCGACCGGCTCGGGATCGCGGGTCGCGAGGTGGACGCGTTCGTCACCAATCAGCCGAACCGGCTGTTCCTGCGCAATTGGCGTGAGGCACTGGAACTTCCGCCCGAACGCCACCCCGACACCTTCGACCGTTGCGGCAACCTCTTCGCCGCGGGCATCCCGGTCACCCTCGACATCGCGAACCGGGAGGGACGACTGCGCGAGGGCGCGCTGGTGCTGCTGGCGGCGTTCGCGCACGCCGGTGACTTCGCCGCCGCGGCGGCGCTGCGCTGGGGTGCACCGCGATGACCCTGGACCTGGCCGAGGACTCGCGCTCGGCGCGCCGGTCCGGGCGGCGCCCACCGTGCCGCTTCGACCTGTCGTTGAGCGAGAACCCGTATCCGCCGCTGCCGTCGGTGCTTCACGCGGTACAGCAGACGCTGGCCGGGGCGAACCGCTATCCCGAGTTCCGGCCGCGCACGCTGCCCGAGCTGATCGCCGGGCACCTCGGCCTGCATCCCGAGCAGGTCGTCGTCGGCGCGGGCGCGACCGGGGTGGCGGCACAGATCATGGCGGCGCTCGCCGGTCCCGGCGCGGAACTGGTCACCGCGACACCGACATTCGACGGGTATCCGATCCTGGCGGAAATGACCGGAACTGTCCTGGTCCCCGTGCCGTGTGACGCCGCGGGCGCGCCCGACCCGGCCGCCCTGGGGATGGCTGTGCACAAACGGACGGCCCTGGTCGTGATCTGCCGCCCGCACAACCCGACCGGCGCGCTCATCACGGCCGCCGCGCTGCGCGCCTTCCTGCGCGGGCTCCCGGAGCGGGTCACCGTCGTGCTCGACGAGGCCTACGTCGAATTCCTCGCGCCCGCCGACCGGCTCGACACCACCGCCCTCCTGCGCGCGCATCCGAACGTGCTCGTGCTGCGCACCTTCTCCAAGGCCTACGGGCTGGCCGGGCTGCGTATCGGCTACGCCTTCGGCGATCGAGCGCGGATGGCGTCGGTCCGGCGCCATCAGCTGCCCTTCGGCGTGCCCGCCACCGCTACGGCCGCGGTCGCCGCCTGCTACGCCGCCCGGCCGGAACTCACCCGCCGGGTCGCCCGCATCACGGCCGAACGCGACGGGCTGCGCGCGGCGCTGCGGGCGCGCGGTCGCGCGGTCCCCCGCAGCCACGCCAACTTCCTCTACCTGCCCGGTCCCGGGGTCGCCACCGCGCTGCGCCGGGCCGGAATCACCGCCAAGGCCTATCCGGACGGCAGCGCCCGCATCGCCGTCGGTGACCCGGCGGCCGGGCGCGCCGTGCTCGCCGCGCTCACCGGCGGTGGTTCCATAGACGGGTGATTCCGGGATACGAACCGGCCCTGCGGCCGAACCCCGCCCCGGCGACGGGAACGGCCAGTCGGGTGCTGCTGCGGCTGCGGCTGGGCCGGCGGGAGGTGGTGGTGCGCCACACCGTGATCGCGCCCGGCGGCAGCAGCGGCTGGCACTACCACGACGGGACGCTGGTCGTCCTGGTCGCCCGCGGCACCCTGGACCATCCCTACGCCGACGGCGCGCCCGTCACCTACCGCCGCCCGCGCGTGTTCCGCGAGCCGAGCGGGCCCGCCAACTGCCACGTCGCGCGTAACAGCGGCCGCGATCCGGTGACGCTGTTCGTGCTGTACCTCAATCCAGCGGGCAGCCCGCTGTCCCGCAGCGTCGATCCACCGCCGGGCCTGGCGCCCTGAGACGGTTCAACCGCCGCCGCAACCACCGCCGCAGCCCGAACCTCCGCCACAGCTCGAACCACCCCCACAGCTCGAACCACCGCCGGACCCGCCACTGCCCGAATCACCGCCCCAGGCGCCACCGCTGTCACCGCCGCTGCCGTAGTAGCCGATACCGCCCGCGCTCCAGCCGCCTGCCGCGCGTCGCGCGGAGCGACGGGAAGCGGCGCGCCGCGGACCGCCCGGCGGATCGTTCCGGCCGCGCACGGTGCCCGCGATCACGAGCGCCACGGCCACCGCGAGCAGAATCCACCCGAACGCGGGATGGAGCACCTCCGCGAGCACGACCCCGAGGACGAGAGCGACGATCGCCGAACCGAAGCACGCCGAGCCGAAGAACATGGAAACCTCCCCCGTGCCGAACCCGCTGTGAGCGGGCTCACGACCAGCGTACCGGCGAGAACGTCAGCACGCGCGGGTTGCGGATGGGCAAGAGGTGGTGCTTACGCCGCCCCGGGAACTCGCGGGCAGGTCGGCGAACCGCGTCAGTGGGCGGGGCCGCAGGCTTCCCGCAGCGAGCACGCGCCACAGGACTGCCCGCAGGCGCCGCTCGGCTGGGCGGGGACCAGATCGGCGATGGCCCGGCCTGCCGCGTCGGCACCCGCACCCAGGGTGAACAGGGCGATCACCGCGGCGACGAACGCGACCACGAGGGCGACCGGGGTGCCCGCGGCCAAGACCACCAGGCCACCGGCGAACAGCAGCGCGCCCGCACCCACCGAGGTGGGGGCGGCGACGCGGTTGGCGATGCGGAAGGTCTGCTCGGAGCTGAGAGCGGCTTCGGTGTGCACCCCGACGAACCGGTTGCGCGGCAGCCTGCCTGTCAGGCCGAGCAGGCCGGTTGCGATGGCCACCAGGGCCAGCACGAACAGGACGAGGGCGACGACGAACACCACGTCAGGGTATCGCAGCGCCGGTACGGCCCGACTGCCGGTCCGGTCGAGCCCACGTTCTACCCTGATAGCCGACGTCTGTCGGGATATCGGCGAGAAACAAGAAGGCAGGACCGTGCAGGACACTCGTGCAACCGAAAGCGATGTACCCGAGCACCGGTACAACGCCGCGCTCGCGGGCCGCATCGAGCGCCGGTGGCAGCAGCGCTGGCTCGAGCGCGGGACGTTCCACGCCCCGAACCCCACCGGGCCGCTCGCCGGGCCGACGGCGGCGCTGCCCGCGGACAAGCTGTTCGTGCAGGACATGTTCCCGTACCCGTCGGGCGCGGGCCTGCACGTCGGCCACCCGCTGGGCTACATCGCCACCGACGTGTTCGCCCGCTATCACCGCATGCGCGGGCGCAACGTGCTGCACGCCCTCGGCTACGACGCCTTCGGCCTGCCCGCCGAGCAGTACGCGGTGCAGACCGGCGCGCACCCGCGCGACACCACCGAATCCAACATCGCCACCATGCAGCGGCAGCTGGACCGGCTCGGCCTCGGCCACGACCGCCGCCGCTCCTTCGCGACCACCGACCCCGAGTACTACCGCTGGACCCAGTGGATCTTCCTGCAGATCTACAACGCCTGGTACGACCTGGAGCTGAACCGGGCCCGCCCGATCAGCGAGCTGGAGGAACAGTTCGCCTCCGGCGCCCGCCCGGCGCCCGACGGCAAGGACTGGGCGAGCATGTCGCAGGCCGAGCGTGCCGCCGTGATCGATTCCTATCGCCTGGTGTACCAGACGGATTCGATGGTGAACTGGTGCCCCGGCCTGGGCACGGTGCTGTCCAACGAGGAGGTCACCGCGGAGGGCCGCAGCGAGCGCGGCAACTTCCCGGTGTTCCGTAAGCGGTTGTGGCAGTGGATGATGCGCATCACCGCCTACGCCGACCGCCTGGTCGACGACCTGGACCTGCTGGACTGGCCGGAGAACGTCAAGGCCATGCAGCGCAACTGGATCGGCCGCTCGCGCGGCGCGCAGGTGCGCTTCGACTCCCCGGCCGGGCAGATCGAGGTGTTCACCACCCGCCCGGACACCCTGTTCGGCGCCACCTACGTGGTGCTGGCGCCCGAGCACGACCTGGTCGACGCGCTGGCCGCAGCGCAGTGGCCCGCCGACACCGACCCCCGCTGGACCGGCGGTGCGGCCACCCCCGCCGAGGCGGTGGCGCAGTACCGCAAATCCATCGCGGCCAAGTCGGATCTGGAGCGGCAGGAGAACAAGGAGAAGACCGGCGTCTTCCTCGGCGTGCACGCGGTCAACCCGGTCAACGGCGCGCGGGTGCCGATCTTCATCGCCGACTACGTGCTCAGCGGCTACGGCACCGGCGCGATCATGGCGGTGCCCGGCCACGACCAGCGCGACTGGGAATTCGCCACCGCCTTCGGCCTGCCGATCGTGGAGGTGATCTCCGGCGGCGACATCACCGCCGCCGCGCACACCGGTGAGGGCGAGCTGGTGAACTCCGACTACCTGAACGGGCTGTCGGTGGAGGAGGCCAAGGCCACCGTCATCGGCAGGCTGGAGGCCGACGGGCACGGCACCGGCACCATCCAGTACAAGCTGCGCGACTGGCTGTTCGCGCGCCAGCGGTACTGGGGCGAGCCGTTCCCCATCGTCTACGACGAGGACGGCGCCCCGCACGCGCTGCCGGAATCCATGCTGCCCGTGCGGCTTCCGGAGCTGGACGACTTCGCCCCGGTGACCTTCGACCCCGACGACGCCGATTCCGAGCCGTCGCCGCCGCTGGCGAAGGCCACCGACTGGGTGCACGTCGAGCTGGATCTGGGCGACGGGCCCAAGAAGTACCGGCGCGACACCAACGTCATGCCGAACTGGGCGGGCAGCTCCTGGTACCAGCTGCGCTACGCCGACCCCACCAACGCGGACGCGTTCTGCGCCAAGGAGAACGAGCAGTACTGGCTCGGCCCCCGCACCGCCGAGCACGGCCCGGACGACCCGGGCGGGGTGGACCTCTACGTCGGTGGCGTCGAACACGCCGTGCTGCATCTGCTCTACGCGCGGTTCTGGCAGAAGGTGCTCTTCGACCTGGGCTACGTCAGCAGCAGTGAGCCCTACCGGCGGCTGTTCAACCAGGGCTACATCCAGGCCTACGCCTACACCGACCCGCGCGGCGCCTACGTGCCGGCCGCCGAGGTGGTGGAGCGCGACGGCGCGTTCTTCTGGACCGATGCCACCGGCACCGAGATCGAGGTGTCCCAGGAGTACGGCAAGATCGGCAAATCGCTGAAGAACGCGATCTCCCCCGACGAGGTGTGCGACCAGTTCGGCGCGGACACCTTCCGGTTCTACGAGATGTCGATGGGTCCGCTGGACACCTCGCGGCCGTGGTCGACCAAGGACGTCGTGGGCGCGCACCGGTTCCTGCAGCGGGTGTGGCGACTGGTGGTGGACGAGGAGACGGGCGCGAGCCGCGTCACCGAGGACGCGCCGACCGACGAGACGCTGCGCTTCCTGCACCGGACGATCGCGGGCGTCGACGAGGATTTCGCCGCGCTGCGCGACAACACCGCCGGGGCCAAGCTGATCGAGCTGACCAACCATCTCACCAAGAGCTACCCGAACGGCACGCCGCGCGCGGCCGTCGAGCCGCTGGTGTTGATGCTGGCCCCGCTGGCGCCGCACGTCGCCGAGGAACTGTGGGAACGCCTGGGGCACAGCGAATCCCTGGCGCACGGTCCGTTCCCGGTGGCCGATCCGGCGTGGCTGGTGGAGGAGACGGTCGAGTACCCGATCCAGGTCAACGGCAAGGTGCGCAGCCGCATCCAGGTGCCCGCCGACGCCGACAACGCCGCCATCGAGGCCGCCGCACTGGCCGACGAGAAGATCGCGGCCCTGCTCGCCGGCGCCACCCCGCGCAAGCTGATCGTCGTCCCCGGCCGCCTGGTGAACATCGTCGCCTGACCGGGGGTTGGCACATCCTGAGCGGTCAGCGGCCGGAGGCGGCAGCGCAGCGCCACCACGCAGGCCGCCCCGGTGCCCCCGTTTACGCGGGCGGTTCCAGGACGTCGTTCAGCGTGACCATCGACAGGTTGCGCGCACGGATGATGTCCACGAGCTGCCCGTAGCATTTCGTGACGGTGGGCGCGTTGGCGTGGCCGATGACAATGGCCTGCGGGTTGAACCAGCGGTGCGCGCATTCGACGAGGAACTCCTCGGTGATCAGGCCGGAGTCCGACAGCGAGCCGTACCACATGGTCGGCACGGTGTAGCCGAGATCGGCGGCGACCGCGTCGACCGCGGCGTTGTGCCTGCCGAAGGGTGGCCGGTAGTAGGGCGTGCCGTCCACGCCGAAGGTGTTGCGCAGGAACGATTGTGCGCGCGACAGTTCCTCGGCGACGGCCGTCCGCGAGACGGCGGTGAGGTCGGCGTGGCTCCAGGTGTGGTTGGCGAGCTGGATCTGCCCGGATTCCACCAGCGGCGCCAGTTCGGCGCGGTGGATGGTCCACGACTCGTAGTGCGCGGTGACGAAGAAGGTGAAGCGGGCGCCGGTGTCGCGGGCGAACCGGAGGTAGGCGCCCACCACCTCGGGGCTGGCACCGTCGTCCACGGTGAGGGCGAGGTTGGTGCCGGGGCCGGGCAGCGCGGTGATGGTGGTGCGGCCGATGGGCGTGCGCGGGCCGCCCGGCGGGGGCGGCAGCAGCGGGGCCGGCGGCTCTGGGGGCGCGGGCGGCACGGGGGCGCGGCGGCGTCGACGGCACTGTCGGCGGCCTCACTCGCCGCAGTGCAACCAGTCAGCAACAGGGCGGTGCCCGCCGCGATCATCGACAGCAGCTGTCGCCTCTCCACCATCCCCACCTCGCATGCTCGCCGCCGGCGCGCCGGGGCTCACGACCGGTCCCGCGGCACGGTACGGATGATAGGTGAGTCGGTGGCGGATTCCGCGCAACCATCCGGTTATCCGGCGGTGTCGAGTCAGCGCGGCGGCGTCGGGCGGAGCACGATCTCGGTGGGATGCCCGTCGCGCGGAGTCTCCACCGCGTGGCGGACGGCGCGGGCGACGGTCTCGGGGGTCAGGAATTCCTCGGGTCGGTATTCGCGGCCCTCGTCGGCGACGATCGCGCGCTGCATGTCGGTGTCGATGCGGCCCGGATGCACCGAGGTGACCCGCAGCGTCGGTTCCTCCAGGCGTAGCGCGTCACCGAAGGCGCGCAGGCCGAATTTGCTCGCGGCGTAGGAGCCCCAGCCCGCGTTGGCGCGCAGCCCGGCGCCCGAATTGATCAGCACCACATGGCCTTCGGCCGCGCGCAGGGCGGGCAGCAGCAGCCTGGTCAATTCGGCGACCGCGATCAGGTTGGCCTCCAGCGTGGTACGCCATTGCGCCACCGAGGATTCGGCGATGGTGCCGAGGTCGGCGACGCCCGCGTTGTGCACGAGCACATCGAGGCGGCGGATGGGTTCGGTGGCGGCGGCGACCGCTTCGTAGTCGGTCAGTTCCACCGGCCAGGCGCTCGCGCCGGGCAGTTCGTCGAGCACCGCGCGCAGCGAGTCGGCGGTGCGGGCGCCGAGCAGCAGGTCGTGGGTCGGCGCGAGTTCGCGCGCGATGGCGGCGCCGAGACCGCGGCTGGCGCCGGTGATCAACGCGGTGGGCTTCGGCAGGCTCGTCACAGCGGTCGTCATGGGCCCCACGGTAGTGTGCCGATCGCGTAGCACGGCGGCGCCGCCCGACGATGCGGATACCGGAACCAATCCATCGCCAGGGACGGGGCAACGCGAGAAGTGACAACCGCCGCACATCGGCCGGTCGAGAACCGGCACGTACCGGACGAACCCACCGCTGAACAGGCGTACTTGCCGGTCGCACCGCAGAATAGGGGGATGGCACATCCGGGTTTCACCCCCACCCAGCTCGCGGCACGCGCCGCGTATCTGCTGCGGGGCAACGACCTGGGCACGATGACCAGCGCGGCGCCGCGGCTGTATCCGCACATGTGGAGCTGGGACGCGGCCTTCGTCGCCGTCGGGCTGGCGCCGCTGAGTGTCGAACGCGCGGTCGTCGAACTGGACACGCTGCTGTCGGCGCAGTGGAAGAACGGGATGATCCCGCACATCGTGTTCGCCAACGGCGTGGACGGTTATTTCCCCGGCCCGGCCCGCTGGGAGTGCCGCGCGCTGGCCGCCAACGCCCCCGAGCACTTCGACACCTCCGGGATCACCCAGCCGCCGGTGCACGCCATCGCAGTACAGCGCATCCTCGACCATTCCCGCAGGCACGGCCGCACCACCCGGGCGATCGCCGAGGAATTCCTCAACCGCCGCTGGCCGGATCTGGTGCGCTGGCATCGCTGGCTGGCCACCGCGCGTGACCCCAAGGAGAGCGGGCGCATCACGCTCTATCACGGCTGGGAGTCCGGGATGGACAACTCGCCGCGCTGGGACCGTGCCTACGACAATGTCGTGCCCGGCGATCTGCCGCCCTACCGCCGCGCCGACGTGCTGGTGGTGTCCGATCCGACGCAGCGTCCGACCGACCGCGAGTACGACCGGTACCTGTGGCTGGTCGAACAGATGCGCCGCGCGGGCTACGACGACTACCAGCTGGCTTCCACCATGAGCTTCGCGGTGCAGGACGTGTTCGTCACGGCGATCTTCGCGCTGGCCTGCGAGGTGCTCGCCCACATCGGCGAGGAGTACAAGCAGCCCAACGCCGACGTGCGCGAGCTGCACGGGTGGGCGGAGCGGTTCCGCGCCGGGGTGATCGCCACGACCGATGCGCGCACCGGGGTGGCCCGCGACTACGACGTGCGGCTGGGGCGCTGGATCGGCACCGAGACGCTGGCCGGCTTCGCGCCGCTGCTGTGCGGCGGCCTGCCGCGCGACACCGAACGCAGTCTGCTGCGCCTGTTCGAGGGCCCGCGCTTCTGCGGGCACCCGGATCTGCGGTACGCGCTGCCGCCGTCCACCTCGCCGGTCTCGCGGGATTTCCGGCCGCGTGAGTACTGGCGCGGCCCGGTCTGGCCGGTGATGAGCTGGCTGTTCTCCTGGGTGTTCGCCCGCCGCGGCTGGGCCGAGCGGGCTTTCATGTTGCGCGCGGAGGGCCTTCGCCAGGCCAGTGACGGCAGCTTCGCCGAGTACTACGAGCCGTTCACCGGCGAGCCGCTGGGCAGCATGCAGCAGTCCTGGACCGCCGCCTCGGTACTGGATTGGCTCGGCTGACCCATGCGAAGACAGGACCTGGACGACGCCGTCGTCCTGACCTCGACGGGCCCGCTGCTGCCGCCGCCGCTGCACATGGAGGTGGCAGGCACCGATCGGATGCTGTTGCGCCAGTGCGGGCGGGCGATCCTGCTCGGCCGCATCGACGGCGATCGGACCGGCGTGGAGCTGTTCCGCCGGGTCGGCTACCGCTCGCCGCTGCCACCGCTGGACCCCGCGGAGACGGGCACCGAGCAGCAGTGGCTGTCCGGGTTCGCCGATGCGCTCTCCGCCGCCGACAACGGGCCGCTGCACCCGGGGCGCTGGCTGCTCGAATACCGGTCGACGCTCACCCACGGCACCTGGCACGGCGAGTTCATCCGCGACTGGCCGGGCGGTTACCTGGCCTGGCGGCGCGGCTGCACCGCGATCATCCCGCTGCGGCCGCTCACCGATCCGGACGCACCGGAGCTGGCGGCGGCGCGGCGGCGAGCCCGGGCGGGCACGCTGGCGCCGGTGCTGCTGTGGGAGGTGTCGGGCTTCGACGGCTGGGTGATCCTCGACGGGCACGACCGTGCGGTGGCGGCCCTGGCCGAGGGGCACGAACCCGCCTCGATCGTGCTCGCGCGTGGCTGGAGCATGCAGAAGCAGACCGACGCGATCCTCGGCGCCATCGATCATCAGCGCCGGGTGCTGGCCGGGCTGCGCGACGAGCGGGAACGCCGCGACGTCACCGCGCGGATGAGCGCGGGGATGGCCCGGTTCGCCTACGGCCACGAGCGCACGATGGCGTGGCCGGTGCCGGGCGGCCTACCCGGGTGGACGGCGGCCCTGCTGGACTACCGCGGCGATCAATACGCGGCCCGGCGGAACGGGTCGGCCGACGGGAGTGAACCCCGACGGGAGTGAGCGCCGAAGGGAGTGCACGCCGTGGAGTGAACACTGGGCAACACTCGCGCGCGGTGCTGGTCACCCGCGCGTCGCCGTGGCTATCGTCGTCCGGCATGGACCGCAGCTCCCGCAGATCGACCCGCGCCCTGGCGTTGTCCGCGCTCACCCTCGGCGGCCTCCTCGCCGCGACCGCACCCGCGGCGGCCGCACCGACCGGACCCGACGTGTCCTCCTGGCAGCACATCGACGGCAGGCTGATCGACTGGTTCGCCGTCAAGCGCGCCGGCCACGATTTCGCCATGGTGAAGGCGACCGAGGGCCTCGGCTACGTCAACCCCTATTTCGTGCCGGACAGCCTGCTCATGCGGGCCGCGGGTGTCGCCCGCGGCACCTACCATTACGCCCGCCCCGAGCTGCCGCCCGAGCCGCAGGCCGCGCTCTACGCCGCGACCGTGCTCGGTCAGAACGGCCCGCTGGACCTGCCGCCGGTGCTCGACCTGGAACACTCCGGCGGGCTGGCCCCGGCCGCCCTCATCGACTGGACGCACCGCTACCTGAACACCGTGCGCGCCCTGACCGGCCGGGTGCCGATCATCTACACCTATCCGACGTTCTGGCGCACCGCCATGGCCGACACCGACCAGTTCACCGGCTATCCGCTGTGGATCGCCGACTACCGGGGCAACGCGCAGCCCGAGGTGCCGGGCGGCTGGCCGACCTGGACGTTCTGGCAGACCACCGACAGCGGGTCGGTGCCCGGCATCGCGGGCCCGACCGACCTCAACGTCTACAGCGGCGCCCAGGGCGATTTCGCCCGCTACGCCAACATGGGCGGGCTGTTCGGCAGCAGCTGACCCGCCGGGTCAGACGCCGATCCGCCCGCCACCGGCACGCCACACCGCGACCACCGAGGGCCGCGGCTGCGCGCTGCCGCCGTCGGGCCAGTGCGAGGCGGGGTTGTCCGGCGTCGCGTCGTCCTCCTCGCCGGGATGCTGCACGCAGACCAGCACCCGCGACTCGGTGACGATCGGCCCGCAGGTCTCCGCGCCGCGCGGCACGGTGAGGAACTGCTTGGTCTCGCCGCGGGCGGCCCCCTCGAGCACCACCGAGAACAGGCCGTCGTTGGACTTCAGCGCGTTGCCGTCGGTGGAGATCCACAGGTTGCCGTACTGGTCGAAGGCCAGGTTGTCCGGGCAGGAGATCGGGCTGACCTTGTCCTTGTCGAAACCGGCGTAGTAGGTGTCGGCAGCCTTGGGATCACCGCAGACCAGCAGCAGCGACCAGGTGAACTCGGTGCCGGTATGGTCGTCGTCGATCTCGAGGACCTGGCCGTTCTTGTTGAGGTTGCGCGGGTTGGCCTCGTCGGCGGCGGCCTTGCCCTCCTTGCCGCGGTTGTCGTTGTTGGTCAACGCGACGTACACCTTGCCGGTCACCGGGTTGGCCTCGAAATCCTCGGGGCGGTCCATCTTGGTGGCGCCCACCTTGTCGGCGGCCAGGCGGGTGAACACCGCCACCTCCTCGGCGGTCATGCCCTCCACCAGCGAGCGGCCCTTGCCGTCACCGTCGGATTCGAGAAGCGGAATCCACCGGCCCGTGCCGGTGAAGCCCTTGTCCGAGGGCAGCGTGCCGGAGCCGTCGATCTTGTCCGCGTGGTCGCCGGTGAGCTTGGCGACGTAGAGGGTTCCCGCGGTGAGGATGGTCATGTTCGCGCGCCTGCTCGCCGCACCCGTGCCCGGCTGGATCTTGCGCGACGACACGAACTTGTACATGTAGTCGAAGCGCTCGTCGTCGCCGGTGTAGGAGACCACGGAACCGTCGGCGGTCACGTGGATGGTGGCGCCCTCGTGCTTGAGCCTGCCCAGCGCGGTGTGCTTGACCGGTGTCGATGCCGGGTCCCACGGGTCGACCTCGACGACGTAGCCGAATCGGTTGGCCTCGTTGGGTTCCTGCGCCAGATCGAAGCGCTTGTCGGCGCGCTCCCAGTGGTTGGCGGTGGCGCCCTCGGCGAAGCCGTAGCGCTTCAGGCGGGCGGCCGCGGTGGGCTCGGTGACCTTGTCGCCGTTGGCGAAATAGCCGTGGAAGTTCTCCTCGCCGGAGAGCACGGTGCCCCAGGGCGTCACGCCGCCCGCGCAGTTGGCGAAGGTGCCTGCGACCTTGGTGCCGGTCGGGTCGGCGGAGGTCTTGACCAGGTCGCTGCCCGCGGCCGGACCGGTGAGGGTGAATTCGGTGGTCGCGGTGATGCGGCGGTTGTACTTGCCGAAGACGGGCTTCAGCCTGCCCGAACCGGATTCGCCCTCGACCTCCACCACCGACAGACCGTGCGCGGCCAGCGTGATCGCGATCTGCTCGTCGGTCGGCGCGTTCTTGTCGTAGCCGCGGAACATCTGCGGGCCGGTGGTGTACTCGTGGTTGACCACCAGCAGGTACCGGTTGGCCTGGCCCTCGACGGGCAGCAGAGCGGCGAAGTCGTTGTTGTAACCGAACTGTCGGGCCTGCGCGGCCGCGGTCTGGTTCTCGAAGTCGAAGGCGGGGGCGTCCGGGAAGATCGGGTCGCCCCAGCGGATCACCACCTGTTGCTCGTAGCCCTCGGGGATGACCACCGCGTCCTCGGTGTTGGGGGTGACCGCGGTGAAATCGGTGCCGGTGCCCGGATCACCCGCCGACGCCGCCGGGGCGGGCTCGTCGTCGCCACAGGCCGCGAGCACGCCGGCCGCGCCGACCGCCAGCACCGCCGCCGCACCGCCCTTGAGCAGGCCGCGCCGGTTGAGGGAGCTGACGATGTCGCCGAAGTACTCACCGCCGGAGGTGTTGGGCGCCTCGTGGAAGCAGGCGTTGGCGCACTTGTATTCGCAGGTCACCGCGGAGCGGGACGAGCGGCCGTCGTGGGCGACGAAGAGGGCGAGAGGCTTCGGGGTCACGATCACTCCTGACTGGGCTGAGCGGTCCGGTGGCCGGTGACGACGGCACCGCGGCACGCGGGCCGCCCGCTCCGGCACACCGAACACAGCTGACGGCGGCACGCTAGACGCCGTAGTCGATTCGCAGGGAACGCATCGGTGAACATCCGACCAATTGCCCCGGTCCTGGCAGGTCCTGCGGAAACACGGACGACCCGGCCCACCGCCGGACCGTCCGCGAACGTCGGGCGACGCGCGCGGGCGGAACGGCGGCGGGTCCGGGTAGGCCGGGGGCTCACGCGTTCACCGGGATCGACAACACCACCTCGTTCTCGTTCTCCGGCAGGTAGTGCACCTGGACGATCCGCCCGACCTGCACATTGGCGACGCCCGCCGGCGGCAGGAACTTCTCGGTGCGGGTGGTGAAGGTGCTGCCGTCCGGGCGGGTGACGGCCAGGCCGATCCGCACCTCGGCGTAGCCCTCGCGGATCCGGCCGGTCACCGCCAGCGACTGCACCACGGCCTGTGCGGCGATCCCGCGGGCGGCGATATCGAGCTTGGCCGCGGTGGTGAAGCCCTTGCGGATCATCGACTGGTTCATCACCCGCTGCGCCTCGGCGGTGTCGCCGGACAGGTCGACCTGCACGGTGTCGGTGCGGTGCGGCAGGTACCGCACCGGCAGCACCACGCCGGGCCGCAGCAGGGCCAGCTCGGTGAGCGGGACGACGAGGCGGGCGGTGGCGTCGAAGACCTTGCCGTCGGCACCCTCCACACCGAACTCGATGCGCACCTGCGGCTGGTCGTTGACCTGGACCCCGGTCTGCCGCACCGACTTCACGGTGCCCAAGCCGGTCAGGCCGGCGCGGAAGGCGCCGGTGTTGCGGCCGGTCAGTGCCTGGAGCACGCCACCGCCGAACAGGTCACCGGCCATCGCGGTGTAGGTGAAGACCATCGTCACGGCGACGAAGGCGACGATCGGCAGGGCGAGGTAGCCGTTGGCCCAGGCGGTGATGCCCGGCTCCCAGCGGCTGACGGGTTCGTAGGTCAGGCCGTGCCACAGGTAGAGGCCGACGGCCAGCAGGGCGGCGACGACGACGGCGATGCGGAGTGCGCGGATCATGATGTGCTCCTCGATGGGTGGGATGGGTGTTCCGGGTTCCGGGCCACCCCGTCGTCCCGGTGGGGGACGACGGGGAGCCGAGAATCCGGGCTGCGTCGGTTTTCGCTGACCCGCTCAGGCGGTGTCCGATTTCGCCTGAGCGGAGCGGCCTACGTGGTGACGCTTCGCTACCGCCTCCGGCCGCAACCCGCTCAGGCGGTGTCCGATTTCGCCTGAGCGGGGCGGCCTACGTGGTGACGCTTCGCTACCGCCTCCGCCGCTGACCCGCTCAGGCGCCGACGATGTCGGTGCAGGCGAAGGTGATCTCGAAGGTGGCGGTGCTGGGCCCGGCCAGCGGGTTGGTCATGTCCGGTGCGCCCACGCCTTCGCCGGTGATGGTGAAGGTGTTGCCGTCCTTGGCCAGCTTCGCCGAGCCGCCGGGCTGGCCGTTGCCGTAGCCCAGGGCGTACGGCATGCCCGCGGAGCCGCCCTTGCTGCCCGCGATGCCGACGGCCTGCACGGTGTCGCCGGTGACGGTGGCGCTCACGGTGAGCTGGCCGTAGGTGGCGTTGTTGTTGTCGGTCAGCGCGAGGGCCAGGGTGTCGCCCTGCTTGGCGCAGGTGGTCTCGAATCCGGCGTCGAGCGCCTTGCCGTCCACCGCGGCGGCGGACTTGCCCGCCGGTGCGGCCGGGGCGGCGGCCGACGTCGTGGCCGACGTGGTGGGGGCCGCGGTCTCGGTGTCGTCCCCGCAGGCGGAGACCAGCAGCGCGAGGGCGGCGGCGGAGGCGATCGCGGTGGCGCGGAGGGCGGTGCTGCGGAGGGTGGTGTTCATGGTGTTCGTCCTGTCTCTCGGTCGGTCCGGCCTCGCTCGGGCCGTCGAGAGAAAGGTAGGAAGACACCCGCCGCCTACCGATCCCAACTTTGGTCCGCCGAGCACGGGGATCCGAGCCGCTCGGCAGAGCTGAAACCGCAGGTCAGGACCGATCCGAGAAATTTCTGGGAATTTCGGCGCCGAGCTGTGCGAGCGTGGTCGCATGATCGGCCACTTCGGGATCAACGTCCCCGACCTCGCCGCCGCCAAGGCGTATTACGACGAACTCGTGCCGCTGCTCGACTTCGAGGAGTTCCTCGGCGCCGACGACCAATTCGCCTACCGTCCGGCCCGCGGCAAGCCGGGCACCTACCTGTTCGTCTACCCGGCGGCCGAGGACGCCGCCTATTCGCGGCACGGCACCGGGTTGCAGCACATCGCGTTCATGGTGCCGGACCGTCGCCGCGTCGAGCAGGTGCACCAGCGGGCGCTGGCGCTCGGCTCGCCGATCCTGCATCCGCCGCGGCATTTCCCGGAGTATCCGCAGCCCTACTACGCCACCTTCTGGCTCGATCCCTTCGGCATCATGCTCGAGGCCGTCTGCCACCACGACCGGGACTGAGCGACTGCGTACCGGGTGGTGAGCCGTTAATCTGAGCCGATGCGACGACCCCGCGCCTCGGTGCTCGACGAGGTGTGGCGCGGGCTCGACGGTGTGGAGGCGTTGAGCGGGCCGCACGGCGGGCCGCTGCGCCGCACCGTCAAGCTGATCCTCGATCCACTGGTCATCCGGCCGGTGCAGCATCCCGTCTGCGCGGGCGCGGTCCTCACCGCCGACGGCGCCACCCTGCTGGCCACTCGCGTGCACGCCGCCGCCGATGTGCTGCGCGCGACCGCCGCCTGGTTCACCCTGCTCAAGCAGGTGCGCCGGGCGCTGCGCATCACCGAGGGCAACGCCCAGGACCTGTACTTCCAGCGGTGTTTCGAACTCGCCACCGAATACGGACACCCGCACCCGACCCGCGACCGGCCGCGCGCGGAGGCGACCCTTCGCGAGATCCACTCGTTCGCGGCGGGCCGCACCACCCAGGCGCTCAAGGACCATCTGTCCGATGCCGGGGTCACCGCCCGGCTGGCCGAACTCGTCGAGACGGCGTGGACGCGCCGCCCCCCACCGCGACCGCGGGACCCGTCCCATTCCGGTCAGCTCCTCGACCTGCTGACGGCGGCCGCCGACCGCACGAGCCCGCACCGCGGTGAGGGCGCGCGGCTGCTCGCCGCGGTAATCGCCGCCAACGCGGGCACCCACACCGGAATAGCGCTGTGGTACAGCGAGTTCGGTGTGACCGCCCGCGAACTGGGCCTCACCGCGCACCCGCTGCCCGCCCGGCCCGCGCTCGGGGCATCGGCCGCCACCGCCGCGCTCGCCCTGCCGTTCGACCGCACCATCTACGAACGCGTCTTCACCGTTCTGCAGGCATCCACCGAACGCGCCGAACTGCCCCCGATCCCCGACCTGGTCACCGACGAGATCGCCCGCAGCTGCGCGCCCTGGGCCCTGCTGGACGAATCCCTGCGGGCGGCCGCCGCGGCGGGCACCGAACTCGGGCTCGGGCTCGAGCCGATCGACCGCCCCGGCGGCGCGGCCGCCGAGTCCGCGGCGCATCGCGTGGTCAACTCCCGGTGGCGTCGTGAGGCGTATGTGCTGCAAGCGCGACGGCTCGCGGTGCACCTGGTCCCGGATGCCGCCGAGGACCGGGATCCGCTGACCGTCGTCGCCGCCGAACTCCGTGCGCCGTGGCGTCCGTATCTGCGCAGGCTGTGGGTGCGGTTGCACGGGCGCGATGTGCGCGGACTGCCGGTGCACGAACCCGAGGAACTGTGGGATCTGCTGGACGGGGTGGCCCGATCGGTGATCCTCGACCACCGCACCCGGGTGAAGAACGCGCTCAGCGCGGCTGCGGCGGCTCCGGCCGTCGGCACGACCGAACCGAGGGCGAGCTGATGCCCGACACCGTCCAGCTGCGCCGCGTCGAGTCCGACCTGTGGGCGATCACCCCGCCGGGCGCTCCCTCGGTACTGGATCCCGCGCCCGCGCTGGACACCCTGGTCCTCGAGGTCGTCGGCGGACATCTGAGCTGGAGCCTGTTGTCCGGCAGTCGCGTTCCGGCGGCCGTCCTGCACGATCTCGACGCGGCACAGGACTGGTTGTGGGCCGTCTACGGCGAGCCCGTGGCGGTGGCCGCGGCCTCGGTGGCGCCGCCCGGCGCCGGGGACGGCCCGCCGGTGACACTCACCGCCGAGCCTGCGCGTCCCGGAATTCTCCGAGCCGCGTGGCGGCTCGCCTACGCGCACTGGGCCGCCCGCTGGTGGCCCGCCTCCACCGTCGACGGCATCCCCGCGCTCGACCAGCGCCTGCTGGACGAGGAGATCACCACCCTCACCGACGACTGCGATCTGCTCGTGGACGGTGCGGACGCCCAGCCACCGGTCCGCGAATCCACCCCGGTCCCGGTGACGGCCCGCGCCGAGGACTACGCGCTGGCCGCCGGGGCGGCGACCGGCGACCCGGGTGGCGCCCTGACCTTCGGTCGCGGCAGCGGCGGCTGGGATTGGCGGCGCTGCCCACCGGGCCTGCTCGACGCCTCCGAACACGCCGTCTCCTGGGAGCTGACCCGCGCCGCGGGCCGCACGCTCGTGCGGGTCCGCGCCGTCGCCGCACCCGGCCTGAGCGGCGCTGTCCCCGTCCACCTGCGCCCACACGCCCGTGTCGACACCGGCCACGAGGCGGTCGACATCGCACTCGAGCTGGTCGGCGACACCTGGTCCGGCAGCGCGGACACCGACGCCGAAACGGTGTCGAGCGTGCGGGTGTACGTGCCCGGGGTCGGACCTGCGATCGATGACGAGTCCGGCAGTGTTGCGCGCGAGCGCATTCGCGCATTCGCGCGGAACCGACTGCACCGCGCCGCGCCGGCCGCCGACGACGACCGCCCGTTGCGCGCCGAGCTGGCAGCGGCCGCCGAGGACACGGATTTCTAGCGATGAGACGCCTCGACGACGCGAGCGGCCCCGCGCGAACGGCCCGCACCGCGGGGGCGGCGCGATGAGCGATACCGAGCCGGTCGGCCTCGACCTCCTGCACGCGGGCGCCGCGGCGTACCAGCGCGGCGATGCCGCCGAGGCGCTACGGATCTTCGAGGAAGCGGTACGCGTCGGCGCGGACGGGGTGCGGGTGAGCGCGTTGATCAACGCCGCCGCCATGTCCGACGAACTCGGCGACCACCGGGGTTCGGCCGACCGCTACCGCGCCGCACTCGCCGAGATACCGGCCGATGCCACGGAGAAGCGGGCGTCGGCGCTGGTGAACTACTCGCAGGCGCTCCAGCATCTCGGCGCGTTGGACGAGGCCGAGTCGGCGTTGACGCAAGCCCGGGCGCTGGTCGCCGGCGACGACAGCCTCGGCACCCTGCGCGTGGCCTGCCTGCTCTCGCTCACCGCCGTCGCCTTCCACCGCTCGCAGTGGTCGCGCGTGATCGAGCTCGCCACCGAATCCTTGGACGTGGCGGTGCGGTTCGCCCCCGCGCTGAGCGGCCATCCGCTGATGAACCTGGCGGGCGCCTACTTCGAGACCGGACGCCGCGACCTCGGGGTCGATTTCGCGCGGCAGGCGCTGGCGGCGTTCGAGGCAGCGGGCGATGCCAATGCCGTCGCCGAGACCCAGCAGAATCTGGCCGTCCTGCTGCTGCGCATGGATCGTCTCGACGAAGCCGAGGGCCCGCTCTCGGCCGCGCAGGCGTATTTCGAACGCGGCGGCCTCGCCTACCGCGCCGGTGTCGGGCTCAAGACCTCCGGTTTCCTCGCCGAACGCCGGGGCGAGTCGGCCGAGGCCGAACACCGCTACCGCCGCGCGCTCGACTACTTCGCTTCCTCCGGCGCCGTCCTCGATCTGGCGGCCGTCCGCACCCGCCTGGCCACCCTCGCCTACGCCCGCGCCGGCCTCGCCGAAGGCCGGGACCTGCTCGACGCCGCCTACCGCACCTACGCCGAGCACGGCCTCGGCCTGCACTGCGCGCAACTGGACTACTGGCACGCCGCCCTGCTCGAGTCGGTCGTCGACAGCATGGCCGAGCCGCCCCCGGACCTGCTGGCCGAGGGCCGCGCACTCGCCGTCCCCGCCGCCATCGCGATCGACGCCGTCCGCTACACCTTCGCCAACGGCAGCCACCGCGAACAGTGGAACCGCGAGATCGCCGACCCGGCCATGCGCCTGGCCTTCCGCTTCGCCCACCTCTGCGGGGACGGGGAACTGGTCACCGACCTCATCGAAACGCGCTGCGCCGGAACAACCCTCGACCTGTCACGGACCGAGCAGGCGGACCGGCCGGATCTCCCGCTGACCCCGCTGGAACCACCCGCCGAGCCGACCGACAGCGCGGGTCCCGCGTTCGCGCTCGGCGCCGCCCTGGCCCATGTCGCGGCGGCCGCCGGCCTGCCCGTCGGCCCGCCTCCGCGCGTGGTCCTCCCCGACGGTCACATCGCCCTGGCCGACTACATCGCCGTCGCCGAACAGAAGTACGGCCGTTCCGTTCGAGCCGGGCAGGTGGTGCGGGCATGACATCGCCGAACGCGGCGGCGGCGATCCCGCGACCTGCCATGCCCGATCAGCGACCCACGGTGCTGGTCAAGATGGCCGACGCCGGTGACCTCTACGTCTCCTGGCGATGGGCGCACGACCCGGCGCGCCGAGGCGCGGCGGCCATACCGGCCGCGGCGGTCGACGCCGCCGTGCGCGCGCTGGCCGGGGCACTGCCGGACCCCGCCGCCCCCGGCGCACTGGAACGCAGCCTGACCACCGGCGCGCTGGCCGATCCGACTCGCGAAGCCGCTCTGGCGCAGCATCTTTCCCGCGCCTTGCTCCCGCACGGTCTGGCCGTCGACCTCCACGACCTGCACACCCGCGCGATCCGCCCCCATATCCGGATCCAGCCCTCCCCGCGCGTCGCCCAGGTGCCGTGGGAGATCCTCGCGCCCGACCCCGACCTGCGCCTGCTCGACATCGCCGACCTCAGCCTGCTCGCCCCCGCGGGCATCGTGCAGGCCCCCGGCCGCACGCCCCGGCGCTGGGCCACCGATCGCGACCTTCCCGTCGTCGCGATCCTCGACCCCCGCGTCCCCGGCTTCCGCGCCGACTCCGCCCTCGGCTCGGTGCTCGGCCGCATGACCACGCCGACGCCGTTGACGGCCCGCATGACCGAACACCTCCGACGCGGCCGCCTCCGCCCGGCCGTCGACGAGCCCTACGACCTGTTCCGCCGCACCGATCTCGACCGCACCTGGTTGTCGACGACGTTGCGGGAAGGTGCTTCTCGCCTCGTCTACGTCGGCCATGTCACCTCGGCGCGCCCCGGATCGGGGCAGAGCGAGACCGCCGAACTCCACCTGGCCTGCACCGCCGAGACCGTCGGCTTCGCCGACCCGCAACGCACCCACCGCCCCCTCTCCGCCAAGGACCTGCTGCTCGGCACGCACATCCTCACCGCCGACCCGGTGGCCGGCCACGACCTCTGGCCGATCCCGAGCCGGGTCGCCCTCATCGCCTGCGAAAGCGGCGGTGACCTGCGCTTCACCGAGGCACTCGGCCTCGTCGCCGCCATGCTCCACGGCGGCGCCGAACTCGTCACCGCCACCCGCTGGCCGCTGCCCACCGACCTCGCCGTCCAGCGCCTCGCGGGCTCGACCGCCACCCCCCTCCAGTCCGCCATCCGCGAACTCGACGTCGCCCACGACCACGACGACCCGCTGGCGATCCAACTCGCCTGGCAGCGTGGCCAATTGGACGCCTGGCGGGCCACCGGCGCGGTCGACCGTTCCCCCCTCCTCTGGTCGGCCTTCGCCACCTTCCTCACCTGAGTGGCGGTCGAGCCCGCGGGCCGGGTCGGTCCACGGTCAGCCGGCTCGGTGGAGCCTCCGCCTCGATTGCGATTCAGGCCGCGCCGCTGACGTCCGGGGGATTCACCTCGTCGCGCCAGCGCAGGGCGGTGTCGACCTCGGACAGGTCGTAGTCCGGTCCGCTGGTGCCGATGGTGAACAGGCTGACGCCCGCGGCGAGGTAGGCGGGGGCCTGGTCGAGGCCGGGCCACTGGACCGAGCGTTCGATGCGGGCGGCGTCGGTGCCTGCTGCCGCGGCGTGGTCGGCGAGGATCTTGTTCTTGCGGGCGAGGGTGTCCAGATCGGAGAAGCTGTGCCAGATGTCGGCGTATTCGGCGACCAGGCGCAGGGTTTTGCGTTCGCCGCCGCCGATGAGGATCGGGATGTCGCGCAGGGGAGCGGGGTTCAGTGCCCGCAGGCGGGCGGTGATCCGCTCCATGTTCTGTTTCAGCAGGTTCAGCCGGGTCCCCGGGGTGCCGAATTCGTAGCCGTACTCGGTGTAGTCCTTCTGGAACCAGCCGCCGCCGATGCCGAGGATCAGCCTGCCGCCGCTGATGTGGTCGACGGTGCGGGCCATGTCGGCCAGCAGGTCGGGGTTGCGGTAGCCGCCGCCGGTGACGAGCGCGCCGATCTCGACCCGTTCGGTCTGCTCGGCGAACGCACCGAGCATGGTCCAGCATTCGAAGTGCGCGCCGTCGGGGTCGCCGGTGAGCGGGTAGAAGTGGTCCCAGTTGAAGACGATGTCCACGCCCGCGTCCTCGGCGCGCAGCACCGCGTCGCGGATGCGGCCGTAGTCGGGGGCGTGCTGGGGCTGGAGCTGAACTCCGATCCGAACCGGTCGGCTCATGGCTGTCCTCTCGTGGCGGGGTACCGGCAGACGACGGTGGGGCGGGCCCGCGCCCGCCCCACCGGAGATCACGCCATCACGCGGCGGCGTGCACTTCGCGTTCGTCGGGGACGCAGTGGGTCATCTGCAACCCCTCGACGTTGCGCGGGCCGTTCTTGCCCAGGTTGGCCGCGCGCTGCAATTCCTCGTCGGACAGCGTCTGGCTCTGCAGCGGGGGCAGTCCGCGCACGTCGTCGGCGCTGATGCCGAGCCCCTGGCCGACGCGTTCGCCCAGCTCGTCGTCGCACATGTAGAAGTGCCACACCATGCGCTCCTGCACCTCGCGGGTGGCCTGGCCGATGTTGGCGACCAGGTTGGTCACCAGGTCGTCCTTCTCCCACTGCTCCATGAGCTGGTAGCGCTGGCCGGCCTGCTCGTAGTCGTTGGTGCGCGGGATGCGCTTGCGGGTGAGCCTGCCCCTGATCTCCGGGCCCTGTTCGTCGTGGGTCGGATACTGGGCTTCCCGCAAACCACCGGTGATCGACGGTTCGTAGTTGACGTGCGGGTTCTCGCCGACATCGTCGATGCCGTAGGCCATCGGCCCGCCCTGCTGATTGGTGGCCACGTGCGCGTTCTTGGCCTGGTTCACCGGCAGCTGCAGATAGTTCGGGCCGACGCGGTAGCGCTGGGTGTCCGAATACGAGAACGTGCGGCCGACCAGCATCTTGTCGTCGGAGAAATCCAGTCCGTCGACCAGCACGCCGGTGCCGAAGGAGATCTGCTCGTTCTCCAGGAAGTGATTGCTCACGTTCCGGTTGAGCACCATCTTGCCGACCGGTTTCGGCGGGAACTCGTTTTCCGGCCAGACCTTGGTGTCGTCGAGCGGATCGAAATTCAGCTCCGGATGCTCGTCGTCGCTCATGATCTGCACCCGCAACTCCCATTCGGGATAGTCGCCGGCCTCGATGTGCTCGTACAGATCCTTGCTCGCGTGCCCGAGATCCTGGGCCTGGATGGCGGCGGCGTCGGCCTCGGTGAGGCTCTTCACGCCCGCCTTCGGGATCCAGTGGTACTTCACCAGGTGGGTGACGCCCTCGGCGTTGACCCACTTGTAGGTGTTCACGCCGAAGCCCTGCTGGGTGCGGTAGTTCGCCGGGATGCCGCGCGGGCTGAACAGGTTGACCAGCATGTGCATGGCCTCGGGCGTCTGCGACATGAAGTCGAAGATGCGCGCGGGCTCCTGCCGGAAGGTCACCGGGTCGGGCTTGAGCGCGTGGATGACATCGGGGAACTTGATCGCGTCCCGGATGAAGAACACGCCGAGATTGTTGCCGACCAGATCCCAGTTGCCGTCCTCGGTGTAGAACTTGATCGCGAAGCCGCGCGGGTCGCGGGCGGCCTCCGAGGAATCCCGACCGCCGATGACGGTGGAGAAACGGATCGCGAGGTCGGTGCGTTTGCCGGCTTCGGCGAAAATCTTTGCGCGGGTGTAATTCTCGATCGGCTCGTCACCCCACTTGCCGGTCGCCTCGAAATAACCGTAGGCGACGGCCCCGCGGGCGTGCACGACACGCTCGGGGATGCGTTCCCGATCGAAATGGCTGATCTTCTCCAAGAACTGGTAGTTCTCCAGAGTCGCGGGTCCACGGGCACCCACCGTGCGCTGGTTCTGGTTGTCGAAGACAGGATGTCCCTGCCTGTTGGTCAGGACGCGGCGGTCGTCTCCCTGGGCAGCGCCCTGCGACGCGACATCGGTCATCGAAATGCTCCTCTGCTCGCGAGTCCGGTCATCTCCGCCTACCCGCAGGCTACTCCCGCAAACACCGGGCGGCCGCTGATCGCACCGAGCAAATCGGCGGCCCGGGACCGCCGTGGTCTAGAGTCCTGCCGACACCCTGTACTCGGATCGTCCGGCACGTTCCTGCCGGTGAAGGGAAGTATCTGCCGTGGCCACGGTTACCTTCGAGCGCGCCACCCGGCTCTACCCGGGGGCGAGCAAGCCCGCCGTCGATCGCTTGGAACTGGAGATCGCCGACGGCGAGTTCCTGGTCCTGGTCGGCCCGTCCGGATGTGGCAAGTCCACCTCGCTGCGGATGCTGGCCGGACTGGAGGAGGTGAGCGACGGGCGCATCCTCATCGGTGCGAAGGACGTGACCCACGCCGAGCCCAAGGATCGCGACATCGCGATGGTGTTCCAGAACTACGCCCTCTACCCGCACATGACGGTGGCCGAGAACATGGGCTTCGCGCTGAAGCTGGCCAAGGTCGGTAAGGCGGAGAAGGAGCAGCGGGTGCGGGAGGCGGCCGCGCTGTTGGACCTCGAGCCCTACCTGGACCGCAAGCCCAAGGCGCTGTCCGGCGGGCAGCGGCAGCGGGTGGCGATGGGCCGGGCGATCGTGCGGCAGCCGCAGGTGTTCCTGATGGACGAGCCGCTGTCGAACCTCGACGCCAAGCTGCGGGTGCAGACGCGCACCCAGATCGCGCAGTTGCAGCGCAGGCTGGGCACCACCACGGTCTATGTCACCCACGATCAGGTGGAGGCCATGACGATGGGTGACCGGGTCGCGGTGCTGAAGGACGGCCGGTTGCAGCAGTGCGCCAGCCCGCGCGATCTCTACCGCGATCCGGCCAACGCCTTCGTGGCCGGATTCATGGGCTCACCTGCGATGAACATGTTCACGCTGCCGATCCAGGACGGCGCGGTGCTGCTCGGCGGATACCGGCTGCCGGTGCCGCGCTCGGTGGCCGACGCGGCGGGCGCCACGGCACAGGTCGGGATCCGGCCGGAGCACTTCGAGATCGGCGGCTCGGGGATCGAGATGGAGGTCGGGGTCGTCGAGGAGCTCGGCTCGGACGCCTACGTCTACGGGCGGACCATCGGCGACGCGGGCGAGACCATCGTGGCGCGCGCGGACTGGCGCAACCCGCCCGCCAAGGGCGAGCGGCTGTTCCTGTCGACCTCGCCCGAGCACGTCTATTTCTTCGGCGCCGACGACGGCCGCCGACTCAACTGAGCCGAGCCGGGACGTCCCGGCTCACTTCTTCCCGCGAGCGCGCAGGTACTCCTCGTTCACCCGGACGCCGAGTTCGTCGAGTTCGATCTCCCGGCCGCTCGCGCTGCGCACCTGCACGCGCACGGGGTCGCCGGTCGCCGCGTCGACCAGTCGCAGCGGCGGCGGCCCCGGTTGCAGGTAGGCATCGCCCCACTGCATCAGCGCCAGCACCGCGGGCAGCAGGTCACGGCCCATCGGGGTGAGCACGTACTCGTACCGGGTGCGCTTGCCCTCCTCGCGGTAGGGGTGCTTGGCGAGCAGCCCGGCCTCGGTGAGTTTGCGCAGTTGGGCCGCGGCCGCCGCCGGGGTGATGCCGACGCGCGCGGCGAAACCGTCGAAACGGCGGGTGCCGTAGTAGGCCTCGCGCAGGATCAGGATCGCCGATCGGGTGCCGACCAGGTCCATCGCCTTGGCGATCGAGCACTCGTCGGTCCGCCACGACGACAGATCGGCCAGCGGTCCTTCCATCACGGCTGCCATGACGCACATCATACCGACTTCTGACTTGAGTCGACTATATCCAGGCGTTAGCCTGACTATACGTCAGTAGAGTCAGGGCACCGGCGCCCCGGCTCGCGGTTCGGAAGGAACCTCCCATGAGAGACGCGGTCATCGTCGAAGCCGTTCGCACGCCGATCGGCAAGGGCAAGCCGAACGGAGCGCTGCACCAGGTGCACGCCGTCGACCTGCTCGCGCACAGCCTGCGCGAGGTGGTGCGACGCAGCGGGATCGACCCGGTGCTGATCGACGACGTCATCGGCGGCGTGGTCACCCAGGTCGGGGAGCAGGGCGCCAACATCACCCGGCGCGCCGCCCTGGCCGCCGGATATCCCGAATCCGTGCCCGCCACCACCGTCGACCGCCAGTGCGGCAGCAGCCAGCAGGCCATTCACTTCGCGGCGCAGGGGGTGCTCGCCGGCGCCTACGACGTGGTGGTCGCCGCGGGCGTGGAATCGATGGGCCGCATCCCGATGGGCGCCAACGTCGCGGGCTCGGCCGACCTCGGCGGCGTGGCATTCACCGAGCGGTACCCCGAGGGGCTGGTGCCGCAGGGCATCAGCGCCGAACTCATCGCCGCCAGATGGGGACTGACCCGCACCCAGCTCGACGAGTTCGCCCTGTCCAGCCACGACAAGGCCGCCCGCGCGACCAAGAACGGGCAGTTCGCGGCCGAGCTCGCGCCCCTCGCCGGGCTGGAGACCGACGAGGGCATCCGGGTGGGCAGCACGCTCGAGACCCTGGCCGGGCTGCGGCCCGCCTACTACGACCCCGCGATGGCCGAACGGTTCCCGCAGATCGGCTGGCAGATCACCGCCGCGTCGGCCAGCCAGGTCAGCGACGGCAGCGCGGCGGTGCTCATCATGACCGGCGAGCGCGCCGCGCAGCTCGGGCTGACACCACTGGCCCGGCTGCACAGCTTCGCCGTCGCCGGTGACGACCCGCTGTTGATGCTCACCGCCGTCATCCCGGCGACCCGGAAGGTGTTGCAACGGGCGGGCCTCCAGCTCGCCGACATCGACCTCGTCGAGATCAACGAGGCGTTCTCGCCGGTGGTGCTGGCCTGGGCCCAGGAGACCGGAGCCGACCTGGCCAAGGTCAACGTCAACGGTGGCGCCATCGCGCTCGGCCACCCGCTCGGCGCCTCCGGAGCCCGGCTGACCACCACGCTCGTGCACGCCATGCGCGAGCGCGGCGCCCGCTACGGCCTGCAGACGATGTGTGAGGCGGGCGGACTCGCCAACGCCATGATCCTCGAACGGCTCTGAACTCGGGCGCGGCGGAATCGCCCGTATCCTGGCGGCGATGAGCGACTTCGGTGAACCCATCGTCTACGCGATTCCGCTGCGCACCCGGTTCCGGGGCATCACGGTGCGCGAAGGGATGCTGGTGCCCGGCCCGCTGGGATGGGGCGAGTTCTGCCCCTTTCCCGAGTACGACGACCGGGAGGCGGCGGGCTGGCTGGCCACGGCGCTCGAGCAGGCCGGCACCGGCTGGCCCGAGCCGGTGCGCACCCGGGTGCCGGTCAACTGCACCGTGCCCGCGGTGGACGCCGCCCGCGCGCACCGGATCGTCACCGAATCCGGCTGCCGCACAGCCAAGGTGAAGGTGGCCGACCACCCCGGGTCGTTGCGGGAGGACCTGGAGCGGGTGGCGGCGGTGCGGGACGCGCTCGGCGTCGACGGCGCGGTGCGGGTGGACGCCAATGCCGCGTGGGACGTCGACACCGCCGTCGCCCACATCGCCGAACTGGATCGCGCGGCGGGCGGTCTGCAATACGTCGAACAGCCCTGCCGCACCATCGAGGAGCTGGCGGCGGTGCGCGCGCAGGTCGAGGCGCCCATCGCGGCCGACGAGTCCATCCGGCGCGCAGAGGACCCGCTACGCGTCGCGGTGGCCGGGGCCGCCGACGTCGCGGTGATCAAGTGCACGCCGCTGGGCGGCGTGCGGCGGGCGCTGGCGGTGGCCGAGGCCGCCGGGCTGCCGTGCGTGGTGTCCTCGGCGCTGGAGACGAGCATCGGGCTCGGTGCGCAGCTGGCGCTGGCCGGTGCGCTGCCCGAACTCGACCACGCGTGCGGGCTCGGCACGACATCGCTGTTCGAAGGCGACCTGGTCGCCGCACCGCTGCGCCCGGTCGACGGGTACCTGCCGGTGCCCCGTGCCCCGCTCGGCCCGGACCCGGAGCTGGTCGAGCGGTACCGGCACCCGGACCGGGAGCGGGTGGCCTGGTGGCACAACCGCTTCCACCGGGTCCGCGCACTGCTCGAGTCGCGCTGATCGGCAGGGGCGGCGCGGGCGCCACCCGTCAGCCGATCCGCACCCCGCACCCCAGCATCGCGGACCGCAGCACCAGCGCCGCTTCCGGCCCGATGACGCCGTCCACCAGATCCACATAGCGCGAGCAGAACTCGGGACCGTGCGGGGCGGCCGGGCCGGGCGCGAGATGGTGCGCGAGTTCGTGCAGCACCACCAGCTCCCGCAACGCCCACGCCGACCCGCCCGCGTGCAGCGGCACGGCCAGCACCGCGCCGTCGGCTTCGTAGTGGGCGGCCCGGGTCCCGGCGCGCGCCCGCACCCGCACCGGCTCGGCGGCCCGATCCCATTGCGCGCGTACCCAGTTCAAGGCGAGCACCCGGTCGACGTAGTCCTGCACCGACGCCACCGAGGCGAACCGCCGTTCCACCGGCAACGTCAGCTGCGAACCGTGGAACTCGACGGTGCGATGGCCGAATTCGTCGGCCCGGTCGAACATTCCGCGCACCAGCTGCTCGGCGTCGTAGACCCGGGCGCGTTGGGTGTCCCTGGCGGTCATGCCCCCTCGCCGGGGCCCAACTGTCCGCGGACACCGCCCAGTTCCGGCGCCGGACCCAGCCGCGCCGCCCGGCCCGCCCGGTCCCCGGCGCGCCGCGCGGCCGCCGAACGACCCGCCGAGGCCTGCGGCCCCCTCCACGTGCCGCGGGCCTCGGAGGTGCGGGTGTAGAAGTCGACCAGCTCCACCTCCTTGTTCCGCAACGCCAGCGCGGTCCCGGTGGCCGCCACCGGTTCGGCCACCGCCTCGGCCTCCACCTCCGACTTCACCTCGGCCAGCCGCCGCCCGATCCGCTCGGCGAAGGCCATCTGGAAGTTCAGCCGCGCCGTCACCGGCGCGGCGGGCGCCTGCACCCGACGGCGCACGGTACGGCCCCAGCGCTGCTCGGTGACCACCTTCTCCACCGTCGCCTCGCGGTAGGCACCGGATTTGATGTAGTGGTCGCTGGCCCGCACCATCTGCACCAGCAGGCTGGTGTAGAGCGCCTCACAGGTGTCGATGTCGGTGTCGAAGCCGTAGGCATAGACCTGGGTGGAGGTGCGGGCGACATCGCAGCGCACGTCGTTGGCGTGCGCGATCGCGACGAACAGCTGCACGTAGGTGCGCAGCCCCTTGCGGCCCGGCTCGCCGATCGGGATCACCCGCTGGACCGGCGTCGGTCGCCGCTCGCGCCCGGCGACGTGCGCGCGAGCCACCGCCAGGTCGATGGAGGAGCGGGTGGCCAGGCGCTGGGCGGCGGCCAGGAACGCCTCGGCCTCGTGCTCGTTGTCGGTGGCCTCGGCCTTGCGCAGCAGCCCGCCGATGCGGGTGAGCATCCGATCGGGAACCGGGTTCGGCGAAGACATCACCCGCCAGCCTAACCGGGGCCGGCCGCGGTGCCCGGCCCGGGAATAAGGCGACATGATCGGACGCCGACCGTGGACACCATGTATATTGCGTGATGCACCGGCCCACGGTGTGCTGCCGCTCACGTCGTAAACCTTGGAGAGTGTCCGCGATGGCTGTGAAAAAGGCGTCGTCCCTACGTTCCATGCTCGTGCCGCGGGCCGCGCTGGCGGTCGCCTCGGCCGCGCTGCTGACGGCCACCTTCGCCTCCGCCTGCTCCAGCGACAACGGCGGGAACCCCACCTCCGAGAACCTCGAGGGCCGTGGCCCGATCACCTACGTCGAGGGCAAGGACACCACCGAGACCGGTGTGGTCAAGCAGCTCATCGAGCGCTGGAACGCCTCGCACCCCGACGAGCAGGTGACCTTCAAGGAGCAGTCCAACGACGCCTCCCAGCAGTACGACGACCTGGTGGAGCACATGCGCTCCAAGCAGTCCGACTACGACGTGGTCGCCCTCGACGTGCCGTGGACCGCGGAGTTCGCCGCCAAGGGCTGGATCCAGCCGCTGAAGGACTCCTTCGCGATCGACACCTCCACGCTGCTGTCCCCGACGGTCGCCAGCGCCACCTACAACAACACCCTCTACGCCGCGCCCCGCAACACCAACGGCGGCCTGCTGTTCTACCGCAAGGACCTGGTCCCCGAGCCGCCGAAGACCTGGAACGAGATGCTGGGCCAGTGCCGGATCGCCCGGGAGAACAACATCGGCTGCTACGCCGGGCAGTTCGCGCCGTACGAGGGCCTGACGGTGAACACCTCCGAGGTGATCAACGCCTTCGGCGGCAGCTTCGTCGGCTCCGACGGCAAGACCCCGACCGTCGACAGCCCGCAGGCCCGCGCCGGGCTCAACACCCTGGTCACCGCGTACAAGAACGGCGACATCCCGCAGGAAGCAGTCACCTTCAAGGAACCGGAATCGGCGAACGCCTTCACCCAGGGCAGGCTGCTGTTCCTGCGCGCCTGGCCCTCCACCTTCGGTGACGCCGGTGCCGAATCGTCGCTGGTGAAGGACAAGTTCGCGGTCGCGCCGCTGCCGGGCGAGAACGGCGTCGGCGCCTCCACCCTGGGCGGCTACAACGCCGCCATCAGCGCCTTCTCCAAGCACAAGGCCACCGCGCTGGACTTCCTGCGCTTCCTGATCAGCGAGGACGCCCAGCACATCATCGCCTCCGGCGCGCTGCCCTCGGTGCGCGCCTCGATGTACGACGACCCGGCCCTGATCGCCAAGATGCCGTACCTGCCCGCGCTCAAGGAGTCCATCGCCAGCGCGGTGCCGCGCCCGGTGACCCCGTTCTACCCGGCGGTGTCGAAGGCCATCCAGGACAACGCTTATGCTGCCCTGACCGGAGCCAAGTCCGTCGACGACGCGATCATCGGCATGCAGAAGGGCATCGAGACCGCCGGTTCGTAAGCGGTGTCGCGCAACGGACCCGACCAGCCCGTAGGAGAGAGATAACGGTGTCGGATCCCTCGACAGTGGCCACCCGCGTGCCGAAAGACGAAGCGCCCGCCGCCCGCACCGGCCTGTTCGCCGAGTTGCGGGCGTCCGGCCGGGCGTGGCTGCTGGTCACTCCCGTGCTGGTGGCCCTGGCCGTCGTCATCGGCTACCCGGTCGGCCGCGCGCTCTACATGTCCTTCCAGAAGGACTCCGGGCTCGACCCGAGCACCGGCATGTTCGTCGAGGGCGGCAGCGCCGGATTCGACAACTACCTGCACTGGGTGTTGCAGCAGTGCACGCTGCCCACCGGGGAGACCATCGCCTGCCCCACCGGCAACCTGGGCTCGCAGTTCTGGACGGCTGTCGGGATCACGCTGTTCTTCACCGTCATCACCGTCACGTTGGAAGCCACCATCGGCCTCGGCATGGCGATGGTGATGGGCAAGACCTTCGCCGGTCGTTCGCTGCTGCGCGCGGCGGTGCTCATCCCGTGGGCGATCCCCACCGCGGTCACGGCGCGGTTGTGGGAGTTCATGTTCCAGTACGACGGCGTGGTGAACCGGGTGCTCGGCACCCACATCCTGTGGACCTCCGACCCGTGGGCGGCACGGTTCGCCGTGATCGTGGCCGACGTGTGGAAGACCACCCCGTTCATGGCGCTGCTGATCCTGGCGGGTCTGCAGGTCATCCCGAACGACGTGTACGAGGCGGCCAAGGTCGACGGTGCCTCGGCCTGGCAGCGGTTCACCCAGATCACCCTGCCGCTGCTCAAGCCCGCCCTGATGGTGGCGATCCTGTTCCGCACGATGGACGCGCTGCGCATGTTCGACCTGCCCGCGATCATGACGCTGGGCAACCCGTCCACCCGCACGATCTCGATCCTGGTGGTCGAGCAGGTCCGCCAGGGCCCCAACAGCGCGGCGGCGTTGTCGACCCTGACCTTCCTGCTGATCTTCGCGATCGCCTTCGTCCTGGTGAAGTTCCTGGGCGCCAACGCGGTCCGCACCCAGGAAGCACAGCGAGAGGCGCACTGATGGCGACTGCGACGACGAAACGACCGGTGCCCTGGACCAAACGGCTCGCGGGGGCGCGCATCTATCTCGGTGCGCTGATCATCCTGGTGTGGGGTCTCGGCCCGTTCTACTGGATGGCGGTCACCGCGTTCCGCGATCCGGACTACACCTTCGACAACACGCCGTGGCCCACCCACGTGACGTTGGAGAACTTCCGCAACGCCTTCGACACCACCCGGGGCAACAACTTCGGGCGGGCACTGCTCAACAGCGTGCTCATCGGGTCGATCACCACGGTGATCGCGCTGGTGATCGGCGTGTTCGCCGCCTACGCGCTGGCGCGGCTGGCCTTCCGCGGCAAGTACGTGGTGGCCGGGCTGATCCTGAGCGCCTCGATGTTCCCGGTCGTCGTGCTGGTCACCCCGCTGTTCCAGCTGTTCACCAGCCTCGGCTGGATCGGGCAGTACCAGGCGATGATCATCCCGAACATCTCGTTCGTGCTGCCGATGACCGTCTACATCCTGGCCTCGTTCTTCGCCGAACTGCCGTGGGAGCTCGAGGAGGCCGCCCGCATCGACGGCGCCACCAAGGCGCAGGCGTTCCGGCTGGTGATGCTGCCGCTGGCCGCGCCCGCGGTGTTCACCACGGCGATCCTGGCCTTCATCGCGGCGGTCAACGAGTACCTGCTCGCCCGGCTGCTGTCCGGTGGCCGGACCGAGCCGGTGACGGTCGCGATCGCCCGGTTCTCCGGCAACAACCCACTGGTCCAGCCCTATGCCGCGATCATGGCGGCGGGCCTGATCGTCACCATTCCGCTGGTGATCATGGTCCTGCTGTTCCAGCGCCGCATCATCTCCGGCCTCACCGCGGGCGGCGTCAAGAGCTGACCCGCGCGGTTGCCGGAACGTTGCCGCCCGGCGGCACCGACACACCGACCCTGTAAAGTCGAGGTTCAGGCTCGGTCGTTGTTCGTGTGGTACCGACGCTCCGGAAGGAGATGATCGTGGGCGCGTTCGGCAGGCGGTGGGGGCGACGCGGCGCCGGGGGCGATCCGGGATCGGCGCCGTACGCGTCCATCGCGGGGTGGAAGGACCCCGCGACCGGCACCGCCGAGGACTCCACCGATCGGGACGACGCTGCCGATCCGGACAACGCTGCCGAGGACACCGCGGCCGACCGCGATCGGGGAGCGGCACCGCGGCGGCGCCGGACCAGGGGCGAGCGGTTGCGGCGGCTGGCACTGGCGCTGTTCGTGATCTTCGTCGCGGTGCCCGGCCTGCTGCTGGCGCTGGTGTATTGGAGCGCCGAGATCCCCGATCCGGCCGCGGTGCAGACCAATCAGATCGCCACCATCACCGCCTCCGACGGCACGACCGTACTGGCGAAGGTGGTGCCGCCGGAGGGCAACCGCACGCCGGTGCCGCTGTCGGAGGTTCCCCAGCACGTGCGCGACGCCGTGCTCTCGGCCGAGGACCGCAACTTCTACACCAATCCCGGCTACTCGACCTCCGGGTTCCTGCGTGCCGCGCGCGACAACCTGCTCGGCAAGGAGGACGCGGGCGGCGGTTCGACCATCACCCAGCAGTATGTGAAGAACGCCTTCCTCGGTTCCGAACGTACGATCAGCCGCAAGATGCGCGAGCTGGTGATCGCGGCGAAGATGGCGCGGCAGTGGACCAAGGACGAGATCCTGGCCGCCTACCTCAACACCATCTACTACGGGCGCGGCGCCTACGGCATCGACGCCGCCGCCCAGGCCTACTTCGCCAAGCCGCCCGCGCAGCTGACCCTGGCCGAGGGCGCGGTGCTGGCCTCGGTGATCCGGACACCGTCGATCCTGGACCCCGAGACCCACCTCGACGACCTGAAGGCGCGGTGGCGCTACGTCCTCGACGGCATGGTGGAGATGGGCGTGCTCGCCCCCGGCGACCGCGACGCCACCGCGTTCCCCGACATCGTGCCCATCACCGAACTCCCCGACGCCAGCGCGGCCCGGGGCCCCGAGGGGTTGATCCGCACCCAGGTGCTGCGCGAACTGCGCGACTCCGGGATCAGCGAACGCGAACTGAACACCGGCGCGCTGCAGATCACCACCACCATCGACGTGCGCGCCCAGCAGGCCGCGATGACCGCGGTGCGGGACCGGCTCGCCGGCCAGCCGCCCGAACTGCGCGCCGCCGTCGTCTCGGTCGACCCGCGCTCGGGGGCGGTGCGCGCCTACTACGGCGGCGAGGACGGCACCGGCTACGACTTCGCGCAGGCGCCGTTGCAGACCGGTTCGGCGTTCAAGGTGTTCGCCGTGATCGCCGCCCAGCAGCAGAGCATCCCGCTGACCCGTGCGATCGACAGTTCCCCGATCACCGACCACGGCACCACCATCACCAACGTGCAGAACGAGACGTGCGGGCGGTGCTCCATCGCCGAGGCGCTCAAGCGCTCCCTCAACACCAGCTTCTACCGGCTCACCATGTCGATGCTGGACGGCCCGCAGGCCATCGCCGACGCCGCGCACCAGGCGGGCATCCCCGAGCACATCCCGGGCGTGGCGGGCAAGACCCTGACCGAGGACGGCGGCCCGCCCTACAACGGCATCGTGCTCGGTCAGTACCTGGTGCGTCCGATCGACATGGCCTCGGCCTACGCCACCATCGCCGCCTCCGGCTGGTACCACCGGCCGTATTTCGTGCAGCGGGTGGTGACCGGCGACGGCCGGGTGCTGCTGGACCGCGGCGTGCCGGAGCGGCCGGTGGGCGAGCAACTACCGGCGCCCGAACAGCGCATTCCGGCGCCGATCGCGGAGAAGACCATTCAGGCGATGATGCCGATCGCGGCCTACTCCAACGGGCACGCGCTGGCGGGCGGACGCCCGTCGGCGGCCAAGACCGGCACCACGCAGCTCGGCGAGACCGACCTGAACAAGGACGCGTGGATGGTCGGCTTCACGCCGTCGCTGTCCACCGCGGTGTGGATCGGCACCGAGCACTCCCAGCCGATCCGTACCGCGGGCGGTGCCAGCATCTACGGGTCGGGGCTGCCGTCGGACATCTGGAAGCAGATGATGGACGACGCGCACGAGGGCGCGCCGGTCGAGCAGTTCCCGGTACCCGACACCGCCGCCGAGGGACCGCCCTCGCAGGTGGGCCGGCAGGGACCGCCGTCGGGTAATCCGTACGACATCCTCAACCCGCCGCAGGCCACCCGTCCGCAGGCGCCCGCCGTGGTGATCCCCCCGGCGCCGAACACCCCCGCGCCGGAACCCGAGCCGCAGATCGTGATCCCGCCCGCGCCCGCGCCGGCTCCCGCGCCGCCGCCTCCGCCCAGGCAGATCGAGATCTTCCCCGGCCTGACCGTGCCGGTGCCGGGCTGAGCCGATGCCGAACGCCGCCATCTTGCATCGATCTTGTTATCTAGCGCCCCGCGAGGGAACGTGCGACGTGGCAGCATCGTTTGCCAGAGTGAGGCGGCGTACGGCGGCGAACATCGAGCCAGGGTCGGCGCCCGTTGTGCGGGCGGATGCGCGAGGATATGCGCATCGAGCGACGAGGGCAGCGGTACGCGGGCGGGCAGCGCGCGCCGCCGACGCAGGAACAGACGAGACTTAGGGGCTACGCCGGTGGATTTCAATGTCGTTGACCGTCCCGAGACGCTGGTGGCGGGCACAGTACTTCGCAGCCCGGCGCTCGCGGTCGAGGGGCCGCGGCGAGCGAAGGTGGAGGAGGCGTGGAAGCGGAATCTGTCGCGCCGGCTGCCCGGCCCACCGACCACCGCGTATGTCGACCACGCCCCGGAGATCAATTCCTATCTGACCCACATCGTCGGCTATCGCTGTCGCAGCCTCGACGACCTGCTGCCCGGCGATGTGCTGGCCAGGGTGCCGGGCGGGCGCTTCGCCCGCTTCATCGCCAGCGGTGACAATCTCGGCGATACCATCGTGAGCATCTGGCGGGCGGTGTGGGACGCCGAGGCGGCCGGACGTTTCGTCCGCTCCTACACCGGGGACTGGGAGCACTATCCCGACGCCCATACCGCGGAAGTCTTCGTGGCGCTGGCCGACGAACCGAGCGACGGGTAGGAACGCACTGTGGATTTCGAGATCGTCACCCTGGACGAGAGCCTGGTGGCCGGGCTGACCGTCCCGCTGGCGGGTCGCGAGGTGACCGCCCGCGACCTCGATCTGGTGAATTTCACCTGGGACCGCTACCTGGCCAGGGAGAAGAACGTGCCCCGCGTGGCGGCCTACATCGGCCAGAACGACCACGCCGTCGCCGTGCTCGGCTACGAGGTCGCCGGTCTGGCCGACATGGACCAGGGCGACGTCCTCACCCGCATCCCCCAGGGCCGCTACGCCAAGTTCGTCGTCTCCGACAAGCCCTACGACCTACTACGCACCGCATGGGCCCAGGTGGCCAAGGCCGAAGCCAGCGGCGTCATCACCCGTTCCCACACCGCCGAGATCGAGCGCTACACCGGCCCCACCTCGGTAGAGGTCTACGTCTCCTTGGACTGATACGTCGACAGGGACTGAACAGAGACAGACGAAAGGCCGGTCGGACACACCCCGACCGGCCTTTTCGTCACAATGCCCAACCACACTCCGGACTCGAACACCTCAGGGTTCGAGCGAAGCGAGACCGAGCCTCGGAGATTCGCGGCCGGCTCGCGGGTCCGCTGCCGCTGCGCACGTCGAAGGCAAGCAGCGGTAGCGGACCCGCGAGCCACACCGGGCCGCGAACCCGCCGCGCCAGCGGCTATCCAACGATGAAAGCCTCGAGCTGTTCGCGGGCGACGTCGTCGGCGAGCTGCTGCGGCGGCGACTTCATCAGGTAGGCCGAGGCCGGGATGACCGGGCCGCCGATGCCGCGGTCCTTGGCGATCTTGGCCGCGCGCACCGCGTCGATGATGATGCCCGCCGAGTTCGGCGAGTCCCACACCTCGAGCTTGTACTCCAGGTTCAGCGGCACGTCGCCGAAGGCGCGGCCTTCCAGGCGCACGTAGGCCCACTTGCGGTCGTCGAGCCAGCCGACGTGGTCGGAGGGGCCGATGTGCACGTCGTTGGCGCCCAGCTCCTTCTTCAGGTTGCTGGTGACGGCCTGGGTCTTGGAGATCTTCTTCGACTCCAGCCGCTCGCGCTCGAGCATGTTCTTGAAGTCCATGTTGCCGCCGACGTTGAGCTGCATGGTGCGGTCGAGCTGCACGCCGCGGTCTTCGAAGAGCTTGGCCATGACGCGGTGGGTGATGGTGGCGCCGACCTGGCTCTTGATGTCGTCGCCGACGATCGGCACGCCCGCGTCGGTGAACTTCTTGGCCCACACCGGGTCGGAGGCGATGAACACCGGCAGCGCGTTGACGAACGCGACGCCCGCGTCGATGGCGCACTGGGCGTAGAACTTGTCGGCTTCCTCCGAGCCCACCGGCAGGTAGGAGACGAGGACGTCGACCTTCGCGTCCACGAGCGCCTGCACGACGTCGACCGGCTCGGCCTCGGAGACCTCGATGGTCTGCGCGTAGTACTTGCCGATGCCGTCGAGCGTCGGGCCGCGCTGCACGACCACGTCGGTCGGTGGCACGTCGGAGATCTTGATGGTGTTGTTCTCGCTGGCGAAGATCGCCTCGGCCAGGTCGAAGCCGACCTTCTTGGCGTCCACGTCGAACGCGGCGACGAACTTGACGTCGCGGACGTGGTAGGGGCCGAACTTGACGTGCATCAGGCCGGGCACGGTCGCGCTCTCGTCCGCGTCCTTGTAGTACTGCACGCCCTGGACCAAGGAGGAGGCGCAGTTGCCCACGCCCACAATGGCCACGCGCACTTCGGTGGCGTTCTCAGCCGTGTTGATGTCACTCATGGCCGATATTTCCCTCTTTCTGTGGTGCCGCCTTCGTCGATTGCTCCGCCGCAATCAACTCGTTGAGCCAGCGCACTTCGCGCTCGCTGGATTCGAGTCCGAGTTGATGGAGTTGCCGGGTGTAGCGATCCAGTGACCCGCTGGCCTTCTTGATCGCTTCCCGGAGCCCCTCTCGGCGCTCCTCGACTTGGCGCCGCCTGCCTTCCAGGATCCGCATCCGCGCTTCCGCGGGGGTGCGGCTGAAGAAAGCGAGATGAACGCCGAAGCCGTCGTCGGTGTAGTTCTGCGGGCCGGTGTCGGCGAGCAGTTCGTTGAACCGCTCCCGGCCCTTGTCGGTCAGTTGGTAGACCCGGCGGGCCCGGCGCGTGGCCGCGCCCTCCGGTACCTCCTCCGCGATCAGTCCGTCCGCCTGCATGCGGCGCAGCGTGGGATAGAGCGACCCGTAGGAGAAGGCCCGAAACGCCCCGAGCAGGCCCGTCAGCCGCTTGCGCAGCTCGTAACCGTGCATGGGCGATTCGAGGAGCAGCCCGAGAATCGCCAATTCGAGCACGGGCTTCACCCCCTGACTGTCATGCAGACCTAACCGATGGATGCGACTGCCCACTATATCGGAGCGATATAACCAGGCACAGGGTCAGGCCCACTGGGGACGGATAACCACAGGTGGCGGCGCGCAAACGTGCCGGGGCCGGCTCAGCGACCGGCGGGGAACACCGCCACGGGTGCGCCGTCGGCGGCGACGGTCAGGTCGCCGCGGCCGCCGCGCTCGTCGGCGACGAAGATCTGCACCTCGAGGCCGCCCGCGATGCCCGCGTGGTCGCTGGGCTCGATGCCCAGGTGCGTGACGGCGCCCTCGGGCACCCCGACGGTCCGCGTGCTGCCCGCCAGCACGGCCGCGATCGCGGGCAGGTCGAGTGCGGCCAGATCGATGGTCGGGTCGTCCGGATCGCGGGAGGTGGTAACCGAGTGGTCGAACTCGCCGTCGTAGTCCCAGCGGTCCTCCTGCGCGGGGTTGTCGGCGGCGCGCCGGACGATGCTCACATGCTCGGGGTGCAGGGTGACCTCGTCGACCGAGGTGTCGCCGAAGTGGGCACGGTAGTCGGCGATGAACCGCGCCAGGCCGTTCGGTGTGGTGAAGGCAGGCCGGCCGGCCTCCGCCGCGGTCTCGGCACCGCCACCCGCGCATCCGACGGCCAGCCCGACCACCGCGCCGAGCGCCGCGGCCCCGGCGACGATCGCGAGCGGCATGCGCAGCCGATGCGGGCGGCGCAGGTCCGCGCGCACGACGGGGGTGTCGACCAGGGCTTCGGGCAGCTGCAGGTCGGCGATCAGGGTTTCGAGGTCGGCGAAGGTGACCGCGCGCATGGCCGCGGACGTGCGGGTGGCGTGTTCGGCGGCGGTGAGCTGGCCGTCGGCCAGCGCGGCGTCGAGCATCCCGCACACGTCCGCGCGGTCGGAGTCGGCGGCGCGCAGTGCGCCGGACGGGGCGGAGCTCATCGCCTACCTCCCGAATTCCCAGGTACGGGCGATCCTGCCGTCGGCCGCCGCGAGGAGATGGCCGCTCTCGCGTGCCTCGTTGCGCGCGTAGACGCTCACCGCCACGGCGCCGCGCGGCAGGCCGTAGGCGGCGTAGAAGTCGTTGTCCATGATCTCCACGCCGATGTGGCTGGTCGTGCCGTCGGGCACGCGCAGGGTGGCGGGCGCCTCGGCGATCAGTGCCGCCAGTGCCGTCAGGTCGAGCGCGGTGAGGTCGACGGTCGGGGTGTCGGGTTCGCGGGTGACGGGGGCACCGTCCGGCGCGAAGCCCCAGCGGTAGGAGTAGCCGACCTTTCGGTTGGGTTGGCCCGGCACCGCCTTGGTCAGCGAGGCCAACTCGGGGTGAACGGACAGTTCGTCGACGGTCGGGTCACCGAACCGGGTGCGCAGGTCCGCCACGAGCTGGCGCAGGCCGGTCTCGGTGAGCAGGTTCGGGGTGCCGATCACCACCGGTGCGACGCCGTCGAGGTCGGCGACCGGAGCCACCGGGGCGGCGACCGGCGCGGGCGGTTCGGGCCGCACCGCCCGCGCGGTCAGGGTGGCCGTCGCCACCGCGGCCACCACAGCGGCGGCCGCCACGCCCAGCTGGAACCAGTGCCGCCGGCGCGAGCGCGGCGGCCGGGGCTCGGCGCTCGGCGCCAGGCGCAGGTCGTCGACCAGGACGGCCAGGTCGCCGAGGGTGCGGGCCTCGTCGGCCAGGTCGCGGCGGGCTTGATGCTCGTCCTCGGTCAGCTGGCCTTCGGCGCGGGCGTGGTCGAGTTGGGCGTGGACACGGCGGCGGTCGTCGGCACGGGCACGGGTGTGACCGGGATAACCGGACGGGGAAGCACTGCGCCGCAAAGGCTTTCGCGGGGCGGCGGCGGAGGACGGTACCAGGTCGCGGACCGTGGCGGGCACCTGCAGATCGGCGAGCAACCCGGCCAGGTCACCGACGGTTTTCGCGGCGGCCGCTCGCGCGGTGCGGTCGTGGTACTCGGCGGCGCCGAGCTGGCCTTCGGCGTACGCGGCGTCCAGCACGCTGGAGGCGTTCGCGCGATCGATGTCACGCGCCCGCGTGCGCCCCGATGTTGTGGACACACGCTGCATCGTAGAGCGCGAGCTGGGCGAACGCGCCCGATCGCGGGCCCGGCGAGACTGGGGCAATCCCCACAGCCCGGCGCGGTCGGCGCCGCGCCCCGCTACTCTGGGTGGCGTGCGAATTCAGCGGCAGGTGGTCGACTACGCGCTCCGGCGCCGGTCGCTGCTGGCCGACGTCTATGCGGGCCGCGTGGACGTCGCCGAGGTGTGTGATGCCAATCCATACCTGCTGCGTGCGGCGAAGTTCCACGGGCGGGGGAGCGAGGTCACGTGTCCGATCTGCCGGAAAGAGCAGTTGACGCTCGTGTCCTGGGTCTACGGCGACGGCCTCGGACCCGTGGCAGGCTCGGCTCGCACACCCGAGGAGCTCATGCGCCTCGCCGAGACCCGCGAGGAGTTCTCGGTCCACGTCGTCGAGGTGTGCCGCACCTGCAGCTGGAATCATCTGGTGCAGTCCTATGTGCTCGGCAACGCCCCGGCGCCGACCCGGCGCCGCTCCGGTACCCGGGCCAACCGGCGTACCGCCGCCGAGTGATGTGCTTGGTCATCTGCCGATCGGGTGACCCGCGGCGCCCGCGCACCCGCGGCGCGGTGCCCACCACGGCACCGACCACGCTTGACCGATACGAGTTATGGAGATCTTGTCAGTGAATTCGCCTTACGAGACTTCCCCCTACGGCGATGAACCGCGCGGTGGCCGTGCTCAGCGAAGTTCACATCCGGATCCGAACCCGTATCCCCCGCGGCAGGCTCCGCCGCCCGGATTCCGGCCGCAGCCGGGCGGTCCACCGCCCGGTGCGCCGCGCCCCGGTCCGAACGGCGCGCCGCCGCGTGGCGGGCAGCCGCCGTTCCGCCCCGGCCCGCCCCCGCAGGGTGGCCGCCCGCCGCAGGGCAGGCCACCCCAGGGCAGGCCGCCGCAGGGTGCGCCCGCGCCCGGCCGGCCCGCGCCGCCCACCGGCGCACCCGGCGGCGCGGCAGGCGCGACCCAACGCATCCAGCGCCCGAACCAGACACCCGCGGCGACCCCGGCAGCACGGCCGGGGTCGCTGGGTGAAGCGGTGGCCCGCCGCGGCGGCGCGGCGACCGGACCCAAGCCCGCCACGGCGCGCAGCGCGACCGGCCCGCGCCCGGCCGTCGACGGCGCGCGCCGGGCCGGTGGCGCCACCACCGGCGAGCGCCGCGCCGCGTCCGGGCCACCGTCCGGCCCACCGCCGCGCCGCGGGGGCGGCAGCGGCGGCTCGGGCGGGTCCGGCGGCGGTCGCGGACCCGGTCAGGGCAGGCGGATGCCGTGGCGCACCATCCGGCGGGTGATGTACGTGCTCACCGCGCTGGCGATCATGGTGCCCAGCGCGGTGTTCCTCATCGCCTACACCACCGTGTCGGTGCCCCAGCCCGGCGACCTGAAGACCAATCAGGTGGCCACCATCTACGCCCAGGACGGCTCCACCGTCATCAGCAAGGTGGTGCCGCCGCAGGGCAACCGCACCGAGGTCACCATCGACCAGATCCCGCCGCACGTGCGCAACGCCGTGATCGCGGCCGAGGACCGGGATTTCTATACCAACCCCGGCTTCTCCATCTCCGGCTTCGCCCGCGCGGCCCGCGACAACGTCCTGGGCAAGGAGAGCGCGGGCGGTGGCTCCACGATCACCCAGCAGTACGTGAAGAACGCGCTGGTCGGCGACGAACGCTCGCTGACGAGGAAGATGCGCGAGCTGGTGATCTCGGCGAAGATGGCCAGGCAGTGGAGCAAGGACGAGATCCTGGCCGCCTACCTCAACACCATCTACTTCGGGCGCGGCGCCTATGGCATCGACGCCGCCGCCAAGGCGTACTTCGGCAAGCCGGTCCAGGAACTGACCGTGGCCGAGGGCGCCGTGCTGGCGGCCACCATCCAGCTGCCCTCGTTGCTGGACCCGGAGAAGAATCCCGACGGTGCCAAGTCGCGCTGGAACTACGTGCTCGACGGCATGGTCAGCGGCGGCAACCTGTCCGCGGCCGAGCGCCAGAACATGCAGTATCCCCAGGTGGTGTCGCTGGCGGCGAACCAGGACAACGAGCTCGATTCCGGTCCCGAGGGCCTGATCAAGACCCGCGTCCTGGAGGAACTCTCTGCCGCTGGCATCAGCGAGCAGCAGCTCAACACCGCGGGCCTGCAGATCACCACGACCATCGACCCGCAGGCGCAGCAGGCCGCGGTCGAGGCCGCCACCGCCAAGATGCAGGGCGAGCCCGAGCAGTTGCGCACCGCGGTGGTGTCGATCGATCCGCGCACGGGCGCGGTGCGCGCGTACTACGGCGGCACCGACGGCCAGGGCTACGACTTCGCCAACGCGCCGCTGCAGACCGGTTCCTCGTTCAAGGTGATCGGCCTGGCCGCCAACCTCGAGCAGGGCATTCCGCTCTCGCAGATGTACGACAGCTCGCCGCTGACCGTGCACGGCATCAAGATCACCAACGTCGAGGGCGAGTCCTGCGGTATGTGCACCATCGCCGAGGCGCTCAAGCGGTCGCTGAACACCAGCTTCTACCGCATGCAGCTGGACATGCAGAACGGGCCGCAGAAGATCGCCGAGATGGGACACCGGCTCGGCATCCCCGAGGAACTGCCCGGCGTCGGCAAGACGCTGTCCGAGCCGGACGGCTCCGGCCCCAACAACGGCATCGTGCTCGGTCAGTACCAGGCCCGCCCGCTGGACATGGCCTCGGCCTATGCCACCTTGGCCGCCTCGGGCGTCTACCACCAGCCGCACTTCGTGCAGAAGGTCGTCACCGCCGACGGACAGGTGTTGCTCGATCGCGGCGAGGTGCCGGGCGAGCAGCGTGTCTCGGCGGCCGTGGCGGACAACGTCACCGCCGCGATGAAGCCGATCGCCGCCTACTCCCGCAACCACGGCCTGGCCGGTGGCCGCGAGTCGGCCGCCAAGACCGGTACCGCGCAGTTGCTGGACACCGGTGAGAACAAGGACGCGTGGATGGTCGGCTACACGCCGTCGCTGTCCACCGCGGTGTGGGTCGGCAGCGTCGACAACTCGCCGCTGCGCAACTACGCGGGCGCGATGATCTACGGCTCCAGCCTGCCCTCGGACATCTGGAAGGCCACGATGGACGGTGCCCTGGCCGGCACGCCCAACGAGACCTTCCCCAAGCCCGCCCCGATCAAGGGCCAGGCGGGCGTGCCCGAGTGGACGGCGCCGTACACCCCGCCGTCGACCACGGAAGCCCCGCTGCTGCCCCCGGTGGTGATCACCCCCACCCAGGTGGAGATCCTGCCCGGTATCACCATCCCGGTGCCCGGTGTGCAGCCCGCGCCGCAGCAGACCCAGCAGCAGCGTCCGCAACAGAACTCCGAGTCCGGCCCGCTGCCCGGCCAGCCGGTCGCGCCGACCGGCGGCGCGTCACCGGGCGGTGGCAACGGCAACGGCAACGGCGGGGGTGGCGGTAACGCCGACGACGAGGAGGGCAGCGACAGCCCGCAACCCACGCGAAGCCGCTGACCCACCCGCGGGCGGACCGGTTGGTCGCGGGTGATCCGCGGGTGCGGACGCCGGGCCGGTAGCCTCGGTGGGCGTGACCGATCAGCAGGTGGTGGACGAGCGCGGGGGTGCGCGGTCGGTCGGGGAGGCGGCGGTGCCCGCTCGGCTCGCGGCGCCGGGGCCCGTGGCGGCGGATCTCCGATCGGCCGATGCCAGGGATCGGCCGAGTCGCACCGATTCCTTGACCGCGCAGGCCAGTACGGTCATCGGGGGCCCGGTTGGCGATCACGCCCTGATCGGCCGGGTGCGGTTCTGGACGCCGTTGCGCGTGCTGTTCGCCTTCACGGTGATCTTCCTGGCGCTCGGGTGGGCCACCAAGGCGGGCTGTATCCAACAAACCGAAGCGGCCGACGGATCGCTCACCCTCGACTGGCACGACGGCCGCCAATACGTGGCCATGTGCTACTCCGACACGGTGCCGCTGTACGGAGCCGAACGGCTCGACGAGGGCGCCTTCCCGTACAAGAAGTCGTGGGTGGAGCAGACCCCCGACGGCGGCACCGAGGTCAGGTACATGGAGTACCCGGTGCTGTCCGGGCTGTACCAGTACCTTGCCATGCAGGTCGCCAAGACCTGGGACGCGCTGCCGCTGCCCGGCGCGCTGCAGGTCGTGATCTATTTCAACGTGGTCGCGGTCGGACTGGCGATGGCCTGGCTGGTCACCGTGTGGGCGTCGGCGCTGCTGGCGGGCCGGCGGGTGTGGGACGCCGCGCTGGTGGCCTGTTCACCGCTGGTGATCGTGCACGCGTTCACCAATTTCGACGCACTGGCAACGGCTTTCGCGGCCACCGGCCTGCTGGCCTGGGCGCGGCGCAGGCCCCTGCTGGCCGGGGTGCTGCTCGGGCTCGGCGGTGCGGCGAAACTGTATCCGCTGCTGCTGCTCGGCCCGATCCTGGTGCTCTGCCTGCGCGCGGACCCGATGCAGCGGCTGCCGCGGCCGCGCCGGGTGACGACCCTGGCCGACCTCGACGGACCGGCCGCCGTGCTGGACTGGCTGCGGGACATCCCCTACCGGGTGCGCTTCCTGAGCCTGCGCCCGCTCGGCGCCGCGGCGGTGACGGTGGCGGGCGCGCTGGCCACCTGGGTGGTGGTGAACCTGCCCATCGCCGCGCTGTTCCCGCAGGGCTGGCGGGAGTTCTTCCGGCTCAACACCACCCGCCACGCCGACCCGGATTCGATCTACAACGTCATCACGTCGTTCACCGGCTGGACCGGATTCGACGGCCCGCTGCGGCACGGCGAGGCGCCCACCGTGCTCAACGCGGTGTCGCTGGCGTTGTTCGTGCTAGCCTGCGGGGCGATTGCGTGGCTCGCGCTCACCGCGCCGCGCCGCCCGCGGCTGGCGCAGCTGTGCTTCCTGGTGGTGGCCGCCTTCCTGCTGACCAACAAGGTGTGGAGCCCGCAGTACTCGCTGTGGCTGGTGCCGCTGGCGGTGCTGGCGCTGCCGCACCGGCGGATCCTGCTGGCCTGGATGACGATCGACGCGCTGGTGTGGGTGCCGCGCATGTACTACTACCTGGGCACCGGCAGCAAGGGCCTGCCCGAGCAGTGGTTCACAGGCACCGTCGTGCTGCGCGACCTCGCGGTGATCGGGCTGTGCGCACTGATCGTGCGCCAGATCTTCCGTCCGGACGAGGATCTGGTGCGCCGCGACGGCGCCGACGACCCGGTGGGCGGGGTCCTCGACCACGCACCCGATCCCCTGCTGCCCTGGCTGCCCACCTGGCTGCGACCGCGCGATGCTCCCGCCCGCACTCCGTGAGCGGCGGCCCGCACCGCGTGCGGGGGCTCGGCGCTACTCCGACCTGAGCAGTCGTGCCGCCCGCTGCGGGTCGCGCGGCAGCAGGTCGAGTTCGAGCTGCCAGGCACTGCCGGTCCACGGGTCGAACAGCGGGGTGTCCGCGACAGTCGGCAGGTGCCGCGCCGCCTGGGCGAGCGCGGCGACCGCGTCGTCGGGCGAACCGGATTCGTCGCTGCCGACGATCACGATGGACAGCCCGATCAGGTCGCCGCGCAGAGTGAGCGCGGTGATGCGCTGGGCGTCGGCGGAGCGGTACCCGTGCGGGAAATCGGCGGCGAGCAGCACCCGATGCTCGGGCGGCGCGGTGTAATCGCCGGCCTGATACGCCATTTCGGCGAGTTCGGCGGCCTCGACCAACGCCTGTAGCCGGGCCGAGATGGCGCCGTGGTCGGTGATCGGCGGGCCGTCGAGCACCGGCGCGAGCGGGGCGAGCAGGCCGGTGAACGCGCCGGTGAGATCGATGACGTCCACCCGCGTGCGCCGGTGCGGGTCGGCGGCCAGCAGTCGGGCGAGTAGCGCGCCGATCACGGGCACCACCGCCGCGGACACCTCGGTGTCGATCCACAGCGGCCGGGTCAGCGGGACGGGCACGCAGTACGGGATGCGCAGCGCGCCGCGGTCCGGTGCGTACAGCTCGCCGAGCCGGATACCGTCGGCGGGCACCGGCGGCCGCTCCCAGGACGGCGACTTCCACGACGCGAGCGCCGGCGGCAGGTGCCGGTCGGCGTCGGCGAGCTCGCGCATCAGCTGCTCGCTGTCGCGGCGGTGATCGGCTTCCGCGGCGGCGATCAGCTCGTCGCAGCGGCGCTGGGCGGCCTGCCTGGCATCGGCGGCCGCCGGGGTGTTGCGCACGGCCGGGTCCGATACCGCGGCCGAGAGCTCGTCGTCGAGCCGTTTGGCGGCGTAGTCGCGGGCGGCGACCAGGGCGGCGGCCGAGCGGGCGGCGTCCTCGAAGATCATCCACAGCCGTTCGAGTCCGTAGCCGACCTCGACCGTCCGCCCGCCGTCGCCGGTGTCGGCACGGCTCGGCGCGGGCTGCGGCTCGTCGACCTCGACGCCGTGCGCGGGCAGCAGCGCGGCCAGCCCGCCCGCGTAACCCTGCCCGACGGCCCGCACCTTCCAGTCCGCACCGCGCCGGTAGATCTCGAAGCAGATCAGCGCGGTCTCACCGGCGCCGGGCTCGATCGCGAATTCCACGGCCTCGGCGTCGTCCCCGGTCAACCTCGCCCGCACCGCGCCCAGTGCCCGGCCCGGTTCCTCGCCGCTCACCACCAGCAGCACCGCGGTGGCGCCGGGCCGCAGGCCGGCCGGCGTCACGCCGATCTCCGCGCCCGCCAATGCCACTCCGGCCGTCCCCGGCTGGTTGTAGAAGACGACGTCGGCGCTGCCTGCGACGCGCAGGTCCGCACCGACCACCAGCGCGCACAGTTCGAGCGGCACCCCGGCCTCGGCGCGGAAGCGCAGCACCGGTGCGTGCACGGCGATGTTCTGTCCGGCCCGGAGTCGAACCATGCTGTCGCGCCCCCTCGTTCGCCGCGCTCAGAGAAAGCGGCCGAGCTGCGGGATGGCCTCGCCGGGATGTTTGGCCTGGAAGCCCTCGCCGAGTGCCTGCAGCTTCCACTCACCACCCGCGCGGAACACTTTCGCCATCGCCATGGCCGTGAACGGCATCCCGCCCGCCAGGGTGTAGCGGGCCAGCTCGGCGTTGTTGGCGCCGTCGACCAGGCGGCAGAAGGCGTTGCGCACCTGCTCGAAGGTGTGCCCCTTGTAGGAGGTGACGATGAACAGCAGCGTCGTGATGTGCGCGGGAATCCGGGTGAGGTCGACCAGGATCACCTCGTCGTCGCCCTCGCCCTCGCCGGTGAGGTTGTCGCCCTGGTGCCGCACCGAGCCGTCCTTGGACGACAGCTGTCCGTAGTAGGCGAAATCCGCCGGGTTGGCGTCGGCGAACAGGATCACCGAGGCGTCCAGGTCGATGTCCACGGTGCGGTTGCCGAACATGCCGCGGGTCTGCACCGGGTCCCAGCCCAAGCCCATCTTGACGAAGGTGAGCGCGGCGCCGCCTTCCTTGCGCAGCGTGACCCGCTGGCCCTTCTGCAGGCTGACCGGCCGGTCCTTGCTGAGGCTGACCTCGCCCTGCGTGCTCGGCTGGGCGGCGCCGGGCGGCGGGGGATAGCCGCCCGCACCCGGCGGCGGGTAGGCGCCGGCCGCGGCGGGCGGCATCTGCTGGGTCGGCGGCGGATACCCGCCGGGCACCTGCTGGGTGGGCGGGTAGGCGGGCGCGGCCTGCTGGGTGGGCGGCGGGTAGGCGGGCGCCGTCGGCTGGACAGGCGGCGCGGGCTGCTGGGCGGCGGCGGACGACGAGTCGTCCACGTTCACACCGTGATCGGTGACCAGCGCCGCGAACCCGCCCGCGTATCCCTGGCCGACCGCGCGCACCTTCCAGGCACCCTGGCGGCGGTAGAGCTCCAGCGCGATGACGATCGACTCCCGGTCGAGCCCGTCGATGCGGTACTCGTAGAGCCGGGCGCCCGCGGCGTCGGACACGATCGCGGTCGGCGGGGCGAACCGGCCGAAGCTCGCCGACGGATCGTCGAGGGTGATCACGGCGCGGATCTGATCGATGTCGGCGGGTACCGCGTTCAGCGAGACCGCCAGCGAGGCGGCCTGCCCGGCGGGCCCCGGCACCAGTTGCACGCCCGGCCCGGACGGCTGGTTGTAGAAGACGAAGTCGGCGTCGGAGCGGACCTTGCCCCGCTCGGTCACCAACAAGGCGGACAGATCCGCCGGTGCGGTCAACTGCACGGAGATCACCACATCGGCGGTGTTCAGCGGACCGTTCTGCCCCTTGGCGAGTGTTGCGGACAAGGTCGACCCTTCGCTCGTCGGTGCGTTCGGTTGCCACTCTACGAGAAAGCGCGCGGCCGCGGACGGCACCGAAGTTCCCGCACGACAGGGCACCCGGCGCCGCATCGGTTACTGTGACGACACGCAGAGGGCATGCGGGTGAGCGGATGCCCTCCTCCCGGACCAGACAGCAGGCAAACCACCCCATGGCGCAACTGTTCGAACACTCGAAAAAGGTGATCGAGGCCCACCTCGCCGGTACCAGCATCCGCGCGATCTCCGGGTCGATGGTCGCCTACGAAGGCAACGTGCAATTCAAGGCGGCCGGCTTCGGCGGCGGCGACGGCGTCCTCGCCGGACTCAAGCGCCGGGCGACCGGCGAGAAACTCTCGCTGATGGAGTGCTCGGGCAACGGCCGGGTGTTCTTCGCCGTCAACGGCCAACACGTCACCGTCGTCGACCTCAACGGCGAGACGCTCCAGGTCGAATCGCAGCAGTTGCTGGCCTTCGCCGGAAACCTGCGCACCGACGTGCGGTTCGCCGGTCTCGGCGGCGCGTCCTCGGGCGCGGGCCTGTTCACCACCACGGTGACCGGCCAGGGCCAGGTGGCGCTGCTGTCGGCGGGCGGGCCGCTCATCCACCTCGAGGTGTCCCCGCAGTACCCGCTGGTGGTCGACCCGGACGCGTTCGTCGCCGCCCAGGGCAACGTCAGCCAGTCCTTCGTCACCGACGTGTCCTGGCGGACCTTCACCGGTTCGGATGCCGGCGAGGCCTTCTCGCTGCGCTGGGACGGGCAGGGCGTCGTGCTGATCCAGCCGGCGGAACGGTAAGGGGCAGCGGAATGTTCGAGAAGGTCAACGGCAAGGTCGTCAAGGTGAACGTCGGCGCGGCGGGCGGCGTGGTCGCGCGCACCGGCGCGATGCTGTTCTACACCGGGGCCGTCTCCTTCGCCCCGCACCAGATCCCCGGGGCACAGGGAATGGGCGGCGGCGGTGGCCTCATGCGCATGGCGGGCCGGATGATGGCCGGTGAGCACGAGCGCACCATGCTGGCGCGGGGCACCGGCGAGGTGCACTACGGCTTCGCCGGTCTCGAGGTGCACGTGGTGCAGATCCAGCCGGGCGCGACGCTGCGGGTGGAAGCCTCCCGGCTGCTGGCGAACACGGCGGGATTGCAGTCCTCGATCGTGTCGGTGATGAGTTCCGGCGGCGGTGGTGGCGGCGGCGGTCTCATGGGTGCGCTGCGCGGCGCCGCCAGTGGTGCGCTCACCGGCCAGGGCATGTTCACCACCCAGTTGTCCGGGCACGGCGCGGCGGTGCTGCTCGCGCACGGCGGGTTCCTCGAACTGCAGGTGGGCGGGCCGCATCCGGTGGTCGTCGACCCGCAGGCGTTCGTGGCCGCCTACGGCAACGTGAACACCGAGTTGAAGACCGCGCTGAGCTGGCGCGACGCCGTCGGCAAGGGGTCCGGTGAGGCGATGCAGCTGCAGTGCACCGGGCAGGGCGTGGTCTACGTGCAGGCCTCCGAAGAGAAGTTGTGAGTCATGGCCCAGATCCTGAACCCGATGAATCTCGGTGAGAGCGACAACATCCCGGGAAACAGCTACGCCTACTGCATCGACCTGAACCGGCCCTGGTTCATGCGCAAGGGCGCGATGATCGCCTACTACGGGCAGATCAATTTCCAGCCGCTCACCCACGGCCTGCAGGGCGGCCTGCTGCACATGGTCTCGCAGCAGTTCTCCGCGCCGCTGTTCACCGGCGACTACGTCGTCGCCGAGGGCCACGGCAAGCTGGTGATCGGCGACCGCGGCTACGACATCAACTCCTACGATCTCGACGAGGGCAACCTCACCATCCGCGCCGCGAACCTGCTCGCCTTCGAGCCGGGGCTGTCGCTGAACCAGTCGATCGTGCCCGGCTTCCTCACCCTCATCGGCACCGGCAAGTTCCTGGCCTCCTCCAACGGCCCGGTGATGTTCGCCGAACCGCCGCTGCGGGTGGACCCGGAGGCGCTGGTCGGCTGGGCCGACTGCCCGTCGCCGAGCCACCACTACGACGAGGGCTGGATCTCGAACTTCCTGGCCGCGGGCGCCGCCCGGTTCGGCGTGAACTCCGGTGAGGAGCGGCAGTTCGATTTCACCGGCGCGGGCACGGTGCTCATCCAGTCCAGCGAGAAGGTGATGAGCGACTCCATGCTGGTCCGCACCATCGAGGGCCAGCTGCAGAGCGGGATCACCGTCGGCGGGCTGCAGCGCCTGCAGGCCACCATCGCCGCCCAACTCGGGCAACAGCAGCAGCAGGGCTGGTAGCCGTCAGGCGGCGGGCCGGGCCGCCTCGATGAACCAGTCGACGATCTCCTCACCGGCGAGGATGCCGCTGGCCTTGGTGACGGTGAGGTTGGGGCTGGTCCAGTTGAGCTGCTCCAGTTCGCCGTGCCGGGGCCGGATGGCGCGGTCGGCGGCGCGCAGCATCTCCGCGTCCAGCGCGCCGTCACCGGCGGCGAGCGTGCGCGCGGTGTCGGCGAGTTCGCCCGCCGCGAGCATCCGGTTACGCACTTCGGCGACGGCGACGCTCTTGCACACCGCCTGCGGCATCGTGTAGATCTTGCGGCCCTGCTGGGAGGCGGTCCAGCCGCGGTCCCGGCACCACCGGTCCCATTCGGCCAGGAAATCCGCGGGGACGGCCTTCGGTTTCACCACCAGGTAGCAGAACAGGTGGTCGGCGATGCGGAACTTGCTCACCCAGCTGTCGTCGATGCGCCTGCGCAGTTCGGCGCTCACCTCCGACAGGGTGGCACCACCGGCACGGACCTTGGCGTCGATGTCGATGCGCCAGCGCATGTCCGGGACGCCGTCGACCAGAATGTTGCCGCCGTTGCTGGTGACGGCGTACCGCCACGGCGCGCCCGGCAACTGGATCCTGGTGAACTGCTTGATGGTTCGGGTGGTCGTGGGGATCACCGCGGCGGGTTCGGTGAGCCGCTGCATGCGCAGCGCGGCGGCGGTGGTCATGAACGACAGGGGAGCGCCCTCGAGGTGTTCCACGCATACGGTGGGCACCTCGGCGGTGGTGCTGAACGCGTTGCGCGAGTAGATCATCGTCCGGTCCAGGTCGGTGGCGACGAGCGCCTGGAGCCGGGGTCTTCGCTGGAACATCGCCACGCTCACCGCACTTCCTTGATCAATCCCATACACGAATACGCCAGATCGGGCACGACTTCCACCGGAACGCCGCGGGCGGCCGCGAGCATCCTGATGTGCGCGTGCTCGGGGGCGTCGGCCTCGCGGACCAGCACCCGCCACGGCACCCGGCGCAGCAGCACCCGCGTCGTCTCGCCGACGCCGGGTTTGACGAAATTGACGCTGCCGATGCCGTATTCGGCGCGCACCTGCTCCACCGAGGCCCACCCCGACCAGGTCGGCGTCCGGTCACCGCCGCGCACCTTCGCCAGTTCGGCGGGCACGCGCGGACGGACGGTGTCGAAGGCCGCGGCCACCGTGTCCAGCAGGCGACCGGACACGTCCTCGTCCGCCAGCTGCCGGTAAAACTTGGCACCGTGGAAATCGCGCGGCCCGATCAGCGTGTCGTTGAGCACCGTGCGCGACACCAGGCCGGAGACCGTGGAATTCAGGCAGGCGGAGGCGATCAGGAAGTCGTCGCGGGTGCCGTAGGTCCGCACGCAGCAACCGGGGTCGGCCAGCACCGCCAGGTCGTCGTCGAAGCGGGCACCGCCCGCGGCGTGGTAGTCGGCCAGCGCCGCGGACAACTCCCTGGCGATGGCGCCCTTCCCGGTCCAGCCGTCGACGAACACCACCGCGGCCGGATCGTGGTGGGCGGCGAGGTAGTCCAGCGCCACCGCGTCGATGCCGCGATCGCGCACGATGGACACCGCGTAGTGCGGCACGTCCAGCGCCGGGGCACCGCTGTGATCCCGCGCTGCCAGCCAGCGCTTCATCAGGATGCCGATCGGCGTGCCCGCCCGCGCCAACGACACCAGCGTCACGTCCGGGCCACGCTCGGCGACGACCAGTTCGGCCACCGTCGCCACGGCCAGCGCCAGCCGCTCGGCACTGTCGGCGAGCACCTTCTCGAACAGCTCCCGGTACTCGGCATCGGGCTGGTATTCGATCGGCAGCGTCTCCGCGTAGTGGGCGACGCCGGCCTGGATCCGCCGCTCCCGCTCGGCCACATCGGCCTCGAGGTCCACGTCGGAGAGATCCTTGAGCAGCCAGGACACCTCGCCGGGGGCGTACGAGCCGAACTCGGGACCGTGCAGCGGACGGGGGAAGGATCGGTCCGGGCGGCGGCCGTGCGGTGCGATCGGTTGGTCGGCGGTGTGGTCGGTGGCGGTGCCCTCGGGGATAGTCCGCTCGACGGCAGCCCCCTCGGCGATGCGCTCGGCGGCAGCACCCTCGGCGGCGGCCCGCTCGGCGTGCAATGTGCGGGGATCCGCACCGGGCACGACCGCGACCAGCACATCCGCGCCCGAGGCGGTGAGTACGTCCACCACGCCGCCGGGGGACACGAGTTCCGGGGTGTCGGCGGGCTGATCGACGACCATGACCAGAATCGGGTCCAGCGCCGACCCGACCGCGATCGAATGATGCCGGCGTCCAACGCCGCCGGCGCTCGCCTGCGCCGCTGCCGGATCGGAGCCGCCGTGGCGGACAGCGTATTCGGCGGCCGTCCCTTCGGCACCCTCCGCCGTGCTCAGCGCCGCCAAGCCCCCGTCGTAGTCGGTGAACCAGTGGGCGTTGTACAGGTAGCGCGGCTCGGCCTGCCCGGGTTCGGGTGCGTGGAAACGGAATCCGCGGCGCAGCGGGTAGCCGGGTTCGTCCACCACGTAGGCAGGGGAGCGGGTCGTCGTCTGGAAGCGCGTGGGAACGCCCGCGCCGGCCAACGATTCGGCCAGCCGCAACGGCAGGTACATCAGTTCCTCGTGACCGAGCACGACGACCGGGCGGCCGGGCGCGGCGACCTCCAGCCGCGCGCGCAGCGCCTTGCCCGCGGCGGCGACGGCTGCCTCGAACGCCGGTGTGTCGGCACGCAGGAACCCGTGCCGCCCACCCTCGGGCACCGAGTCCGGCCAGGGCAGTTCGATCCGGTCGAGCGATCCGCGCTGCGCGGCGACCGGGTTCAACGCGGGCTCGGGCAGCGCCTGAACCGCGTCGATCAAATCGTCGGGCAGCACGGTCGCTCCGGCTGCCAGGCAGACGGTGTCGATGCGCGCCCCCAGTTCCCGGGCGGCCGCCGCGAACCGTGCCCGGTCGGCATCGGTGCGCATGTCCACCAGGGATGCGAGAATGTAGTGCGAGCGCGGCGCGAACGCGTGCAGCGCGCGCACCGCGTCGAGTGCCGTCGCACCGGTGGAGATCTCGTCGTCGACCAGCACGAGCGGCAGATCGTCGGCGAAGATGCTCGCGGGCACCGGCTGCAACTGATGCGAGGTGGCGTGCGAGTGCCCCTCTTCGAACCCGGTCAGGGTTTCGACCGACGGCACGTCGCGGCGGGTGGAGTGCAGGTAGCAAGCGGCCCCGATCCTGGCGGCCACGATGTGTCCGAGGCCGGTGGCGGTCTCGGCGAAACCGAGCACGAGCGCCGGGGTTCCGGCGCGGCGCGGTCCGTTCGCGCCGGCCTGCTCCGCGGCGGACGTGCCCGCCAGCGCCGCCAGCACGAGATCACCCAGCCGGTCGCCGGCCGCCAGCACCACCCGCGGATCGGTGGGCAGATGTTTGCCCAACACGGTGGACACGAGCAGGTGCGCCCGCTTCGGGTTGCGCCGCAATCCGGGCTGCACCAGCGCCTCGACGGACAACTCGGGTGCGACGGTCCCCGCCGCACCGTCCCGATGACGCAACGCGAGCCCGAGCGTGCGGGTCGCCCACGGCGTGCTCATACCTTCACCAACGCCGTCAGCAGATCCACGAAGGACACTCCCTTGTTCGCCACCCCGAACACCCTGGCCCGCAGCATGGTCTGCCCGGCCCAGCTGCGATGCGGGCGCATCTCGTTCATCTTGTTGCGGTACTCCGAGGCCGCCACCCCGCCGACGTCGGCCTGCAGGATGTCCAGCGCGTCGGAGTACTCCTCGTGCGTCACCACCGACAGTGCGTGCACCGCGGCCACGTGCGAGGGATGGATGACGGTCTTGCCCTGGATGCCGTTGGCACGGTCCAGGGTGATCTCGCGCAGCAACCCGTCCAGATCCCGGCTCACCAGGTACTGGCGGAACTTCACCGCGTCGGACTCCTCGAACGGCGCCGTGCGCAGCAGCGGGCGGAACATCCGCTCGTGGTCGGCGAAGTACTCCCACACCGGCCCGGTGATGACGAACCCGGTCCCGTCGGCGCGGCCGAGGTAGTTGACGATGTCGGCGATGACGTCGGCCACCACCCGCACGTCGTAGATGGTCAGGTCGCGGTCGCGGCGGATGCCGAAGGTCGAGCACATGTCGGTGGCGCCCACGCGCACCGCGAGCACCCGCTCGCGATGCTCGGCGAGCATCGCCGCGATCTGGGTCAGTTCGCCGTCCCGGGTCTGCCGATGCACCAGGGCGGCCGACTCCAGCACCGGCATCCCGTACACCGGCCTGGCCAGCCGCTCGCCCACCGCCGCCAGCGCGTCCAGGTATTTCTGCCCCGAGGCGCTGTCGAACTTCGGGAAGACGAAGCCGGTCAGCACCGCGACGCCGGGGCCGAGCTGATCGACCAGTTCCCCGATGGTGTCGGCGTCACGCACCCGCACGAACAGCAGGGGTGCGGGATCCTCGTCGGCGGCGAGCTCGTCGAGCGCCGCGACGGCGCGGCGCTTGGCCGTCTCCACCTCGTGGTCGGCGACGGCGTCCTCGAGATCGATCACCATCGAGCACACCCCGCGCTCGGCCCGCCTGCGGATCGTGTCCGCCAGGTCCGCCCTGGTCGCGGGCGCGTAGAGGGTGGCCCCGAGCGCGATCGCCAGCAACTCGCGATCGGCCCGGTCGCCGAACGGCTCCGGCTGCCGGTGGAACAGATGTCTGAGGTCGGGTCCGTGCAGCTGCCGGAAGTGGCGCAACGGCAGTCGCTTCCGCAGGGAGACTTCCTGTCGGAGGGCGACGGGAGCGGTCATCGATGCTCCGTTCTCATGGTCGTCGTGGTCCTGATTGCTTTCTCATTCGATCCACCACACCGGCTATGAATTCGGTGACGGCATCCAGTTCCGTCACATAGGCCCAGTAGTCGGGGTGCCGCCCCGACAGTGTTTCGCTGATCCGATCGATGCGTTCGGCCTGCGCGTCCAGCACAGAGCCCCATTCGCCGACGAGTCCCCGGCTGACCGCGAGCATCTGGGCGTCCCGCAGCCGGAATCGTACGGCCTTGGCCTTGTCGGCGGGGTCGTCACGTACCGATCGCAGCAGGGCGAGGCGTTTGGTCACCGCGTCTATCCGCTGCTCGGCCTCGGCGAGGCTGCCCCGCGCACTGGAGGTCAAATCAAGGGCTGTCTCCGGGTCGTTCTCGCGCGATGCCGTGCGCGCCCTGGCCAGGGCGTCGGCGGCGGCATCCATCGCTGCCTGACTTTCACGCTCATTGTTCGCCAGATCCGCCGAACTCGCAGCATTGAACTCCCGGAGCAACGCCGAAAAGGCAGGCCCGAGGCCCTCGGCTCGGGTGCGCACGGCGGCCAGCCTGGTGTTCGCCGAGGCGAGCGCGTTCTCGGCGGCGGCGGCCCGAGAAGGGGCCTGCGCCAAGGCATCTGCCAATTCCTTGGCGGCCGCCTCCAGCCGGTTGGCCGCGGCCCTCACCCGGCTCGCCTGGGCACCGGGATCCAGGGCATCCAGTGTGAGCAGCGCCTCATCCACCGCGGCCGCGCGTTGCCGCACCGAGGGGTAGCCGGCGTACGCCGACTCGGCCGCCTCCCGCCGCACCGCCGCCGCGGCCACCTTCACCTGATGCGCCAGCTGCGGCACGGTACGCAGCAGCGCCACCGCCTGCTCGAGCTCGGCCTGCCTGCCGCGATAGAACCCGTCCACCGCCGCCGCCGCGTCGGCCAACTGCCTGGTCACCGCCTCGGCGCGGGCCTGGCCCTGCGGTGGCTGGGCGCCGGTCCGCTCCGCGTTCTCCAGTTCCTCCGACAACGCCAGATAGGCTTCGGCCGCCGCGTAGCACCGCGCCCGCACCGGCTCCCAGGCCGCACCGTGCCGCTGCTGCGGGAACATCTCCTCGGCCGCGTGCACGGCGGCCTCGGCCGCGCTCTGCCTGCGATCCATGTCGAGGAACGCCTGCGCGAGGCGGCCTCGGACCTGCTGGATCCACTCGGTGTTCCCCGAGGACCGGAACCATCCCCGCCTGCGCCCTGCCACGCCCCGATGGTAGGAGATCGCGCTGTTCGCCGGTGGTTACCACAGTTCCTACGCAAGTTTCCCGAAACCTACTACTGTCGTATGGCGTACCCGGCGATTCGGACATGCTGGGACCACAGACGGACTAATGAAAGGGATTCCCGCATGGGTGTCAGTTTGTCCAAGGGCGGCAACGTTTCGCTGACCAAGGCGGCGCCTAACCTGACTGCTGTTTCCGTCGGCCTGGGGTGGGATGTTCGAACCACCACCGGAACCGACTTCGACCTGGATGCCAGCGCGATCGCGACCGGTGCGGACAAGAAGGTGCTGTCCGACCAGCACTTCGTGTTCTTCAACAACCTGCGCTCGCCCGAGGGCGCCATCGAGCACGCGGGTGACAACCGCACCGGTGAGGGCGAAGGCGACGACGAGGTCATCAACGTCGACCTGGCCAACACCCCGCCGACCATCGAGTCCATCTTCTTCCCGGTCTCGATCTACGACGCCGACACCCGCCAGCAGTCGTTCGGCCAGGTCCGCAACGCCTACATCCGCGTCGTCGACCGCAGCAACGGCGAGGAGCTCGCGCGCTACGACCTCACCGAAGACGCCTCCACCGAGACCGCGATGGTCTTCGGCGAGCTGTACCGCAACGGCGCCGAGTGGAAGTTCCGCGCCATCGGCCAGGGCTACGCGTCCGGCCTGGCGGGCATCGCCCGTGACTACGGCGTGAACGTCTGACGAACACGCGTACGGTGGAGGGGGCTCGCAGCGACGAGCCCCCTCTTCCTGTGATCCGATGACCGTCGGCGGCGGCCATCGCATCGTTGGACATCCGCCGGTTCAGCGGCCACGCTGGAAACCAAGCACGCCGATCCATCTCCATTCACGAAAGGTCCCCGCGTGGTCCTGCGCATCTTCGGCCTCTCCGGCCTCGTCACCGTGGCGTCACTGGTCGTGGCGTTCCTCTACGGCGGCCCCACCGCGCTGTTCCTCTGCGCGATCCTCGGCATCCTGGAAGTCTCGTTGTCGTTCGACAACGCCGTCATCAACGCCACCGTCCTGCGGCGGATGAGCGAGTTCTGGCAGAAGATCTTCCTCACCATCGGCATCCTCATCGCCGTGTTCGGCATGCGCCTGGTGTTCCCGCTCGCCATCGTGTGGGTCACCGCGGGCCTGAACCCGGTCGATGCGCTCGACCTGGCGCTCAACCCGCCCGCCGGTGACGCTCCCTACTTCCCCGACGGCAGCCCCAGCTACGAGACCCTGCTGACCGACGCCCACCCGCAGATCGCGGCGTTCGGCGGCATGTTCCTGGCGATGCTGTTCCTGAACTTCATCTTCGAAGACCGCGAGATCACCTGGCTGAGCTGGCTGGAGCGCCCGCTGGCCCGCGCGGGCAAGCTGGACATGCTCGCCGTCGTCGTCTCCGGCGTCGGCCTGGTGCTCACCGCCGAATTCCTCGCCCCCGACGACAAGCGCGCCACCGTGCTCATGGCCGGCCTGCTCGGCATGATCATCTACATCGCCGTCGACGGCCTCGGCTCGATGTTCCACACCGAGGAACTCGAAGAGGAAGCCGAGAAGAGCGGCCCCTCCGACCTGGCCAAGGCCACCGGTAAGGCGGGCTTCTTCCTGTTCCTCTACCTGGAGGTCCTCGACGCCTCGTTCTCCTTCGACGGCGTCATCGGCGCGTTCGCCATCACCTCCGACCCGATCCTCATCGCGCTGGGCCTCGGCCTGATCGGCGCCATGTTCGTCCGGTCCATCACCGTGTACCTGGTGCGCAAGGGCACGCTCTCGGAGTACGTCTACCTCGAGCACGGCGCGCACTGGGCCATCGGCGCCCTGGCCGCGATCCTGCTCGTCTCCATCGGCGTGCACATCAACGAGATCATCACCGGCCTCGTCGGCGTCGCCTTCATCGGCGCGGCCTTCATCAGCAGCGTCCTGCGCAACCGCCGCGAGGGCGGCGACGAGGCGGGCGAGGTGGAGAACGAGCGCACCGTCACCCCGGTGGGCTGAGCCCGAGCGAAATCCGGCCCGACGAAACGGCCCCCTTCCGAACGGGAGGGGGCCGTTTCGCTGATCACCGACCGCGCTAGAGCATCCGGTACGGCAGGTGCAGCGCCTTGGCGCGGCGGATGGTGATCCGCGTCCACACCGCCTGCTGTAGCGCCAGCGTCGCCCAACCGGCCAGCGCCATGCCCGACAGGTTCACCAGCAGCTGCGCCAGGCTGCCCCAGACCGCCTCGCTCACGCCGAACGCCGCGCCGAGCGCGATGTTGCCGGCGGCGGGCACCGTAGTCACCGAGATGAACACACCGGTCAGGCCGCTGGCCTTGGCCGAGGTCAGCGCCAGCACCCCGGCCGCGGCCGCCACCACCGCGACGATGAACGACCAGCGGTCCGGGGTGTAGATGAACGCCGTGCTCGGGCGCGGGCCGGTCACGTCACCCTCGGTGATCCAGCCAAGGGCTCTGGCCAGCAACGCCAGCGCCAAGGTCACCAGGATGGCGACCGTGAACCCGGCGACCAGCGTGCGCAGGGCCAGCCGCAGCAGCACGTACCTCCGACGGACCAGTGCGACGCCGAGCGCGGCGATGGCGCCGAACTCCGGGCCGAGCACCATCGCGCCGATCACCAGGATCTGGGAATCGTGCACGATCGCGATCGCGGCGATGATCGTGGCCAGCGTCATGAAGCTCAGGTAGGTCCAGTTCAGCTCGGACTCCTCGTAGGAGCGCTGCGCCACCTCGGCCCACACCACCGAGTCGGCGCTGCTGCCCGGGGTGCGCACCTCGGCCTCGAAACCGCTGCGCGACATCCACGTCCGGACCTGGTCGAGTTCGATACTGCCCTGCTTGTGCACCCCCAGGGCGCGCAACCGCTCGACCACGTCGTTGCCCGCCTCCCGCGCCACTTCGGCGAAGATCATGTCGCCGGGCGGTTTCAGCGCGGCGCCGCGCATCAAGGCCAGACCGCTCACGGCCGGATCCTCGTTCAACACCGAGAGCACCCCGTCGGTCAGCGCGGCGGGTGAGAGAACCCGTAACTGAAGCATCGGTTCAGTCTGCCGTGCGCCCGTGACCACCGCGCGGCACGACGCGAAACATCAGGCGGCCGAGACGAGTTCGGGCGACCGCGCCGACGGCCGCGTCGGCGTGCCGCGCGGGGCCGCCCGCACGAACAGGAAGAACAACGGCACCAGCAGCAGCGCGCGCCCCCACACGCCGAACTGCACCACCACCTCGGCCCATTCGCTCGGCTCGCCCGCACCGAGCAGATAGAAGTAGCGGAACACCCCGACGCCGATCGCGATGTCGGCGCACAGATACGCCACCACCAGCGGCCACGGCACCGCGAGCAGCACGAAGAACGGGATCAGCCACAGTGTGTACTGCGGCGAGTGCACCTTGTGGAAAACCAGGAAGCCGCACAGCATCGCCGCACTCACCCCCACCCACGGGTACACCTCGCCCGCGGCGTATCGCCGCCAGCCCAGCCATGCCGCCACCGCGAAAGTGGCGGCGACCAGCAGCGGCGAGGCCAGCGCCACACCGTCCTGCCACGCCTGCCCGGTCTCGGCGAACCGCCCGAACAGCAGGTGATGCCCCCAGTACCAGATGGAGTTGGTGGTGATGTCGGCCTGACGTCGCTGCTGGAAGGTGATCGAGGCGCGCCACCCCTCGTACCCGGCCACCGCGAACGGCAGGTTCACCAGCACCACCGTCGCCACCGCCGCGCCCGCGGTCAGCGCGGCGCCGCGCACATCCCAGCCGGACTCCGCGCGCTCGCGCGGCCCGGCCTTTCCGCGGGTGAGCACCAGCAGGACCAGGGGCAGCACGAAGATCCCCGGATACAGCTTCAGGCAGAACCCGAGGCCGAGCAGCACCGCCGCGACAATGCCCCGGGTGCGCAGCGAATATTGCGTCAGCGCGGTCATCACGTACACCGCCGCGACCGCGGTGCACACCACCGGCAGTTCCCAGTTGTGGAAGGCGTAGAGCACCAGCGGCGGCCCGGCCGCCCACAGCAGCGCGGCCCGGCCCGCCAGCCGGGCCAGCATCCACGCGGTCAACAGCGCGAACGGCGCGAGCAGCAGCGCCGAATGCCACAGGAAGGCGGCGTCGTCGTGGGCACCGATCGCGCCCAGCCACATCAACAGTCCGCTGAGCACCGGATACTCCACCGCGCCGCCGGTCAGCCAGCCGTCGGCGGTGATCCCGCCGTCGATGTAGGGGAACACGTGCCGATCGATGTCGCGGCCGAGCCACAGGTACTGGATGTCGGAGTAGCAGACCTCGGCGTCCTTGACGATGTCGAAGGCGACGCTGCGACCGTCCTCGTAGAACGGCGCGCCCGCGCATCGTGCCTTGTTCAGGTAGGCCGGCACCAGGGTCAGGCCGCACAGCAGCAGCACCACGGCGGTCATCGCGGTGCGCCGGATCACGCGGCCGGCGGGCAACTCGCTGACAGCGGTTCCGGTCGGCATGTCGACCACCCTAGGCGGAGCCGGGGCGGGCCGCCGGGCCCAGCGGCGCCGGTCACGGGGCGATTTCGCTGCTCAGGACCCCCTCATGTAGCCTTGTCGGGTTGCTGACGCAACGACCCTCCTGCCACGGACCGTCCGTGGCCGTTTCCTAGTCCACAGGAGGTGATTGGTCCGTGCGTCATTACGAAGTGATGGTCATCCTCGATCCGAGCCTGGACGAGCGCACCGTTGGTCCGTCCCTGGAGAACATGCTCGGCGTCGTGAAGACCGAGGGCGGCAAGATCGACAAGGTCGACATCTGGGGCCGCCGCCGTCTCGCCTACGAGATCCGCAAGCAGGCCGAGGGCATCTACGCCGTCATCGATCTCACCGCGTCGCCCGCGACCGTGAACGAGCTCGACCGCCAGCTGGGCCTCAACGAATCGGTGCTGCGCACCAAGGTTCTGCGCCACGACAAGTAGGCCGCGACCGGGTTGTTCGCATGTCGCTCGTGCGCGTCGGTGCCTGACTCTAGGCTCTAGCGCAAACACCGCGAGTGCGTCCCGCGAACAGTCCGGGCAGCCTCGACCGGGCACTGCACACCGAGCAGGAGGAACCACATGGCAGGCGACACGGTCATCACCGTCATCGGAAACCTGACGGCCGACCCCGAATTGCGTTTCACGCCCGCGGGACAGGCGGTCGCGAACTTCACCGTCGCGTCCACGCCCCGCGTGTTCGACCGGAACACCAACGAGTGGAAAGACGGCGAAGCGCTCTTCCTGCGCTGCAACATCTGGCGTGAAGCAGCGGAGAACGTCGCCGAAAGCCTGACCCGAGGCGCTCGCGTCATCGTGAGCGGACGGCTCAAGCAGCGCTCCTACGAAACCCGCGAGGGTGAGAAGCGCACGGTCGTCGAACTCGAGGTCGACGAGGTGGGTCCCTCGCTGCGCTACGCCACCGCGAAGGTCAACAAGGCCAGCCGCGGCGGTGGGGGCGGCGGCGGTTTCGGTGGCGGCGGCGGGGGCGGCTACGCGTCCGACCGGTCCGGTGGCGGTGGCAGTCGTTCCGGCGCGGCCGAGGACGACCCGTGGGGCAGCGCGCCCGCGGCCGGCTCCTTCGGGGGCGGCCGCATGGATGACGAACCGCCGTTCTGAGACGGCTTCACAGGCCCGCGTCCGCGCGGGCCACATACCAGAAAACGAAGGTAGAAGACCATGCCTAAAGCGCCCGCGCGCGAAAAGGTGCTGAAGAAGAAGGCTTGCACGTTCTGCAAGGAGAGCAAGTCCGGCAACGTGTCCATCGACTACAAGGACACGACGCTGCTGCGCAAGTACGTCAGCGACCGGGGCAAGATCCGCGCCCGCCGCGTCACCGGCAACTGCGTGCAGCATCAGCGGGACATCGCTGTCGCCGTCAAGAACTCGCGTGAGGTGGCTCTGCTGCCCTACGTGTCGACGGCTCGCTGAGTAAGGGAGGCACGCAAATGAAGTTGATTCTGACTGCTGACGTGGACAACCTCGGTGCCCCCGGCGACACCGTGGAGGTCAAGGACGGCTACGGCCGCAACTACCTGCTGCCCCGCGGTCTGGCCATCGTCGCCAGCCGTGGCGCGCAGAAGCAGGTCGAGGGCATCCGCCGGGCGCAGGAAGCCCGCCGCGTGCGCGACCTCGACCACGCCAACGAGCTGAAGCAGGCCATCGAGGGCCTGTCCGCGGTCTCGCTGTCGGTCAAGACCGCGGGCACCGGCAAGCTGTTCGGCTCGGTCACCCAGTCCGATGTCGCCGCCGCGATCAAGGCCGCCGGTGGCCCGGTGATCGACAAGCGCAGCATCGAGCTGCCGAAGACGCACATCAAGTCGACCGGCAAGCACACCATCGCGGTGCACCTGCACCCGGATGTGACCGCGAAGTTCGACCTGCAGGTCGACGCCGCGGCCTCCTGAGCCGGGCGCGATTCTCTCCGCCGTCATCACCCCCGTGTCCGACACGGGGGTGATGACGGCTGCGCTCCGTACCTGTTGCGAGGAGTTTGCCCTGTTCTGCCGTCCACCCGGCGGGACAGGGGGACGAGATCAGCGCCGCTGATATGCCCTCGTCCGCGATGTCCTGTGGATCACCGGTGGACAGCCACGAAAACCGACCGCCTGTAATGTGATTCAGTTCATATCCTGCGCGCATGCTGTTTACCCAACACGCCCGGTTGTTCATCTCGGGCGACACGCCGCGACTTTGTCTATCCACACCTTTATAGATGCGGAAATCAGCATCTATCAGCGCAAATCACGGCGTTGACCTTGGTTTTCCCCAAGTTTTCCACAGGGGGTGCACACACCTGTGGTTAACACTCCCCAAGTTATCCACAGATTCGTGCACAGCTCGGTTTGGCGACGGCGGATTCGGTCGCCTAGTGTCCTCGCATTGTCCAGAACCGACCCGCGCCGGACGAGGTGGTCGCGAGGTTGCTGGACGGCCCGGGACGATCACCGCCGACCTGTCGGTGCCCGGGGGTAGAACACGAGTCATCCATACGGTGGAACCCGATCGTGGGGCCGAATCGTCGGGCAGAGAGGACGGTCGAAGCTGGTGACGACCACCGATGACCGCGGGCACACCGATTTCCCGCCCGAGCCTCCCGGTGAGGACTTCGGGCGCCAGCCACCGCACGACATGGCGGCCGAGCAGTCCGTCCTGGGCGGCATGCTGCTCAGCAAGGACGCCATCGCCGACGTCGTCGAGGTGATCCGGCCCGGCGACTTCTATCGCCCCGCGCACCAGGCCATCTACGACACCATCCTCGACCTGTACGGTCGCGGCGAGCCCGCCGACCCGGTCACCGTCGCCGCGGGCCTGGACCGCCGCGGTGAACTCAAGCGCATCGGCGGCGCCCCCTACCTGGTCACCCTGACCCAGACCGTGCCGACCGCCGCCAACGCCGGCTACTACGCCGAGATCGTGGCCGAGAAGGCCATCCTGCGCCGCCTCGTGGAAGCGGGCACCCGCATCGTCCAGTACGGCTACGCGGGGGCCGACGGCCAGGACATCGCCGAGGTCGTCGACCGCGCCCAGGCCGAGGTCTACGAGGTCACCGAACGCCGCACCACCGAGGACTTCCTCCCCCTCGAAGAACTCCTGCAACCGACGATGGACGAGATCGACTCCATCGCCTCCCGCGGCGGCATCTCCCTCGGCGTCCCCACCGGCTTCTCCGAGCTCGACGAACTCACCAACGGCCTGCACCCCGGCCAGATGATCATCGTCGCCGCCCGCCCCGGCGTGGGAAAGTCCACGCTCGGGATGGATTTCATGCGGAGTTGCTCGATCAAGCACGGGCTGGCGAGCGTCATCTTCTCGCTGGAGATGAGCCGGACCGAGATCGTGATGCGGCTGCTGTCGGCCGAGGCGAAGATCAAGCTGGCCGACATGCGGTCGGGGCGGATGAGCGACGACGACTGGACGAAGCTGGCGCGGCGGATGAGCGAGATCTCCGAGGCGCCGCTGTTCGTGGACGACTCGCCGAACCTCACCATGATGGAGATCCGCGCCAAGGCCCGCAGGCTCAAGCAGCGCCACGACCTCAAACTCGTTGTCGTGGACTACCTTCAGCTGATGACCTCGGGCAAGAAGGTCGAATCCCGCCAGCAGGAGGTCTCCGACTTCTCCCGAAACCTCAAACTGCTCGCCAAGGAACTCGAAGTCCCGGTCGTGGCCATCAGCCAGCTCAACCGCGGCCCGGAGCAACGCACCGACAAGCGCCCGATGGTCTCCGACCTCCGCGAGTCCGGCTGCCTGCCCGCCTCGACCCGCATCCTGCGCGCCGACACGGGTGCCGAGAGCACGCTGGGCGAGTTGCTCGCCAGCGGTGAGCAACCGCTGGTGTGGTCTCTCGACGAGCGGATGCGCATGGTGGCACGCCCGATGGTCAAGGTCTTCCCGAGTGGCCGCAAGGAAGTCTTCCGGCTACGGCTGGCCTCCGGGCGCGAGGTGGAAGCGACCGGCAATCACCCGTTCCTGACAGTTGACGGCTGGATTCCGCTGGACAGACTGACCGTCGGTGACCGTCTCGCCACGCCGCGCTCGGTCCCCGAGCCCGTGCACACCGAGCGCATGGCCGATGCCGAGGTCGTGCTGCTCGCGCACATGATCGGTGACGGTTCCTGCGTGCGGCGACAGCCGGTCCGGTACGCGAGCATCGACGAGCAGAACCTGGCCGCAGTGTCGGAAGCCGCCGAACACTTCGGCGTGACGGCCGTACGCGACGACTACGCGGCGGCCCGGGTCACGACCCTTCGGTTGCCCGCGCCGTATCGCCTCAGCCGCGGCAAGCGCAACCCGATCGCGGCCTGGCTCGACGAGCTCGGCCTGTTCGGGCTGCGCAGTCACGAGAAGTTCATCCCGCGCCGTGTGTTCGCGCTGCCCAACGACCAGGTCGCCTTGTTCCTGCGGCACCTGTGGGCCACCGACGGTTCGGTGCGGTGGGACAGCACCTACCGCCAGGCCCGCGTCTACTACACCTCGACCAGTCGGCGCCTGATCGATGACGTCGCCCAGTTGCTGCTACGCCTCGGTGTTCACGGCCGCATCCGCCGCGTGACCAAGCCGGGTTACCGCGACGCCTGGCACCTCACCATCGACGGCGCCGACAACCAGACGGTGTTCCTTCGCGATGTGGGAGTGCACGGCGCCCGGGGCGACGCGGCACAGGTCGCGCTGGCGGAGCTGGAACCGCTTGTCCGCAACACCAATGTCGACACGGTGCCGAAAGAGGTGTGGAACCAGGTTCGACACCTCCTCGCCACCAAGAACATCACGCACCGCGAGTTCTCCGCCGCGATGGGATCGCGCTTCTGCGGGTCCACCATGTGGAAGCGCTCGCCGAGCCGCTCCCGCCTGGCCCGGGTCGCCGCGGTCCTCGACGACGCCGACATCGAGATGTACGCGACCAACGACGTCTTCTGGGACAAGATCGTCGAGATCACCTCGCTCGGCGAACAGGATGTCTACGACGGCACCGTGCCCGGCACCCACAACTTCGTGGCCCAGAGCATCTCGGTCCACAACAGCCTCGAGCAGGATGCGGACATGGTGATCCTGTTGCACCGGCCCGACGCGTTCGAGCGGGACGATCCGCGCGGCGGCGAGGCGGACCTCATCGTGGGCAAGCACCGGAACGGGCCGACCGCCACCATCACCGTCGCCCACCAGCTGCACCTGAGCCGGTTCGTGGACATGGCGCGGGGGTAGTGGGGCGGTAGGGAACGCCTGCGGCCACTGGGGCGTTGCGCGACCGAATCGTGATGCCGGTTGCCCGGTAGTAACGATCTTGTTCTCGGTTCCGACGTGCTAGGTGACATACGGCCCGTCGGGGGGCCTGTCCGTCCGCTCGTGGGAAATGGATTGGGGACCGGGACATGGCTCTTCGCGAGTTCTTCGTTCGGCATCGGATCGCGCCTGCTGTCGTGGCGCCCGCGGTACTCGGCCTGGCGGCCGTGGTGGCCGCGTCGTGGGCGCTGACATCACCGTCGAGCACCGTCGACACCGAGCTCAAGGCGTCGGTGACGGAGTGTCACGACATGGTGTCGATCTCGGTGGCGGGGCGCAACGACACCCCGCGCGAGGGCTCGACGCTGATGCTCGTCGACGCCAACGGCAACCCGTTGCCGGCCGCGCTCTCCGGCGATCACAACAGCGAGTGGCTGAACCCGGTGGTGAACGCGCCCGCCGACGACGTCGATCCCGGCTCCTACGCGGCTGTCTATATCGCCTACCCGGCGAACATGGCCACCTACGAGGACGCGGTGAACGCGGGCGTGGCGAACACCCAGCAGGTGATGCGGGAGATCGCGCAGGCCTGCCCGGACACCCGCTTCGCGATCGTCGGCTACAGCGAGGGCGCCGATGTGGTGCGTCGCGTGGCGATGGGCATCGGTCACGACGAGGCGGGCGCCGACGGTACCTACGCGGTGGTCGATCCGACGCAGGTCGTCGGCGTGGTGATCCTGGCCGACGCGGGCCGCTCGGCCGGCGACGGACCGTTCCCCGGCGCCGAGGACCCGTTCGCCAACCCGGACGGTTTCGATCAGCAGTACCAGAACGGCAACACACCCGTGCCCGGCCAGGGGGCGCTGCCCGGCACCAGCGGCGACTTCGGCGCGCTGAACGGCAAGATCGCTTCGTTCTGCTCCGACGGTGACCTGACCTGTGCTGCGCCGCAGAACATTTCGCTGCTACAGCTGGTGGTGAACGTGGGCAGGCAGCTGGACGTGGACCGGCTCGAACGCGAGGGTCTCACCCCGGCGACCGGTGGTGATGTCGCCGCGGTGCTCGGGCAGATCGCGATGGCCGCCTTCGCCGACATCGCCGCGCAGCCGAACTGGATGGCCAGCGACGAGACCTTCCTCGAGGTGCTGCTGCGCGTGTCGGATCCGGAGTACAAGCCGGGCGAGACGCCGCGGGAGCCCGCGCGGGCGGATGCGATCGCGGCCGAGGAGATGTCGCCGCTGGCGTATCTGCCGCAGAAGCTGTTCAACGAGGTGATCGGGCTGCTGGTGACCAACCAGAACACGATCCCGGTGATCCTGAGCGACCCCTACAACCTCACCCTCGGCCCCAACCACTCCGGCCACCACTTCGACTACTGGGACGACGCCGACCCCTCCGCCGGCAAGCCGCTGACCTCCGCGGAATACGCCGCGGCGTGGCTCACCCACCTGGCCAAGCAGGCGCAGGCCGGGGTGCCGCTGAACACGACCACCAAGCCCGCGCCCGCCGAACTGGCCGCCGCGTACGAGGAGGTCGAGGCCACCGTCGCGGCGACGACCACCGGAGCACCGAGCACTGCCGCCCCGAGCACCACCGCCCCGAGCACGACTGTGCCAACCACCGCAGCGCCGACCACCACCGTCGCACCGACGACGACCGGCGCGGCCCCGACCACGACGGGCAACTCGACGGCACCGACGACGAACGCCCCGGCCACGACCGCCGACCCGAAGACCGCCGCGCCGACGACCACCGCGGCACCGGTGCCGACCACCGACGCCGCGGCGACCCAGCCGTCGGTCCCGGTAGCGCCGACGACCACCACCCCGGCACCCAGCGGCCGGTAGCGGACACGGGCGGCCAGGCCGCCTCGCCAACCCGCCACGACACCGGTCACGCGACGCGATGGGGAGATCAGCCCGCGTCCATCTCGCGGCGACCGCTCCGAGCGGTCGGTGGCTCGCCCCGGCATGATGGCGGGATGGACACCGCCGCCGCCTACGACGCCGTCGCCGAGCTCTACACCGACATGGCCCGGGACGTGCTCGCCGCCAACCCCTTCGAGCGTTCCGCGCTGGCGGTCTTCGCGGAGTTGGTGGGCGACGGGCCGGTCGCCGATCTCGGCTGTGGGCCGGGTCGGCTCACCGGATACCTGGCCGACGCCGGGCTGGACGTCTTCGGTATCGACCTGTCCCCGCGCATGATCGAGATCGCGCGCGCGGAGTATCCGGCGTTGCGTTTCGAGGTCGGTTCGCTCGAGCGGGTCGATCTCCCCGCGGACGCGCTGGCCGGCCTGCTGGCCTGGTATTCGCTGATCCACCTGCCGCCGGAGCGGGTGCCCGCCGTGTTGGACGAGTTCTTCCGGGTACTCCGCCCGGGTGGGCACGCGCTGCTGGGGTTCCAGGCGGTGGACGGCGAGGCCGATCCGGTTCCGTACGAACACAAGGTGATTCGGGCGTTCCGGTGGCCGCCGGAGCGGCTGGGCGCGGTGGCTCGGGCGGCCGGTTTCACCGTGGTCGCCCGGATGTTGCGCGCGCCGCTGCCCGATGAGCGTGGCGATCAGGGGTATCTGCTGGTGAAGAAGGAGATCTGAGCCACCGATCGGCTGCCGTGGCGGCCGGCGGACGGTACCTTGGTGCCATCGTGCAGGGGGCTTCATGCCGCACGTGCCCAATTCGACAGCGTGGTCGACCGTCCATGTCCGTCACGGGCTCGTGTGGTTCGCGAGCCCGGCACCGTCGTCAGGGGGCGACCTTCACCGATGGATCTCATCGCACCGATCGATGCCGTTTTCCTGCTGGCCGAATCCCGCGAGCAACCGATGCACGTGGGATCACTGCAATTGTTCGAACCGCCGGAGGGGGCGGGACCGGATTTCGCGGCACAGACGCACGCCGCACTGCTCTCGTCGGGGGAGCTGCATCCCACCTTCCGCAAGCACCCGGCGAACCTGCTGGGGGCGCCGAGCCTGCTGAACTGGACGCGTGCGGCCGAGGTGGATCTGGCGTACCACGTGCGACGCGTGGCCCTGCCGACGCCGGGCAGCCACGACCAGTTGCTCGACCTGGTCGCCGCGCTGCACGGCGCGTTGCTGGACCGGCACCGACCGCTGTGGGAGCTGCACCTGATCGAGGGGTTGCGGGACGGGCGGATCGCGCTGTATTCGAAGATGCACCACGCGCTGATCGACGGAGTGTCGGCCCAGCGGCTGATCCGGCGCACCCTGACCGAGGATCCGGCCGCGCCGCCGCGGGTGCCGTGGAATCTGCCGCGCTCGCCTCGGTCGAAGCCGGCGCGGCCGGGCGGAGTGCTCGGCGCGGCTCGGCAGTTGACCGCGGCGGCCGGTTCGGTGCCCGCGGTGGCGCGGGCGGCGGGCACGGCCTTGCTGCGCCAGCAGTCGACGCTGCCGTTCGAGGCGCCCCGCACGCTGTTCAACGTGCCGATCGGCGGGGCGCGGCGGGCGGTGGTGCGGTCGTGGCCGATGGAGCGGCTGAACCAGGTGCGCAAGGCGACCGGGACGACCCTCAACGACGTGGTGCTGGCGATGTCGGCGGGGGCGCTGCGCGCGTATCTGCTCGACCGTGCGGCGCTGCCGGATCGGCCGCTGGTGGCGATGGTGCCGCTGTCGCTGCGCGATCAGGACGACGACGAGCCGGACGGGGTGAAGGTGGGTGCGCTGCTGGCGAACCTGGGCACCGACGTGGCCGATCCGGTGCAGCGGCTGCGGGTGGTCGCGGAGTCGATGCGGCGCAGCAAGGAGGTGTATCGCTCGTTGACGCCGGTGCAGTCGATGGCGTTGTCGGCGCTGATGATCAGCCCGATCGCGATCAATCTGCTGCCCGCGCTGATCCCGTTCACCACGCCGCCGTTCAACATCGTCATCTCCAATGTGCCGGGGCCGCGGGAGCCGATGTTCTGGAACGGTGCGCGGCTGGATGCCAGCTACCCGCTGTCGATCCCGCTCGACGGCCAGGCGGTGAACATCACCCTCACCTCCAACGCCGGGAATCTGGACTTCGGGTTGGTGGGTTGCCGTCGGGCCGTGCCCGATCTGCACCGGTTGCTCGATCATCTGGAAGACGCCTTGGCGGCGCTGGAGGAGGCGGTCTGACGCGGGGCGGAAAATTGGGTATCCCGCTACAAAACTAGAACGTGTTACTGTCATTGCATGGTGCACCCTCCGGTCGGTCGCCGCACCACCGCGTCATGGCGATACTCGCGGTATGCGGCAGTTTCGACCGGGCCGGGTGTCATCGAGCCGCGCTCGACTAGAACACGAGACGGCGTCTATGTAACCCGTTCTAGAGCGTTCGCCGCCCGCGTTCCGCAGGCCGCGGCGCAGGTAAGGGAGACCAGCACCCGATGCGTACCGAAATCTGCGACCGGCTGGGGATCGAGTTCCCCATCTTCGCCTTCACCCATTGCCGCGACGTCGCGGCCGCGGTCAGCAATGCCGGTGGCCTCGGCGTGCTCGGCGCGGTCGGCTTCACCGCCGAACAGCTCGAGGTGGAGCTGGCCTGGCTCGACGAGCACGTCCACGGCGTCTACGGCGTCGACCTGGTGATTCCCTCGAAGTACGAGGGCAAGGGGATCGAGGGCCTGAGCCCGGAGGAACTCGAGGCCAAGCTGGCCGAGATGGTGCCGCAGGGCCACCGCGAGTTCGCCGAGAAGATCCTGGCCGATCACGGCGTGCCGCCGCTGCCCGAGGGCGAGCACCCGAACCAGCTGCTCGGCTGGACCGCGACCACCGCGGGCCCGCAGGTCGAGGTGATTTTGAAGCACCCCAAGGCCAAGCTGGTGGCCAACGCGCTCGGCACCCCGCCCGAGGACGTGGTGCAGCAGATCAAGGACTCCGGCCGGTTGATCGGCGCGCTGTGCGGGTCGGTCAAGCACGCGCTCAAGCACAAGGAAGCCGGGCTGGACTTCGTGGTCTGCCAGGGCACCGAGGGCGGCGGCCACTGCGGCGAGGTCTCCTCGATGGTGCTGTGGCCGCAGGTCATCGACGCGGTCGGGGACCTGCCGGTGCTCGCGGCGGGCGGTATCGGCGACGGCCGCCAGATCGCGGCGGCGATGGCGATGGGCGCGGCGGGCGCGTGGACCGGCTCGATCTGGCTGACGGTCGAGGAGGCCAATGTGCCGCCCGCCCAGATGCAGTCGCTGATCGACGCCTCCAGCCACGACACCGTCCGCTCGCGGGCCTGGACCGGTAAGCCCGCGCGGATGCTGCGCAACGACTGGACCGAGGCGTGGGAACGCGCCGACACCCCCGACCCGCTGCCGATGCCGCTGCAGATGATGGTCGCGATCGAGGGCGTCAAGCGCGGCCACCGCTACCCGGAGGCGGCCAAGGACGTCAACTTCAACCCGGTCGGCCAGGTGGTCGGCATGATGAAGAAGGTCGAGCGGTCCGCGGACGTGATGGAGCGGCTGGTCAACCAGTACGTGGAGGCGTGCGAGCGGCTGAACAAGCTCAACAGCTGATCAGTCCGGCCATTCCGGCCAACGGCCCGCGCGTTTCTCGAGCACCGGATCGGTGATGCCGCCCCAGCAGGCCAGCGCCGCGGCATCCCATCCGGCCAGCTCGGAGCCCTGCCGGTAGACGGTCTGGAAGAACTCCAGCGCGGCGCCGACGGGGTCCTCGGTGTCGCGGGCGGCGTCGTAGGCGTAGTAGGCGGAATGGCCGGACCCGGATGCCACCCACCGGGCGCCCGCGGGCCGCAGCGGGCGGTCGCTGAGCCCGTCGGGTTCGGGTGCCACATAGGAGTAGAAGGTGGGCTCGGGCACCTTCTCGTCGCCGAACCAGAAGCCGGCGCTGATCACCTCCCGCGAGTACGCCTCACGGGTGACCGGGTCGACGCTGGCCGGCATGTCCACCCGCCGCGGCGAGAACCGCTGCACGGCCAGGTCGAAGGTGTGCCAGAACAGCTGGACCGGGCTGATCTTGCCGGAGTAGGTGGCGCTGAACTCCTCGAGGATGCGCCCGACCCGGCTCTGCACCTGGAAGGCCAGGCGCACCGCGTCCGGGTCGTAGTCGGCGTGTTCGGTGTCCTCCTCGAACGGGCGGTCGGCGTCGGGCAGGTCGAACGGGTGCGGGTTGCGCATCACCAGGTCGATGCCGAGGTCGCCCAGGGCGCCGAGCACGTCGGTGTAGAAGGCCGCCACCGATTTGCCGGGCAGATCGAATTCGACCTGGACGCCCTCGTCGGTGGCGATGCGCAGGACATGGTCGAAGAAGTCGAAGGCGCAGGTGAACACCGGCCCGGTGCGGGCGTCACCGAGCGGGACGGTGGTCCAGCCGCGGGCGGTGAGCCGGAAGGTCATGTGCCACCAGTGATTGCGGCGGATGCCCTTGGCGAGGGCGACCTTGCCGACGACCTGGGAGAAGCGGTGCAGCGTCTCCTTGGTGGGGAGCCAGGAGTCCAGAGGGATCGCGGGCAGCGGTTCTGCTGACTCGGTCATAGGGCCACGGTACGGGCGATGCTCGTCGGTGTGCCGGTGACTTGCCGAAGATCGTCACCTCGGCACGTGGCGGCCCGCCGCGGCGCCGTCGGCGAAGCCGTCCAGCCAGGCGCCCCAGGTGGGCTCGACGAGCGCGGCGAGTTCGGTGTACCCCGCGGCGCCGGGGTGTGCGCCGTCGCCCGCGCGGACCTCGCGCATCCACACCTCGTTCGACCGCAGCGCGTGGTGGACGGGCAGGAAGGAGACGCCGGCGGCGGCACAGACGGTGGCGAAGGACTGTTCCAGCGCGGCGGAACGCTCGTTGTGCGCGTCGTCGTCGACCGGGGGTGGGCCGACCACGAGCGCCCGCCAGCCGCGCGCGTGCACCGCGGCGAGCAGCTCCCGCATCGCCGCCGTCGCGGTCGGCACCGCGACGCGGACGGTGCCGTTCTCCCGGGTGCCGTCGTTGACGCCGCAGCTGAGCACCACTCCCGCGGCGACGTCCGCGGGCAGTCGTGGCCCGCATTCGGCGATCAGCCGGGCGGCGATCATCGGCGTGGTCTCGCGCCGCACGCCCAGGTTGTAGGCGGTGAGGGGCACGCCCGCCCGGATGGCCGTCGCGGTGAGGCGCCCCGCCCAGCCGAGGGCGTGCGGGTCACCGACTCCCGCGACGAAGGAGTCGCCGGCGAAACAGACGCGGACATCGTCGAGCATGCGCTCGATCGTGGCAGGTCGCCGGTCACCGGCCGGACGCCGGGCGGTACCGGGGTGGGCTCCCCCCGGGCGCCGGGTTTCTGGCAGGGTGATGATCGGCCGTGAGCGGCACCGCGCGCCGGCGAGCCCGCTGCGGCGTGTTGGTGCCCGGCGGTCGCGGCGACCTGCTGCATACTCACGGAGCGTGCGCTGAGGGTGGCCGAGCCAGCGCGAATCGATCCGAAAGTGCCGATACGACATGCGAGTCGACGGGCGGGAGATCCCGGTCACCGGGAGCCTGCTACAGCCGCTGACCCGGCGGACGACCGACATCGTCCGAGTCATGCTCGCGGCACTGTGGCTGGCGGTGGTGATCGCGGCCTCGGTGATCACCCGGCCGGAATGGCTGGCGCTGGAGCGCTCGGTCTCCGACATCGTCGGCTTCCTCACCCCCGATCAGTCCAACCTGGTCTACCTGCTCTACGGCGTGGCGATCCTGATCCTGCCGTTCGCGATCCTCATCGAGCTCGTCATCGGCAGGCAGTGGAAACTGCTGGCCGGCTACGCCGCCGCCGGTCTGGTGGCCGGGCTGCTGCTGTCCATCACCGGCACCGGCCTGTCGGCACCGCAGTGGCATCTGCAGGTGCCCGACCGGCTCGACACCTTCCTCTCGCAGTTCCTCGACGATCCGCGCTGGATCGCCATGCTGGCCGCGGTGCTCACCGTGTCGAGCCCGTGGCTGCCGACCCGGCCGCGCCGGTGGTGGTGGTTCCTGCTGCTGGCCTTCGCTCCCATCCACCTGGTGGTGAGCACCGTCGTTCCGGCGCGGGCGATGTTCGGCCTGGCCGTCGGCTGGCTGGTGGGCGCGCTGATCGTGTGGGTGGTCGGCACGCCCGCGCTGGAGGTGCCGCTCGAGGCCGCGGTACGGGTCCTGCGGCGCGAAGGCCACCGGGTCACCGGGTTCACCGTGCGCAGGCCCGCCGGGTCGGGCCCGTTGGTGCTGGCCGCGGCCGTGGACGGGCCGGAACGCGAACTCACCGTCGAGTTGTACGGCAAGAACCAGCGCAGTCACGGCGCGCTGCGGATGCTGTGGCGCTGGCTCACCTTCCGCAGCAGTGAGACCGCCGCCATGCACGGCTCGATGCACCGGGCCGTCGAGCACCGCGCGCTGATGGCCATCGCGGTGGGCGATCTCGGGCTGGCGGGTCAGCGCGTGGTGTCGGTGGCGGCGCTGGACCGCGGCTGGGTGCTCTACGCGCACACCGTCGCCGCGGGACAGCCGTTGGACACCGCCCTGGCCGAGATGTTGCCGACGGTGTGGCAGGCGCTGGACGCGCTGCACACCGGCCGTGTCGCGCACGGCGACCTGCGCCCCGACGACGTGCGCGTCGACGGCGACAAGGTGCTGTTCACCGGATTCGGCAACGCCGAGTTCGGCGCCACCGACACCCAGTTGCAGACCGATATCGCGCAACTGCTGGTCACCACGACCGCGATCCACGGCAAGGAGGCCGCCGTCGCCGCGGCCATCGCCACCCTCGGCGAGCAGACCGTGCTGACCGCGACCCGCAGGCTGACGAAATCGGCGATGCCTTCCGGAATCCGGGTGGCGCTGCCGGAATGGGGCAAGCGGGTGTCCGAGGCGCGCGAGGAGGTGCGCAAGCAGACCGGGCAGGACCGCATCGAGGCCGACCAGATCACCCGCTTCTCGCGCAACCAGATCATCCAGCTGGTGCTGCTCATCGGCCTGGTCTACGTGGCCTACCCGTTCATCAGCGCGGTGCCGACGTTCTTCACCCAGTTGCGCACGGCGAACTGGTGGTGGGCGCTGCTCGGCCTGGCGGTGTCCTCGCTGACCTATGTCGGCGCCGCGGCCGCGCTGTGGGCGTGCGCGTCGGGCCTGGTCCGGATGCGCGATCTGGTCATCATGCAGATCGCCAACACCTTCGCCGCCACCACCACCCCGGCCCGGGTGGGCGGGCTCGCGCTGAGCGTGCGGTTCCTGCAGAAGGGCGGGCTCGGTGCGGTGCGGGCCACCGCGGCGGTGGCACTGCAACAGGCGGTGCAGGTGATCACCCATGTGAGCCTGCTCGTGCTGTTCAGCATCGTGGCGGGCACCTCGGCGGACCTGTCGCACTTCGTGCCGGACCCCACCATCATCTACCTCGCGGCGGGCGTCGGTGTCGGCATCATCGGCACCTTCATGTTCGTGCCGAAGCTGCGCCGCTGGCTCAACAATTCGGTGCGGCCCCAATTACAGGAAGTCCTCGGCGAACTCGGCCAGCTGGCGCGCGATCCGAAACGCTTCGCCACCATCGTCGGCGGCTGCGCGGCGATCACGCTCGGCATGGCGGGGGCGCTGTGGGCCAGCGTCGAAGCGTTCGGCGGCGGAACGACATTCGTCACCGTCACCATCGTGACCATGATCGGCGGCACCCTGGCCTCGGCGGCGCCGACCCCCGGCGGTGTCGGCGCGGTCGAGGCGGCGCTCATCGGCGGCCTGGCCGCCTTCGGCCTGCCCGCCGACATCGCCGTGCCCGCCGTGCTGCTCTACCGGGTGCTGACCTGCTGGCTGCCCGTCTTCTGCGGCTGGCTGACGATGCGGTGGATGACCGCGAAGGACATGATCTAGCCTCGATGTGATCCACCACGCTCATCCAGAGAACTTCCATGTACGGCGGGAACTGCCTGAAACCGGCGGTAACGTAGCCTATTGTCCCGTCAGAGACACTCCACCATCGGTTCGCCGAGCAGATCCGCCACGCCGTCCGACCGGCCATCGGCTCACCTGCGGCACTGGCTTCGTCGGCCAGGAATCGGTACCGAACTCCGGGCCGTCACGGTGCGCGTCGAACAGGGCATTCGCCCGGTATGCCTCGACGCGTTCCGCGGCGGTGACCGGGCCGGCCAGCCATTGCGGCGCCCCCTTGGAGGGGCCCTCGTCACCGGTGGTGCAATGGGACGGCTTCGGTGCTGCGTCAGCGGCGCCAGTTCGATCAGGCCCAGACCTGATGAGCGCCGCGAAGGGCGGGTAGGGTCTGGGGGTGGGGAGGAGAGACATGGCGACAGACGACCAACCGCTGAACGTCGTTCCCGACGCGGTGACGGCGGTCGGCAGGCGTGCCTATGACATTGCGCAACAGCTGAAATCGGGATCGATAGCGTTGGACCGTGAGGTTCAGGCGTTGTTCGACACCTGGAAGGGGAGCGCTGCAGACGCCTATCGCGAGGGGTGGGATGACATGCAGGACGGCGCGATGAAGGCATGGGATGCGCTCACCGACCTGGCCTCGAGGCTCGGCGTCAGTGCGTCGACGCTGCGGGATCAGGACACCTCCAACGCGGCGCCGATCAGCTCGCTGCAGTTGGACTGACGACATGACCTCTGAATTCGCGTTCGATCTCGATCACATCGACCAGGTGACCGGCCGCGCCCGCGGCTTCAAAGAGTTCTTCGCCGACCATCTCGATGCACTGGACCGCACCGTCCAAGGCCTCATGCAGAGCGGGCAGTGGACAGGCGCGGCCGCGGCGGCCTACGCCGAGGAACATCGGGTCTGGGTGGCAGCGGCACGTGAGCTGCTCGACGGGCTGGCTCAGATGGAACAGGCAGGCCGTACGGCACACGAGTCCTATTCGGACGCGACGACAGTTAACCTGCGCATGACGGGGGGATGACGTGGCTGTTGTTGCGCCCCAGTCCTATTACACGGCCGCGGAGGAGTGCTACAAGCTGTCGAGGGAGTTTCAATCCGCGTACAACCCGCTGCAGACAGCGCTGCTCGAAACCAGCGGTATGGCCGGTAGTTGCCAGGCCGCGAAGGCATGGTCCGAGGCCTACGATGAGCGCGCGGGTGCTTTCACCACCGCAGCGACCAACTTCGCCAGGGCGCTGCAGCATTTCGGCGACATTCTGATCGCGTCGGGCTATAACTGGGAATGCTCCAACTACGCAGCAAACCGCGACCCGAACAAGGGGACCGGTCCTGCTTGTCCGCGCACTATTCCCTCCGAGTTGCCCTACGGCGCTGGCGTTGTCGTTGGTGTAGCGTCGTCGCGGGACAACGGTCCCGGACTAGAGACTGACTTTCCGGAGTTGTACGACAAGGTCGTCGCCAAGCTCGCGGGTGACAAAGTCCCCGACGGCGACACCGACAAGCTCGACCGGGTGGCCCAGGCGTGGAAATCCTTCGCCGACAACAACACGATCTTCGCCGCCGGAGCCCGGCTGCGAGTCGTTGCCGACGGACTCGGCAAGTTCGATGCACCCGACATCCCGAACCTGACCGGCCACCTCAGAACACTTGCGAAGAAGGCGGACGAGATCCAGCTGGTCGCCGACGATCTTGCGAAATCGACAACCAGCCACCACGCCGCTGTCGTCGCGGTTCGCGCAGACATCAATACTCAGGTGGCCGCCACGCTCGTCGTCGCCTCGGTCGTCATCGCCGTAACCGCCGTGTCTATCCGCAATCCGCGGGCGGCAACAGTGGAGGGCCCCGCGCTGGACACCGCCGCGACCGCCATTGCCGGCGCCATCGGGTCGTTCTTCACAGCACTGGCCGGGATAAAGTTCAGCGCCGCAGCACTCGCGGTCGGTGCACTCGCCACCATCTCCGGCCTGACCATTCTGTCCATCGCCGGGGATTCGGCATTCAACTCGAATTACAAGCCCCCGGCCAATGCCTACGATCCCAACGGGCCCAAGGCGCCAGGTCGTCCAGGTGACGCGGAAGGATTCGTGCCACCCAAAGGCGGTGACCGCTGGGTGCCCAATCCCAACGGTCGCGGCTTCGGCTGGGAGGATGCCGACGGAAATGTGTGGGTGCCTACCGGGCAGGGCGGTGCGGCACACGGCGGCCCGCATTGGGATGTGGAGTTCCCGAAGGGCGGCTACAAGAACGTCAGACCAGGAGGAGGAAGCTGATGGGCGACGGGTCGACGGTGGTACTGGAGGCGACCGACGTCTGGTACTACTCGCGTGGTGATGAGGCGGCGTTCTTCGCGTGGCTCGACAGGATCCCCGCGGTCCGCTCGTACGGTGGGCGACTCAGCACGTTGGAGATTGTCGTCGAGACCCCAGTAGACGACGACTCCCTGCGAGAACTCCTAGCCCTCTTCCACCGGTACCACATCGACCTGACCCAACTTCGCCAGCTCGACAACAGTCGAATCGGCGCCTGGTTCCGCGACCCGCAAAAATACTGGCACGAAGCTATTTTCGGCACGTCGAACTAGCGCGTGTGGAAATGTGCGGGTGCCGACCGGACCGCGCGGTATGTCCAATGGCGAACCGCCACTGGGACGCACAGGGCAAGGACGGTGAGGATTACTGACAACGTTTGCTCAGGAGGCAAACGATGATGAGCGACAACGGCATCCTGCATCGATACCCCGTCGACATGTCGCAGTTGCGGGTGTTCGACACGGAGCGGATCGGCGAATGGTCAGCGGAGGAGGGTAGCGCTGCGCGCCGCGTGGTGCGGCCGAATCGCGACCTACCCCGGACACGGCAACGGCGCGGGCGGATGAGATCTGCTCCGGTGGAGATCGTGTCCGCCCGCGCCGTCGGTCACCGATCCGTGCCCAGTTCACGGACGGTGCGCGGAGCGAGGTCTAGGACGAGTAGTCCTTGCGCAGCTGGACCTTGACGACCTTGCCGCTGGCGTTGCGCGGCAGTTCGGCCACCACCACGAGATCCTTGGGGTGCTTGTAGCGCGCCAGGTTCTCGTTGAGGAACGGCTCGAGTTCGTCGAGGGTGAGCTCGTCGTCGGGGTTGTTCAGCGCCACGATGGCCACCGGCACCTCGCCCCACTTGTCGTGCGAGCGGCCGATGACGGCGGCCTCACGGATCTTCGGGTGGCTGAAGAGCACGTTCTCCACCTCGGCGCAGTAGATGTTCTCGCCGCCGGAGATGATCATGTCCTTCTTGCGGTCGACCACCCAGACGAAGCCCTCCTCGTCGGTGCGCACCAGGTCGCCGGAGTGGAACCAGCCACCTTCGAACGCGTCCGCGGTGGCCTCGGGCTTGTTCCAGTAGCCCTGCATGAGGGTCGGGCCGCGGTAGACGATCTCGCCGACCTCGCCGGGGGCGACGTCGTTCATCTCGTCGTCGACGATGCGCACCTGGATGGTGGGGATCGGCTTGCCCACCGAGCCGAGCTTGCGCAGCGCGTCCTTGCCCTCGAGTACGCAGGTGATCGGTGACATCTCGGTCTGACCGAACACCGCCACGTTCTGTGCTTCGGGGAAGCACTCGGCCATCGCGCGCAGCACCGAGTCCGAAGCGGGGGCGGCACCCCAGCTGAGCATCTTCAGCGCCAGTTTGCGCTGCTTGACGGTGGGCTCGGCGCAGATGGCCTGCCACTGCGCGGGCACGCAGAAGGCGGTGGTCGCCTGCTCGGCCTCGACGGCGTCGAGGAACTCGGTGGGGTTGAACGCGCCCAGCGGATGCAGCACGGTCTTGGCGCCGAGCATGAAGTACGGCGCGAGGCTGCCCAGGCCCGCGATGTGGAACAGCGGGGAGGTGCAGAAGCCGACCGATTCGGGCGTGATCTCCATGGCCCGGATACAGGTCAGTGCCTGGGCGTTCATGTTGGCGTGGGTGAGCACCGCGCCCTTGGGGCTGCCGGTGGTGCCCGAGGTGTACATGATCAGCGAGGGGGTGTCCTCGGGGATGTCGAGGGGGGCGTGCGGTGCGCCGTCCTCGGCGAGGGCGTCGTCGTAGCCGAGCACGCCCTCATCGCTCCGGCCGCCGATCACCACGAGCGTTTCCAGCGCGGGCGCGTCGGCGCGCACCGCGGCGGCCAGCGGCTGCAGCATGGTGTCGGTGACGATCGCCTTCGCGCCGCTGTCGCTGACGATGTAGGCGACCTCGGGCGGGGTGAGGCGGAAGTTCACCGGCACCGCGATCGCGCCGAGGGCGTTGATGCCGAAGACGGCCTCGATGTATTCGGGGTAGTTCAGCGCCAGGATCAGCACCCGGTCGCCGAAGCCGACTCCGCGGCGGGCCAGTGCGTCGGCGAACTTCTCCGAGCGCTCGTGCAGCTGCTTCCACGTGGTGTCGACACCTTTGAACCGCAGCGCCACCGCGTCGGGCCGCATGAGCGCATGCGTGGCGAGCTGGTTGTTCCAGTGATTGCGTCGCGACCGGATGGGCTCGTCGAGCGCCTGTGCACCAGTGGTCATCCCACGTACTCCTTCTCGGCCGTCCTGTGCCATCCCGGGTGGCCGGCATCATCGACGGGCTGAACTGAGACGAGAATAACAACTAACTTCTTCGAGCGGCAAGGGCGGATGAGATGAATCGACGTTAATCCTCTCGATGGCACGGTCGTGCCACTCGCAACACTTCCACCTGGGCAAACATTCGCTTCCGCCCGGCGTCCAGGCGCCTCAACAGGCGAGAGAAGCCGAACAAGTATGCGAATCCTGGCTTACTTACGGGTTGAACGCCGGGAGTAGGTCGTGTCACCATCGTGGCGGCAGGGCGGACTGGCACGCCCGCGCGAGACAGAGGAGAAGCGCAATGCTGCGTACCAGGTTCACCGAGGAGTTCGGCATCGAGCACCCGATCGTGCAGGGCGGCATGATGTGGGTCGGCCGGGCCGAACTCGTCGCCGCGGTCGCGAACGCGGGCGGCCTCGGTTTCCTCACCGCACTGACCCAGCCCACCCCGGACGATCTGCGCAAGGAGATCGAGCGCACCCGGGCACTCACCGACAAGCCCTTCGGCGTCAACGTCACGATCCTGCCCTCGATCAACCCCCCGCCGTACGCGGAGTACGTGCGGGCCATCATCGAATCGGGCATCACGATCGTCGAGACCGCGGGCAGCAACCCCGAGCCCTACCTGCCGTACTACAAGGAAGCCGGCATCAAGGTGCTGCACAAGTGCACCAGCGTGCGGCACGCGCTCAAGGCGCAGAAGATCGGCGTCGACGGCGTCAGCATCGACGGCTTCGAATGTGCCGGGCACCCGGGTGAGGACGACATCCCCGGCCTGATCCTGATCCCCGCCGCCGCTCGCGTGCTCGAGATCCCGATGATCGCCTCGGGCGGCATCGCCGACGCCCGCGGCCTGGTCGCCGCGCTGGCCCTCGGCGCCGACGGGGTGAACATGGGCACCCGCTTCCTGTGCACCCAGGAATCCGGCATCGCGCAACAGGTCAAGGAACAGATCGTCGCCAACAGCGAACTCGACACCCAGCTGATCTTCCGCACCATGCACAACACCGCCCGCGTCGCCGACAACGAGGTCAGCCGCAAGGTCGTCGAAATCGAGAAGGCCGGCGGCACTTTCGAGGACGTGCGCGAGCTCGTGGCGGGGGCGCGCGGGCGCCGGGTCTTCGAGGAGGGCGACCTGGACGCGGGCATCTGGTCCGCGGGCCTGGCCCAGGGCCTCATCCACGACATCCCCACCTGTGCCGAGCTGATCGGCCGGATGGTCGAAGAGGCCGAGCAGCTGATCCGGTCCCGGCTGGCCGACGTCGTCGTGGCCTGATCGGTTCGCTCGGCCCCCGGGCGCGCCTGGCTCAGCCGCGCGCCCGGGCCACGACGGCGGCGTGGTCGTGGGCGGCGATGATCTCGATCGCGGCGGGGAGCGCGTGCAGGCGGTGGATGGTGGCGAACGCGGCCTCGCGGTCGGCGTCGAAGAGCAGGCCGGGCATGGGGGCCTTCTCGCGCAACAGGCGAACCTGCAGGTTGCTCCACACCGCGTCACCGGCCAGCAGCACGCGGGTGCCGTCGTCGACGGCGAGCAGCACCCCGATGCTGCCCGGCGTGTGCCCGGCCAGGTCGACCAGCAGCACCGAGCCGTCGCCGAACAGATCCCTGCTGCGCGCGAAGCTCAGCACGGGCGGACCGTCGAGTTCGACGGTGTCGAATTCGCGGCCGAGCAGCGGGCCCCGTGCCACCCCCAGTGGCGCGCGCGGGCCATCCATCGCCCAGTCCCGTTCGATCGCGGGCAGCCGGATCGGCACCGATCCGGGCAGCTCGAGCAGACCGGCCACGTGATCCCAGTGCAGATGGGTGGCGATCACGAAATCCACGTCGTCACCGGTCATTCCGACGGCCGCGAGCGCGTCGGCCAGGCCGCGCACCGGCTTTTCCGGTCCCACCAGCAGCGGCACCGGGAACGGCAGTTCGCGCAGCACCCGCCGCTGCGCCTCGGCGCACATCGCGGGGTCGACGAGGAACCGCGCGCGGGGATGTTCCACCAGGAACGCGGCGTAGGTCATCGGCACCTCGCGCAGGCTGCGTACCCCCTCGGCCACGAGGATCTCCGGCGCCGACGTGCGTGCCTGGGTCAGTGCCGTGAGCCGCACCTCGGCCCGCGCGGGCGGGGGATCGGCCAGGGTGATGCCGGCGAGCAGCGCCCGGTCGGGGCGACGCGGACGGAGCAGCCGCGGTGGGGTGGCCGCCAGGGCGGTGCAGCAGCGCAACACGGTGGGCAGCGTGGGAGTACGCACCGCCCGTGGCGCGAGTTCGGAGTCGGGCACGGATGCCACGGTAGGCGATCGGCGCCACCACGGGTAGGGCCGCCGCGACACGCGACAGCTCCGGTCGGATCGCGGCGTGTCGCGAAAGGGCAACGGGCACAGGCGAAGACGCCTGCCGAGCGGGCCGGGGGTGCGGCATAATCGCGGGGGAACCGCGCACGGCCGACCGGCGCCGGGGAGGGAGGACGCGATGCGTGGCAGTTCCGCCGCCTCGATGGTCCGCGCGATGCGATGACAGCCGGTTCCGTTTCCCCGCCCCGGCGGTGTCCTCCGGTGGCCGTCATCGGCATGGGCTGCCGCCTGCCCGGCGTCGGCCACCTCGACGACCTGCGCCGCCCGCCGGGCACCGACGTGCCCGTCGCCGGGGTCGACGTGTTCGACAGCGAGTGGTTCGGCCTCACCGCGCCGCAAGCGGCCGTGCTCGATCCGCGGCTGCGGTTGGCGCTCGAGGTGGTGGTCGAGGCGATCGACGACGCGGGGATCGGATACCGGCTGCGCGGGTCGGACGCGGCGGTCGTCGTCGCGGTGCGTCCCGGGCGCGATCAGCCCGAGAGCGGTCGTGCTGATTCCGCTCCGGCACAGGGTATTTCGCGGCTGTTCGAGCTGTACGGGCCGAGTTCGCCGGTGGTGACGGACCGTGGGGAGTGCGCGGTCGAGTCCGGTATCCGGTTGCTGGTGGACCGGGCGGTGCCGTGGGTCATCGTGGTGGGGGTCGATGTCGAACCCGACGATGCCGTGGACGGCGCTGTGGCACAGCGTGATCCGGTTGCCGCGGGTGAGTCGCGCCGCGCCGGTTGTGCTGTGCTGGTGCTCCAGCGCGTCGCGGATGCCCGGCGCGCGGGTTCTCGCGTCCACGCCGTGCTCGAGATCGACGACGGCAGGTCGGTGGGTGAGGCCGCGGTCGGTTCCGACCCGTTGCCCGCAGCACGATCCGTCATGCGGGTGCTGCGCGCGATCGTGTCGATGGAGTCGGAGACCCGCGCACTCGACCACGGTGCAACGGCTACATCCACCGGTGCAGCGCAGCCCCTGCTGCCCAACGAAATCCGCAGCGGCAGCGGCAGCGGCAGCGGCAGCGGCAGCGGCAGCGGCAGCGGCAGCGGCAGCGGCAGCGGCAGCGGCAGCGGCAGCGGCAGCGGCAGCGGCAGCGGCAGCGAGGAGGGTACCGGATGGGGCGGCAAGGGAACGCGGGTTCCCGGTAGCCGGATCACGGTGCTTCGCAATGCGGCTCAGGCGCTTCCGCGCTCGATCGACCCACCGGTCGTCATCGCCGTCTCCGGCCGGGATCGGCGCGAACTCGGCACGACCGCCCTGCGTCTGGCCCATCACCTGCGCTACGCCGCGCCGCACGACCGGGCCCGTGGCGATCGGCTCGCGCTGCACGAACTGGCCTGCGCCACCACCCGTCAACTGCCGCTCGCCCTCCGTGCCGCCGTGCTCGCCGCCGACCTGGGCGAGGCCGATGCCCGCCTGCGCGCGCTCGCGGCGGGCGCGACCGGGGCCGGCATCGTCGCGCCACGCCCACGGCACCGCGGCGGCCTGCTGTTCGTCTTCGCCGGCCCCAGCGAACCCGGTCCGCGTCTCGGCCGAGCGCCGGCCGCCCGGTTCCCCGCCTACGCCGAGGCGGTGGCCGCGATCGCCGACGCGATCCGGTCGGCGGGTGGTCCACGGATCTGGACAGCGCGCTTCGGCTTCCGGGTCGCCCCGGACAGCGGGTGGGCCGGACCGGCCTTCGCCCACCTGGCCACCTTCGCGCACCAGGTGGCCGTGGCCCGCCTGCTGGAAGCCTGGGACGTGCAGCCGAGTGGCGTCTGCGGGTACGGGGCGGGCGAGATCGCCGCCGCTGCCGTCAGTGGTGCCCTGACCACGGCCGACGCGGCGCGGGTCGCCGTCGAGTACAGCAGGACCGTGGCACATCGGGTGCCGCGGCACATCGACACCGAGCCGACCCCACCGCAGTGGGAGAACCTCGACCGATCCGGCGCCGCGCAGACCCACCCCTGGTCCTCGGCGCTCCTCCTGGCCTCCATCGACGAGGCTGCCCGGCTGGTCGCGCCGCTGCGCCACACGGTGACCATAGCCGCCGCCCGCGGCCCACAATCGGTGGTCATCTCCGGGTACCCGCCCGACGTCGACACCGTCGTGCGGCGGGCGATGCGACGGGGCCTACGTGCCCGCGCACTCGGCCGGGACCACCCGGCGGATCCGGTGGCGGGCGCTGAACTGGCGGGACACCTGGCCGGCTTGACCCCCCGCACGCCGCGCATCCCGTTCTACTCCACTGTCCGCCGGGGCGGGTTGCTCGCCGGGGCGGCGACCGACGCCGCATACTGGGGCGCCAACCTCGGCGACGCCGTCCATCTCGACGCGGCGCTCGTTCGCGCGATCGACGCGGGAGCATCGTCGGTGCTCACGATCGGTCCGAGTACCGAACTCGCCGCCGCCGTGGAAGGTTTCGAGCAATTCGCCTCGTCGACCTACACCACGGGTGGCGACGACGAGGCCGCCGCGTTGCTGCACGCCCTGGCCGCGCTGCATGCCGAGGGCCGCCGCGTCGACTGGGCACGGCAGGGTCCCTTCACGGTCCCACCGCCACGGCGCCGCTGGCGGCACACCGCCGTCGGCTCACCGTTACCGGCCGTGATCGCCGGAGCCGAACCGGATTTCGATCATCCCGGGGTGATCGACCACCTGTACGGCGGCCGTCCGGCCGTGCCCGTCGGATACTGGGTGAGCGCGTTGCTGCACCTGGCCCGGCGGCACGCGGCGAGCGAGATGCTGACCGATCTGGCGCTCGGTCGTCTCGTCGCACCAGATGACTTGCGCCAGGCGCGATTCCGGGACGACGGCCCGGGTGGCTTCCGGGTCACGGTGCCCGACGGTACGGCGGCCGACGGTACCGGCCCCGACGGTACGGTGGCCGTGGCCCGGCCGGTGCCGGGGCCGACGCCCGCCGACATCGTCGATTGGATGCGGCTCGTGGACGACGGCCGAACCGCCCGGCGCCGCCTCCGGCCGCTGGGCCCCGGCGCCTACTACACGTCGCTGCGACGCCACCGCGTCGAGTACGGCCCGCGATTCCCGATTCCGGAACGGATCGAGACCGGCGGTGGCCGCACCTTCGGCGTCCTGAGCACCGACGGCGAGGCATCGATCGCGGTCGAACAGTGCCTGCACCTGGTGGTCGCCGCCGCGCGCGACATGCTGACCGGCAAGCTCGTTCCGGAGGTGTCCGCGATCGGCACGGTGTGGCTGGCTCCGGACGGCGGCGCGGCCGTCGAGGCGCACGCCACCGTCCGGGAACGCGCACCGCACGCACTGACCGGTGACGTCGTGGGCACCGACCGGGACGGCGTGCCGCTGCTCGCGCTGCGCGACGTCCGCATCCGGTTCCGCGAAGGGGACGACGCCGCGACGGTCCGGCCCGCGGAGAGCGCGCCCTTCCGCACCCAGGTGTGGCTGCCGGTCACCCCGGCTCCCGGCGCCGGCCACGGCGAACCGGCGCGGCTGCTGGTGGTGGGCGATTCCGCGACGGCGGCGCGGCTCGCGCGGGCGACCGACCGGACGATCCGCACCGACCTGTGCGCCACCCCGGAACCGGCGGCGCCCGACCACCACGCCGGGCACACGGCCGCCGTGCTCGTCTGGCCGCACGGCACCGACGCCACCGCCGCCGCGGCCGCCCACCACGCCCTCGACGTGTTGCGGCGTCTCCGGGAACGCTGTCGCGGACAACTCACCCTCGTCCTGCCCCGCCCCGCCCTCCGTGGCGGAGCGGACGCCGAATCCGCCTGGGCCGCAGCGGCCCTCGCCCGCACCCTGCGCGCGGAAACGGGTACCCCGGTGCGCGTGGTGTGGGCCGACGACGACCCGCCCACGCTCGCGCGCCTCGCCGACCTGCTCACCGGACGCCACATACTCGACGACCCGGAACTACGTATCGGCGCCGACGGCGTCACCGCACGTCGGCTCCGTGCCGTACCGGCAGATCCGTTGCCCGCGCCCCGGATCGATCCGGGCGGCACCTACGTGGTGACCGGTGGGCTCGGGCGACTCGGCGCGGTCGCGGTGCGCTGGCTGCTCGACGCGGGCGCGCGTGACGTCGTCGTCCTCACCCGGGCGCCTCGGCCGGTGCCCGCGCCCCTCGACGGCCTCGAGGATCGGTTCGTGGTGGTCCGCTGCGATGTGGCCGATCGCGCCGAACTCGCGGCCGCGCTCGGTGACATCCGCGAGGACGGCGCCACCATCCGCGGACTCGTCCACGCCGCGGAGGTTTTCGAGACCGCGGCGTTCGCCGAGGTGACAGCGGGGCAGCTCACCCGGCTGTTCGAGCCGAAGGTCACCGCCGCGCGGCACCTCCTGGCGCTCACCGCGCACGACCCGACCGACTTCGTCCTGCTGTTCACCTCGGCGGCGGGCACCCTCGGCGCGCCGGGCCGCGCCGCCTATGCCGCCGCGTCGGCAGCGGCCGATGCGCTCGCGGGCGGGCGACGCCGGGTGCTCGCTCTCGGCTGGGAGATCCGGCGGCAGCCGGGTGGCGAACCCGCCGACCTCGATGGTGCGGCCGTTCGGCGCGGTGCGGAGCTGCTCGGGGCGGCGCTGCGCCACCGCGTGCCGCATCTGCTGATCGGGAGCGGGGAGATCGAATGAGGAAATTCAGGAGTCGCGGCGACCGAGCAGGCGATCGGTCTCGCGGCGTTCCCGTTTCGTGGGCCGACCGGACCCGCGGTCGCGCCGCGGCATGGCGGCGAGGAGTTCCTTCGGCGGAGGCGGCGGACTGCGGTCGATCAGGCATTGGGCGGCGATCGGAGCACCGACCCGTTTGGTGACGATCCGCTCGACGATCACGATGCGCTCGGTGCCGCCGACTCGGATACGCACCTCGTCACCCGGGCGGACCGGCTGCGCCGGTTTCGCGGTGGCCCCGTTGACTCGGACGTGACCACCGCGGCAGGCTTCGGCTGCCGCGGACCGGGTCTTGAACAGCCGCACCGACCACGTCCAGGAATCGACCCTGGCCTGCGTCGGTGCGTCGTGTTCTCGGTGCGGCACCCGATCCAGATTAGTCGGCGATGCGGCGCGCGGTGACGACCATGTCGGGGCGCAGCGGGGTGTAGGACACCGGCTGACCGGACTGCACCGCGTTGAGGAGCTTGCCGTCACCGGCGTACAGGCCGACATGGCCGCCGCCGTTGGTGACCACGATGTCACCGGGGCGCAGGTCCTCGAAGGCGACCGGGGCACCGACATGCGACTGTTCGAAGCTGGTGCGGGGGAGCTCGATACCCGCCTGCCGGTAGGCCCACTTCACCAGGCCGGAGCAGTCGAAGGTGGACGGGCCCGCCGCGCCCCACGAGTACATGGCGCCGACCTTGGTCTTGGCGGCGTCGAGGGCGATGTCACCGGGCGTCGTCTGCTGGAACGGCGCCGGGATCTGGAAGCTGGGGAACTGGGGAGCGGCCAGCGGCGCCTGCTGCACGCCACCCTGCGGGGCGGCCAGGGCCTGCTGCAGCTGCTGGTTGAGCTGCTGGACGGGCTGTTCGAACTCCTGCGGCACCGGGACGTCGAAATCGCCGAGGCCGGGAATGTTGACCGTGGCGGCCATCGCGGGAACAGCGGGCATCGCGCCGGTCGCAGCAACTGCGCCCATGACGAGAGCACCCTTCACGGAATTCGGCAGCCGCGATTCCCGCTGCAAGCTGTGTTTACCCACCGAGCTGAGTCTCCGATCTTCCTTGCTCTCCCGCCGACCGGTTCACCCGACGGGTTCGGGCCGGGAAGATCGGCCCTACCGCGCAGGCTGTCGACCTGGCGCGGATTCACCCCAGTGCGCTGTGGGTATCCCCGGCACGGCAGCCGAGATCACACTGGCCCCGACAGCCGTTAAGGCGGTGACTCAGTGGCGCCCTCCTCTTCCGAAGCGACACCCTCCACTAAGTCACGAGAAGATTACGACGTCGCGACCCTGTTGTCCAGCGCACAGACCTGCGATTTCGCGACGCTGTGAAAATTCCCTGGACAGCCGCCGAGACCGCTGGGAGACCGTTACATAACACTTCGATATCGCCCGCTCCACGCGGCGTTTCCGGCTGGCACCCCGATCGGGATCAGCGCTGTTCAGGCGGCAATCGGTCGGCGAGGGCGCGTTCGAGAACGGCGATCCGGCGCTGCGCGTCGCCGAGTGCCACCTCCAGTTCGCCCACCGCGATGAGCAGCGGACCGACGACGAGATCGGCGACGAGTTCCGGAGCCTGGAAATCCTCGTCCTCGAGCGCCTGTAGCAGGGCGGCCTTGATGACACTCGCCTTCCGGGCACCGGCGGGCACGGCCCAGCCCGCGACGACCTCGGCGGTGGTGGCGGGGACCTGCTCCTCGGACATGAGCTCCGATGGTAGCCACCTCGGGTGGCGGACCCGCATCAACGATAGCCAAATCTACGACTTGCCAAATACATCGGAAGATTTCTCGATGGTCACGCGGTACGGTGTCGGGGCATGGACCCCGTGCGCAACCCGTATGCCCCGGGAGCGGGTCAGCGCCCGCCGGAACTCGCCGGACGCGACAAGCAGCTCCAGGCCTTCGACATCGTGCTGGAGCGGGTGGCCCGGGGCCGCCCCGAGCGCAGCGTGATGCTCACCGGTCTGCGCGGCGTGGGAAAGACCGTGCTGCTCAACCAACTTCGCTCCGCCGCCATCTCGCGCGGCTGGGGCACCGGCAAGATCGAGGCCCGCCCCGACCAGGATCTGCGCAGGCCGCTGTCCTCGGCGCTGCACATGGCGACCAGGGCGGTGGCGATGGCGCATCGCAACCAGGAACGGGTCGACGATTTCCTCGGCATCCTCAAGGCCTTCGCCCTGCGCGCCACCGCGGACAAGGGGATGCGGGAGCGGTGGCAGCCCGGCATCGACGTGCCCGCGGTCTCGGGCCGGGCCGATTCCGGCGACATCGAGATCGACCTGGTCGAATTGCTCAAGGAGGCGGCCGCGCTCGCCGGCGACATCGGCGTCGGGATGGCGATCTTCATCGACGAGATGCAGGATCTGGGCGCCGCCGACATCTCCGCCATCTGCGGTGCCTGCCACGAACTCAGCCAGGACGGTGCGCCATTGATCGTGGTGGGCGCGGGCCTGCCGCACCTGCCCGCGGTCCTCTCCGCCTCCAAGAGCTACTCGGAGCGGCTGTTCAGCTACCACCGCATCGACCGGCTCGATCGCGAGTCCGCCGACCAGGCACTGATCGCACCGGCCGAACGCGAGGACGTGACGTTCACCCCCGAGGCGCTCGCCGCGCTCTACCAGAAGGCCGACGGTTACCCGTATTTCGTGCAGGCCTACGGCAAGGCCACCTGGGATCAGGCGCCGGAGAGCCCGATCACCGCCGAGGACGTGGCGGTCGCGGCCCCCGCGGCGGAGGAGGAGCTGGCGGTCGGCTTCTTCGGCTCCCGCTACGAGCGGGCCACGCCGGCCGAGCGCGAGTACATGCGGGCGATGGCGGATCTGGCCGGCGACGACGGGCCGGTGGCCACCTCGGCGGTGGCGGCCGAGCTGGGCCGCAAACCCGCCTCGCTCTCGCCCGCGCGGGACGGCCTGATCAAGAAGGGGCTGATCTACTCCGCCGAGCGCGGCACCATCGGGTTCACGGTGCCGCACTTCGGCCGCTACCTGCGGAGCGTGTGATCAGCCCTTTCTACTCATTTCTAGCTCCAATCCAAGACATACCGAGAAAGCGGCATGGATTCACCGCGCCCGCGGATCTGTCGAGGAATCTTCCGCGATCTAGCCGGATTATTAGACATCTGTAGAGTCTGCCGACTTCAGATGCCGGGCGAAGAACCGGTTCGCATCGTCTCCCTCGAACCACGGGACTCCGGTGTGCCCGCCCATGTTGGCGTGCAGGGTTTTCTCCCGCGATCCGAGCGCGTCGAACACCTCCAGCGCCTGTCGCCGGTCGTTTCCCTCGTCGTCCCACTGCAGCAGGACCAGCAGCGGAATCCGCACCTGCCGGGCTTCGTCGAGCATGACGCGCGGCACGTAACTCCCGGCGAACAGCACGGCTGCCGCGATGCGCGGTTCGACCAGCGCCAGCCGGATGCCGAGCGCGAACACCCCGCCCGAGTAGCCGACCGGTCCGCCGATGCCGGGCACCGCGAGCAGCGCGTCCAGGGCGGCCCGCCATTCCGGGGCGGCCTGCTCGACCAGCGGGAGTACGAGCCGGTCGACGATCTCGTCGGCGACCGGGGCCCCGGCCGCGACCGCTTCGCGCAGCTCGGCCCTGGCCTCGTCGGCGGCGACGGAACGGGGGCGCTCACCGCAGCCGGGGAGTTCGATGGTCGCCGCGGCGAAGCCGTTCGCCACGGCGTGCACCGCCCGGGCCACCAGCCGCGGATACATGGTGGGCAGGCCGCCGGGATGACCGACCAGGACGAGCGGGGCCGGTGCCGACCCGAAGCCGGGCGTCCAGAGGATTCCGGGAATGTCGCCGAGGACGAATCTGCGTTCGAGGACGCCGCCGCGGCCGGATGCGGAATCGAGGTGCTGTTCGGAAGTGAATTGCACGGTCGTGCCTTTCGGGAGTGCAGTCGAGCGGCGCTCCCGGACGACCTATCGTCCGACCGTGACCCCGCAGGGGAGCACCCATGTCGATTCGTTCACCGGGTACCACCTCCTCGTTCGCTCGCACGGCCCCCGAAACGTAGCAGCGCGGGACGAGCACGCCAACATCTTTTCCGGTGCCATCGTTCCGGTCCTTCCGGCCGTCGGCACGCGGTTCCTTCCCACCGCGCTGCCGATGATTCCTAAATCTTCCCTCATCTAGTCTTGAAGCTAGAATTCAATAGAAATTTCTCGACGGGGAACGAGATGCTCGCAGCCCCCGGGCCGCCTTCACCCCCACCTATCGCTCGGTAACCCCGCCCGCAACGAGGCGCAAGATCACCACCACGCCGAATTTGCTTGTACCACAACGCTTCAGCCGACGCACCCGGTTGCGGAGCATTCCCAGCGCGCGGCACCCAACGCCTGTGAGCAATCACCAAGCAATCGTCGCGCCCGGTATTCCACGAGACTGATCGCGATTCCTTCTGTACTGTGTTGTAGATCACGTTGTGTGGTGGGTCACACGACTCGGTCATGCGCGGCCTGGGCAGATTCGTCCGATCCGGTCCGCGGCCGGGTCCGCACGTCCGCCAGGAACACAGGAGGTAACGATGACACGCAGCGATATCGCCGAACTGCGCTACGCGGTCAACCAGCTCCGGCAATCCATCGGCGCACTGCGCACCCACTACGGCGACGCGAACACCGTGCGCCGACTGGAGAACGACCTCGAGCGGCTGATGATCGACGCCGACGAGTTCGAGCAGGCGCCGCCGCCGGAGATCCGCCGCAGACCGCAGGACACCATCTACGTCCCGGACAGCAAGTCCGACGAAGCGGCCTGGATGGGCGCCCAGGACGAGGGGCTCGGCTTCCACTCCCGCCCGCGCACCACCTGACACCGGACCACCCCGTCGTGGGCCGCCACCGTCCGGCGCCGGTCCGCGGCAGGCTCCGCACGCGCCGAACACCTGCGTGGTCGGATGCATCTGCGCAGTCGGATGCACGCTGCGTGGTCGGAGGCATCTGCGTGGTCGGAGACGGAACGCAGCCTCGGCGTCGACGGCGACCGAGTTCGGCCAGTTGACGTGCCGGTCGGTGCCGCCACCCATCCCCCTGTCGACGAAGACCCGAGAACATCTGCCCGCGGCCGAACCGCCGCCCGCGCGGCGACGATCACCCGCCATCCCCGTGGCGAAATGTGGCGCAAATCACCCCTCCGACCGCCCGGGTAGATCGGCGAGACCGCACTCATGCGATAGCCGCGGTGACGTAAGGTGCTGTGCATCACATAAGATCGCGGACGGCATCGATACCCGCCCGCCGAGCGAAACAGCGAGGCGTTCTCCCGTGAGTGCCGCACCGACCGTCGTCCCCGAGGCGGGGACGGGCGTATTCAGCAAGACCCGAGCCCGCATCGCCGAGCGCACCCTCCGCACCGATCGCTGGTGGCTGCCACCGCTGATCACCGTGCTCGGCCTGGGCGCCTTCGTCGTCTACGCGACGATCAGATCCTTTGTGCGAACGGCCTATTGGGTTCCCGAGTACCACTACCTGACGCCGTTCTACTCGCCGTGCCTGAGCGCTTCCTGCGTGCCGGGCTCGAGTCACTTCGGCCAGCCGTTCCCGGAACTGCCGATGTGGATCCCGCTCGGTTTCGTGGTGCTGCCGTTCCTGCTCGGCTTCCGGCTGACCTGCTACTACTACCGCAAGGCGTACTACCGCTCGGTGTGGTTCTCCCCGCCCGCCTGTGCGGTGGCCGAGCCGCACCGGCGCTACACCGGCGAGACCAGGTTGCCGTTGATCGTCCAGAACGCCCACCGCTACTTCTTCTATGTGGCGCTGGTGGTTTCGGTGATCAACACCTACGACGCGCTGGTCGCCTTCCACGGCGCCGACGGGGGTTTCGGGTTCGGGTTGGGCAACATCGTGCTGCTCGGCAACGTGATCCTGCTGTGGGCCTACACGCTGTCGTGTCACTCCTGCCGGCACATCGCGGGCGGACGGCTCAAGCACTTCTCCGCCCACCCGGTGCGCTACTGGTTCTGGACCCAGGTCTCCAAGCTCAACACCCGGCACATGGCACTGGCCTGGACCACGCTCGGAACCCTCGTGCTGACCGACTTCTACGTCATGTTGGTCGCCAGCGACACCATTTCGGACCTGCGGTTCATCAACTGACCCGCCCCAGCTTCAGGAGTATTCGCGGCAATGCCAGAAGTGGAACGGCACAACTACGACGTGGTGGTCATCGGGGCGGGCGGCGCGGGCCTGCGCGCGGTCATCGAGGCGCGCGAGCGCGGCCTGTCGGTGGCGGTGGTGTGCAAGTCGCTGTTCGGCAAGGCGCACACGGTGATGGCCGAGGGCGGCTGCGCGGCCTCGATGGGCAACGCCAACGAGAAGGACACCTGGCAGACCCACTTCAAGGACACCATGCGCGGGGGCAAGTTCCTCAACAACTGGCGCATGGCCGAGCTGCACGCGCAGGAGGCGCCGGACCGGGTCTGGGAGCTGGAATCCTATGGGGCGCTGTTCGACCGGACCGCCGACGGCCGGATCAGCCAACGCAACTTCGGCGGGCACACCTACCCGCGCCTGGCGCACGTGGGCGACCGCACCGGCCTCGAGATCATCCGCACCATGCAGCAGAAGATCGTGGCGCTGCAACAGGAGGACCACGCCGCGACCGGCGACTACGAGGCGCGGATCAAGGTCTTCGCCGAATGCACCGTCACCGAGCTGTTGACCGATTCCGGCCGCATCGCGGGCGCGTTCGGGTACTGGCGGGAGTCGGGCAAGTTCGTGCTGTTCGAGGCGCCCGCGGTGGTGCTGGCCACCGGCGGCATCGGCAAGTCCTACAAGGTCACCTCGAACTCGTGGGAGTACACCGGTGACGGGCACGCGCTGGCACTGCGCGCGGGCGCGACGCTGATCAACATGGAGTTCCTGCAGTTCCACCCGACCGGCATGGTCTGGCCGCCGAGCGTCAAGGGCATCCTGGTCACCGAGGGCGTGCGCGGCGACGGCGGGGTGCTGAAGAACTCCGAGGGCAAGCGCTTCATGTTCGACTACATCCCGGGGGTCTTCAAGGGCCAGTACGCCGAGACCGAGGCCGAGGCCGATCAGTGGTTGAAAGACAACGACTCGGCCCGCCGCACCCCCGACCTGCTGCCGCGCGACGAGGTCGCCCGGGCGATCAACGAAGAGGTCAAGGCCGGGCGCGGCACCGAGCACGGCGGCGTGTTCCTCGACATCGCCTCGCGGCTGCCCGCCGAGGAGATCAAGCGCAGGTTGCCGTCGATGTACCACCAGTTCAAGGAGCTGGCCGACGTCGACATCACCAAGGAGCCGATGGAGGTCGGGCCGACCTGTCATTACGTCATGGGCGGTATCGAGGTGGACCCGGACACCGGCGCGGCGAGCGTGCCCGGCCTGTTCGCGGCCGGTGAGTGCTCGGGCGGCATGCACGGTTCCAACCGGCTCGGCGGCAACTCGCTGTCGGACCTGTTGGTGTTCGGCCGGCGCGCCGGGCTGGGCGCCGCCGCCTATGTCGAGCAGCTCGACGCGCGGCCGCAGGTCTCGGACGCGGGGGTGGCCGCGGCGGCGCGTACCGCCGTCGCGCCGTTCGATCCGCCCGCGGACGGGCGCGGGGAGAACCCCTACACCCTGCACACCGATCTGCAGCAGGTGATGAACGACCTGGTCGGCATCATCCGCAAGGAGCACGAACTCGAGCAGGCGATCGAGCGGCTGGGCGAGCTGCGGGAGCGCTTCGCCAACGTCACCGTCGAGGGCCATCGGCAGTTCAACCCGGGCTGGCATCTGGCGCTCGACCTGCGCAACATGCTGCTGGTCAGCGAATGCGTGGCGCAGGCGGCACTACAGCGGACCGAGAGCCGCGGCGGGCACACCCGCGACGACTACCCGACGATGGACCCGGCCTGGCGCAACAAGCTGCTGGTGTGCGCGGTCGATCCGGACGACGCCGAGGCCGTCGTGCCGCGGGTGCGGGTGACGCCGAAGGATCAGACGCCGATGCGCCCGGACCTGCTCGCGCTCTTCGACCTGGCCGAACTCGAGAAGTACTACCACTCGGCCGAACTCGCGGGGCATCCCGCCGGCGCGGGACCGGCCACGGAAGGTGAGGCCTGACCATGGGTTACGACGCCAAATTCCGCGTCTGGCGCGGAGACGAGACCGGTGGCGCGCTCCAGGATTTCACCGTGGAGGTGAACGAGGGCGAGGTGGTGCTCGACATCATCCACCGCCTGCAGGCCACCCAGGCCCCCGACCTGGCGGTGCGCTGGAACTGCAAGGCGGGCAAGTGCGGCTCGTGTTCGGCGGAGGTGAACGGTCGGCCGCGGCTGCTCTGCATGACCCGGATGTCGACCTTCACCCGCGACGAGCTCGTCACCGTGACGCCGATGCGCACGTTCCCGGTGGTCCGGGATCTCGTCACCGATGTGTCGTTCAATTACGAGAAGGCCAGGGAGATCCCGTCGTTCACCCCACCCCCGGAGTTGAAGCCGGGGGATTACCGGATGAAGCAGGTCGACGTCGAGCGATCGCAGGAATTCCGGAAATGCATCGAGTGTTTCCTGTGCCAGAACACCTGTCACGTCGTGCGTGATCACGAGGAGAACAAGCAGGCGTTCGCGGGCCCCCGATTCCTGATGCGGATCGCGGAACTGGAAATGCACCCGCTCGATGTCGCCGATCGCAGGCAGCTCGCGCAGGACGACCAGGGCCTGGGCTACTGCAACATCACCAAGTGCTGCACCGAGGTGTGCCCGGAGAACATCAAGATCACCGACAACGCGCTGATCCCGCTCAAGGAGCGGGTGGCCGATCGCAAGTACGATCCGCTGGTCTGGTTGGGCAACAAGCTGTTTCGGCGCTGATCCGGCCGGCACCGGCCGGGTGGCACCCGGCCGGTCGGCGCACCCCTGTCAGCACGCGTCGGCTACGGCGCGACACTCCTGCGGCGCGACATTCACAGTGTCGCGACCACGCCGACTGCGACCGCCCACACCAGCAGGCCCACGAAAAGGGCGGGAAGAAACGCGCTGGTGAGGACGTACACGCCCACCGTCGACACCGCGAAGAGCAGCGCAACGATGAGCCATTCCACCCAGTCGCTCGGCCGCAGTTTCCGGTACCGTGGCGGGTAATTCTTCAACCCACGGTCCATGTATTCCGGTTACCCGAGGCGGTCCGGACATAAACCCCGTTTCGTTGCCGAATGTGCGTCCATTCGTGATCTTCGCCCCGGCGTTTCGCGCCCTCACCTGCCGATGTGCCCGGCCTGGGCGGCGTACTCCTTGGCCGCCTGCCGCAGCATGCGCCTGCTGGCCTGCGCATCCAGCGCGTAGTGCCGCAGGCAGTCGTGGGCGGCCTCGAAGCGGGCCACGTCCTGCGGCCGCTCCAGATACAGGTCCCCGGTGAAGCCGGCGACGTGCACCAACGGTGGCTCGACGGTGCGCCCCGCGCCCGCACCGAAGCGGAGCACGGTGAACGCGCCGGTCTGCTCGCCCACGGGCAGGCCCGCGGCGAACGGCAGCACCAGCACGGTCACGTTCGGACGCGTACCGGTGTCGGCGAGTTGACGCAGCTGTGCGGCCATCATTTTGGGGCAGCCGACGATGCGGCGCAGCACCGCTTCGTGGACCACGGCCGTGAGCCGGGCCGGCGACTTCCTGGTCAGTACAGCCTGGCGTTGCACGCGCACCTGGACACGGTGGTCGAGTTCGACGTCGTCGGCGGAGGGCCGGGCGAGCCGCAGCAGCGCCCGGGCGTAATCCGGCGTCTGCAGCAGGGGTGGCACGAGTTCTGGCTGGTAGCAAGACAACTCGGCTGCGATCGCCTCGATGCCCGGATAGAGGTCGAAGTCCTCCGGGATCACCTCGCCGTGCGCGTGCCACCAGCTCGGGCCGGGGCTCTGCTGGGCCAGGCCGGTGAGCGCATCCCGCAGGTCGTCCGGAATGCCGTAGATGCGACAGAGTTCCTGGATGTCCAGGCTGCGGATCCGGTCGGCCTGCCCCTTCTCCAGGCGCTGCAAGGTGCTCGCGCCCCATTCCATCAGCCGCGCCGCCTCGGCGATGGTGAGACCGGCCTGGGTGCGCCAGTCGCGCAGGTAGCGGCCCAGCTGCCGCCGGGCGACCGCCGGACCCGCGCCCGCGGCGGTAGCCGTCCCGGCCGCGCGGGCCGGTTTCACTGCTGTGCGTGTGGAACTCGGTGCCAACGTCATCGCTCCGTTCTGTGCTCCTCCCCGGCGGGAGGGGCGAGCCGGGCGAACCCGCACGCTCATTCGCCGCGACGTCGCTCGGGTGCTCGTGCTACCGACGTGTTCATCCAATATGGGAAATCCTGCACCCCGGGATGGATGCCGTGCTGGGGATTCGCGGGAAATCTCGCGGATATCCCGCGAGCCGCCCGCCGACGCGCCGTAGCGATGGTGTGCTGGAAGTGTGCTCCCCGCTCGCCTGCGGGGACGAGCACCGTGAAAACCGTTCCCCGCGTGCGGGGATGAGCCCGAGGAGTCATGGCTGTGGATGTCATAGCGTCGCCGCCGGTGATCCGAGATGCGGCGGTGGCCTGATGCAGATCGCGAACCAGGGAATGTGGACGGCCGGGCTGCTCAGTTGCGGCAGCGATCCCGGCGTGATGACCACCGCGCAAGCACATTCGGCGATGCAACTCCACCTGGATTGCACCGTCGACCGCTGCCTGGTGCGCAGACGGGCCAGGGCGACCCTGGTCGAGGCGGGCAAATGCGTGCTCGACGAGCGCGCGCTCCGCATCTGATGCCGCTCGCCGCCGCGCGGGTCCGATGACTCGCCCCCTCGCTGCACGGTTCGCAGTCGGATCGTGAGGGGTGTCCGGCCACCGCCCGCGCGGCGGCACCCCGGCGCCGGGTGAGTTCAGCGCCGCAGTACCAGTCGAGTTCAGCACCCCGGCGCCGGTTGAACTCAGCGCATCAGCGCCGGTTGAACTCAGCGCATCAGTGCCAGCTGTGATCGGTGAGCGGCGTGCGCGGCCCGAACTTCGGTTTCCTGGCGTGCCCGCTCACCTCCAGCAATCGCACCACCCGATAACGGTGCGGCCGTAGCGGTTCCAGATACTCGACCATGCCGTCGTCGTCGAGGGGGCGACCGAGCAGCGTCCAGCCGATGATCGCGGCCAGGTGGTAATCGCCGACCGAGAGAGCGTCGGCGTCGCCGAAGGCGCGCTGGGCGATCTCGGCGGCGGTCCACACGCCGATGCCGGGGATCGTCTGCAGCAGGCGCGCGGCCTCGGCCGGGTCCGCGGCCGCGGTGCGCTCCAGCGCGTCGGCCACCGCGGCCGCGCGCACGATGGTCTGCGCGCGCTGCGGTCCGACGTTGGCGCGGTGGAACACCCAGGACGGCACCCGGCGCCAGGTGTCCGCATCGGGGGGCAGCAGCAGGCCGGCGGGCGCGGGGCCCGGTGCCGGTTCGCCGTAGCGGCACACCAACTTTCGCCACGACATGCGCGCCGAACGGGTGTGCACCTTCTGTTCGAGCACCGCGGGCACCAGCGCCTCGAACACCCGCCCGGTGCGCAGCATCCGCAGGCCGGGGAAGCGCCGGTGCGCGTCCCGGACCAGCGGGTGCTCGGGTGCGAAGCCGCTGAGGTCCTCGTCCAGGCAGAGCATCCGGGGCAGGTCGTCGAGGAATTCCTCGGCGCCCGGCCCCCATGCGGTCGCGTGCACGGTGTGGGTGTCGCCCTGCACCAGGCGGTAGGTCACCGCACCGCTGCGCAATCGGGAGGCGTGCCAGTGCCCGCCCGCCGCGTCACGATGCCGGCAGGGGTCGCCCGGTCCGCGCCGCAGCGGAGCGAGGGTGTGCGCGAGGTCGACGGGCCGCGCCGCGGTGAGCGTCCTGACCCGCCCGCGGTCGGTCGCTGTTGCCATCGGTTCGCGCACCGGTCCATTGTGCGCGCCCGGCGCGCGGCGGGCCGCGGACACCCCGCCATAGCCGTTCGATATGACGGATATAGATCACCGTTGCGTAACGAGCGTTCCGGTGTGGTCGATAACCGAGCGATCGGCAAACAGCTGGCATTCGCCACGAGGAGGTACCGGATGATCACCAACGCGCTCAACTGGCTGCTCAACGCCTGGGGTGGCGTCTCCGCGGGCAGCTCCGGCTATCAGATTCCGCCCGGCACGCTGCCGTTCGGTCTCTGAGCTCCGGCCGCATCGCCGGGCAGCAGGAACTGCGCGAGGTGCAGGCCGGGACGGCCGGTCAGCTGGGCGGCCTGGGTCCGGCAGGAGAAGCCGTCGGCCAGGAAGACGGCCTCGGGCGCGTCCCGCAGCGCGGGCGTGAGTGCGGTGTCGGCGATGGCGACCGAGATGTCGTAGTGGCCGGCCTGCATGCCGAAGTTCCCGGCCAGGCCGCAGCAGCCGCTGATCTCCCGCACCTGCGCGCCCGCGGCGGCTAACACCCGGCGATCGGCTGCGAAGCCGAGCACCGCGTGCTGGTGACAGTGCGGCTGAACCACCACCTGCACCCCGGAACGGTCCGGTGGCCGCCAGCCGGGGTGGTCGAGGAGGAATTCGGCCAGGGTGCGCACCGCACGCGCGGTCGGCGCGGCGCGCGGATCGTCCGGCAACAGGTCGGGGAGGTCGGCGCGCAGGGTCGCGGTGCAGGAGGGTTCGAGCCCGATCACCGTGCCGCCCGCGCGCACGTGCTCGTCGAGCGCGTCGAGGGTGGCGCGCAACCGCGCCCGCGCGCCGTCGAGCTGGCCGGTGCTGATCCAGGTGAGGCCGCAGCACACCCGCCTGGCCGGGATCCGCACGCGGTAGCCGAGGGATTCCAGCAGCGTGACCGCCGCGTGCGCGATCTCGGGGGCGAACGCGTCGGTGAAGCTGTCCACCCAGAGCATCACCTCCGGGCGGTCGGTTGCCGAGTGCGGTTGCCGGTGGTCACGACGGAAGCTCCGCCGGGCGAATCGCGGCAGCGGCCTGCGCGGATCCAGACCCGCCGCACGTAGTCCCCAGCGGCGCAGCAGGTCTCGTTCGGCGAGGGCGTTGACGAGTCGAGGGGCCCTGGTGGCCGCGGCCAGCCAGCGCGGCAGCATGCCGAGTGCGTAGTGGTCCGCGGGCCGCAGCCTGCCGCGATACCGCCGGTACAGCACCTCGGACTTGTAGGTCGCCATGTCGACCCCGGCCGGGCAGTCCGCGCTGCACGCCTTGCAGGACAGGCACAGGTCGAGCGATTCCGCGACGGCGGGCGAGTCGATCGCCACCGCTCCGCGCACCACCTCTTGCAGCACCCGGGCCCGGCCGCGGGTGGTGTCCTTCTCGTCACCGGTGGCCAGGTACGACGGGCACATGAACCCGCCCGCGGCCCGGGTGTCGGCGCGGCACTTGCCGACCCCGACGCAGCGATGGACCGCGGTGGAGAGGTCGCCGTCGTCGCGCGGGAAGGCGAAACCACCGGCCTGTGGCATCGGGGGGAGTCCGGCCAGGCGCAGGTCGGCGTCGACCGGACGGGGCCGGACCAGGACGCCGGGATTGAGCACGTCGTCCGGATCGAACAGGGCCTTGAACTCCGCGAAGGCGTCGAGCACGGCGGGGGAGTACATCACGCGCAGCAACTCCGAGCGGGCCCGGCCGTCGCCGTGCTCACCCGACAGCGAGCCGCCGTACCGCACCACCAACTCGGCGGCGTCGAACAGGAAGTCACGGAACCGGCGGGGCGCGTCGGTGATCGGCAGGTCGAGCCGCACGTGGATGCAGCCGTCGCCGATATGCCCGTAGAGCAGGCCCTCGACGCGGTGCTCGGCGGTGAGGGCGGCGAAATCGCGCAGGTAGGCCCCGAGACGGTCGGGCGGGACCGCGGCATCCTCCCACCCCGGCCAGGCCGGTTGCCCGGCGGCGGTGCGCCCGGCCAGTCCCGCGCCGTCGGCCCGGATGCGCCACAGGGTCGCGGCCACGGCCGGGTCGGTGACGATGCGCGATTCCAGCGCGTGCGCGGCGCGGCAGAGCCCGCGCGCGGCGTCGAGCGCGTGCCCGGGGTCGGCGCCGCCGGTCTCCACGAACAGCCAGGCACCGCCGCGCGGCAGCTCGGGCACCGTGCCCCGATGCGCACGCACCACGTCCACCAGGCCCGCGTCGATGCCCTCCACCGCGATCGGCGCGCACGACAGCACCGCGGCCACGTCGTCGGCGGCGGTGGCGATGTCGGGGTAGCCGAGCACGGTCAGCACGGTCGCACCGGGCAGCGCCACCAGGTCGAGTTCGGCGTCCAGCAGCAGGCCGCAGGTGCCCTCGGTACCGACGAACGCCTTCGCCACGGCCGAACCGCGTTCGGGCAGCAGGTGTTCCAGGCCGTAGCCGGATGCCTGCCGGTCGAAGCGGCCGAGTTCGGTGCGCAGCAGGGCCAGGTGCGTACGGGTGTAGTCGGCCAGGCCGGGAACGGCGGCGGGGTCGGCGGCGAGCACGCGTTCGGCGCCGGTGCCGTCGAGGACGCGCAGCGCGCGCACGTTGTCGGCGGTGCGGCCCCAGGCGACCGCCCGCGGGCCGCAGGCGTTGTTGCCGATCATGCCGCCGAGGGTGCAACGGTTCTGGGTGGAGGGGTCGGGGCCGAAGCGCAGGCCGTGCGGGCGGGCGGCGCGCTGCAGGTCCGACAGCAGCACGCCGGGTTGCACGCGGGCGATCCCGGCGTCCGGATCGAGCGCGTGGACGCGGTGCAGATGCCTGCTGAAATCCAGGACCAGTCCGGTGCCGACGGCGTTGCCCGCCACCGAGGTGCCCGCGCCGCGGGCGGTCACCGGCAGGCCGTTGTCCCGGGCGAACACGAGGGTGGCCGCCACGTCCTCGGCGCTGCGCGGGAACACCACCGCGGCCGGCGGCACCCGGTAGTTGGAGGCATCGGAGGAGTACTCGGCGCGGCGCCGCTCGGAGGCGTCGACCTCGCCGTCGAGCCGGGCGCGCAGCGCAGCCAGGAGCCGTTCCTCGGTCATCCCGGTCAGCCTAGCGAGCGAGGGGTGGCGGTGTTCGCCCACGGCGGACAGCGAAAGGTCGCGGAATCGTCTTGCCCTGAACTTTGGTTGAGGTCTTAGTGTCGGTGGCCAGGAGTGGAATGGGCGGGGTCGAGAGGGAGCTGACGTGAGTATCGAATCGGTGGCGTGGAGCCAGATGTACCGGCAGGCGAACGCGCCGGAGGAGCAGCGGCCGTTCCGTGCCGCCACCGCCGAACGCATCCTGCGGTTCGCGGCGCCGCACCGCCGCCGCATCGGGGTGTTCCTGCTGCTCAGCGTGGTCGCCGCGCTGCTGGCGGTGGCGACACCGGTGCTGGCGGGCCGGGTGGTCGACGGCATCGTCGGCGCCTCGCCGCCGCGGACGGTGGTGCTGCTGGCCGCGGCCATCGGCCTGCTCGCGGTCGCCGACGCCGGGCTCGGACTGGTGATCCGGTGGTTGTCGGCGCGCATCGGCGAGGGTCTGATCCTGGATCTGCGCCGCGCGGTGTTCGACCATGTGCAGCGGATGCCGGTCGCGTTCTTCACCCGTACCCGCACCGGCGCGCTGGTGAGCAGGCTCAACAACGATGTGATCGGGGCGCAGCGCGCCTTCAGCGACACGCTCTCCGGGGTGGTCACCAACCTGGTCACCCTGGCGCTGACGCTGGCGGTGATGGTGAGCATCTCCTGGCAGATCACCCTGCTGGCGCTGCTGCTGTTGCCGGTGTTCGTGCTGCCCGCCCGCCGGATGGGCAACCGGCTCGCCGCCATGCAGCGCGAGGCCGCCCGGCTCAACGCGGCGATGAGCACGCAGATGACCGAGCGGTTCTCCGCGCCCGGCGCCACCCTGGTGAAGCTGTTCGGCCGCCCCGAGCAGGAGTCCGACGAGTTCGCGGTGCGGGCGCGGCGGGTGCGCGACATCGGGGTGCGCACCGCCATGCTGCAGACGGTGTTCGTCACCTCGCTGACGCTGGTGTCGGCGCTGGCGGTGGCCTTGGTCTACGGGCTCGGCGGCTGGTACGCGCTGGTCGGGCGGCTCGACGCCGGTGCCGTCGTCGCGCTGTCGCTGCTGCTGACCAGGCTGTACACCCCGCTCACGGCGTTGGCCAGCGCGCGGATGGAGATCATGGCGGCGCTGGTGAGCTTCGAGCGGGTCTTCGAGGTGCTGGACCTGAAACCGCTCATCGAGGACGCGCCGGGCGCGGTCCCCGTGCCCGACGGCCCGGTCGATCTCGAACTCGACGGGGTCCGCTTCGGGTACCCGTCGGCGGACAAGGTGTCGCTGGCTTCGCTCGAGGAGGTCGCCACGCTCGACACCCGCGGCGGCGTGGAGGTGCTGCACGACATCTCGCTGCGGGCCGAGCCGGGACAGATGGTGGCGCTGGTCGGCTCCTCCGGCGCCGGGAAATCCACCATCGCCCAGCTCGTTTCGCGGCTGTACGACGTGGACTCCGGTGCGGTGCGGCTGAACGGGGTGGACGTGCGGGAGATCAGCGCGCGGTCGCTGCGTGAGACGGTCGGCCTGGTCACCCAGGACGGCCACCTGTTCCACGACACCATCCGGGCCAACCTGCTGCTGGCGCGGCCCGAGGCCGACGAGGCAGAGCTGTGGGACGCGCTGCGCCGGGCCCGCTTGGCCGACCTGGTGGAGTCGCTGGCCGACGGGCTCGACACCGTGGTCGGCGAGCGCGGCTACCGGCTCTCCGGGGGCGAGCGCCAGCGCTTGACCATCGCGCGCCTGCTGCTCAAGCAGCCGCGCCTGGTGATCCTCGACGAGGCCACCGCCTCGCTGGACTCCACCTCCGAGGCCGCCGTACAGGAAGCGCTGACCGAGGCACTGGACGGTCGCACGGCGCTGGTGATCGCGCACCGGCTCTCGACCATCCGCGCCGCCGACAAGATCGTGGTGCTCGAGCACGGCCGGATCGTCGAACAGGGCACGCACACCGAACTGCTCGCCGCCGACGGCCGGTACGCGCAGCTGTACCGCACCCAATTCGCGGACCCGGTCGAGCTGGCGGCGTGAGCGGTGCGCCGGGTCACCCGTGGGCCCGGCGCACCTCGACCTGTTCGAGCAGGGCCGACCAGTAATCGTCGCGCACGGCGTTCCAGAGGTCTTCGTGCCGCGGGAACCACTCCCTGACCTGCGCGAGATCCGGCAGCCGGGCATTGTCGAACACGACGGTGCCCGGCTGCACCGCGGGCAGCGGAGTCCGTGGATACAGGTAGGCGGGGGTGGCGTCGGCGGCCACCCGCAGCCGCACCACCCGCACATTGCGATCGACGATCTGCCAGACCGCCACCTTCCCCGTTCTCGTCTCCGTGGTGCGCAACGGGTTCCGGCGCATCCGAGCCCTCCTCTCACTGGTTCTCCCCGGTGCCGGGAGACGCGACATCCCGGCACCGGGAAGCTGTCCCGGACCCCTCGCACACCCACCCGCGCATCGCCACCGCGAAGCGCGCCACCACCTCGGCGGGGAGCGGGTCCGATTTTCCCGTGATCGGGGTGCCACCGATCCGGCGCGGAAAACGTTGATGGAGCGCGTGCTCGGGGCGCCGAGCCGGTTTGTTGCGTGTGCCACATGGTTCGAATGCCGGACGCATCGGCGCCTCCTCCTGGTGATGGGTGGTTTTCGCAGATGGCGCGGCATCCGGCATTCCCCCCGCGGACGTGTTCGGCGTCACACGTCGCGGGCGAATCAGCTCCCTGCACACCGGATACCGGCCGACACCAGGACACCATCGCGCGGCCCCCACCGCGTCCGCCGAGCGGATCACCCGGGAATCTCGCGCATTCGCCCTTGTCGTGTTCCCCGTCCGTGCCACACTGTCTCCCGCTCCCTGCTGTCCACCGTTCCGCCCACGAGGGGAAACGATCGATGGCCGACGACGACAGCACCCTGCCCCGCCGCCAACTGGGGCGCCTCCTGCACCGCTACCGAGACGAAGTAGGGCTGAGCTTGGCCCAAGCCGCGCGGCTGGTCGACATCGGCACGACCACGCTGCACCGACTGGAGAAAGGACAGGCGAACAAGGTACGACTCGGCGTTGTTCAACAGCTGTGCGAGATCTACGAACGCGCACCGGAAGAGATTGCCGCAGCGCGGTATCCGGCACAAGACGGCGCTGGACGAAGCAGGCAGCAGAACGTTGCTGCGGAGAATGGCCAAGGAGTATCTGGCGTGAACGGAAAACCTAGCCCCGCCCAGTGGTTCAAGAGCACATTCAGTCAGTCGACGGAGTGCGTCGAGGTGGCGTTCCTCGAGGACGGCGCGGTCGGTGTCCGTCACTCCAAGAACCCCACCGGGCCGGCCCTGACCTTCACCGCGAGTGAATGGCGCGCCTTTCTCGCCGGAGTGCGCGCGGGGGAATTCGACCGGGGCTGAACGAGAATCCCCCGTGATGTCCCGGGGGGGATTCGACCGTCGATGCTCAGAATTCGCCCGCGACGCCGAGCACCGTGCGGCCGGAGTGGGTGCCGTTCTTGATCGCGTGCAGGACCCGCTCCGCGTCCGTCACCGGGGCGTGGTTCTCCAGCTGGGTGAGGTGGCGGGGGCGGAAATCGGTGGTGAGGCGGGACCAGAGGGCCCGGCGTTTCTCGATGGGGTACGCCACCGAGTCGATGCCGATGAGGGCGACACCGCGCAGGATGAACGGCATGACGGTGGCGGGGAGCTCGGGGCCGCCGGTGAGGCCGCTGGCCGCGACGGTGCCGCCGTATCCGATGCTGCTGAGGATGTAGGCGAGCGAGCGGCCGCCGACGCTGTCGACCGCGCCGGCCCAGCGGGCCTTGGACAGCGGGCGCAGCTTGGCGTCCGGGTCTTCGGGCAGGCGGCCGATGACCTCGTTGGCGCCGATCTCCGACAGCAGGTCGCCCGCGTCGGTCTTGCCGGTGGAGGCGATGACCTCGAAGCCGAGTCCGGACAGGATGTCGACGGCGACGCTGCCGACGCCGCCGGTCGCGCCGGTGACCAGGATGGCGCCGTCGTCGGGGGTGAGGCCGCGGTCGAGCAGGGCCTGGACGCTGAGGGCGGCGGTGAAGCCCGCGGTGCCGATGGCGGCGGCGTCGCGGGTGCTGAGCCCGTCGAGTTTCACCACCCACTCGGCGGGCACCCTGGCGTACTCGGCGAAGCCGCCGTGGTGGGCCACACCGATGTCGTAGCCGTGTGCGACGACCTGGTCGCCCGGCGCGAACTCCGCGCTGTCGGAGGAGACGACTTCGCCGGTGAGGTCGATGCCCGGGATGATCGGGTACTTGCGCACGACGCCACCGCCCGGGGTGATGGCCAGTGCGTCCTTGTAATTGGCGCTCGAGAAGTGCACCTTGATCGTGACCGCACCCTGGCCGAGGAAATTCTCGTCGAGTTCCTGCCGGGTCAGCACGATCCCGCTGTCCGATTCGTGTGCCACCATCGCGCGGAATTCCATGCGGTCGAGCATACGAGCCGAGCCGGGCGGCCGGGGGCGATGCCGGGCCATCGGCCCCGTCACGGGCGGTTCGCGCTCCGCGGCAGTTACCGTGCAGGTGGACAATTCGAACGACAGGAGAGCCACGATGACACTGCGCAGGCTCGCCGCGACCGCCGCGCTGATCGGCGCGGCCTTGTGCGCGGCCCCCGCTGTTGCCCACGCCGACGACCCCGAGTTCCCGCGCAACGGGGTGATCCCGGCCGGTGACTACCGGATCGGGCGCGGCCCGTCGAACGTGTTGCCCACCCCGCTCGAAGGCTGCGACCTGCAGGTCGCGGACAACGGCACGTCCGTCCGGCTGGCCTGCCCGGCCTTCGCGCTCGGCGGGCGACAGCGGCCGGTGGGCCCGGACGAGACCTACGTCGTGTTCGATGGCGTGCCGCTCGGGCTCGCACTGCGCGACATCGATCCGCGCCAGGGCATGTGGACCGGGACGGTGAACGTCGCCGATACGCCGGTGATCCTGCCGTATCCGCTGGCCTCGGTCTGGTTGCAGCGCCGCTGACCAGCACCGGGTTCAGGGCGCGAATTCCAGTCGCACGCCGAGCAATCGGACCGGGCGGTCGAGCTCGAACCGGTCGATCACCCGCAACGCCGCCTCGGTGATGGTGGCGACGTCGGCGGTCGGTTCGGGTAGCTTCGTCTGCTTGCTGCGGGTGAAGAAGGTCTTGGTCCGCACCGTGACCGAGACCCGGACGGTGATCCGTCCGGCCTCGGCCATCTCCTCGGCGACCGCGGTGGCGATCCGCGCGACCTGCGCCCTGATCTCCGCGGGGTCGGTGAGGTCGCGGGGGAAGGTCTCGGATCGGCTGCGGCCCACCGGCACTCGTGGTTCGCTGCTGACCTCGGTGTCGCCTCTGCCGTGCCCGAGCACCCACAGGTACGGGCCGGTGCTCGGCCCGAACTCGGCGGCCAGCCGGTGCCGGTCGGCGGCCATCAGGTCGGCGACGGTCTCGATGCCCAGGCCGGCCAGCCGGGCCGCGATGCGGTTGCCGATGCCCCACAGCGCGGCGGTGGGGCGGTGGCCCATGACCTCGGTCCAGTTCGCGGCGGTGAGCCGGAAGGTGCCGGTGGCCGCGCCGGGGTCGTCGACGGGTGCGGCGGAGGATTTACCCGCCGACTTGGCGAAGCCGGTGGCCAGCTTGGCGGTGAGCTTGTTGTCGCCGATACCGATCGCGCAGCCCAGATCCAGCTCCGCGATCGCGCCGCGGATCTCGCGGGCCAGCAGTTCCGGGTCGTCGGTGTCGGCGGCCAGGAACGCCTCGTCCCAACCCCACACCTCCACGGTGCCCGGAAACGTGCGCAGCACCGCCATCACCTCGTCGGAGGCCTCCTCGTAGGCGGCCATGTCCAACGGGAGGAACACGCCGTCGGGGCACTTGCGGGCCGCCGCGCGCAACGGCATGCCCGCCCGCACCCCGTACGCCCGTGCCGGATAGGACGCGCAGGTGACGACCTTGCGCGGTTCCTGCGGGTCACCGTTGCCACCGACGATCACCGGACGGCCGCGCAGTTCCGGGTGGCGCCGGAACTCCACCGCCGCCTGGAACTGGTCGAGATCGACGTGCAACAGCCATCTGGCCACCTCTCCGTCTTACCCCACCGCGCCGCCTCAGCCCATCCGCCACCACGCGCCGCGGTTCCTTCTCTTGCCACACCCGGAAAACAGAACTAGATTCTGGATATGAAGATTCGAGATCGGCTGCTGCTGGCGGCCGAGCGCGAATTCGCCGAGCACGGCGCGCTCGACGCCACGCTGGCGCGGATCCGGGAGGCGGCCGGGGCCAGCGTCGGCGCGCTGTACCACCACTTCCCGGACAAGGCGGACCTGTACCGCCAGGTGTGGGCGCACGCGCTGGTCGACTACCAACACCGGTTCTGGGCGGCGGTCGGGGAGAGCGTCGACGCGCGCACCGGGGTGACCGAAGGGGTGCGCGCGCACCTGCGATGGGTCACCGAGAATCGTTCGCGGGCAACCATTCTGCTCTCCGCGCGGCCACCGGGAGTGCGCGAGAGCGAGAGCAACCGCACCTTCCTCGCCGACGTCAACCGCTGGTGGCGCACGCACGCACGCTACGGCGCGGTGCGCGCGCTCGACTTCGACGTGCTCTACGCGCTGTGGCTCGGCCCCGCCCAGGAGTACTCGCGCCAATGGCTGGGCGGCGCCGTCCCGGTCGCCCCCACCGAGATCGCCGACGAGCTCGCGGCCGCGGCCTGGCAGGTCCTGGCCGGGCCGGCGCACCCCACGCAGGAAGGCACCCGATGACCGACTCCCTCGCCCTCGACTACGGCACCGCCGCCCAGGTGCTGGCCGCCCAGCCCTTCGCCGAACTGGTCGGCACACAGCTCACGGCCTTCGGTGACGGCGCGGCCACCCTGGTGGTGCCGATCCGGCCGGAACTGCGCCAGCAGTTCGGCTACGTGCACGGCGGCGTGCTGTCCTACCTCGCCGACAACGCGCTCACCTTCGCGGCGGGGACCGTGCTCGGCGCCAACGTCCTCACCGGCGGTTTCAGCATCACCTACCTGCGGCCCGCCGCGGGCGAGCGCCTGCGCGCCGAAGCCAGGGTCACCGGCTCGACCCGCCGCCAGGCCGTGGTGAACTGCGAGATCTACGCGGAATCCGAGCCCGGAGCAGCCGACGGTCTCGAAACCCGCGGCGCCGCGCCGGTGCTGTGCGCCGTCGCGCAGGGCACCACCCGAGCGGTGGACCGCGCCCTCGGGTGAGTAGGCGAAAGGCCGGGCACGAGGGTTCGTGCCCGGCCTTCGCGTGCGCCGTCAGGCGGTGGCGGCCAGCGGCCTGCCGTCGGCGGCGGGTTCGGCGACCGGTTCGATCGCGTAGGCCAGGATGTCGGCCACGTCGGCGACCGGACGCACGTCCAGCGCGGCCAGCACCTCGGCGGGGACCTCGTCCAGATCCGGCTCGTTCCGGGCCGGGATGAACACGGTCTTCAACCCCGCGCGCTGGGCGGCGAGCAGCTTCTGCTTCACCCCGCCGATCGGCAGCACCCGCCCGTTCAGGGTGACCTCACCGGTCATTCCGACATCGGCGCGGACCTGGCGGCCCAGCGCCAGCGAGACCAGCGCGGTCACCATCGTCACGCCGGCGGACGGACCGTCCTTGGGCACCGCACCCGCCGGGAAGTGGATGTGGATGTTGCGATCCAGCACCGACGGCTCGATACCGATCTCCGCGAGGTGCGAACGCACGTAGGTCAGCGCGATCTGCGCCGATTCCTTCATGACATCGCCCAACTGGCCGGTGAGGGTCAGCGAGCGCTCACCCTCGGCGGCGTTGGCCTCGATGTAGAGGACGTCACCGCCCGCGCCGGTCACCGCGAGCCCGGTCGCCACACCCGGCACCGCGGTCCGCTCCACCGAATCGGGGGTGAAACGCGGCCTGCCCAGGTACTCCTTCAGATCGCCCACGTCGATCGTCAGCGGCGCCTGTCCGCGGTCGGTGACCACCTCGTCGTAGCCGAGTTCGGGATCGTATCCGGTGCGGATCGGCGTCACCGTGGGGTCGGAATCGGCTGGGCCCGACGCACTCTCGGTCAGCCGGGTGGCCGCCTTGCGGAGCGCCTTGGCGATCAGCCGCTCCATCTGGCGCACACCGGCCTCGCGGGTGTAGTTCGCCGCGATCTCGCGCAGCGCCGCCTCGGTGATGCGCACCTCCTCGGCGGTCAGCGCGTTGCGTTCCAGCTGCCGGGGCACCAGGAAGTCACGCGCGATGGCCACCTTGTCGGCCTCGGTGTATCCGTCGACGGTGATGAGCTCCATCCGGTCCAGCAGCGGGCCAGGGATGGTGTCCATGACGTTGGCGGTCGCGATGAACAGCACGTCGGACAGGTCGAGGTCGAGGTCGAGGTAGTGGTCGCGGAAGGTGTGGTTCTGCGCGGGATCGAGCACCTCGAGCAGGGCCGCCGCGGGATCGCCGCGGAAGTCCGAGCCGACCTTGTCGATCTCGTCGAGCAGCACCACCGGGTTCATCGACCCGGCCTCCTTCATCGCGCGCACGATCCGGCCGGGCAGCGCGCCGACGTAGGTGCGGCGGTGGCCGCGGATCTCGGCCTCGTCGCGCACGCCGCCCAGGGCGACGCGCACGAACTTGCGCCCGAGCGCCCGCGCCACCGACTCACCCAGCGAGGTCTTGCCGACGCCGGGCGGGCCGACCAGCACCAGCACCGCGCCGGACCCGCGTCCGCCGACCACCTCCAGACCGCGCTGTGCCCGCCGGGCGCGCACGGCCAGGTACTCGACCATCCGGTCCTTGACCTCGTCGAGGCCGTGGTGGTCGGCGTCCAGGACCGCGCGGGCGGCCGAGATGTCGGTGCTGTCGGTGGTCTTGACCTGCCAGGGCAGTTCCAGCACAGTGTCGAGCCAGGTGCGGATCCAGCCCGATTCCGGGCTCTGGTCGCTGGCGCGTTCCAGCCTGCCGACCTCGCGCAACGCGGCCTCGCGCACCGCCTCGGGCAGGTCGGCCTGCTCGACGCGGGTGCGGTAGTCGTCGGCGCCGTCGGGTTCGTCCTCGCCGAGTTCCTTGCGGATGGCGTTGAGCTGCTGGCGCAGCAGGAACTCGCGCTGGCTCTTCTCCATGCTCTCGCGGACCTCGTCACTGATCTTCTCGGTGACCTCGGCCTCGGCGATGTAGGCCTTGGTCCACTCGATCAGCACGGTCAGCCGCTGCGCCACGTCGGGGGTCTCCAGCAGTTCGCGCTTCTGCTCGGCCGTCAGGTACGGCGCGTAACCCGCGGTGTCGGCGATGGCGGAGGCGTCGGTGAGCTGGTTGACCGCGTCGACCAGCTGCCAGGCCTCCCGGCGCTGCAACACCGAGACGACCAGCTTCTTGTATTCGGCGGCCAGCTCCTTGGTGCGGCCGTCGGCGGGCGGGGTCTCGACCGGCTCGGCCTCGACCCACAGCGCCGCCCCGGGGCCGGTGACGCCGTGCCCGATCTTGGCGCGGCGTTCGGCCTTCAGCACGGCCGCGGGCGCGCCGCCCCGCATCCGGCCGACCTGTTCGATGGTCGCGATGACGCCGTAGGAGGCGTAGCCCTCGGCGAGGCGGGGCGCCAGCAGCACGGCGTCGGTCCCGGCGGCGCGGGCGGCGTCGATCGCCGCCTGCGCGGATTCGTCCAGTTCGATGGGCACGACCATGCCCGGCAGCACGATCGGATCGGTCAGGAACAGCACCGGCAGATCACGAGGTGTAGTCACGTCTTCGACCCTTCCAAAAGTTGAGCGATACCTACTCAACCCGGGGGTTACCGTGTTTGTTCCGCACCGATCCGGCGTTCGCCGAGGGCGAATCCCAGGCTCGCGGCATGCGGTCGCGGGGCGCGTTGACACCCTGCTCAGCGCAGTGAGAATGTGAGGGCCTTCGTCCAACGCATTCGCATGAGGGGGCTCCCACGATGGCGACACTCGCGGCAGGGGTGTTCATCGACTGGGAGAACCTGACCGGGCAGTCCAAGTTCATCGTCGATCTGGTGACCTTCCCGATCTTCGCCGCCGCCGCGGGCTGGCTCACCAACTGGACCGGCGTGCTGATGCTGTTCTGGCCGGTGCAGTTCCGTGGCGTGCGCGTGCCCGGCCTGCACGTGCTCTACCCGTATCTGCCGCGCCGGGTGCAGGTGCTGCCGACCTTCTCCGGCGACGGCAGGCGCCTCGGCTTCCAGGGTTTCATCCCGGCGCGTGCGGAGAAGATGGCCAGCATCTGCGTGGACAAGGCGCTGCTGCGGATCGGCAGCCCACGTGACTTCATCCACGAACTCGACCTCGACGGTGTCGCCGACTACATCGCCGAGCTGGCCCGCGCCCAGGTGCAGCAGATCGTCGACGAGGTGATGTACCGGGAGAATCCCGACCTGTGGCGGGCGGTGCCGCGGCAGGTGAAACAGGTGGTCTACCAGCGGGTGGAGGCGCAGCTGCCGAGCCTGTGCCGACGGGCGTTCGACTCGCTCGGCGACAACATCGACCAGCTCATCGACATCAAGTCCTTCGTCATCCGCTACCTGCGCGAGAACCCGACCATCCTGAAGGACCTGACCACCACCATCGCCGAGCCCGAGCTGAAGTTCATGGTCCGCATCGGCCTGCTCGGCGCGCCGTTCGGCCTGCTGATGGCGCTGTACCTGCACGTGCACAGCGGCATCCCGGTGCTCGGCTGGATCCCGGCGTGGGTGGTCGTCCTGCTGGCCTCGGCCGCGATCGGCGTGATCGTCAACGTCATCGCGGTGAAGATGGTCTTCGAGCCCGGCGAACCGCAACCGCGCTACAAGTACCTGTGGCGCCAGGCCCTGCTGGCCAAACGCCAGCCGCAGGCCGCCACCGACCTCGCGCACATCCTGGCCTACCAGGTGCTGACGCTGCCGAATCTCTCCGCCGAGCTGCTCGACGGACCCAACGGCGACAAGACCAGGCAGCTGGTGCAGCGCCTGATCGCCGACGAGATCCACCGCCAGCTGGGCCCCACCCACTCGGTGGTGCGGGCCGCCTTCGGCAGACGGCAGTTCGACAACCTGACCGTTGGCGCCGCCGGTGCGGCGGTGGGGCTGGCGCCGAGCCTGGTCGAGGACGAGGAGTTCGCCCGCGAGCAGGCGAAGAAGATCGACGAGTTCGCCACCCGCAAGTTGCGCATGCTCAGTCCGGGGGAGTTCATGGAGATGTTCTACGCCTCGGTGGAGCAGGACGCGTGGCTGCTCTACCTGCACGGAGCGGTGCTCGGCCTGGCCGTCGGCGGGATCCACCTGGTGCTGTTCGGCTGGTGAGGCGATAAACAAGCACGCGTGCTTGCATTTGCTTCCGCGCACTGCGATGCTGGGCCCACCTGGCACACGCCGCGGTGTGCCGCGACCGGCAAGGGGAACCATGGCTGACCTGGAGGCGCTGCTCGGCGATTACGCCGAGGAATGCGCGGACCTCGAACGACTCGTCGCCCCGCTGTCCGAGGCGCAGTGGGCCACCCCGACGCCCGCGCCCGGCTGGACCATCGCCCACCAGATCGGGCACCTGGCCTGGACCGACGAGGTGGCCACCGTCGCCGCCACCGACGCCGAGAAGTTCGCCGGGATGGTCGCCGAGGCCGGACCGCGCGCGCTGACCTTCGTCGACGAGGCCGCCGAGGAAGCGGCCACCCAGCCGCCCGCGGACCTGCTGCGCCGGTGGCGCACCGGACGCGAAGCCCTGGTGACGGCGCTGCGGGAGGTGCCCGCGGGCACCAAACTGCCGTGGTTCGGGCCGCCGATGAGCCCGGCCTCGATGATCACCGCACGGCTGATGGAGACCTGGGCGCACGGGCAGGACGTGGCCGACGCGCTCGGCGTCACCCGGGAACCGGCCATGCGATTGCGCAGCGTCGCCCACATCGGCGTCCGCACCAGGAACTTCGCCTACTCGGTGCGCGGAAAGACCCCGCCCGCCGAGGAATTCCGGGTCGAACTCACCGCACCCGACGGCAGCCTGTGGACCTGGGGTCCCGCGGACGCGGCGCAGCGGGTGACCGGCCCGGCCGTCGATTTCTGCCTGCTGGTCACCCAGCGACGCCACCCCGACGATCTGGCCGTGCGCGCGCAAGGGCAGGACGCGGCGGAATGGCTGACGATCGCGCAGGCCTTCGCCGGTCCCACCGGCGCGGGCCGGGAAGCCGGTCAATTCGCCTGACCACCCGGGAAGTCGGAGCGGGCGAGCGCCAAACTTGGGTGCGCCGTTTCGTGTCGACGGCCGGACGCCGTTGGCCGGGGGTCTCGATGGCAGTCGAGAATGGCGCTCGCCTGCTCATTGCGGTTTACCCGCCGGCCACCGCGCGGAAACCCGCGCGACGGAGAGATTTGTGATCCGGCCCTCAGGACGATGTCGGTCGACAGGGGTACCGTAGTCTGGACAGGCGTCCGGCTTTCGACGATGCGGGCCGACGCTCGGGGAGTGGAACACTCGAGGAGTGGATGCTCGAGGAGTGGACGCTCGGGGAGTGGAGGAAAGGAACGCATCGTGCCCACACACCGTCCGGCTCAGGTCGCGCGCTACACCGCGATCGTGGTGGCGGGTGCGGCCAGTCTCACCCTCACCGTCGCTTCCGGCGCCTACATCGTCGGTCAGATGTCCGTCGACGGGTCCCGCACGGAATCGAATCATGCTCCCGCCGCGCCCGATTCGCGCGCATCGGGTCCGGCGCCGTCGTTCCCGGATGTGACGACGGTCGAACCGGTCGCGGTCGAACGGCCTCGTCCCACCTACCAGGCGGCCGTCTTCCCCGCCGATGCGCCGATTCCTCCCGTCGTCGCGATCCCGGGGGCCGCCGCCGCGCCGGTCGTGAACCCCGCCTCGGCGAACGAAAGCTCCGGTCTCGGTGGCCGTCTCGGGCTGGCCGGTGCCTACGTGGACGCTCAGGTGCGACCCAGCGATCCGGGGACGATCGCCGTCACCGTGGACACCAACGTCGTCGCCACACTGCTCGACGTGCTGGCCGAACCGGGCGCGACCGCGGGCACCACCCGGCTGAGCACCGAGATCGATACCCGCCGTGGGGAAATCGCGGTCGCCTTCAGCGATCCGGCGCTCGGTGAGCACACGATGGAATTCCAGCGCGGCCGAACGCCCTCGCGCCCGGTCGACGCACCGGCCGCCGTGGCCTCACCCGCCGTGGCCTCACCCGCCGTCGCCTCACCCGCCGATGCCCGAATGGCCGCGGAGGCACGGGATTCCGACGCCACCACCGCGCCCACCACCGTCGGCGCCGATCACACCTTCGGCCCGGAACACACCGTCGGCCCCGATCACACCGTCGCCTGAGTCGTCGCGCACGACGGACGCCCCGCGCGGTCGGGTCCGGCGCCGCACTAACGTGGCCGACGTGTACGACTTCTGTGTGGTCGGTGGCGGCATCGTCGGCGTCGCCACGGCCCATGAGCTGCTGACCAGGAATCCCGGCGCCCGCCTGGTGCTCGTGGAGAAGGCCGAGCGCCTCGGCGTCCACCAGACCGGGCACAACAGCGGCGTCATCCATTCCGGGATCTACTACGAACCGGGCAGCCTCAAGGCGCGACTGTGCCGCCGGGGCGCGGCGTGGACCACCGAATTCGCCGGCACCCACGGGATCGCGCACCGGATCTGCGGGAAGCTGCTGGTCGCGACCGACGAGGTCGAACACGAGCGGATGCTGGCCCTCCACCGGCGGTCGGTGACCAACGGCGTCGAGGTCGAGCTGATCGACGCCGCCGAACTGCGCAGCCGCGAGCCACATGTGCGCGGCGTCGGCGCGCTGTTCGTGCCGAGCACCGGCATCGTCGACTACCGCGCGGTCACCGAGGAATTGGCCGCACAGGTGCGCCGCCGCGGGGGCACGGTCGTGCTCGGCGCCGAGATCACCACCATCACCGAGACCGACACCGCGGTGACCGTCGCCGGTCCGGCCGGCAGCTGGCGGGCCCGCACGCTGGTGGTGTGCGCCGGCCTGCAGGCCGACCGGATGGCGCGACTGGCCGGGCTGCCGGTGGACCTGCGCATCGTGCCCTTCCGGGGCGAGTACTACCAATTGCCGCCCGCTCGCGCCGATCTCGTCCGCACGCTGATCTACCCGATCCCCGATCCGAGCCTGCCGTTCCTCGGCGTGCACCTCAGCCCGACCGTCGACGGCGCCCTCACCGTCGGCCCGAACGCCGTGCTCGGCCTGGCCAGGGAGGGCTACCGCAAGGGCAGCGTGAATCTGCGCGACACGCTCGACATCCTCAGCTTCGGCGGGATGCGCCGCGTCGCCCGCACCCACCTGCGCACGGGTGCGCGCGAGCTGCGCAATTCGCTGTTCAAGCGGGGCTATCTGGCCGAATGCCGCCGCTACTGCCCGGAACTGCGGCCGGCGGATCTGCGGCCGCGGCCCGCCGGTATCCGCGCACAGGCGGTACTCCCGGACGGCACGCTGGTGCACGACTTCCTTCTGGAACGCACACCCCGCTCGGTGCATGTGCTCAACGCTCCCTCACCGGCGGCGACCTCGGCGATGCCGATCGCCGAACACATCGTCGACCAGCTCTGACCGGCAAGCGACCGCCCGGTCGCGAACGCCCGTTCGCTACCACGGATTCGCGAGCAACCCTCGAATAAAGAGGACTGCTGTAGTACTTTTGTCGCAGCCGTGGATCAGGGAGGGCCTATGGGCCACATCAAATATGCGAGTGACGTCGGCGCACCCGTCGAGGTCGCTTTCACCTACACGGACAACCATCTGTTCGTGCCGGACTGGATGTTCGGCGTCAGCGCCTTCGAACCGACGGGGGAGACCGAACAGGGCCTCGGCGCCCGCTACGCGACCACCGTGCGACTCGCGGTGTGGCAGACGCGGCTGTCCTGCGAGATCACCGAATACCGCCGTAACGCGGTGATCGGGTATACGCTGCGTGGGCGCCTCTCGGGGACGCTGACCCTGCGCTTCGACCCACTCGGGTACGGCAGGTCGGTCCTGACGTCGGAAGCGGACTACTCCGCACCGCGCGGCCTGTTCGGCCGGATGTGCGCGGGCTTGGTGGAATCCGCGGTGCGACGGGCACTGCGGCGCACCGAGTCGCGATTGCGAAGGGAGATCGAAGAATTCCACGGTACCGATCTTGTCGGCCGGATTGCGTAGGGTGCCTGCCATGATCATCGTCAGCACCGACGGATCCTGCCTGCGCAACCCCGGTGGCGCCATCGGCTGGGCGTGGGTCGCCCATCAGGGCGGCGCCTCGCACAGCGGGGGAGCCGCCACCGGCACCAATCAGATCGCGGAACTGCGCGCCGTGCTCGAGGCGATCCTCGCCCATCCCGGCCCGGAACCCCTGTTGATCGAAAGCGATTCGCTCTACGCCATCAAGTGCGCCTCGGAGTGGATCAACGGCTGGCGCGGCAACGGCTGGCGCACCTCCAGCGGCGGCCCCGTGAAGAACGTGGAGCTCATCAAGCAGATCGACCGCGCCATCGCCAGGCGTCCCGGCCCGGTGCGGTTCCGCTGGGTGCGCGGCCACGTCGGCAACTACTTCAACGAGCGCGCCGACGCGCTCGCCGGCGAAGCGGCCAGGAAGGCCGCCGCCGCACCCGCCGAGCCCGCGAGCGAGATCGCCGCGGCCCCGGTCGCGGTGCCCCAGGACGCGCGGACCTCGGGGAAGGCGGTCGCCTCGGCGGCTCAGACGCTCACGCTGTTCTGAGCCCGCGGGGCGACCGCGGTAGGTCCGCCCGAAAGACCTCCGGCGGTGGAGACTTCGGTCCCACCGCCGGAGGTGTATTCGGTTGTGGCGCAGGCGGTCAGTTACCGGGCTGCGGCTGCTCGGCCGGCTCCTGCGGCTCGGTCGGCTGCTCGCCGCCGGGCTGCGGCTCGACCGGCGCGGGCGCGCCACCGGGCAGTCCGGTGCCCGTGCCCTTGAGCATCGGGGAGTCGAGCTTGGCGACCTTCCAGCGGCCGTCCTCGTTCTGCAGATCGGCGATCACCACGACGTACTGGCGATCCGGGGTCTGCTGGCTGAAGTTGGTGCGGAACTGGGTCAGGGTGACCAGCACCTTGGCCTGCTCGGTGTCACCGTTCTGGAAACCGCACTGCACATCGTCGACCCAGGACTTGACCTGCGCCTGCACCATCGCGTCGGTGAGCGCCTGGCTGGCGTCCTCGAACTCCTGCCGGAACTCACCGGTCGCGTTGTCCTTGACCTTGGTGAAGTAGCCCTCGAGGTTGTTGGCGTAGTCGTACTCGGAGACGGTCCGGCCGAAGTCGCAGGCCGCTCGGGTGGCGTCGTCGACCGCGGACAGCTCCGCGCCCCGCCGATCGGCCATCAGGTAGAAGGCCACCACCGCGGTGATCGCGCCGACCAGCAGGACGCCGGCCACGAAGGCGGCGATCAGGGGCAGCGACGAGGACCGCCGCTCGCCCACCGCCGTGGCGCCGCCGCCGGCCTTGCCCGCCGCGGCGTCCTCGGCTTTGTCGGCGGGGTCCTTACCGGCGGTGTCCTTGCCCGCGTCCTTGTCCGCCTGCGGCGCGTCGGTCTTCGCGGCGTCACTCTGCGCGGCGGCCGCGGCGGAGGTGTCCTTCTTCAGTTCGACGCTGTCGGTGATCTCGGCGTCCTTGCTGGTGTCGGCGTCGTCGGTGGCCATCGATAAAAACCTGCACTTTCCCGGCGCGTCGGACGCACCGCTCGGCTGGCCGGTCCCTGCGCGGAACCGTGCGCGTTCTGGCGGCGAGTATGCCGGGCCGGGGTGAACTCCCCGGGCCCGGGGCAACTCAGCGGACCGGCGGGAGGGTCCGTTCGTTCGGATCCACGCCCGGCGGCATCTGCGCGCCGTTGTTCGGCACGTCCGGTCGCGGCGCGTTGGCGGCGCCACGGATCTGCTGCCCCGGGGGCGGATTCACGCAGTAGTTCCACTTCGGGATCGCGCCGTCCTGCACCACCTCGTTGCGGTAGACCGGGGTGTCGTAGGTGCAGTACGGACGCGGCCAGATGTCGATCATGGCGTGGAATTCGTTGTCGTAGGCCGGCACACCCAGTGCCTCGGCACCGAGGGCGAGCGAGGGGAACAGCGCCCGCATCGCGGGCAGCCGCAGCTGCGCGGCCCGGGTGATGGCGACGAAGTTGGTCGCCAGGCTGGTCATCGGGTCGGTGGTGGTGTCGAGCACCGCGCCCAGGCTGGCCAGCTGGCCCGGCGCCTCGTCCAGGATCCGCTGGACCTCGGCGTTGGCGTTGTTGAACTGCTCGAACAGCGCCCCGGAATTGGCGGTGAGGGTGGCCAGGTCCGGCTGGGCGTTGGAGGTGGTGTTCGCGATCGTGCGCAGGTTCGTGATCAGGTTGGTGGTCTGCGGCAGCAGCGAGTCAAGGCCCGCCATCGCCAGGCTGATTCCGTTGATCAGACCGCGCAGCTGGTCCGGGCCGCCGCTGAGCGCGATGTCGAGCTCGGCCAGGATCACGCTGAACTTGTCCGGATCGATCTGGGAGATCAGCGCGCTGGAGTTGTCCAGCACCGACCACACCGGCGTCGGCGTCTTCACCCGCTCGCTGTCGAACTCGATGACCGCGCCGTCGGCCAGGTACGGGCCGTCCTCGGTGGCGGGGCGGAAGTCGATGTACTGCTCGCCCGCGCCGGACAGCGCCTGCACCGAGACCATCGTGTCCACCGGGATCCGGTACCGCTGGTCGATCCTGGCGGTGGCGGCGATGGCCTGGCCGCGGTCGATCAGTTCGATCGAGTCGACCTTGCCGACGCGGTACCCGCGCAGCGTGACGTCGTTGCCCGGTTGCAGACCGCCGGAACGATCCAGCTGCACCGTGACGGTGTATTCCGCACGCAGCGGATTCACCCGCATCACGTACACCAGCAGGTAGCTCGCACCGACCACCAGCACCAGCACCAGACCGAGCGCCGACAGCAGCTGCTTGCGCGAGAGCTTCTTCATCGGTGGCCCCCCTCCACCCGGTTCTGCACCAGTTGCAGCACCTGGATGAGGCTGCCCGCGAAGTCCTGCAGGTCGTGCAGGTCCCACAGGCCGGCGTTGGCCGGATCGGTGAGCGCGCTGATGTCGAGGTTGGTCGCGGTCGCGTACACGGCGAAGCTGCGGCCGCGGAAGGTGTTGTCCACCTTGGGCCGGATCTCGTGCAGCCGGTCGAGCAGCACCTCGAAATCGCTGCCGGTGGCGGCGAGGGCGTTCATCAGCTGATGGGTGTTCTCCAGCAGGCTCTGCAGCTGTTCGCTCGAGGTGTTGGAGTAGTCGCCGATGGCCGCGCTGGCGGTGGAGAGCTTGGTGAGCATGTCGCCGATGGCGCGGTTGTTCTCGGCGACCGCGCCGATCATCTGCGGCAGCGTGTCGGCCACCTCGCCGAGTTCACCGCGCTTGCTCTCGATGGTGTTCGCGAGGGTGTGGAATTCGCCGAGCACCGCGTCGACCCGCTGGGAGTTCTCGTTGAGGCTGCCCACCACGCCGGTCAGCTCGGTGATCAGGTGCGCCAGCTGCGGGCCGCGACCGCCGACGATGGCGTCCAGCTCGGAGCCGAGCTTGGTCAGCGCGGCCACGCCGCCGCCGTTGAACAGCATCGACACCGAGATCAGCAGCTGTTCGACGGTGGCACCCGCCGAGGTCTGCTCCAGGGTCAGCGTGTCGCCGTCCTGCAACATGGCCGCACCCGGCTCGGCCTTGGGCTTGGACACCGCGATGAACACATCGCCCAGCGGGGTCGCCTGCCGTAACTCGGCGGTGCTGCCCCGCGGCAACTCGATGTTCTTGTCGATGCTCAGGTCGACCACGGCCTGGAAGTTCTTGGTCGTGATGTTGGTGACCACGCCGACGTCCGAACCGCCGATCTTCACCTTCGCCTGATCGGGCAGGTTCAGCGCGTTCTCGAAGACCGCGTGCAGCGTGTAGGTCTCCGCGGCCTGCCCGGGCTTGGGCAGCGGCAGGTCCTCGACGGTGAGGCCGCACCCGGAGGTGGTGCCGACGGCGGTCACCGCGGCCAGGGCGATCAGTGCCCGGCGTGCCTTGATCCTCATGCGGTTCGTCATTTCGTCAGTCCGAGCAGTGCGGCGGTCAACCCGTAGTCGGGCCCGAAGTCCTGCATGTTCCCGGTTCGGCAGCCGTCGGCGCGCATCTGGATCCGCTCGCAGAACAGGCTGACGATCTCGCCGTTGAGCGCGGTGCCGATCAGCGCGTGCAGGCGCACCCAGCCGTGTTCGCGGCTGACGATGCGGTCGATGTTCTGCAACGCCAGCGGGGCCACGTCCACGACCTCGGTGAGGCCGTAGGCGTTCGCGCGCAGCTGGTTGGTCACATTGGTGAGGCCGGTCAGCGTGCCCTGCAGCTCGTCCTGGTGCTCGGCGAAGGTGGTCGAGGTGTTCACCAGGAACGCGTTGAGCTGATCGAGCGTGGCCTGCAGGCCGGGCGCCTGCTCGGCGAGCAGGCCGCTCATCTGGGTGACCCGGTTGCTGAAGTCGCGCACCGACTGGTCGTTCTCGGCCAGCATCGTGGTCAGCTCGTTGAGCTTGACGATGATGTTGGAGATGGCGTCCTTGTTGTCGACGCCGACCTTCAGCGCGCCGGAGAGCGCGTTGAGGGTGTCGCGGATCTTCTCGCCGTTGCCGTCGAGCATCGGGTACAGCACCCGGCCCGACAGCGGGCCGAGCCCCTCCGAGCCCTCCTGCGGCTTGAGCGCCGCGGCGAACTGGTCGATGGTCTTGATGAGCGTGTCGAGCTCGACCGGCGTCCTCGTCCGCGCCTTCGGCAGGTGCGTGCCGTCGGCCATCTCCGCACCTTGGGTGTAGACCGGGGTGAGTTCGATGTGCCGGTTGGTGACGATCGAGGGCGAGACGATCGCGGCCTCGGCGTCGGCGGGGATCTTGACGTCGCCGTTGATCGTCATGTGCACCTCGACGAGGGTGCCCTTGGGCACGATCTTGTCGACGGTGCCGACCTCCAGCCCGAGCACCGTCACCGGGTTGCCCTCGTAGATGCCTGCGATGTTCTCGAAATCGGCGGTGATCCTGGTCTTGTCCTGCAGGCTCACCGAGTCGGGCAGCAGTGAGCAGCTGCCCAGGGTGAGCGCGGCGGCGCCGATCACCACCGCCTTGGCAGCGGCCCTGATCTTCGTCGTCGGCACGGAAATCCTCACTGGCACCCCTCGATGACTTGGGCGAAGCACAACCAGTTGTCCGGGAACAGCCACGGCACCGCCACATCGCCGTAGGGGCCGTTGCCACCCCAGGAATTGGACAGGTAGCGCAGCGACGGCGGCAGGATCGACAACAGCCGGTCCAGGTTGTCCTTGTTCTTCTGCAGGCCCTCGGCCATGGTGTTGAGCTGGTCGATGGTCGGGCCGATCTGGTTGTTGTTGTCGGCGCCGATCTGCTGCAGCTGGCGGGTGAGCGTGGCGATGTTGTCCAGCAGCTGGCGCAGCAGGTCCTGGCGCTCCATCACCCGGTTGGCGATGGCCTCGCCCTGGGTGATCACCAGCAGCACGCTGTTGCGGTTGTCGGCCAGGATCCCGGTGACCCGGTCCAGGTCCTTCAACAGGGTGTCGACCTGCTCGCGCCGGGTGTCGATGATCTTCGCCAGCGCGCCGACGCTGTCGAGCGCCTGCGCGGTGAGCTGGGGGGAGTCACCCATCTGCTGGTTGATCAGATTCAGCGACTCGGCCAGCTTGGCGGTGTCGAGCTCCTCGAACTTCGGGGTGCCGATCTGCACCACGTCGGCCAGGTCGTAGGGAACGGTGGTGTTGGACACCGGGATCCGCCCGTCCGGCAGACCGGAACCGTCACCGGGCACCAGGTCGACGTAGCGGGCCCCGAGCAGGGTGGCCATCTTGATCGAGGCCTTCGCGTCCGGACCCAGCTCGACGCTCTTGTCCACGTTGAGGGTGAGCAGCACGTGGTCGCCCTCGATCTCGGCGCCGGAGACGGTACCGATGGACACACCGGCCGCGTTCACCTTGTCGCCGACCTTGATGCCCGCCGCCTGCACGAACTCGGCCTTGATCTCCTGCTGCCCGACGCCGAGGAGCCGGAACACACTGGACACCGCCAGCAGCACCACGACCAGGATGGCGCCGAGGACGCCGAGCCAGAAGTAGCGGTTGCTGTCGAAACGCCTTCTCATCTTCGCGATCATGGCCTGCACACCGCCGAGTGGGAGTTGCCGCCGATCTGGGAGAACAGACCGCGCGGGAAGAGCACGCCGTACAGCGAGACGTCCAGGCCGCACAGGTAGGCGTTGGCGTAGGCGCCCTCGGAGGTGTGCCTGCCCGCCGCGGAGATCAGGTTCGGCACGTCGATGGCCGCCCGGTCGAGCTTGGCGCCGTTGTAGAGCAGCATGTTCAGCGCGGCGGTCGTCGAGTTCTGTGCCTGCTGCAGGCCCGGCTGGATCCGGTCGACCATGTCGACCAGGGAGGTCGTCGCGCTCGCGATCTGCTCGGTGGACCCGAGCAGGGACTGGCCCTGCTCGTAGAGTCCGCCGATGAGTGCGCGGGTCTGGGTCACCAGGGTCTCCAACTCCTCACCTCGTTTGGCCAGGCCCGCCATCACGCCGGACAGATTGGCGATCACATCGGACAGGATCGCGTCGCGCCGCTGGAAATCGGTGGCGAGCTGGGCCGCCTGCACGATGAACGAGCTCAGCGACACCCCGTCGCCCTGCAGCGCCTGGATGAACGTCTCGGAGAGCCGGTTCACCTGCTCGGGCTGCAGCACCTGGAACAGCGGTTGGAAGCCGTTGAGCAGCGCCGAGATGTCGAAGGACGGCTCGGTGCGCTCGACCGGGATGGTGCCCTTGTTCGGCAGCGCGGCGGGCGCGGTCGCCTCGCCGGGCTCGAGCGCCACATAGCGCTGGCCGATCAGGTTCTGGTACCGCACCAGCGCCTTGGTGTCCTCGTAGATCGTCTGATCCCGCTGGACGATGAAGGTGACCTCGGCGACGGAGGCGTTGCGGTCGTCGCGGGCCAGTTCGATCTTGTCGACCTTGCCCACGCGCACGCCCGCCATCCGGACGTCGTCGCCCTCGCGCAGCCCGAGCACATCGGTGAAGACCGCGGTGTAGGTGTTGGTGCCGCCACTCACGGTGCGCGCCAACGTGTTCCACACCAGCACGGTCACCAGGATCGAGACGATGGCGAAGATGGAGAAGCCGATCAGGGGCTTGCGGATGCTCATCAGCTCGCCCCGCTCTCGGACACGGTCATGGTTCCGCCCTTCAGGATCGGGCTCAGCAGCAGGTACTCCGCGGCCGTCGGCTTGCGACCGAGCAGCGCGGTGATCGCGTCGTCCCCGCGGTAGGAGATCGCGCCCGCCTGCGGGGTGCTGGTCGCCGCGGCCGGTGTCGCGCCCGGCTGGGCGGCCTGCGGTTGCGCGGCCTGGCCCGGCAGACCGGGCAGACCGGGCAGCGACGGCAGCGCAGGTACGAGGCCTTCCAGCGGCGTGCCCGCGAACGGCGACGGCGCGGCGGGCGACTGCGCGGCGGCGGCCTGGCTCGGGTCCGGCGTGGTGACGCCGGGGATCAGCGGGAAGCCCGGCATCGGCACCACCGGCGGCAGCCCCTTCGCCGACTCCAGCGCGCGGGGGCGCAGGTTCTCCGGCAGCGGCGGCAGCTCGTTCACCGCGGGGGCGGTGAAGCAGCTCGGCCCGGCCATCTCGCCGTAGCGGGGGCAGTCCGCCACCGTGTACGGCTTGTACGGGGTGAGCGTGATGCCCGCGTCCCACACCATCTGCTGCGAGGGACCCCAGTGGAAGGTGGTGTTCAGCTTGCGCACCGACTCGCTCAGGTTGAGCAGCGACCGGGTGATCGCCTGCGGGTCGGACGCGAGCGCGCCGAATGCGTCGGCGGTTCCGGCGGTGACCTGCTTGCCGACGTCGGGATTGCGCGCGAACAGGTTGTTCACCGCGTCGACGGTGCCGCCGGTCCCGGTGATCAACGCGACCAGTTCGCTGCGGCGATCGGCCACGGTACGCGCGGTCAACACCGAGCTGCCGAGCACGTCGACCAGTTCGGGAGCCGATTCGTTCAGCGCCGCGAAGGAATTCGAGAAATCGGTCAGCAGCACGCCCAGATCCGGGATGGCGTCGTCGACCGACTGCACCCAGCGGTCCATCCGCTCGATGGTGGAGCCGGGCATCCGACCGCTGCCGTCGAGTGCCTGCGACAGGGTGCCGAGCACCCGGCCGAACTGCACCGGATCGATCTTGTCCAGGATGTTGCGGACGGTGGTCAGCGTGTCCTGCAGCGCGATGGTGCCCTTGCTGCGGTCCTCCTCGATCACCGAGCCCTCGCTGAGGTAGGTGTCGGAGGGGCCGTTGAAGACCAGCTCCACCGAGGTCACCGCGAACAGGTTGCTCGGCACCACGCGGGCGGTCACGTTGGCCGGGATGCTCTTGGCGTACTCCGGCTTCAGTTCGATCTGCACCTTCTGCAACTCGCCCTTGGCGGCCACCTCGACCTCGTCGACCGCGCCGACCAGCACGCCGCGGAACTTGACGTCCGCCTCGGAGGGCAGGCCGTCACCGGTGGTGGTCAGATTCGCGACCACGTTCACCTTCGGTACGAAGTAGCCCTGGTAGCGGGCCATCAGGAAGCCGAGCACCACCGCGAAGACCAACAGTCCGCACACGCCGGCGATCAGCAACTGCCGCATCGTGGGTCCACGCCCACTGGGATCGATGATCATCTGCCCTTACCCCGAGATCCGGATTCCGGGATTGACTCCCCAGATGGCCAACGTCATGAACAGGTCGGCGAACACGACCAGGATGATGCACATCTTGATCGCGCGACCGGCCGCCACACCGACGCCCTCCGGGCCGCCGGAGGCGAAGAATCCGTAATAGCACTGGATGAACGTGGTGATCGCGACGAACAAGATCGCTTTGAGCAGCGAGTACAGCACATCGGTCGGTATCAGGAACTGGTAGAAGTAGTGCTGGTAGGTGCCCTCGGCGGTGTCGCCGACCAACTGCACGGTCAGCGCGCAGGAGATGTAGGCGACCGCGAGGCCGAGGCAGTACAGCGGCACGATCGCGACGATCGCCGCGAACATCCTGGTGCTCACCAGGTACGGCAGCGGGCGGATGGCCACCGACTCCAGCGCGTCGATCTCCTCGGAGATGCGCATCGCGCCCAGTTGCGCGGTGAAGCGACAGCCCGCCTGCGCGGCGAAGGCCAACGAGGCCAGCAGCGGGCCGAGTTCGCGGGTGGTGGCGAAGGCCGAGATCGCGCCGGTGATCGGGCTCAGCCCGAGCAGGTTCAGCGAGGTGTGGCCCTGGATGCCGACCGTCATGCCGCCGAAGGCACTGAGGATGACGACGACGCCGATGGTGCCGCCGCCGACGACCAGGTTGCCGTTGCCCCAGGTGACGTCGGTGAGCAGGCGCCAGACTTCCTTGGGATACTGCTTGAGCGCCAACGGGATCGAGCCCACCGAGCGCAGGAAGAAGAACACCTGATGGCCGATGCGCGCGATCAGGTCGACCGGCGCCTGCGCCGATCGCTTGAGCTGCTGGAGCGGCCGCAGCAGCGGCGGCACATACGTTGACGACACCGGCTCAGACCACCTGTGGGGGGAATAGGGCGCTGTAGATCTGCGTGATCCCGAGATTCACGCCGAACAGCATGATCGCCGAGCTCACCACAGCGGAGTTGACCGAGTTCGCGACGCCGCCGGGGCCGCCGCGGGTGTTCAGGCCCGTGTCGCAGGCGATGATCGCGGCCAGCAGACCGAAGATCAACGACTTCACCAGCGCGACGAGCAGGTCCCGGGTGACGGCGAAGGAGGAGAAGGTGCCGATGTAGGAACCGGGGGTGCCGCCCTGGGCGAAGATGTTGAAGATGTAGCCGGTCAGGAAGCCGACGAACACCACGAAGCCGCACAGCAGCACGCTGACCAGCATGGCCGCGCCGAGCCGCGGGGCGACCAGCCTGCGCATCGGGTCGACGCCCATCACCTTCATGGCGTCGATCTCCTCGCGGATGGTGCGCGAGCCGAGGTCGGCGCAGATGGCCGAGCCGACCGCGCCCGCGATCATGATCGAGGTGACCAGCGGGGCGCCCTGCTGGACGATGCCGAGACCGTTGGCCGCGCCGATGAACGAGGTCGCACCGACCTGGCCGGCGACGGCGCCGACCTGGATCGAGACGATGACGCCGATGGGGATGGCGACGAGCAGCGTGGGCGCCGCGGCGACGTTGGCCATGAAGGCGCACTGCCGGACGAATTCGTCGAACGGGAACCGCCGCCGGAAGATGGCGATGAACAGCTCGGCGACCGCCGAGATCCCCATGGTGATCTGACGTCCGAAGGTCTCCAGCGAGCGCTTCGGATGGTCGTCCCAATAGGCCCTCGTCCAATCGACCGCTTCACTTATGCGGGATCCTCGGGGAGGACTCTTGGTCGACTGCACTGGCTAACCCCTCTCGACGCCGGTTGCGTACCCCGACGACTTGTTTGCTTGACGCACCTTACTACGGGGTAGTGCGGAACACACCACCGACATGTGATCGCAGTCATAGATAGGGAGCACTTCGGGGAAAATGCTAGGAGAAGCCACACGAACGCTGTTGCGAAACCCAATAACGGCGGCCGAAATTTAGAACATGTTGCAGAAACAGGCCGTTCATAAGGGCTGCTGACGGCTCGCGCGCCGCATTTGGGCGGAAAGAAATCATCTAAAATTGCTGCCGTATCGAAATCCGGTGGGAGTAGTTCGCCACCGATTGGAAACGTTAAAGATACCGGCCCGGCCCGCCCGTTCGATAGCAGACCGCTATGCGAGGACCCGCGCGGCATGCCGAGCCGACCGCAGTACGAGACGCTACCGAGACCGAATACTGACACGATGAATGCGACACATTGATATCGTGCGGGCTTCCGACATCTGGAGGGACATGTTCAGCACACTCGCCAAGGCGGCCAACGCCGTCCTCGCCGTCGCCCTGGGCGCGGCGCTGCTCGGCACCGGCGCGGGGGCCGCGGTCGCGGATCCCGGCGCGCCGGTGATCGGTGGCGGTTCGGGCATCATCGTCGACGACATGTACGAGTGCACCGTGACAACCGTCGGCCACGACAGCGCGGGCAGGCTCGTCGGGCTGACCGCGGGGCACTGCGGCGAGCCCGGCGCGGAGGTGTACTCCGAGGCCGACCGTGGTGCGGGCGTGGTCGGCCGGTTCGTCTACTCCAACCACGAACTCGACTACGCCGTCATCCAGTTCCAGCCCGGCGCGATTACGCCGGTCAACCGGATCGGCAACGTCACCATCACCGGGCTCGGCGGCCCGGCCCAGTTCCCGATGATCGTGTGCAAGGAAGGCCGCACCACCGGCAACACCTGCGGTGTCGCCTGGGGCGACGTCTTCGGCACCAACGTCGAGACCTGGGCGCAGATGTGCGTGGTCGAGGGCGATTCCGGCGCGCCGGTGGTCGTCGGTTCGACCCTGGTCGGCATGGTCAACGCCTACCTGGCCATCGCCTGCTTCGGCCCCGAGGTCGGCACCAACATGACCGCGATCATGAACGACCTCAACGCGCGCGGCGGAGTGGGCTCGGGGTACGTCCCGATCTGATCGACGGGCGCGGAAGACGAGGAGCGGGCAGCGAACGGCCCGCTCCTTATTTCTTTTGTCGAGTCACTTCTCGCGTGATTCACCCACGACACCCGGGCGCGTCGGCGACAGTGCCGGGCCGGTGACCCCGCACTGCGGCAGGCAGTCCACCTCGTCCAGCCGCGGCGCCCGCCGCACCGGCCGCAGCAACACCGCGGCCAGCAGGGCGCCCACCACCAGCAGGCCCACGCAGATCCACATCGCGGTCTCGAAACCGGCGTCGAAGGCCGCCGGGTCGGTGAGCGAACCGGAGATCCCCGCCAGGCCGGGCAGGGCCGCGACGGCGAGCAATTGCGCGGTCCGCGCGACCGCGTTGTTCACCCCGGACGCGACGCCGGCCTCGGTCGGCGGGACCGCACCGAGGACCGCGCCGGTCAGCGGCGCGACCAGGGCGGCGAGGCCGAGACCGAACACCAGCACGCCGGGCAGTACATCGGTGAGGTAGTTCGCCTCCTCGCCGATGCGCAGCAGCAGCACCAGGCCCAGGGCACCGAGCAGCGGGCCGACGGTCATCGGAACCCGGGCGCCGTGCCGCTGCGCCCAGCGGCCCGCGGGCGCGGAGAGCACCAGCATGATCAGCGTGATGGGCACCGTCGCCAGGCCCGATGCCATCGGCGAGAAGCCGGCCACCAGCTGCAATTCCAGCACCAGCAGGAAGAACACGCCGCCGAGCGCGGCATAGACGGCCAGCGTCACCAGATTGGCGGCGGTGAACACCCGCCCGCTCGCGGCGGCGGCACCGGGCCGGTCGGCGGGGAAGGCACCGGTGAACAGGGCGGGCGGCACCAACGGGTGGTCGCTGCGCCGTTCGACCACGACGAAGACCGCGAGCAGCAGCACACCCGCCACCGTCAACAGCGGCAGGCCATCGATCAGGCCGAAGGTGAGCGCGCCGAGCGCGGCGGCCACGATCAGCGCACCGGGCACGTCCAGCTTGCCGCGCGCCTGCGGATCCAGGCTCTCCGGCACATGTTTCAGCGCCACCACGACCACGATCAGCGCCAGCGGCACGTTGATGAAGAAGATGGACTGCCAGCCCGCCCAGTCGATCAGCCAGCCGCCGAGGAACGGCCCGAGGGCACCCGCCACCCCGCCGAAGCCGGACCACAGGCCGATCGCCGCGCCCTGGTCGCGCTCGTCGAGCGAGGAGGAGATCAGCGCCAGGCTGCCCGGGGTGAGCATGGCACCCGCGACACCCTGCAGCACGCGGGCCGCCACCAGCATCTCGATGTTCACCGCGAGCCCACACAGCACCGAGGTGACCGCGAATCCCACGGTGCCCCAGACGAACACCCGGCGGCGGCCGAGCCGGTCACCCAGCGAGCCGCCGAGCAGGATGAACGAGGCGAGGGTGAGGGTGTAGCCGTTGAGCGTCCATTGCAGGCCCGCCACATCGGTGTCGAGGGATTCGCCGATGCGAGGCAGCGCGATGTTGACGGCGGTGGCGTCGAGCGAGGCCACCGAGGACCCCAGAATGGTGGCGAGCAGGATCCAGCGGCCGGTGGCCGAGTGCAACCGTGGAAGCTCCGCCGGGGTACTCACCGGTCCACGGTAACCGGACCGGCGCGGCCGCACCGGGACAACGACGGGTCGACGCGCGCGCTACAGCTCCTCGACGCAGACCACGAACCGGCGCTCCGGGTACTCGAAACCCAGCCCGGAGCCGCACGCGCCTGCGTCCGAGGCGCCCTCGGCGATCTCGGTGACGCGCACGCCCTGCAGCCCACGCTCGGTGCAGTCGATCCGCTTCGGGTCGTCGCCGCCGACATCCATGCAGCCGCCGACCACCCAGTCGATGTCGAGGCAGTACGCACCCTGTTCGATCCCGTTCAGGGTTTCGGCGTAGTAGTTGTCGCGATCGCTGGGGCAGGACGAGCTGGTCGCGGTCTTGGCGATGATCTTGTAATTGGAGGCGCGGCTCCCACAGGACGCCTTCTCGATGGTGGCGTTCATGGTGGTGCCGCCCAGCGTCACGCAATCGCCGATGCCGGCCTCGAAATCGGTGTCGCCCTCTTCCTTGGTCGGCGACGGCCTGCTGCTCGAGCGCGGCGAGCTGGGCTTCGGCGTGCTGGTGGTGACGGCGTCGATGGTGCCGTCGATCGCCGGCTGCGCGCGGCCGTCGATGGTCGACGAGCAGGCCGACAGGGTGAACGCGGCGACGGTGGCGCCCACCGCGAGCGCGAGGCCGGATACCAATTGACGAGACACGTACAGTCCTCCCGAGCTGTAACGCTCCGAACTCACACCCGGCCGGTAGACCCGCAGTTGACGAGCTGAGCTTGAAATACCAAGCCATGCATACACCACCGGGCCGGTAACCGTCGAGTCGGTCGGCGCTCGGTGGGCACACTGGACAGGGTGGACCGTGCGCGACCACCGCCAGCAACCGGGCTGGGTATGGTGGGAAGCACGGTGCGAAAGGGGCAGTCCATGAACCTGATCAGCGCGATTCTCTGCTCGACCGCCGCGGTGGGCGGCTCCTTGATGATCCCGGGGGTGGCGTCAGCAACCTCCGTGCACTGCACGGCCGAGGGCGGGGCCGACATCACCGTCATCGAGGGCAGCACCGGATGCCGCGCGGCCAGCGACGCGGCGGGCCACGCTCGCTCCGCCGGGTACGACGGGGTGGGGTATGCCCGTGCGAGCCAGGGCGCGGCCGCGCTCGGCGTGGGCGCCGCCGGTGGGGTCGGAGCGAGCGAGGGCACCGGCGGCATCCCGATCGCGGTCGGCGTCGGGCCCGACGCGATGGCGCTGAGCATGATCGCCGCCGACCCGGCCGCCGGTCCGGCGATGGCGGTGGCGATCGCGTTCCAGGGTTCACGGGCGGAAGTGGGCGGTACGCCGGACGGGTCGGTGGTGTGCCTCGGCTCCGGGGCGATCGCGTGGAACATGCAGAGCGGGGCGACCTGCCTGACCACACCGTTCGGCAGCTGGAAACCGACGTTGCCGGTCACGGCCGCCGATCGCAGCTGAGACCAGGCCCGCACGACAGCCGCCCGGCGCGAGGAGCCCGGCAGGCGCCCCGAGCCGCACGACCCGCCGGGCCCGGTCGGCTACACCGCGCTGCGATCCCGGATCGAACCGGGCGCGCCCGTGGTTCGTGGCATCGGCATGACGTGCGAGGGACCGGTGGCACCGGGACCGGGCATGCTGCACGCCGTGGCCGCCGGGCTCGACTTCCAGCGGTACCTGCGGTGGCGGCGCGCGCGGACCGGCGATCCCTTCGTCGTGGGGTTTCCCGGATTCGGGACGGTCGTCTTCACCGGCAGCTCCGCGGGGGCGCGGGAGGTGTTCCGGCTGCCCGCCCACGCGGTCCGACCGCCGCGGCCGAACCCGATCGAACCGATGGTCGGGCCCGGGTCGCTGATCCTGGCCGCGGGGGAGCGGCACCGGGCCGACCGCGCGCTGCTCACCCCGGTACTCCGCGCCGTGGGACCGCGCGGATACGCGGAACTGATCCGCACCGCGGTGGCGGCGGAGGTCGCCCGCTGGCGGCCGGGCACGCGGATCGATGCCCGTGCGGCTGCGCGGGCGGTGGCCCTGCGGGTGATCCTGGCCGTGGTGTTCGGCGCGGACGACGCAGCCCGTCACGCGACCTACCGCGCGGCGGTCACGGATTTCCTCACCGCCTTCTCCGGTCCGTTGCTGCTGGTACCGGCGCTGCGGCGCGGATGCGGGAGACGGGCGCCGTGGGACCGCTTCCTGGCCGCGCGTACCCGCCTGGACGCCCTCATCCGCGCCGACGTGGTCCGCCGCCGGACCCGCGGTCCGTCGGGCGATCTGCTCGCCGCGCTGATCGCGGCCGGGCGCACCGACGACGAGCTGTGCGATCAGCTGCGCACGCTGTTGGTCGCCGGTCACGAAACCACCGCGACGAGCCTGGTCTGGGCGCTCTACCACCTGCACCGCATCCCCGGAACGCTCGACCGGGTGCGCGGCGAGCCCGCCTGGCTGGACGCGGCCTGCCAGGAGACGTTGCGGCTGCATCCGCCGGTTCCCATCGTGTTGCGCCGCCTCTGCGAGCCACGCACCCTGTTCGGCACACCGCTGGCGGCCGGGGACACGGTGGGGGTCGCCGTACCGTTGCTGCACTCGCAGCCGGAGCTCTGGCCCGACCCGTGGCGGTTTCGTCCCGAGCGGTTCCGGGAGCGCGGCTACGGACCGTTCGAGTTCGCGCCCTACGGCGGCGGACACCGGCGGTGCCCCGGCGCGGCGCTGGCCGAGCTCGAACTGCGCGTCGTGCTCGACACCGTGCTCGGCGCGGCGCGACTGCGGCTGACCCCGCGCTACCGGTACGGCCCGACACCGCGCGCGGTCCCGCACAACATCGCCACCGGGCCGTGGCGCGGAATCAGCTTCACCATGATCGGGTGATTTAGCTCACAGCAGGTTTGGCAGCCGGGGAAACCGGACGGACGGCCTGTTGGCCACGAGATTGCCGGGCAGTGGCGTGACCGGCGACTTTCACGAAAGGCCGCCGCGCACAACCCCTTTTGTGATGGCAGTCACTACCGGCTCCGGTTGCCTATCACCGATCGGGACGACTGGCCCCGAGCGGTGTGCGGAAGGTAGGAATGGACGAGGTCGGGGGCCGTCACTACACGCCGATGAAATGTCTCGCCCGCTGCGTGCGCGCGGGAGATGGAAATGGACGAGAAACCAATGCATGCCGCTTCGAACGACAGGCCGATGCCCACGCACGACCGGCTGACCCGCCGGCTACGCCGGGGCGTCCTCTTGTCCGCGGCGATCGCCGCGGCCGGTGCCGTGATCGTCGCGCCCGCCCAGGCGGAGCCGCTCTTCCCGGGTCTCGATTCCGGATCCGCGTCCGCGGTGACCGAGCCGACGCCGCAGGCCAACTTCGCGCCGCCGAACATCAACATCGCCGACGGTGAGACCGTGGGCGTGGCGCAGCCGATCATCATCACCTTCAAGGAGCCCATCGAGGATCGCGCGACGGCCGAGAAGGCCATCAAGATCACCTCCTCGAACGAGGCGCCCGGCCACTTCTACTGGTGGAGCGACAAGCAGGTGCGCTGGCGGCCGAACGACTTCTGGCCCGCCAACACCGATGTCCGCGTGGAGGCGGGCGGCACGACCAGCTCGTTCCGCATCGGCGACGCGCAGATCACCACCGCCGACGACGCGACGAAGACCATCACCATCACCCGCAACGGTGAAGTGGTGAAGACGATGCCGACCTCGCTGGGCAAGCCCGGCCACGAGACCCCCAACGGCACCTACATCGTGGGCGAGCGGCACCGCCAGATGGTGATGGACTCCTCGACCTACGGTGTGCCGATCGACGCGCCGGAGGGCTACAAGCTCGACGTCGAGTACGCCACCCGGCTCTCCAACAGCGGCATCTTCCTGCACGCCGCGCCGTGGTCGGTGGGCCAGCAGGGTGTCGCCAACGTCAGCCACGGCTGCCTGAACGTCAGCACCGAGGACGCGCGCTGGTTCTTCGAGAACGCGCAGAAGGGCGACCCGGTCATCGTGCAGAACACCGCGGGCGGCACCCTCAACGCCCGCGACGGTCTCGGCGACTGGAACTGATCGCCCGACCCGAACGAACGAGACGCCGATCGCGCAGCGTGCGCGGTCGGCGTCTCGCGTTCGATCACCAGATCTTGACCCGTTCGGCCGGGTCCAGGTACAGCGCGTCGCCGGGGCGCACGTCGAAGGCCTCGTGGAAGCTGTCGATGTTGCGCACGACGGCATTGCAGCGGAACTCCGGCGGCGAGTGCGGGTCGATGGCCAGCCTGCGGATCGCCTCCTCGGCGCGAGCCTTGGTGCGCCACACCTGCGCCCAGCCGAAGAACACCCGCTGCAGCCCGGTCAGACCGTCGATGACGGGCGGCTCGGCGCCGTTCAACGAGATCTTGTAGGCCTCGAGCGCGATCGACAGGCCACCGAGATCGCCGATGTTCTCCCCGATGGTGAATTCGCCGTTGACGGTGTGCTCGTCGGGCAGGTCCTTGGGCGAGAGCACGTTGTACTGCTCGATCAACGCCTTGGTGCGCTTGGCGAACTCGGCGCGGTCGGCGTCGGTCCACCAGTCCACCATGTTGCCGTCGCCGTCGTACTTGGCACCCTGATCGTCGAACCCGTGGCCGATCTCGTGCCCGATCACCGCACCGATACCGCCGTAGTTCGCGGCGTCGTCGGCGTTCATGTCGAAGAACGGCGGCTGCAGGATCGCGGCCGGGAAGACGATCTCGTTCATGCCGGGGTTGTAGTAGGCATTGACCGTCTGCGGGGTCATGAACCACTCGTCGCGGTCCACCGGGCCACCGAGCTTGCGCAGGTCCCGGTCGTGTTCGGCGGCGTAGCCGCGACGGTAGTTGCCCACCAGGTCGGCGGGATCGATCCGCACGCCCGAGTAGTCGCGCCAGCGGTCCGGGTACCCGATCTTGGGCGTGAACTTCTCCAGCTTGGCCAGCGCGGCCTGCCTGGTCTCCGGGCTCATCCAGTCGAGCTCGGCGATGTTGCGCCGGTAGGCCTCCTGCAGGTTCGCCACCAGTTCCTGCATCCTGGCCTTCGCCGCGGGCGGAAAGTGCTCGGCGACGTACAGTTTGCCGACGGCCTCGCCGAGCAGCTCCTGCACCAGCGAGACACCGCGCTTCCAGCGCTCCCGGTTCTCGGTGGCGCCGGTGAGCGTGCGGCCGTAGAAGGCGAAGTTCTCCTCGACCAGCTCGTCGGTGAGGTACGGGGCGCGGGCGCGCAGGATGCGCCAAGCGGCCCAGGCCTGCCAGTCGGCGAGGTCGGCCTCGGCCCACAGACGGGCGAAGGTGCGCAGGTAATCGGGCTGGCGGACGACCACTTCGGCGAACAGCTCGGGCCCGTCGCGATCCACGCCCTCGGCCAGTGCGGAGGTCCATGCGGCCCAGTCGTATTCGGGCTGCTCGGCGACGAGCGCGTCGAACGTGGTGAGGTTGTAGCTCAATTCGGCGTCGCGGCGGCGCACCACGTCCCAGTGGCCTGCCGCCAGCCTGCGCTCGAGCTCGAAGATCCGCTGCCCCACCGTGTCCGGATCCTGCGGCAACAGCGCGCCGATGCGGGGGTCGGCGGCGGCGAGGGCGAACATGCGCCCGATGTGCGCGATGTAGGTGGTGCGGATCTCGGCGAATTCGTCCTGGCGGTAATAGGACTCGTCGGGCAGGCCGAGGCCGGACTGCGTCAGGTGCACCAGATAGCGGCTGGAATCCTTGTCGTCGGTGTCGACGTAGCAGCCGACCGCGCCGCCGACGCCGGTGCGCGCCAGCCTGCCCAGCAGCGCGGCGAAGGCACCGCGGTCGGTCACGTCGCGCACGGCGGCCAGTTCGGCGGAGATGGGCGAGAGCCCGGCCGCGGCCACGGTGTCGGTGTCCATGAAGCTGGCGTAGAGGTCGCCGATCCGGCGGGCGTCGGCGTCGTCCTGATCGTCACGCGCGCAGCGCTGGATGATCGCTTGGACATCGAGTTCGGCCTGGTCGTAGAGCGCGCGGAAGGCGCCGTCGACCGCTCGGTCGGCGGGGATCTCGTGGTCGGCCAGCCACTTGCCGTTGACGTGCGCGAACAGGTCGTCCTGCACCCGGACGGACTCGTCGAGATGGGAAAGATCGATACCGGAGGGACTGGTCAGTTCGGAGGTCACGCAGTCCAGTATGCCCACCTGGCCGGGTCAGCGGCCGGGTGCGGCGAGCGCGCGGTCGAACTCGCGGTCGTGCACGCCCGCCAGAAACGCCTGCCACTCCGCGGCGGTGTAGCGCAGGGTGATCGCGCCGTGCCGCAGGAACATGCCGCCGTCGGCGGTGGGCTCGGTGCCGAGACCGGGATGGGGGCGGCCCGCGCGCAGGGCACCCAGGAAGTCGGACCACAGTGTCGCGGGCACGGTGATCACCGGCTCGGCGGCGGGATCGGCGGCCGGGTCGCGACGATATTTGCTGTCGCGGATCAGCACGGCCTCGCCGTCGAAGCGGACCTCGACGCACTGGTTGCCGTTGTTCGAACGGCTCGAGGTGAACCAGCCGGTGTCACCCGACCGGGCCCCCGCGGTGGTGGCCATGATCAGGAGTCTACTCCGGAAGCGTAACGCCTGATCAGCGCTGCGGAGTCGGCGCGAGAGAGTGCCTGGTCGAGGGCGCGTAGATAGGCGAAGCCGAGATCGCGCACCAGCTCGGGATCTTCCACCGGGCCGCCGAACACGGCGCTCTCGGCCCAGCCGAACGTCGGTAGCTGCTCGCTTGCGAAGTCGAGCAGATGGAAGCTGGACCCGCCCAGGATCGCGCCCGCCGTCGCCGTGAACGGGATGACCCGCACCTCCAGGGTGTCGAGTTCGTCGACGAGCCGGGCCAGATGCTCGAGCTGCCCGCGCAGCACCTGCGGGCCGCCGGTCTGCTGCCGCAGGGTGGCCTCGCCGACGATCGCGGTGAGTTCCACGCGGTCGGGTCCGCGCAGCCGCTGCTGGCGGCGCAGGCGGATCGCGACGAGCTGGTCGACCTGCACCGGACGGATCATCACGTCCGCGCTGATCAGGGCACGCGCGTAGTCCTCGGTCTGCAACAGGCCCGGGACGATCAGGCTGTCGTAGCTGCGGATGCTCTGCGCGCCGTACTCCATCCCGTACAACCGCTGCAACTCCGGGCCGATCAGCGCCGAGGACCGGCTCCACCAGCCGCGCTGCTTGCCCGCCTGCAACAGCGCCAGCAGTTCCGCGCGTTCGTCGTCGGGCACCTCCAGCACGTCGAGCACCGGGCCGATCGTCCGTGCGGTCAGCACTCGCCTGCCGTTCTCCACGTGCGACCAGTTGGCCGGGGTGAAGCCGACCCGGCGGGCGAATCCCGCGGAATCGAAGCCGCGCTGTTCGCGCAGCTCACGCAGCCGCAACACCAGCTCCCAGCGCGCGACGGTCGGCGAGACGGGTGCCATGCCAGGCGATGCTACTTCGTGACCACCGCATCGGCGGTGACTATTGTCAGCGCAGTTGCCCGGGTCTACTGTCGAGACAGCGGTTGGTTACACCCGAAAGGTCCACTCCGCACCGAGGCGAGGTTCGTCATGAGCACGTCCCGCACTGGTTCTGGCAGTCACCGTTCGCTCGACACCGCGCAGCCGCGGTCACCGCGCTCGGCCGCGGGCCGCACTCCGCTCCGCGAAGACGCTTTCGTCCGCTGTCGCCGCTACCGCACCGATCATCGGCTCTTCGCCGTCGTCGATCCCGCGCTCGGGCGCATCATGCTCGAAGTGGGCGCGGTCGGCGCGGTGGTGATGCCCGCTCCGCTCGGCGCGAAGGTGCGCGAGCTGCTCGGCGGGCCGCCGCGCTGCCCGATCATCGCGCACCCGCGCTCGGACCGGTGGACCTTCCTCACCGGGCCGAACGACAACTCCTACCTGGACATGGTCTTGTTCGCGGACCTGTTCCGGGTGTGCGCGTCGGTCGCGCTGCCGGGCAGCCGGATCGTGCTGCCCTCACCGGCCGACGAGCAGACCGGCTATCGCACCTGGGTCTCGGCGCCGGAGGGCGACTACCGGCCGGAGCTGGCCGAGGTGATCGGTGCGACCCGCACCACCGCCACCACACCGCGGCAGCGCGCGGCGTACTGAGCGCGGATCAGGGAGTCGGCGCCGGTGTCAGCGTGATGCTGAAGCGGTCCTCGACGTTCTCGGTCCACTTGCGCTCGCACTCGTCGATCTTGGCCTGGTCGGTGCCCGCCTTGTTCAGGCAGTCGACCAGGTCCTTGCCGCCGGTGTCGACGAAGAAGCTCCAGCCGACGATCGCCACCAGGGTCGCCCCGATCAGCCCGAGCACGCTCAGCACCAGGCCGGTGATCGCCATCCCGGTGCCGCCTCCGGTGCCCTTGCGCGCCTTGACCAGCGCGATGATGCCGAAGATGAGGCCGAACAGGCCGAACAGGAAGCCGCCGAAGACGGTGACGAAGCTGATCAGGGCCAGAATGCCGAGGACGAGCGCGGTGATCGCCATGCCCTTGCCCCGCGGCGACTCCTGCCAGTACTGACCGCCCGGGGGCGGATACTGTCCGGGCGGCGGCGGGTATTGGCCGGGAGGCGGATACTGGCCCGGGGGCGGGTACTGCGACATGAGTCTTCCTCTCATCGCTCGGACGGGCGCTCGCGCGCGACGGTCCACACCTGATCGCGCTCCCTGATCCCCGATGTTAATCGGACGAACCGGCCACGCCCGGGACGAGCGCGGCCCTCAGCGTGCCGAACTCACTGCCCGCCCAGGCGCGCGTGCATCTCCCAGACCAGGATCTCCGCCGGGCCGTGCGCGGTCACCCGCTGGCCGCCGCTGTGGCTGAGCCGCACCGCGTCCCCGGCGTAGAGCGGACCCACGCCCTCCATCTCCACCTCGCCACGGGCCACGAACAGGTGCAGGTACGGCGCCTCGGGCAGGTGCACCGGGGCGGCGGGATCACCCGGCATCCTGGCCACGTGCAGGGCCGAATGGCTGCTGGCGATCGCGATGGCGGTGCGGTCGCGGTAGCGGGGCAGGCCCGCGGCGACGGTGACGAGCCGGCCGGAGGCGAGCTCGTCATCGATCTCGAGCTGCTGGTAGCCCGGGTCGCCACCCGGCTCGTCGGGCACCACCCACATCTGCACGAAATGCACCGGCTCGTCGTGCTCGGCGCTGTTGTCCAGCCGCCACGAGTCGTTCTTCTCCGAGTGCAGGATGCCGGTGCCCGCGCTCATCCGCTGGGCCAGACCGGGGTAGATCACGCCGCTGTGCCCGAGCGAGTCCTGGTGGACCAGGCTGCCGCCGAGCACCCAGGTGACGATCTCCATGTCCCGGTGCGGGTGGGTGTCGAAGCCCTGCCCCGGCAACACGATGTCCTCGTTGTTCACCAGCAGCAGGCCGTGATGGGTGTTGTCGGGGTCGTAATGCGCGCCGAAGGAGAACGAATGCTTGGAATCCAGCCAGGACACGCGTGTTTTCATCCGGTCGCCGCCCCGGTGGACATCGATGTGCGGCGTCGCGAGTGTGGACATCGGTCCTCCTCTCTGCGGCCGTGCATCGATGGTCGGGGGCGCACCTCACCTCGCGGTGCGCCACATTCCTAGTAAATTGTCCCGCATTCGGCATTTTACGCGAGCGTCGCGCCGGTGAACGGCAGGCGAGCAGTACCGGATTACGAGCGGGGAAACACCGTGGGCCACAATGCCAACCGGAGGTGACGAGCAGATGCGACCGGAGGCGCTCGCTCGCGTCGAGGAACAGTTGCGCGAACAAGCGCGTGCGCAGGGCATCACCGATTTCGTGGTGGGAATCGCGGTATTCCGGGAGGGCCGGTTGCTGGTCGTCCGCCGGGTGCCCGACGACTATTACGGCGGAATGTACGAATTGCCGGGCGGTGGGGTGGAAACGGGGGAATCGTTCGCCGAATGCGTGGCCCGAGAGTTGTTCGAGGAGACCGGGTTGCGGCTGCGCAGCATCGAGCGGTTTCTCGGCGCGATCGATTACGCGACACGCAGCAAACCGCGAGTGCGCAAGTTCAGTTTCCTGGTCGAGGCCGAGCCGGGTGAGGTCGCGCTGGCGCCCGGCGAGCACGACGCGTTCGCCTGGATCGACGCGGGCGCGTTGGAGGACCTGCCGATGGCACCGGACACGCGCACGGCGGTGCGGGCGCTGGTTCACCCCGACTGAGGCACGGCCGTGGCCCGGCCCTGGCCGCGGACACGGCACAATCGGGGCGGTGTCGATCGGTTACCCCCCGGATTGCCCCGCCGCCCCGCAACCACCGTCGTTGCGGACCGCGCTGCGGGACAGCCCCGGCGTGGTGCGGTTGGCGGTGGTGCGGTTCGCCGGGCAATTCGGCGACGGCATGTTCCAGGCCGCGCTTTCCGGCGCCATCCTGTTCAATCCGGAACGCCATACCGATCCGCTGGCCATCGCCGCCGGTTTCGCGGTGCTGCTCCTGCCGTATTCCCTGATCGGCCCGTACGCGGGCGCGTTGCTGGACCGCTGGGATCGGCGCGCGGTGCTGCTGCTGGCGAACGTGGTGCGCGCGGTGCTGATCGGGATCGCCGCGGCGGGCCTGCTCGCGGGCATCGGTGAGACGCCGCTGTTGTTGCTGGCGCTGGCCGTGGTGGGGGTGAGCCGGTTCGTCCAGGCCGGGGTGTCGGCGGCGCTGCCGCGGGTGCTGGATCAGCACTGGCTGGTGGCCATGAACTCGGCGCTCGCGACGGTCGCCTCCGGGTGCGCGGGGGTGGGCGCGGGCGCTGCCGTGGCCGTGATCGGCGTGGTCGGCGCCGGTGATACCGGGTCGGCGGTGGCGGTGGCGGGCAGCGCGGTGGGGTCGGTGATCGGCGCGGTGCTGGCGGTCGGATTCCGCGCCGGGGTGCTGGGGCCCGGCCCGGCCGCACGAGCGGATCGTCGGCGCACCGAGGCGGGTGCCGACGTGGCCGTCGCGGATACGAGCGGTCGCGCGGCGTCGGGGGAGACGGCGGACGCCGGTCGGGCCGACGACGGCGCTGCGACCGGCAGCGAGACCGCGGGCGCCGACCGGGGCACCGTGCGAGCGATCGCGGCCGGGCTGCGGACGGCGGCCTCGGCGGTGTGGGCCGCGCCGTCGGTGACCACGGCGATGATCGGCATCGGCACCCACCGGGTGGTGTTCGGGGCGAACACGCTGATCATGGTGCTGGTGCTGCGTCAGCCCGCCGACGGGTCGGCCTTGGGCGCCGGGCTGATCGGCTTCGGTGTCGCGATCGCCGCGACGGCGGCCGGGATGCTGGTGGCCGCGGTGGTGGCGCCGCTGGTCATCCCACGGCTCGGCCGACCACGCACCGTGGTGGTCGGGCTGGTGGGCGCGATGCTCGTGCAACTCCTGCTCGTCACGCCCACCGCGCTCGCCGGGGCAGGCGCCGCCGGGCACCGCGCCCATCAGCTCCTGCTCGTCGGAGCCTTCCTGTTCGGACTGGCCGGGCAGACCATCAAGCTCACCGGGGACGCGGCGATGCAGATCGATATCGACGACCGCCGCCGCGGCCAGGTGTTCGCGTTGCAGGACACCGTGTTCAACCTCGCCTTCGTGGCCGCCATCGCGCTCACCGCGCTGGTGGTCCCGGCGGACGGCCGTTCACTCCCGGTCGTGCTGGCCGGTGCGGCGGGCTACGGCCTCGGTGTCGTCCTCGTCGCCGTCAATTCCCGGCGCACCGGCCAGGCGCGCTAGCGGGCCCGGCCCAGCGCCTCGGTGAGCGCGACCGGCGAGACCACGAGGCGGTCGAAGCGCCAGCCCTCGGCGGTCCGGCGTGCCCGGTAGTGGTGGATTCCGGCGGCGACGGCCTCGGTGGTGTCGTCGATGACGAAGACGGCGAGGTCGTGCGCACGCACCGTCGCGGTGTCGCCGTCGATCTCGATGACGAGATTGCCCTTGGTGTGCAGGGTGCGGGCGTACACCGCGTGACCCTTGCGCACGAGCGCGTCGAGTTCGGCGATGCCGTGCGCTTCGCCGCGCGGGGAACTGACCTCGACGTCCGCGGTGAAGAGCCGGTCGGTGTCGGCGAAGCCTTCGTCGACCCACACGCTGTGCCGGGCGACGAGCTCGGACAGTTCGGCGCGGTCGGCGAGGTCACGCAGGAGAGCTGGAGTGCCGGTCACGACGATCTCCCATTCTGTTAGTAAAACTAATGTTTGAAGTACTAACAAAAATAGACCGTTAGAAGTACTAATGCAATAGCGGTAGGCTGCCGACATGGAGACCGGCGAAGAACTGCGGTTCGACCGCGGCGCGGACACCCCCGAGCGCCTGACCAGGCGGATATCCCGCCTTGCCGCGATGACGGCCGCCCAGATGACCCGCGCGGCACGCACGGCGCTCCGCGCGGTGGGAGCCCACAAGGATCACTACGTCGTGCTGGCCGCGCTCGCCGAGTTCGGACCGGCGAGCCAGGCGGCGCTCGCGACGCGCAGCCATGTCTTCACGAGCGACCTCGTCGCCGTCCTCAACGACCTCGAAGCGGGCGGCTGGGTGCGCCGGGCGCCCGACCCGGCCGACCGGCGCCGCAACGTCATCACCCTCACCGAGCCGGGCGCACGCCGCCTCGATGAGCTCGACCGCGTCCTCGAACAGGTCGACCAGCACATCCTGGCGCCGCTGGACCCCGACGAGCGCGCCCAGTTGTTCGCACTGCTCGATCGCGTCAACCGCCACCTCGCGGACGCCGGGACGGCGCCGGACCCGCCGTAGCCGCTCAGCCCGCCCACGGCACGGACGGCGGGCTCGGTGGCACACCGGCGGCGCGGTCGGGACGCTGATCGGCCAGCCGCCCGATGTCGTCGAGCACGACCGGGTCGAGGCCGGCGAACCCGTCGGGTGGCCCGGCCTGCGGAACCGGGTACTCGCCGCCGGTTTCCCACAGCGCGTCGTCGGCCAGGCCGTCGCCGTCGAAATCCAGGCAGACCGCGTCCAGCGCACCGGTGCCCGCGAGGTCCAGGTCGGCGGGGGAGGACCAGTGGTGGACCTCGCCGTCGCCGGTGCCGAAGGAGTACCCGATCTCGTTCATATGGGATTGGACGCGGCCCTGTGCCATTCGGTTCCGGCCGGATCACCGGCCCGCGCAGCACGGTCCGGTAAGTTGATCACCCGACCGCGACGAACCGGGGAGCCGACCGACATGGGTGTACCGAGAAAGCTGGAGACCTCCGCGTTCTTCGGTGTTCTCGTCGCGGGTCTGGTGGGGATTCCGGCGCCGACCGCGGCGGCCGCGCCCCATCCCTGGATGCCCGCACCGGTGAACAGTTGCGGCGAAACGGGTTTCGATCCGCTGGCCCGGCTGCCGATGCCGGGGCAGCCCGCGCCGCCGCCCGTCCAGATCCCCTCCGAGATCGAGATCCCCGTGCCGATCCCGGAACTCACGCTGGTCCCGGTGCCCGACCCACCTCCGGACTACACCCGGGTGGCCGCCGACCCGCTGCCCAAGGACCCGTGCGGCGACCCGTGCCCGGACCTGCGTGAACCGGTGGAGCCCGAGACCGCCCCGCCGGCCGAGGACGACACGAAGGCCGAGGAAGGCACCGAGGAGACTCCCGAGGAGGAGGAACTGTCGGTCGACGTGCCCGGGTCGGCGGACACCGGCAGCGGCTCTTCGGCGGGTAGCGGCTCCTCGGCGGGCAGCGGCGACAGCGGGAGCAGCTTCGCCGGGGTGCAGGTGCCGCGCATCAGCATCCGCCCCGAGATCGAGCCCATTCCCATCCCGGTACCCGGTGGGCCGCAACAGGATCCGCAGCCGGCGCCGCCGGAGGTCGTGCATCCGGTCGAGCCGGGACCGCTCGCGCCCGCCCCGGCCGCCCCCGTGGTCGACACCGCGGAGCTGGTGGAGCAGGTGACCGGGCACGGTTCGGAGAACCGCACCGACGTGCGCTGGGCGATCAACGGCACCGACCTCGGCATCATGTGGGAGACCAAGCCCGGCGAGGTGGCGATGGTCTTCGGCGACACCTTCGGCGAAGGCTGGGAGTACGGCGGCGCGGGCGGATCGGACTGGCGCAGCAACGCGCTCGCCTACAGCACCGACACCGACCTCTCCGACGGCGTGCGCATCGACCGGATGGTGCAGGACAGCCGGTGCCACGCGGCCGAGTTGCTGTCGAGCCGCAAGATCAAGAACTGGGAGACCACGGTCATCCCGACCTCCGGCTTCGCCCTCGGCGACCGGCAGTACATGAGCTACATGTCGGTGAACCGCTGGAGCCGCATCCCCGGCATGTGGTGGACCAACTACGGCGGCATCGCCTACTCCGACGACAACGGTTCCACCTGGGTGAAAGACCAGCACGCCAAGTGGGACAACCTGTTCGGGCTCGGCCGGTTCCAGGTCGCCGCGATGGTGCCGCAGGGCGACTACGTCTACATGTTCGGCACCCCGAACGGGCGGGTCGGTGTGGTGGGGCTGGCCAGGGTGCCCAAGGAGCACGTGCTCAACAAGTCCGCCTACCAGTACTGGGTGAACGGTGACTGGGCTCCCGCGGCGGAGAACCAGGCCACGCCGTTGTTCCTCGGTATCGCCAGCGAGCTCTCGGTGCGCTACGACGCGGGCACCGAACGCTGGCAGATGGTCTACCTGGACTCCGCGCGCGGCGCGATCGTGTTGCGCGAGGCGACCACCCCGCAGGGCGCATGGACCGACGGGGTGCCGCTGGTGTCGACCTCGGATTATCCGAAGGCCTACGGCGGCTTCATCCATCCCTGGTCCACCGGCGACGAGCTGTACTTCACCATGTCGGCCTGGGACAGCTACAACGTCTATCTCATGCGCTCGCCGGTGCGCTCACGCTGATCGGTCCGCCCGGCGGAACCGCAACCGTCCGCCGGGCCTGATCTGGGCGACCAGATCGATATCGGCGTCGAGCACCACCGCGACGACCGGATAGCCGCCGGTGATCGGATGGTCGGCGAGGAAGACCACCGGCTCGCCGCTCGGCGGCACCTGCACCGAGCCCGATGCCATGCCCTCCGTGCGCAATTCGCCCGCGACCGCGCGGCGCAGCGGCGGACCCGCCACCCGCGCGAGCCGGGCGCCGACCCGGTCGGTGTCGGTGGTGACCGACCACAGGCCGGTGAACAGCGCGTCGGGGTCGATGAACCAGTCGGCGCGCGGCCCCGGCAAGGCGTGCACCGTCACGGGGTCGGGCTGCGGCGCGACCGGTGCGAGATCGACCAGCGGCAGCGTGCGCGGCGGCGGCCCGATCGGCAGGCGGTCACCGGCGCGCAATGGTTCGGGCCCGATGCCCGCGAGCGTGTCGCGGCTGCGCGAGCCCAGCACCGGCGCGACGTCGACGCCGCCGCGCACCGCGACGTAGCTGCGCAGTCCGTGGGAGGCGAGACCGAGGCGCAGGGTCGCTCCCGGCGCGAGTTCGAGCACGCTCGCGTGCCCGACCGGGACGCCGTCCACGGTTGCCGGCGCCGACGCGCCGGTGACGGCGACGGTGTGGTGCTGCTCGGCGCGTACGACCAGACCGCCGAGCAGTACTTCGATGCCCGCCGCGTCCTCCGGGTTCCCGACCAGCCGATTCGCCAACCGCAGCGCCCCGCGATCGGCGGCGCCCGCCACACCGACCCCGGAATGGAACCACCCGGGTCTGCCGAGGTCCTGCACCGTGGCCGCCGGACCGACCGCCAGCACGCGCATCATCGGCCGACCGCCACGAAGCGGACCGCCGAGCCCGCGCGGATCAGCGCGGGCGGATCGCGATCGACGTCCCACAGCACGGCGTCGGTGTGCCCGATCAGCTGCCAGCCGCCCGGAGTGCTGCGTGGGTACACCGCCGAGTACCCGCCGGCCAGGGCGACCGCGCCGGCCGGGATGGCGGTGCGGGCGCGGTCGCGACGCGGGACGGTCAGGCGGCCGTCCGGTGCTTCCAGGTAGCCGAAACCCGGTGCGAAGCCGACGAATCCGCAGCGCCACACGGTGCCGGTATGCGCCTCGATCACCGCGGGCACGGTCGTACCGAGCAGTTCGGCCACGTGCGCGAGGTCGGCGCCGTCGTATCGCACCGGGATCTCGACCGGCTCGGGTGCCGTTTCGGAGTCGGAAAGACTTGCCACGCCGACTGCTTCACGGGAAACGGCGCCGCCCGGCGTCAGCAGCGCCGCCAACTCGCGCCGGACCGGCTCGGCGTGCGCGGGCGACAGCACCGTCACCAGCACCGTTTCCGCCGCGGGCAGGACATCCTGCACCCCCTCGATCGGCCGCTCACGCAGCCGCGCGGCAACGCGCGCCGCGGTGATCGCACTCCCGGGATACAGCAGCCAGGCGCGGTCACCGGCGGCCCGGATCCACCACTGTTCGGCGTCCTTCGCCACGGCACCGGTCCCCGTCACGCCCGCAGCGCGCTCACCCGAACGCCTCGACGACCACACCGGCGGCGGCCAGCGCGTCCCGGATCCGCCGCGCCATCTCGACCGCGGCGGGGGTGTCGCCGTGCACGCACAGGCTGCCCGCGCCCACCTCGACGGCGCCGCCCTCGACCACCCGAGCCCGCCCCTCGGTCGCGATCGATACCGCCTGCGCCACCGCCGCGTCGGCGTCGAGCACCGCGCCCGCCCGGCCGCGGGGAGCCAACCGGCCCTCCGGCGTGTACGCGCGGTCGGCGAAGCCCTCGCCGACGAACCGCACGCCCGCCGCCGTCGCGGCGTGCTCGAGCTCGGTACCCGCCGGGCCCAGCAACACCAGCTTCGGATCGAGGTCGGTCATCGCCGCCAGCACCGCGTCGGCGAGGTCGCGGCGCGCGGCCGCCGAGTGATAGAGCGCCCCGTGCGGTTTCACGTAACTCACCCGGCTGCCCGCGGCACGCGCGAAACCGTCCAGGGCGCCGATCTGGTACAGCACCTCGTCGCGCAGATCGGCGGGGTCGATCTCGATGCGGCGCCTGCCGAAACCGACCAGGTCGCGGTGGCCGACGTGGGCGCCGATGCGGACGCCGCGTTCGGCGGCCAGCGCACAGGTGCGGCGCATGATCGAGGGGTCACCGGCGTGGAAGCCGCAGGCGATGTTGGCGCTGGTCACCAGGTCGAGCATGGCCGCGTCGTCGCCCATCGTCCACGAACCGAAGCCCTCGCCCAGATCGCTGTTGAGATCCAGCGGCATCGTGACTCCTCCCGTCGCTGCGGCGCGTGCGGTTCCATTGTCGTCGGCCGGTGCCCGCCGGCCAATCCGGTACGCGCGGACCGGTACCCCGATCCAGTACGCTCGGAACGGTCATGGCCGCGTATTTCGATCCGACGTCATGGTCTCCGTTGCGGGCCATCGATATCGGCAGGCGGCTGTTCGAGCAGTCCTGGCTGGAGCAGTGGCTCACCACCACCGCCGCGTGGATGGACCCGGTGGTCGACCTGGGGTCGGGCACGGTCACCGCGCTGCTGCCCGATGTGCTGATGACGGTGCTCAGCGAGGGCATCCTGAGCCGGTTCGGCGGCCAGGAGATCACCGTGACGCTGGTCGGTCACGAACTGCACGCGACCCTGCAGGTGTTGAAGGTGCGCAGGCGCGGCGCGCATTTCCAGACCAAGACGGTGCTGTCCCGGCTGCGCTGGGACGACCACCCGCTCGAGACGGTGACCGTCATCGCGCACGGTGTGCGGCTGATCCCGGGCGTACCGAGCCGGGTGCGCACCGCCCGGCTCGAGGTGTCCGGGACCGTGACCCTCGCCGCGCTGGTGGCCTGGTTGAACACGCTGCCGCTGGCCTGGCACCTCGAGGTGACCGCCGAGGGTGACGTGCGGGCACGTCATCGGCGGCACGCGCTGACCGCCCTGGTGGACGGCGCGGTCACCGACAACCGGTTGACGCTACGGGTGCGGCGGGCCCGCTGGCGCGGCATCCCGCTGCCGCGGCGCCTGGTGGACCCGCCGGTGCTGCCGCTGCGCGATCTCCCGCGTGACCTGCGCATCGTGCGTGCGGCCCTGGACGGCGACCTGGTGCGGTTCGAGCTGGAACTGCCGGAGACGACGGCCTCGTTCGACCTCGCGCAGATCCGCGACGCCGTGGTGGCGGGCACCACGCTGATCGTCTTCTGAGCGTCAGCTCTGGCTCTTCCACCACTCCACCAGGGCGGCCTCGGCCTCCTCGCGGGTGAGCGGACCACGGTCCAAGCGCAGTTCCTTCAGGTACCGCCAGGCGCGGCCGACCTCGGGCCCCGGCGGCAGGCCGAGCAGCTCCATGATGGCGTTGCCGTCCAGGTCGGGCCGGACCTTGGCCAGGTCCTCCTCCTGCTGGAGCCGCGCGATGCGCTCCTCCAGCTCGTCGTAGGTGGCCTGCAGCGCACTGGCGCGGCGCTTGTTGCGGGTGGTGCAGTCGGCGCGCACCAGCTTGTGCAGGCGGGGCAGCAGGTCACCGGCGTCGGTGACGTAGCGCCGCACCGCCGAATCGGTCCACTGGCCCTTGCCGTAGCCGTGGAAGCGCAGGTGCAGGAACACCAGGCGGGCCACGTCCTCGGTGAACTGTTTCGGGTACTTCAGCGCGCGCATCCGTTTGCGCACCATCTTCGCGCCGACCACCTCGTGGTGGTGGAAGCTGACGCCGCCGCCTGGCTCGTTGCGCTTGGTGTCGGGCTTGCCGATGTCGTGCAGCAGCGCCGCCCAGCGCAGCACCAGGTCGGGGTCGCCGTCCTCGAGGTCGATGGCCTGCTCGAGCACGGTCAGCGAATGCCGGTACACATCCTTGTGCTGGTGGTGCTCGTCGATCTCGAGCTTCATGGCGGGCACCTCCGGCAGCACCCGCTGGGCCAGGCCCGTCTCGCACATGATGTCGATGCCGTCGATCGGGTGGTCGCCGGCGATGAGCTTGTCGAGTTCGACCCGCACCCGCTCGGCGGTGATCCGGTCGATCTGCTCGGCCATCCGGCCGATCGCCGCCCGCACCCGCGGGGCGAGCTCGAAGCCGAGTTGCGAGACGAACCGCGCCGCCCGCAGCATCCGCAGCGGATCGTCGTCGAAGGAGTCCTCCGGCGAGGCCGGGGTGTCCAGCACCCCCGCCAGCAGGGCGTCCATTCCGCCGAGCGGGTCGACGAACTCCAGCGAACCGTCGGCCGCGATGCGCACCGCCATCGCGTTGACGGTGAAGTCCCGGCGCACCAGATCACCCTCGAGCGTGTCGCCGAAGGTCACCTCCGGGTTCCGCGAGACCCGGTCGTAGGTGTCGCTGCGGAAGGTGGTGATCTCGAGCTGCTGCCCCGCCTTGGCGGCGCTCACCGTGCCGAAGGCCAGGCCCCCGGTGTCCCATACATGGTCGGCCCACCCGCGCATGATCTCGAGCACCTGCTCGGGCCGCGCGTCGGTGGTGAAATCCAGATCGGTGCCCAACCGTCCGAGCACCGCGTCCCGCACACTGCCGCCCACCAGGTACAACTCGTGCCCGCGCGCCGCGAACAACCCACCGAGCGGGGTGAGCACGTCGGCAAGCGCCCCGAGGGTCACCGCCGCCGAAGCAAGCAACCGCGTACGCCGATCCTCGGAGGGAAGCGGAGCTGTATCGGACACGACAACATCCTCGGACTCGGGCGAAACCACAACGGAACTGTATATAGAGGCCGACCCCCCACCACACCCCGTCCCCACGGCCCCACACCCGGGAGACACAAGGGGGCCCCGACCCGCCGCGACGAAGGAGCGGCAATCCAACACAGTAAGCTTGCCAGGTGTCTCCGGCCGATCGCGCGAACAGTCGACGCCGCCAGCCGCGGCGCCGCGGTTCGGCGGCCGATGCGGCCAAGCCGCGTATGCGCACGGTGCGGGAGACGTCGGCCGGGGGGCTGGTGGTCGACGGGTTGGACGGCCCGAGCGAGCTGCGGTGTGCGGCGCTGATCGGGCGTACCGATCGTCGCGGTCGCCTGCTGTGGTCGTTGCCGAAGGGGCATATCGAGGAGGGGGAGACGGCGGAGCAGACCGCGATCCGTGAGGTGGCCGAGGAGACGGGCATCCAGGGGGTCGTGGTGGCCGAGCTGGGCAGTATCGACTATTGGTTCGTCACGGAGGGCCGCCGGGTGCACAAGACCGTGCATCATTTCCTGCTGCGTTCGGTCGGTGGGGAGTTGTCCGACGCGGATGTGGAGGTCACGTCGGTGGCGTGGGTTCCGTTGACGGAGTTGAATTCCCGGTTGGCGTACGCGGACGAGCGACGGCTGGCCGAGGTGGCGAATCGGCTGATCGACCGGATGGAGACCGGTAAGCGATGACGCGTGGGCTGTTCCGGTTCTTCGTGGCGGTCCTGACTCTGCTGGGTTCGGTCGCGATGGTGACGGGGGCGCCCGCGCCGCAGGCGGTGGCCCAGCCGAACGGGTCGAGTACGACGGCGCCGAAGTTCGTGAAGCTGTCGGTGGATTCGGTCACACCGTCGACGGTGACGGCCTCGTCGGATCCGGTGCTGACGGTGGCGGGAACGGTCACCAACATCGGTGACCGCGTGGTGGAGGACGTCAGTGTGCGCCTACAGCGCGCGGCCGCGGTGTCCGCGCCGTCGGAGTTGCGGTCGGCGTTGCAGCTGGATCAGGTGAACTACGAGATCGCGGGTCCGTTCGAGGACGTGGTGTCGCAGTTGAATCCGGGGCAGCGGCGCCAGTTCACGGTGACGTTGCCGCTGCGTTCGGATGCGGCGGCCTCGCTGCAGATCACCGAGCCCGGGGTGTACCCGGTGTTGTTGAACGTCAACGGGGTGCCCGCCTACGGCGGCCAGGCCAGGCTGGACGACGCCCGGTTCCTGCTGCCGGTGCTGAGCCTGCCGCAGACCGCCACCGAGGGGCACCCGCCAGTCCCGCCGCCCGCGGGCGCACCGGTGGCCACCACGATGCTGTGGCCGTTGGCGGATCGGCCCCGGCTGGTCGCGGGCGCGCCGGGTTCGGTGGACGGGCAGGTCGAGCTCACCGACGACGAGCTGGCGGCCTCGCTCGGCAAGGGCGGCAGGCTGGACCAGCTGCTCGGCTCGCTGGAGGCCGTGTTGGGTTCGGGCCCGACGCGCAACCGGGAGCTGGCGTCGTCGATCTGCCTGGCCGTCGATCCCGATCTGCTGGTGACGGTGCAGGCGATGACGAACGGCTACCGGGTGCTGGCCAGCCCGTCGGATCCGGACGGCGCGACCAGGGAGGGCACCGGCGCGGAGCAGGCCACGGCGTGGCTGGACCGGCTGCGCGCGATCGCGCCCTCGCTGTGCACGGTGGCGCTGCCGTTCGGTCAGGTGGATGTCACGGCGCTGGCCGCGGTGAACGACCCGGAGCTGTCCGCGCGCGCCCTGGACGCCCCGGCGGAGATCGTGGATTCGGTGCTCGGGGTGCGCTCGGTGCGCGGGGTGAGCCTGCCCGATGCCGGGACGATCGACACCGCGGCCGGAATGCTCCTGCGCCGGCACGGTTTCGCCACCGCGGTGCTGGCCGATTCGGCGACCGCGCCGCTGGGCACGGTGGGCGCCTCCGCCGATCTGGACGAGGGGTATTACGCCGACGGCGAGACGACCGCGCCCGACACCGCGCCCGCGCCGGCGCTGGTGCGGTTGCCGGAGGTGACCGCTCCGCAGGCGCCCGAGCACGGCGCGCCGGCGTCCGAACCCGCGCCCGCGGGTGCCACGTCGGTGGTGGCGGGCGCTCCCGCCGAGCCGCCCGCCGCCGCGCCCGATCCCGCGCTGCGGGTGGCGACGTTCGACATCTGGTCGGCCACGGCATTGGCCGCGGTGGGGTCCAATCCGCCGACGCCGTCGTTCACCCCGTCGGGTGTGCGGTACGAGGTGACCAACGATTCCCGGTCGGCCCGCCTGCAGGACGCCCTCGGCGCGGTCTCGTGGCGCGCGCTGAACCCGCAGGCGCCGGGTCCGCGGTCGTTGCTGGTGATGCCGCCCCAGCAGTGGGGCGTCAACGCGGACGAGGCGACCGAGCTGCTGCGTCAGGTCGAGTCGCTGATGCGTGCCGGGCTGGCGACGCCGCGGGCGTTCACCGATCTGCTCGCCCAGCCGCCGGATCCCGAACCCTACGAACTGGATCTGCTGCCGCGTGCCACCACGGACGGCGCACCGGTCCGTTTCGTCGAACCGATCCGCGAGCAGGGGCGCCGGATCACCGATCTGTTCCGGTCGATGGTCGACGTGCCCGAGATCCAGCCGAGCCCGCGCGAGTTCGTCACACCGTTGCGCGACGACCTGCTGCGGGTGCTGAGCCTCTCCGATCGCCGCACCGGTAACTCCGGGCAGCCGGACGCCTGGGCGCAGCGCAGGCTCGACCAGACCACCCGCACCGTCGACAACCTGTACCGCTCGGTGACCGTGCTGCCGCCGGGCGGTGCCTACACGCTGGCGACCGAGCAGAGTCCGCTGCTGCTGGTGGCCCGCAACGACCTGCCGGTGGCCATCCGGATCCGGTTCCGGATCGAGGTGCCCGACGGTGCGGAGATCACCGACCTGGGCGAACAGCAGCTGCCGCCCAAGGGCACCCGCTCGTTCCGGGTGCCGACCCAGGTGAACGACAGCCGCAAACTGGTGATCCCGATCTCGATGACGACCGCCGACGGTGTGCTGCTCGGGGAGTCGACGTCGGTGTCGGTGCGCTCGAACGCCTACGGCCAGACACTGGCGATAATGACCGCATGTGCCGGATTGCTGCTGTTCCTGTTGGCCGGGCGCCGGTTGTGGCACCGGTTCCGGGGCAAGCCCGATCCGGCCGACGAGGGTTTCGACGCCGTCGCGCGACGTCGGCTCGGCCGCTACCGGCGCGCGCGCAAACAGCTGCTGAGCGCGGAGCACGCGGGGAACGAGTGACCGGGGCTCGTCCGGTGTGCCCGGTGGGGGACAATCGAGGGGCAGACGAGCACGGGCCGGCAGCGGCAGCGGCGTCACGGTCGCGCCCGCATCGGTCCGTGCGGCGGAGGCCTGCGGGGGAGCCCGGTGGGCGAAACGCCGTTCCGGCAGGCCGGGGCGCGGGTCCGGTACGACACAGGAGGCATGATGAGCGACGATGATCTCTCCGCTCATCGGCCAGGACCCGACGACCGGCCCGAGATGCCCCCGGTCCGCCGGGCGCCGTCCGCGCCCTGGGAACGCGGGCGCGGACCGCAGGAGGAGCCGGGGATGAACCGTCCCGATCCCCAAGGCGGACCACCGCGAATTCCTCAGGTCAGCCGTCCGCAGGTGCCGCCGGGCCGTCGCATGGGTCCGCCCACCGCGCCGATGCCCCCGCCCTCGGGTCCGCTGCCCACCCAGCGCGCACCGGAGGGACGACCCGTGCCGCCCCGCAGTGGAGCAGCGCCGGGCCGCCCTACCGGACCCGAGCCGACGCCCGGGCGCGCACCCGTGCCGGGCGGAAACCCTCGTCACCCCGGCCACGCTCCCGGCCCGGTGCCTGCTCCTGGTCCCCAGCCCGGGCACGGGCGACCGGCCGCGGGCCAGGACTTCGGTCCCGGCCACGCGCCGGGTCAGCGGCCCGGCGCCGAGCGCGTCGCGCCACCCGCAGCGGGCTTCGCCCCCGACGCGCCGGGGCGCGTCCCCGCACCCGGCAGGCCGCCGGTACCACCCGCGTCCGATCAGCCGCCCGGCCGACAGCGGACCCCCGGCCCGGCACCGGGCTATCCGTCCGCACCCGACGACGCTTCGCCCCGGCGTGGCCCCGTGCCGCCCGGCGGACCGGCACCCCGTCGCGGCGCCCCGACGCCCACCCCGGGCCACGGTCAGCGCCCCGTGCCACCGCTGCCGCCCGAGGCACCGCGTCCCGCGCAGCCCACCCGGATCCCGCCGCAGCGCCCCGACCGCACCCCGCCACCGGGCAGGCCGTTCCCGACGCCCGCGCACGGCGCGCGGCCGGTCGCCGCTCCGGAGCGGATTCCCGAGCCGGTGCCCGCGGCGGCCGGTAAACCCGTCGGCGCGAGCCGGGTGGTGCCACCGCCGCGACCTCGCGACGCCCGGCCGAGCACGCAGGAATGGGAAACCGAGCCCGAGGAGTCGGCCGAGCAGCCCAAGCAGAGCGCCGCGGCGCGGCTGCTGCGCGACTCGGGATCGATCGCCATCGCGACCCTGGTCAGCCGGATCACCGGCTTCGCCAAGGTGTTGATGCTGGCGGCCGTGCTCGGCCCCCAGATCGCCAGTGCGTTCACCTCGGCGAGCCTGATCCCGAACATGATCGCCGAGTTGGTGCTCGGCGCGGTGCTCACCGCCATCGTGGTGCCGACGCTGGTGCGCGCGGAGCAGGAGGACCCGGACGGCGGCGCCGCCTTCGTCCGGCGACTGGTCACCGCGGCGTTCGTGGTCCTGGCCACCGCGACGGTGCTGACCACGGCCGCCGCGCCGATCCTGGCCAGTCGCGTCTTCGTCGACGCCGACGGCCAGGTGGACACCGCGCTCACCACCGCCCTGACCTTCCTGCTGGTGCCCGCGATCCTCTTCTACGGCATGTCGGCGCTGTTCACGGCGGTGTTGAACACCCGGCAGAACTTCAAGCCGGGCGCGTGGGCACCGGTGCTGAACAACGTGGTCGTGCTCGTGGTGCTGGCGACCTACGCGTTGACCCCCGGCGAGATCACGCTGGACCCGGTACGGATGAGCGATCCGAAACTGCTGGTCCTCGGTGTGGGTGTCACGCTGGGTGTGGTGACCCAGGCGCTGGTGCTGCTGCCCGCGATCCGTCGCGAGGGCATCGACCTGCGGCCGCTGTGGGGTGTGGACGACCGCCTCAAGCAGTTCGGCACCATGGGCGCGGCCATCATCCTGTACGTGCTGATCAGCCAGATCGGCCTCATCTTCGCCAACCATGTGTCCTCGCAGGCCGACCAGGCCGGTCCGGCGATCTACTCCTACACCTGGCTGCTGCTGCAGCTGCCCTACGGCGTCCTCGGCGTCACCTTGCTGACCGCGATCATGCCCCGGCTCAGCCGCAACGCCGCCGCCGACGACACGCCCGCGGTGGTGGACGACCTGTCGGTGGCCACCCGCCTGACCATGATCGCGCTGGTCCCGGTCGTCACGTTCTTCACGCTGGCGGGCCCCCAGGTGGGCGAGGCGCTGTTCGGCTACGCGCGGTTCTCCGGCGACGCCGAGCGGCTCGGTCACGCGCTGAGCTGGTCGGCCTTCTCGTTGATCCCGTACGCGCTGGTGCTGATCCACCTGCGGGTGTTCTACGCCAGGGAGCAGGCGTGGACGCCGACCTGGATCATCCTCGGCATCACCGGCGTGAAGATCGTGCTCTCGGCGCTCGCCCCCTACCTCGCGGGATCCGACGAGCAGGTGGTCATCGTCCTCGGCGTCGTCAACGGCGTGAGCTTCGCCGTCGGCGCGTGCATCGGCGGATACCTGCTGCACCGCAGCCTGGGCGATCTGCGGATGGCGAACGTCGGCCGGACCGTGACGCGGGTGGTGCTGTCCTCGGTCGCCGCGGGCGCGGTCATGCTGATCGTCGACATCGTGCTCGGGCTGAACCGGCTGTCGGACTCGCTCGGCGGGCCCGGCTCGCTGATCCGCGTCGCCATCGACGGCATCGTGCTGTTCGCCGTCGCGTTCGGGCTGATGCGGCTGGCGGGCATTCCGGAGATCGTCGCGATCACCGTCGCGATCTCGCGCCGGCTCGGGATCACCCCGCCGGCGCCCGATCTCGATCTCGACGGCCCGGTCGAGGAGGAATATGCGACCCAGGTCCTGCGCAGGCCCGATCATTACATGTACTCCGGCTTCGACCCGGTCATGGATGCCCAGACGATGGTGCTGCCCGTGATCCGCCCCGAAGCTGTTGACGCCACCGGCCGAGTTCAGTTCCCGTACCCTGTTCGGCAGAAGAGCACAAGTGGCGAGTTCGCCGGCAGTTCGGCGTATCAGGGCGAAGCGACCAATCTTGGCGAAGGAGGAATGAGGGTGAGCGACGACGCGGCGGTGGGCGGCGTCCCAGCCGCCGATTCTTCTGCGACGCCGGCGGCCGGCGTGTCGACCGACAAACCGCCCGCCGCGGAGAAGCCGTCGGAAGCCGGGCACGAAACCGGTGCCGCCGCAGCCGAGCCCGCGCCGGGTCCGCGCGAGGATCGCCACGCGCCCCCGCGCGATCCGATGTACGACACCGGCATGATCCCGATCCCGCCGCGGCAGGTGCCCCCGCCCGCCGCCGAGGATCCCACCCGGCGCGTGCCGCGCGGTCCGAAGCTGATCCCCGGCGCCTCGGTGGCCGGCGGCCGGTACCGCCTGCTGGCCAGCCACGGTGGCGCCCGCGGGCTGAAGTTCTGGCAGGCGCTCGACATCAAGCTCGACCGCGAGGTGGCGCTCACCTTCGTCGACGCCGACCAGAAGGCCGGCGACAACTCCGGCCACGACGGCCCGCAGGCGATCCTGTCGCGCACGCTGCGGCTCGGCCGCATCAATTCGCCCGGCCTGGCCCGTGTCCTCGACGTGGTGCGCGGCAGCTCCGGCGGCATCGTGGTCGCCGAATGGACGCCGGGCCGCTCACTGCGCGAGATGGCCGAGACCGTGCCGTCGCCGATCGGCGCCGCGCGCGCGATCCGCGCCTTGGCCTCGGCCGCGGAACTGGCCCATCGCGGCGGCGGCTCGCTCTCGATCGATCACCCCGACCGGATCCGCATCAGCGCGTCCGGTGACGCGGTGCTCGCCTTCCCCGGCACACTCGCCGACTCCGACGCCCAGTCCGACGTGCGCGGTCTCGGTGCGATGCTGTACGCCCTGATCACCGCGCGCTGGCCGATCCGGCCGGGTGGGGTGAGCGGCAGCGCCGCGACGGTCGGCGGACTGCGCCTGGCCGACTTCGGCCCGGACGGCACGCCGGTGGAGCCGCGCCAGATCCGGCCCGAGGTGCCGTTCGAGATCTCGGCGGTCGCGGTGCGCTCGCTCGAGTCGAACAAGGGTGTCCGTACCGCCGCCACCGTGCAGCACGTGCTCGAGCAGGCGTCGGTGGTGGATCAGAAGACCGATTTCATCCCGGTGCTGCGGCTCGGGCAGCGTGCCCAGCCGCCCGGCGACGATTCGCTGGCCGACCCGGAATTGCTGGCGCAGGAACGGGAACGTTCGCAGCGCATGGTCTGGGTGATGGTCGGCCTCGGTGTGCTGGCGGCGCTGGTCGTCGGCGTGGTGATCTGGTGGCTGGTGAGCATCTTCGCCCCCGGCGCCTCCGACGCACCGCTGGACGAGCAGCGCAACATCGGCCTGACCACCAACAGCACCCCGGCGCCCACCCCCGCCGCGCCCGGCGCGGTGCCGAACAACCCGGTGGCCGGTGGTGTCCCGGTGCCGGTGACCGGTGTCACGGTCTTCTCCCCGCAGGGCACACCGGACGGGGTGAACTCGGTGAACGCGGTGCTGGACAACGACCCCGCGACGGTGTGGCGCACCGATCAGTACTTCCAGCAGTTCCCGGCCCTCAAGAAGGGGGTCGGCCTGATGGCCACGCTGCCGAGCCCGGCGAAACTGACGAACGTGTCGATCAATTCGCCGACGCCGGGTACTTCGGTGGAAATTCGCACCTCGCCGACGAATTCGCCGACGTTGGATCAGACGCAGCTGATCGGCACCGCCCAGCTCGGTGCGGGTGTGACCGAAATTCCGGTCAGCACAGATCAATCCGCCCGCTATGTGCTGGTGTGGATCACCGGCCTGGGCAACACGGGCAATCAATTCCAGTCGGCCATCGCCGACCTGCGTTTCGACGCCGCGCCCTGACGGCACCCCGCTACCCGGCGGGCCCCGGATCCAAACCTGGTCTGGTTGCTGCCCGTTCGGCACTGCCGATATGATCGGCTGGCGCTCTCAGCAGGGGAGCTTCCCGGGTTCTGGTGTCGCGATCCCGGATGCTGCGAAGAATTCTCGATGACGGTCGACGGTGGCTGTCGTCAGGTGAGCGCCGTCCAAGGGGTTGGTTTTGTCGTCGGAATTGAACGAGGATTCCCGAGGGGGAAGTTCGCGGCCGGTCACGGCCCGCGAACGCTCGTTCGCGCTCCACGAACTCTCCGACGTCGAGTTGCTGCAGGCGCACGCGGCCGGGCGCGGGCATGCCTTCGCCGAGCTGTTGCGCAGGCACAACGATCATCTGTGGCAGACGGCCCTGCGCACCTCCTACACCCGCGAGGACGCCGCCGATTCGCTCCAGGACGCGCTGCTCTCGGCGCACCGCACGGCGGGCACGTTCCGCGCCGAGGCGGAGGTGCGCAGCTGGCTGCACGCGATCGTGGTGAACGCCTGCCTGGACCGCATCCGCCGCAACAAGACCCGGCGTGCGGTCTCCTTCGCGCCGGAGAGCCTGCCCGAACGCACCGAGGAACGCGACGCCTTCGCCGAATTGGAGATGTCGCTGGTGGTGGACCGCGCGCTGTTCTCGCTACCGCCCGATCAGCGCACCGCGCTGGTCGCCGTGGACCTGGAGGGGTATAGCGTGGCCGACGCGGCCGCGATGCTCGGCGTGCCGGAGGGGACGATCAAGAGCCGGTGCGCCCGGGCCAGGCAACGGCTGCAGGAACGTTTGGAATTTCTGCGTGATCCGGGGAACCGGAAGTAATCGTGGTGCGTCATTAATAGTGACGAGCCAGTTGGCGATGTTCACAACGTGACCCCCGACCAGGGGCCGCACGAATGTACGTGACGATCGCAGACCAGCGACCGTGACGTCGGACGACGAGACACAGATGTCGAATGGGAAAAACGGAGGTGCGATGGCGACCCGGTCCGTACCGCAGCCTCCCTTCTCGGCGGAGCTGCTGGCCGACCTGCACGCCGACAACATCGATCCCGAACTCGGCGCGCAATTGCGGCCGGTCGTCCGGGCCGACGCGAGCGCGTCGCGCTACCTACACGACCTGGACGAGGTGAGCGCCCGCGTCCGCGCGCTGGGCACCGACGACCGCATCATCCACCCCATGCCCGCCGACGTGGCGGAACGGCTGGCGGCCTTCGTCGACGCCCTCGACAGCGGCGCGGAGTCCGCGGCATCGAATGGTGCGCCGACGAACGCAAACGGCTGGGGCCCAACGCATTCCGAGTCACCCATGCCTCGGATTCCGGATGCCGAAGCAGTCGGCGCGGGCGATTTCGGTGACGTTCCGTTCGGCGTGACCGGCTTCCCGGCACCCGTCGACCCGGCCGACGCGCCGGGGACCGTCACCCCGATACGCCCGCGGCGGCGCGGTGCCCTGCGGTGGGCGGCCGCCGCGGCCGCCGCCGTGGCCATCCTCGCCGGCGCGGGCATCGGCCTGCGGCTCACGTCGGTCACCGAGGGTCCGCCGGTCGCGCAACCGACCTCGACGGCCCGGATCGGCGACGAACTCACGGCCACCGCCGCGCTGGCCGCACTCGGCCGTCACGACGTCACCGGCCCCCTCGCCAACGACGCCGCGCTGGACCGCTGCGTACAGGCCGCCGGGCTCGACCGACCGGTGCTCGGTGCCATGAACATGACCTATCGCGGCGACAACGCGGTGCTGATCCTGCTCAGCGGACCGGCCACGCCGAAGATCACCGCGCTGGTCGTCGGACCGGGCTGCACCACCGGCGATCCGCAAGTGCGCAACATCACCGACATCGGCTGACCCGCCGCGGGCGGACCCGGCCCGGGAACAACAGCGTTTAGGCTGTTGTTGATCGTCACGTTCCCCGCAGATCTTTCGGAAGGGTCTCATGAGCACGCCAGTTCGCGACCTGATCATCGTCGGCTCCGGCCCGGCCGGTTACACCGCGGCCGTGTACGCGGCCCGCGCGGAGCTGAAGCCGCTGCTGTTCGAGGGCACCCAGTTCGGCGGCGCGCTGATGACGACCACGGAGGTCGAGAACTTCCCCGGCTTCCGCAACGGCATCATGGGCCCCGACCTCATGGAGGAGATGCGCGAGCAGGTCAAGCGCTTCGGCGCGGAGATCCGCACCGAGGACGTCGACGCCCTCGACCTCACCGGCCCGGTGAAGAAGGTCACCGTCGGCGACGAGACCTACGAGGCCTACGCGGTGATCCTGGCGATGGGCTCGGCGGCCCGCTACCTGAACGTCCCGGGCGAGGAGCGCCTGCTCGGACGCGGCGTGAGCGCGTGCGCCACCTGTGACGGCTTCTTCTTCCGCGGCCAGGACATCGTCGTGGTCGGCGGCGGCGACTCGGCCATGGAGGAGGCGACCTTCCTCACCAAGTTCGCCAGCAGCGTCACCATCGTGCACCGCCGCGAGGAGTTCCGCGCCTCGCGCATCATGCTCGAGCGCGCCAAGGCCAACAGCAAGATCAAGTTCGTGTTGAACGCCGAGGTCACCGAGGTGCACGGCGACACCTCCGTGACCGGCCTCACCCTGCGCGACACCCGCACCGGCGAGACCTCGCACCTCGCGGCCACCGGCCTGTTCGTGGCGATCGGCCACGACCCGCGCAGCGAACTCGTGCGCGACCAGGTCGAGCTGGACGCCGAGGGTTACGTGGTGGTCGAGCACCCCACCACCGCGACCAAGATCCCCGGTGTCTTCGCCGCGGGCGACCTCGTCGACCACACCTACCGCCAGGCCATCACGGCCGCGGGCACCGGCTGCCGCGCCGCGATCGACGCCGAGCGCTGGCTCGCCGAACAGGGCGACATCACCGACAACACCCTGGACAACGCCGGTGAGCCGGTTGCGGTGAACGCCAACTGATTTCGTCGCCGAACAGCTTCGAGCACGACAGCGCTTCGAGCACGACAGCAAGGAGATACCCCATGTCCGAGAACGGCAAGACGGTCACCGTCACCGACGCGTCCTTCGCCGACGACGTCCTGATGAGCGAGAAGCCCGTGCTGGTGGACTTCTGGGCGGACTGGTGCGGCCCGTGCAAGATGGTCGCCCCGGTGCTCGAGGAGATCGCGGGCACGCACGCCGACAAGCTGACCGTCGCCAAGCTGGATGTGGACGCCAACCCCGCCACCGCCCGCGATTATCAGATCCTGTCGCTGCCCACTATGATGCTGTTCCGCGGCGGTAAGCCGGTGAAGCAGATCGTCGGCGCCAAGGGCAAAGCGGCCCTCCTGCGCGAACTGGACGGCGTCATCTGACGCCGGGAGATCACGACGCGCCGTAGGATGCCTGCACCCGGTAATTGCCGAATTCCGGGCCAGGTCTGAGACAATCGACCGACGCTCCGGTCGTGCGAGGGTGTGTGCGCCATCGCATGAGTGGGTACCCGGGTTGACGGAAGGAAAGGGCTCTCACGCATGCACCGACTTCGTCACGGCGACACCGGCCCAGCTGTAGCAGAGGTCCGGAGCACCCTGGCAAGTCTCGGATTCCTGCACGCACACGCCGGCTCGGACGAGTCGCAGTCGCCCGAGTACTGGAAGGACACCGAGGCCTCCTTCGACCATCACCTCGACTCCGCGGTCCGCGCGTTCCAGCAACATCGCGGGCTGCTGGTCGACGGTGTGGTCGGCCCGGCGACGTACCGGGCGCTGAAGGAGGCGTCCTACCGGCTCGGCGCCCGCACCCTGATCTATCAGCTCTCGGCGCCGCTCTACGGCGACGACGTGGCGACCTTGCAGCGCAAGTTGCAGGATCTCGGGTTCTACGTGCACCGGGTGGACGGCTACTTCGGTCCGCACACCCATGACGCGCTCACCGCGTTCCAGCGCGAGATCGGCCTGTCCGCCGACGGCATCTGCGGCCCCGACACGCTGCGTTCGCTGGAACTGCTCGGTGCCCGTGTCACCGGCGGCAATCCGCACCGGATCGCCGAGGAAGAGGTCGTGCACCGCGCGGGACCGCAGCTCACCGGCAAGCGCATCGTCATCGATCCCGGTCTCGGCGGTCCCGACAAGGGCTACGCCGTGCCGTCGGAGTTCGGTGACGTGTACGAGTCGGAGATTCTCTGGGATCTGGCCAGCCGGCTGGAGGGCCGGATGGCAGCCACCGGCATGGAGACCTTCCTGTCGCGGCCGTGGGGGTCCAACCCGACCGATGCCGAACGCGCCGAGACCTCCAACGCCTTCGACGCCGATCTGATGATCTCGTTGCGCTGCGCGACGAATCCCAGTCCATCCGCCAACGGCGTGGCCAGCTTCCACTTCGGCAACTCGCACGGGTCGGTCTCGATGATCGGTCAGGTGCTGGCCGGGTTCATCCAGCGCGAGGTGGTCGCGCGCACATCGCTGCAGGACTGCCGCACGCACGCGCGGACCTGGGATCTGCTGCGGCTGACCAAGATGCCGACCGTCCAGGTCGACATCGGATACCTGACCAACGAATACGACGCGTCGGTGCTCACCAACCCACGCATGCGCGACGTGATCGCCGAGGCCATCCTGATCTCGGTGAAGCGGCTCTACCTGCTCGGCCAGGACGACCAGCCCACCGGCACCTACACCTTCGCCGAGCTGCTCGCCGAAGAATTGGCCGCCGCCGACCGCTCCTGAACCACCGAAAGAGCCCCCGTCGACCGTGATTCGACGGGGGCTTTCTCGTGCGCTGGGTCAGCGTGCTCCGGCGCGGGTCGGCACGGTCAGCGACGCCGCCGCCAGCAGCTGGTCGAGCGCGCGTTCGACGTCTTCCTTCCAGCCGTGATCGGAGTCGAGCTCGAGCCGCAGCCGCGGGAACCGGTGGTGCGGCGCCACGACTTCGAAGCCGAAGTCCTCCAGTAGATCCGCCTCGATCATGCAGGTCTCGGGGGAGCAGTCGGCCGACGGCGCCGACTTGCCGCGCACCGGCCCGCCGATCCGCTCCATCAGCCGCATCGACCCGGCGAGCCGGTCCGACAACGGTTTCGACGCGGGCCCGGACCGGATGCCGAACGCCTCGAGCGCCCGGACGCCGCGCCGCACCAGATCCGAGACGACGGCTTGGAGCAGGCGGTGGGCGATGTCGTCGTCGCGGTGCGCGGGCTCGGTGCACAGCGTCGTCAACAGAATCGCGTCCGGGCTCACCGGGGAGGTGGGAAACAGCGTCGCCCGGGGCACCGCGGTCGGCGGCGAGTACAGCGCGCAGCCGGCTGCCTTACCGTCCACGTGCGCGACCTGACCGCAGGACCCCCACTCCAGCATGACCGTGGAGAGCCAAGCCTCCTTCTCGAAGACCGGGTCGCTGAATCCGTGGGAGTCCGCGGCGACGGCGGGATCGATCTCCCAGAACACACACCTCCTGGCGTGTGCGGGCAGCTTGTCCAACCCGTCGAGGGTAAGTGCTGTGACGCTGGTCGACACCGCTCTGCTCAGCCTCCAGCTGTCCGATTCATCCACGCTCACGCCGCATCACAGATCATCTTAGAACCTGCCTCATTCCACGTCGCTGTGCTGTTGATCAGGAGGCCCGACCGCGGCGACTTTCCGGCGAACAGCGCACACCGGACCGCGATCGAACGCGCCGTCACAGTGACGTTTCGGCGCCGGGTCCCTGGTTATCGAGAAATCAGTGCTGATTTCGTCACTCGGACGACATCTGAAGCTGCTGTTGCTGCATCAGACCGACGATCCGTTCGAGGTCTTCCACCGACCCGAATTCGACGACGATCTTGCCCTTGCGCTTGCCCAGGCTCACCGTCACGCGCGTGTCGAACGAGTTCGACAGCTTCTCCGCGACGTCCTGCAGACCGGGCATGTGGATGGGCTTGCGCTTGGGTGCCGGGGGAGTGGCGGCGGAGTCCGGCTCGCGATTGGCAAGCGTCACCGCCTCCTCGGTCGCCCGCACCGACATCCCCTCGGCGACGATCCGCGCGGCCAACGCCTCCTGCGCGTCCGGTCCGGCCTCCAACCCGAGCAGCGCCCGCGCGTGCCCGGCGGACAGCACGCCCGCCGCCACCCGACGCTGCACGGGAATGGGTAGTTTCAGCAGCCGGATCATGTTGGTGACGACGGGGCGGGACCGGCCGATCCGGGCGGCGAGTTCCTCGTGGGTGACGCCGAACTCCTCCAGCAGCTGCTGATAGGCGGCCGCCTCTTCGAGCGGGTTCAGCTGGACCCGGTGGATGTTCTCCAGCAGCGCGTCGCGGAGCAGCGCATCATCGGCGGTCTCGCGCACGATCGCCGGAATCGCCTCGAGGCCCGCTTCCTGGCATGCCCGCCAGCGCCGCTCGCCCATGACGAGCTGGTACTTGTCGACACCCGGCTCCAGCCGCCGCACGACGATCGGCTGCATCAGACCGAACTCGCGGATGGAGTGGACCAGCTCGGCGAGGGCGTCTTCCTCGAAGACCTGGCGCGGCTGCTTGGGATTCGGCTCGATCTGATCCGGCGGAATTTCGCGATAGACCGCGCCACTGGGCGAGGTCAGTTCCTCCGCCTGGGTGTCGGACCGGAGCGGGGAGGCGGGCGTGGCCCCGGCCGGGTCCACGCCGATGATCACGTTCGCGGCCGCGGTGCCGAGCCCGTTGGGCGTGACCAGTCCCTTGGGCTTGGCTGTCCCGGGCGGGGCGGTGGGGGTGGTCAGTCCGTTCGGAATGGTGTCCGGTCCTGTCGGGATCAACGCCGCAAGACCGCGTCCCAGTCCGCCCTTCTTCGCCTGACTCATCGGCTTACCGATCCCTTCCCTCGTTCCGCCACAACCGGGTCACCGCGACCCGGGTCACTCCGTACCGCTCGTGATCTGACGGGCCATCGCGCGCTGCGCGATCTCCCGCCCGGCATCGAGATAGCTCATCGCACCCCGGGAGCCTGGATCATAATCGAGCACCGTCATGCCGTAGCCCGGCGCCTCGGACACCTTCACGCTGCGGGGGATCACCGAGCGCAGCACCACATCACCGAAGTGTCCGCGTACTTCCTCGGCCACCTGGTCGGCGAGCTTGGTCCGGCCGTCGTACATGGTCAGGATCACCGTGGAGACGTGCAGCTCGGGATTGAGGTGCGCCTGCACCAGGCTGATGTTGCGGATCAGCTGACCCACCCCCTCCAGCGCGTAGTACTCGCACTGGATCGGGATGAGCACCTCCTTGGCGGCGACGAGCGCGTTCACCGTGAGCAAGCCCAGCGACGGCGGGCAGTCGATCATCACGTAGTCGATGTCGTACCCGGCGATATTCGCCTCCTGGATCGCCGCCTTCAGACGACCTTCCCGCGCGACCATCGAGACGAGTTCGATCTCGGCGCCGGCCAGATCGATGGTCGCCGGGATGCACAGCAGATTCTCGTTGTGCGGACTCTGCTGAATCGCATCCTTCACGGTGACCTCACCGATGAGGAGTTCATAGCTGGAGGGGACACCGGAATGGTGATCGATGCCGAGCGCGGTACTCGCGTTCCCCTGCGGATCGAGATCGATCACGAGCACCTTCATGCCCTGATGCGCGAGAGCCGCGGCGAGATTCACCGCGGTCGTCGTCTTCCCGACACCGCCCTTCTGGTTGGCGATGGTGATGATCCGTTGCTCGCGAGGTTTCGGCACAGTCACCTTTCCTGGATGCAGTATCTGACTTGCCCGCTGAGCCTCGGCAGCGATCGGGGTCTCACTGGGGGAGATGTGCCCGAACGGTGTGCTTCCGAATGCGTCCGCATCGAAGTTGCTGGAGTCCAGCATCCCCGGCACGCGCGACGTTGTTTCCCGTGAAACATTCGCCGGACCGCTCGACATAGACAGCTCCTAACCCGAGAACTTCAGACCACGCGCTACCGGCCGAACGCCGACGCCGTGTCGTAAACCGCTGTGTCGGATCGAACATGATGCTTCATCGTGGGCGGACTGCGCCCGATTCCTCCGAGCGGAGCTCGCCCCGCACACCCGTTTCCCTCCGTGGCACCTACGCTCACGCCCGACGCCCATTAGCTTGCCAGCACTGAGCGCGCGAGGAAAGTTGAATCGCGGTGCGGCGCAGAGGACACGCGGATCGACACCGTTTCGTTTCACGTGAAACGCGGGGGGAGGGTGGAGTGGGGTTCCGACTGCGGCTGCGGCGGGGCGGCTTTGGTCGTTCTGCGGGGCGCGAGGCTGTTCGCGTTGGCAGCCGTCGCACTGCTGACGGATGGGGGTAGGGCGCGCCTGTCCCTTGCTGGGTGCGGGCGCGGTTCGGGTCGGCAGGTGAGGTGTCTGGAGTTCAGTGGTCGGCTCGATGTTTCACATGAAACATCGCGGCCTGGCGCAATACCGCTGCGCACACGGAGCTGTGGTCCGACGCCGGGGCGGCCAGGGCGAGGGCGCCTACGACGAAGCCGGCTCATTCGTCGAGCCAGTAGCGAATCGGTGGGTCGCAGCGCGGCGGACCGCGGCTGTGCCGTGGCCGCTGCGCCGACCTCGGGCGGGGCCGTTCGCGCGCCGCACTTTGCCACATCTCGCCGCCGCCTTCTCGATGCGCGGTAGCAAGACGGGCACAGACCCCTGCGGCTTCGCGTCCGCAGCGGTCGAGATCGCAGCGGCTGTGGGCGGGCCACCCGGGCTGGTAGCGCCCTCCGGGCGAGCGGCGCTTGAGGTCGCAGCGGACAGGGGTGGCCTACGAGACTCCCAGGGGCCATCGGCGGGGTCCGGGTTCCCGGGGGCCATCCGCGGGGTCCGGGTTCCCGGGGGCCATCCGCGGGGTCCGGGTTCGCAGCGGGCATCCGCGGGGTCCGGGTTCGCAGCGGGCATCCGCGGGCTCCGGGTTCCCAGCGGGCATCCGCGGGCTCCGGGTTCGCAGCGGCCAAGGGCGGGCTCCGGGGTTGCGGCGCCATGGCCGCAACCCGACGACCAGTGCGGTTCGTAGAGTGCGGAGCGGAATGGGTTCCGGCGCGGCGGCTCCAAGGCGGGAGCGACCATCATGGCCCGCGTCGCCGCTGCGAACTCGACGAAGAGTGCAACGGAGGGCTCGGCCTCCAGTCGGCGAATCCCACTGATCCTCAACTCCCGGCAGGTGGTCGGATGACGAACTAATTCGCCCCCCCCGCCAGCGCCAGCGACCGGGGAGTACCTCGGATTGCGGTTACCGGCACGCGCGGCTGCGGTCAGTCGAGCACGCTGATCGGACCGGGCCGATCACGAGCACGTCCAACCATGACATCTCCGAGTCACCCCCGACAGACGGTTCCGCCCCACAAATTCCGCCGGCTCGCGCACCGCCTCGGCGCCCTTTCGATTCCATGGTCGAGCACTGGTCGGGCTCAGGTGCCGGTCCGGGCTCAGCGGCCGGTCCGGGCTCAGCGGCCGGTCCGCGCTCAGCCGCCGGTCCGCGCTCAGCCGCCGGTCCGCGCTCAGCCGCCGGCCCGCGCTCAGCCGCCGGCCCGCGCTCAGCCGCCGGCCCGCGCTCAGCCGCCGGTCCTATCCCGTGCGTGGTCACGGTCGACGGTCTCGACGACGTGCCGCCGGGCGCGCAGATCCTGATCGCCGCGACGCAGGCACCGTCACCGTCGATTCCGATCCCGCCACCGCGGCCGCCGCCGGTTGCCGACCATCGCGCCACAGCCACCCGTCCGTGCTCAGCTGCACGTCGGTGCTCAGCCACCCATCCAGCGCACACTTACGAGTTGGCCGCCACCCACGAGTTCGCCGCCACCCACCAGTCCGCGCCCACCCACGAATCCGCGCCCACCCACCAGTCCACGCCCACCCACGAATCCGCGCCCACCCACCAGTCCACGCCCACCCACCAGTTGGGGCTCGACGAACCGCAGCCGGTCGGACTCGGACATCAGCGCCCGCACTCGGTCGCCGGTCCCGGCGTCGGCAGCGTGGTCCAGCGGGCGCCGGTCTGTTCCGAGAATCGATCGTGGGGCTCAGGGGCCAGTGCCGGGCAACACGTCTGCCGAGCACGGTCAGCGGCTGCGCGGCTACTGCCCGCGGCCGGACCACCGGTGCGAGTGGGTCCCAGCATCTGCCCGGGCGTGAGGTACCGCTGGCGAGATGGACTACCGGCAACCGCACCGGGGCACTTCGTCAGCGAGTACCCGGGTCGGCATTCTCCGCTCTTCCGCCACCTTGCCCTCGCGGTCACCGCTGCCGCATTCGTCACCACTGCTGCGCTCGCCATCGTTGTGAATCCCGCCAGCGAGTCAACATGACGTGCTGTCCGGGCTCGACCATCACGGCAAGCTGCTGCCAGCCACGGGTGGTGTCCCTCGGTGGCGGCCTTCGCTCGCGAGGCGTCAGCGTCCTCGGCGTCCTCAACCCGCGAGGCGTCGACGTCCTCGGCGGCCTGCCGGCGGGCGAGTTCGATCGCCGACCGTGGCGAACCGGGCGACCTGAGAACCGCGTTGGACGCCAGCTCCCGCTCGGCCGTCGCCACGGCTGCCGAGAGCACCGGGGCATGACGACCAGACTCACCGGGCGGGTCCCACTCGGTGGGGACTTGGCGCGGGCAGGGTTCTCCACCCCGCGGTCGAGTGCGCGCGGTGTCGCTGGCGCCCGGGGTACAGACCGGGAAGAACTCCAGCCGGTTCTTGCCCGCGGCATCGGTACCGAAGACGTCGCTGTTCAGTAATGGATGTGCTCACCTCACCGAGAGCGCGAGGATCGTGAGCGCCGGCCGCGCACCGAGTAGGAGACCCAGCCCACGAATAGGCAGGGTCGAGACCTGCTCGGCTCGCGTAGGGGATTGGCCGCGCCCGGCGGACTCCGAACGAGACCGACTCGCGGGGACCATCACGGACCTGGCGCTCGGGTGTGCCGCTGCGGACGACATGATCGGTCCAGTCGAAGCGAGGTCACAGCCGAGGGGATGGGGCGCGAAGCGACCACCAGTCGAACCCATAAGGGCGAGAGTGGCCCCACCCTTAACCAGTTCGGGTCTCCTGAGCGGCGACCGTCGCCTTCTTCGGCGTGGGTACTGTGCGGCTCGTGGGCGCTCCGTTTCCGCAGGTGTGGTGACCGTGCGAATCGGCCCACGCGTAGGCAAGCGCGAACCGGACCATCTGCAGCCGACACGAACCCAACGACGCGCGAGGCTCGACCCGCTGCGCCGTCGACTGCCCTGTCCCGGAGGGAATCCGGGCGACAGTTGCATCGTGGCCGTAGGTCGAGCGCCGCGTCGGCAACCCCTGCGGGACTAATTGCGCAAGAGCATCGCGAGTCGACGTGGTCGTGCTGTCGAGCGGTTGCCAGTGGGGGCGAGATCATGGTGTCAGCGGAATCCCGGCGGTCGAGCGCACAGCCGACTGCCTGGTGGTTCCGTCGACGTTCTATTCACGCTATTCACGGCTTCCGGTATCCGACGCGCAGCCACTGGCCGGAGCTGTGCGACACCGGCCTGACCGCGCCCACCAACCCAAGCCCGGCACGTCACGCGATTGCGATACCTCCGGTCGAGCGCCGCCGTTGCGACCCGCGGTGCCTCGACGAGCCGGGGCGATCGCCGGTGTGGTGGCTGTCGAGAATCATCGGGTCCGACTCCGCCCGAGGGTCCGGCCGAGCGGGGCCGATCGAGGTAAAGGACGCTCATCGGATTGCGCCGGTGGGGTGCCTCGCGGATCTGGTCGCAGTGCTGACCGAGGGACCTCCGGCGGTTCATTGCCCACCGCCGGTGATGGGGCCGTACCGCAGACAGTCACGTGACGGCACCAGGGCTACGCAGCCTGAGCCGTTCGGACGCGGGGATTCTCGCCTCAGAGCTCAACCGCTCGGTGGGAGCGGCCGACAGTAGTCGTGCCTCGGTGCGTCGTTCCCTCGGCGCCGAGAACCACTCGTGACCGGTGGCGTTCAGCGCGCGTGGACGCGCCGACTCGAGCGGACAGCTCGCATTCCGAACTCCGAAGTCGATGTCGCCCGCCGGGCACAACGCCCGATGACGCGCCCGCGACTTCGATGGTCGGGAGGAGGCCCGCACCGGTTACCGCTCGCTCTTCCCCCGCCTCCGCACCTTGCCGGCGACACCACCGCGTCCGCCGGGAGCGCCCGCCTGCCTGCGGGGCTTCTTCTCGCGGTGGCGGGACGGGCGTTCGCCGCGGGGGAGGAGTTCGGCGCTGAACACGACGGTCGGGATGGCGACGATCCCTACTCCGCATTCGAGTACTTCGAATTTCCCGGCGCCCAGTCTTTCGAGAGTTTCGGCGTCGCGGTCGAGTTCCTCGGCGACGCTGGCGCCCTTGAGGGCGAGCATGCGGCCGTGGTCGCGGAGCAGGGGCAGCGACCACTGGGCGAGCTTGGCGAGGGGGGCGACGGCTCGGGAGGTGACGACGTCGGCGCCGCCGGCTTCCTTGATGACGCCGGAGTGTTCGGCGCGGCCGCGGACGACGGTGATGTCCAGGCCGGCCGCGTCGATGAACTCGCTGAGGAAGGCGGTGCGGCGCAGCAGGGGTTCGACGAGGGTGATGCGCAGATCGGGGCGGGCGATGGCGAGGGGGATGCCGGGCAGGCCCGCGCCGCTGCCGACGTCGACGACGGTGGCCGACTCGGGCATCAGTTCGGCGACGACGGCGCAGTTGAGAATGTGGCGGTCCCACAGGCGCGGCACCTCGCGGGGGCCGATGAGTCCGCGTTCGACGCCCGCCGTGGCGAGGGCGTCGTAGTAGCGGCGGGCGACGTCGAGCCGGTCGCCGAAGACCAGGGCGGCTGCGGCGGGCGGATCCGACTCGGGCGGCGGCGCGGCGCTTCCACCGAGATCTGGTTCCACGTGAAACGTCCTTCCGTGCTCGAGTCCGACAAGGTCCGGGTGCGGCGAGGCTCGCCCGGCCGGGGGAGTGGGTCGTGACATGGAGAAGGCCCCCGGTCCGAAGACCAGAGGCCTATCCAATCACCCGGTGTCCCGGTGTGGGAAACCCGCGCGTCGTCAGGCGGGCACGACGACGACGTGCCGGTTGGGCTCGACGCCTTCGCTCTCACTGCTGACACCCTCGACCGCGGCCACGGCGTCGTGCACGATCTTGCGTTCGAAGGGGGTCATCGGTTCCAGCGCCTCCGGAGCGCCGGACTCCCGCACGCGCTGGGCGGCGGCGGTGCCCAGCGCGCTGAGCTCCTCGCGCCGCTTCGCTCGCCAGCCCGCCACGTCGAGCATCAGGCGGCTGCGCACACCGGTCACCTGCTGGACGGCCAGCCGGGTCAGCTCCTGGAGCGCATCGAGCACCTCGCCGTTACGGCCCACGAGCTTGGACAGATCCCGACCGCCGTCGATGCTCACGACCGCGCGATCACCTTCGACGTCCAGATCGATGTCGCCGTCGAAATCCAACACGTCGAGCAGCTGCTCGAGATAGTCGCCGGCGATCTCGCCCTCTTCGATCAGCGCTTCCTCGGCATCGCTCACGAGGTCGTCGGCATCGGCGTTCACTCCGTCGGTTTCAACAGTCATCTGGTTTCCTCAATCTCACGGGTGGCGGTGGCGGTCAGCGGCGGCGCTTCTGGTTGGGCCTGCCCCGATTGGGGTTGCGCTTCTGCCCACCCGATTTCCGCTGCCCGGCCTTGGCGGGCTTCGGGGTGCCATTGGTCGACGGCTCGGTCGGCTGGCCGGTGTCGTCCGCGGATTCGGCGGACGCGGCGGTGGCCGGCTTCTTCTTCGTGTTCACCGGCTTCGCGCCCGGCTTCGGCGCGTTCTGCGCCCGCTGCTCGAGCTTGGCCTGCTTCTTGGCTTCTTCTTCCTTGGCCATGCGGCCGAAGACGAGGTGCTGCTGCCCGTAGGTCCAGATGTTGTTCGAGACCCAGTAGAGCAGGATCGCGATCGGCAGGAACGGGCCACCGACGAGCACGCCGAGCGGGAACACCCACAGCGCGAGCTTGTTCATCAGCGCGGCCTGCGGGTTGGCCGCGGCCTCCGGGGTCTGCCGCGCGACCGAGGCACGGGCATTGAAGTGGGTCGCCAGGCCGGCGATCACCATGAGCGGGATGGCGACCAACGCGATACTCAACCGGCTGGGGATGCCGCCGTAGTCCTCGAACGCCAGGAACTCCGCCTGCGGCGTGGTGATGAACGCGGAGATCGGCGCACCGAAGATACGCGCGCTCAGGAACGACTGGACGTCGGCCGCGTTGAAGACGTAGTTGGCGGTGTTGGCGTTCTGCTCCGGGGTCAGGCCGAGCTGACCGAAGCCGTGGCCGGTGCGGTTGAAGGAACGCAGCACGTGGAACAGACCGAGGAACACCGGCACCTGCGCCAGCACCGGCAGGCAGCCCATGAGCGGGTTGAAGCCGTGTTCCTTCTGGAGCTTCTGCATCTCCAGCGCCATCTTCTGGCGGTCGTTCTTGTACTTCTTCTGCAGCTCCTTGATCTGGGGCTGCAGTTCCTGCATCTGTTTGGTCGTGCGCACCTGCTTGACGAACGGCTTGTAGAGCACGATGCGCAGGGTGAACACGAGGAACACCACCGCCAGCGCCCACGTGAGACCGTTGTCCGCGCCGAAAGCGAACCCGAACACCCGGTGCCAGAACCACAAGATCCAGGACACCGGCCAATAGATGAAGTCGAGCACGGCTCTATGTACTCCCGTCGTTCGTGTCGCCGACCACCGCGTGCGGCGATCCTTTACAAGCGTGTGGCGCCGACATCGCGGCGTCGGCGGCTGCCGCGTCCCGGCGGCGCGGACGGCGCTGCGGAACGGGATCCCACCCACCAGGGTGCCAGGGCGCGCATTTGGCCAGGCGCACGGCCGTCAATCCGAGGCCGACGACGAGGCCGCGGGTGCGCAACGCGGTCACGGCGTACTCGCTGCAGGTGGGGGTGAACCGGCACACCGGCATTCGGGTGGGGGAGACATAGGTCCGGTAGAGCTCGATCAGGAAGATCAGCGCCCGCGCGGGCAACCGGTGGAGGGCGGCAGCTGCGGATCTCACGACCGGGCGTCCGTCCGTGGCCGCGCACCGGAGTGCGCACGTGGTGCGGGGGAGCGACCGCCGCCGTGGGTGACGCCGAGTTTGCGCAGTCCGCTGCGCAGCTGCCGGGCGAGTTCGGCACTGTCGGCGGTCGCCGCGCCGGGCAGTGCGCGGATCACGACGTCGGCATCGGCGGGCACCTCGTCGACGAGGGTGGCGCACATATGACGCAGGCGGCGGGCCACCCGGTGGCGAACCACCGCGGAGCCCACCGCCTTGCTGACGATCAATCCGAACCTCGGTCCGCCGACGCGAACGAACGACCCGGCGGCTACCGGGTCGCCGTGTCGTTCTGTCGCGTGCGCGAGCTCGTCGTAGGTGTGCACGAATGCGTGTACGACGAGATCTCGCCTCCCGATTCGCTGGCCGCGGCGCACCGTCCGGGAGAAGTCGGCACGATGATGCAACCGATACGGCTCAGGCAACACCCGAGCGTCCGAGGGCGAGGATCAGGCAGTGAGGGTAGCGCGGCCCTTACGGCGGCGCGCCGAGACGATGGCGCGACCGGCACGGGTGCGCATCCGGAGACGGAAGCCGTGAACGCGCGCCCGACGACGGTTGTTCGGCTGGAACGTCCGCTTGCCCTTGGCCACGGTCAACACTCCTCGAGTAGGTGGGCACCGTTCGGTACCCGAAGCTGTTCGGTGATACGTCCCTGGCGCACAGCGGTCGGTGACGACCGGACGCGGTCAGCACAGGACCGCTCACCGCACCAAGGGGTGACTGTAAGAGAGTACTGATCCGTTCAGAACGGGTCAAACCGCGCCCCCGGTGCCCGGACCCGTTCCGACCTGCCCGGTTGCTGTCGGCGCGCGGTCGTCGGGGCGGTCACGGGCCGGCCTCGGCGGGTGAGTTCGTCCACACCCCTACCCGGGGGCGAGCGACGCCGCCGACCGCGCTTGCCGATTGTTTGCCGAAGAATCCCTGGTCGACGCCCTATCCAGGCCGAATCCACCGTCGTTTCAGATTTCCCCAGGGTTTTCCACATCTGTGGATAATTGTGTGGAAAGACCCCTGGAGTGGCATATTCGTAGGGCCGACGGTGCCACGCCGCTGCCCCGGGAACGGGGGTGATCCGGGCAGCGTCCGAACCGGCGACGGACGTACGCGGGATCACAGGATAACCCATCCTCGCCGATGCTCGCGTGCCCCGGCCGTCTGCTCCTATCGACCTACTTTCCGGGGAGGACACTGCATGGACGACGAGCAGAACGTGTTGGCCACCGTGTGGCCCGAGGTGATTGCCGAGCTCACCACAGGATCGGCCGACGGGAGCATTCCCGCGGTCACCAGAGCACAGCAGGCATGGCTCAAACTCGTCAAGCCGATCACCGTCGCGCAGGGCTTCGCGCTGCTGTCGGTGCCCTCGTCGCTGGCCCAGGAGGCCATCGAGCGCGATCTGCGCGAACCCATTCTGCGTTCCCTCGGCCGCAGGCTCGGCCCGCAGGTGGAAGGTCTCGGCGTGCGGATCGCCGCGCCGGCCACCCCCACCGCCGAGCGTGCCGCCGCGAATCCGCGCCACGCCCGGATGACCAGCCGTCCGGAGCGCCCACGGGGGGAGCGGCAAGTTCCGGGCCTTCCCGGCCAGGAGGCGGTGGACCGGCCCGAGACCCTGCCGCGCTACAGCCAGTCCGCCGAGAGCGCCCCGGGGTACCCGGCGCGCCAAGACCACTCCCGCCCCGGCGACTACCCCGCGCCTGCCCCGGACTACCCGCCCGGCGGCGACTACCCGCCCACCCCCGAATACCCGCCGGCCGCCGAATACGCGCCGGCGGCCGAGTACGCGCCCGCTGCCGAGTACAGCCCCGAACCGGAGTACACCCCGACGACCGACTACCCGGGCGCGGACGACTACCCGACGACCGTCTTCCGTCTCCCGCCGGGCGGGTTCGCGGAACCGCCGGGCGACGGGCGCCCCGGCGGCGTTCCCGAGATCTCCACCCCGCGTCGCGACGGGCCCGGCCCGCGCCGGGATGCGACGCCACCCGGACAGGAAGCGCTGTTCACCCCCGAGCCCGGCGACCGGCCGCTGCGCGACACCGACCGACCGCTGCGGGAACCGGCGGCCGGCCACGACGTGCGCGAGTCCGACGGCCCCGTCGAGCGCGACGACGAGCCCGTGGTCAACATCCGCGATTCCTGGCCGACGTACTTCGCCAAGAACCAGGAGAGCACCCCGGCCCCGGCGAACTCCTCGGCCAGCCTGAACGCCAAATACACCTTCGAGACCTTCGTCATCGGCGCCTCGAACCGGTTCGCGCACGCGGCCGCGGTCGCGATCGCCGAGGCGCCGGCCCGCGCCTACAACCCGCTGTTCGTCTGGGGTGCCTCCGGCCTGGGCAAGACCCACCTGCTGCACGCGGCCGGGCACTATGCCCAGCGGCTGTTCCCGGGCATGCGCGTCAAGTACGTCTCCACCGAGGAATTCACCAACGACTTCATCAACAGCCTGCGCGACGACCGCAAGGTCGCCTTCAAACGCCGCTACCGCGAGACCGACATCCTGCTGGTCGACGACATCCAGTTCATCGAGGGCAAGGAAGGCATCCAGGAGGAGTTCTTCCACACCTTCAACACCCTCCACAACGCCAACAAGCAGATCGTGGTCTCCTCCGACCGGCCGCCCAAGCAGCTCGCCACGCTCGAGGAGCGACTACGGACCCGGTTCGAGTGGGGCCTGATCACCGATGTGCAGCCGCCCGAGCTGGAGACGCGGATCGCCATCCTGCGCAAGAAGGCGCGGATGGACCGGTTGGACGTGCCGCACGACGTGCTCGAGCTGATCGCCAGCCGCGTCGAGCGCAACATCCGTGAACTCGAGGGCGCCCTCATCCGCGTGACGGCCTTCGCCTCGCTCAACGGCCAGCCGCTGGACCTCTCGCTGGCGGAGGTGGTGCTGCGCGACCTGATGCCCGACACCGCGACGCTGGAGATCAACGCGGCCACGATCATGGCCGTCACCGCCGAGTACTTCAACACCACGCTCGAGGAACTGACCGGGCCGGGCAAGGCGCGGCCGCTGGCGCAGGCCCGGCAGATCGCGATGTACCTGTGCCGGGAGCTCACCGACCTGTCGCTGCCGAAGATCGGCCAGGCGTTCGGTCGCGACCACACCACGGTGATGTACGCGGAGAAAAAGGTCCGCAAGGAGATGACCGAGCGGCGCCGCGTCTACGACCAGGTCCAAGAACTCACAGCCCGGATCAAGCAGCGCTCGCGCTGAGCGTCCTCCACACCCTCGCACCGCCCCTGACCAGGGGCGGTGCTTTTTTGCGCCTTGTGGATTCCTCGAGGAATCCCTGTGGAGTCCTCGAGGAATCCACCGGTTTGTCCACCGATTCGTACACAGGCTCGCCGCCGGACGATCGCGGCACCGTGCACAGGGGGTTGTCCACAGCTTCCACACCCCGATTCACCCACAGGCACTGACCAGGCAACAGCGCTGTGCATGCCTGTGGATTCCTCGAGGACTTCGTGTGGAGTCCTCGAGGAATCCACCGCTTTTCCACGGTTCGGTGCACACGGGTGGACAAGTGGGTGAATCCGGTGGAACAACTCGAGGACGAACGGTGGATGGATGTGGGACAACTTCGGAGTCTCCACAGACGTCCCCCGTTCATCCACCGGTCACCCGATGTCCATCCCCACCACACCACGCCTGCTGACCTGCGCAGATGGGCCGATTCCACAGAATCCACAGCGCCTACTACTACTTCGGTTCTTCTTCTAGGAGATCTCTCTTGAAAAAAGGCTGTGTGGAAACTCGGGTGCGGCGGCTCGGCCGACGAGGGAGGCCGTCACAGGGCAGGGAGCGGAGGTGTGGAACTCCGGCCGAACTCTCGGCGGGCCCTCCGTACGGCACACGCCCGGGCGACGGGCCGGGCTAGGTTCCTCCGGCGCGGGCGGGGTACGGTTTTATGTCGGTCACCCTTGCGAGACTGCGAGGGCGCCGCGGACCCCGGCAGCGGTACCCGTCCACGGGCTACCCACGGGGGCGACAACCACACGGTCGAGAACCGCCTACCGACGTCGAACACGCCAACCGGGAGAGGACAGATCGGGCGATGGAGCTTTCGAGCATGAAGTTTCGGGTCGCCCGAGAGGATTTCGCCGAGTCCGTCGCGTGGGTCGCACGCAGCCTGCCGTCCCGGCCGCCCGTGCCGGTGCTCGGCGGGGTGCTGCTGGTCGCGAACGAGGACGGGCTGACCGTCTCGGGATTCGATTACGAGGTCTCCGCGCAGATGCGCGTCGCCGCCGAGGTCGCGGGCCCCGGCGAGGTCCTGGTGTCCGGTCGCCTGCTGGCCGACATCACCAAGGCGCTGTCGAACAAGCCGGTCGACGTCTCCGTCGACGGCACCCGCGTGTTGATCACCTGCGGCAGCGCGAAGTTCTCGCTGCCGACCATGCCGGTGGAGGATTATCCCCAGCTGCCCGAGGTGCCGCAGCAGACCGGTGAATTGAGTGTGGATGTCTTCGCCGAGGCCGTCGGCCAGGTCGCCGTCGCCGCGGGTCGGGACGACACCCTGCCGATGCTCACCGGTATCCGGGTCGAGATCGAGGGCTCGCAGGTGGTGCTGGCGGCCACCGACCGTTTCCGCCTCGCCGTGCGCCACATCGAATGGACCCCCGCGCGCCCTGACATCGAGACCGCGGTGCTGATTCCGGCCCGCACCCTGTCCGAGGCGGCCAAGACGCTCGGCGCCTCCGACGCCCCCGTCCAGCTCTCGCTGGGTACCGGCGCGGGCTCGGACGGACTGCTGGGGATCGTCAACGCCGGCCGCCGCACCACCACGCGGCTGCTCGATGCGGAATTCCCCAAGTTCCGCCAATTGCTCCCCAAGGAACACACCTCGGTCGCGACGCTGGCGGTCGCGGCTCTCACCGAGGCCATCAAGCGTGTCGCCCTGGTCGCCGAGCGCGGCGCGCAGGTGCGGCTGGAGTTCTCCACCGAGGGCCTGCTGCTCTCCGCAGGCGGGGACGACGCGGGCCGCGCCGAGGAATGGCTGGAGGCCGATTTCCGCGGCGAGCCGCTGACCATCGCGTTCAATCCCGGCTACCTGGTAGATGGGCTGTCCGCGCTGCACGCCGACCGGGTCACCTTCGGTTTCACCACCCCCAGCAGGCCCGCGGTCCTGCTGCCCGCATCGGAGGAGGAGCCGCAGACGCTCGATTCCGGTGCGTTCGCCGCCCTCACCGGCAACTACACCTACCTGTTGATGCCCGTGCGGCTGCCGGGCTGATCGCGCGCGTGGTGGCACCGAATTCGCCGCGTCGGTCGACGGGGGCGCGGTAGCGCATGTTCGTCCGGGCGCTGTCGCTGCGCGATTTCCGCTCCTGGGAGCACGTCGAGCTGGAGTTGTCCACAGGACGCACGGTGTTCCTGGGGGCGAACGGCAACGGCAAGACGAATCTGCTCGAGGCCGTCGGGTATCTGGCGACCCTGGGATCGCACCGGGTGTCGGCGGACGCACCGCTGATCCGTTCCGGCGCCCAGCGCGCCCGGGTGGGGGCGAACGTGGTCAACGCGGGCCGGGAACTGCGCATCGATGTGGAGCTGAACCAGGGTTCGGCCAATCGCGCGCAGATCAACCGCTCCCCGGTGCGCCGGACCCGGGAAGTCCTGGGGATATTGCAGACCGTGTTGTTCGCGCCGGAGGATCTGGCGCTCGTGCGGGGTGATCCGGGCGAGCGGCGCCGGTTTCTCGACGAGTTGTGCACAGCCCGGCTCCCCAGGCTGGCCGGTGTACGCGCGGACTACGACCGGGTGCTGCGGCAACGCTCGGCCCTGTTGAAAACCGCGGGCCGCCATGCCCGCTCGACCGCCGATCTGAGCACCCTCGATGTCTGGGACGGGCATCTGGCCGGTCACGCCGCCGTGCTGGTGGCGCAACGGCTGCGCCTGGTCCACGATCTGTTCCCGTACCTGGCCGAGGCCTACCGGTCACTGGCCCCGGAATCGCGACCGGCCGCCATCGGCTATCGCAGCGCGTACCTGCCCGGCGAATTGCTCGACCCGGCGCGCGCGCCGCGCGACGACGACGCCGCGGCGCTCGAGGAGATCATCCTGCGGGAACTGGCGGCGGCCCGGCGCAAGGAGCTCGAGCGGGGCGTCTGCCTGGTCGGCCCGCACCGCGACGAGCTGGAGTTGATGCTCGGCGACACCCCCGCCAAGGGGTTCGCCAGCCACGGCGAGTCGTGGTCGTTCGCCCTGGCGCTGCGCTTGGCCTCCTTCGATCTGTTGCGCAGCACCTCGGCCGAACCGGTACTGCTGCTCGACGACGTGTTCGCCGAACTCGATCGGCGCCGGCGCACCGCCCTGGCCGCCGTGGCGGCCGACGCCGAACAGGTGTTGATCACCGCGGCGGTCCCGGAGGACGTGCCCGCGGAGCTGTCCGCGACGCCGATCAGGGTGGCGACCGCGGGCGAGGCCGGCCACCGCACCTCGCACATCGCCACCGGCTGACCAGCTCGGTTCCGGCTGTACACAGAATCGTCATAGTTATCCACAGGTTCGACATCGATAGCTGGGAATCGGCTCGGTTCCCCGTCGTGACCTGCGCAGTTGTCTGGAACGGTGATCACTCACCCGGTTTTCCCGTGGTAATGCGACTGCGGACGGGGAGGATGGCCGGTGCGCTCGCCCGGCACGGCGTTTGCTCGCGTCCGAACTGTGATCGTGCCGTCATCAGGTCATCCACAGGGCCTGTGGACAACTTGACGATGCCGGTGATTGCCCAGGTCGGGGCGCTGCGGCCGGAACGCACCCGGAAAAGGCCCACGAACAGGCGTTCGATCACCCGGGGTTGCGCTGTCGTCACCCGCGTCGCGGAACTCCCGACACGCCCGCGGGGCTGGGGACAACTCGGGTAGAACTGGGGACAAACCGGCGCCGGTGGAGAATGGAAGCCGATGAGCGAGGAATCCGACCAGACCCCGGGTGGGGCGGGAACACCCCAGGAACCGCCGTTGCGCGGTGTCGACCTGGCTCGCCGTGCGCTGGAGGAGGCCAGGGCCGCCGCCCGGGCGAGCGGGAAGTCGGTGGGCCAGGGCCGCGCGTCCCCGGTGCGCAAGCTGCGCGCCGGTGGTCGGCGCCGCAGCGGCTGGTCCGGTGCCCGGCCCGACGACCGCGATCCGCAGCTGCTCTCGCAGTTGGCCACTCGCATCGCCAAGAGCCGGGGCTGGGACGGCAAGGTCGCCGAGGGCACGGTCTTCGGGCGCTGGGCGGGCGTGGTCGGGGAGGACATCGCCGCGCACGCCACCCCGGTCACCCTGAAGGACGGTGTGCTCAGCATCGCCGCCGAGTCGACGGCGTGGGCCACCCAGCTACGCCTGCTGCAACCGCAGATCCTGGCCAAGATCAATGCCGCGGTCGGGCAGGGGGTGGTGCGCCAGCTCAAGATCACCGGCCCGGCCGCGCCCAGTTGGCGCAAGGGCGAGCGGCACATCAAAGGCCGGGGCCCGCGCGATACCTACGGCTGACCCGTAGAAGTAGCTAGTACTTGGTGTTACGGTAACTTTCGCCTCGCTCGTGAGGCTCCGAGTTTCACGTGGAACGCCCGACCCGCCGCCGTGTCGACCGCGCCGGGGTCGCCGACCAGCAGGAGTGCCGCAGCCATGACCGCAACCCGCGCCGAGAGCCCGTTCGCCTCGGGCACCGTCGTCCGCCGCGGCGATATCGAGCTCGCCGTCTTCCAGTGCGGTGATCCCGCCGCGCCGCCGCTCCTGCTGATCCACGGCTGGCCCGACACGCACCTGCTCTGGAACGAGGTCGCCGCGCGGCTCGCCGGCCGTTTCCGCGTGATCGCCTTCGACAATCGCGGCGCCGGCGCGAGCACGGTGCCGGCCGAGGTCGCCGCGTACCGGATCGAGGAACTGGCCGCCGATGTCCGGGCCGTCCTGGACGCGGTGGTCCCGGGCGAGCGCGTGCACATCCTCGGTCACGACTGGGGTTCGGTGATCGGCTGGGAGGTGGTGAGCACGCCCGGCGCGGCCGAGCGGATCGCCTCGTTCACCTCGCTGTCCGGGCCGAACCTGGACTTCCTCGGCGCCTACCTGCGCGGGCCGGTCTCCGCGCGGCGGCTGCGCGGGGCCTTGGAGCAGGGCGTGGCGTCGGCCTACACGGTCGCCTTCCAGATCCCGGGGCTGCCGGTCCCGGTCATGCGGCTGCTGTCGCGCCGCTGGCCGCGTTTCCTGGCCTTCTTCGACGGTCTCGACGCGGCCGCGGTGCCCGCCGCGCCGACGCTGCCCGCCGACATGATCAACAACCTCAAGCTCTACCGCGCGAATATCCGTGCGCGCCTGCGTCACCCGCGTCCGCGCCCGGTGGAGGTGCCGGTGCAGGTGCTCATCGCCACCGGTGACCGTGCGGTGCGTCCGGTGGTGCACGAGGAGGCCGAGCGCTGGGTGCGCGACCTCACCCGCACCGAGATCCGGGCGCGGCACTGGTCGCCGCTCTCCCATCCGGACGAGGTGGCCGGGCGCACCGCCGACTACATCGAGGCGATCACCGCGCGAGCCGGCACCGGCACTGCTCGGCCGGGGCAGTCTGAGCCCAGCTGAGAGTGCCGGAAACGGCCGGGAGGCGGAGCGGACCCGCCGGTGATCGATTTCTCGCACTCACGGACCTGTCAGGGGTGTCGGAGGTGCATTCTGGTTCGGGCCTACCAGTAGGATGGAGAGGTAACTAGCGGCGAACCTTCGGCGCGTTCCGCTCAGCCCCACGGTGGGCCCGTAATCTCGACCAGTCGGACCTCGGGCCGCAGGTGTGTTGTGCGATCGCCACGCGGAGGTCAGCAAGTAAGGAGAGCTACCGACCAGTGGCTGCCAAGCACTCCAACGAATCGGGCTCCAAGTCGACGAACTACGGTGCCTCCTCCATCACCGTTCTCGAAGGCCTCGAGGCGGTTCGCAAGCGTCCCGGTATGTACATCGGTTCCACCGGTGAGCGCGGTCTGCACCACCTGATCTGGGAGGTCGTCGACAACTCCGTCGACGAGGCGATGGCCGGCTACGCCACCCGGGTCGACGTCACCCTCCTGGCCGACGGCGGCGTCGAGGTCGTCGACGACGGCCGCGGCATCCCGGTGGAGATGCACGCCCAGGGCATCCCGACCGTCGAGGTCGTCATGACCCAGCTGCACGCGGGCGGCAAGTTCGACTCCGAGTCGTACGCGGTCTCCGGTGGCCTGCACGGTGTCGGTATCTCCGTGGTGAACGCGCTGTCCTCGCGGGTCGAGGTGGAGATCGACGTCGACGGCTACCACTGGAGCCAGACCTACAAGGAGGCCACGCCGTCCAAGCTGGTCAAGGGGGAGCCGACCGACCGCACCGGCACCACGGTCCGATTCTGGGCCGACCCGGAGATCTTCGAGACCACCACCTACAACTTCGAGACCGTCGCCCGGCGGTTGCAGGAGATGGCGTTCCTGAACAAGGGCCTCACCATCACCCTGACCGATGAGCGGGTCTCCGAGTCCGACGTCACCGACGAAATCGTCAGCGAGACCGCCGAGGCGCCCAAGCACGGTGAACCGACCGGCGAAGCAGCCTCCGAGCACAAGGTCAAGACGCGGACCTACCACTATCCGGGCGGTCTGGAGGACTTCGTCCGCCACATCAACCGGACCAAGCAGGCCATCCACAATTCGGTGGTCTCGTTCACCGGCAAGGGCACCGGGCACGAGCTCGAAGTCGCGATGCAGTGGAACTCCGGCTACTCCGAGTCGGTGCACACCTTCGCCAACACCATCAACACCCACGAGGGCGGCACCCACGAGGAAGGCTTCCGCGCGGCGCTGACCACGGTGGTCAACAAGTACGCGAAGGACAAGAAGCTCCTCAAGGAGAAGGACGGCAACCTCACCGGTGACGACATCCGCGAGGGCCTGGCCGCGATCGTGAGCGTCAAGGTCGCCGAGCCGCAGTTCGAGGGCCAGACCAAGACCAAGCTCGGCAACACCGAGGTGAAGTCGTTCGTGCAGCGCACCTGCAACGAACACCTCACGCACTGGTTCGAGGCCAACCCCGCCGACGCGAAGACCATCGTGCAGAAGGCGGTGTCTTCGGCGCAGGCGCGCGTGGCCGCCCGCAAGGCGCGCGAGCTGGTGCGCCGCAAGTCGGCCACCGACCTGGGCGGGCTGCCCGGCAAGCTGGCCGACTGCCGCTCCAAGGATCCGAGCAAGTCCGAGATCTACATCGTGGAGGGCGACTCCGCCGGTGGCTCGGCCAAGTCCGGCCGCGACTCGATGTACCAGGCGATCCTGCCGCTGCGCGGCAAGATCATCAACGTCGAGAAGGCGCGCATCGACAAGGTCCTCAAGAACAACGAGGTCCAGTCGATCATCACCGCGTTCGGCACCGGCATCCACGACGAGTTCGACATCAGCAAGCTGCGCTATCACAAGATCGTGTTGATGGCCGACGCCGACGTCGACGGCCAGCACATTTCGACGCTGCTGCTGACGCTGCTGTTCCGGTTCATGCGCCCGCTGGTCGAGCACGGTCACGTGTACCTGGCCCAGCCGCCGCTGTACAAGCTGAAGTGGCAGCGCAGCGAGCCGGAGTTCGCCTACTCCGACCGCGAGCGCGACGGCCTGCTCGAGCGCGGCCTGGCCGCGGGCAAGAAGATCAACAAGGACGACGGCATCCAGCGCTACAAGGGTCTGGGTGAGATGAACCCGAAGGAACTCTGGGAGACCACCATGGATCCCAGTGTCCGGGTGCTTCGTCAAGTGACGTTGGACGACGCGGCCGCGGCCGACGAGTTGTTCAGCGTGCTGATGGGCGAGGACGTGGAGGCCCGCCGCAGTTTCATCACCCGCAACGCCAAGGACGTCCGCTTCCTCGACGTGTAGCCGCCTGACGCGCCCGCGCGACTCGCGGGCGCTCGGCCGTTCTCGCACGTCAGCCCGTACAAGGAGACCTCATGACCGACATCACCCTGCCACCGGAGAGCGCGGGCGACCGCGTCGAGCCGGTCGACATCCAGCAGGAGATGCAGAACAGCTACATCGATTACGCGATGAGCGTGATCGTGGGCCGCGCGCTGCCGGAGGTGCGCGACGGCCTCAAGCCGGTGCACCGCCGCATCCTCTACGCGATGTACGACAACGGGTACCGCCCCGATCGCGGCTACGTGAAGTCCGCCCGCCCGGTGTCGGACACCATGGGCAACTACCACCCGCACGGCGACTCGGCCATCTACGACACCCTGGTGCGCATGGCGCAGCCGTGGGCCATGCGGTACCCGCTGGTCGACGGCCAGGGCAACTTCGGCAGCCGCGGCAACGACGGCGCGGCCGCCATGCGGTACACCGAGTGCCGCCTCACGCCGCTGGCGATGGAGATGCTGCGCGAAATCGACCACGAGACGGTCGATTTCATCCCGAACTACGACGGCAAGACCCAGGAACCGGTCGTCCTGCCGAGCCGTGTGCCGAACATGCTGATGAACGGCAGCAACGGCATCGCGGTCGGCATGGCGACCAACATCCCGCCGCACAACCTCACCGAGCTGGCCGAGGCGATCTACTGGGCGCTGGACAACCACGACGCCGACGAGGAGACCACCCTCGCCGCGTGCATGGAGCGGATCAAGGGCCCCGACTTCCCGACCGCCGGCCTGATCGTCGGCACCCAGGGCATCCACGACGCGTACACCACCGGCCGCGGCTCGATCAAGATGCGCGGTGTGGTGGAGATCGAGGAGGACAATCGCGGGCGCACCACGATCGTCATCACCGAACTGCCCTACCAGGTCAACACCGACAACTTCATCAACGCGATCGCCGAGCAGGTCAAGGACGGCAAGATCGCGGGCATCGCCGACATCCACGACGAGTCCTCCGACCGGGTCGGCCTGCGCATCGTGGTGACGGTCAAGCGCGACGCGGTCGCCAAGGTCGTGCTGAACAACCTGTACAAGCACACCCAGCTGCAGACCAGCTTCGGCGCCAACATGCTGTCCATCGTCGACGGCGTGCCGCGCACGCTGCGGCTGGACCAGATGATCCGGCTCTACGTCAACCATCAGTTGGACGTCATCATCCGGCGCACCAGGTACCTGCTGCGCAAGGCCGAGGAGCGCGCCCACATCCTGCGCGGCCTGGTGAAGGCGCTCGACGCGCTGGACGAGGTCATCGCACTGATCCGGCGGTCGGCCAACACCGACACCGCGCGCACCGGGCTGATGGAGCTGCTCGACATCGACGAGATCCAGGCGACCGCGATCCTGGACATGCAGCTGCGCAGGCTCTCGGCGCTGGAGCGGCAGAAGATCATCGACGATCTGGCCCGCATCGAAGCCGAAATCGCCGACTACAAGGACATTCTCGACAAGCCGGAGCGTCAGCGCGCGATCGTGCGCGACGAGCTGGCCGAGATCGTGGAGAAGTACGGCGACGAGCGGCGCACCCAGATCGTGTCGGCCGATGGCGATGTGGCCGACGAGGACCTGATCGCCCGCGAGGACGTGGTCGTCACCATCACCGAGACCGGCTACGCCAAGCGCACCAAGACCGATCTGTACCGCTCGCAGAAGCGCGGCGGCAAGGGTGTGCAGGGCGCGGGTCTCAAGCAGGACGACATCGTCAAGCACTTCTTCGTGACCTCCACCCACGACTGGCTGCTGTTCTTCACCAACAAGGGCCGGGTGTACCGGGCCAAGGCCTACGAGCTGCCCGAGGCCAACCGCACCGCGCGCGGTCAGCACGTGGCGAATCTGCTGGCCTTCCAGCCGGACGAGAAGATCGCCCAGATCATCCAGATCAAGACCTACGAGGACGCCCCGTACCTGGTGCTCGCCACCAAGAACGGCCTGGTCAAGAAGTCGCGGCTGTCGGACTTCGACTCCAACCGCAGCGGCGGCATCGTGGCGGTGAACCTGCGTGACAACGACGAACTCGTCGGCGCGGTGCTCTGCTCGGCCGACGACGACCTGCTGTTGGTCTCCGCCCAGGGCCAGTCGATCCGCTTCTCGGCCACCGACGAGGCGCTGCGGCCGATGGGCCGGGCCACCTCCGGCGTGCAGGGCATGCGGTTCAACGCCGAAGACGAGCTGTTGTCGCTCAACGTGGTGCGGCCGGGCACCTACCTGCTGGTCGCGACCTCGGGTGGGTACGCCAAGCGCACCGCGATCGAGGAGTACACCGCGCAGGGCCGCGGCGGTAAAGGTGTGTTGACTATCCAGTTCGATGCCCGGCGTGGCACGCTGGTGGGAGCGCTCATCGTCGACGACGACGACGAGTTGTATGCGATCACCTCCGGCGGTGGCGTCATCCGCACCGCGGCGAATCAGGTTCGCAAGGCGGGGCGTCAGACCAAGGGCGTGCGATTGATGAACCTGGGCGAGGGCGATACCTTGCTTGCGATCGCGCGTAACGCCGACGAGCCCGATGCGGTCGACGGTGGCGACGACACCGGTTCCTCCCAGCAGTAACCCTCCACAGCGGCGGCAACGAACGGATCTAAGGATTCCCATTGACCACTCCGAATCAGCCGAATGACGGGCACCAGACCAACGGTGTGACCGAGCGGATCGCACCGTCCCCGATTCCGCCGCGGCCGGTGCCCCGGCCCGGCTCGGCCGAATCCGGACCGCAGGGCGGGGGCAGGCCGGGCGGGCAGTCGCCCGAAAACCCGCAGCGGCAGGGCGATTTCGCGCCCGGTGCGGAGCAGCCCGGCAGCCCGTCCGACCAGGAGACCGTGCGGATGGGCGGTGCCGCGGGCGAGCCGCAGGGTGGTCAGGAGCCGGGCGCCGACACCGCACCCGGCGGTCAGCCGCAGGGTGGTCAGGGCGGTCCGCAGAACGGTCAGCAGCAGGGCGGTCAGCCGCAGGGCCAACAGAGCGTTCAGCCACAGGGCCAACAGGGCGGCCAGGCGCAGGGGCAGGATCGCTACCAGGAGGGCTGGTCGCAGCTGCCGCAGCGGGAGCCGCAGTCCAACCTGTACCGGCCCGGCCAGTCCCCGGTGGCGGGACGGCCGCCCTCGGGCGGGGGCGTCGGCCTCAACGGCGGCGTCTCCAACGCGCGCACCACCGCCGACTTGGCGGCCAAGGCGGCGCGCAAGGAGGCCGCGATGGTGAAGTCGGTCGGCATCGACGGTCCGACCCGCAGCATCGCCCGGCCCGAGCTGATCAAGGACATGCCCGACCTGTCCGAGATCCGGCATCCGCTGCCGCCCTCGGACAAGACGAGCAATACCGGCGCGCAGCAGGCGGTTTCGCCCGCGGTGCCGGTCGCGGTGGCCGCCGCCGTGGCGGGCGGCGAGCCGCTGCGGGCCACCGTCCAGATCCGCCGCATCGACCCCTGGTCGACGCTGAAGATCTCGCTGGTGATCAGCGTGGCGCTGTTCTTCGTGTGGATGTTGGCGGTCGGCCTGCTCTACATCGTGCTCGAGGGCATGGGCGTGTGGGAGCGGCTGAACAACACCTTCACCGACATGGTGTCGCAGGACAGCGGTTCGGCGGGGTTGATCGATGCCGGCACGGTGTTCGGCTACGCGGGCGTGATCGGTCTGATCAACGTCGTGCTGTTCACCGCGCTCGGCACCGTCGGCACGTTCATCTACAACCAGTGCTGCGACCTGGTCGGCGGCATCCAGGTGACCCTGGCCGACCCGGACTAGCCGGCCACCCGGACCAGCCGGATCTCGGCGACGGCCGGTACCGCCCGCGAGGGCCGGTGCCGGCCGTCGGCGGTTGTGGGCTCCGTCCGGCTGTCGGGGCCGTGACCAGCCGTTTTGGTCGTTTCCGGTCGCGTCGGGTAACCTTTGTCCTCGGTTCGCCCGAACGGTGCGAGACCCACACGGGCCTATAGCTCAGGCGGTTAGAGCGCTTCGCTGATAACGAAGAGGTCGGAGGTTCAAGTCCTCCTAGGCCCACTCCCGATCATCACCACAGTAGGGTGGGAACCATGAAGATTCTTCTCACGGTTGGTGTCGTGCTCGCGGTTCTCATCGGAATCACCAAGCTGCGCAAGCGTGACGAGGCCGATCTCTGGCACGAGGTCACCACCCGCTGATTTCCCAGATCTCGGGGCCTTAGCTCAATTGGCAGAGCACTGCCTTTGCAAGGCAGGGGTTAGGGGTTCGATTCCCCTAGGCTCCACCACACAGGGCTCGAACCCGCCGCCGACCTGTCGGCCGAGGTTCGGGCCCTGTCGTCGTTCCGGACGCGGGTAGCGGCGATTCGGTGCGGTGACCGCCGCGGGCGCGGCCGGGTTAGCGTGCAGAGGTGGACACAGTGTTCGACCATCTGCTGACCGAGGAGCCGGGCGGACCGCTCGGGTCCGTGACCGAGGCGTGGGAGCGTCATCGGGACGTGGCGCGCCGCTTCACCGACACGGTGGACGTGGCCGTCGCGGGCGGGTTCGCCGCCGACCGGCTCGGCTACGCCTTCCTGTCCGGCTATCAGGCCGCGGTGGCCGCGCTGCTGCCGGAACTGCCGCGCGACCGGCCGCTCGCGCTGGCCGCGACCGAGGCGGGCGGCGGGCATCCCGCGGCGATCCGCACCACCGCGACCGAGCGGGCCGACGGATGGTCGGTGAGCGGTACGAAGACCTTCGCCACCCTGGGCAGCCTGGCCGGCAGGCTGGTGGTGATCGCGAGCGTGGGCGCCGGGGCGGACGGACGCAATCGGCTGCGCGCGATGCTCGTGGACGCGACGGCGCCGGGCGTGCACGTCACCGATCGGCCCGCGCTCGCCTTCGCTCCCGAAATCCCGCACGCCACCGTGACATTCACCGACACCCCGGCGACCGCGCTGCCCGGGGACGGGTACGCCGACGTGCTCAAGCCGTTCCGGACGGTGGAGGACATCCACGTGATCGCCGCGGCCGCGGGCTGGTTGGTGCGGGTCGCGCGGGAGGCGGGGTGGCCGCCGCCGGTCCGGCAGCGCCTGCTGGCGACCGTGGCGGCGTTGCGTGGGCTCGGCGCGGCGCGGCCGGACTCGCCCGGGGTGCATGTGGCGCTCGGTGGTGTGCTCGACGAATTCGAGCGCCTGCTCGGCGAACTCGCGCCGCGGTGGGATGCGGTCGACGAGTCGACCCGGTCGCGCTGGGAGCGCGACCGCCCGCTGCTCTCGGTCGCCGGACGGGTCAGGGCGCAGCGGCTGGCAACCGCCTGGCGAGCGGTGGGAGAGCCGGGGGAGTGAGGCCCCGGGTCGGTCCGCGAATGTCGATGCGGGCCGACCTCGGATGGGCCGGACCGACCCTGGACATGGAGCGGGCCTCGGCGAAGGGGGGGAGTTAGCCGAGGCCCGCGTAAGGTCGGCCCGGGGGGGAGGGGCCGACGTGAACGATCCTACGCGATAAGACGCGATTGTGCGTGCAGCGGCGCCGCGAATTTCGGCGAGTTTTTCGGTTTGGCTTACCTGCGCGGGATCGAGCCCGGCCGCGGCCTGGGACGGCGGCTCGGCGCGCCGCCCGCGGTCCCGGCATTCGGCCGGTTACGCCCCGGTCCCGGACTGCGAAATGTGTCACACCCCGGTGCGAGGATGCCCGCGTGACGAGCGGGAGGCGACCGGCGGCGCGTACGGCGCGGCGTGCGAAAACGAGCTGCGACCGCGCCCGGCACGGCCGATACTGGCCAGGCGACAGGGGCGCCGTCCGAATCCCGGCGACATGTCGGTGCGCAGTCCGGCGCGCCGGCCCGTATCCGAACTCGAGTTCCCGTTCGACGTCAGGAGAAGAATGCCCGACGCAATAGTCGCCGAGGGTCTGGTCAAGCGCTACGGCAAGCTGGTCGCCCTCGACGGCCTCGACCTCACGGTGCCCGAGGGCACCGTCACCGCCCTGCTCGGCCCCAACGGGGCGGGCAAGACCACGACCGTCCGTGTCCTCACCACGCTGTTGGTTCCCGACGAGGGCCGCGCCACCGTCGCAGGCATCGATGTCCTGCGCAGGCCGCAGGCCCTGCGTTCGCGGATCGGCGCCTCCGGGCAGTACGCGGCCGTGGACGAATACCTCACCGGTTTCGAGAACCTGGAGATGGTGGGACGCCTGTACCACATGGGTGTCAAGCGCAGTAAGGAACGCGCCCGCGAACTGCTCGAGCGCTTCCGGCTCACCGACGCCGCCGACCGCCCGGTCCGCGGCTACTCCGGCGGTATGCGGCGCAGGCTCGACCTGGCCGGCGCGCTGGTGGCCAATCCGCCGGTGCTGTTCCTCGACGAGCCGACCACCGGCCTCGACCCGCGCGCCCGGCTCGACCTGTGGGATGTCATCTCCGAGCTCGTGGCGGGCGGCACCACGTTGCTGCTCACCACGCAGTACATGGAGGAGGCCGACCGGCTCGCCGACGCGATCGCGGTGATCGACCACGGCAAGGTCATCGCCCGCGGCACCGCCGACGAGCTCAAGACCCTGGTCGGCGGCGACCGCATCGAACTCACCGTCGAGACCGCCGACAAGCTCGCCGTCGCCGAGCAGGTCCTGAAACCGCTCGCCGACGGCGACATCCACCTCGAGCCCGGATTGCGCCGCATCACGGTCCCGGTGAGCAACGGTTCGCAGGCCTTGGTCGACGCGATCGGGCTGCTCACCGCGGGCGACGTGCAGATACACGACGTCGGGCTGCGCAGGCCCTCGCTCGACGACGTGTTCCTCACCCTCACCGGCCGCGAGGCCGAGCAGTTCGCCGACGACGCCGAGTCCGGCCTCGACACCTCGGAAGGAAGCCGCCGATGACCGCGGGCACCACCACCTTCGACACTCCGGCGGACCCGGGCCTGGGCAGCAGGCTGGGCATGGTCGTCTCCGACACCATCACGGTCACCAAACGCAACGTCATCAAGATCAAGCGCGTTCCGGACGTGCTGATCTTCTCGACGCTGTCGCCGATCATGTTCGTGCTGTTGTTCGCCTACGTCTTCGGCACGGCGATCGAGGTCCCGGGCCTGGAGGGCGGCTACCGCGAATTCCTGATCGCGGGCATCTTCGCGCAGACCGTGGTGTTCGGCTCCTCGTTCACCGGCGCGAGCCTGGCCGAGGACATGCAGAAGGGCATCATCGATCGGTTCCGTTCGCTGCCGATGGCGCCCTCGGCGGTGCTGGTCGGGCGCACGGTCAGCGATGTGGTGATCAACCTCGTCAGCCTGGTGGTGATGTCGGTGACCGGCCTGTTGGTCGGCTGGCGCATCCGGGGTTCGTTCCTCGACGCGGTGCTGGCCTATGTGCTGTTGCTGCTGTTCGCCTACGCGGTGTCCTGGATCATGGCCGTGGTCGGCCTGCTGGTCCGGTCGCCGGAGGTGTTCAACAACGCCAGCTTCATGGTGATGTTCCCGCTGACGTTCCTGGCCAACACGTTCGTGCCGATCGAGGAGCTGCCGACGGTGCTGCGGGTGTTCGCCGAGTGGAACCCCGTCTCGGCGCTCACGCTCGCCACCCGCGAGCTGTTCGGCAACACCGGCGCGCTCGGACCGCAATCCGACGCCTGGTCGATGCGTCACCCGATCGCCACGACCCTGATCTGGGTGGTGGTGATCCTGGTGGTGTTCGTCCCGCTGGCGTTGCGGCAGTACAAGCGCGCCGTGAGCCGCTGAGCCCGCTCAGCGCTTCGCGTCGGCCCCCGCGTGCGGGGTCGGCGCGGAGCCGTTGCGGGAGTAGCCGATGCGCGGCGGCTCCGGCGCGGGCTCCGGCGGCAACGGCCGCTTGCTGCGGATGAGCCAGGCCGCCCCGCCCGCCAGGCCGAGGAGGGTCGCGGCGATGAGCCGGTTACGAGAACGTGCGGATACGTGCAGACGCCCCAAGGTCATTCGACCACTCTCGCACAGCCGGGGAAATCATGCAGTAACCGCTGGTAACCGGCATCCCCGACCGGGCTGGATAGCATGGCGAAGGTGATGAACGACCGACCGCCCACCTGTGTCCGCCACCGCGACCGCGCGACCGGCCTGGCGTGCACCCGGTGCGGGCGGCCCGCCTGTCCGGAATGCCTGCGGCCCGCCGCCGTGGGGCAGCACTGCGTCGACTGTGTCCGGGAGGGTAGCGCCGGTGTCCGCCCGGTGCGCACCGTCGCGGGTGCCCCGGTGGCCCGATCGGCCACGCCGCTGGTGACCTACGGCCTGATCGCGGTGAACCTGGTGTTCTTCGCCATCACCGCGGTGCAGGCGCGCAGCATCGTCGACAACTTCCAGTCCCCGCTGTTCTTCCGGCTGGCCTTGATCCCGGCCTACGTCGCCGACGGTGAATGGCTCCGGGTGATCGGGTCGGGCTTCCTGCACTGGGGGCCGCTGCACCTGGCGCTCAACATGTTCGCCCTCTACATCATCGGCATCCAGTTGGAGCCGGTGCTCGGCCGGTGGCGGCTGCTGGCGGTCTACCTGGTGGCGCTGCTCGGCGGGTCGGCGGGCGGCATGCTGCTGGAACCCGCGAACACGATCGGTGCGGGCGCCTCCGGCGCGGTGTACGGGATGTTCGGCGCGATCGCGGTGGTGATCTTCCGGCTGCGGCTGAATCCGACGCAGATCCTGGTGGTCATCGGGATCAACGTCTTCCTCAGCCTGTCGCTGCCGGGGATCTCGCTGTGGGTGCATCTCGGCGGGCTCCTCGCGGGCACCCTGGCGACGCTGGGCGTGCTGTTCCTACCGGAGTGGCTGGGCGTGCGGACATCGGAGACCGCCCGCACGGTCGGCTGGGCCGCCATCGCCGCGGTGGGCGTGGCGTCGGTCGCGGCGATCGCCGTCGCGGCGGCGATGCTGTGAATCCGGGGATTGCTTCACGTGAAACCACGCGGGAAGTGACCCGCGAACGGTGGACAACCTGTGGACAACTTCGATCGCGGTGGGCATTCGGGGGACGCTTAAGCCCGGCGAACGCCCTGGTCAGTCCTTCGGGAGGAACGCCAGCCGGTGGACGACCAGCGCGTCGAACACGTCCTCCGGATTCGTGCCGAGATCCCAGCGGCCGAAGATGAGCAGCCGCTCGCCGTCGTGGTGGCGGACGTCGATCTCGAGCATGGGGCTGCGTCGGCCCAACCGGCGGTAGGAGACGATCCTGGCTCGGATGATCTGCTCGGGCCGGTACTCGGTCGGCCCCAGGAAAGTGCGCACGACCAGCACCGGAGGTGAGCCGGGACGGACCTCGAGCCGGGGGCGCTGCCGTGCTCCGAGCACCGCGAGGCCGAGCAGGCCCGCCGCGGCGAGGCCGACCAGCAACCGGCTCGGGGCATCACCGGCGAAGAACGCGGCGACCGCGAGCACCGCGCCACCGAGCCCGACGGCGACGAGGGCGGGCGCGGGAGTGGCCCAGGACAGCGACGGCGAGGCGGAGGGTTCCGGATTCACGCGACGCTCTCCCCAATCGGTCCTCGAGTTGTCCACAGGGTCATCCACAGGTGTGCATGAATGACACGCATGTAATCCCGCTGCCGCGCACGTCAGCGCCGGTCAGCGCCACCGCATCGTCATGATCAACCCGACGACCATCAGCCCGAAGCCGATCAGGAAGTTCCAGGCGTTGAGGTCGTTCATCCAGCTGATCTGTTCGGCCGCCAGGTAGTACACCAGCAGCCAGAGCAGCCCGGCGAGCATGAAGCCGAGCATGATCGCGACATACCAGACCGGCGACGGCCCCGCCTTCACCTTGACCGGGGTGCGGCTGGCAGGGTTGATCGTATAGTCGGTCTTCTTACGGACCTTCGACTTGGGCATGACGTCCTCGTTATCGGCGTGCAAGTGGCACCGGAAGCCCGGGCGGGGCTGCCGACGCCCTCCGGTGTGTGTCCAGGCTATCCCACCCAGTGATCCCACCCGATAATCGATGCGGCAGTCGGCTGAACCGGCACGTAATCTCGAACCATGCGTGTTCTGGTCGTCGACAACTACGACAGCTTCGTGTTCAACCTGGTGCAGTACCTGGGCCAGCTCGGCACCGACGCGGTCGTCTGGCGCAACGACGATCAGCACCTCGCCGACCCGGACGCCGTGGCCGCCGATTTCGACGGCATCCTGATCAGCCCCGGCCCCGGCACCCCGGATCGCGCGGGCGCCAGCATCGATCTGGTGCGTGCCTGTGCGCGGACGGCGACCCCGCTGCTCGGCGTGTGCCTGGGCCACCAGGCCATCGGCGAGGCGTTCGGCGCCACGGTCACCCGCGCTCCCGAACTGCTGCACGGCAAGACCAGCTCGGTGTTCCACGCCGGGGCGGGTGTCCTGGCCGGCCTGCCCGATCCGTTCACCGCGACCCGCTACCACTCGCTGACCGTGCTCGAAGACACCCTGCCCGCGGAGATCGAGGTGCTCGGCCGCACCGAATCCGGCATCGTCATGGCCATGCGGCACCGCGAGCTGCCGATCCACGGCGTGCAGTTCCATCCGGAGTCGGTGCTCACCCAGGGCGGGCACCGGATGCTGGCGAACTGGCTCGGGGTGTGCGGTTCGCGTCCGCCGGAGGGCCTGGTCGAGATGCTCGAGTCGGAGGTCGCCGCGCTGGTGCCGCAGTGAGCGGGCGGCCCTACGTCCTGCTGTCCGCGGCCATGAGCCTGGACGGCCACCTCGATGACGTCGGCCCCGAGCGCCTGCGGCTGTCCGATGCCGCCGATTTCGACCGGGTCGACCGGGTGCGTGCCGAATCCGACGCGATCCTGGTCGGCGCGCAGACCCTGCGACGCGACGACCCGCGCCTGCTCGTCGCCGACCAGGCGCGTCGCGCCGCCCGGGTCGCGGCCGGCAAGCCCGAACATCCGCTGAAAGTCACCGTCACCGCGACCGGACGGCTGGACGCCGGGCTGCGGGTGTGGCACCAGGGCGGCGCGAAACTCGTCTACACCACCGCGGCCGGCGCCGCCGCGCTCGGTGACACACTGACCGGTCTGGCCGAGGTCGTGGTGCTGGGGGAGACGATCGATCTCGGCGCGCTGCTCGACGACCTCGGCGCCCGCGGTGTCGAGCGGCTCATGGTCGAGGGCGGCACCCGCGTGCACACCGCGTTCCTGGCCGCCGACCTGGCCGACGAATTGCAGCTGGCGGTGGCGCCGCTCCTGGTCGGCGCGGCGGGCGCGCCGCGGTTCGTCGACCCGGCCGATTTCCCGGACCGGCGGCTGACCCTGGCGGAGGTGTCCCGGGTGGGCGACATGGCGGTGCTGCGCTATCTGCTGCGTCCGGAGTCCGCGGTCGAGCGGGACCGCCGCTTCCTGCGCCGCGCGATCGAACTCGCCCACGCCAGCCCGCCGAGTCCGACCGCGTTCTCGGTGGGCGCGGTGATCGTCGCCGACGGCGCCGAGATCGCCACCGGATACTCGCGGGAGAACGACCCGAAGGTGCACGCCGAGGAAGCCGCGCTGAACAAGCTGGACCCACGGGATCCGCGTCTGTCCCGGGCGACCATCTACAGCACGCTGGAGCCGTGCTCACAGCGGGCCACGGCCGGACGGCCGCCGTGCACCGACCGCATCCTGGCCGCGGGCATCCCGCGCGTGGTCATCGCCTGGCGCGAGCCGTCGACCTTCGTGGTGAACTGCGTCGGCGTGGAGAAGCTGCGCGAGCACGGCGTGGACGTGGTGGAACTGCCCGAGCTGGCCGAGGCGGCGACGGCGATGAATCGCCACCTCGACCTGAGCTGAGGCGTCAGGGCCTGCCGTAGACGGCGGTGACGAACTCGCTGAGCTGATTGTCGTCGAGATGCCGGGCCAGGTCGGCCTCGCTGATCATGCCGACGAGGCGCTTGTTCTCGATGACCGGCATGCGCTTGACGCGGTGGTTCTCCATCGCGTCGAGCACTTCCTCGACGTCGGCGTCGGCCGCGACCCACCGCGGCGTCGCCTCGCACAGTTCGGCCGCCGGCGTGGTCGCCGGATTCGCGCCGTGCGCCACGCACTTCACCACGATGTCGCGGTCGGTGACGATGCCGCACATCCGCTCGTTCTCGTCGGCGACGACCAGCGAGCCGACGCCGAGATCGGCCATCAGCTGCGCGGCCCGTTCGACGGTGTCCTGCTTGGAAATCCACTGCGCGCCGGGCTTCATGATGTCCCTGGCTGTGGTCATGAGCTGCCTCCTCGTCCTGGTCGGTTCGGGTGGAGCACTGCCCATTCTCATGCCGGGGACACCGGGTGGCCGCGTCGTTCCGGTAACGATCGATCAGGGTGGGCCGAGGGTGCCGACGGTGATGGTGATGGTCGCCGTCTTGGAGATCGACGAGCCCGCCTGCGGCTGCTGCTGCAGGATGCGCCCGACGCTGCCCGCCTCGAAAGTGCCCGTGGTGGCCTGATTGATCTGGCCGGCGTTGCCGGTCCAGCCGCTCTGGCGCAGCCGCTCCACCGCCTGCGACGGGGTCAGGCCGACCAGGGTCGGCATCGTGATCTCGTCGCCTGCCGACACCTGCACGGTGACCGTCGATCCGCGGTCGGCGCTGCTGCCGCCCGCGGGGCTGGTGGCCACCACCTCGCCCTTGGGCCGCGAGGACGCCACCTCCTCGATATCGATCTTGAAGCCGGCGCTGTCGACCAGGTTGGGCTGGGCCACGCTGATGTCCTGGCCGACCACGCTCGGCACCCGGACCTTCTCCGGACCCTTGCCGACCCAGACCACGATGGCCTGGTCGACGTCGACCCGGGCACCGGCGCCCGGCTCGGTGCCGATCACCTTGTCCAGATCCTGGGCACTGGACTCGCGACGCTCCACGTTCGGGTCCATCCGCAGGCCGACGGCGTTGAGTTCCTGCTCGGCCTGCTGCACCGACAGCCCGTCCAGCCGTGGCACCTGAACCTGGGCGGGTCCGGAGGACACCTGCACGGTGACCGTGCTGCCCTTGTCGATCCGCGAGCCGCCGAGCGGCTGGGTGGAGATGACGTTGCCGACGGCCACCTTGCTGTCGGGTTTCTGCTGGATGGCGACGGTGAAGCCGAGCCGCTGCAGCGTGTCCTGGGCCTGCTGGGCGGATTTGTTGGACAGGTCGGGGACGGCCACCTGGTCCGGTTTGCTGCCCGGCCCGATCAACACCCAGAACAGCGCGAAGGCCACCGCGAGCACGGCGGCCGCGCCGAAGGCGAGATAGGCCGTGCGCCTGCCGCTGTTCGGCTCGGCCGGTTCCTGCTCGGCGGTGTCGTCGTCGCGTTCGACGGCGCGGTAGGTGCGCGGGCCCGGCTCGTCGGCGCCCATGAAAGTGGTGCGGTCCTCGTCGGTCATCACCATCGGCGCGCTCGGCTTCTGGCCGCCGAGCACCCGGATCAGGTCGGCCCGCATCTCGGCCGCGGTCTGGTACCGGTTGGCCGGGTTCTTGCTCATCGCCTTGAGCACGACCGAGTCGAGTTCGCGCGGCACACCGTGGTGCACGTGCGAGGGCAGCCGCGGATCCTCCCGGACATGCTGATACGCCACCGCGACGGGGGAGTCGCCGGTGAACGGCGGCTCGCCGGTGAGGATCTCGAAGAGCACGCAGCCGACCGAGTACACGTCCGAGCGCGCGTCGACGGTCTCCCCGCGCGCCTGCTCCGGCGAGAGATACTGGGCCGTTCCGATGACGGCGGCGGTCTGCGTCATCGGGTTGGAGCTGTCGGCCAGCGCGCGGGCGATGCCGAAGTCCATCACCTTCACCGCGCCGGACCGGTTGATCATGATGTTGGCCGGCTTCATGTCCCGGTGCACGATGCCGTGCTTGTGACTGAAATCCAGTGCGGCACAGACGTCGGCGATGATCTCCATGGCGCGGCGCGGCGGCAGCGGGCCCTTGCCGCGCACGATGTCGCGCAGCGTCTCACCGTCGACGTACTCCATGACGATGTAGGGCAGGGGCCCGCCCTCGATCTCGGCTTCGCCGGTGTCGTAGACGGCCACGATCGCGGGATGGTTCAGCGCGGCCGCGTTCTGCGCCTCCCGCTTGAACCGCAGATAGAACGTGGGGTCACGGGCCAGGTCGGCGCGCAGCACCTTGATCGCCACGTCGCGGCTCAGCCGCAGGTCGCGGGCCTTGTGCACCTCCGACATCCCGCCGAATCCGATGATCTCGCCCAGCTCGTAGCGGGCGGAGAGATTCTTCGGGGTCGTCATTGTTGTCCTTGCGGAGAAGTGGTGGGCGCACTGACGGTGCCCGAGGGGCCTCGGGCACCGGAATCCTCCGGAAATGGTAAGTCGAACGTCGGGAACAACGTGCGACTGGTCGTCGGGCGCTGCGTCCGGGTCGGCCGGGCCGTCGTGGTCGGTTCCGGCGTGGTGGTCGGCGCCGCCGTGGTGGGTTCCGGCGTCGTCGTCGGCGGTTGCGTCGTGGTCGGTTCCGGCTCGCTGGTCTGCGGCGGAGGCGGCGGCACGTACCGCGTGGTCGTGGGTTGCGTGGTGGGCGGCAGCGGCGGCTGCGGCGCGATGGTGGTGGTGACCGGCGGACGGTCGGGCTCGGGATCGGTGTCGCCGCCGAACAGCAGCCACAGCACCGCGCCGGCCAGCAGCACCGCGGCCGCGCTCAACCCGGCCAGCACCTTCTGCGTGGTGGTCCAGGGCTTCTTGCCGCCCTGCGGTGGCACGGCGGTGGCGCCGCCGTGCTCGTTCATCATCGTCGCGGGCGCGCCGGCGGCCGTCGGCGCCGCACCTGCTCCCACGGCGGCCGCGGCGGGACGGCTGTAGCGCACGGTCGGGCCCTCGCCCTGCCCGGCGGGCAGCACGACGGTGGGGCCGGGCGGCAGCACGTGCGTGGCGTCCTCGGCGATCGGCCCGGCCGCGGCCGCGCCGATCGGGGGCGGCGGACGGTGCCCGGCCCGCACGGCCGCCACCGCGTCGGCGAACTCGCCGCCGCTGGCGTAGCGCAGCTGCGGATCCTTGCCCATCGTGATCTCGATCAGTTCCCGCACGTTGGCGGGCACGTCGGCGGGCATCGGCGGCGGCGTCTCGCGGACGTGCTTCATCGCCACCGTGATCGCGCCGTCGCCGCTGAACGGCCGCTTGCCCGCCAGCGCCTCGTAGCCGACCACGCCGAGGGAGTAGACGTCGCTGGCCGCGGTGGCGTCCTCGCCGACGGCCTGCTCCGGCGCGATGTACTGCGCGGTGCCCATCACCATGCCGGTCTTGGTGACCGGACTGGCGTCGACCGCCTTGGCGATGCCGAAGTCGGTGATCTTCACCTGCCCGGTGGGCGTCACCAGGATGTTGCCCGGCTTGACGTCGCGGTGCACCACGCCCGCCGCGTGCGCGACCTCGAGCGCCCGTCCGGTCTGCTCGAGCATGTCCAGGCCCTGGTTGACGGAGAGCTTGCCGAGCCTGGAGAGCACCGCGTTGAGCGGCTCGCCCTGCACCAGCTCCATCACCAGGTAGGAGGTCTCCCCGGCGCTCGGGTCGTAGGTCTCGCCGTAGTCGTAGATGCCCGCGATACCGGAGTGGTTCAGCTGTGCGGTGGTCTGCGCCTCGGTGCGGAACCGTTGCCGGAAGGTCGGGTCGGCGGAGAACTCGGCCTTGAGCACCTTGACCGCGACCCGGCGGTTGAGCCGGGTGTCCAGCGCCTCCCAGACCTGGCCCATGCCACCGGTGGCGATCAGGCGTTGCAGTCGGTAGCGGTCGGCGATCATCGCACCGTTGGTCAGCATCGGGGCCCCCGTACCTCTCCTCGCACGTTCAAATCCTTCAGCCCCCTTGCAGACCGGCGTCCAGCACGGCTCGGGCGATGGGCGCGGCCACCGAGCCGCCGGTCGCCGCCAACGCCCGGTCGCCGCCGTCCTCCACGATCACCGCGATGGCGATCTTCGGGTTCTGTGCCGGGGCGAAGGCGATGTACCAGGCGTGCGGCGGCGTGTTGCGCGGATCGGTGCCGTGCTCGGCGGTGCCGGTCTTGGACGCGATCGTGTAGCCGGCGCGGTTGCCGCCCGCGGTGTTGGCCTCCGAGGCGATCATCATGCCGGTGAGCTGAGAGGCCACCTGCGCGCTGACGGCCTGGCCGACCGAGACCGGCTTGGTCTTGGACAGCTCGCTCAGGTCCGGCCCCTGCCGCTGGTCCACCAGGTAGGGCTCCATGCGGACGCCGCCGTTGGCGATGGTGGCCGCGATCACGGCGTTGTCGAGCGGGGTCAGCGCGACGTCGCGCTGACCGATGCTGGACTGGCCGAGCGCGGCGTTGTCCGGGATCGGCCCGACCGTGCTCTCGGCGACCGGCATCGGGATTCCGTTGTGCGGGCCGACTCCGAAGGCCGCCGCGGTGTCCTTGAGCGCCGCCGCCCCGACCCGCTGACCCAGTTCGACGAAGGCGGTGTTGCAGGACAACCGGAAAGCGTCGGTCAGCGACGCGGTCGGGCCGGGGCCGCACGAGCTGCCGTTGTAGTTCTCCAGCGTGGTGGCGGTGCCGGGCAGGGTGATGTTCGGCGCGGCGGTGAACTGGTCCTCCGGCGTGGCGACCCCGTTGGCGAGCGCGGCCGCGGTCACGACCACCTTGAACGTCGAGCCCGGCGGGTAGGTCTGCGAGATCGCCCGGTTCAGCATCGGCTTGTCCGGATCGCTGTTGAGCGCCTCCAGCGCCTCGGTGGTCTCGGCGGCGTCGTGGCCGGCCAGCACGTTCGGGTCGTAGCTGGGCGTGGACACCATGGTGAGGATCTTGCCGGTGCTCGGCTCGATGGCCACCACCGAACCGGTGTAGCCCTTGGCGGTCAGCTGCTCGTAGGCCACCTGCTGCATCACCGGGTTCAACGTGGTCAGCACGTTGCCGCCGCGGGGGTCGCGCCCGGACACCAGGTCGATGAGCCTGCGGCCGAACAGCTGACTGTCCGAGCCGTTGAGCAGCGGATCCTCGAAGCGCTCCAGCCCGCCGCTGCCGTTCTGCATGGTGTAGTACCCGGTGACCGGGGCGTAGGCCTGCGGGTCGGTGGGGTAGGTGCGCAGGTACTTGTAGCGGTCCTCGGTCTCCACCGAGGAGGCCAGCACGGTGCCGCCCGCCGAGATCTGCCCCCGCTGGCGGGAGTACTCGTCGAGCAGCACGCGGGTGTTGCGCGGGTCGTTGCGGTAGTCGTCGGCCTTGAAGACCTGCACGTAGGTGGCGTTGGCCAGCAGCGCGACGACCATGACCATCACCGCGACCGCGACACGTCGTAGCGGAGTGTTCATTCGGGTTGCCTCGTCTCCGAGCGGCGCAGCAGCTCCGTCGGTGCCTCGGCGATCGGCGGTGCCGCTGCGCCGCTCTTGCGGACCGGCGCCGGGGCGCGAGCCGCGTCGGAGACCTTGATCAGCAGCGCGAGCAGCGCGTAGTTCGACAGCAGCGAGGAGCCGCCGTAGGACATGAACGGCGTGGTGAGACCGGTCAGCGGGATCAGCTTGGTGACGCCGCCGACGACGACGAAGACCTGGATCGCCAGGGTGAAGGCCAGGCCCGCCGCGAGCAGCTTGCCGAAGCTGTCGCGCACCGCCAGCGCGGTGCGCAGTCCGCGCACCACCAGCACCAGGAACAGGATCAGCACCGCGGTCAGGCCGATCAGACCCAGTTCCTCGCCGATGGTGGTGACGATGAAGTCGGTTTTGGCGAAGGGCACCTGGTTGGGCCTGCCGCTACCGAGTCCGGTGCCCGCCAGGCCGCCGGTGGCCAGGCCGAACAGCGACTGCGAGATCTGATAACCGGTGTTGTTGTAGTCGGAGAACGGGTCGAGCCAGGTGTCGATGCGCACCCGCACATGGCCGAAGGCCTGGTAGGCGAACACGAAACCGACCGCGAGCAGGCTGACGCCGATGATCAGCCAGCCGACCCGCTCGGTGGCGATGTAGAGCATCACCAGCACGGTGCTGAAGATCAGCAGCGAGGTGCCCAGGTCCTTCTCGAAGACCAGCACGCCGATGCAGATCACCCACACCGCGAGGATCGGGCCGAGATCGCGCGCCCGCGGGAAGTCCATGCCCAGCATGTGCTTGCCCGCGGTGGTGAACAGATCGCGCTTGGCGACCAGCACCGAGGCGAAGAAGATGATCAGCAGGATCTTGGCGAACTCACCGGGCTGCACACTGAACCCGGGCAGCCGGATCCAGATCTTGGCACCGTTGATCTCCGACAGGCTGCTGGGCAGCAGCGCGGGAATCATCAGCGCGACCAGGCCGACCAGCCCGAGGGTGTAGGCGTAACGGGCCAGCGTGCGGTAGTCGCGCAGCACGATCAACACCGCCACGAACACCACCATGCCCAGCGCGGTCCACAGGATCTGCTGGTTGGCGTCGGGGGAGGGGATCGGTGCGGAGTTGAACACCGCGTTCTGCTCGGCGCCCAGGTCGAGGCGGTGGATCAGGACCAGGCCGAGCCCGTTGAGCACCGCGACGATCGGCAGCAGCAGCGGGTCGGCGAACGGCGCGAAGCGGCGCACCGCCAGATGCGCGATCGCGAACAGCCCGAGGAAGGCCAGGCCGTACTTGGCGATGTCCCAGGTGATCGACTGTTCCTGGGACGCTTCGACCAGGAACAGCGAAACCGTCGTCAGCAGCGCCGCGAAGCCGAGCAGCAGCAACTCGACGTTGCGGCGGGTCGAGGGCGGCGGTGCGGGTGCGAACCCACCGGGTGGACTCGGATAGGCCCCGGCGGACGGCGGTGCCGGCGCGGACATCAGTCCGTCACCCGGCAGTTCTCCCCCGCGGTCTGGGGGCTCGGCGCCGGCGTCGTCGTCGGCACCGCCGGCGACGCGGTACCGGTCTCGGGCGCGCGTGGCTCGCCACCGGGCAGCGGCGCGGGCTGCGGATTGCCCGCGGGCGGCGCCGGTTCCCCGGTGGGGGCGGGCGCGGGCACTGGTTCGCCCGGCGCGGGGGCGGCGGGCGAACCGGTGGGCGCCGCGCTGGGCTGTGTTGTCCCGGGCGCGGGCGTGGCCACCTTGGCCGGGCAGGGCGGCAGCAGCTCCTGCTGGGCGATCACGCGCATCTGCTCCTGGGCCTTGTCCAGTGAACCGGGCGGCAAGCCCGCCTCCACCTTGTCGCGGCCGGTCTGCTCGAGGTCGCTCACCCGCAGTTCCTTGCACCCAGACGGCAGCGGATCGCTCGCCGCGAGGGTGGTGAGGCTGCCGCCGCGGTCGACGCAGCCGACGGTGTAGACCTCGTGGATCGAGTAGCCCAGCAGCGAGCCCGGCAGTCCGCGCAGGATCACGACCCGGCCGTCGTCGGCACCGACGTAGTAGTTGTTGCGGATCATCTTGTAGCCGACCACCAGGCCGACCGCGACAGCTCCGATCAGCGCGACCGCGAGCAGGATCCAGCGCAGTTTGTGCGATTTGGCCGGTGGCGGCGGCTCGGCGGCGGCGGCCCGGCGCGGCGGGGTGGCCCGCGGCGGGCGCATGGCGGCGGCCCGGCCCGCGGCGGTGTTCGGCGGCGGCGTGTCGTCGTCCTGCCCGGAGGCCGCGCCCGCCACGATCGGATGGCTCTGCCCGTAGTCCAGGTCGATGACGTCGGCCACCACCACGGTGACGTTGTCGGGCCCGCCGCTGCGCAGCGCCAGCTCGATCAGCCGGTCGGCGCACTCGTCGGTGCTGCCCTCGCGCATCGTGTTCGCGATGGTCTCGTCGCTGACCACGTCCGAGAGTCCGTCCGAACACAGCAGATAGCGGTCCCCGGCGCGGGCCTCGCGCATGATCAGCGTCGGCTCGATCTCGTTGCCGGTGAGCGCCCGCATGATCAGCGACCGTTGCGGGTGGGTGTGCGCCTGTTCGGGGGTGATGCGGCCCTCGTCGACCAGCGACTGGACGAAGGTGTCGTCGCGGGTGATCTGGGTCAGCTCGCCGCCGCGCAGCAGATAGGCGCGGGAATCGCCGATGTGGGCCAGACCGAGCTTCTTGCCCGCGAACAGGATGGCGGTGAGCGTGGTGCCCATGCCGTCGAGTTCGGGTTCCTCCTCGACCTGGTCGGCGATGGCGGCGTTGCCCTCGCGCACGGCGCGGTCGAGCTTGCCGAGCAGGTCGTCGCCGGGTTCGTCGTCGTCGAGATGGGCGAGCGCGGCGATCATCAACTGCGAGGCGACCTCGCCCGCGGCGTGTCCGCCCATGCCGTCGGCGAGGGCGAGCAGCCGGGCGCCCGCGTACACGGAATCTTCGTTGTTGCCTCGAACGAGACCGCGGTCGCTGCGCGCTGCGTAGCGGAGAACAAGTGTCACGATCGGAGCTCGATCACTGTCTTGCCGACCCGGACGGGGGTGCCGAGCGGAACACGGACGGCGGTGGTGACCTTCGCGCGGTCGAGATAGGTGCCGTTGGTCGAGCCGAGATCCTCGACGTACCAGTCGTCACCCCGTGGCGAGAGCCGCGCGTGTCGGGTGGAGGCGTAATCGTCGGTGAGCACCAGCGTGGAATCGTCCGCACGTCCGATCAGCACCGGTTGGGTGCCGAGCGTGATGCGGGTGCCGGCGAGTGAACCTTGAGTCACCACAAGATATTTGGCGCCCTTCTGGCCTCGACGCAAGGATGGCAGCACCGCGGAACCGCGCGCGGCCCTGGGCTGGATCCGAATGCCGGATGCCGCGTAGATATCGCTGCGCAAGGTCCGCAGCACCGCCCAGACGAACAGCCACAACAGCAGCAGGAACCCCGCACGGGTCAATTGCAGGATCAAACCCTGCACGGCGTTCCACCTCCTGTTCGGCCGTTATGGGTACGTCGGTGCCGTCGGTGCGGATCGACCCACCCCCACAGCTGCTGGCCACGTCGGCTCCGGGCGGAGCCGCGCGTAGGCAGCATCATAGGGCGGTCAGCCGATTTCGATGATCGCGAGCTTACGGGATCAGACGATTCGGATCAGGATCTCCGAATGCCCGGCCCGGATCACGTCGCCGTCGGCGAGTTGCCAATCCTGGACCGGCGATCCGTTGACCAAGGTGCCGTTGGTCGAGCCGAGGTCGGAGAGCATGGCCGTCTGGCCGTCCCAGCGCACCTCGATGTGGCGCCGCGACACACCGGTGTCGGGCAGGCGGAAATGCGCGTCCTGGCCGCGGCCGATGATGTTGCTGCCCTCGCGCAGCTGGTAGGTGCGGCCGCTGCCGTCGTCGAGCTGGAGGGTGGCCGAATAGCCGGAGCCGGTGGCCGCGCCGCCGTAGGCGGGCGCCGAATAGCCGGGCTGCTGCTGACCGTAGCCGGGCTGTTGCGCGTAGCCCTGGCCGTAGCCGGCCTGCTCGTCCTGGCCGTACCCGGGCTCGGCGTATCCGGGCTCGCCGTACGCCGGCTCGGCGTAACCCTGCCTGCCGCCCTGCTGGCCGTAACCCGCCTGGCCGTAGCCCTGCTGGCCGTAGCCGGGCTCGGCATAGCCCTGGTCACCGTAGCCGGGCTGCTGGCCGTAACCCGGCTGGTCGTAGCCGGGCTGGCCGTAGCCCGCGCCCTGCTGGCCGTACCCGGGCTCGCCGTAACCGGGCTGCCCGTAACCCTGATCGCTGTACCCTTGCTGGCCGCCCTGCTGGTCGTAGCCGGGCTCGCCGTACCCCGGCCTGCCGTAGCCGCCCTGCTGGTCGTAGCCGGGCTGGCCGTACCCGGGCGCGCCCTGCTGGTAGTCGTAGCCGTTCTGGTAGTCGCCGTACCCTTGCTGCGACTCCGGCGCGCGGTAGTCCGAGCCGGCCGGATAGGGCGCGCCGCCGCGGGCGTACTCGTCGCGGTAGGCGCCGTTCTGCGGAGCGGCGGGACGGCCCGCGGGCGGCGGAGCGTACCCGCGATTGCGTGGATCGGACTCCGCGGGCTCACGGCTCGGGTCGTAGCCAGAGTTCTGCGTCATGGGGCCAGCTCCTGGTTGCGGGTTTGCAGGTCGTGGTGGCGTGGGTTCTGGGCTCCGGGCCGGGGTGGCCCGACGGCCGACGTCCGGATCGACGCGGCCGCTCGCCCTGAACTGTCCGGTGTGCAGCGTAGGTGATGCCTCGAACGCTACGTGTACTTCGCCATAGGTCTGCCACCCTTGATCACGGATGTAGTCCTGGAGGTGTTTGGCGAACGCGCGAGTCGTGAGGTCGTGATCGGCGTCCAGTTGCTGGTGGTCGGAAGAGTTGATGGTGATCACATAACTGTTGGGCGCCAACAGGTGACCGCCACCGAGGTCCTGCACGTTGTCGGCGGCCTCGCGTTGCAGCGCCGCCTCGACTTCCTGGGGCACGACGCTGCCCCCGAAGACCCGGGCGAACACATCACCGACGGCGCCCTGCAGGCGACGCTCGAACCGTGAAACGATGCCCATCTCGGCCTCCCTTCGGTGAGCGTCTTCCTACGTCATTCCCAGCTTCATAACAACGACACACGCGCATGGCGTGTCGTCGAACGACCACGTCCTTTGCATGATATCCGCGATCGTCTACACCTGTAACTCTCGGAAACGCCAGTGGGTTCCCGTGATGTCCATTGCACATCACAACCGCCGCTGAGCTGCCGATTTTTTGTCTCGTGCACCGGCGTGTTACTGTCTTCGAGTCGCTCGGGCGAGTGGCGGAATGGCAGACGCGCTGGCTTCAGGTGCCAGTGTCCGAAAGGACGTGGGGGTTCAAGTCCCCCTTCGCCCACTCCGACGAGAAGGCCCGCGTTCCCCGGAACGCGGGCCTTCTCGCTTCTCCGGCCACGAGCCGCGCGCCCAGCTTCTCGCTTGTGGCTGCCTCGATGGTGTGGCTGCCTCGGTGCTCAATTCCGCGGCGTGGCCTTCGGCCCGGTCGCCAGCCCGAGTCGCACCACCTCCAGCGTGCGGTCGATCGCGACCTCCCGCTCCTGAGCCCCGAGGTGTCGGACCGCCTTGTCGACGATGAGCCCGGCCATGCCGTGTACCGCCGCCCACGCGGCGTATTCGGCGTCGGGTCGTTGGGCCGGGTCGGTGTAGCCCACCTCCACCAGCTCGTCGAGCAGGCTGGACAGCAGTTGGAAGGCAGGCGCCTGCCAGTCCTGCGGGCCGCTGTTCTCCTCGTTCGGGCAGAACGCGGTGCGGAAGAGCCCGGGCTCGCGCTGGGCGAAGGTGATGTAGCCGCGGCCGACGGCGGCGAGCCGATCCACCGGGGCGGCGTCGGGCGGGAGGAGGGCCAGCGCCTCCTGCATGGCCGCGAAGAGGCTGTGCTGTGCCTGCTCCTGAGCGGCGCGGAGCAACTGCTCGTGATTGGTGAAGTGCCGGTAGGCGGCCGTGGGCGTGACCCCGACGCAGCGGGCGGCCGCGCGCACGGTGACCGCCTCGGGCCCGCCCGTCTCGGCGAGTTCCGCAGCCGCGCGGACCAGTGCGTTGCGGAGATCCCCGTGGTGATACCGGCGCGGCCGCTGTGAAGTCGTCATCTGCCCGATGTTGACACCTGCACACATCGGTGGCAAGTTAACACCCACAAAGTTTGCGTGTGTAAACATGCTCGACCGGGAGGCCCCCATGTTCGACGTACTCGGCGGATTCATCGTCCGGCGCGCTCGCTGGATCCTCGTCGCGAGCGTCCTGGCGCTCGTCGCGGGCGCCGCGCTCGGCGTCACCGCTTTCGGCAAGATGCAATCCGGCGGCCAGGACGACCCCGGTGCCGAATCCAGCCTGGCGGCAACGCAATTGCGCGAGAAGTTCGGTTCCGGTACCGACTATCTGTTCCTGGTCCGTGCCACCGGCGGCAGCATCGACGACGAGGCCGCGGCCGCCTTCGGGCGCGACCTCACCGCCCGGCTCGCCGCCGATCCCCGGCTGGCCGACGTGGTGTCCTATTGGGACACCGGGTCGCCGGCGATGCGCGCCGCCGACGGCACGGCCGCGGTGATCCTGGCCGGCAACGCCGACCCCGACACCGAGGACCATTCCGCGGCGAGCGGCATCATCGCCGACTACCGGTCCGCGGGCCCGGTGGCCCAGGTCCAGGTGGGCGGTACCGACCCGACCTTCGAGGCGATCACCGAGCAGATCGGCAAGGATCTCGGCCTGGCCGAGGGCATCGCGGTGCCGTTGATCCTGGCGCTGCTCGTGCTCGCCTTCGGCAATGTGGTCGCGGCTCTGCTCACGCTCCTCACCGGCGGCATCGCGATCCTGGGCACCTTCGCCGAGCTGTCGGTCCTCGGCTCGCTCACCGACGTGTCGATCTACGCGGTGAACCTCACCACCGCCCTCGGCCTCGGTCTGGCCGTCGACTACGGCCTGCTCATGGTCGCCCGGTTCCGGGAGCGGCGCGCGGCCGGCGCCACCAGCGACGAGGCCGTGGTGGGTGCGGTCGCCACGGCGGGCCGCACCATCGTGTTCAGCGCCGCGACCGTGGTGGCCGCGCTGTCCTCGCTGGTGATCTTTCCGCAGTACTTCCTGCGATCGTTCGCCTACGCCGGCATCGGCGTCGTCGCGATCTCGGCGCTGGCCGCGGTGCTGACGCTGCCCGCGCTGCTGGCCGTGCTCGGTGACCGGTCCGACGCCTGGCGCATCCGCGGCGTGCGCGGCATCCGCGGTGACGCGGCGCCGTTCTGGGCGGCGGTCGCCCGCACCGCCACCCGCAGGCCGTTGCTGACCGGCGTGCCCGTGGTGTTGATCCTGCTGCTGGCCGCCGCCCCGCTGCTGGGGGTGCGGTTCGGCACGCCCGACGATCGGGTGCTGCCCACCACCACCGAGGTCCGCCAGGTCGGTGACGCGATGCGCACCGAGTTCGGCGGGGGCGAAGCGAATGCGCTGTCGGTGGTGATCGGCGCGGCCGTGCCCGCGCAGCCGCTGGCCGACTACGCGGCGCAGCTGTCGCGGGTGGAGCACGTGACCCGGGTCGACTCGGCGGCTGGCACGTTCGTCGCCGGTCGGCCCGTCGCGACCTCGCCCGCGGACCTGCGATTCGCCCGGCCCGACGCGCAACGCCTCGAGGTGCACACCGGCCTGGACCGCAATTCCACCGAGGCGCGCGAGCTGGTCGACCGGGTGCGCGCGGTACCCGAGCCCGCGGGTGCCACCGCCTTGGTCGGCGGGCAGGTCGCCGAACTGCGGGACAGCCTGTCCGCCATCGGTTCCCGGCTGCCGATCGCGGTCGGCTGGATCGTGGCGACCACGTTCGTGCTGCTGTTCCTGTTCACCGGCAGCGTGGTCCAGCCGGTGCGCGCGCTGCTGTCCAACGCGCTGAGCCTGGCCGCGACGCTCGGACTGATGGTGTTCGTGTTCCAGGACGGTCACCTGTCCGGCCTGCTTGGCTTCACCCCCGCTCCGCTGGACGTGTCGATGTTGCTGTTGCTGTTCTGCATCACGTTCGGGTTGTCGATGGACTACGAGGTTTTCGTGGTGAGCCGGATCAAGGAGGTGCACGATCGCGGCGCGGACACCGAGACGGCGGTGATCGAGGGCGTGGCGCGCACCGGCAGGCTGGTGACCACCGCGGCGGCGTTGATCTCGATCAGTTTCCTCGCCTTCGTGAGCAGCGATGTGCGGTTCATCCAGTTCTTCGGGCTCGGTGCGGGGCTGGCGATCCTGATCGACGCGACGTTGGTGCGCGGTGTGCTGGTGCCGGTCGCGATGCGGCTGCTCGGCCCGGCGGCCTGGTTCGCCCCGCGCCCGCTACGGGTGGTGCACCGGCGCTTCGGTCTCGCCGAGGCCTGACGCCGGGACGTCGCGGCCCTCGGGTCCGGCCGGTTTCCGACCGGCCGGACCCGTCGTGTTTGACCGGGCGGCGCGGGGGTACTCACCCTCTCGGCGGCCGGAAGCCGCAGGTCGCGGTGGTGGTGAGGCGAAGATCACACCGCATTTTTTGGGTTGCGCCGACGGTGCCGGCGTCGGTGTCGAGCCGCGCCCGGACAGCCATTTCCTCAGCTCTGGCTATCTTTCCGAACCGACGGCACACGCGGTCCGCCGACCGACGGAGCGGTATGTGTATCAGGGATATTCCGGGGTAAACATACTCGAAGTCTCTTTTTGTTCACGAAATGTCCAGCTACCGTTCGATGGGTAGCAAAAGACCAGGTAGTAGCGTCTTTCTGCTGGACATACCGAAATTTCCGAGCGGCCGCAGCTACCGAATCCGATCGCCATCGAGGGGTCTATGGAACCGTTCGGTCGAGCTGCCGCACAGAGATTCCCGAGGCCTTTTCCGGGCTGACAATCATTGCCAGCAGAGTCCGCCAGGGGTTAGCTGGCAGCCCGTCGATCCGGCCGCGGATCGGGGTTAACTGGGCTGCGATTTATACGCTTGACATCGGCGCGCAGGGGTTGCGCGGGCATAACGATTGTGTAGAGTCATCGGCAACGCTGGCCGCAGCTGAGCTGGACTCGCTGCGGCCAGCGGAACTCAAATGGGGGATACCGCAACCGATCTCGGACATCACGGTTGCTGTTCATTGACCGGAGTCAGCGTGGCGCGGGTGTGCTCACCGTTGGCTGTTCGTTCACCCGGCTCGACACGTCCGCCGTTCCGAGCGCTGCGATCGCCCCGGCCTCCCCGTCGTGTTGCTCGCGGACCGCGCGCCGCCCGAGCCCGACGACGTACCCGAGGAACAGCGCTTCGGCGAGCAGCCCGATCCCGACCCGCACCGGCGCGGGCAGTCCGCTCGGCGTGACGAAGCCCTCCAGCAGGCCGGAGACGAACAGCACGGCGACCAGCCCCAGCGCGATCGCGGCGGTGGCCCGGCCCTGGCGCGCCACCGCGGCCACCCGGCTCGCCCCGCCCGGGTCGATCAGCGTCCAGCCCAATTGCAGGCCCGCACCGCCCGCCACGAACACCGCGGTCAACTCCAACGTCCCGTGCGGGAGCAGGAAGCCGAAGAACGGCTCGAGCCGGCCGGCCTCGGCCATCAGGCCGGCGGTGATGCCGAGGTTGAGCGCGTTCATGAACAGCAGGTACACCGCGGGCAGGATCAGCACGCCGGTGAACAGGGCGATGGCCGACACCCAGGCGTTGTTGGTCCACACCTGCGCGGCGAAGGCGTCACCGGGATGCTCGGTGTAGTAGGTCTCGAACGCACCGCCGGGCGCGGTCAGGTAGTCGTTGTCGTCCGGGATGCCCAGCACTTCGCGAGCGCGGCCCGAGCCCTGTACCCAGATGGCCAGCCAGGCCGACACCAGCAGAAAGGCCGCGGCGACACCGGCCCACCACGGCCAGGCACGGTAGACCGCGACGGGGAAGGTGTGCGTGTAGAAGCGGCCGATCTGCGCCCAGGTGTCGGATCTGGTGCCGAGCACCCGGGCGCGTGCCCGGGTGAGGATCGCGCTCAGACCCGCCACCAGTTGCGGGTCGGGGCTGTGGGATTGCAGGCGGGCCAGCTGCTGGGAGGTGCGCCGGTAGAGCGCGACGAGCTCGTCGGCCTCGGCGCCGGTGAGTCTGCGCTGCCGCGCCAGCTGGTCGAGTCGTTGCCAGGACCGTCGGTGTGCGTAACTGTATGCGTCTACGTCCATGTCGGTTGCCTCCCACTACCGCCGGTCGAAAGAATGCTAACGAGATGGCAGAGTTCACCACCGGCGAAGCGGTCGCCCTCGAGCTTCCGATCGCCCGCATCCCGACCCGCGCCGCCGCGTTCCTGATCGACCTGGTGGTGCAGATCGGGCTGGCGGTCGGACTGATGGCGGGGATCGGGGTGCTGCTGCTGCAGACCGGCGCCGACACCGCCTGGGTGGACACCGCGGTCGTGCTCGCCATGGTGAGCGTGCTCGTCGGCTACCCGGTCGCCTGCGAAACCCTCAGCCGCGGTCGCACGCTGGGAAAGCTCGTGCTCGGCCTGCGCGTGCTGCGCACCGACGGCGGGCCGATCGACTTCCGGCACGCGCTGACCCGCGGTCTCGCCGGCACCATCGTCGATTTCTGGATACTCGGCGGCTTCGGCGCGATCGCCGTGCTCACCTCGCTGTGCTCGCCGACCGCCCGCCGGGTCGGTGACGTGCTCGCCGGGACGGTGGTGGTGCACGCCGAGGCCGCGTTGCCCGCTCCCGCGCTGGCGGTCGCACCGCCCTGGCTGATCGAGTGGGCCACCCGGCTCGACCTGTCGGGCATTCCGGAGGATCTCGCGCTGGCGGTGCGGCAGTACCTCACCCGGCTGCGCACCCTCACCCCGCAGGCCCAGGACGGGCTCGGCCGCGAACTGGTCGCGGCGGTGTGCGCCCGGCTCGGCGTGCCCGCGCCGCCGAACTGTCCGCCCGTGCAGATCCTCGGCGCGGTCGTCGCCGAACGCCAACGCCGCGCGCTCGCACCGAGCGCACCGGGTGGACTGCTGCGTACCCCCTGAGTGGGTCAGCGGCCGGAGGCGCCGCCTTCTGCTCACAGCGAGCCGGACTGTTTGAGTTCCAGATATTCGTCGGCCAGTGCGCCCGGAAGGCGGTCCGGGGCGGCGGACACCACCGCGACGCCCTTGCGGCGCAACGATTCCCGCACCAGGTCCCGCTCGGCGAGTGCCGACTCGGCGGCGGCCGCGGTGTAGAGGTCGGCCAGGGTGTCGCGGGTCGCGGCGGCGGCGGCGATCTCCGGGTCGACCACCGAGACGACCAGCACGCGGTGGCGCTGGGTCAGCACCGGCAGCACCGGGAGCAGATTCTGCTCCACCACGGCGGCGTCGAGTCCGGTGAACAGCACGACCAGACAGCGCCGCCGCGCCCGCTCCAGCACGGCGCGCACCAGTCCGGCCGCGTCGGTGTCGGCCAGCGCGGGGGTGAGCCCGGCCAGCGCGTGCATCAACTGCGGTTGCAACCGGTTGCCTGCGATGCCACGCACCTCGGTGCGCACGGTGCGGTCGTAGGCGAGCAGGTCGACGGTGTCGCCCGCCGCCGCGGCCAGCCCGCCGAGCAACAGCGCGGCCTCGATCGCGGCGTCGAGCCGGGTGCCCGCACCCACGCGGCCCGCGCCGACGCGGCCGCTGTCGAGCACCATCAGCACATGCCGGTTGCGTTCGGGACGCCACGTGCGCACCAGCACATCCGTGGCGCGGGCGGTGGCGCGCCAGTCGATCGCGCGCACGTCGTCACCGGCGACGTACTCGCGGAAGGAGTCGAACTCGCTGCCCTGGCCGCGGGTGTTGGCGACGTTGCGGCCCTCCAGATGTTGCAGCCGCTGCACCTTCGAACGCAGCAGGTACTCGCTGCGGAAGGCGGGCAGCGCGCGCACCCGGGCAGGCACGGCGTGCCGGGTCTGCACGCCGGCCAGTCCGAGCGGGCCGAACAGCCGCAGCGTCACCGGACCCGCGGTCCGGTCACCGCGGCGCACCGGGGTCAGGGCGGTGCGCAGGCGCACCTTCGTGTTCGGGGCGAGATCGATGGCGTGGGTGCGGTTCTCGACCCCGGCGCCGGCGGGCCAGTCGTCCCAGAGCACACCACGGGCGGTCCGGGAACCGGAATTGACCACGGTGAGTTCGACTTCGGTACGACGGCCCAGCCGGACCGTGGTCAGCGCCGGGCGTTCCAGCCGCAGATCGCGTGGGCGCGCCACCGCGGCGAGATCGGCCAGCACCGCCGCGACCAGCACGAGCGTGGCGAGCACGACCCCGGTCACCGACGGCAGCAGCACGGTGACCCCCAGGGCGAGCAGCGCCGCGAGCGCGACCAGCCGACCGCTGACGACCACGACTACACCGGCACCGGGACCGCGTGCAGCAGCCCGGTCAGCAGGCCCTCGGCGGTGACGCCGTCCAGTTCCGCCTCCGGACGCAGTTGCAGCCGGTGGCGCAGCACGGCGACCGCGACCGTCTTCACGTCGTCGGGGGTGGTGAAGCCGCGCCCGGTGAGCCAGGCGAAGGCGCGGGCCGCGGCCATCAGTGCGGTCGCACCGCGGGTGGAGGCGCCGTGCTGGACGGCGGGCGCGCTGCGGGTGGCCCGGCACAGGTCCACCGTGTAGGCGAGCACCTCCGGGCTGACGGTCACACCGCCGACGGCGTTGCGGGCGGCGGCGATGTGGGCGGCCCCGGCGACCGGGCGCAGACCCGCCGCGGCCAGATCGCGGGGGTCGAAACCGGCCGCGTGCCGTTGCAGGATGCGGAATTCGTCGTCGCGGCCGGGCAACTGGATGTCGACCTTGAACAGGAAGCGGTCCAGCTGCGCTTCCGGCAGCGGATAGGTGCCCTCCTGCTCGATCGGATTCTGGGTCGCGATCACCACGAACGGATCCGGAAGCGGTCGCGGTGTGCCGTCGACGGAGACCTGCCGCTCCTCCATCGATTCCAGCAGCGCCGACTGGGTTTTCGGGGGCGTGCGGTTGATCTCGTCGGCGAGCAGCAGGTTGGTGAAGACCGGACCCTGCCGGAAGGTGAACTCGGCCGAATGCGGATCGTAGATCTGCGAACCGGTGACATCGCCCGGCATCAGGTCGGGCGTGAACTGCACCCGGGCGTGTTCGAGATCCAGCGCCGTGGCCAGCGCCCGTACCAGCAGCGTCTTGGCAACGCCCGGCACGCCCTCGAGCAGCACGTGGCCCCGGCACAGCAGCGCGAGCACGAGATACATGATCGCGTTGTCGTTACCGACCACCGCCTTGCCGATCTCGGCGCGCAACGCGGTGAGCGCGGCGTGCGCGTCCTGCGCGGTGGGGGCGTGGGTGATGTCCGTGGTCATCGGACCTCCGTCTCGATCAGTTCCAGCTGGGCGGCGATCACGGGCAGCGTGGCCGCGTCGGGCACGGGGGCGAACAGCGCGTCGTGCACCAGCCCGGGGTCAAGGCCGGTGCGGGCCGCCACCGCCGCGACCATCCGGTCGGCGCCACCGTCGGCGGCGACGCCGAGTTCCGGACGGATCCGCCGCAGCGTCGCCGCCCGGAGCTTGGCCGCCACGTGATCGTGGTCGCCGCTGCGGCGATACAGCGCGGCCTGGCCGGTGAGCAGTTCGTTGGCCGCGACCTCCACCGGTCGTGGTTCGCGCACCAGAGCGCCGCGTCGCCGGGCCCGCCACCACACCAGCAGCGCGGCGGCGACGAGGAACTGCAGTCCGCCGAAGGCCACCGGCGCGGGCAGCCGGGAGAACAGCGAATCCTCGCCGGGCCCGACCGGCGGCAGGTCCACGTCGCCGCCGTTGCCGCCGTCGCCGGGTGGCGGGAATTCGGGCGGGGGCGGTTTCGGCGCGGTCGGCGCGCCGCAGGAGTTCAGCGCGGCGTAGAGCAGCAGACCCAGCACCAGCAGGGCGGCGAGCCCCGCCCAGAACTTCGGATCGCGCAGCAGGGCGGGCAGCGCGGGCAGGGTGCGTCGTCCACGCGGCGCGGTCTCGGCCACCTCCCGCTCGACCGGTTCGGCCGCGGGCGGCGGCGCGGATCCGGAGAACCTGTCGGCGTATTCGAGCCTGCGGTACTCGTCCTCGGTGGCCCGCCTGCCGCCGTAGACGACCTCGTCGAAGCTGCGTGCCGCGGGCTGCAATTCGGTGGTGATCTCCGGCGCGAGCACCGTCGACGCATCGTCGACGGTCTCGTCCGCGGTGCGCGAGCGGCGCGGCTCGAGCACGCCCTGCTGTTCCATACCGCGCAGCACCGCGCGGAACCGTTCACGCAGCGCGCGATCGAAATCCCGGCGCGCGGCCGCCTCCTCGGCGCGGGCGCGATGCTCGGCCGCGGCACCCAGCTTCGGGGTGTCGGGAGCGATCGGGTCGGGCTCGGTCATGCCGATCCTCCGCGAGCCTGTCCGCCGCGTGGCACCACGATGTCCATGCCTTCGCGGCGGCAGCGCAGGTCGACGTAGCAGACCACCCGCGCGCACGACTCGACGATCTCCCCGAACGCGGCCAGCACCAGCCCCGTCACGGTGAACAACACGATCACCGGCCAGCGGTGGGTGCCGGTGATGTCGGAGACGAAGAGCATGACGCCGAACAGCGGGACCGCCAGCAGCGTGAACAGGGTCCGCTGCACGAGCCACAGCCCGGTGAGCCGCCACCGCGTGCCCTCGGTCAGCAGCTTGGCGCGCGCGACGCTCTGGCGGTGGGTGGTGGGCTCGGCGAACAGGACGACGGGCGCGGGGAACTGTGTGCCGCGCAGATATCCCAGCCAGACCACGACGAACGGGAGGGTGATCAGCAGAATCCCGAGCACCGATACACCGACACCGACCAGGGTGAACAGCGCGTGCCCGAGCAACACCGGCCCGGCCAGGTGGCTCGCGTGGGACACGGCGGCGCGCACACCCGTCCGGCCGCCGAACGCCGCGGCGAGCGCGATGGGCACCACGGTGGCGCGCAGCAGCACCCGTACCAGCCACGCGCAGCTCAGGGTGGTGAGCACCGCGGTCCACGCGATCGCCGCATCGGCGTCGTCGGTCAGTCGCGCGACGCTCGCGGTGAGCAGCACCACCACGACCTCGGCCACCAGCACCGCGCCGCCGCCGAGCGCCGCCAGCGCGGCGGGATTCGCCTGGATCAGCGCGAACGGCAGATCGAGCAGCTCGCGGAAGGTGAGCGGACGGATCGGGACCACCGGTCCGGGCGACCCCGGCACCGGATCATCCCCCGCCCCGACGACACCGGCCGGGTCAGCGGCTGGCAACACGGTTCGGAGTCTAATGGAAACGGACCGGGACGCCGGGGGAGTGCGGCGGCGGGCAGTCGTCGGCGCGCGGGCGCGACAAGCGTGGTCGCTTGCCCGGTCGGAGTTCCGTCTCGCAGCGGGAAGATCTCGCATCAGGAAGATCCGGTGGCCGCACCATGCCGCCGCGACTTGTCGGCCGGCGCGGCTCGTCCGGGGCACCGATGCCGCGGCGGATGAGGGGCGGGCGGGAGCGCGGGGGCGTGCGAGTGCGGGCGCGCGGTGGCCTGGGCTGCGATGCCGCTGCGGCTGGTGGCCGGCGCGGCCTGCCTCGGTGGACAGACTTTGCGAGTGATCGGTGGGCGAGCGGCGGTGCGGGCGCGTGCGAGTGGGGGCCGTGGTGGCCGGTGGTCGCCCGGGCTGCGATGCCGCTACGGCAGCCTGATTCGGTGCACGGACTCCGCGGACGATCAGTGGGCGGGCGGGAGTGCGGGCGGTCCCTGCCGCTGGGATACGGCGGGCTGGTCGCGGTCGAGGAGGGCGGGGGTGGGCTCGGCGGTGGTGAGCGCGGCTCGTCCCGGGTTCGGCTGTGCGGCAGCGGCTTCCCGCACGGGCACGTCCACCACCGCCGCGGCGACGCGCTGGGCGTACCACGGATCGGCCGCCGGGTACGACCGGGACGAGGCCGAGTCGTCGACGGTGACCTTTCGGGTGCGGCGGAAGGTGAAGGTGATCTCCTCCACCTCCTCGAACGCCTGGCGGGCGGTGCGCAGCGGGTGGGTGGCGGTGTCGATCGCGTCGGCGACGAAGCCGGGCACCAGCGGCCGGATCCAGCGGGCGGCGGTGTCGGTGAACGGGACGGTGCCGATGATCGGCAACTCCAGTCCGCTGCCGGGCCGCTCGTCGGCGGTGCGGGCGGGCAGATTCGGGGTCTCGGGCACGGCGGTGTCCTCTCGGGGGACCGGTGCGGCGGGCAGCTCGGGCTGTCCGGCCGCCGGACGGATCGGGGTGCGGGGCGGTTCGGTGATGCCGATCTCCAACCCGCCGATGGCGGCGATGATCCTGGTGCGCTGGCGTTCCCGGTCGATGGCGGTGTCGGCCTCGGCGGCCAGCCGCGCGGCGGTGAGTTCCTGTTCGGCGCGCAGCTCGGCGGTGGCCGCCCGCAGGTTCGCCCTGGTGACGGCGATGGCGGCCTCGGCATCCCGGTCGGCCTCGTCGATGACCGCCCGCGCCGCGGCGTGCCGGTCGACCGAGGTGACTCCCCGCCACCAGCGCAGCAGCAGCGGCAGCAGGGCCAGCAGCAGGCAGGCGAGCAGGGTCGCCAGCCGGGGGAGCAGCGCCCCCATCGAATCGGTGGTGTGGTCGTGCATCGCCGCCCAGCGGGCGCCGACGCCTCGGTCACCCGCGGTGTGGGCGTCGGAAAGAGCTGCCGCCGTGCTCTTCTCGGCCTCGGCCACGCGCGCGTCCAGGCCCGGCACCCGCGCCTCGGCGGCCGCGAGCCGGGCCCTTGCCTCGGCGAGCATCTCCTGTGCGGTCCGGTGCTCCGGTCCGTCGCCCGGTACGCCGGTGATCCTGGTGGGCGGGCACTGGGGGGCGGGGTTGTATTCGCAGCGGGCCGTCACCAGCGCGCGATCGGTCTCGGCCTTCGCCTCGGCGATCGTGCGGTCCAGCCCCGCGCGGTCCGCGACCGCCCGCTCGTATCCGGCGCGGGCGGCGCGGACGGCGGGCGCGGATTCCGCTGCCGCGTGCGCTTTTTCGTCCAGGACCCGGTCCACGCCCGCGGTGAACAGCAGGGTGGTCGCCGCCTCGGCGACCAGCACACCGATCAGCACCGCGGCCGTGGCCCGGCCCGCGACGCCGAACCGGTCGGACATCGGGCCCACCCGCGGGGTGGCCAGTGCCCGGCCGACGAGCAGCGCCGCGGCCGCGAGGACCGCACCCACCGCGATCGCCGCGGCGAGCGGCCACGCCCGCGCGGCGGCCGCGGTGACGATACCGCCGGTCGCCAGGGCGAACAGGGCGACGGCCGCACCGGTGAGCAGATAGCTCGCGCGCTCGTGCGGCTCGTCGACCGCCCCCGGACGCGCACCGCCCAGCCAGGTGAACGCACCGGTGACGGACATGGATCCCCACTTCCTCCGGAAGCTTCGGCCTGCGGCCGCGGGCGGATTTCGTTGACAGAGTGACAGGCCCGAACCCGACACACCGAGAGTCGGCGACGCGATGTGGTCAGCCTCACACCGGTGAATTTCGACGCCTCGCGACGGCCGGGTGGGGCTGTGTTCTCCACCGACGATCCGGCCCGGACCGCCCGGCCGGGCCGAGCGCGAGGGGTGCCCCTGCGATCGGCGTGAGACCGGGCGGCCCGACGCCGAAAAAAGTCCCTCGCCGCAAGGTTTGCCAGAGGTGTGCTGAAAGCCACAGCGGAAAAAGAACCCGGACGGTCGGATCGAGTGAATGGCCTGTCACGACCGGTGTCGCGAACATCTCACCGTACGGCTGTCCGGTTAGCCGCACGCCCGCGGGTTTGCCGCTGGACGCGGCTGGGAAATCATCTTCGATGCAGGTGGCGGCGGATTCCGGAGCTCGGCCGTGCCCGCCGGAGGCCGTGGGCGCATCCGTTGTCCACCCGTCGGTGCGGGGTGCCGGGGGATCGATCGGGGTCCAACCGCTGCTTTACACTGGACAACGCGCACACGTGGAGGACCGAAATGCAGAAGCCCAGCTAGACCAGGTTATTAGTACTACCTAAGTTGGTTGGGCCCCGGACCTGACTTATCGTTTGCTCTTACGCCGAACGCACAAACGGTCGGCACCTCGCCTGCTCGGGCTCACGAAGCCGGTGCCCAGAGTAGCGGGCGAGCACCCGCGCGGAGGTAAGGAACACGTCAGCGTTCCGTTACCGCCGAGCACCCACTTCGTATTCCCAGCGGGTGGACAACTGGAGACGTGACTGCACGCCGAAGACCATCAGCGCGGCTGGTTTCCGGACCGTACGGGCGCAGTCTTGACGGAGGCGTTCGACGAAAGGCCGTTTTTCTTCGAAGGCCACTTTCTTGAAGGCAGAGGCATGACGCAACTTCCTGGCCACAGGTCACCTGGACCCATCGGTCTCTACGACCCGGCGAACGAGCACGACGCCTGTGGTGTCGCATTCGTCGTCGACATGCACGGCCGCCGTAGCCGCGACATCGTCGACAAGGCCATCACGGCCCTGTTGAACCTGGAGCACCGCGGTGCCGCCGGCGCCGAGCCGAATTCCGGCGACGGCGCGGGCATCCTGATCCAGATTCCGGACCGCTTCTTCCGCGCCATCGTCGACTTCGAGCTGCCCCCCGAGGGCTCCTACGCCTCCGGTATCGCCTTCCTGCCGCAGGCGCGGCGCGAAGCGGCCCGGGCCGCCTACGGCGTGGAGAAGATCGTCAAGGAAGAGGGCCTCGAGGTTCTCGGCTGGCGCGAGGTGCCGATCGACGACTCGTCGCTGGGCGCTCTCTCCCGCGACGCCATGCCGACCTTCCGGCAGATCTTCATCGCCTCGCCGCGCAACGGCGCCGAGCAGCTCTCGGGCATGGACCTGGAGCGGCGCGCCTACGTCATCCGCAAGCGGGTGGAGCACGAACTGGGCACCCAGGGTGCCGGCGAGGGCGCCACCGGCCGCGAGACCGTGTACTTCCCGAGCCTGTCCGGCCAGACCTTCGTCTACAAGGGCATGTTCACCACCCCGCAGCTGCGGGCGTTCTACCTGGACCTGCAGGACGACCGGGTGGAGTCGGCGCTGGGCATCGTGCACTCGCGCTTCTCGACCAACACCTTCCCGTCCTGGCCGCTGGCGCACCCGTTCCGCCGCGTCGCGCACAACGGTGAGATCAACACCGTCACCGGTAACGAGAACTGGATGCGGGCCCGCGAGGCGCTGCTGAACAGCGACGTCTTCGGTACCGATGCCGCGGGCAAGAACCGGCTGGAGAAGATCTTCCCGGTCTGTACCCCGGGCGCCAGCGACACCGCGCGCTTCGACGAGGTGCTGGAACTGCTGCACCTGGGCGGGCGCAGCCTGCCGCACGCCGTGCTGATGATGATCCCCGAGGCGTGGGAGCGGCACGACAGCATGGATCCGCAGCTGCGCGCCTTCTACGAGTACCACTCGATGCTGATGGAGCCGTGGGACGGCCCCGCCTCGGTGTGCTTCACCGACGGCACCGTCGTCGGCGCCGTGCTCGACCGCAACGGCCTGCGCCCGAGCCGCATCTGGGTGACCGACGACGGCCTGGTCGTGATGGCCTCCGAGGTCGGCGTGCTCGACATCGACCCCGCCAAGGTGGTGCGCAAGGCGCGCCTGCAGCCGGGCCGCATGTTCCTGGTCGACACCTCGCAGGGCCGCATCGTCGACGATCACGAGATCAAGACCCAGCTCGCCGCCGAGCACCCCTACCAGCAGTGGCTGGACGAGGGCGTCACCCGGCTGGCCGACCTGCCCGACCGCCCGCACGTGCACATGTCGCACGACCGCGTGCTGATCCGCCAGCAGATCTTCGGCTACACCACCGAGGAACTCAGCCTGCTCATCTCGCCGATGGCCAAGACCGGTGGCGAGGCGCTGGGCTCGATGGGCACCGACACCCCGATCGCGGTGCTCTCCTCGCGGCCGCGGCTGCTGTTCGACTACTTCTCCCAGCTGTTCGCGCAGGTGACCAACCCGCCGCTGGACGCGATCCGCGAGGAGGTCGTCACCAGCCTCAAGCGCAACCTGGGTTCGGAAGCCGACCTGCTGCACCCCGGCCCGGAGTCGTGCAAGCAGATCGCCATCGAGCAGCCGATCCTGGACAACGACGAGCTGGCCAAGCTCGTGCACATCAACGACGACGGTTCCCAGCCGGACCTGCGGTCGGTGGTCGTGCGCGGCCTGTACCCGGTGAAGAAGGGCGGCAAGGGCCTGCGCAAGGCCCTGCAGGCCATCAACACCCAGGTCTCGGCGGCCATCGAGGGCGGCGCGCGCATCATCGTGCTGTCGGACCGCGAGTCCAACGAGAAGCTGGCGCCGATCCCGTCGCTGCTGCTCACCTCCTCGGTGCACCACCACCTGGTGCGCGAGCGGACCCGCACCAAGGTCGGCCTGATCGTGGAGGCCGGTGACGCCCGCGAGGTGCACCACATGGCCATGCTGGTCGGCTTCGGCGCCGGCGCCATCAACCCCTACATGGCCTTCGAGACCATCGAGGACATGCTCGAGCGCGGCGCGCTCGACCTGGGTACCGGCGACCTGGCCTCGGACTACCGCAAGGCGGTCGCCAACTACATCAAGGCCGCGGGCAAGGGCGTGCTGAAGGTGATGTCCAAGATGGGCATCTCCACCCTGGCCTCCTACAACGGCGCGCAGCTTTTCCAGGTGATCGGCCTGTCGCAGGAGCTGGTGGACGAGTACTTCACCGGCCTGCGCTCGCACCTGGACGGCATCGGCCTGGACGAGATCGCCGACGACGTGGCGGCCCGGCACCGGATCGCCTTCCTGGAGAACCGCAACGAGCGCGCGCACCGCGAGCTCGAGGTGGGCGGCGAGTACCAGTGGCGGCGCGAGGGCGAGTACCACCTGTTCAACCCGGACACGGTGTTCAAGCTGCAGCACGCCACCCGCACCGGCCAGTACTCGATCTTCAAGGAGTACACCAAGCTGGTCGACGACCAGTCCGAGCGGCTGGCCTCGCTGCGCGGCCTGTTCAAGTTCAAGAAGGGCGAGCGCGCGCCCATCCCGATCGACGAGGTCGAGCCCGCGAGCGAGATCGTCAAGCGCTTCTCGACCGGCGCGATGAGCTACGGCTCCATCTCCGCCGAGGCGCACGAGACCCTCGCCATCGCGATGAACCGGCTCGGCGGCCGCTCGAACTCCGGTGAGGGCGGCGAGCACCCGGCCCGCTTCGAGGTCGAGGAGAACGGCGACTGGCGGCGCAGCGCCATCAAGCAGGTGGCCTCCGGCCGCTTCGGCGTGACCGCGCACTACCTGACCAACTGCACCGACATCCAGATCAAGATGGCCCAGGGCGCCAAGCCGGGCGAGGGCGGTCAGCTGCCCGCGCACAAGGTGTACCCGTGGGTCGCCGAGGTGCGGCACTCGACGCCCGGCGTCGGCCTGATCTCGCCGCCGCCGCACCACGACATCTACTCGATCGAGGACCTGGCGCAGCTGATCCACGACCTGAAGAACGCGAACCCGCAGGCGCGGATTCACGTGAAACTCGTCGCCGAGCCCGGTGTCGGCACCGTCGCCGCCGGTGTGTCCAAGGCGCACGCGGACGTGGTACTCATCTCCGGCCACGACGGTGGCACCGGCGCCTCGCCGCTGACCTCGCTCAAGCACGCGGGCGGTCCGTGGGAGCTCGGCCTGGCCGAGACCCAGCAGACGCTGCTGCTCAACGGTCTGCGCGACCGCATCGTGGTGCAGGTCGACGGCCAGATGAAGACCGGCCGCGACGTGATGATCGCCGCGCTGCTCGGCGCCGAGGAGTACGGTTTCGCGACCGCGCCGCTGGTGGTCTCCGGCTGCGTGATGATGCGGGTGTGTCACCTCGACACCTGTCCGGTCGGCGTCGCCACCCAGAACCCGGTGCTGCGCGAGCGCTTCACCGGCAAGCCGGAGTTCGTGGAGAACTTCTTCCTCTTCATCGCCGAGGAGGTCCGGGAACTGCTGGCGCAGCTGGGCTTCCGCACGCTGGACGAGGCCATCGGCCGGGTCGACCTGCTCGACACCAGCAAGGCCAAGCAGCACTGGAAGGCCAGCAAGCTGGACCTCTCGCCGATCCTCGACGACATCGAGACGGCGTTCATGTTCCAGGATCGCCGCTGCACCAAGAGCCAGGACCACGGCCTGGACCGGGCACTGGACCAGCAGCTCATCACCGAGGCGCGCGAGGCGCTCGAGCGCGGCAAGCCGGTGAAGATCGACACCAAGATCACCAACGTGAACCGGACGGTCGGCACCATGCTCGGCCACGAGGTGACCAAGCTCTACGGTGGCGCGGGCCTGCCCGACGACACCATCGACATCACCTTCACCGGGTCGGCGGGCAACAGCTTCGGCGCCTTCGTGCCCGCGGGCATCACGCTGCGGGTGCAGGGCGATGCCAACGACTACGTCGGCAAGGGTCTCTCGGGCGGCCACCTGGTCGTTCGCCCGGCGCCCAACGCGCCGGCCGAGTTCGTGGCCGACCAGAACATCATCGCGGGCAACGTGATCCTGTTCGGCGCGACCAGCGGCAAGGCGTTCATCAGCGGCGTGGTCGGCGAGCGGTTCGCGGTGCGCAACTCCGGCGCCACCGCGGTGGTCGAAGGCGTGGGCGACCACGGCTGCGAGTACATGACCGGCGGCCGGGTGGTCATCCTCGGTGAGACCGGGCGCAACTTCGGCGCCGGTATGTCCGGCGGCGTCGCCTTCGTCTACGACCCGAACGGCACCTTCGCCGCCCGGGTCAACCCGGAGCAGCGCGACGCGCTCGAGCAGCTCGCCGGTGACGACTTCACCTGGCTGCGCGACATCATCGCCGAGCATCGCGACAAGACCGGTTCGGCCGTGGCCGATCGCATCCTCAGCGATTGGTCGCAGCAGGTGAACCACTTCGTGAAGGTCATGCCGCGCGAATACAAGAAGGTTCTGCTCGCCATCTCCGAAGCCGAGAAGAGCGGCAAGGACGTGGACGAGGCGATCATGGAGGCGGCTCGTGGGTGAGCGCGTGACCGACATGACGACTGGTAGGAAGACGGAGGCCGCACGTGGCTGACCCCCAGGGATTTCTGAAGCACACCAAGCGGGAACTGCCCGACCGGCGTCCGGTTCCGCTGCGGTTGATGGACTGGAAAGAGGTCTACGAGGAGAACTTCTCCCACCAGACCCTGCAGACCCAGGCCAGCCGCTGCATGGACTGCGGTATCCCGTTCTGTCACAACGGTTGTCCGCTCGGGAACCTGATTCCCGAGTGGAACGACCTGGTGTACCGGGACCGCTGGCGCGAGGCCATCGACCGGCTGCACGCGACCAACAACTTCCCGGAGTTCACCGGGCGGTTGTGCCCCGCGCCGTGCGAGGCCTCCTGCGTGCTCGGCATCAACCAGGATCCGGTCACGATCAAGCAGGTCGAGGTCGAGATCATCGAGAACGCCTTCGACGAGGGCTGGGTGGCTCCGGTCTACCCGACCCGGCTGACCGGCAAGAAGGTCGCGGTGGTCGGCTCCGGCCCCGCCGGCCTGGCCGCGGCCCAGCAGCTGACCCGCGCCGGTCACACGGTGACGGTGTTCGAGCGCGCCGACCGCATCGGTGGCCTGCTGCGCTACGGCATCCCCGAGTTCAAGATGGAGAAGCGCTTCATCGATCGCCGGCTCGCGCAGATGGAGGCCGAGGGCACCATCTTCAAGACCGGCGTGAACGTGGGCGTCGACATCACCGCCGACGAACTGCGCGAGCAGTACGACGCGATCGTGCTGGCCGGTGGCGCCACCCAGGCGCGCGATCTGCCGATCCCCGGCCGTGAGCTGGACGGCATCCACCAGGCGATGGAGTTCCTGCCCTGGGCCAACCGGGTGCAGCTCGGTGACCCGGTGACCGACGCCGACGGGCTGCCGCCGATCCACGCCAAGGGCAAGAAGGTCGTCATCATCGGTGGCGGCGACACCGGCGCGGACTGCCTGGGCACCTCGCACCGGCAGGGCGCGGCCAGCGTCCACCAGTTCGAGATCATGCCGCGCCCGCCCGCCGAGCGCGCCGCGTCGACCCCGTGGCCGACCTACCCGCTGATGTACCGGGTGTCCTCGGCGCACGAGGAGGGCGGCGAGCGGGTGTTCTCGGTGAACACCGAGCGCTTCGTGGGCAAGGACGGCAAGGTGACCGGCCTGGAGGCGCACGAGGTGAAGATGGTCAACGGCCGCTTCGAGAAGGTCGAGGGCACCGACTTCACCCTCGAGGCCGATCTGGTGCTGCTGGCGATGGGCTTCGTCGGCCCGGAGAAGGGTGGCCTGCTCACCGATCTCGGTGTCGGCTACGACCAGCGTGGCAACGTGCAGCGGGACAAGAACTGGGCCACCAACGTGCCCGGTGTCTATGTCGCCGGTGACATGGGGCGCGGTCAGTCGCTGATCGTGTGGGCCATCGCCGAGGGCCGGGCCGCGGCCGCCGCGGTCGACCAGTTCCTGGAGGGCGAGACCGCGCTGCCCGCGCCGATCACGCCCACCATGGTCGCCCAGCGCTGACCCTGCCCGTACCGAAACTCGGGGCGCCCGTGGACAACTCGTCCACGGGCGCCTTTTCGTGCGTCCACCCGCCCCACCGGCTTTCGAATTCCGGCCGGATATCGCTCTCGAATGGCGTTCGGGCCGCGGTCGCCCTATTGTGATCTCGGTCGTGCTGGGATCTCGGGGTGGTAACGGGAGTTCACCGAGCGTGCACTGACGCGACATCCGCAGGGTTCAGCATGATCAGCGCAAACTTGTCGGGATCTGCTCCCGCGTGGGGCACGGGTTCGAACTGGAGCGGTATGCGGTGGAAGAAGGTGGTCGCCGGGCTGGGCGCCTCGGCGGCGATTGCCTCCGGCCTGGTGTTCGGCGGCGGGGCCACGGCGGTGGCCGACGACTGCCCGAGCCTCTACGTGGTGGCCATCCCGGGCACCTGGGAGACCGGCCACGAGAAGCAGCCGCAGCCCGGCATGCTCTCCGGAGTCACCCGCGGCCTGCCGCGCAACGTCGACGTCGACTACGTGACCTACGCGGCCACCGCCTTCCCGTGGGAGGGTGAGGTGTACGGCAACTCCAAGAAGGAGGCCGTCTCCGCCGCCCGCGGTCTGATCGGCGCGATGGCCCAGCGGTGCGGCGGCACCCGGATGGCCCTGGTGGGCTACAGCCAGGGCGCCGACGCCGCCGGTGATCTCGCCGCCGAGATCGGCACCGGCCTGGGTGTGGTGCCGCCGGACCGGCTCGCCGGCGTCGGCCTGATCTCCGACCCGCGGCGCTCGCCCACCGACGTGCAGGTCGGCCCGCCCGCGCCCGGTGCGGGCGCCAGCGGCCCGCGGCCGGGCGGCTTCGGCTGGGTCAGCGACCGGGTCCGCACCATCTGCGCGGTCGACGATCTCTACTGCGCCACTGCCCCCGACGATTTCGTCACCCGCTTCGCGGGCTTCCTCGCGCAGAGCTCGGACGCCAACCCCGCCAACATCTGGCGGTACCAGCTCGAGGCGGGCGCCATCATCAACGACCTGATGGCGCACGGCGGCATGCCCACCCTGCAGGCGCAGCTCTCGGAATCGGCGAACCAGAAGCGCGCCAAGGATCTCGAGCGCTTCTACCGCTCGCAGGCGCACACCGTGTACGGCAGCTACTCCGTCGGTGGCGGTCAGACCGCGATCTCCTGGATGCACAACTGGATCGCCGGAATGGCCTGAGCGGCAACACCTCACGAAGGCCCGTCGCCCCGCATGGGGGCGGCGGGCCTTCGTCGGCTCAGCCCGCGGAGCCGGTGGGCGGCAGCAGGCGGCGTTCGAGCACGACCGGGCCGTCGCCGCGCGGATCGCGTTCGTCGCGGAAGATGACGCGGTCGGGTCCCGGCCCGGGACGGTCGCGATCGAACGGCCTGCTGATGTCGGCCGCCTGCGGTGCGGCCTCCTGGACCACCACCGCGTCGTCGGCGGGCGCTTCCGCGGAGGCGGTGGCCGCGAGCGCGCCGAGCGGTACCAGCGCGAGGGCACCGGCCAGGGCGACCCGGGCCGAGCCGCGGCGGAGGGACGTGCGGGAGAGCGAGAACCTCTGGGAAGTCAACGGATGTCCTTTCTCTGCGTGGGCGCCGCGCCGGTGGGGCGGCACCTCTCCAGGAAAGGCGGCGGGGCTGGGGCCACGCTGCGACGAGCCGGGGAATTCGCTGTGAGTCAGCGGTCCCGGTTGCGCGGCAGCAGATCCCAGACGTGGCCGTTCTCGTTGACGGTGGCCGCGCTGCGGCGACCGGTGCGCGAGAACAACACCCGGGTGATCGAGCAGTAGTCGATGGGGAAGGTCAACGGTCTCGCCAGGCCGAGCACGTCCTGGAGCAGCACATTGACCACACCACCGTGCGCGAACGCCACCACGGTGTCCTCCGGCTCGGTGCCTGCCACCACGGTGTCGACGGCGGCCAGCACCCGGCGTACGAAGGCCGGGCCGTCGATCTGCTCGGGCAGGTGCCCGGCCTTGATCCGCTCGTAGGCGTCGCGGAACTCCAGCTTGGCGTCCTCGATGGGAATGTAGGCGGGCAGGTCGCGGTCGTACTCGGCGAGATCGTCGACGATCTCGACCGGCAGACCGAGCTTGGCCGCGGTCGGGGCCGCGGTCTGGCGGGCCCGCGCCTGCGGGCTGCTGAGCACCCGGGTGATCCGGTGATGGTGACTCAGGGCGGCGGGCACCCGCTCCGCCTGCTCGCGGCCGATCTCCGACAGGTCGGGATCGGCGGGGCCCGCGGCGTCGACCACCCGGAGCGGCTGGGCATGACGGACAAGAATCAACTGCACCCGTTCACTGTGCCGCACGGGGAAGCGGGCGTGCGCGTCGGGCTCGGGCGGGGCGGCCGACACGCCACCGGGCACCGGTTCGGTGGGCGGACATGCGACGGGGCCGGGAGCGAAGGCTCCCGGCCCCGTGCGCGATGTCAGGACTTGCCGGTGGGCGGCGGACCGCTCGGACCGGACGGCGGCTGATCGCCCGGTGCGCCGTACGGCGGCTGATCGCCGGGCGCGCCGTAGGGCGGTTGGCCGCCCGGCGCGCCGTAGGACTGGCCGTAGGTCTGGCCGCCCGATTCACCGCCCTGCCCGTACGGCTGGCCGCCGCCCGGTGCGCCGTAGGGCGGTTGGCCGCCCGGCTGGCCGTACGGTGCCTGCCCGCCCTGGTCGTTGTTCTTCTTCCGCTTGGTCATCAGGTAGATGCCGACGCCGATGGCCGCGATCACCGCCACGCAGCAGATGGCGCCGAAGACCAGGCCGCCACCGCCACGGCGGCGCCGACGCGCGGCGTGTTCCATCGCCTGGGTGTAGGTGTCGGTGCTGCCCCAGGTGTCGGGGCTCGCCCAGACCGCGTGGTCCAGCAGGTTGGCGTTGGTCAGCAGGTCAAGGTACATGTCCCGTCCCGTCCTCGATGGTCACGGCTGCTCCCCGGCCGAATCTTCACGGTATAGCGATGGGGGCATGCCCGTTGTCGGATAGGTGAAACGGGTCAGTGACCGTACGGCGACTGTCCGCCGGGCCCGCCATAGGGCGGTTGGCCGCCGGGCGCGCCGTACGGCGGTTGGCCGTAGGGCTGTTGGCCGTACAGCGGTTGATCGCCGGTCTGCCCGTAGGGCGCCTGCCCGTACGCGGCCTGCCCGTAGGGTGGTTGGCCGCCCGGCCGGCCGTACGGTGCCTGCCCGCCCTGGTCGTTGTTCTTCTTCCGCTTGGTCATCAGGTAGATGCCGACGCCGATGGCCACGACCACCAGCACACAGCAGATCGCGCCGAAGATCAGGCCGCCGCGGCCGCCGCCGCCTCCGCTGCCCCGGTTCCTGCGCCGCTTGGCCAGGTGTTCGATCGCCTGCGCGTAGGTGTCCGACGCCAGCAGCGTGTCCGGGCTCGCCCAGACCGAATGGTCCAGCACGCTCGCTCCGGAAAGCACGTCGAGGTACATGAATCCCCCGTCCCGTTTCTCGTTGGTTTCGGCTCCTCCCGGCCGAGTCTCCAAGGTTATAGCCGTGCGCGGAGATTCGTTAACCCCGCCCGGAAACACCGGGCTCCGAGCGGGATTCGCATCAGCGGGGCTTGACGAGCGGGAACGGCAGTGTCTCGCGGATGCTGCGGCCGGTGATGAGCATGACGATGCGGTCCACCCCCATGCCGAGGCCGCCGGTGGGTGGCATGGCGTGCTCGAGCGCCTGTAGGAAGTCCTCGTCCAGCTCCATCGCCTCCGGGTCGCCGTTGGCGGCGAGCACCGACTGTTCGGTGAGCCTGCGCCGCTGCTCGACCGGGTCGGTGAGTTCGCTGTAGGCGGTGCCCAGTTCGACGCCCCAGGCCACCAGATCCCAGCGTTCGGTGACGCCGGGGGTGCTGCGGTGCGCCCGCGTCAGCGGCGAGACCGAGGTCGGGAAGTCGACGTAGAAGGTCGGTTCCTCGGTGCGTGCCTCCACCAGGTGCTCGTACATCTCCAACACGATCTGGCCCTCGTCCCAGCCGTGCTGATACGGCACGCCGACCCGGTCGCAGAGTTCGCGCAGTTCCGCGACGCCGGTCCGCGGGGTGATCTCGGTGCCCACGGCTGCCGACACCGCGCCGTGCACCGTCTTGACCGGCCAGTCGCCGGAGATGTCCACCGGTTCCAGCGCGCCGTCCGCGCCCGGCCGCATCGCGACCATCGAGCCGTTCGCCGCGAGCGCGGCGTTCTGGATGAGCACCCGGCAGGTGTGCATCATCCGGATGTAGTCGCTGTGCGCCTCGTAGGCCTCGAGGATGGTGAACTCGGGGTTGTGGCTGAAGTCCACGCCCTCGTTGCGGAAGGTGCGGCCCAGTTCGAACACCTTCTCCATGCCGCCCACGCACAGCCGCTTGAGATACAGCTCGGGCGCGATACGTAGGTAGAGGTCCAGGTCGTAGGCGTTGATGTGGGTGGTGAACGGGGTGGCGTTGGCGCCGCCGTGCACCTGCTGCAGGATGGGTGTCTCCACCTCGAGATAGCCCCAGGAGTTCAGCGACTCGCGCAGCGAGCGGACCACCGCGCTGCGCTTGGCGAGCACGTCCCGGGTCTCCGGGTTGATCGCCATGTCGACGTAGCGCTGGCGCACCCGCGCCTCCGGGTCGGCCAGGCCCTTCCACTTGTCCGGCAGCGGGTGCAGGCACTTGCCCAGCATCCGCCAGTCCGCGGCCAGCAGCGAGAGCTCGCCGCTGCGGCTGCGCCCGATCTGCCCGCTGACCTCGATGAGATCGCCCAGGTCGAAGTACTCGCCGAACTCCGCGCTGCGCGCCGCCCCCACCCGCTCGCGGTCGATCACCAGCTGGATGTCGTCGGACCAGTCGCGCAGCAGCGCGAACACCACGCCGCCGTAGTCGCGGATGCGCAGCAGCCGCCCGCACACCCGCACGGTGGTCCCGCGTGGCGAACGCCGGGCCGCGGCGACGGTGTGGGTCGGCGGGTAGGCCACCGGGTAGGCATCCACACCCGCTGCCGTCATCCGGTCCAGCTTCGCCATGCGCACCCGGACCTGCTCGGGCCTGCGCGGGCCGCTGTCGAGGAGGTCGGGTTTCGGCCAGTCCGGTGGGCTGCCGTCGGCGTGCAGGCCGGTGAGCGTGTCGGGCACCGCGCTCTGCGCACCGGTGTGCGCGCTCGCGTCGGGATCCTTGCCCAGACGCGGCAGGAAGCCTTCGGCGAGGGCGCTGGCCACCGCCACCCGCGGCAGCTGCCTGCGTTCCTCGAACAGGAAGAACCGCGGCACCCAGTCCGGTTGGTACTTCACATTGGACCGGTACAGCGCCTCGAGCTGCCACCAGCGGGAGAAGAACAACAGCACGCCGCGCCACAACCGCAGTACCGGTCCCGCGCCGATCCGCCCGCCCTCCTCGAACACCGAGCGGAAGACCGCGAAGTTCAACGAGACCCGGGTGATGCCGAACTGCTCGGAGTTCAGCGCCAGCTGCGAGATCATCAGCTCCATCACACCGTTGGGCCCCTGCGGATCGCGGCGCATCAACTCCAGCGACACCCCCGTGCGGCCCCACGGCACCAGCGAGAGCATGCCCAGCACGCGGTCGTCGGCGGCCACGGCCTCCACCAGCAGGCAGTCCGCGTCCAGTGGGTCGCCGAGGCGGCCGAGCGCCATGGAGAAGCCGCGCTCGGTCTCGGTGTCGCGCCAGGCGTCGGCGCGGGCCATGATCTGCTCGAACTCCGCCGACGGAATCTCGCGGTGGCGGCGGATGCGCACCCGCACACCCTGTTTGCGCAACCGGTTGGCGGCCTGTCGCACCTGCCGCAGCTCGGGACCGGCCAGCGAGAAATCGCGGGTGTCGAGCACGGCTTCGTCGCCGAGGCGCAGCGCCGACAGGCCCGCGCGGCGATAGGCGGTCGCGCCCTCCTCGCTCGCGCCCATCACCGCCGGTGTCCAACCGAACCGGTCGGCCAGCCGCAGCCAGGCGTCGATCGCGTGCGGCCAGGCCTCGCGCACGCCGACGGGGTCGCCGCTGGCCAGGCAGACGCCGAGCTCGACGCGGTAGGTCACCGCCGCCTTGCCGCTGGGCGCGAACACCACCGCCTTGTCGCGCCGGGTCGCGAAGTAGCCCAGCGAGTCCTCCACGTCCGAATGCTCCAGCAGGCCGCGGATCGCGGACTCGTCCAGGCCGGTCATCGCGTTGGCGGCACGCTGGGAGCGCAGCAGCGTGAGCACCGCCGCCAGCAACGCGATCGCGCCGAACAGGCCGAGCAGCACGTTGACGAACGGGCGCGGGTGCCCGTCGAAATGCTCGTTCTCCACCAGGATCGCCGCGGTCACCCGGTACACCGCCCAGCCGGGCCGCTGCCAGCCCGGCGGCAGCGAGCCGGGAAACACCTCCACCAGGCCCCAGCCCAGCAGGCAGCCGATCGCCAGCCCGCCGACCAGCACGCCCAGCGCCTTCCAGCCGGCCCCGCGCCGCACCCGGGTGTAGAACTCCGGCCACGCCGCGATCAACAGGCCGACCACGCCGACCTGCACGATCATCGCCACCAGGGCGTTGATGTTCTGCTCGGCGGCGAAGCGCAACCCGTTGGCCACCGCGAACAGCGTCAGATAGCCCACCAGCAACCACCAGGCGATCCGCTTGCGGCTGGCGATCGCGCCGGCGAGCAGGCCCACGATCAGCGCCCACATCACGTTGGTGTCGGGGGCGTCGAAGTAGTAGTCGTCGACGAAGCGGCGCGGCGGCCCGGTCAGGAACCGCAGCGCCGGCGACAGACTCCACAGCAGGCAGGCCACCGCGAACACACCGAGCACCAGTCCCGCGATGTGCGGAACCTCCCGCAGCCTGCCGTGCGCGCGATGCGGCACCGGAGCGGGCGGTGCGTCCTGAACGGAATCGGGACGTCGATGGGACAGCGAGGCAGTCACCTTCCCAGTGTGGACGCTGCCGGGCGGTAAGTGCCGGGGTGCCACGCCGGTCGGCGGCGGGTTGTCCACTTCGTGGACGGGGGTCGCGCGCGGACGCGCACCCGGCGCGGGGAGAATCGGCGTATGCCCGAACCAGCGAACACCGAGTCAACCGTCGTCGCCACCGCCGATCTCGCCGACGAGATCGGCCCCGAGATCCGCAGCTGCGACACCCAGTTCATCCAATTCGGCGGGCGCGCCGCGTTCGCCGGCCGTATCACCACCATCCGCTGCTTCCAGGACAACCTGCTGGTGAAGCAGACCCTCGGCGAGCCGGGGGAGGGCAAGGTGCTCGTCGTCGACGGCGGCGCGAGCGTGCACACCGCTCTGGTGGGCGACATCATCGCCGGCCGCGGCGTGGACAACGGCTGGGCGGGCGTGATCGTCAACGGTGCCGTGCGCGACTCGGCGATCCTGCGCACCCTCGACATCGGCATCAAGGCGCTGGGCACCAACCCGCGCAAGAGCACCCAGACCGGCAGCGGCGAGCGCGACGTGCCGGTGGAGTTCGGCGGCGTGACCTTCGTGCCCGGCGAGATGCTCTACAGCGACCACGACGGGATCGTGGTGCGGGCCGAGTGAGGCGCCGCCGCTCAGGCGGCCGCCACCCGCACCTTGTGACCGGCGAGGACCACGACGTCGCCGACCTGCAGCTGGCGGCCGCGGCGTAGCTCGACCTCGTCGTTCACCCGCACCAATCCGGCCGCGATCACCGTTTTGGCCTCCGAGCCGGAGTCGATCAGGTTGGCCAGTTTGAGGAACTGGCCGAGCTTGATCAGGTCGTCGGTGATGGGGACGTCGACAGGGTCGGACATGGATCGATTATCGGCCGCACCGAACAGCGTGGCGCGGGCGGGCTCCGATCAGGCCCGCCCGTGCTTGCGTTCGTAGGCCAGTCGCTCGGCGGCGCCCCTGGCCCGCACGTCCGCGTCGGCCAGCGCCGGGTCCAGGCCGTGCTGGAGCAACCGGTGCCTGCGGTAGACGTACATCAACGCGATCGTGAAGTAGATCAGCGGCAGGTAGAGCAGCGCCATCATCGCCAACCCCATCCACAACGGCCCGGGCAGCAGCAGTAACAGCGACAGCACCGGGATGATCGGCAGCAGGATGCGGGTGAGGTACCGGCGGGTGGCGCCGGGACCGGTGAGATCGGCGAGCACCCACTCCGACATCGACGGCGGCAGCGTGGCGCCGCAGATGTAGGCCAGGCGCTGCGCCGGGTTCGGAGAGGTGCGTCCGCTCATACCGGACAGCATCCCATCACCGGCTCAGGCCGCGCCGTGGGCGTGGAACTCGGCGATCTGGCGGAGCAGGTTGTCGTTGGTGTGTTTCACCGCGATCTTCACGAACGGCTCGATCGTGCGGCCGAGCGCTTTGCCCGCGAGCCCGCCGGGCACCCGGTAGTCCACGATGGCGTCGACCGTCGAGCGGTCCTCCCCGCGCGGATGGAACAGAAACGTCGACTCGAGGTCGAAGCCCTTGATCGACTTGATGCCGATGGCCGCGCCTTCCTCCCAGCGCACCACCTCGACCCGGGAGTGCAGCGTCGCCGGGCCCAGCTTCATCGTCCCGTCGAACACCGCTCCCACCCCTTCGGTCCGACTCCCCACCGGCGTGAACGACTGGATGCCGTGCAGGAACCGCGGCAGGTTGCGGTAGTCGTTCACATACCGGAACGCCGACTCGGCCGAAGCGGCGCAATCGCCGACGATCTTCACAACGGTCATGAGGCCACTGTATCGGCCCTGGTACGCGGGGGGTTTGCCGCAACGCGAGTACCGACACCGATCAGCGTGGTCGCGTCGATGTCGGTGACGCCGGCGGCAGCCAGCGAGTCGAGGTAGCGGCGGTGTACGGCGGCGACCTGGTCGGGGTCGAGGTCGGCCAACGCGCCGACGAAGCCCGAGCCGGTGACGATCAGCCAGGCGAGCTCGGGAGTCAGTGCCAGTCGGAGCGGGTGCTCGACGACGGTGACATCGGTCAGTCCCCGCTCGGTGAGCCACGACCCGAAGGCCTCGGCGTTGTCGATCCGATCGACGGGATGCTCGGGCCGCTCCCGCACCGGCGTGCCGGTGACCGCAGCGATCGCGTTTCCCAGATGTTTGCCCGCGAGCACCATCGACCCACGTCGCCAGATCGTGCACCCCACCCGGCCGCCGGGCCGTGCCCGGGAGATCAGGTGCTCGGTGCCCGCGGCCATGTCGGGGAAGAAGAAGACGCTCGGCACCGCCTGCACCACGTCGTAGCCGTCGTGCGGCCAGGTGGTCGCATCGGCCACATGCGTGCGTACCTGCGGCAATGCCGCAGCGTGACGGGCGAGTTCGCCGATCAACGCCGCCGAAAGGTCCACCGCGTCGACGTGGCCGCCCGCCCCGACCGCGCGGGCCGCGGGCAGCGCCGACGCACCCGTGCCGCAACACGCATCCAGCACCCGCTCGCCGGGCCTGGGCGCGGTGGCCGCCACCGTCGCGGACCCGATGGGGTTCCACAGATGGACGCCGAGGCGATCGAAATCGCTTCCGGCGGTGTCGAATGCACGGGTGAACCGATCGTCCTGAGCCACGCACTGATGGTAATGGTTTTCAACAGTTTCCGCCGGGACAGCCGAAGCGGTCAGGCGGTGACCGCGAGGACGGCGGCCAAGCCGAAGGCCACGGCCATCACCGCGACCTCCAGCACCGCGCGGCGGAGGGAGGCGGCGGCGTCCATTCGGTGGTCGGCGGCGCGGCGGACCCAGTCCCGGCGCCACCACCAGCCGAGGGCGAGCAGGACGGCCAGCAGGGTCGCCTTGGCGAGCAGGATGCGGCCGTAGCCGGTGTCGAGCAGCGCGGTGAGGCCACCGAGGCGGATGAGGCCGTTGACGATGCCGGTCACCCCGACCACCGCGACCAGCGGCACGGCCAGCGCGGAGTAGCGCGGCAGGGTCGCGGCCCATTCGCGCCGGCCGCGGACGACCAGGGCCAGCGCCACCAGGACGCCGAACCAGGTGCCCGCGGCGAGGGCGTGCACGGCGGCCAGGATCGAGCCGAGCGGCTGCTGGGACATGTGGCCGGTGACGGGGCGCAGCGCCAGGGCGACCGCGGCGAACACCAGGACCAGGTCGGGGGAGGGGTCGTCGCCGCGGCGGTAGGCCAGGGCCGCGTACCCGGTGAGGACGGCGGTGCCCACGAGCACGGCGACGCCGATCTGGCCGCCGCTGACCCCGGTGAGGTAGGTGCCGAAGCGCCGCGGGTCCAGCTCGCCCACCGGCACGCCGACGACGTCGGCCGCTTCGAACAGCAGCACCGCGCCTTCGGCGACCCACCACACGCCGCCCAGCACCGCCAGCGCCAGCCAGGGCGGACGCAACCGGTCGTGCAGGCGGGGCAGCGCGGCCAGGCCGAGCACGGTCGCGCCCGCGCAATCGGCCAGCACCCGCACGACACCCGCGACCGGAGCCGGATCGGGGCGGGCCAGCAGCCAGGCCAGCCCGACCCCGAGCAGTCCGGCGGGGACGACGGCGAGCAGCGCGGCGGCGTCCCGCCCGGTCGTCGGTGCGCTCACCGGGGCCCGCTCAGCCGCGACCCCGGCCCCGGAAGCCGAACAGCGCCACGGCGAGTCCCGCGCCGAACAGCGCCACGGCGCCCAGGACGAACACCCACAGCGGCACACCGCCGTCACCGTTCGCGGACTCCGCCGCTGCGTCGGCGCGGTCACCGGGCGTCCCGGTGCCGGGGGTGGTGAGGGTGAAGGTGCGGGTGCCGCTGACGGGGTGACCGTCGGCGGAGGTGACGCGGAAGGCGATGGTGTACTCGCCCGCCGGGCCGAGCTCGCCGGCGGCGACGCTCACCGTCTTGCCCTCGACCGTGGGTTCGCCCCTGGACCACAGGTTTCCGTCGGGGCCGACCAGCGTGAGCGAGGGGAAGTTGGGCTGCAGGTCCTCGTTGAAGGTGACGCTGATCCGCTCCGGGCCCTTGTCGACGCGCGCGCCGTTCTCGGGCACGCTGCCGACCGCGCTGGAATGCGCGGCGGCCACGCCGCCCGCCGTGAGTGCGAGCCCGACCGCAAACAACGCGGTGAGGACGATCCGGAGCAGGCGGGCGGTCATGCGCGCCGTCCTCGGATGACGGTGCCCAGACCGAGCGCGACCGCGAACAGGCCGAGCGCCAAGCCGATTCCGCCGAGCCAGCGGGCGGTCTCGTCGCTCGCGTCGTCGGCGTGTGCGGCCTCGGTGCCGACGTGGTGGCCGTCGGCGGCGGTATCACCGGGCGCCGTGGCCAGGGTGAGAGTGGGTGCGGGGTGCTCGGGCTCGCTGCCGTCGGCGGCGGGCGGCTGGTTCCAGGCGACGACTCGTCCGTCGCTGTAGGTCTGCTCGGCCGGGAAACTCACGGTCTCGGCGCTCGGCAGCGGGCCGATCGAGACGACGAAGCGCTGGAACTGCCCGGGCTGCACGCCCGGGTTGCCCGGGTCGGCGGTCCAGGTGACCGACACCGCCTCGGACTTGTCGTTGCGGTCGACCCGGGCCGTCCACCCGGGCAGTGGTTCGGTGCGGGCGCTGCGCACGTTCGGCAGGGTCACCGTCAGCGCGGTGGTGGCGGCGGTCTCGGACTCGGTGGGCACCCGGAAGGTGACCACCGAGTACCCGCCCTGGGCGGCGCCGGGCGCGTCGGCGGTGACGTGCGCCGCGGCGGTGCCGCCGGTGAGCAGCACGACGCCCACGGCGGCCACCGCCGTACCGCAGGCGCGCGAAAGGGAACTACGCATGAGGAAAAGCTCTCTGTCCGAAGGGGAATGGTGGGTTCACGACGACCACACCGGCGGCGCGCGCGGCGCGGCGACGCCCTTCGGAACACTGCGGTAGTGGCGCCGGCCCACGGCGGGCACCGGGAGCACTGCCACCGGAGCGGGTGGCCGCGGGGCGCCGAACAAGGCGCGTACCGTGCCCGACGCGGCGCGGTACAGGCGTTCCGCACTCGCCAGCAGCACGGCACAGGCCACGGTCGCCACGACATGCGCGGTGATCATCCAGCCGGACGGAACGGCCGTCGGCGCGGTGCCGTGCGCGGGATGGCCGGACAACCCGCTGAGCACGACGTGCGCGGCGAACTGCCCCAGTGCGAGCAGGACCGGCACCGGCACCGGCGCGGCGGCGGATTGGGCACGCGGCACCGCCGCTGCCCCGACCGCCGCCGAAACCATCAGCAGCAGCGCCAGTTCCGCGGTGGGATACCCGCCGCCCGCCGCACCGTGCGCGGCGACGCCGAGCAGGCCGACCACGGCCCCGACCAGACCGCCGCGCGGCCAGCCGGGACTCGGGCCGGAGGACATCGATTCAGCGCACGCCGAGGCGGGCGAGCACGTCGGCTTCGATGCCGGACAGTTCGTGGGAGATCGAGGCGTGCACCGCGCGCCTGCGCCCGGCGGGCATCTGCTCGGCGGTGCGGACGGCGGTGTCCAGGCTCGCCAGCCGGTCGCGGGTGGCGGCGACGAAGGTGCGCGTCTCCTCGCCGTTGTCCTCGACCCGGCCCAGCGCGGCCTCGGTGTTGGCGATGCGGGCCTGCAGCTTGGCGCCGTGCCCGCTGTAGTCGGCGAGCTGATGCACGCCGATGCCGAGCTGCTGGGCGCGCCGGGTGTCGAGCTGGCCGCGCAGGTAGGTGGCGCCGCGGTAGGCCAGCGGCGCGAGCACCGGCACCAGCACCCGGGCCACGCCGATGTACTTCTTGACCTGCCCGGCGCTGAACGGATCGCGTTCGGCCCTGGCCGCGGCCTTGACGGCGGCCTTCTCCTCGGCTTTCAGGGTGGCGATCTGCTGCTTGGCGACCTTGCGCTGGGTGCGCGCCTCCACCCGCCGGGCCTTGCGCTCGTTCTTCGCGGCCAGCTTGGCCTCCAGCCCGGCCTTGTGTTTGAGGGCCTTGGCCTCGGCTCGGCGGCTAGGGCGCCGTGTGCGCTTCGTGAACAACCCCATCGAAAAGGCCCTCCGTCACTGCTGTCTGCCCCGGTACCTCGCGGTTCGCGCCCACCTTATCGGGTCGCGCCGCCGGGCTGCGAGCCCGTCGCGCCCGCGCCGCGCGGCGAGCTGGCGGTGGCGGGCCGGGTGAGTGCGGTTCGCGGACGTGTCGGGGGTCTGGACCATACTGCTTACGTGCATTCGGGCAGCGGCGACCGCGACGGTCACGACGAGGACGGCTCGACCGGGCAGCGGTCGGCCGCCACCGCCGCGTCCGCCGGATACCTCGACGCGCGGGCGCTGATCGGCTGTAGGCACCGCCTGCACATGGATTCGGCGCATCCGGGCGCGCTGGCCGACGTCACCGAGGACGCGGGGGTGCGTCAGCGCCGCGAGGCCGCCGCCGCGCACCGGGCCAGGGTGCGCGATCTGCTCGTCGCCGCCGCGCCCGAGCAGTGGGTGATCATCGACCCGGCGCTGCGCGCCGCCGACCGCGCCGAAGCCACCGTGCGCGCCTGTGCCGCGGGGGCGCAACGCATCTGGGGCGCGCTGCTGCCGCAGGAACCCGACACCGGACGGCGCGGCGGTGTGGAGATCCTGTTGCGCGACGCCGACCGCGGCGGCTACATCCCGGTCATCGTGGTCAATCACAAGGTCACCGATCCGCGCAGGCCCGAGCCCGCCGATTTCCACCCCACCACCTCCGACCCGTTCCACTGGGATCCGCAACCCGATCCGGCCCGCAAACTGCGCCAGCAGCCGCGCGACCAGCAACGCCTGGCCCACCTGTACCGGATGCTGCAACGGCACGGCCTGGCCAGCCCCGGCCTGCTCGGTGGCGTCATCGGCCTGCAGTTCGACCGGATCCTGGTGCACGACGTGGCCCCCCTGCTCGCCGAATACGACCGCCGCTACGCCGACCGCATCGCGGTGGTGCGCGGGCAGGTGCCCACCGTTCCCGCGAAGGTGCCCGAGTGCAGGCAGTGCCCGTGGTGGACCAGGGGCATGGGCGGCCCCAGCTGCGAGCAGTGGTTGATCCAGCGACGGGACGTGAGCCTGGTGGCGCCGGGCTCCCGCGCCGAGGTGCTGCGCGCGCACGGCGTCACCACCATCGACGAACTGGCCGACTGGACCGGCCCCGACCCCGAGGACTGGCAGCACGGGCCGTTCGACGAGGCCGTGGTCACCGCGCGGGCGTGGTTGGCGGGCGCGCCGCTGGTGCGCCGCTTCGAGCAGGTCCGGGTCCGCCGCGCCGATGTGGAGGTCGACGTCGACCTGGAGAGCTACCAGGAGCACGGCGCCTACCTGTGGGGCACCCTGCTCGACGGGCAGTACCGCCCGTTCGTCACCTGGGACCCGCTGCCCACCGAGGACGAGGGCCGCTCCTTCGGCGAGTTCTGGACCTGGCTGATGACGGTGCGCGCGCAGGCCCACGCCGCGGGCAAGACCTTCGCCGCCTACTGCTATTCGCGCACCGCCGAGGACAAGTGGCTCTACGAGTCGGCGCGCCGGTTCGCGGGCAGGCCGGGCGTGCCGACGGTCGAGCAGGTGCGCGCCTTCGTGGACGGCCCGGAATGGGTGGACATGTTCCAGGCCGTCACCGAGCAGTTCATCTGCCCCAACGGCAAGGGCTTGAAGAAGATCGCTCCGGTCGCCGGGTTCGCCTGGCGCGATCCCGAGGCGAGTGGTGAGGCGTCGATGAGCTGGTACCGGCTGGCCGTCGGCTACGACGCGGCGCCGGACCTCGGCCAGCGCACCCGGCTGCTGGAATACAACGAGGACGACGTGCGCGCCACCATGACCCTGCGCGAGTGGATGTCGCCGCGGGTGCCCGACCCGCACTGCGCGGCGCTCGAGGTGCCCTCGCTCGCCGACTTCGCCCGGCGGTCCGACCTGGGCGGCGCGGCCGGCGCGGAGGCCGCCGCCGGCCCGCGACCGGCAGCCGGTTCGCTCGGTCGCGGCGGTACCATCGCGACGTGACAGAGCACGTCGAACAACTCGAGTTCCAGGCAGAAACTCATCAGCTGCTCGAGCTGATGATCCATTCCGTCTACTCCAACAAGGACACCTTCCTCCGGGAGCTGATCTCGAACGCGTCCGACGCGCTGGACAAGCTGCGGCTGGAGTCCTTCAAGGACAAGGATCTGCACGTCGACACCGCCGACCTGCACATCGAGCTGGAGGTCGACAAGGACAACCGGATCCTCACCGTCCGGGACAACGGCATCGGCATGTCCCGCGCCGAGGTCGTGGACCTGATCGGCACCCTGGCCAAGTCCGGCACCGCCGAGTTGCGCCGCAAGCTGTCCGAAGCCAAGTCCGAGGCCGCCGCCGAGGAACTGATCGGCCAGTTCGGCATCGGCTTCTACTCGACCTTCATGGTCGCCGACAAGGTCACGCTGACCACCCGCAAGGCGGGCGAGACCGGCGGCACCCGCTGGGAGTCCAGCGCCGGGTCCTCGACCTACACCATCGAGGATCTGGCCGAGGCGCCGCAGGGCACCGCGGTGTCGCTGCATCTCAAGCCCGCCGACGAGGAAGACCACCTCTACGACTACACGCAGGAGTGGAAGCTCCGCGAGATCGTCAAGAAGTACTCCGACTTCATCGCCTGGCCGATCCGCATGCAGGTCGAGCGCACCGTCACCGAGGGCGAGGGCGAGGACAAGCAGGAGAAGACCATCGTCGAGGAGCAGACCCTCAATTCGCGCAAGGCGCTGTGGACGCGCCCGCGCGGTGAGGTCTCCGACGAGGAGTACAAGGAGTTCTACAAGCACGTCAGCCACGCCTGGGACGAGCCGCTCGAGATCATCCCGCTCAAGGCCGAGGGCACCTTCGAATACCAGGCGCTGCTGTTCCTGCCCTCGCAGGCGCCGTTCGACCTGTTCACCCGCGAGCACAAGCGCGGTGTGCAGCTCTACGTCAAGCGGGTGTTCATCATGGACAACTGCGAAGAGCTGATGCCGGAGTACCTGCGCTTCGTCAAGGGCGTGGTGGACGCGCAGGACCTCTCGCTCAACGTCTCCCGCGAGATCCTGCAACAGGACCGCCAGATCCAGATGATCCGCAAGCGCCTGGTCAAGAAGGTGCTCGCCACCGTCAAGGATCTCCAGCAGGCCGAGGACCAGAGCAAGTACCAGACCTTCTGGCGCGAGTTCGGCCGGGTTCTCAAGGAGGGCCTGCTCTCGGACTTCGACAACCGCGAGACCATCCTGCAGGTCAGCTCGTTCGCCTCGACGCACTCCGATTCCGAGCTCACCACGCTGGCGCAGTACGTCGAGCGGATGCCCGAGGGGCAGGACGCCATCTACTACATGACCGGCGAATCCCGCCAGCAGGTGGAGAGTTCGCCGCACATGGAGGCGTTCAAGGCCAAGGGTCGCGAGGTGCTGATCCTGACCGACCCGGTCGACGAGATGTGGGTCGGCTCGGTGCCGGAGTTCGACGGCAAGCGGTTCCAGTCCATCGCCAAGGGGGAGGTCGACCTGGAGTCGGAGGAGGAGAAGAAGGCCTCCGAGGCGCTGCGTGAACAGCAGGACAAGGAGTTCGCCGACCTGCTGAGCTGGCTGGGCAAGACGCTGGAGGAGAACATCAAGGAGGTGCGCCTGACCAACCGGCTCACCACCTCGCCCGCCTGCCTGGTGGGGGATGTGTTCGATTTCACGCCGATGCTGGAGCGGATGTACCGCGCGTCGGGTCAGCCGGTGCCCGTCAGCAAGCGGATCCTGGAGCTGAATCCGACGCATCCGCTGGTCACGGGCCTGCGCGACGCCTACGACCAGCGCAAGCAGGACGCCGACGAGGGCAAGGTGCCCGAGCTCACCGAGACCGCGGAGCTGCTCTACGGCACCGCGGTGCTCGCCGAGGGCGGCGAGCTGAAGGATCCGGCGCGTTTCGCGCACATCCTCACCGATCGGCTCACCCGCACGCTGTAGGCGGCACCCGAAAAGCTCGGCCCCCGTTCACTTTCCGGTGGACGGGGGCCTTTTCGTGTCGCCCGGACGACGCCCGCCGGGGTTTGCCGACAATTGCGTAAGGGTTACCGAACTCCGTGGGCTGGGCCGCCAAACTTATTGTGCGCATTGGCTTTTCGATGTCGGCTCGCTGGCGCGGGCGGGTTGCTCGAGGTAGGGTCGCAGACAGCGAAGGGGAGTAGCCCCCAATCGTGCGGTCGACATACTGATCCGCCGCCCGGCAGGGCACGGGTCCGGTCGCACGAACCGGCCGAGGCCGGTGGGCGAGACCTTCGGCCCTGACAACCACCCCGTTGTCGGCCGGAGCGCCCCGCGTCCCGGCCGGCGGGCCGGAGACCCGGAAGAGAACGCACACTCATGATCACCACCATCGCGCTGAGCATCGGCATCGTGTTCCTCGCCGAACTCGGTGACAAGTCCCAGCTGATGGCGCTGACCTTCGCGTTGCGTTACCGCTGGTGGGTCGTGCTCGGCGGGATCGCGACCGCGTCCGCGGGCGTGCACATCCTCTCGGTGGCCGTCGGCCACTTCCTCGGTGCCGCGTTGCCGACCCGCGCCATCGCCCTGGTGGCCGCGCTGACCTTCCTCGCTGTCGGCCTGTGGACCCTGCGCGAGCACCTGGTCGGCGGTGAGGAGGACGCACCGCCCGCCCCGCGCAGCAGCCGTGCGCCGTTCCTGGTGGTGCTGTCGGCCTTCCTGCTCGCCGAGCTCGGCGACCGCACCATGTTCGCGACCGCAGCCCTGGCCACCGACAACCACTGGTTCGGCGTGTGGATCGGCTCCACCGTCGGCATGGTGGCCGCCGACGGCCTGGCCATCGCGCTGGGCATCCTGCTCGGCAAGCACCTGCCCGAGCACATCATCGGTATCGCCGCGGGCCTGCTGTTCCTGCTCTTCGGCGGTGCCACGCTGCTGTCGGCGCTGGCGCCCGCGCTGTCCGCGGTCGCGGGCCTCGCGCTGGCGGCGCTGCTGCCCGCGGCAGCGGGCGCCGCGATGCTGATCCGCAAGCGCAGGCGGGCCGCCGCCGGCGCCGGCCGCGAGCCCGATCCGCTCGCGGTGCCGCGCCCGGAGTAGTCCGCCGCGGCCACGCGCGACCCGGCCGGCGGCAGCCTCGGCGCCCTCAGCCCGGCGCGCCGCCGTACACCGCGCCGCCGCGCAGCACCAGGTCGAGCAGCGGTTCGCGCAGCCGCAGCAGCCCGTCCAGATCATCGGCGGCGATCCGGGCGGTCACCATCGCGCTCACCGCGGCGGCGAACGCCACGCAGGCGAAACGCTGCGCGTCGGTGCGGGCATCGAGCACCTCCGCGATCAGCTCCACGAAGGAGGCCTGTAGCTGGGCCCGCTTGGCCAGCGCCTTGGAGCCGACCGCGTACACCTCCACCAGGTACAGCCGGGCATAGGCCGGGTCCTCGGCAAGTCCCTCGATGTAGGCGTCGAGCAAGCGTTCCATGCGCTCGAGATCCGGCCGGTCCACCGGGGCGTCGGCGCGCCGCTGCGCCGCCGCCGCGATCCGCGCCACCAGCCGCTCGACGGCGCGCTCGTAGGCCGCTTCGAAACAGTCCTCCTTGGACCGGAACTGCTCGTAGAAGGTCTCCCGGGAGACTCCGGCACGCTTGAGCACCGCCGCCACCGAGGTGCCCACATATCCTTCGGCCGCCATCGCGTCGGCCATCGCGTCCAGGATCCGATCGCGCTGTGAGGCGATCACCTGTTCCCGCGGCAGCCCGTGGCGTCCGCGGGGAAGCTGCCTGGCGCTGCCTGCCTTTCGCTGCATGGGTCGATTTTCACCGGACGGTTGGAGGGAGCCGTGGGCGGGGGCGGCCGAGGCACGGGTTAGGGTGCCATTGACGAAGGGCCAATTGGCTGTCACGAACGAGAGGACCATCGTGGAGATTTCGGGTTCCGCCGCCATCATCACCGGAGGTGCATCCGGCCTGGGCGCCGCCACCGCCAAGCGCTTCGCCGAGCTGGGGGCCACCGTCTTCGGCCTGGACATCCCCGCCTCGATCGAGCGTGCGGGTGACAACGTGCCCGCCGGCGTCACCCTGATCCCGGCCGACGTCACCAGCAACGACGAAGTCGCCGCCGCCGTCGCGCAGGTCGTCGAGTCCGGTGCGCCGCTGCGCATCGTGGTCAACTGCGCCGGTGTCGGCTGGGCCGGACGCATCCTGTCCAAGAACGGCCCGCACGACCTCGAGCTCTTCCGCACCGTCATCACGGTCAACCTGCTCGGCACCTTCAACGTGATGCGCCTGGCCGCCGACGCCATCGCCAAGACCGACCCGGTCGACGAGTACGGCCAGCGCGGCGTCGTCATCAACACCGCCTCCGTCGCCGCCTTCGAGGGCCAGATCGGCCAGATCGCGTACTCCGCGTCCAAGGGCGGCGTGCACGGCATGACCGTGCCTGCCGCGCGTGACCTCGCCCAGTTCGGTATCCGGGTGAACACCATCGCCCCCGGCATCATCGACACCCCGATGCTGGCCGGTGTCACCGAGGAGTACCGCAAGGGCCTCGAGGCGGGTGTGCCCTTCCCCTCGCGCCTGGGCCGTCCCGACGAGTACGCGCAGCTGTCGCAGTACATCGTCGAGCACGACTACCTCAACGGCGAGACCATTCGCATGGACGGCGCGCTGCGCATGGCGCCGCGCTGATCTCTCGTCCGGGCAGCATCGCTCGTACCGACGGCCGTCGCCGATTTCCTTCGGCGACGGCCGTCGTCGTGTCAGGCCGCCGGTTTGTGGCCGATGCCGAGCAGGGCGGTGGTCGTCAACGGCATGTTCGGCCGGTAGTGCTCGTCCAGGTGGGCGCGCATGATCGCCGCCCGCCGCTCCCACTCCCGCTCGCCGACCTCGCGACGCAACAGGGTCAGCGGCGCGCTGCCGCGCACCATCTGCGCGAGCAGATCGGCACCGTCGGCGTAGGCCACCGAGTGGGTGTGCCGCTGGATGGAGACCCCGGCGAAGCCCGCTTCGCGCATCTCGGTGGCGAAGACCTCCGGGTTCTCCAGGTTCAGGTAGTTCGGCTGCGGCTCCTGGATCGACGGGTCGGCCGCGCGCAGTGCCGCGAAGACCATCCGCATCAGCGTCGATTCCAGTACCGGCGCCCAGCTCGACACCACGGCGACCCCGCCGGGCCGCAGCACCCGGAACATCTCACCGAAACCCTTGCGGCGGTCGGGAAAGAACATCAGGCCGAACATCGAGAACGCCGCGTCGAACCGGGCGTCGGTGAACGGCAGGCGCTGGCCGTCACCGACGGTGGCGCGAATGTTGTCGATTCCCTCCGCGCGCGCCCGCGCGGTCAGCAGGCGCACCATCTCCTCGGAGAAATCGATGGCCGCCACCTCGGCGACCTGGCGGGCGGCGGGCAGGCTGAGGGTGCCGGGACCGGCGGCCACGTCGAGCACCCGCGCGTGCGGGCCGGGCGCCACGAGTTCGAGGGCGCGCGCCGAGAACGGTTCCAGCAGAGCGTGTGTGGTTTCGGCATAGCCGTCGGCGACCAGATCCCAGGGTTCCGGTGCCGCGAACGGATGTGCGGACATGTGTGCCGTGTTCCTTTCGACCGACACAGGCTATCCGGGTAACCCTTGCGCAAACTCGGCGGGAGTACCGAAAACGCTGTGTCGCTGTCGATTAGGCGTGCACGCCGGTCCGCATCGGCGCCCCGTGCGGTTTCCGTCAGGCGGCCAGCAACATGGCGAGCACCGCGGTGTCCGGGTCGCTGATCGGGTCCAGCCCGACCCGGCTCACCAGCGAGGTCACCGTACCGTCGGATTCGGCCTCGGCCCAGGCGGCTCGGTGCTCGAGGCCCAGATGCGGCACACCGGGCAGCAGCACGCAGCCCGACGCGGCGCCGGCACATTCCGGCAGCGAGGGGCGCGTCTCCGACGGCGGGTGCAGCATCAGCAGGGCGGGCGGCACATGCTCGGCGAAACGGCCCGGCTCGACGGCTTCCTCGCCGAGCACCGGCCCCTCGGCCATCACCAGGCCCACCGTGCCCGGCTGGGGATCGTCGGGCAGTTCCTCGCGCACCCCGAACACGGTGGTGGTGGGCAGCAGGCCGGGCAACGAGGCGACTCGCACCGCGAGCACGAGCACCTGGGCCCACTCCTTGGTGGTGTCGGGCCAGCGTCCGGAGATGACGAAACCGCGCAGGGAGCCGCGGGAGTGGAAGGGGGTGATCCCGATCGAGGTGTCGCTGGTCGTCATGTCTGCCTCCCGAACTGGTGTCGAACCGGGGCGGCCGTTGCCCGTTTTCCGTGGTTGCCCGTTTTCCGTGGATTCAGAGAATGACGCAGAGGTCATTTGGCACACAAGTACCAATGAGTGCCAGCCGGGGCCGGGGAAACGAAAGGTCGCGGCCGCCCCGATGCCGGGGCGGCCGCGACCGTCGAGCTGTCAGCGGATCCGGGTCAGAAGACCAGGCCCTTGCCCTGGTTCACGGCGCGGGCGAAGCGATCCTGCACGTCGGCCCAGTTCACCACGTTCCAGAACGCGGTCACGTAGTCGGCCTTGACGTTCTTGTACTGCAGGTAGAAGGCGTGCTCCCACATGTCGACCTGCAGCAGCGGGATGATGCCGAGCGGCACGTTGGCCTGCTGATCGTAGAGCTGGAAGGTCAGCAGCTTCTGGCCCAGCGTGTCGTAGCCCAGCACTGCCCAGCCCGAGCCCTGCAGGCCGTTGGCCGCGGCGGTGAACTGCGCGCGGAACTTGTCGAACGAGCCGAACTGGTCGTCGATCGCGGCGGCGAGCTCACCGACCGGCTTGTCACCGCCGTTCGGGGACAGGTTCTTCCACCAGATCGAGTGGTTGACGTGGCCACCGAGGTGGAAGGCCAGGTTCTTCTCGTACAGGAAGATGGCGCTGTGGTCGCCGGACTCCCGGGCGGCCTCCAGCTTCTCCAGCGCCTGGTTGGCACCGGCGACGTAGGCGGCGTGGTGCTTGGAGTGGTGGAGCTCGTTGATCTGCCCGGAGATGTGGGGCTCCAGAGCGCTGTAGTCGTAGTCCAGATCTGGCAGCGTGTACTCAGCCACGATGTCCCTTCCTCGATGTCGGGCTGTGGCGCCCGGATTATGAGCGCTTCCAACCATCATTCGTACACCCGCTCGGTACCAACTCGCCCGCTCGCCCCCGTGTTCCGGGTACGGCCGACGAATTCTCGCCGATCTTGGTTCGCGGTGCGCACGATGTCAATCGCACCGGGGCCGGGCCGGGCGGGACTACAGCTGCGGCACGATGCCCGATTGCAGGGTGCGTGGATCGGCGGCGTCGTGCGCCTGCCACCACCGGGTGCCGCAGGCGATGAACTCCGCCAGCGGGATCTCGGTGCCGTCCGGGTCGTGGATGGTGATCGCGTCGAACCACACCCGCACGTCCAGTTCGCGCGGGTCGATGCCCTCCTCCTGGGAGAACTCCAGCACGTGCGGGCTGATCCGGTTGTCGATCGTGGTGTCGAAACTGAGCAGCTCGCGCCACAGCGCCCAGCCGCTGTCGTCGACGTCGATGTACTCCCAGCCGTGCAGCCGGGCGCCGCCGAAGCTGCGGATCGCCTCGGCCAGTTCCTCGAGGCGCAGCGGCAGCACCTGCGGCGGGACGTCGCCCCAGGCGTGTACCCGTAGCGAGGCCGCGATCCGGCTGACGCCGGTGAAGGTGAGCCGGACCCGGCGTTCGTGCGGCGCGGCCTCGTCCTCGGCGAGTGTCAGTACCGACAGGTCGAGGCAGAGCCGGGCGCGGTCGGTGTCGACCTCGGCGCCGAGGCAGGCGGCCTCGGCCAGCGCGGTGTTGAGTCCCTGTGCGTCGAATCCATCGCGTGACCCCCTGCTCCGGTTCATGGCGCCAGGCTAACCAGAGCAGCGGCTCCGATCCGGGATTTCCGATATTCGCTACGGTTCTCGTTTTTTTGTGGAACCGAACCGGCGGTACCGGCGTCCAAGTAGATGTCGGGACCCGCACGACCGCGGTTCCGAGGCGGCGACGGATGATCGCTCCGGGATGTTCAGGAGGGGAGTCCCGGATCGGTCGTCCGCCACGCCCGCTTCACCGGGTCGCGTGGGTCCCGATCTCCCCGGCACGTCCGTCGTCGTTCGCCGCGTGTTTGCTTATAGTTCCATCCTGTGAATGGCCGGGCCGCGATAGCGGCCGCCTGTGGATCAGGTTGTGGATTATGTGGATAACTTCGACGGAGATATGCACAGGTCCGGTGGAACGGGGCACGGCCCGGCTATCGTCCGGGTAACCGTACTCGCGGCCCGGTACGGCGGATGTCCCGCTACCGCTGGTCATGCCCTGCCCCGGTACTCCCCGGCGCCGTGGCACGCATGGCAGGATCGAAACCGTGACTAGCTCCGAAATTCCGTCGGTGCAGGTGGACGAGGTCCCCGGTGCGTTCGACACGGGCCGCCCGGAGGGGGCGATCCTGCTCGACGTGCGCGAGGACGACGAATGGCAGCAGGGTCACGCGCCGGGCGCCGTTCACATCCCGATGGCCGACGTGCCCGCGCGCACCGACGAGCTGGACTACGACGCCGAGGTCTATGTGATCTGCCGGCAGGGCGGTCGCTCGATCGAGGTGGTCAAGTACCTGACCCACATCGGGTACGAAGCCGTGCACGTCAGCGGTGGCATGGTGGCCTGGCAGCGGACCGGCCGCCCGCTGGTGGCCGAGGGCGACCGGCAGGCGAAGATCTACTGACGACGAAGGGCGAGGTGCACGGGTGAGTACGGTGGTGCAGCCGTGTGCGCGATGCGGCGCACGATGGGCGGTCCAGTCGACACCGTTGCACTGGTGTCCGCGCTGCCGCGGCGTGCTGCTCTCGCCCGGCCCGATCGACGCGCCACCGCAGCGCCGCAACTATCGATGGGTCGCCCGCAAGCCCGACCACCGCGTCCGCAAGCCCGGCGGCACCGGCCCGGCCGCGCCGACACCCACCCCGCGCTATCGGGAGATCCCGCGCTGGGGTCTGCACGACCTGCCACCGCCCGCACCCGCCGCGGCCCGGTCCCGGCTCGACGATTTCGCGTCCAACACCGAACGCCTGCTGATACTCACCGCGTGGCTGTTCGGGCTGGCGGCCCTGGCCGAGGTACTGCGGTATCTGATCCTGCTGCGCAACCGCACGCGGCTGATCCACCCGTTCGTGCTGACGCTCTCCGATGTCTTCGTCTGGGCCACCGGCCTGGCCGCGGTCGTCTTCGCCCTCGGCACCGCGGTGGCCCTGGCCGGCTGGCTGATCCGTACCCGCCGCGCGACCTACGCGCGCACCGGTCACGCCGATCCGCGCGCGCCGTATGCGATCCTGCTCGGTTGCCTGGTGCCCGTGGTCAATCTGCTGTGGCCGGGGGTCTACCTGGCCGAACTGGCCACCGCGACCGGTGATCCGCGCGCCGAGCGGGCGGTGCGGATCTGGTGGTGCGCCTGGGTGGGCAACGGTGTGCTGGTGGCGGCGGCGCTGCTGTGGCGGACCGCCGACTCCCTGCAGGCGCAGGCCGACGGGGTGGCGTTCACCGCCCTCACCGACGCCGTCGCGGCGGCCGTCGCGGTGCTCACGCTGGCGGTGGTCCGGCTCTTCGATGGCCGGGATCTGCGCGGACGTGCCAGGATGGCGCGGCGATGGGTGGTCGCCACCGACCCCGCGGTGCCGGTGATCGAACCGGTGCACCCGGGCGGTGCCCGCCGGGAGGCGGAGCCTGCCGCCGCGGCGGCCCGGGATGCGGACGACGCCGGGGTGACCGAGGATCGGGTGACCGAGGATCGACAGATCGCGCACGGCGCCGAGGACCGTGCGCAGGAGGAGGTTGTGGCCAAGTGAGCCAGGGCAATCGCGCACCGTTCGTGGTCGCGCACCGGGGAGCGTCGGCGGCGCTGCCCGAGCACACTCTCGCGGCGTACGAACTCGCGCTGCAGGAGGGCGCCGACGGCGTGGAGTGCGATGTCCGGCTCACCAGGGACGGCCACCTGGTCTGCGTGCACGATCGCACGGTCGACCGCACCTCCTCCGGTACCGGCCCGGTCAGCGAGATGACCCTGGCCGAGCTGAAGGCCCTCGACTTCGGCGCCGACGGCACACCCGCCTCGGTGCTCACCCTCAGCGAGCTGATCGAACTGGTGCTGGACTGGCGCAGCAGGCCGACCAAGCTGTTCATCGAAACCAAGCATCCGGTGCGCTACGGCGCCCTGGTGGAGAACAAGGTGCTGGCCGAGTTACAGCGCTACGGCATCGCCACCCCGGCCTCGGCCGATCACTCCCGCGCCGTGGTCATGTCGTTCGCGGCCACCGCGGTGTGGCGGATCCGGCGCGCGGCCCCGCTGCTGCCGACCGTCCTGCTCGGGGAGTCGTCGCGGTACCTGGGCGGCGGCGCGGCCACCACCGTCGGCGCCACCGCCGTCGGCCCCTCGGTGAAGACCCTGCGCGAACACCCCGAACTGGTGGACAAGGCGGCCGCGGCGGGCCGGGCCACCTACTGCTGGACCGTCGACGAACCCGCGGACGTGCGGCTGTGCGCCGATCTGGGCGTCAGCTGGGTCGCGACCAACCATCCCGGCCGCACCAAGGCGCTGCTCGCGGCGGCCTGATCGGCGCGCCGGGCGCGTTGCGGGTGTGGCCATCGGCCCCGTGTAGGTTGTGCGCTCGTGGGAAAGAGCAAGCGCAACAGTCCGAAGCCCGGAGGGAACCGGGCCCAGCGTCTCGCCGAGCGCAAGGCCGCGCTGGAGCAGGCCGCCCAGGTCGTCACCCGGCCGTTCGAGGGTCTGGCCGCCGAATGCGATCTGGTCGCCCTGCGTGAGTTCGTGCCGTCGGCCACCGCGACGCTGCCGTTGCAGCCGGGCGTGGCCCCCGAGCGCGAGGTCGTGCTCGGCACGGTGCTGCCCGGTGCCGTGGCGGCATTGGTGCGCGCCGGGGAACCGCCGGTCGGCTACGTGGGCGCGCAGGTGCAGTTCCAGGGTGCCGACGCCGGTGCGGACCTGGCGGCCGCGATCCTGTGGACCCAGTCGGCCGAGGCGGGGGATTCGCTGACCTCGGTCGAGAGCATCGCGGGCGGGCCGCGCCTGACCGACGTGATCGACCCGAACGCCTCCCTCGACCTCACCGTGCAGCAGGACTTCGACTGGTGGGTGCCCGAAGGCGTCACCCCGGACCCGCAGGTGGCCGCGACCATCGAGCAGGCCAAGCAGGCGATCATGCCCTCGGCGCGGCTGGACCTCGGCGCGGACGTCGTCGGCGCCGCCTGGTGGGTGGACGCGGGGGAGAAGGCGCACGTGCGCTGGGTCCGCCCGGAGGACGAGGACGCGCTGATGCTGGCGCTGGCCCGGGTGCACGCCGCCGGTGGGCTGCACATGGGCGAGGGCTCTCGCTTCGCCGGGTCGTTCCGCACGCACGGGCTGCTCGTGCCGGTGTTCGACCTCGATCCCGAGCGGCATCCCAGCGAATGGGTGGAGCCGGCCCGGGAATTCGGCGTCCGGCTGGCCGACGCCCTCGCCGTGGACACTCCGCTGACGGCCGACGAGCGGCGTTCCCGCGACGGACTGCGCTCGCGGCAGGTCACCCTGCGCTGAGAAATCAGTGGCGAAAAGTTTGTGAAAACGCCTTCTTTCTGATCCGGCCTGGGTTAGGTTCGTTCCGTCGCCGCGAGGTGACACCGGGACGGGAAACCCGACCCGGCTGATGAGGAAAGTAGGAACATCATGGACGCCATTCTCGCGCTGCTCACCACGCTGCTCAGCTCCCTGAGCGCTGAGTGACGGACGGTTTCACGATGCGACAGGCCCGGCTCGTCCTCGAACGAGCCGGGCCTGTTTGCTCCCGCGGTTACGGCGGCCGGAATTACACCGAGCCACCGGCGACCGACGGGGCGTAGGACGCGTCGGCCGGACCGCTCATCTCCCTGGCCACGAAATCCTCCAGGTCGAACAGATTCGACCCGGCGCGGTCGGCGATGTTGAGCAGGGTGGTCATGTTGGCGACCTCCTCGACCTGCTCCTTCAGGAACCACTGCATGAATTGCTCGCCGAGGTAATCGCCTTCTTCCCTGGCGGTGCTGGCGAGCCGGATGATCTGCTCGGTGACCGTCTTCTCCTGCGCCAGCGCCAGGGCGATCGGCTCGCGGGCGGTCTCGAAATGCGACTTTGCCGCATCGATGCCGGACAGCTCGACGCTGATATCGCGGTCCAGGAAGTACTGGACGATCATCAGGGCGTGATTGCGTTCCTCGACCGCCTGGCGGTAGAAACGCTTGGCCAGCTGCGGCAGATCCGCATTGTCGAACCACACCGCGATCGCGATGTACTGGTGTTCGGCATTGAATTCATGCCGGATCTGGTCGTGAAGCAGGCTGTGGAATTTGCTGCGCGGGTTCTCCGGATGACTGGACATGTTCCCGACATTAACGCTGGTCAGAGCGCTTGTCATCCAAGTACACCCTAATTGAGGATAGTATTGCCTAATTAAATGTGCCCTGCCCCAGCCATTTTCGGAGCGGTGGGGTCGGCGCCTTTCCCGGGCTTCAGTTCCCGCGCCACGAACTCCTCGACATCGAACAGATTTCCGCCCCGGCGCTCCAGCACCGACAGCAGCGTGGTCATTCCGGCGACCGCGTCCAGCTGCTCGCGCAGGAACCACTGCATGAACTGTTCGCCGAGGTAGTCCGCCGAATCCCGGGCGGCGGCGGTCAGCGCGGTCACCTCGTCGGTGTAGGCGCGCTCGGCGGCGAGCAGCAGCGCGACCGCCTCCCGCTCGGAGTCGAAGTCGGACTGCACACCGTCGAGCCCGCCGACCCGGACGGGCAGGTCGCGGTCGAGCAGGTACTGGACCATCCGCAGGGCGTGCCCGCGGTGGTGTTCGTGGCGCAGATAACAGTGGCCGGCCAGCCGGGGCAGTCGGCGGACGTCGAAGTAGACCGCGCCCGCCAGGTACTGCTGCGCGACGGTGAAACCGCGCCGGATCTGTGCGTTCAACAATGCCGGAAACGCCTCGGCGACTTCACTTCCGCTCATGCTCCGACGCTACCGCGTGAGCAGGTCGTCCGGAATCTGCCTGTCGTCGGCGAGTGCCTCGAAGAACGCCCCGGCCCGGTTCTTGTCCCACAACACCACGTTGCCGCTGCCGGAGACGTCGTCGAAGCCGCCGACGGGCACGGTGGTCGCCACGGTGTCGCCCCGCATCGCCCAGCCGAGCCTGCCCAGATCCCACAGGTGATCGCCCTCGTCGACCTTCAACGACCGCGCGATGTCCGACGCCAACGGCCACAGCGTGAACGGGTTGGCCAGGGTCGAGGCGCTGGTGGCCTTCTCCAGCAGGGCGGACATGAACAGGCGCTGGTTGTTCATCCGGTCGATGTCGGCCAGCGCGGTGGCGCGGGTGCGCACGAAGCCGAGCGCCTGCGGACCGTCGAGCTCCTGGCAGCCCGCAGGCAGATCGATGCCCGCCAGCGGGTCGTCGATCGCCTGCGGCAGGCACACCTCGATGCCGCCGAGGGTGTCGACCACGTTCGCGAAACCGGCGAAGCCGATCTGCGCGTAGTGGTCGATGCGCAATCCGGTCGCGATTTCGACGGTCTGCACCAGCAGCTGCGGGCCACCGAGCGCGAACGAGGCGTTGAGCTTGTCGCGGCCGTGGCCCGGGATGCTCACGTAGGAGTCGCGCGGCAGGCTGACCAGGGTGGTCTTCCCGGAGCGGGGGATGTGCACCAGCATGATCGTGTCGGTGCGCTCCGGGCCCACCTCGCCACCGGTGGCCAGCTCCTGTTCCTGTTCGGCGGTCAGTCCGCCGCGGCCGTCGGAGCCGACCAGCAACCAGTTCGTGCCGGGGGTGTCGCCGACCCGATCGGCATACCCGGCCAGCGCGTCGATCCTGGTGAGTTTGCCGTCCAGGTGGATGACACCGGCCACGGAACCGATCACCAGCACCAGCAGGAAGATCAGGAACCAGCGGAACGGGTGCCGCTTGCGGCGCGGGCGCGGCGGGCGCGGCGCCGGGTCGCGCCTGCGCGGCGGGGCGGCCGGCGGTGGCGGCGGGACGTGCCTGCGCGGCGGCCGGTGCGCGCGGGGATCCTCGAAGGGCTCCGGCGTCTGCGTGGGCGCGTAGTCGGTCCGGCGCAGCCGGGGCGGCGGTTCCTGGGGTACCTGCGAGTACGCCAGCGGTTGGTGCGGCGCGGCGTCGCGGTACAGCTTCTTCGTCGGCTCGACGGGGCGCGGCGGGGGAGCGGGCCGGTGGCCGGGCGCGCCGTGGCCCGGGTCGGCCGCGCGCGGATCACGCTGGTGCGGCATGCCGGGGCGGCCCTGCGGCGGCGGCACCCGGCGCGTCCGCGCGTTGCGGGGGTCGTCGCCGTTCATCACCCGTCGACTCTACTGTCCGGCGGTGCGGAAAGGGGACTGGTCGCAGACCGCCCGCCCGCTCACGGCAGCCAGCCCACACGTCCGCGCAACGCCACGTATCCGAGGTAGGCCACCGCGTCGATGGTGGCGTGCGCGATCACCAGCGGCCACAGCTTGTTCGTCCGCTGCCAGTAACGGCCGAAGATCAGGCCCATCACCAGGTTCCCCAGCCCGCCGCCGAGCCCCTGGTAGAGGTGGTAGCTGCCGCGCAGCAGCGCCGAGGCCAGCAAGGCCGAGTTGGCCGACCAGCCCAGCTGCCGCAGCCGGGTCAGCAGATAGCCGACGACCAGCACCTCCTCGGCGACCGAATTCGCGCAGGCCGACAACAGTAGCACCGGCAGCCGCCACCAGTGCTCGTCCAGGGAACTCGGCACGATGGTCACGCTGACCCCCATCGCGTGCGCGACCAGGTACAGCCCGAGCCCGGGCAGCCCGATGACCGCCGCCAGCACCAGCCCCGGCGGCAGATCGACGCGCGGTCGCGGGCGGCCGAGCCCGATCAGCTTGGGTCCGATCCCGCTGCGCCACAGCAGATACAGCCCGAGCGCCGCCCACGCGGCCAGCCGCAGCACGCCGACGAGCTGGAAGAGCAGGTCCAGCAGAGAATTGCTCGAGCGGGAGGCATTGAGCGCCACCGTCCGGCCGCCGACGCCCTCCGGGGAGAGGGCGCTGTCCAGCAGCGCGAGCGCCGCGCCGAATCCGCTCAGCCCGAAGGTGACCACCAGGACGATCGCGATTTCCAGGCGGATCGCCGACCGCTCCCGGTCGGTGGGCTCGGACTCCTCGCGGCGCGCGGGCGACTCGGCTGGCATGCCCTCGAATCTAGGCGGCGCGGAATCCGGGCGGCGCGGCAAGTCGGGGCCGTGTGCCCGGTGCGATGGTCAGATCCGGCGCAATCCGTTGAGGAAGGGGCAGCCGGCCAGCGCCCGCACCGCCCGGCTCAGCGCCTCGACGTCGTCGACGGGCGCGGTGAACGGCAACCGCACGTCGTGGTCGCCGTCGTGGCCTTCGACGCGCAGGGTCAGGCCGTAGCGGTCGATGGCCAGCGGGTGCACGGCGCCGGTCTGCAAGCGCGGCGGCAGGTGCCGGGCCAGTTGCTCGAGGATGTCGGGGTGGTCGGCGTCGAGGTGTTGCAGCCAGGCCGACTCCATCTGGCAGAAGGGATCCGGCTGGGCCGAGCGGAGTTCCTCCACGCGCACCGATTCCGCGCCGGTCGCGTCGGCCATCACCGCGGTGTCGATCACCAGCCGCAGCAGGGTGGCGCCGTGGCCGACGTCGAGCAGTTCCGGGTGCGGGAACTCCTTGGCGACCTCGCCGGCCAACGCCCGCTGCGCCGACTGCGGCACCGTGCGCACCGCACCGCGCAGCCAGACCAGCGCCCGCACCGGCTCGCGCAGCGGCAGCGGCGCGTGATCGGTGAGCTCGAGCACCGCCGCGGCGCCACCCGGCCCCGAGTTCGCCGTCAGCACGGCGGCCACCGACCCCGCGGGCACGGCGATCACCACGTCGCCGCACTGGCGCAGGTGATGCACCGAGGTCGGCGTGGGGTCGATGCCGGGCAGGGCGAGCACGGCCTGTTCCGCGTGTGCGCAGGCGCTGCGCACCCGTTCGGCAGTGCTCGGCGCGAGGACGGGATTCGGCATGCGGACCTCCGGAAGGATGCGGCGGCGATTTAGGTAAACCTAAGCTAAGTGAGGAAGGTGTGATCTGCAACCCTTACGCGCGGCCGCGTCCGCACCGCCGCCGAGCGGCGACGCCGCGGGGGATACCGTGGCCGGGTGGCCGATGCACCGACTCCCGCAGGTAACCCGCCGCACGAGCCCGTCCTCGTCACCCTCAGCACCCCGGCCCGTCGCAGCCTCGTGGCGGGACTGGTCCGCCCGGTGACGCCGCGACCGGAGGCTCCCGTTCTGCACGCCGACGGCAGCGACGCCGAGGTCGCCGACTTCCTCGCCGCCATCGCTCACGCCGAGACCGGCTACCTCGCCCGCACCGACAGCGGCCCGCGCGCGCTGGCCGTGGTCGCCGCCACCGCCGCCGCACTGTGCGGAGAGGACATCCGCGCCGCCCTCGCCGCGCCGGACCTCGCCTTCCTGACCGCCCTGAAACCGCCCGCGATCGAGGCGGTCCGCGGCGTGTTGCTGGCGGTGGAGACCGAGCAGCCCGAGGCGGTCCGCGCCGCACTCGCGGTCCTGGAACCCTGAACGGAAGCGCGCGAACGCGGCCGTTCGCGGCCCGGTCGCGGAAAGCGGGGGCGCGCGGTCACAGAAATTCAATACAGTCGTAGTCGTGCCGCGTATCGCCTACTTCGGACCCACCGGAACGTTCACCGAGATGGCCCTGGCCGAGCTCGAATCCTCCGGCCATTTCGATGGCCCCGTCGAGCGGGTCGCCGCCCCGTCGCAACCGGCGGCGCTGGATCTGATCCGATCCGGCGCCGTCGAGGGCGCCGTGGTGCCGATCGAGAGCTCGATCGAGGGCTCCATCTCGGCCACCCTCGATTCGCTGGCGATCGGCCCGCGGCTGCAGATCGTGGCCGAGACCGAGCTGGAGGTCAGTTTCGAGATCCTGGCCAGGCCGGGCACCACGCTGGCCGACGTACGCACGCTGGCGGCGTTCCCGGTGGCGGCGGCGCAGGTGCGGATGTGGGTCGAGCGCACGCTGCCGCAGGTGCGGATGTACACCTCGGCGTCCAACGCGGCGGCGGCCGAGGACGTGGTGGCCGGGCACGCGGAGGCGGCGGTGTCGACGGCGTTGGCCGGCCAGCGGCTCGGCCTGGTGGCGCTGGCCTCGAAAGTGGTCGACTACGAGCAGGCGGTGACCCGCTTCGTGCTGGTGCGCCGCCCCTGCGTGGCACCGCCCGCCACCGGCGCCGACCGCACCTCGATCGTGCTGGAACTGCCGAACGTGCCCGGCTCGCTGATGCGGGCGTTCGCCGAGTTCGCCACCCGGGGCATCGACCTCACCCGCATCGAATCGCGGCCGACCCGAACGGGTCTGGGCACCTATCGGTTCTATCTGGATTGCGTCGGCCACATCGACGACGCCGCGGTCGCCGAGGCATTGAAGGCGCTGCACCGGACCGCGCGCATCCGGTTCCTCGGCTCGTGGCCCGCGACCTCCGCGACCGGCACGCCACCACCCTCGGACGAGGAGGCGGCGCAGTGGCTGACGCAGCTACGGAAGGGAGTGGCGGACCTATGACGGGGGCGGGTTCCGCGGGCAGGCTGATCCTGGTCCGGCACGGCGAGACCGAGGGCAACGTGGCCAAGCTGCTGGACACCAGGGTGCCCGGCCTGCCGTTGACCGAACGCGGTGCGGCGCAGGCGAAGACGTTCGGCTCGACGCTGCTGACGCCGCCGCGGGTGCTGTTCACCTCGGAGGCGCTGCGAGCCAGGCAGACCGCGAGTTTCATCGAGGCCGCGACCGGAGTGGCCGCGTCGGTGCTCGAGGGTGTGCACGAGGTGCAGGCCGGTGACCTGGAGGGCCTCAACGACGAAGAGGCGCACCGTACCTTCCAGCGCATCTACCGGGCCTGGCACGAAGGTGATCTGAAGGTGGCGGTGCCCGGCGGCGAATCCGGCGCGGACGTACTGGACCGGTTCCTGCCCGTGATCGAGGACCTGCGGCAGCGTTTCCTCGATCCGGAGGCCAACACCGGCGATGTGCTGCTGGTGAACCACGGCGCGGCCATGCGCCTGGTCGCGCGCACGCTGACCGGGGTCGGCCCGCCGTTCACCACGAACAACCACCTGGACAACACCGAGACCATCGAGCTGGTGCCGCGTCTGGACGGCGGCTGGGAATGCGTGCGGTGGGGCAGGTTCGTGCCACCGTTCGGGTACGAGGTGTCGCCGACCGCCGATGATCCGATGGGCTGAGCAGTTCCGACGGGCTGAGCAGTTCCGACGGGCTGAGCGGATCCGACGGGCTGATCGGCCGCGGCAGTGGGCCGCGGCTCAGATCGGTTCGGTGACGACCGGCGGGAACTTCTCGCGCTCGGGCAACGAGTCGATGAGATCTTGGATCGCGGTCCGCAGCCGGGCCGTGGTGCCGCTGCTGATCGAGGTCCATTTGGTGCCGTCGTCGGCGACGCTGGCGGTCAACACGATCCGGCCGCCCCTGGTGTCGAACACGGCGACGTGGCTGTCGGCGATCTCGCGGGTGCCGTCGCCGTAGACCACCCCGGAAATCTGGGTGTGCGAACGGATCTCGACCAGCGCGGAGGCCAGGGTCTGCACGTCCCGGGCGGGCTGGCAGACTTTGGCGAGCCGATTCGCGGTGGCCGCGGAGTCCCCGGCGTCGCCGAAAATCGGGGCGAGCAACTCGGTTTGGGCGTTCATGCTCTCCAGTTCGAGCGGCTCGGCCGAACCGAGCGCGGCGACGAGCGGACCCGGCAGGTCCTCGTCCACCTCGTCGACCACGTAGGACTGCGGCCCGCGCAGGGCGACGACGGCCATGTCGTCGCCCTGCGCCAGGCACATCCTGCTGACCTGCCCCTCGACGACCAGGCGCAACGCCAGCACCCAGTGCGGGCGGTAGAGCGTGCGCAACCGGTCCTCGAGTTCCCGGTGCACCACCCCGTCGATCAGAAGATCCCGCTCGACGAGGGAGTTCTCGGCGACCTGCATCGCCGCGTCGTGGTCGGCCTGGTTGTCGTAGCGGCCGACCGCCTGCAGCACGACCGGTAGTTCGTCGAACTCCAGCTTCTCCAGAAGGAACTGCATCTCGTCCAGCGCCAGGGTGACGCCGCCGAGCATCGACGGACCGCGGCCCGCACCGAGGATCGTCACCGAGCCGTCCCGGCGGGATCGGCGCCGATCACCCCGTCCGCGGCGTAGCGGCCGTCGCCGAAGTGATCGCCACGCAGGTAGTCCGCGGCCTTGTGCTCGGTCTCCTCGTCCTCGGCCGACTGGGTGCGGCCGAGCAGCGGGCTGCCCGGTGCGTTGGCGGCGCGCGCGGGCGCGGTCTCCACCCGGGCGACCACCTCGGTGGCCGGCGTCGCCGCCGGTGCGGCGGACTGCAGGCCCGAGCCCCAGCCCTCCGGCAGCTTGAGCGAACCGTTCTGCAGGTTGACCGAACCGCCCAGGCCGACCGTGGCCGACCGGGTGGCCGCCGCACCCGCACCGCCCGCGGCCGGACCCGCCCCCATGACGGCGGCCGGGGCCGCGGCGACCGGGGCCGCCGGTGCGGCGCCGGTGGCGGCGGCGATGGCGCTCGCGCCGAGGTTGCCGACCGTGCTGACGCCGGAGGTCGCGACGGTGCCCGCGACGTTGGCCGCCTGGGTGGCGGCGCTGACCACGGCCGGGTTGTTCACCACGGACGCGGCGGTCGCGAGCGCGGTCTGCACCGGATCGCCCTGGAACGAGGTCTCGGCGGACTGCGCCGGGGACGCGGTGCCCGCGCCGTCGGCGATCGGCGGCGGCGCCTGGAACTCGCCGGGCGTGGTGACGACGGCGGTGGTGGCCGCCTCGTAGGTCTCCATCACCAGGGCCGCGCGCAGGTCCATCGCGTGCTTGGCCAGCTCGGCGGCCTCGAACGCGCCGGACACCGCGCCCGCCGGGTTGGCCGAGGCGACCACGGCGGCGTTGGTGGCGAGGATCTCGGGCAGGCTGGGCATCGCCAGCGACGCCACGGTGTAGGCGGTGGCGTTGGCGGCGGCCTTGGAGCCCATCGCGGCGGCCATGACGCCCTGCTGCTCGGCCCAGCCGGTGAACCCGACCAGCCGCGAGAGCGCCGCGATGCCGTTGACACCCTGCATGCCGACGCCGAGCTCGGCCATCACCCGCGTGACGGTGGCGGTCGCGTCCACCCAGGCCGCGGTGAGCGCACCCCAGGCGGTGGCCGCCGCCGAGATCGGGACGGCGTGCGCGCCCGCGTTCAGCGCGATGGAATTGGCTTCGGCCATGCGGGGCAGCCAGAACACCCCGGTGATACCTGCGGTCATGTTTTCTCCCCTGTTCGTCGATCACGCGCGATGGCGCGGATCAGGCCCCGATGGTTCCGGCGACGCTGTTCATGACACCCGCCTTGACGACGTCCTCCGCGACGTGCGTGGCCAGCTGCATGCGCAGGACGTTGGCCGCGTGGTGCAGTTCGAGGATGCCCTGGGCGATCGAATGATCGTGGGTGGCGGCCGCCTTGTTGAAGTGCTGGGCGGCCAGGAGCGAGACCTCTTCCGCACCGGAGGGCAGCACGTGGGTGGCGGGGCCGCTCAGCGTGGCGGCCGCGGCCAGCCGCTCGGCGAGCAGGTCCAGCTCGGCGGCGGCGGCGAGAATGAGCTCGGGCGAGATCGATACGTGGCCAACCATGACTCGACTCCTTCTAGTGGCGGCTATGGGCGGAACCACAAGAATTCCCCCTACGAGTGATAGGACGCGACAGCCACGCGATCGGTTCCATCGAATCCCCTCTAACCCCATCCCAACTGATGCAGCCGCTCTTCGTCAATCCCGAAGTAGTGCGCGATCTCGTGGATCACGGTCACCGCGACCTCCTCGACCACCTCGGCCTCGTCGGCGCAGATCTCCAGGATCGCGTCGCGATAGATGGTCACGGTGTCGGGAAGCGCACCGCCGTAATGACTGTCGCGCTCGGTCAGCGCGATGCCGCGGTAGAGCCCGAGCAGGTGCGGGTCGTCGGGGTCGCGTGGCTCGATCAGCACCACGACATTGTCGATGGCGCCGGTCAATTCGGGCGGGATGAGGTCGAGCGCATCGGAGACCAGCTCCTCGAACCGGTCCTCGGACATGGAGACCGCCATGTGCCGATGCGCCTACCGCGGCTGCGGCTGCGGCGGCAGCGGGGCGGCGCCGGGCAGCGGGGTGGGGGTGGACCGGCCCGAATTCGGCGGTGGCACAGGGGCTTGCCCGTTGATCAGGATGTCGCCGCGGGCGGAACCGATGATGGGGGCGAAGCCCTCCCGGTCGGTGCCCTTGCCGATCATGCAGTCCAGCTTGCGGCTGCCCGCCAGCCAGCTGCGCGCGTCGACGTAGTCGAAGAACAGCGTCAGCGTCTTGTTGCGGATGGCGTCGGGCGAGCCGAGATAGTCGTTGACCGCCGTGGTGCACTGCTCCTCGACGAACTTGTCCTGATCGGCCTTGGCGGGCGGGCCGCCGGTGAAGTGCGTGCCCAGATCGACCGTGGACACGATCTCCACCGCGTGCTCCTGCGCGCAGTCCACCGGATCGGTGGGCAGGTTCTGGTTGATGCCGAGGCAGGTGCCCGCCGCGAAGACCTTGGACTGGTCCTGCGTGGCCGCGCTGCCGGTGGTGGGCAGCGGCGCGCCGGTGCTGGCCGAGAACTGCAGGCCGCAGCGCAGCGTGCGGTCGCCGTTCTTCCAGCCCTCCGGGCTCGGATACATCAGACCGACCACGTAGCGGCCGCGCGGGTCGAACTTGCCGTTCATGTACCGCTGCACCGCGGGCACGCAGTGCTCCTCCTTGAGTTCGGTCAGGCGCAGCGAATCCGGGAAGCGGGAGCCCGGGCCGAACTCCACTCCGGGGTAACGGCTCATGTCGATATCGGCGGCCACCTCGAACAGGTGCCGGTTGTCGCAGGCGACCTTCATCAGGTCGCTGCGGTCGGGCTTGCTCCAGGTCAGGCAGTCGCCGGCGGAGGCGGTGCCGAACTCCTTGTCCAGCACGGTGTGCGCGGGTGCGGCGGGATTGTGGGCCTCCAGCCCCTTCTCGTTCTCGAAGCCGGTGACGAACAGCGTCACCAGCGCGGCGACCACCGCGCCCGCGGCCGCGGCGAGCAGCCCCCAGCGCAGTTTCGGCGCCGACAGGCGCACCTCGCGCACCCGGGCCAGGGCGGAATCGTTCCCCGAGCCTGCGCGGGACCGACGTGCGCGCGCCGGCCTGCCCGCCCCCGGCCGGGGCTGCTGCGGTGTCTGGGACACATCATCCTGGGACACATCATCGGAGGACATCGCGCTCCATCATGGCAGCAGCTCCCATGCGGTGCCACGACCTGGCGGAATATCGGTGTGACTGGCTCACGCGGCGCCGACTAGGCTGACTGCCCATGATCGACCTCCGACTCCTGCGGGAGGACCCCGACGCGGTGCGCGCCTCGCAGCGTGCCCGCGGCGAAGACCCCGCCCTCGTCGACGCACTGCTCGAGGCGGACGCGGCCCGGCGTGCGGCGGTCGCCACCGCCGACAATCTGCGCGCCGAGCAGAAGGCGATGAGCAAACAGATCGGGAAGGCGCCCAAGGAGGAGCGATCCGCGCTGCTGGCGCGCGCGCAGGAGCTGTCGGTCAAGGTCAAGGAGGCCGAAGCCGCCCAGCACGCGGCCGACGCCGATCTCGACGCCGCGCATCGCGCGCTGTCGAACGTGGTGCTGCCCGCCGTTCCGGCCGGCGGCGAGGACGACTACGTCGTGCTCGAGACCGTGGGCACCCCGCCGGAGTTCGACTTCGAGCCCAAGGACCACCTCGAACTCGGCGAGGCGCTCGGCCTGATGGACATGGAGCGCGGCGCCAAGGTCTCCGGCTCGCGCTTCTACTTCCTCACCGGCCACGGCGCGCTGCTGCAACTGGGCCTGCTGCAACTGGCCGCGCAGAAGGCGGTCGCCAACGGCTTCACCATGATGATCCCGCCGGTGCTGGTGCGCCCGGAGGTGATGGCGGGCACCGGCTTCCTCGGCAGGCACGCCGCGGAGGTCTACCACCTCGCCGACGACGACATGTACCTGGTCGGCACCTCGGAGGTGCCGCTGGCCGGCTACCACGCCGACGAGATCCTCGACCTCAGCGCCGGTCCCAAGCGCTACGCGGGCTGGTCGTCGTGCTTCCGCCGCGAGGCGGGCAGCTACGGCAAGGACACCCGCGGCATCATCCGGGTGCATCAGTTCGACAAGGTCGAGATGTTCGTCTACACCACGCCCGACCAGGCCGAGGCCGAGCACGAGCGGCTGCTGGCCTGGGAGCGGGAAATGCTGGCCGCGATCGAGGTGCCCTACCGCATCATCGACGTCGCGGCGGGCGATCTGGGCAGCTCGGCGGCGCGCAAGTTCGACTGCGAAGCCTGGGTGCCGAGCCAGCAGACCTACCGGGAACTGACCTCGACCTCCAACTGCACCACCTTCCAGGCCCGCAGGCTGTCGGTGCGCTACCGCGACGAGAACGGGAAACCCCAGATCGCGGCGACCCTGAACGGCACGCTGGCCACCACCCGGTGGATCGTGGCGATCCTGGAGAACCATCAGCGGGCCGACGGGTCGGTGCGGGTGCCCGCCGCGCTGGTGCCGTTCGTCGGCACCGATGTGCTGCGGCCACCGGCCTGACCGACGGACACCCGAGCGGCGGACACTCGAGCGGCGGACACTCGAGCGGCGGACAATAGCCGAGCGTTCGCCCTGCCCGAATTGCGGGATGTGGCAACTCCGGTGATGCGCAGTGTCTAGGCTGTTCTCCGTGCGAGGAATCGGGGCGCGCGGCGATACCCGAACCCGGGTGCGGGCGGCATCGGCGCTGGCGACGGCAATGGTCATGGCGAGGACCACCGGGGCGTTCTACGTCATGGGTGGCGTGCTCGGCCTGGTGATCACCGCGGTCGCTCCGGGCGACGAGGGTAATCGGCCGCTGGTCGGTACGGCGGCGGCGATCGCGCTGGCGCTGGGCCTGACGCTGCTCGCCTGGGGTCCGCGGTTGCCACACGGGATCCATCACGGGTACGTCGCCATCGCGACCGTGTTGATCACCATCGCGGTCTACGCGTTCCCGAACACCGTCGGCGCCATCAGCCTGGCCGCCTTCTACGTCTTCATCGCCTGCGACGCCGCATTGTTCTTCCGCTGGCCGCAAGCCGCCGCGCACATCGCCTTCGCGGTGGTGCTGTGCCTGTGGTCGCTGCCGACCAGGGACCTGCCGTGGTGGTCGGGGATCATCCCGGCGGGCGTGACGTTCGGCGTCGGTGTCGTGGTCGGCATCCTCACGCGCATGGCCTCCGAGGCGGACATCGACGTGCTCACCGGCCTGCTCAACCGCCGCGGCTTCGACCGCGCGCTGAACACCGCCATCGAGCACGCCACCCGCAGCGGGCAGGGCCTGGCGCTGGTGCTGGTCGACCTGGACCGCTTCCAGAAGATCAACGACCATCTCGGCCACCGCGCCGGTGACGCGGTGCTGCAACGGGTCGCCGACACCTGGTCGAAACTGCTCGCCCCGGACCAGCGGCTGGCCCGCTACGGCGGCGACGCCTTCGCGCTGCTGCTGCCCAACACCACCGAACAGGCCGCGATCCTGCTCACCGAGCAGCTGCGCGCGGCGGTCACCACCGGCTGCTCGGCGGGCGTCACCTCGTGGCAGCCGGGCGAGTCCGGGTCGCTGCTGGTCAGTCGCGCCGACGTCGGCCTGTACCGGGCCAAGCAGGCGGGCCGGAACCGGACCGTGCTGGAGTCCTCGCGGCAGCTGCCGCTGGCGGTGGAACTGCGCGAAGCCATCGACCGCGGCGCGCTGGACGTGCACTACCAGCCGATCGTCAGCCTCACCGAGGGCGGCGGCAAGGCGGTCGGCGTGGAGGCACTGCTGCGCTGGTCGTCGAGCGCGCAGCCCGACGTCACCACCGAGGGCCTGATCCGGGTGGCCGAGGAGTACGACCTCATCGCCGACCTCGACGAGCTGGTGCTGCGCCGCGCCTGCGCCGACGCGGCCCGGTTGCAGGAGACCTTCGCCCAGCTCGACCTGACGCTCAATGTCAACGTCAGCGGACTGGAACTGGCGGAGGCCGGGTACGCCGACCGGGTCTCGGACATCCTGTCCGCCACCGGCTGGCCCGCCGACCAGCTGGTGCTCGAGGTGACCGAGAGCGAGCTGGCCGCCGAATCCCAGACCGCCATCGCCAACCTGCACACCCTGCGCGAGCGCGGCGTGCGGATCGCCATCGACGACTTCGGCACCGGCTACTCCTCGCTCAGCCGACTGGCCACCCTGCCCAGCGACATCCTCAAGGTGGACCAGTCCTTCGTCGCCGCGATCCGCTCCGACTCGCCCGCTCCGCCGCTGCTCGGCGTCATCGCCGCGCTGAGCAACGCGCTCGATCTCCAGGTGATCGCCGAGGGTGTGGAGACCGAGTACCAGGCCGCGGTGCTCACCGAACTCGGGTTCGCGCTGGCGCAGGGCTATCACTACAGCGATTCGCATCCGGTGTCGGAGTTGATCAACGACCTCAACTACGGCCAGGGCCGGGTCGGTTCCGGCCAGTCCGAGCGCGCGGACACGGTGGCATCCAACGGCTGGGTGCCGCTCAGCTGACCACGATCCGGGCGGACCACGGCCCGGCCGGAAATGCTCTTGACGGCGCGGGGCGGCTCGGACCAGTCTGGTCGCATGGCGATCCTCTTCAGTGGCTGTTGATTCTCGCCCGGCGTCCGCACACCGCGTGATGTCCGGGGGCTGGCGTGGCGCGCGGTGCTCTTCAAGGGCTCGCGCGAATTCGTTCCGCTCTACGCGCTCTACGCGCTGCTGTTCGCCGACCACGGCCTGACCACCGCACAGATCTCTTCGCTGTTCGCGCTCTGGTCGATCACGTCGTTCGTGCTGGAGGTGCCCTCCGGCGCCTGGGCGGACACGGTGTCCCGGCGCGGGCTGCTCGTGCTCAGCGGTGCCTTGGTCGCGGCGGCGTTCACGGTCTGGACCGCCGCGCCGTCCTACCTCGGTTTCGCTCTCGGCTTCGTGCTGTGGGGTGTGGCGGGGGCGTTGGAATCGGGCACCTTCGAGGCGCTGATCTACGACGACCTGGCCGCGCGCGAGCGGGCGGGGGAGTACGCGCGGGTGATGGGATACGCCCGCGCCGCCGCGGAAGGCGCGGTGGTGGTGGCGATCCTCGCCGCCGCGCCGCTGTACGCGCTCGGCGGATACGGGCTGGTCGGATGGTTGAGCGTGGCAATCGCGCTGGCCCACACCGCCCTCGCGTGCGGGCTGCCGAGCGTGCCGAAGGCCGGATCGGTCGCCGAGATCGACGCGGCACCCGAGCCGGTGGTGCCCGGTCACCCGCCGGTGCGCGGTGAACCGCGCGCCACCGAGCACAGCGTGGGCGAGCGGTGGGTGCGTCGGGTGGCCGACGCGGATTCGGGGCCGCCCGCGCGGGCGGTGGCTGCCGATGGCGACGCGACGACGGTAGCGGGCGGTGACGGGGTGGCCGCGCGGTACCTGCGGATGCTGCGGGCGGGGGTGGGCGAGACGGTGCGGACTCCCCGGATCCGCCGTGCCGTCCTGTTGGGTTCGATGCTGTTCGGCATCACCGCCTACGACGAGTACTTCGCCCTGCTCGCGCAGTCGGTGGGTGTGCCGACGGCGGTGGTGCCGGTGCTGATCGGGGTGACCGTGGTGGGTTCGATGACCGGCACGCTGCTGGCCGGGCGCACCAGCGGGTGGCCGGGGCCCAGGCTGGCGGTGATGGTGGCCGTGGGCGGCCTGTTGTTCGTCGCCGGCGCCCTCGTCGCTGGGCTGGCCGCCGGCCGCCCGGGCTGGGTGTACCCGCTCACCGCGGCCGGTTTCATCGCCCTCGGCGTCGGCTACGGCGCCGTGCTCAACGCCGAGATCGTCGCCGATGCCCGCCTCCAGGACGCCATCGAAGGCACGGCCCGTGCCACCGTCACCTCGGTGTCCGGACTGCTCGCCGAAGTCGTCGCCCTCGCGGTCTTCGGGCTCGCCGCACTCGCCGGGACCTGGCTGTCGATGGCGGTGACCCTCGCCGTGCTCGGCGCGCTCATGCTCGGCGTCGCGGCACTGACCCCGTCGTGGTTGCCGCGCCCCGCCGCCGATCCGGCCACCGTCGACGGGCGGTGAGCCAGCGCGCTTCGATCGCCCACCTCGCCGCGGGCGGTACCGTGCGGACGTGACCGCGCGGATGAGGCTGGGGCTGGTGTTCGGGTTCTGCATCGGCGCGGGGGTGGCGGTGCAGGCCAGGATCAACGGCGCGCTGGGGATGCGGTTGCACGACGGAATCGCCGCCGCCACCGTCAGTTTCGGCACCGGGTTGGTGGTGTTGGCGGCGGCGTTCGCGGTGAGCGGGCGGCTGCGGGCCGGCCTGGCGGCGGTGCGGCGGGCGCTGGGCGAAGGGCAGCTGCGTGGCTGGCAGCTGCTCGGCGGGTTGTTCGGGGCGTTCTTCGTCGCGAGCCAGGGGCTGACCGTGGCGGCGATCGGTGTCACGGCCTTCACCGTTGCGGCCGTCGCGGGGCAGTTGCTGAGCAGCCTCGCGGTCGACCGCGCCGGGCTCGCCCCGAGCGGGCGGACCCCGGTGACCCCGCGACGCGCCGGTGGCGCGGTGCTCGCGATCGGCGCGGTGGTGCTGGCCACGAGCACCCGGACCGACGCCGGACAGGCCGGGCTCGCGCTGCCGGAATCGGTGCGCGAGGTGCCGCACCCGGTGCTGATCGCCTTGCCCGCCCTGGCGGGTATCGGCTTGGCCTGGCAGCAGGCGGTCAACGGACGGGTCGGGGCGGTCGGCGGGGCCGGCTCGGCGGCGTTGGTGAACTTCGCCGTCGGGTTCGCGGTCCTGCTCGGCGTGGAATTCGTGGTGGTGCTGACGTTGCGCGGGCTCGGGGCGTTCCCCACCGAGCCGTGGCTGTACCTGGGCGGGGTGATCGGGGTGGCGTTCATCGCGCTGGCCGCGCTGACGGTGCGCTGGATCGGCGTGCTGCTGCTCGGACTCACCTCGGTGGCCGGGCAGCTGGTCGCCTCGGTGGCGCTCGACACGCTCGTCCCCGCCGGCCCGGGTCTCTCCCCGTGGTCGCTGCTCGGCTGTCTGCTCACGCTCGTCGCGATCGCCCTGGCCACCGAGCCGAACCGCGCCTGATCAGGTGGTTTGCCGCACCGTAGCCGATGTGCGACCGTGGAGACGAGCCCGGTGCGCGGGCTCCCGGACGAGGGGTGCCGTACCCGGAGTGCGACAAGACGGCCCGAGGAGGGCTGACATGTCGTGGCTGCTGCTGGTCATCTCCGGGGTGCTGGAGGCGGTCTGGGCGACCGCGCTGGGCCGGAGCGAGGGTTTCCCCGGCTCGTCCCGTCGGTGGTGTTCTTCGTCGCGCTGGCCGGGAGCATGGCGGGGCTCGCGTGGGCGATGCGGGATCTGCCGGTCGGCACCGCGTACGCGGTCTGGGTGGGCATCGGGGCGGTCGGGACCGTCGCCTACGCCATGGCCACCGGCACCGAGCCGATCGCCTGGACCAAGATCCTGTTCCTGACGATGATCATCGGCGGCGTGGTCGGGTTGAAGATGGTGGGCTGATCAGAAGGTGCGCGCGAGCAGCGATACCCCGATCGCGACCATGGTGACGGCGACCAGGGCGTCCAGCACCCGCCACGCGGCGGGCCGGGCGAGCACCGGGCTCAGCAATCGCGCACCGTAGCCGAGCCCGGTGAACCACACCGTGCTCGCCAGCATCGCGCCGAGGCCGAAGATCCAGCGCAGCGAGCCGCGATCGGCGGCGATGGAGCCGAGCAACAGCACGGTGTCGAGGTAGACGTGCGGGTTGAGCCAGGTCAGCGCCAAACTGGTGACCACGGCGGCCCGCACCGAGCCCGCCGCGGCGCCGGAATCGCCGAGCGCGGCGGCGTCCGGTCGCAGCGCGCGACGCGCGGCCAGCACGCCGTAGCCGAGCAGGAAGACGCCGCCGGCCAGCCCGACCGCGGTGAGCGCGCCGGGCCAGGCCGCCACGACGGCGCCGAGCCCCGCCACGCCCAGGCCGATGAGCACGATGTCGGAGGCCGCGCAGATGCCGACCACCGCGAGCACCGCCTGGCCGCGCACGCCCTGGCGCAGTACGAAGGCGTTCTGCGCGCCGATCGCCACGATCAGCGACAGTCCCGCACCGAATCCCGCCACCGCGGCGGTGAGCATCTGCGTGGTCACGGCTCCCGACGGTAGGCACCGCCGCGTATTCAGTACAGCTAATGTTTCTTAGCTACCATTAGCTGTCGTGATGATCGACTTGCCGCTCGACCAGGTGCGCACGCTGCTCGCCGTCGTCGACACCGGCACCTTCGACGCGGCCGCCGCCACCCTGCACGTGACGCCGTCCGCGGTGAGTCAGCGCATCAAGGCGCTCGAGCAGCGGACCGGGCGGGTGCTGGTGCTGCGCACCAAGCCGGTCCGTCCCACCGAATCCGGGCAGGTGCTCGTGCGATTCGCGCGGCAACTGGCCGCGCTGGAGCGCGACACCCAGCGGGAACTGGGCATCGCCGCGGGCTCGGATGCCACCTACCTGCCCATCGCCGTCAACGCGGACTCGCTGGCCACCTGGTTCCTGCCCGCGCTCACCCGCGTCCCGCAGGATCCACCGATCTGCTTCGACCTGCACCGCGAGGACGAATCACACACCGCCATGCTGCTGCGCGAAGGCCGGGTGATGGCGGCGGTGACCTCCGCGGCCGAGCCGGTGCCCGGCTGTACCGCCCGCCCGCTCGGTGCGGCGCGCTATCTGCCGGTCGCGAGTCCCGCCTTCGCCGAGCGCCACCTGCGCGGGGAGCCGGATCGTCGCCTGCCCGACGCCCCGGTCGTGGTCTTCGACCGCCGCGACGAACTCCAGGACCGCTTCGTGCGCACCCTCACCGCGGGCCGGGCGGCCGCGGGCGCACTGCGCCACCACATCCCCACCTCCGAAGGCTTCTGCGACGCCGTCACCGCGGGCCTCGGCTGGGGGCTGATCCCCGAACCCCAGGCGGCGCCGCTGCTGCGCAGCGGGCAGCTCACCACGGCGGTGCCGGGGCGCTGGGCGGATGTTCCGCTGTACTGGCAACAGTGGAAGCTCGACGTGCCCGCGCTCGCGCTGGTCGCCGAGACGATCGCCACCGCCGCCGCGGAGTCGCTGCACCCCTGGCGATGACCGGCGGCGCTCCGACGGTGCGCGTCAGAGCTTGCGTGAGCGGAGCTCGTGGCCCTTGGAGGTCTTGCAGCGGCCCGACTCCAGATCCCACTGCCAGCCGTGCAGGTTGCAGGTGAGGGTCGTGCCCTCGACCACGCCGAACTTCGACAGATCGGCCTTGAGATGTGGGCAGCGGCGCTGGATCTCCCAGCCCGCGATCTCGGTGGAGGCCGAATCGTCGTGCGCCTCGGCGAACCAGCCGTCGGCGTAGGCGATGCGTTCGTCGGTCAGGCACTTGAAGAAGGTGTAGAGGAATTCGTTGTAGCCGCCGATGCGCCAGGCCTGGAAACGCGTGGACAGGAAGATGGTGTTCACCCAGTCGGGCTCGTTGTCGCGCAGCACCGTGCGCACCAGCTCGGGCGCGATGCGGAAGCCGTAGCGGTAGCGGCCCTCGCCCTCGATCGGCGCGCGCACCACCCGCTTGGGGAAGTCGAGCACCACCGTCTCCTCGCCGAGTACCAGGCCGACGGGGTAGCCGATGCCGTCGCAGATCAGGTCGCTCTGCGCCATGATCGGCTCGAACAGCTCTTTGAGCGGCTCGAGCAGCGAGCCCTCGCCGTGCGCCCAGGTCGCCTTCTCCGCGGCCAGCACCGGCGCCATCCGCTGGGCCATGTCCTCGATGTAGGCGGCCTTGTCGCCGTAGATGCGGTCCGGGTCGAACGGATGGGTGAGGTCGAGTTCCTTGCCGCGCACGTCGGCGACCGAGCCCGGGATCATCAGGATCCCGCCCTCGTTGCCGTGGATGCGCATCTGCTCGAGGAACACCATCTGGTCGGGGAAGATGTTGCCCTCGTCGCCGCGGTCGTCGTTGAGGTAGCGCAGTTCGGGGTCGAGGAACACCGGCGGGCCCGCCGACGGCACCACCCAGGTGGCCCCGACCTGCTCGATGTAGCTGCGCGCCCGGTCCATGCCGCGTTGCCGCTTCTGCTTGCCGAAGTTGGACTTCGTGCGGGCCGGGATGTCGTAGACCATCGGGTACCAGATGGCGCCCGAGTACTGCAGCAGGTGGATGTCGATGTGGCCGAACGCCTCGTGCAGCACGTCCATGTCCACCGGCCGGGCGTCGTTCATGTTGAAGCAGGTGGTCTCACCGTCGGAGACCACCAGGCCCGAGTCGCCGATCGGGCCGTCGGCGGGGGCGCGCAGGGCGATGATCATGATGTCCAGGTCGCCGCCCGGCCCGGTCACCGTGTGCTTGACCGAGTCCTCGGTCTCGAAGAACTTGTGGAAGCCCAGCTTCTCCAGCTCGCGGCGCAGGTCCGGCACCGGGTAGTCCGGCAGCAGCACGGTCGCGTCCTTGTTGACGTGCTCGGCCAGGTTCTTGGCGTCGAAGTGGTCGCGGTGCAGGTGCGAGACGTAGAGGAAGTCGCAGTTGCCCAGCTCGTCCCAGTCCAGGCCGGTGTTGTCGGGGAACGGGAACCACGACCCGAAGTAGGCGGGGTTGACCCAGGGATCGCAAAGGATCGACCCGGCCGCGGTGCGGATGTGGAATCCGGCGTGTCCGACGCTGATGATCTGCACGAGCTGTTCCTCCTGACCGTTACCAGCCAACCAGGGTAGTGGCTGGCCGGTGAGCGCTGTTCGCTGCCCGGGCGGGCCGCGGGTGGCTAGCGCGTGACATCGCCGAGGCAGTAGCCCTCGTCACCCTCGGCGAGGGTGAAGGTGCGGGTCGTCGTGGTGCCCGCGGCGTTCGTGACCGGGACGTCGACGGTGATGTAGCCGGCCGAGAGCCACTGCGAGGTGAGTTCGTCGCCGTCGAAGGCGGTGACGCCGGTGAGCTTGCCCGGGTTCGCGGCCAGCGGAGCGGGAACCTTGCGGCCGCTGCCGGTCGGGTCCCAGGTCGGGGGGGAGGCCGCGCACAGCAGCGGGTGGGCGTCCTCGGTGTCGGCCGGATCCAACGGCTCGCCGACCAGGCGGGACAGGTAGCGGCGGACGGTGTGCCTGGCGTCGGCGTCGTCGTATCCGATGGTCTCGCCAGGGCCGTACACCCGCGGGCAGGCGTAGCCGGTGGCGATGGCCGCGCGCTCGACGGTCACGGTCGCGGCGGCGCTCTTCCAGGTGACGGTGTCGGCGGTGGCGGTGCCGGGGCGGGCCAGCGCGGCCAGGATGGTCTGCGGCTGGGCGTACATGTCTGCCACCGTGCCCGGCGGGAGCGTCCAGCACTTGTCCTGGAGTTCGGCGATCGTGTCGGTCTCCAGGTCGGCGGCCCACCGGCGCACCGCGGTCGCCGCCTCGGGCACGCCGGGCACCGCGCCGACCTCGGGGGCGTCGGCGGGCGGCGGGGGCAGGGTGCTGGTCGGGGGCGGCGCGGGTGCGGTGGTGGCCGAGGACGGCACCGGCTCGGTGACCACCGGCTCGGCGGCGGCCACCGGCTCGTCGCCCGGGATACCCGACACCGAGTCGCAGCCCGCGAGCAGGACCGCGGCCGTCACCGCGACGCCGGCGGCCAGCGCCCGGGCGCCGGGGGCACCCCGCCCGCGGCTCGATGCTCTCCGGTCGCGTGCACTCTCGTGCGGGCGGGCGCGTTCCACTTCGACGATCCTCTTTCCTGGATGGACGGGCGGGGGCCGGTGCGGATCCGGCGTGCGGGCGCGGGGCTGCCGCGCGGCACTGCCGGACGGGCGATGCTGCGACTACGCTAGCGGAATTGTGGAACCCGTCTACCGGACGATCATCGGCTTGGCCCGGACCGTCTTCTTCGTACAAGGCCTGAAGTTCACCGTCACCGGTGCCGAACACATTCCGGCCAGGGGTGGTGCCGTGCTCGCGGTCAACCACACCGGCTACATGGACTTCACCTACGCGGGCCTGCCGGTGCGGCGCGTGAAGCGCTATATCCGCTTCATGGCCAAGAAGGAGGTCTTCGACGACAAGATCTCCGGCCCGATCATGCGCGCCCTCAAACACATTCCGGTGGATCGTGCCGCGGGCGCGGACTCCTACCAGGCCGCGGTGGACTATCTGCGGCGCGGCGAACTGGTCGGGGTGTATCCCGAGGCGACCATCAGCCGCAGCTTCGAGATCAAGGAGTTCAAGTCCGGCGCCGCGCGCATGGCCATCGAGGCGGACGTGCCGATCATCCCGATCGTGATCTGGGGCGCACAGCGCGTGTGGACGAAGGGCTACCCGAAGCGGCTGGGCCGCACCAACACTCCGATCTCGATCGCCGTGGGCGAGCCGATCGCGCCGTACGAGCCCGCCGCCGACCTCACCGCGCAGTTGCGGTCGACGATGCAGCGCATGCTCGAGGAGGTGCAGCGCGACTACGAGCACGAGCCCGGCGCCTACTGGGTGCCCGCGCGGCTCGGCGGCAGCGCGCCCACACTGGCGGAGGCCGACGCGATGGACGCCGCGGAGGCCGCCGAGCGGGCCGCCAAACGAGCGGCGGCACCGGAGGACTGATCAGGAGGGGGCCGCGGATGGCGCGCGAACCGGTCTACGACCTGCTCACCGGTCTGGTGCGCACACTGTTCTGGGCGCAGGGCCTGCGCATCGATATCGAGGGCCAGGAGCACATCCCCCGCGTCGGCGGGGCGGTGCTGGCCGTCAACCACACCGCGTACCTGGACTTCATGGAGGTCGGGCTGGTGGGCAGGCGCAGCGGCCGCAATGTGCGGTACATGATGAAGGCCGAGCTCGAACGCGGCATCGTCGGTTTCCTGATGAAGCAGTGCAAGGCCATCGGCGTGGATCGCTCCGCGGGCGCGGAGTCCTACGCCAAGGCCGTGGCGGCGCTGCGCGCGGGCGAGCTGGTCGTGGTCTACCCGGAGGCGACCATCAGCCGCAGCTTCGAGCTGAAGGAGTTCAAGTCCGGCGCGGCGCGGATGGCGCTGGAGGCGGACGTGCCGATCATCCCGATCGCCATCTGGGGCGCCCAGCGGATCTGGACCAAGGACATCCCCAAACAGCTGGGCAGGCACCGTTTTCCGATCCACATCCGGATCGGCGCGCCCATCCCCCCGGCGGGCAGCCCCGCCGAGCTCACCGCCCGCCTGCGCGCCGAGCTCGGCGCGCGTCTGGCCGCCGCGCAGCAGAACTACCCGGCCCCGCCCGGCGCCCGCTGGCTGCCCGCCCGCCTCGGCGGCACCGCGCCCACCCTGGAACAGGCCGCCGATCTCGAGCGCGCCGAACTCGAAGCCCGCCGGGCCAAGGCCCGCTGACCAGCAATTTTGGTCCGGGCCGCCCGGCCAGCTAGAGTTTCCGTTCGCACGGCCAGGCGCCGGGCACGCGGATGTAGCGCAGCTGGTAGCGCATCACCTTGCCAAGGTGAGGGTCGCGGGTTCGAATCCCGTCATCCGCTCCACGAGTCCCCTCAGCGGCGGAATTCCTTGGCTTTGCTCTTGACGCCTTGGACCAGGAGGTGCCACGCGTTCGGGTCACCCTGGAGGATCGATTTACCCAGGTCTTTGACCATGTCGTATTCCGCGTGGGGTGGGATCGGCGGTACCTCCGGGTCGCAGTGCACGTCGAGGAGGACGGGGCCGTCGGCGGTCAGGGCGCGTTCCCAGGCGGGAGCCAGCTCGGCGGGATCGCGGATCTCGACGGCCTGCAGGCCCATCACGCGGGCCAGCTCGGCGTAGGAGACGTCCGGAAGCGCTTGCGACTCCTCGAATTTCGGCGAACCGCCCATTGCCCGCAGCTCCCAGGTGACCTGGTTGAGGTCGTTGTTGTGGAACACGCACACCACCAGTCGCGGATCGGACCACAGCTCCCGGTAGCGGGCGATGGTCAGCAGCTCGGCCTGGCCGTTCATCTGCATGGCGCCGTCACCGACCAGGGCGACGACGGGCCGGTCGGGGTGGGCGAACTTCGCGCCGAGTGCGTAGGGGACGCCGCAGCCCATGGTCGCGAGCGTGCCCGACAGCGAACCACGCATCTGCCCGCGCATCCGCAGGCAGCGCGCGTACCAGTTGGTCGACGAGCCGGAATCGGCGGTGACGACGGCGTTCTCGGGCAGAACCCGGGAGAGTTCCCACACCACCCGCATCGGATTCACCGGCTCGGCGTCCACCATCGCCTGTGCCTCGGTGATCTCCCACGAGCGCCGCACCTGTTCGGTGATCGATTCCCGCCACGCCCGGTCGGTCTTGCGTTCCACCAGCGGAAGCAGCTCGCGCAGCGTGGCTTTCGCATCGCCGACGAGGTCCACCTCGGTGGGGTACCGCATGCCGATCAGGGTGGCGTCGCGGTCGATCTGGACCGCTCGCGCCTGGTCGAACTCGGGCAGGAACTGCGAATACGGGAAGTTGGAGCCGACGATCACCAGGGTGTCGCAGTCCTGCATCAACTCCCAGCTGGCCTTGGTGCCCAGCAGGCCGATCGATCCGGTGACATAAGGCAATTCGTCGGAGAGCACGTCCTTGCCCAGCAGGGCCTTCGCCACGCCCGCGCCGGTGAGTTCGGCCAGTTGCTCGACCTCGGCCGCGGCCCCGCGGGCGCCCTGGCCGATCAGGATCGCCACTTTGTCGCCGGCGTTCACCACCTCGGCGGCTCGGCGCAGGTGCTCGGCGGGGGGTACCGCGGTGCTGGTCAGGTCGTGCGGCGGGCTGGAGGGCACCTGCTTGAACGCGTGCGCGGGCGGCTCGTAGTCCTCCTCCTGGAGGTCGGCCGGGATGATCAGCGCCGTGGGCGCGCGCCGGGTGAGCGCGGTGCGCATCGCCCGGTCCAGCGCGTTGGGCAGTTGACTGGCCACGTTCACCTCGACCAGATAGTCCGAGGCGACGTCCTTGAACAATGCCTGCAGGTCGACCTCCTGCTGGTAGCTGCCGCCCATCGCGCTGCGGGCGGTCTGGCCGACGATCGCGACCACCGGCACATGGTCGAGCTTGGCGTCGTAGAGCCCGTTGAGCAGATGGATCGCGCCGGGCCCGGACGTGGCGGTGCACACACCGACCCGGTCCCCGAACTTGGCGTAGGCGACCGCGGCGAAGGCGGCCATCTCCTCGTGCCTGGTCTGTACGAACCGGGGCGTGTTGCCGGCCCGCCCGAAGGCCGCGACCAGCCCGTTGATGCCGTCGCCGGGATAGCCGAAGACCTGGTCGACACCCCATTCCCGCAGTCGCGCCAGCACCTGGTCGGCCACCTGGGTCGCCATCGTCGCTCCTTCCGTCGAACCGTCTCCCCGGCCGTGCTACCCGGTCCGCGCCCACCCAATCGCGGGCGTGCCGCCCGCTCCGGGCGTGGTGCGCGGCGTTGTCCGAATCCGCTAACATCACTGCTGCCTCTCGGTCCAGCAACCGGCCGCTGAGTCAGTTGGCGTGCGCCACGGGCGCCGCCGCTTCCTTGTGTGATCGGAGGCCGATGTCGGTGGATACCGGCGAAATGGTCGGCGGTGGCCGTGCGCAGTGACGCTTTCGACGCGGATATCGGGCTGGCCGCGGATGCCGGCTGGTTCGAACGTGAGCCCTTCGTCCTGCTCGTCGAGGACGACCCTGGCGACGCCCTGCTGGTCGAGGAACTGGTCGCCGACGCCGCACCGGGCCTGCGGCTGGAGTGGGTGCGCACCGTCGCCGAGGCCGCCGAGCGGCTGCGGGTAGCCGTACCCGACTGCGTGCTGCTCGACCTGCACCTGCCCGACGCGCAGGGCCTCGAGGCGCTGGCCAGGATCCGGGCCCGCAACGATCAGGTCGCCGTGGTCGTGATGACCGGGCTGGACCAGGAGCGCGCCGGCCTGGCCGCGCTCGCCTCGGGCGCGCAGGACTACCTGGTCAAAGGCCGCGTCGAGCCGGAGCTGTTCGCCCGCGCGGTGCGCTACGCCATCCAGCGCAAGCAGGCCGAGCGCACCAGCGCGGCGCTGCAGGCCAGCCAGATGCGCGCTCAGGAGAACGCACGGCTCGAACGGGGGCTGTTGCCGACCCCGCTGCTCGGCGCCGACGCCCCCGTGGATGTGGTGGCGCGGTACCGGCCCGGCCGGGCGCACTCGCTGCTCGGCGGCGACTTCTACGACGTGGTGCAGGACGCCGACGGCACCGTGCATGCCATCATCGGCGATGTCTCCGGTCACGGTCCCGATGCCGCGGCCACCGGGGTCGCGCTGCGATTGGCTTGGCGCACATTGGTTCTCAGCGGCGTCACCGGGTCGCGTCAGCTGCGCCTGCTCGAGCAGGTGCTGCTGGCCGAACGCACCGACCGGCAGACCTTCGCCACCGCGACGAGCCTGCTGCTCGATCCCGCGACCCGCCGGGTGCGGGTGCGCCGCGCGGGCCATCCCGGCATGCTGCGCTACATCGACGGCGAGCCGCACTGGGTCGAGGTGCCCGGTGGCGCCGCGCTCGGTTTCCTGCCCGGTCGCGCGGAGTGGCCCGACGAGGAGATCGAACTGCCCGAGCACGCGGGCCTGATGCTGTTCACCGACGGCCTGTTCGAGGGCAAGGTGGGGCGCGACGGTGCCCGGCTCGGTGAGGGCGGCCTGCTGGAGGTGGCGCGTGCGGTGCCCGCCACCCGTCCGGAGATCTTCGTCGACGAGCTGATCGGACGGGTGGAGGATCTCGCCGCGGACGCGGGCGGCCTCGACGACGATCTCGCCATCATCTATCTGCGCTGGCATGCCGCGCACGGAAGTGACCATCGATGAAGAACACCGACTCCCCGCTGGTGGGCCGGTTCACCGCGCAGGTGTGGTTCCAGCTGGTCTTCGCGCTGATGATCCTGGTGGTGCTGCTCGGCGCCGTCGCGGGCGCGCAGGTGATCGGCAACACCAACCGGGTCACCGACCGCCTGCTGGAACAGACGCTTCCCGCCTCCGCGGAGGCGTACCGGTTGCAGAGCACGCTGGTGAACCAGGAGACCGGCTTGCGCGGCTACGCGATCGCCGCCGACCCCCAGTTCCTCGAGCCCTACGTGGAGGGCAGGCAGGAGCAGGAGCGTGCCGTGCAGCGGCTGCGCGAGCTGTTGGCCGGCCGCCCGGACCTGCTCGCCGACCTCGACCTCATCGAGCGCACGGCGCAGCAGTGGCGCACCGAGTACGCCGATCCACTCGCCGCGACGGCGTCTCCCGGCGCGGCCAGGGAGCTGGCCGCGAACACGACGGTGCGGGCCAAAGAGGTCTTCGACGAGCTGCGCGCGGCGTTCACCATCCAGAACGAGCGGCTCGCGGCGGCCGTCGCGGCGGACAACGAGGCGCTGGCGGACGCGCGTTTCCTGCGCAACGTGGTCCTCGTCGGCATGGTCGCGGTCTTCCTGCTGACCGGCACGGTGTTGACCGTGCTGTTGCGCAGGCTGGTAGTGCACCCGCTGGCCGCGCTGACCCAGTCGTCACGGCGGGTGGCCAACGGCGACTTCGACCATCACATCGACGGTCACGGCCCCGCCGACGTGGCCCAGGTCGCCGAGGCGGTCGAGGACATGCGCAGGCGCATCGTCACCGAGCTGGGGTCCTCGCGCTCGCAGGGCACTCTGCTGCAACAGCAGAAGGCCGACCTGGATCTGCAGGCCGAGGAGCTGCGCCGCTCCAACGCCGAGCTCGAGCAGTTCGCCTACGTAGCCTCCCACGACCTGCAGGAACCGCTGCGCAAGGTGGCCTCGTTCTGCCAGCTGCTGGAGAAGCGCTACGGCTCCCAGCTCGACGAACGCGGCAAGCAGTACATCGATTTCGCCGTCGACGGCGCCAAGCGCATGCAGGTGCTCATCAACGACCTGCTCACCTTCTCCCGGGTCGGACGCGTCAGTGAGGGCGCCGAGCCGGTGCGGTTGGATCAGCCGCTGGACAAGGCGCTGCACAACCTGTCGGCGATGATCGAGGAGAACGACGCCGAGATCGAGCGCCCCGAAGATCTGCCCGAGATCGTGGGCGAGCCCACGTTGCTGACGATGTTGTGGCAGAACCTGATCGGCAACGCCATCAAGTTCCGCAGTCCCGAGGCCGCGCCGGTCGTGCGGATCGAGAGCACCCGGGTGAGCGAGGCCGACGGGGTGCTGTTCTCGGTGAGCGACAACGGCATCGGCGTCGCGGCGGAATTCGCGGAGAAGGTGTTCGTCATCTTCCAGCGTCTGCACGCCCGCGACGAATACAGTGGCACCGGTATCGGATTGGCCGTGTGCAAGAAGATCGTCGAGTACCACGGCGGTCGCATCTGGATCGACACCGACTACACCGGCGGTACCAGGATCTGCTTCACCCTGCGCGGCGCCGGACTCACCCCCACCACCCAAACGCCCACCGCCGTGGTGGAATCCGCCGAAGGAGCCAACGCATGACCGTGCCGGGCCAGCCGATCGACATCCTGCTCGTGGAGGACGATCCGGGCGACGAGCTGATGACCAGGGAAGCGTTCGAGGACAACAAGATCGGCAACGCGCTGCACGTCGCCCACGACGGGCAGGAGGCGCTGGACTTCCTCTACCGCCAGGGCGAGTACGCGCACGCCCCGCGCCCCGATCTGATCCTGCTCGATCTGAACCTGCCCAAGTACGACGGCAGGCAGGTGCTGGAGAAGATCAAGGCCGACCCCGACCTGTCGCACATTCCCGTGGTGGTGCTCACCACCTCGGCGGCCGAGGAGGACATCCTGCGCAGCTACCGGCTGCACGCCAACGCGTACGTGACCAAGCCGGTGGACCTCGACCAGTTCGTGGCCGCGATCAAGCAGATCGATGAGTTCTTCGTCCAGGTCGTCCGGCTGCCCCGCACCCGGTAGGCGCGGGGCGCGGGCGACTCAGTTGGCCGAGGTGCCGGTGCCCTCGGCCAACGCGGCGTCGAGGGTGTCGTACACCGCGAGCAGCTTGTCCAGCGCGGTCAGTTCGATGGGCCTGCGCACCGCGTCGGAGGCCACCACGCGCAGCCGCTGCGGCTGGGCGGCCTCGGAGACCACCAGCAGGGCACTCAGGCCGGCCGAGCCGAGGAAACCGACGTCGGACATGTCGACGACCAGCGGGTTTCCGCCGCGCTGGGCGTCCTCGAGGGCGGCCTGCAGCTGCGGCGCGGAGGCCATGTCGACCTCGCCGTGCACGGTGACGATCTCGGTACCGTTCTCGCTGCGCACCTGCACGTCGAGCACGCGGGACGCGCCTTCGCCGCTCACCGCTGACCTCCCAGCTCGCAATTCGCCACTTTCCACCTCTGCAGCATCGAGTCCCGCCCCGCGCACCGCGGTGCGAGGCTGTGAGCGATCTCCGCAGTCAACTTACCCGATCGGAGGATCGGTAATCATGGGCGTTCGGACCGGCCGCCCGGCCGCTGCGCCGGAACCGGGCCAGGTACGCTCGAGGTCCGGGCTTGACAGCATCGCACTCAGGAGCATTCGTAATGGGTAAGGGCGAGAACGTTTTCCCCTCGTCGTCGACGCGGACCAACACCATCGGGGTGCGCGTGCCCGCGGTCTACGAGCAGTTGATCATGCTCCGAGCGCTCGCCGAAACCGTGGCGTTGATCGCCGATTTCGGCATCGACGAGGTCGCCGACATCCGGCTGGCCCTCGACGAGGTCGCCACGGCGCTGCTGCAGGACGCGGTCCCCGGATCGGAGCTGGACTGTGCGTTCAGCTACGACGAGACCACGATGGACATCACCGTGTCCGCCGTCACCGTCTCCGAGACCGGCCCCGACCAGCGCAGCTTCGGCTGGCACATCGTCTCCACCCTCACCGACTCGGTGTCCACCTCGACCGGGCCCCGCGACGCCACCGCAGGCGGTCATCCCACCGTCGTGCAGTTCCGCTGGTCGCGCGGCGGCGCCGATGCGTGAGGAGGTGACGGGCGGTTCCACCAGAGCGGCGGCGGGCGGGTACCAGGATCTCGAGCCCCACTTCGTCGAACTGCGCGCGCTGGCCGAGGACGACCCGCGCAGACGCGCGCTGCGCGAGGAACTGATCGAACGCTGCCTGCCCCTGGCCGAGCACATCGCCCGCAAGTTCAGCGGCCGCGGGGAGAACTTCGAGGATCTGTTGCAGATCGCCCGCGTCGGCATGGTCGCGGCGGTCGACCGTTTCGACCCGACCCAGGGCGCGCCCTTCCTCGGCTTCGCGGTGCCCACCATCATGGGCGAGGTGCGCAGGCACTTCCGCGACCACACCTGGTCGGTGCGGGTGCCGCGCCGGCTCAAGGAACTGCAGGCCACCCTCAACCCGGCCATCGAGACGTTGACCCAGCGGCTGGGTCGCATGCCCAAGGCGCGCGAACTGGCCGAGGAACTCGGCGTCGACATCGCCGAGGTCACCCAGGCCCTGGTGGCCCGCAACGCCTACCAGACCTCCTCCATCGACGGTTCGAGCGGCGACGACGGTGAGTCGAGCGCGCCCGCGCTGGCCGACACCCTCGGCGCCGAGGACCCCGAGTTCGGGACCGTGGAGAACTACCTGGCGGTCAAGCCGCTCATCGCGGCGCTGCCCGAGCGCGAACAACGGGTGCTGGTGATGCGGTTCTTCCACTCGATGTCGCAGGAGCAGATCGCCCAGCAGATCGGCTGCTCGCAGATGCAGGTCTCGCGGATCCTGTCGCGAACGCTCAAGAGCCTGCGGGAACAGGCGCTGCGCGACTGACCGGCCGCGCCGGAAACGGTCGCCTGGGAATGATCACAGCCGGGAACCGGCATGTGGCGTGGTCGAATGGGTATGGCTATCGGCGAGCACGCAGCGTTGCGCGGTCTGCGTGTCGTTCGGTCCAGACCTACCGGGAGGCAGCTGAGGTGACGACGACCCGCCCGTCGGGGCTGGAAAGTCCGGCGAGTCGGTTGGAGCTGGACTTTCCGGCCACGCCCGACCAACTCGCCGAAGTACGTCACACGATGCAGCGCTGGCTCGCGCAGTGCCCGCTGGACGAACGCCAGGCGTACGACGTGCTGCTCGCGGTCGGTGAGGCGTGCACCAACGCCATCGAGCACGGACACCGCGGCGACGGCGGCACCATCCGGCTGCGGGCGGTGCGCGACGACGCCCACCTGAGCATCACCGTCGCCGATCACGGCCGGTGGAAGGCCCCCGACCCGAGCCCGGACCCGATGCGCGGGCGGGGCATGGCCATCATCCGCGCGCTCATCCCCGAAGTCGAGGTGACCATCTCCGGCAGCGGCACCACCGTCGACATGCGCCTGCCGCTCGCGCACGGCCGCCCTACCGGCTAGGTCGGCCGGGCAAACCTCGGGTTGAGCGAACGTGAGCCCGGACACGGGCGGATACTGGCTTGGTGATCGAAGGCAGCAGACCGAGCCCGCAGGTGATCGACGCGCTGGGCAGCGTGATCGGCACCGACTCGTGCTCCAACGCGGGTGAGTTCCGCTTCCACTTCGCCGACCAGCGCTGGGAATGGTCCGACGAGGTCGCCCGCATGCACGGCTACGAGCCGGGGGAGGTGCAGCCGACCACCGAACTGCTGCTCTCGCACAAGCATCCCGAGGATCGCGAGCAGGTCGAGTCGGCGCTGTCGCGGGTGGAGACGGGCGAGCCGTTCTGCAGCCGCCATCGGATCGTCGACACCGCCGGTGAGGTCCACGAGGTGATCGTCATCGGCGATTACCAGACCGACGAGGACGGCGCGGTCGTCGGCACGACCGGCTACTACATCGACCTCACCGACACCATCGAGGGCGAGCGCAAGGACGTCGTCGACGAGGTGCTCCCCGAACTCGTCGACGCCCGCGCGCCGATCGAACAGGCCAAGGGCGTGCTCACCGTCGTCTACGGCATCAGCGCCGACCAGGCGTTCTCGGTGCTGCGCTGGCGTTCGCAGGAGACGAACGTGAAACTGCGGGAGCTGGCCGCCCAGCTGGTGCGCGACGCCCGCGGGCTGGACGCGAACCGGGCCGGGCTGCGGACCCGCTTCGATCACGTCCTGCTGACCGTGCACGAACGGGCCGGACGACCCGCGGGGGCCGACGGGCACCGGCCGCCCCGCTGATCGTCCGACCCGTTCGCCGACCGGACCTCAGCTCGCCGTCGCGGTGAACCGGCGCAGCCGCAGGCTGTTGCTCACCACGAACACCGACGAGAACGCCATCGCGGCGCCCGCGAGCATCGGGTTGAGCAGTCCGGCCATCGCCAGCGGGATCGCGGCCACGTTGTAGGCGAAGGCCCAGAACAGGTTGGCCTTGATGGTGCCGAGCGTGCGGCGCGACAACCGGATCGCGTCGACGGCGGCGCGCAGATCGCCGCGCACCAGCGTGAGGTCGCTGGCCTCGATGGCGACATCGGTGCCGGTGCCCATCGCCAGGCCCAGATCGGCCTGGGCCAGCGCCGCGGCGTCGTTGACGCCGTCACCGACCATCGCCACGACCCGGCCCTGCTCCTGCAGCCGCCGCACCGCGGCCACCTTCTCCTCGGGCATGACCTCCGCGATCACCTCGTCGATGCCGACCTGGTCGGCGACCGTACGGGCGGCCGCGGCATTGTCGCCGGTAACCATCACCGGGGTGAGGCCGAGCGCCTTGAACTGCGAGATGGCCTGCGCCGACGTGGGTTTCACCGCGTCCGCGACCACGAGCACGCCGCGGACCGCGCCGTCCCAACCCACCGCGACGGCGGTGCCGCCACGCTGTTCGGCCGCGTCGACCGCCTCGGCCAGGCCGGACGGCATCGGGTGACCCCGTTCGGCGAGCAGGCGCGGCCGGCCCACCAGCACCTCGTGCCCGTCGACAGTGCCATGCACGCCGAGGCCGGCGAGATTGGCGAAGTCGCGCACCGGGGCGAGTTCGCCGCGCGCGCGGGCGGCCTCGGCGATGGCGCGGGCGATCGGGTGCTCGGAGGAGTGCTCCAGCGCGCCCGCCACCGCCAGCACCCGGTCGGCGTCCTCGCCCTCGGCGGCGTGCACGTCGAGCAGGGTCATCGTGCCGGTGGTGACCGTGCCGGTCTTGTCCAGCAGGATGGTGTCCACCCGCCGGGTCGACTCCAGGATCTCCGGGCCCTTGATGAGCACACCCAACTGCGCGCCCCGCCCGGTGCCGACCATCAGCGCGGTCGGGGTGGCCAGGCCGAGTGCGCAGGGGCAGGCGATGATGAGCACGGCGACCGCCGCGGTGAACGCCGCCGCCACCGAACCGCCGGTGCCCAGCCAGAAGCCGAGGGTCGCCACCGCCAGCGCGATCACGATCGGCACGAAGATGCCCGAGATCCGGTCGGCCAGCCGCTGGGCCTGCGCCTTGCCGGTCTGCGCCTCCTCGACCAGCCGGGCCATCTGGGCCAGCTGGGTGTCGGAGCCGATGCGGGTCGCCCGCACCACGAGCCGGCCGCCGACGTTGACCGTGGCGCCGACCACCGCGTCGTTCTCCCCGACCTCCACCGGCACCGATTCGCCGGTCAGCATCGAGGCGTCCACCGCCGAGGAGCCCTCGACGACCACACCGTCGGTGGCGATCTTCTCGCCGGGACGCACCACGAACCGGTCGCCGACGGCGAGCTGCTCGACCGGGATGCGCTGTTCGACACCCCCGCGCAGCACCGAGACTTCCTTGGCGCCGAGCTCGAGCAGCGCGCGCAACGCCGCGCCCGCCCGCCGCTTGGAGCGGGCCTCGAAATACCGCCCGGCCAGGATGAAGGTGGTCACGCCCGCGGCGGCCTCGAGGTAGATGTTGCCGGTGCCGTCGGTCCTGGCGATGGTGAGCTCGAACGGGTGGGTCATGCCCGGCGTGCCCGCGGTGCCCCAGAACAGCGCGTACAGGGACCAGCCCAGCGCGGCCAGGGTGCCCATCGAGACCAGGGTGTCCATTGTCGCGGTGCCGTGGCGCAGATTGGTCCAGGCCGCTCGGTGGAACGGCAGCGCGCCCCACACCACCACCGGCGCGGCCAGCGTCAGCGACAGCCACTGCCAGTTGGTGAACTGCAGGGCCGGGACCATCGCCATCGCGATCACCGGCACCGTCAGCACCGCCGAGACGAGCAACCGGGTGCGCAGGGCGGCGGTGGGATCGGCCTCGACCCGCGCGGATTGCGGTTCGCCGGTCGTGGCCGGCGCGGGCAGCGCGGCGGTGTAACCGGCCGCCTCGACGGTGGCGATCAGGTCCTCGGGGGCGATGTCGCCGGTGAAGTCGACGCGCGCCTTCTCGGTGGCGTAGTTGACCGTGGCGGTGACGCCGTCGAGCTTGTTGAGCTTCTTCTCAATGCGGTTGGCGCAGGATGCGCAGGTCATGCCGCCGATCTCGAGTTCGATCCGGCCGGCGACCGGCTGGTTCAGCGCGGTGGTCATGGGGTGCTCCGTTCTGTGCGGCCCGCGTGCGGTCGGCGTCAGTGGCCGTGGCCGTCGTCGTGTGGCGCGGGGGCGGGTGCGGTGGCGGTCGCGCCGTCGCGCGGCACCGTCACGGTGAATTCGGCGGTGCGGACCACGCCCTCGTGCTGGAAGTCCAGGAACAGGCGGTAGTCGCCGGGGCTGGGCGCGGTCATCGCGAAGGTGATGCCCGGTCCCGGTGCGGTCACGCCGTCACCCGGGTGGCCTTCGGGGTGCACGTGCAGGTAGGCCAGATCTGCCGAGCGTAGCGCGACCAGGTGGCCGTAGGCGCCCAGGTAGGGCTGCAGGTCGGTGACGGGCTGTCCGTTGCGGGCGACCGAGAGGGTCACCGTCGACGGCGCGCCCGCGGTGACGGTGCCCGTCAGGGTGACGGTGTAGTCGCCCACGACGGCGGTGCCGGCCGGGGCGGGCAGCGGCTGGGGATCGTAGCCGCCGGCGACCCGCAGGTCGGCGCCCAGCGTCAGGTTCTCGCCGCCCTCCGGGACGAAGTCGGCGTAGACGCGGTAGTCCCCGGCCCGGCTGAGATTCAGCGGCACGCTCCAGGTGCCGTCGGCGCCGAGCACCGGGTGCACGTGCTGGAAGGCGGTGAGGTCGCGGCGGACCACGATCAGGTGCAGATCCTTGTCGTGGCTGGTGGTGTACCGGGTGACGGGCGCGCCGCTCGCGTCGAGGATGCGCAACCGCAGCGGAACCTCCGGGGCCGCGCTGACCTGGGGGTCCGCCAGCTCGAGGGTGTAGCCCCGGTCGGTGACGAGCAGTCCGCCGGGCAGGTGGTCGGCCGCGGGGGCGTCGGCGGCGGTGTCGTGCTCGGCGTGCTCGGCGGGTGGGGAGTCGGTGGGGCCGACGAGCGCGCCGACGCCCAGCGCGATGCCGAAGATCGCGGCGAGCCCGACGGCGAAACCGGTGAACTTGGTGGCGGCGTTCATGCCACCTACCATACCCCCCTAGGGTACTTTGTCAACCGGCTCGCCTGCCCGCTCAGTGGGCGCCGTGGAGGTTGCGAGCCGTCGGGGACGTGGCCACCGTGGCCGGGTCGGGACAGGTGCCGAACAGGCGGTCGGCGGTGCCGGAGCTGGTGACGGTGAACCAGTAGTGCTCGTTCTTGTAATGGTGGTGGCGGTGGTTGCGCCACACCGCGCGGTACAGCGCGCGGCGCGGCTTGTAGTCGGTGTGGATGAGGTAGTGCGTCCACTCGTAGCCGAGGCCGAGCACCGTGACGGTGAGCAGGAAGGTCAGCCCCAGGCCCGGCCGGGGGAAGGCGAACGCGGCGATCAGCAGCAGTGCCACCAGCACGATCACCAGCGATCGCGTCGGGATGAAGATGAGCGGGATCTCGCGCGGGTCGATGTGGTGTTCGCGGTGCTTACGGGCCAGTTCGCTGTCCAGGGTCAGCCGCCCGAGCCGCTTCGGCCGCCAGTGCAGCACGAGCACGTGCACCACCCATTCGAAAACCGGGAACACCGCCACCATCACCAGCGGCACCAGCGCGTCGGTCGGTTGCCAGTCGCCGACGACCAGCCGGGCGGCCAGCACGCACACCAGGGTGGTGGCGATCATCCACGGCGAGGGATGGCGCAGGAATTCGCGGAAGGCATCGCCGAGCGTCATTCCGCGGCGGACGGTGGATCGGGTCATGATGGTTCCTCGGTGTTCGGTGTCGCCTCGGCGGCGGTGTTCGATGTCGCGGAAGCGGTGTTCGATGTCGCCGCGGCCGCGTCGAGGGCGGCGATCAAGGCGGTGGTGGCGGGTTCGAGCAGGGCCCGGGCCGCAGCGGTCGCGGCCGGCGGATCGGCGGCGAGCACGGCCTCGGCGATGGCGCGATATCCCGCGACGTTGCCGACCTCGGCGGTCATCAGCGGGGCCAGCGCCTCCAGCGCCGGTTCGTAGGCGGCGCGCAGCATGTTGTTCATCAGCCGGAAGACGATGGAGTCGGCGGCGTCGACCAGGTGGTCCCAGAACGCGAGCGCGTGTCGTTGCAGGGCGACGGGCTCGGTCTCGCGGGCCAGCGCGTCGAGGCAGCGGTCCAGCTCGTGGCGCAGCGCCTCCCGATCGCCCGCCCGGGCCGCGGCCAGCTCGGCCACCTTCGGTCCGTTGTGCAATCGGGCCTCGAGAATGCTGCGGGCCACGGTCGGGTCGAGGGTGCCCTGGCGGATCAGCAGGCGCGGCAGGATCTCCAAGCCCGCGCCACGGCGGTAGTCCAGCACGGTGGTGGTGTCGCCCTGGCGCACCGCGACCAGTCCCGCCGCCGCGAGGCGTTGCAGTGCCTCGCGCACGGCGGGCCGGGAGACCCCGAGTGCTTCGGCGAGCTGACGCTCACTCGGCAAGGCCGAGCCGGGTGCGCGTTCACCGCTGAGCACCTCCGCGGCGATCTGCTCGAACACATCCGCCGATACCGACCGTTTGACCACAGGTTGCAACGCCATGGGTACTACTGTGCGCCGCGTTGGTCAGCTGGTCAAGTGGTAAGACCAATTTGGTCGGCGAACTTCCCGGCCGCCGGACCCTGCCCTCAACTGGGGTCCGACCCCCGCACCGCCGTCAGCCACACCGCGGCCGCCGCCCCGACCACGAGGGCCCCGGTGAAGGCGGGCAGGCCGCCGCCGTCGAGGTAGACCCACAGCAGCGCCGCGACCGGCGCGGCCACGGCGGGCTGGGCGTCGAGCAGCAGGCGCCGGAGCACCCGGGCGGCGACCCGGGCCCGCTCGTCGGCGTCCGGGGCCGAGCGCACCGGATTGTCGATCAGGCGACCCGGCGGCTCGCTCGTGCGCGCCCGCCCGGAGGGATACACCCGCAGCCGGACCGCGCCGGTCGCCGCCCCGCCGGCTGCGCCGGTCTCGAACTCGCGGAGCGACAACCGGTTCCCGGCGAACCGCAACCGAGAACGTCCCTCCGACCCCGCCTGCGCGCAGTGCACCTCGGCGACCGTGAGCCCCACCAGCTCGGGCGCGAAATACACCGGCACCCACCACCGCCGATCACCCGCGGTGATCTCCAGCCACGAGCGGCTCACCAGCCGATGCTGCTGACGCACCCGCCGCGCCGACAGCCGCTCGCCCGCGGGCACCCCGGTCGACACCACCCCGAGCGCCCGCGCCGCCCGCACGCCGCTGTACCCGACGATCACCAGCATCACGGTCGCGAGCGCGGCCAGCTGGTCGGCGTCGGCCAACGGCAGCAGCACCGCGCACACGGCGAGCGCGCCCACCGTCACCGCGCCCGGGTAGACGAGCGGCCGGAACCGGTCGCCCGGCCCGGAACTCACTTCAGGAAGCCGACTTTCGTGTAGTCCGCCGACTGCAATCCGAACGCGCCCCAGTTGGCCAGGTCCTCGCGCTGGGCGACGATGCCCGCCGACTGGTAGAGCGGCAGCGAGAAGCCCAGTTCGAAGATCATCCGATCGGCCTCGTTGGCCATCTCGATGGCCTTGTCCGGATCGAGTTCGGAAATGGTCCGCTCGATGAGGTCGTTGAGTTCCGGCGAGCCGATGCGGCCCTTGTTGCTCAGCGGATTCGCCGGGTCGTAGGCGTAGATCTGCGGCAGCGCGCCGAGCGGGAAGATGCTCTTCATCCACACGAAGTTGGCGATGTCGAAGTTACCCGGATCGATGACGTCGGTGAACAGGCCGTTGCCCGGGTAGGTTTCGATCTTCAACCGCACACCCACCTGCGCGAGATTCTGCTGGGCGATCTGGGCGATCTGCACCCAGTTCTGCTGCTGGTACATCACATTGCGGATCTCGAGCGGGCGCCCGTCCTTCTCCCGCACGTCCCCGTTGAGCTTCCAGCCGAGCGCGTCGAGTTCGGCGGCGGCCTGCTCGGGGTCGTAGGCCACGGCCTGCGCGTTGTCCTGGTAGCCCTTCTGCCCCTCCAGGTAGAGGTGGTTGTTCAGCGGCTTCGGATCGGCGACCAGGCCGTTGAGCAGCGCCGAGGCGATGGCCTGGCGATCGATCGCCTTGGAGATCGCCACCCGCAACCGCGGGTCTTCCAGGATGGAACCGGGCGCGCCGTTGAACGTCATGTGCGAGAAGCGCAGCGCGGGGGCACGGCGCACGACGAGTCCGGGCGTCTGCGAGGCCGCCTGCACCTCGTCGAGGCCGGAGACGTCCGCGGAGTCGAGTTCGTTGTTCTGCAGCGCGTTCAGCCGGGCCGCGTAATCCAGCACGCTGTAGGTGATCGTCTCCAGCTTCGGCGTCTCGCCCCACCAGCGGGGATTGCGGCTCAACACGATCCGCTGCTGGGCTCGGTCGATCTCGGTGACCATGAACGGCCCGCCCGAGACCCGCGGCGCTTCGCGATCGAGGTTCTCGAACGCCTCCGGTGTCTCGTTCGTGGCCTTCGGGTACAGCGGGTTGAACAACCCCTGCCATTCGGCGTAGTGCTGCGCCATCGTCACGATGGCCTGCCGGTCGTCGACGCCGCGTTCGACCTTCTCGATCCGGCTGTAGCCCTGGGTCGCGGCCACCTGGTAGGCGGTGTCGCGACCGCTCAGCGCCGTCGCTTGCGCGCGCAGATCCTCCCAGGTGATGGGCGTGCCGTCGGACCAGACCGCCGCGGGATTGATGGTGTAGGTGATCTGCTGCGGATTCGTTCCGGTGAGCTGGACGTCGGTGAAGTAGTCGTGGTCGACGGTGAGTTCACCGGCGGCGTCGGATTCCAGCGTGCCGGGCAGCGTCGCCGCCAGCACCTCGGAGACCTCGCCGTCGGAGTCGACGTGGTGGGTGTTGAAGGTGGCCGGGAACGACGTCAGCGCCAGGCGCAGATTGCCGCCGTCGCGCAGCTCGCCCGGCTCGCGCGGGTTGATGTCGCTGCTCGCGCCGATGGTGTTCTCCCCGGTCAGCTGCCCGCTGTCGCCGCCGCATGCCGCCAGCACCATGCCCAGCGCGAGCACCGGAGCCGCGATGCGCGTGGCCGCCCGAATCCTCATCGTCGTTCCCTCCTGGTCGCGCTCACTGCACGAATCCGATCGCGGTGTAGTCGTAGGAGGCCAGCCCCGGCGAGCCGAAGTTGGCGAGGTCCGCGCGCACACCGTAACTGCCGTCCCACTGGAACAGCGGCAGCGAATGACCCTCCTCGAACACGGCCCGGTCCACCTGATTGGCCAGCTCGATCGCCCGCTGGGGATCGAGTTCGGACAGCGTACGCTCGATCAGCTCGTTCAGTTCCGGTGAACCGATCCGGCCGAAGTTGCCCTGCAGGTCGTCGGGGTAGTAGCCGTAGACCTGCGGGATGCTGCTCAGCGGGAACGCGTCCCCTTGGAAGATGAACTGCGCGGCGTCGAAATCGCCGGGCTGGATGACATCGGTGAAGAAGCCCGCGCCCGGCCGGGTGTCGATCTGCATGCCCACCCCGATGTCGGCCAGATTGCGCTGAATGATCTGGGCGATCTGCACCCAGGTCCGGTCGTCGTACATGACATCGCGGATCACCAGCCTGCGCCCGTCCTTGACCCGCACATCGCCCTCGCGGCGCCAGCCGAGCGCGTCGAGTTCCCGCTCGGCGGCCGCCGGGTCGAAGGGCAGGCTGTTGTCCCGGTAGCCCTCCTGGCCCTGCAGGAAGATGTGGTTGTTCAGCGGCTTCGGGTCCTCGACCAGGCCGTTCTGCAGCGCCGAGGCGATCGCCTGCCGGTCGATGGCCTTCGAGATCGCCACCCGCACCCCCGCGTCGGCGAGGATGGAGCCGGGCGCGCCGTTGAAGGTCAGATGCCGGAACCGGCTCCCCGGCGCCCGCCGCACCTCGAGGCCCGCACTCTCCCGCACCGTGAGCACTTCGTCGATGCTGGTCAGCGGGGTGACATCGAGTTCGTCGTTCTGCAGTGCGGCGACCCGGGCGGCGCTGTCGAGCACGCTGAAGGTGATGGTGTCGAGTTTGGGTGGCGTACCCCACCACAGCGGATTGCGTTCGAGCACGATCCGGCCCTGGGCGCGGTCGGTGGACTGCAGCCGGAACGGGCCCGCGGTCGGTCCCATCGCGTCCACGAGCCCGCTGTTGAACGAATCGGGGTCACCGGTCACCGATTTCGGGAACAGGGCGGCGTTGCCCGCGAACTGGCCGCGCCACTCCGCGTACGGACGCTCGAAGGTGAGCACCGCCTGCCGGTCGTCGACGCCGCGGTCCACCCGCGCGACCCGGTCGAAGCCGTTGGTCATCGCGATCTGGTAGCGGGTGTCGCGCCCGCTCAGCGCCGCGGCCTGGGCGGCGATGTCCGCCCAGGTGACGGGGGTGCCGTCGGACCAGACGGCCTTCGGGTTGATCGTGTAGGTGACCTGCTGGGGGTTGGTGTTCGTCAGCGCCACATCGGTGAAGAAGTCGGTATCGACGGTGAGCTTGCCCGCTGCGTCGATGCGGAAGGCGCGCGGCATCATCGGCCGCTCGATATCGGCGATGTCGCCCTCGTTGCCGTCGATCGACAGGGTGTTCCAGTTCGCCGGGAAAGCCGACACCGACAGCCGCAGGTTGCCGCCCTCGCGGACCTGCTCGCGCGGCACCGGGTTGATGTCGCTGCTGGTGCCGAGCGCATCGGACAGGCCATCGGCCGAGCGGTCCGCCGCCGAGCAGCCGACCAGCCCGCACACGAGCAACCCGATCACCAGTCGCGCTGTGGCCGAACGGATCCGCATGGCTTTCCTCCTACCGCGAGAGCGCCGGCATCGGCACCGCGTCGATCAGCGCCCGCGTGTACGGGTGCCGCGGGTCGCCGAGCACCTGCTCGGCGGGCCCCGACTCCACGATTCGGCCGCGGTGCATCACCGCGATGTCGTGGGCGAGGTTGCGCACCACCGAAAGATCGTGCGAGACGAACAGATACGACAGCCCGCGCTCGTCCTGCAGTTCGCGCAGCAGGTTCAGCACGCCGGCCTGGATGGAGACGTCCAGCGAGGACACCGGCTCGTCGAGCACCAGCAGTTCCGGGTCGAGCGCCAGCGCCCGCGCGATACTGATGCGCTGCTTCTGGCCGCCGGAGAAATCGGCCGGATAGCGTTCGGCGTGCTCGGGCCGCAACCCGACCAGTTCCAGCAGCTCCGGCACCCGACGGGCGATCTCGGCGCGCGGGCGCCCGTCGATGCGCAAGGGCTGGGCCAGCACGTCGGAGATCGGCAGCCGGGGGTCCAGCGCGGCGGTCGGGTCCTGGAAGACGATCTGCATCTTCCTGCGCAGCTGCCTGGCCTGCGCCCGGGTGAGCGTGGCGACGTCGTGTCCGAGCACCTCGATGCGGCCGCCCTGCGGCGGTACCAGGTCGAGGATCTGGGTGAGCGTGGTGGACTTGCCCGACCCGGATTCGCCGACCAGCGCCAGTGTGCGCCCGGCGCGCACCTCGAAACCGATGCCGTCCACCGCGCGCACCTCGCCGGTGCGCCTGCGCAGGATCACCCCGGAGGTGATCGGGAAGGTCTTCACCAGGTCGGTGACCCGCAGCACCACCGGCGGTTCGGCGGCGCTCGCGGGGCCGGCGGGGGCGGCGGCGGATTCGACCTCGCGACGGTAGGCGGCGAACAGGTCCGCCGACCCCAGCTCCTCGGTGCGAATACAGGCCGCGGCCCGCGCCGGCCCGGTCGGTGCCAAGGGCGGTTCGGCGGCGCGGCAGGCGTCGACGGCCACCGGGCAGCGCGGGGCGAACGAACAACCCGGTGGCAGGGCGTGCATGGCGGGCGGGGCGCCCGCGATCGGGATCAGCGGGGCACGGGCCGGGCCGTCCAGCCGCGGGATGGAGCCGAGCAGGCCGACCGTGTAGGGCATCCGAGGTTCGGCGAACAGTTCCGCCGCGGTCGCGGTCTCCACCACCCGGCCCGCGTACATCACCGCCACCCGGTCGGCGAGCGTGGCCGCGATGCCCATGTCGTGGGTGATCATCACCACGCCCGCACCGGTGATGTCGCGCGCCTGCCGCAGCAGATCCAGAATCTGCTTCTGCACGGTCACGTCCAGCGCGGTGGTCGGTTCGTCGCAGATGATCAGGGCCGGATCGTTGGCGATGGCCATCGCGATCACCACCCGCTGGCGCATACCGCCGGAGAACTCGTGCGGAAACGCCTTGGCGCGCACCGCCGCGTCCGGGATACCGACCAGCTCGAGCAGCTCCACCGCGCGCGCGGCCGCCTCCTTGCGGCCCATCCTGCCGTGCGCGAGCAGGGCCTCGGCCACCTGGTCACCCACCCGGTACACCGGGGTCAGCGCCGAGAGCGGATCCTGGAACACCATGCTGATCGAGCGGCCGCGCAGCTTGGACAGCTGCCGGTCGCCCAGGCCGAGCAGCTCGCGTCCGCGCAGCCGGATCGAACCGGAGATCCGCGCCTGCTCCGGCAGCAGCCCCATCACCGCCAGCGCCGACACCGATTTGCCCGAACCGGATTCGCCGACGATGGCCAGCACCTCGCCCTCGGCGACGGTGTAGTCCACCCCGCGCACCGCCTCGATGCGGCCCTCCTCGCTCGGAAAGGTCACCGTCAGCCCGGCGACCTCGAGCAGCGGCTCGCCCGTCGTCCGCCCGTCCGTCATGCCTTCCCCCGCTTCCGCTTCCGCGCACCCTTGGCGCCGGGGTCGAACGCGTCGCGCAACCCGTCGCCGATCAGGTTGGCGCACAGCACCACCGTGATCAGGAATCCGCCGGAGAACAGGAACAGCCAGGGGTAGGTGAGCGCCGAGGCGGTGCCGTCGCGGATCAGCGTCCCCAGCGAGACGTCCGGCGGTTGCACCCCGAAACCCAGGAAGCTCAGCCCGGTTTCGGCCATGATCGCCGCACCCACGGTGAGGGTGGTGTCGATGATGAGGATCGAGGCGATGTTGGGCATGATGTGCGTCGCGATCACGGTGCGCGTCGGCGCGCCCATATAGCGTGCGGCGCGCACGAATTCGCGTTCGCGCAGGCTCATCGTCAACCCGCGCACGATGCGCGCGCTGATCATCCAGCCGAAGGCGCTCAGCAACACCACCAGCAGCACGATGCCGCCGCCGCCCTTGACCCGCGGCGCGAACAGCATGATGACGATCGTGCTCGGCACGACCAGCAGCAGGTCGACCAGCCACATGATCGCCCGGTCGGTCCAGCCGCCGAGCAGGCCCGCCACCGACCCCGCGATCGCGGCGATCGCGGTGCTGAAGATCGCGACGCAGAAGCCGATGATCAGTGATTTCTGTGCCCCGCGCAGGGTTTGGGCGAGCACGTCGTGTCCGATCGGGTCGGTCCCGAACGGGTGACGCGGGCTCGGTGGCTGGCGCAGGGCGGTGCGGTCCTGGTCCAGGTAGTCGAAGGCCAGGAAGTGCGGCAGCACGAAACTGGCCAGCACGAGCAGCAGCAACACCACGGCCGCCACCACCGCGGGCTTGTTGCGCAGGAACCGCCGCCACACCAGCGCGCGCCTGCCCGTCGCGGACTCCGGTGCGCCCGCGACGATGATCTCGGCTTCGGTCATGACCGCCTCCCCCCGCGCCTCATCCGACCCGCACCCGCGGGTCCAGGATCGCGTAGACGATGTCGGAGAGCAGGCCCGAGACCAGCACCACCAGACCGGTGAACACGGTCACCGTCACCACCACGTAGATGTCCTGCGCGTTCACCGCGTCGACCAGCCACTCGCCCACGCCGTGCCAGCCGAAGATCTTCTCGGTGAAGGTGGCGCCGGTGATCAGACCACCGAGGCTGTAGGCGAACAGCGTCGCCATCGGGATCAGGGCGGTGCGCAACCCGTGCTTGTACAGCGCCCGGCCGCGGGTGAGTCCTTTGGCGCGGGCGGTGCGGATGAAATCGCTCTGCAGCACGTCCAGCATCGCGTTGCGCTGGTAGCGGCTGTAGCCCGCCATGCCGCCCAGCGCCAGCGCCAGGGTCGGCAGCACCAGATGTTGCAGCCGGTCGAGCAACTGCGGCCACAGCCCCTCGATCCGGTGCGCCGAGGTCTCCCCGGTGTAGAGGAAGATCCGTTGACCGGTGAGCGAATTGATCTCCAGCGCACCGTATTTCAGTAGTGTCGCGAGCAGGAAGATCGGCGTGCTCAGCAGCACCAGCGACACGATCGTGGTGAAGTAGTCACTGAAGCGGTACTGCCGGATCGCCCCTGCCGCACCGATCAGCACGCCGAGCACGGTGCCGAGCACGGAACCGATCACCAGCAGCCGCAGGCTCACCCCGATCCGGCGGCCCAGTTCCTCGCTCACCGGCTGGCCCGCCAGTGTCGTGCCGAAATCGCCGCGCACCGCGCCGCTCACCCAGGTCAGGTAGCGCTGCGGGATCGGTTCGTCCAGGTGCAGTTGCTCGGCCTTGGCGTCGATCACCGCCTGCGGCGGCCGCGGGTTGCGCTGCTCGAGGCTGTCCAGCGGCCGGAAGGTGAGTCCGGCGACGGCGAAGGTCAGGAACGAGGCCAGCAGCAACAGCACGACGTAATTCGCGGCGCGTCGTAGCAGGAAGCCGATCATCAGTCCTCAGGTCCTCCGGCGGGGGCCGGGCATACGGGTATCGGACCCTGATCATAGGGAGGCGGGCGCGGGCGCGTGCGGCACTCGTCCGGGCTCGGCATGTCCCCGCTGCGGGGGTTCCCGGCCGCGGCTGCGTCACTTCCCGACCGCGGCGGGCCGGTCATCCGGCAGGATGGATAGGTGACACGCCTGCACCTGCCCAAGCCGAAGATGGTCGCCACCGACGTGGACGGCACGCTCATCGACCACGACGAGCGCGTCAGTGCCCGTACCCGCGCGGCCGTCGCCGCCCTGGTCGCCGATGGCGTGCCGTTCGTGCTGGCGACCGGCAGGCCGCCGCGCTGGGTCGACCCGGTCGTGGAGGGGCTCGGGTACGCGCCGCTGTGCGTGTGCGCCAACGGCGCGGTCATCTACGACAGCGCGGCCGACAAGATCCTCGCCGGGCACGTGCTCGACGTGGCGACTCTGGAGTGGCTGGCCGAGATCGCCGAACACGCCCTGCCCGGCTGCGGGCTGGCCGCCGAGCGGGTCGGCGAGTCCGCGCACGACGCGGCCACGCCCCAGTTCGTGAGCTCGCCGGAGTACGAACACGCCTGGCTCAACCCCGACGACACCGCCGTCGCCCGGCACGAGGTGGTCGACGCGCCCGCGATCAAGATGCTCATCCGACTACCCGGGGCGCACAGCGGCGACATGCGCAACGCCTTGGCCCCGCTGGTCGGGGATCGCGCCGACATCACCTACTCCACCGATCACGGGCTCGTCGAACTGTCCGCCCCCGGGGTGACCAAGGCCTCTGGCCTGCGGACCGTGGCGCAGCGGCTCGGCGTCGAACCGGACACCCTCATCACCTTCGGCGACATGCCCAACGACGTGCCCATGCTCGAACTGGCCGGGCACGGCGTCGCCATGGCCAACGCGCACGCCGAAGCCATCGCGGCCGCCAACGAGGTCACCACCACCAACTCCGAGGACGGCGTGGCGCGCGTGCTCGAGCGCTGGTGGGGGTGAGGGCTCGGCCGGTGCTGTGGGGCGCTCGCCTCGGCTGCGGCGCCCGGACGTCCCGTGGGGCGCCGGGCGGGTGATCAGGCCGGTACCGGTGCCGGGGCGGCAGGCTCGTCCGGAGCCGGAGCCGGAGCCGGAGCCGGAGCCGGAGCCGGAGCCGGAGCCGGAGAGGCCGGTGCCGCGGGATCGGCCGGGGCGTTCGGCGCGGGAGATGCGGGCCCGGCCGCGCCCGGCGCGGGCGGCAGGGCTTGCGGGTCCGCGGGCGCTCCCGGCACCTGACCGGGCGCCGCCACCTCGTTGCGGCGCATCTCCTCCTGATAGGTGTCGTTGTAGGTCTTCCAGACGGTGGTGACGATGCCGGTGAGGTTGTTGAGGATCAGCGATCCGTTCTGGAAGTCCGAACGCAGGCCGTCCGGCACCGGGTAGGGGCTGCTCAGCGGCAGACCGAGAATGCCGGCGTCGGCGCCGAGCTGCAGGAACCGTTCGAGGATGGCGCCCACCACCTCCACGGCCTGGCCCTGCGGAGAGGTGTAGACGTAGCCGTTGACGAACTTGGCGTACTGCTGGCCCTGAGCGGCGGGCAGCGGCTCGGACTGGGCGGCGCCCAGCGGGCCCTCGGGTCCACCGGTCGCGGCGTAGTGCTTGGCGATCAGGTTGTCGTTGACCATGCTCAGCAGGCGCGCGGTGAGTTCGGCCAGCGCGGCCAGGTCCGACTGGGTGCGGCGCGGCGCCTCGGAGCCGGAGCTACCCGGCGCGCCCGCGGCGATGTCGCGGATGCGGTCCATCATCGAGTACGCGGCGTCGCCGGGGCAGCTGGTGTTGCCGACGTCGCGGTGCGCGAAGACGATCGGCAACCGCACCTCCTCACCCTCGGCGTACGGGGTGAACTCGGTGCCTTCGGAGTACATGGTGGTGTAGCCCTTGGGATCGAGTCCGGCGATCCGGGTGCGCCAGCCGATGAATCGGCCGATCGCGTCGATGGCGGCGTCGGTCGGCGCCTCGGACTCGTGGTTGCCCATCAGCGCCACGCCGGAGGTGTTCTCGTTGAACCCGCCCGCGTGCGCGCCCTGCACCGGCCGGTCCAGGCCGCCGCGGCGGCCCTCGAAGATCTGGCCGTACTTGTCGACCAGGGCGTTGTAGCCGATGTCGCACCAGCCCAGGGTCTGCGAGTGGTAGGTGTAGATGGCGCGCACGATGCCCGCCGACTCGGCCTTGCTGTAATCGTTGCGGCCCGCGGTGTGGTGCACGGTGACGCCGCCGAGGCCGTCGTCGTAGGTCGGTTCCTGGCAGTTGATGGATTCGTCGGCGCCCCACTGCGCCCGGGTGATGACGTTCGGGCCGCCGCCGGGCAGCGCGGTGGCGATGTCGGACAGCGCGCCGTCCAGCGGTCCACGGCCCGGATCGATCAGCACCGCGGTGAGGTCGGGCGTGTGCGCGGGGTCCTCGGCGATGGCCGCGATCCCGCCGGATTGCGCTGCGGCGCTTGATGTTTGCGGCTGCGTAGCGGCCGGTTTGCGGGTCACCAGGATCTGGACCGCGGTGGTCTCGCCGACGTAGATCGGCTCGGTGCCGTTGGTCGGGCCCGCGGGCGTGCGGTCGTCGCGTCGGGTGTCCAGCGCGGCGGCTTCGTACCAGGGACCCCAGCTGCCGTCGGGTTGGCGGGCCCGCACCATCGCGGTGGTGTTCGCCAGATCCGCCGCGGTGAGCGCGACCATGCTGAACGGCGTGTCCCGCGACAGCTCCTTGACCTGCGCGCCGACCTGATCCAGCAGTTCCTGCGGCAGCGCGCCGGGCGCCAGCGCCGGTGTGTCGGGTGTCGTGCCGGGCGGCAACGCGCCGGGGTCGGCGATGAATTTCGTCGATGCGGGGGAGGGGACCGGGCTCGCCGTCGCGGGCGCGGGCACCGGCTGGCCGGGCACCGGCGCAGGCATGGCCGGCGCGGTGGTGGTCGGGGCCGCGCCCGGGGTGGGCGCGGGGGTGGTGGTCGGGGTGCCGGAATCGAATCGCGGCAGCGGGATCTCGGTGGGCAGCTGGATGCCGGGCGGCACCGGCAACCCCTCCGGAATGTGGATCGAGGGCGGGATCGGCAGCTTGCGCAGATCGGAAAGGCGCAGGTCGGGCAGGTTGAGCCCGGTCAGTTCGCGCAGCGGCAGGGTGATGTCGGGTGCCTGGGTGAGCACCACCTCGGCGAGCTGTGCGGGCACGGCGGCCAGGGCCGACTCGTTGGTCGAGCGGACATCGGCCGAGTCGCTCATCGTCAACGCCGCGAGGGGAGCTGCAACCGCGAGGGTGGTCACCATCGGTAGGACGAACGAACGTTTCGGCTTGCGCTGCGGCACGAGCATCTCCCATCAGGTCGAACGGTGATCAGGTGCGCAGATCAGGCTTGCTTCCTGATGCAACAGCCATCACACTAGTTCACATCCATCACAAATATAAACCTCTGGTTTAGGGTTAGACCTGTGATTGCTCGAATGTAGCCCTCGGAGCGCGGCCGGTCCGGGAGACATGCCGACAAGTGGGAGTGAGCCATGCAACGCAAGCGCCAGCTCGACGACAGCGACAACGCCGGCCTACGCCGGACCCGGCGCCGGATCCGGCTGCGGATCAGGAACCGGGTCGGCCCACCGAAGGTCCGGTTGCGCCCCGTCCTCGCCACCGGCGGCACCGTCCTGCTGGTCGGCGGCGCCCTGGCCTACACCCAGTGGCCCGTCGACCGCGCATACGAACCCCTGGCAGGCCCGGGTCACGGACGCGGCATGAGCCAGGTCGGCGCGTTCGACAGCGCCCAGGAGGGCTGGCTCGCCGAACGCATCCTCGCCCACTACTACCCGGGGGCCACCCTGGGGACGGTCCCGCCGACCACCCTCGCGGTGCGGTTGATGGATCAGGACGACGCGGTGCTGGACGCCTACGCCGACGCGGGCGCGCGGGTGGCAGGCCGCACCCTCGAACCCGGCCAGGTCGCGCATCTGACCCCGCTCGCCGACGGCGGCGCCAACGTCGTGGTCACCCTGGGCTGCGACGGCGACGTGCTGTGGCAGACCTCGACCGCCGACCCGTGGATCTATCCCCTCGACCCGAATCCCGGCAGGCCGGCCGAGGAACACCTCACGCTGTGCAACGGCCGCGCATACCGCGGCTCGCTCGGCGTCGCCACCGAGGACGGCGCCTTCCGGACGGTGAACCGCGTGGACGTCGAGGACTACCTGCTCGGCGTGGTGCCCGCCGAGGTGCAGGCCAACTGGGCCGACAAGGGCGCCGGCGAGGCATTGCGCGCGCAGGCGGTCGCCGCGCGCTCCTACGCGCTCGCCGAACAGCGCTACCCCTACGCCCAGACCTGCGACACCACCGACTGCCAGGTGTATCCGGGCACCGAGAAGGAGGACCCGCGCACCGCGGCCGCCGTCGCCTCGACCGCCGGGCAGGTGCTGCTGCGCGACGGGCACATCCTGCGCTCGGAATACTCCGCGGCCCCCGACGGCGGCGCGCCCGCCGACATCCAGACCTTCGAGGTCGGCCCGCGCCCGGCCGACCTGGAGGTGGCCCGTCCGCCCGCCGATCCGCGCACCCGGGCCGCCGAGACGCCGTCGGCGATCGACGTCGAATACGAGCGGATCGGCGGGGCGAACAGCACGCTCGGTACCCCGCTCGGCCCGGAGTGGGGGCTGCCGCAGAACGCGGGCACCTACCGGCTGTTCACCAACGGCGTCATCATCGCCACGCCGACGCTGGGCGCGCAGGTCGTCGATTTCACGACACTGATGGAATTGATCCCGGGCACAGACGGATTGGACACCCTGCCCACGGAGACCGTGCCCACCGACACTGTGCCCTCAGAGACCGTGCCCTCGGAGACGGCGCCTTCGGAGTCCGTGCCACCGGGAACCGTGCCGCCCGGCGGGGCGCCGCCGGTGGAGGCGCTGCCACGGCACCCGGCCGGCCTTCCCATGCCGCCGCTCGCGGATCCGGTGGTGCCGGCGGACGTGCCCGCCCCCGTCCCGCCGCCCGGGGCCGCGCCCGCCTGAGCACCCCGCCCGAAACCGCGGAAAAAGACTGTTGACCTTGACGTAACGTCAACTTGCAGACTGGTCTCACCGATGAGAAACGCGGAAGGAGAACCGGTCATGACGTCGGGTACCCGCACCGGTGAATGGTCCATCCAGGATCTGGCCAGGGCGGCCGGTACCACCAGCCGGACGCTGCGCCACTACGGCCAGCTCGGGCTGTTGCCACCCAGCCGGATCGGCGCCAACGGGTACCGATACTACGACCAGGACTCCCTCCTGCGCCTGCAACGGATCCTGCTGCTGCGCGAACTCGGCCTCGGCCTCCCGGTCATCGCCGAGGTCCTCGCGGGCGAGCAGGACACCGCGGCAGCGCTGCGCACGCACCTGGACCTGCTGACGCAGGAACAGGACCGGATCCGGCGGCTGATCGAGTCGGTACGAACCACGCTGCAGAAGACGGAAAGAGGTGAACAGCTCGTGGCAGCAGAAGTTTTCGACGGCTTCGATCACTCCCAGTACAAGGACGAGGTGATCGAGCGCTGGGGCAAGGACGCCTACGACAGGGGCGACAAGTGGTGGCGCTCGCTGTCGGAGGAGCAGAAGAAGGAGTTCGGGCAGACCCACCTGGACATCGCGGCCGACTACGGCCGGGCGCACGCGGCCGGCCTGCCCGTCGACAGCGACGAGGTGCAGGCCATCGCGGCCCGGCACCGCGACTGGATCGCGCTCGGCTGGCAGGGCAAGCCCGTCACCGCCGACGCCTTCGTCAACCTCGGTGAGATGTACGTCGCCGACCCGCGTTTCGCGGCCAACTACGACGTGCACGGCGAGGGCACCGCGGCCTACGTCCGCGACGCGATGAAGGTCTACGCCGAGGCGAACCTCCGGTAGGCCGATCTCGGACAGGCGCCCGCGTGGAGCGATCCGCGCGGGCGCCGTCGCGCATCCGGCGTCGGCGCTGCGCATACTTGGCGTGTCGTTCGCGCGCACGAGGAGGAACCATGAGCGCCCCCGAGGTCAGGGCAGGCAGTGCCACCACCACCGCGAGCGTCACCGCCACGGTGAGCGCGGGGTTCGCCGCCGTCGGTGCGGCGGCCAACGTGCTGGGGCTGCTCATCCTGGGTGCGTCGTTCGTGTCCGACCCGGGCCGCTACGACAACTCACTGGCCGTCGCCACGGCGCTCGGGGCCGCGCTGCTGGCGGTCGCGCTGGGATACGGTGCGCTGCAGATGCTCCGGCGCGCGGACGAGGGGCGCTGGATGGTGCTGCTCGCGTCGGGCGCCTGGCTCGCCTTCGCCGCCCTCGGCCTGCTCGCCGCCCTGACCGGGTACCGATCCGACTACGGCATCCACTGGTCCACCGAAGGCGGCACCGGGGTGGACATCGCGACCGCGACCACCGGCCTGCCCGGCGTGGTCACCGCCTTCGTGCACGGCGACTGGCTGCCGTGCCTGGTGGGTTCGGTTGTGCCACTGGTGATCGCGGCCGTCGCCGCCGTCCCGGCCACGGCCCGCTGGTTCGCCACCGCGCCCACCTCCTGACGCGCTGGAGCCTCGACTGCGGTGTACCCGCCTGGTCATCAGCCTCCGTGGGCAGCGCCGCAGTACGGCCGCCCGAACAACCCACCCGCACCCCTGCCGAGCGGCGCGACCGCGCGGACCGCGGCCGTGCTGGCGATGGTCCTGGCGGTGCTGGCAGGCACCGCGGCCGGGTTAGCCCTGCACGCGGCGGTCGAGCTGGACAACGCCGGGCACGGCCGGGCAGGGGCGGCCGCGCGCGAGAGTGCTCAATGGCTCTGGCTGCTCGGCTGGGCACAGCTGATCGGCGCGGGCACGTGGTTCCTCGGCGGTGCGATGCTGGCCGCCCGTGTCAACGCGGGGCGGGTGATCCTGATCGTGGTCTCCTTCTTCGGCGTGATCGGCAGCGCGACCGGGCTCGCCGTCGGGCTCGGTAGCGGCACGCCGGTCGCCGTCGGGAGCGGTGCCGTCGGCCTCGGCCTGGCGACACTGGTGCTGTCCCTGGCCGCGGCCCGCTCCACGATGCGCTGGGTCGATGCGGGGCGGAACCGCACGTCGGCTCGGTATCCGGGGCCTGCCCCCGCGGGCCCGCCACCGTATGGATGGCGCGGCCCGGCCCATCCGTCCGTCGCGCCCGGTCCGGTGGTTCCCGGGTGGGGTGCGGGGACCGTTCATCCCCCGCACCCCGCTCATCCACAGCCCGGTCCGGGCGTGCCGCACGGGTACGGCGGAAACCCGCATCCACGGTGACCCCGGCCGTGCCCGGAACCAGCCCCGATCCGCTCACCAGCGGGAAAACCGGACCTGTCGGGGGCGGCCGGGCCGAGGGTATGACTGCACCCTGCCCCGGTCGGGACTTCCGATACTCTGGGCTCCCGTGACCGTCGCATCGTCCTCCGGTAACTCCGCCAACGTCAACGCACAGTTCGATCTGATCGTCGTCGGCTCCGGCTTCTTCGGGCTGACCATCGCCGAGCGCACGGCCAATGTGCTGGGCAAACGGGTGCTGGTGCTGGACCGGCGCCACCACATCGGCGGCAACGCCTACTCGGAGCCGGAACCGGAGACCGGGATCGAGATCCACAAGTACGGTGCCCACCTGTTCCACACCTCCAACAAGCGGGTGTGGGACTACGTCAACCAGTTCACCGAGTTCACCGGCTACCAGCACCGGGTGTTCGCGATGCACAAGGGGCAGGCCTACCAGTTCCCGATGGGCCTCGGCCTGATCTCGCAGTTCTTCGGTCGCTACTTCACCCCGGACGAGGCGCGCAAGCTCATCGCCGAGCAGGCCGCCGAGATCGACACCAAGGACGCCCAGAACCTCGAGGAGAAGGCCATCTCGCTGATCGGCCGCCCGCTCTACGAGGCGTTCATCCGCGACTACACCGCCAAGCAGTGGCAGACCGACCCCAAGGAACTGCCCGCGGGCAACATCACCCGCCTGCCGGTGCGCTACACCTTCGACAACCGCTACTTCAACGACACCTACGAGGGCCTGCCCAAGGAGGGGTACACGAAGTGGCTGGAGAACATGGCGGCCTCCGAGCTCATCGAGGTGCGTCTGAACACCGACTGGTTCGAGGTGCGTGCGGAGATCCGGGCCGCCAATCCGGACGCGCCGGTGGTCTACACCGGCCCGCTGGACCGCTACTTCGACTACAGCGAGGGCGAACTCGGCTGGCGCACCATCGATTTCGAGACCGAAGTGGTGCAGACCGGTGACTACCAGGGCACCTCGGTGATGAACTACAACGACGCCGACGTGCCGTTCACCCGCATCATCGAGCCGCGCCACTTCCACCCCGAGCGCGAGTACTACCCGAACGACAAGACGGTCATCATGCGGGAGTACTCCCGCTTCGCCCAGACCGGCGACGAGCCGTACTACCCGATCAACACCCCCGAAGACCGCGCCAAGCTGCTGGCCTACCGGGAGCGCGCCAAGCGGGAGACCGCCGAGGCCAAGGTGCTCTTCGGCGGCAGGCTCGGCACCTACCAGTACCTGGACATGCACATGGCGATCGGTTCGGCGCTGAGCATGTTCGACAACGTGCTGCGTCCGCACCTGGAAGCGGGCGCGGCGCTCGTCGACGAGCAGGACTGAGGCCCTTGACCAGGCGCGCCAACACCGAAAGCCGACGATGACCCAGTCGATAGTGGAAGACATGACGACCCAGACCCGCGCGACCTCGCTGTTGCAGCGCATCATCCTGCCCCGGCCGGGTGAACCGCTCGACGTGCGCACGCTCTATCTGGAGGAATCGGCGACCAACGCCCGCCGCGCGCACGCGGCCACCCGCACCTCGCTCTCGATCGGCGCGGAGTCGGAGGTGTCGTTCTGCACCTACTTCAACGCGCTGCCCGCCAGCTACTGGCGGCGCTGGACGGTCCTGACCTCCGTGGTGCTGCGGCTGGAGCTGGCCGGCCACGGGCGGGTGGACGTCTACCGCTCCAAGGCCGACGGCTCGCGAATCCACGTGCAGGGCAAGGAGTTCTCCGTGCCCGCCGGTGCGGAGTCCACGACGGTGGAGTTCGAGACCGAGCTGGCGCCGTTCGAGGACGGCGGCTGGATCTGGTTCGACATCACCACCGACACCGCGGTGACGCTGCTCGCGGGCGGCTGGTACGCGCCGCTGGAAGCGCCGGGGGAGGGCAGCATCGCCGTCGGCATGCCCACCTTCAACCGGCCCACCGACGCGGTGAAGACGCTGGCCGCGCTCGGCGCCGACCCGCTGGTGCTGGAGAAGGTCGCGGCCGTCATCATCCCCGACCAGGGCACCCGCAAGGTCGTCGACGAACCCGGGTTCGCCGAGGCCGCGGCGGTGCTCGGTGACCGGCTCGCCATCCATGACCAACCCAATCTCGGCGGATCCGGCGGCTACAGCCGGGTGATGTACGAGGCGCTGAAGACCACCGACGCCGAGTACATCGTCTTCATGGACGACGACATCGAGATCGAGCCCGATTCGATCCTGCGCGCGCTCGCCTTCGCCCGCTTCGCGAAGTCGCCCGTGCTGGTCGGCGGGCAGATGCTCAACCTGCAGGAACGCTCGCACCTGCACGTCATGGGCGAGGTCGTCGACCGGTCGATCTTCATGTGGACCGCCGCGCCGAACGTGGAGTACGACCACGATTTCGCCAAGTACCCGCTGCGCGACCGCGACAACTCCAAGCTGCTGCACCGGCGCATCGACGTCGATTTCAACGGCTGGTGGACCTGCGTGATCCCGCGCCAGGTGGCCGAGCAGATCGGCCAGCCGCTGCCGCTGTTCCTCAAGTGGGACGACGTCGAGTACGGCCTGCGCGCCCGCGAAGCCGGCTACCCGACGGTCACGCTGCCCGGCGCCGCGGTGTGGCACATGGCCTGGAGCGACAAGGACGACGCGATCGACTGGCAGGCCTACTTCCACCTGCGCAACCGCCTGGTCGTCGCGGCGCTGCACCTGCCGGGCGAGGGCCGCGGCATGATCGTCAACACCGTCAAGGCGACCCTGAAACACCTGCTCTGCCTGGAGTATTCGACCGTCGCCATCCAGAACCTGGCGATCCGCGACTTCCTGGCCGGACCGGACCGGTTGTTCCAGCTGCTGCCCTCGGCGCTGGGCGCGGTGCACGCACTGCGCAAGCAGTACCCGGACGCGGTGATCCTGCCCTCCTCCACCGAACTGCCGCTGGCCAGCCACCTGGACGTGGGCGCGGTGGGCGAGCCCGCCAACCCGGTGTCCAAGATCGGCAGACTGGCCAAGGGCATCGTGCACAACCTGCGCCCGGCCCGCCCCGAACACCACGAGACCCCGCAGCTGAACGTGCCGACCCTGGACGCGCGATGGTTCCTGCTCTCGCAGGTCGACGGCGTCACCGTCACCACCGCCGACGGGCGTGGCGTGGTGTACCGCAAGCGCGATCCACGGCAGGCCTGGGGCCTGTTCAAGGAGGCGATGCGCCTGCGCAAGGAACTCGCCGCGCGCTTCCCCGAGCTGCGCGAACGCTACCGGGCCGCCCATCCGCGGCTCACCGGCGCCGCCGCCTGGGAGAACGCGTTCGGCATCGAACAGACCGGAAGCGAGCGCCCGTGAACGCCGTCAACCCGAGCCTGCGCGACACCGGTACCCGGCCGCCCGAGGTCGCCGTCATCAACGCCGTGCAGGGCAGCATCGGCGCCAACCCGGCGGTGATCTCGGCCGCACGCGGCATGTCGCATTTCGGTGAGCACGCGCTCGGCTGGGTCGGCATCGCCGCGGCGGGCTGGCTGGTCGACAAGCCGCGCAGGCGGCAATGGGCCGGGGTCGCGGTCGGCGCGGTCGGCGCGCACGCGGCCTCCATCGTGATCAAGCGTGTCGTGCGGCGCCCGCGCCCGAACGATCCGTCGGTGCAGGTCAACGTGGGAACGCCGAGCAAGCTGAGCTTCCCGTCCTCGCACGCCACCTCCACCACGGCGGCGGCCGTGTTGCTCGGCAGACTCACCGGGCTACCCTTGCCTGCGGTGCTCGTCCCCCCGATGCTGCTCTCCCGGGTCGTGCTGGGGGTGCACTATCCCTCCGACGTGCTCGCCGGGTCGGCGCTCGGCGCGGCGTCCGCGAGCGTCGTGCTGGCCGCCGAGAAGCGGCGGGCCGCGCGGCGGGCCCGGAGGCGATAGCGTGCCCAGCCACGTCGGGGACCGGGCGCACCGCACCGCAGAGACAGTGACCGCAGAAGAAAAGGCCTTGGGTGAGATGAGTGAAGAGCCGACCGGCGCCGATCTGGCCGAAGCCGTCGTCAAGGGGCCGCCCAAGACCCTGGCCGGCGGGCTGATCAAGGCGGTCCGGCCGCGCCAATGGGTCAAGAACGTCCTCGTGCTCGCGGCGCCGCTGGCCGCGGGCCCGGAGACCGTCAGCGACCTGACCGTGCTCAGCCACGTGGCCATCGCCTTCGTGGTGTTCTGCATGGCTGCCTCGGGCATCTACCTGGTCAACGACGCGCTCGACGTGGAGGCCGACCGCGCCCATCCCACCAAGCGGTTCCGGCCCATCGCGGCGGGCGTGGTGCCGGTCAACCTGGCCTACGTGCTCGCGACCGTGCTGCTGGTCGGTTCGGTGCTCGTCTCCTTCCTCGCCTCGTGGAATCTGGCCGTGGTGATGGCGGTCTACATCGGCATCCAGCTGGCCTACTGCCTGGGGCTCAAGCACCAGGCGGTGCTCGACATCTGCATCGTCTCCTCGGGCTTCCTGCTGCGCGCGGTCGCCGGCGGTGCGGCGGCCGACATCTCGCTGTCGCAGTGGTTCCTGCTGATCATGGCGTTCGGCTCGCTGTTCATGGCCGCGGGCAAGCGCTACGCCGAGTTGCAGATCGCGCTGGGCACCGGCGCCAAGATCCGCAAGTCGCTCGAGTACTACACACCGACCTACCTGCGCTTCATCTGGACGCTGGCGGCCACCGCCGTCGTGGTCTTCTACGGCCTGTGGGCGTTCGAGCAGGATCGCGACAACGACACGACCTGGTTCGCGATCTCGATGATTCCGTTTACCATCGCAATCCTGCGATACGCGGTCGACGTCGATGGCGGCGAGGCCGGTGAACCCGAAGAGATCGCCCTGGGGGACCGCGTGCTGCAGTTCCTCGCAATCGCCTGGATCGGAGCGGTAGGTGTCGCTGTCTATCTCACCTGACGAAGCGTTGGTCGATACAGCGGAGCGAACTGAAGACGAGGCGGACCGCCCTGCCGAGCGGGCGCGGTCCGCCTCGTCGTCGCTACGGCTGTCCTCGGCCACCTTCGTCGGTGGGATCGTGCTCACCGTCGTGCTGTTCGCGATCGGCGCCTGGCAGCGGCGCTGGATCGCCGACGACGGCCTGATCGTGCTGCGCACCGTGCGCAACCTGCTCGCGGGCAACGGCCCGGTGTTCAACATGGACGAGCGGGTCGAGACCAACACCAGCGCCGCCTGGACCTACATCGTCTGGTTCTTCAGCTGGCTCACCCAGATGCGCCTCGAGTACGTGGTGCTGGCGGTGGCGTTGACCCTCTCGCTGATCGCGATGGTCTTCGCGATGCTCGGCGCGGCGCGGCTGTGGGGCGGGCCGCGGACCGCGCTGCTGCTGCCCGCCGGTGTGCTGGTCTACATCGCGGTGCCGCCCGCGCGGGACTACGCGACCTCGGGGCTGGAGAGCGGGCTGGTCATCTGCTGGCTCGCGGTCCTGTGGTGGTCGCTGATGCGCTGGGCGCGGGCCGAGCGGGTGCGGCCGGGCGCGCTGGCCGGGCTGGTCTTCCTGGCCGGGCTCGCGCCGCTGATCCGGCCGGAGATGACGCTGGTCGGCGGCCTCGCGCTGGTGATGATCTTCTTCGCCCCGATGCCGCAGTGGCGGCTCGGCCCGGTCGCGACCCGCGCGCTGATCGTGGCGGTCGCGGGCCTAGTGCCGCTGGGCTACCAGATCTGGCGGATGGGCTACTACGGCCTGCCCTACCCGAACACCGCCGTGGCCAAGGACGCCGGCGGGGCGAAGTGGAGCCAGGGCTTCACCTATCTGTGGGACCTGGTCGGTCCCTACCTGCTGTGGCTGCCGCTGCTGATCCTGCTGGCCGCCGCGATCGTCGCGGTGCGTGGCGGCGGTCTGCCCGCCTGGTCGCCCGCGGGCGACGGTAGCGAAGCGCCCGGCGGTGCCGGGGAGTCGCGGCTGCTGCGGGTGCGGCGGTGGCTGCGCTCGCCGGCCGCCGTGGTCGCGCTGGTGCTCGTCAGCGGTCTGCTGCTGACGGTCTACGCGCTGCGCGTCGGCGGCGACTTCATGCACGGACGGATGCTGCTGCCCCAGTTGTTCCTGCTGTTGCTGCCGGTCGCCGTGCTGCCGGTGCGGTTGCCGGTGCCGCGCTCGGTGGCCGGGCAGCGCACCCTGGCCGCCGTGCTGCTGGCCTGGGCCGGGGCGATGGGCTGGGCGCTGTTCGCCGCCGATACCACCGCGATCAAGACCGGCACCAAGATCAGCGAGTCGGGCATCGTCGACGAGCGGGTCTACTACGTGCTCAACACCGGCCACGACCACCCGATCCGGGCCGAGGACTACCTCGACTACCCGCGGATGCGGGCGATGGTGAACAACATCGCCGAGAACCCCAACGGCGGCCTGCTGCTGAACTCGCCGTCGTTCATGTTCTGGTACGTGGCGCCGCCGCCGCAGCCGATCCCGCCGGGCGGGGCCGGGCACACGGTGTTCTTCCTCAACCTGGGCATGACGAGCATGAACGTGCCGCTGGAGGTGCGCGTCATCGACCAGATGGGGCTGGCGTATCCGCTGGCCGCGCACACCGACCGCCTGGAGAACGGGCGCATCGGCCACGACAAGAACCTCTACCCGGACTGGGTGATCGTGGACGCGGGCATGGTGGACCGCAAACCGTGGATGCCGTGGTATCTCGACGAGAAGTGGGTGACCCAGGCCAGGGTCGCGATGTCGTGCCCGCAGACCCAGGCGCTGCTCATCTCCTCGCGTGACCCGCTCACCTTCGAGCGGTTCCGGCACAACCTCCGCAACGCCCTGGACTTCGCGAAGTACCGGATCGATCGGGTGCCGAAGTACGAGATCCAGCGATGCGGATTGGTCGATCCGTTCCCACAGCCGCCGCGATGAAACCTCTTCGAGTTGTCACACCGGCCACAGGCGTGCACGCTTGGCTCAGTGGTCGCATCGCGGTAGTGGCCTGCGCCGCTTTATCTCGATTCGGTAACGTCGGCGCGTCGGGGAGAGGTTAGGCTCATCCGGTACGCCCGCGGGCGTCTACTGGACTTTGTACATTCCGGCGGCCATCCGGCGTCGGACGCGGTCGAGTCCGGCCGCTCGAAGGAAAGGCCGAAAATAACGATGCGAGGTCGAAGAGCCCGCGGCTGGTTCCAGCGCGCGCTGCTGTTGTCGATGGCCGTGCTGATGCCGTTGGGCGTGACGGTGGCGGGCGGCGGTGCCACCGCCTCGGCGGCGTTCAACCCCGACGGTTTCGATTTCTGGGTCGATTCGGACATGGGTCCGATCAAGTCCAGGATCTTCCGCGCCGCCGACGGCAACACCAACCGTGTGGTCTACGCGCTCGACGGCATGCGCGCGCGCAACGATCTGAGCGGGTGGGAGATCGACACCGAGGTCGCGCGCGAGCTGACCAAGTGGAACATCAACGTCGTCATGCCGGTCGGCGGCATGTCGAGTTTCTACGCCGACTGGAACGCCCCGAGCACCATCCTGGGTATCGGCGGCGGGTCGAGCGGCTCGGCGTCGGGCTCGTCCTCGGGCTCGGGCGCGCTGCAGATGTTCGCGGGTGGTCCGGGCAAGAGCACCCGCTACACCTGGGAGACGTTCCTGACCAACAACCTGCGCTGGGCGTTGCGCGACCGGCTCGGGTTCAATCCGAATCGCAACGGCGTGTTCGGTCTGTCGATGGGCGGTTCGGCCGCGCTGACGCTGGCCGCCTACCACCCCGACCAGTTCAGCTACGCCGGTTCCTACTCCGGCTACCTGAACGTCTCGGCGCCGGGTATGCGTGAGGCGCTGCGCGTGGCGATGATCGACGCGGGCGGCTACAACATCGACGCGATGGCACCGCCGTGGGGCCCGCAGTGGCTGCGGATGGACCCGTTCGTGTTCGCGCCGCGGCTCAAGGCCAACAACACCCGCCTGTGGATTTCCGCGGGCAGCGGCCTGCCCGGCCCGGCCGACGGCTTCAACTTCGGCACCGTGAACGCGATGGGCCTCGAGGTGCTCGCCCTGGCCAACACCCGCGCCTTCCAGGTGCGCATGGCCACGCTGGGCGCCAACAACGTCACCTACGACTTCCCCGCCGTGGGTGTGCACAACTGGCGCTACTGGGAGACCGAGGTCTACCGGATGATCCCGGACCTCTCGGCGAACATCGGCTGAGCCGGCTCGGATACCGCCCGAGCCCCATCAGCGGCCGCCTGGCTAACACCGGGCACGAGTCGAGGAGAACCGCCCGCGGCGCGTCGCCGCGGGCGGTTTTTTCCTGCCCGTGACCGGAGGGTGTCCCCGGTGCTTTCGGCAACGAATCAATAGCGGAGGCGGCGTCTTCTTGTGGGCTGGATCACTTTCCAGCAACATGTAGGCATTCGTTCCCGATTGATACACCGTGAGCATGCACTGAGGTCGAAACGTCCGATTCTTGCCGGACGGCAGGTCTTCGTGCCCCGATGAGGAGACCGGTCGGATAGCTCCGTAGTAGCCGGTCGTCCAGAGGAAAGGTCGATTGAATGCGAAGTCTCCGCTGGAAACGCAGGCCGACGAGAGCGTCCGGGGCCAAGTCCTGGACCCGCAGGGCGGCACTGGCCGTCGCGACCGCGGTACTCGTGCCCCTGGGCGTCACGGTCGCGGGCACCGGTGCGACGGCGTCGGCAGCGTTCGACCCCGCGGCCTTCGACTTCTGGGTCGATTCGGGAATGGGCCCCATCAAATCCCGCATTCTGCGCGCGGCCGACGGCAACACCAATCGTGTGGTCTATGTGCTCGACGGCATGCGCGCACCCGAGACGCTCAACGGCTGGGAAATCGAGACCGACGTTCCGGCCCTGTTGGCGAGCTGGAACATCAACGTGGTCATGCCGGTCGGCGGTATGTCGAGTTTCTACGCCGACTGGAACGCGCCCAGCGAATTCTTCGGCATCCCCGCCGGTTCGGGTTCGAGTTCGGGTTCCGGCGCGCTGAACGCCTTCACCGGTGGTCCCGGCAAGAGCTACCGCTACCAGTGGGAAACCTTCCTGACCAATGAGCTGCGCTGGGCGTTGCGCGATCGGCTCGGGTTCAATCCGAATCGCAACGGCGTGTTCGGTCTGTCGATGGGCGGTTCGGCCGCGCTGACACTGGCCGCCTACCACCCGGACCAGTTCAGTTTCGCCGGATCGTTCTCCGGTTATCTGAACATCTCCGCTCCCGGTATGCGCGAGGCGATTCGCGTCGCCATGCTCGACGCCGGTGGTTACAACGTGGACGCGATGGCGCCGCCGTGGGGCCCGCAGTGGCTGCGGATGGACCCGTTCGTGTTCGCTCCCAACCTGATCCGCAACGGCACCCGGTTGTGGATCGCCGCCGCGAGCGGCCTGCCCACCTCGACCGATCCGCCGAGCTTCAACACCCTCAACGGCATGGGGCTCGAGGCGCTGGCGCTGGCCAACACCCGCGCGTTCCAGGTGCGTATGGCGACTTTGGGCGGCGGTAACGCGGTGTATTCCTTCCCGCCATTCGGGATCCACGCCTGGAACAACTGGCGTGACGAGGCGGTCCGGATGATGCCGGACTTGTCGGCGAATATCGGATAGCGCACGCTGCCGTCGACGAACCGCCGGGCGCCCTCGGGCACCCGGCGGTTCGTCGTGTTCGCGGAGTGCCGCGGGACGCCGATGCCGGTGTGCGCGTTGGGATATGCCCAGAACTCGGGCTCCGGGACGACATCGCCGCGTGGACAAGGTATGGTCACCGCACGATCACACTTCGCGCGCGTAGGGATTTCCCGATCACGGAAATGTCTCGGCCTTGCCCGGGAATCCGCGGTGGAATATTCTTCCGCGAGCACAAGTGTGACCAGATCGTTGTAGCGCCGTCATTGTGCGCCGGAGTGTCGGGATCCGGCGCATTGTGACGTGCGTCTCGTTGGCAGCACGGGTGGTGCCGCGCCGGCTCGGCGTGGTGTCACCACAACAGCAGAAAGAGAGCGACATTCATGCGATTCGGCAGGGCCGCCGCGCCGAAGAGAGTCAAGTCGGGTCGGCGAGGCGAACCTCGCGGTTGGCGTCATCGGATTCTGGCTGTCGGTGCCGCTGCGCTAGCGCTACCGATCGCCGCCGGGGTAGCGGCCCCGACCGCCGCTACGGCCGCTCCCGTGCACGCCCCGGTGCTGCGCGCGCCGGCAGGCGGGTACGAAGAACTGATGGTGCCCTCGGTCATGGGTCCGATCAAGGTCCAGGTGCAGTGGGCATCGCGCGGTGGTGACGCGGCGCTGTACCTGCTGGACGGCCTGCGGGCGCGTGACGACCGCAACGCCTGGTCCTTCGAGACCAACGCGATGGAGCAGTTCAAGAACGACAACATCACCCTGGTGATGCCGGTCGGCGGTCAGTCGAGCTTCTACACCGACTGGTACGCGCCCAGCAACACCAACGGTCAGAAGACCACCTACAAGTGGGAGACCTTCCTGACCCAGGAGCTGCCGAACTTCCTGGCGGGCTACGGCGTCTCGAAGACCAACAACGCCGTCGCCGGCCTGTCCATGGGTGGCAGCGCCGCGCTGGCCCTGGCCGCCTACCACCGTGACCAGTTCAAGTACGCCGCCTCCTACTCGGGCTACCTGAACATCTCGGCGCCGGGCATGCGCGAGGCCATCCGCATCGCGATGCTGGACGCCGGTCGCTTCAACGTCGACTCGATGGCGGCCCCGTGGAGCCCGCAGTGGCTGCGCATGGACCCGTTCGTGTTCGCGCCGCAGCTGCGTGGCCTGCCGATGTACATCTCGGCCGCGAGCGGCCTGCCCGGTCAGCACGACCGGCCGAACTCGCCGGTCGGCGTGTTCAACACCGGCAACGCGATGGCGCTGGAGGCCCTGTCGCTGGTGAACACCCGCGCCTTCCAGGTGCGGCTGAAGTCGCTGGGCATCCCGGCCCAGTTCGACTTCCCGGCCACCGGCACCCACTCCTGGAAGTACTGGGAGGGCCAGCTGTGGAACTCGCGCCAGGGCATCCTGGACGCGCTCGGCGCCTGGTGATCCCGACACCCGCCGCGTAACACCCTCGAGGCCGTCGCTTCCGCCCGGAAGCGACGGCCTCGCTCGTTTTCCCGGCCGTCGTTGTTTGCTGCGCGGCGCGCCTTACCCGGAATCCGGCCTGGAGCGGGGTAGAAACCTCTTGTGGCTGGAGTTGCTTGTGGTAAACCAGGTCTGCCTTCCAGACGGGGCGGCCGGGCGGCGCTCGGCCGATTCGCGCTGATAGCGGCGGCGATGTTGGTGCCGATCGGCGCCACAGTGACACCGGCCGTGCCGACCGCGGTGGCACAGCCCGCGACGACACCCGCCTCCGCAACCGTCCAGCAGGCGATCTGGCTGACCGACCGCCGTGTTGCGCTGTGGGTTAACTCGCCCTCGATGGGTGCGCCGGTGCAGGTGCAGCTGCTGCTCGCGCGGGATTGGAATGCCAAGCCGGAGGCCAGGTTTCCGCTGCTGATCATGCTCGACGGACTGCGCGCGACCGACGACGAGAGCGGCTGGACGAAGGACGCGGGTGCCGAGGAGTTCTTCGCCGACAAGAACGTCACCGTGGTCCTGCCGGTGGGCGGCCAGTCCAGCTTCTACGCCGACTGGATGCAGCCGAACAACGGCCGCAACTACAAGTGGGAGACCTTCCTCACCAAGGAACTGCCGCCGCTGCTGGAGAGCCAGTGGCGCGCCACCGACGTGCGCGGCATGCAGGGCCTGTCGATGGGCGGCACCGCCGCGATGTTCCTGGCCGGGCGCAACCCGGGTTTCGTCCGCTACGCCGCGTCCTACTCCGGCTTCCTCACCACGACCACCCTCGGCATGCCGCAGGCCATCCAGTTCGCCATGCGGGACGCGGGCGGATTCGACTCCGCGGCCATGTGGGGGCCGCCGACCAGCCCCGAGTGGGAGGCGCACGACCCGTATCTGCTCGCCGACAAGCTGCGCGGGGTCAGCCTCTACATCTCCAGCGGCAGCGGCACCACCGGGCCGTTCGACCAGGCCTCCGGCATCCCCGGGGTGAGCACCAACTACGCCGGTACCGGGCTCGAGATCCTGTCAAGGCTCACCTCGCAGAATTTCGTGACCAAGCTGGGCGAACTCCAGATCCCGGCGACGGTGAACTATCGCGCGTCCGGCACCCACTCCTGGCCCTATTGGGATTTCGAGATGCGTCAGTCCTGGCCGCAGGCCGCGGCCGCGCTCGGTGTCGAACCGGACAAGCCGGCCTGCGCGGCGGGCGGCGCGATCGGTGCGCTGGCCGCCGCGAACGGCTGGCTCGGTGACTGCCTGACCGGCGAGTACGCGGTGCCCGGCGGCCTGGCCCAGGACTTCCACGGCGGCCGTGTGTTCTACTCCGCCGAGACCGGCGCGCATGCCGTCGGCGGCATGATCGGCGGTGGTTACCAGGCCGCCGGTGGGCCGGGCGGCGCCCTCGGGCTGCCGACCGGCGGCGAGCGCGACCTGGGCGACGGCCGTGGGCGCATGCAGCCCTTCCAGCACGGCGCGCTGTACTGGACGCCGCAGACCGGCGCCCAGGTGGTGCGTGGCGCGATCTTCGACGAGTGGGGCAGGCAGGGCTTCGAGCGCGGACCGGCGGGCTATCCGACCGCGCCCGAGGTCAGGACGCCGAACAAGGACGGCGCGGTCCAGGCGTTCGAGGGCGGGCCGTTCTACTACAGTCCCGCCACCGGGGTGTTCCGGGTGCAGGGCCTGATCCTGGGCAAGTACGCGCAGCTCGGCTACGAGAACAGCTGGCTGGGGTTCCCGGCCGCGGAAGAGGCGCCGCTGAAGGACCTCGGCCGGTTCAGCCGGTTCGAGGGCGGCAACATCTACTGGAGTCCGCTCTCGGGCGCCTGGGCGGTGCGCAACGGCCCGATCATGGACGCCTGGCAGTCGGCCGGCTTCGAGAACGGCAGGCTGGGCTACCCGATCAGCGACGAGTTCCCCGTCGACGGCGGCGTGCAGCAGAACTTCCAGACCGGCTTCATCGTCGTGCGCGACGGCAAGGCGGAGATCCACGGCATCTAGCCGGGAGGCCGCGGGCCCCGAGGTGTGACCGGCCGCAGCGCGGTTGCCGTTACCCTGGGGGCCGACCGATCCCCCTTGCGAACAGATCGAGGACAGACATTCATGCATCGGATCCGTGGAAAGGTGGCCGGCCTCGCCCTGGCCATCGCGGCCACCGGCCTGCTCGCCGCCTGTGGTGACGACGACTCGACCGCGTCGAGCACGCCGACGCTGACGACGGGTGCCACCGCGACCTCGGCGGCCGCCGCGTCGAGCAGCCCGGCCGAGGGCGCACCGCAGAGCCAGGCGCCCGCCCCCGAGGCGCCGCCGAGCGAGACCGTCGCGCCCGAGCGCCCCCAGCCGGTGCCCACCGAGGCGGTGCCGCCCGCCGACACCTCCGGTCTGAGCGAGAAGGACAAGGCCTTCATCGCGGCCCTCGAGGAGAAGGGCGTCACGCCGTCCTCGCCGGACATCGCGCTCAGCATCGGCAGCTACGTGTGCCAGAGCGTGCAGGCGGGCGCGTCCGAGCAGGACCTGACCACCTTCGTCAACGCCATGGCCGGCGCCGACGCCTCCTTCGACCCGGCCAAGATGCCGGTCGAGCAGGCCGGGCGGATCTACATCGACACGGCCAAGCAGACCTACTGCCAGTGAACGCGCGTCGCGGCTCGAGACCCCGCCGGTCACGACCGGTGGGGTGCCTGCTGTTCCTGGTGATCGCCGCGCTGCTGGTCGCGGTGATCATCCTGCTGTGGTTCCTGCTGGCCGGACGGCTGCGGTTGCCCGGCCCCGGCCCGGAACCGACCAGGCCGCCCGCCTCCCAGCCCGCCAGTTGCCCTGACGTGCAACTGATCTCGGTGCCCGGCACGTGGGAGTCGAACAGCAACGACGATCCGCGCAATCCGACGGCCAACCCGCTGTCGCTGATGCTCAACGTCACCGGTCCGCTGCGCGAGCAGTTCCCCGCCGAGCGCCTGGACGTCTACACGGTGCCCTACGTCGCCCAGTTCTCCAACCCGGTGGCGATTCCGCCGGACGGCCAGCAGTCCTACAACAACAGCCGCTCCGAGGGCACCCAGCGCACCATCGACGCGTTGGCCGAACGGCACCGTGAATGCCCCTTGACCACCTACGTGCTCGCGGGGTTCTCGCAGGGTGCGGTGATCGTGGGCGACGTGGCCGCCCAGATCGGGGAGGGCAAGGGCCCCGTCCCGGCGGACCTGGTCCTCGGCGTGACGCTCATCGCCGACGGCAGGCGCGAGGCCGGGCCAGGGCAGGCGATCGAGGTCGGCGCCACACCGCCGGGCGTGGGTGCCGAAGTCGCGCTGAACGGGCTGAAGGTGCCCGGTATCACGATGACCGGGCCGCGCCCCGGCTTCGGCGCGCTGGCCGATCGCACCTACACCATCTGCGCGCCGGGCGACATGATCTGCGATTCGCCGCGGCAGGCTCTCAGCCCGGTGAACTGGATCCCCAGCGTGCTGAGCCTGGTCCGGGCGGCCGGAAACCCGGTGCACGCCTTGTACAACACCTACGTGGTGGACGGCAACGGCACCACCGCGACCCAGTGGACCGCGGGCTGGGCAGCCGGTCTGATCGAGTCCGCGCCGCACCCGCCGCATTCGTGAGTGCGCACAACCGCGTCCCCCGGGGTGCTGTGCCCGGCCATCCGGTGCGGTGACAACCGCACGGGAGTTCCGCGGGACGCTGTAAAGTGCGCTGGTGATTCGCGACCGGCCCGTCGCACGCCGGGGCCGTCGCGCCGCATTTCCGCACAGCCAGGAGCAGGATTCCATGACACAAGCCGCCGCACCGGCCGGTGAGCTGACCGACCTGGGTACGCCGCTGCGCCCGTTCCGCTTCGCGGCCGCGGGCGAGGGCAACAAGCAGGAGGGCGGTGCCCGCAAGTTCGTCCAGCTGGCGCAGCAGGCCGAGGAATACGGCTACGACACCTTCGTCGTGCCCGACCACCTCGGCGACCAGATCGGCCCGATCGCCGCGCTCGGCGCCCTGACCCAGGCCACCGAGAAGATCCGGCTCGGCACCTCCGTGCTGGCCAACGGTTTCCGTCATCCCGTGGTGCTGGCCAAGGATCTGGCCACCATCGACGTGCTGTCCAAGGGCCGTCTCGAGGTCGGCATCGGCGCGGGCTGGAAGCAGGACGAGTTCCTCGCCGCCGGGCTGCCCTACGATTCCCCGGGCGTGCGCCTGGCCAAGCTGGACGAGACGCTGACCATTCTCGACGTGCTGCTGCGCGGCCAGGAATGCACCTTCCACGGCAAGTACTACCAGGTGGAGGGCGTCAAGGGCACGCCGCGCCCGCGGCAGGGCCCACGTCCGCCGCTGTGCACCGGCGGCGGCGGCCCGAAGATGCTGCGGCTGGCCGCCAAGCACGCCGACATCGTCTCGGTGGTGCCGATGACCACCAAGAACGGCAAGGGTCTGCTCTCGGGCATCACCCTGGAGAAGACCATCGAGAAGGTGAACCTGGTCAAGGAAGCGGCCGGGGATCGATTCTCGGAGATCGAACTGAACTGGGCCATTTCCGCGATCGTCATCACCGACGACCGGGAGAAGACCGCCGAGATGGCGTTGTCGGCCCTCGACCGCGGGCTGCATCCCGACCTCGAGGTCGATACGCAGCTGACGGTGGAGGATCTGCTGAACTCGCCCTACGTGGCGATCGGCACGTTCGAGGAGATCGCCGAGCAGATCAAACGCGTGCGCAAACTCACGTCGATGTCCTATGTCGGCATCTATCCCACGCAGATGGACGCGTTCGCACCGGTTATCCCCCTGCTGAGGGACGAGTGAGCCGGTCTTCTCTGTAACATGACTCTGGTTTGAGGACATCTAGCCGATAAAGCGGTCACCGCGCAGACCGCAGGAAATCTGCAGGTTGACTCTGCGACATAGAGCACCCGCGGGCGAAAGCGAGTCGGGGCCCCACGGATACCACGGCGGTGTCGCCGTCATGCTGCGTGTGCCTCGGAGGAGAAGAAGGAATGGAAGAGACTTTCGACGACTACCTGGACGAAACCGGGAACATCCGTATTCCCGAGGATCACACCCTGGTTGATCACGTCGAGAAGCACACCCGCAATGACGCGAACACGCTCGCGTACCGATACATCGACTATTCGCGGGAACGCGATGGCGAGGTACACGAGCTGACGTGGCAACAGTTCGGCGTTCGGCTGCGCGCGGTGGCCGCCCGACTCCAGCAGGTGACCAAGCGGGGTGATCGGGTCGCCATCCTCGCCCCCCAGGGCCTGGACTACGTGGTTTCCTTCTTCGCCGCGATCTACGCGGGCACCATCTCGGTGCCGCTGTTCGACCCGGACGAGCCGGGGCACACCGACCGCCTGCACGCCGTGCTCGGCGACTGCGAGCCCTCCGCCATCCTGACCGCCAGCTCCTCCGCGGCCGGGGTGCGCCAGTTCTTCCGTTCGCTGCCCGCCGCCCAGCGCCCGCGCATCATCGCCGTGGACGCCATTCCCGACAGCGTCGGGGAGAGCTGGGTGCGCCCGGACATCAAGATCGACGACATCGCCTACCTGCAGTACACCTCGGGCTCCACCCGGGTGCCCGCGGGCGTGGAGATCACCCACCGGGCCGTCGGCACCAACCTGCTGCAGATGGTCGACGCGATCAAGCTGGACTGGAACTCGCGCGGGGTCACCTGGCTGCCGCTGTTCCACGACATGGGCCTGCTCACGGTGATCCTGCCCGCGGTCGGCGGCAAGTACATCACCATCATGTCGCCGAGCGCGTTCGTGCGCCGTCCCTACCGCTGGATCAAGGAGCTGGCCGCGGTCTCCGACGGCGCGGGCACCTTCGCCGCGGCGCCGAACTTCGCCTTCGAGCACGCCGCCGCGCGCGGCCTGCCCAAGAACGGCGAATCGCTGGACCTGTCCAACGTGATCGGCCTGATCAACGGCAGCGAGCCGGTCACCACGTCCTCGATGAAGAAGTTCAACGAGGCGTTCGCGCCCTACGGCCTGCCCAAGACGGCCATCAAGCCCTGCTACGGCATGGCCGAGGCCACCCTGTTCGTCTCGGCCACCAAGGCCGAGGACGAGGCCAAGGTCACCTACGTCGACCGCAACGAGCTCAACGCGGGCCGCATGGTGAAGGTCGACCCGAGCGCCGAGAACGCCATCGCGCAGGTCTCCTGCGGGTACGTCGCGCTCTCGCAGTGGGCGGTCATCGTCGACCCGGCCACCGTGGAGAGCGACGGCGGCGGCCGCGAGCTGCCCGACGGGCACGTCGGTGAGATCTGGCTGCACGGCAACAACATGGGCATCGGGTACTGGAACCGGCCCGACGAGACCCAGAAGACCTTCCGCAACAAGGTCACCCAGCGGCTGGCCGAGGGCAGCCACGCCGAGGGCACCGCCGAGGACGCGGACTGGATGCGCACCGGCGACTACGGCGTGTACTTCGAGGGTGAGCTCTACATCACCGGCCGGGTGAAGGACCTGGTCATCGTCGACGGCCGCAACCACTACCCGCAGGACCTCGAGTACTCCGCGCAGGAGGCCAGCAAGGCGCTGCGGCCCGGCTTCATCGCCGCGTTCTCGGTGCCGGCCAACCAGCTGCCCGCCGAGGTGTTCGAGCAGGGCAGCCACTCGGGCCTGAAGTTCGATCCCGACGACGCCTCCGAGCAGCTGGTCATCGTGGCCGAACGCGGTCCGGGCGCCGGCAAGGCCGATCCTGGCCCGATCGCCGACGCGGTGCGCGCGGCCATCTCGCAGCGGCACGGTGTGACCGTGCGCGACGTGCTGCTGGTGCCCGCGGGCTCGATCCCGCGCACCTCCAGCGGCAAGATCGCGCGCCGCGCCTGCAAGACTGCATATCTGGAGGGAACGCTGCGCGGTGGATACACCCAGCAGGCTTTCCCCGATGCACCGGAAGAGTAAATCGCCAAGGGTGAGCTGAACGGCCGGTCGACGGCGCCCGGCGCGGATATCGTCCACGCCGGGTGTCGTTTCGCGGCGCGCCCGGTACGCAGACAGGTAGCTTGAGGAATTGATGGCTGACAACGAGGGCACGCCCGACCAGACGACCGAGGACGCCACCACCGACGCCGCCGCGACCCCGGCGCCCGACGGTGCCGTGGGCGAGGGCGCCGTGGGCGACGGTCCGCGCACCGACATGTCGGTGGCCGAGGTGCGGGAGTGGTTGCGCCGCTGGGTCGCCGACGCGACCGGGCAGCCGCTGGAGAACATCACCGTCGACCGGCCGATGGAGGAATTCGGCCTGGCCTCGCGTGACGCCCTGGCGCTCGGCGGCGACATCGAGGAGCTCACCGGCGTGGTGCTGACCGCGACCGTGGTCTACCAGCACCCGACCATCGCCTCGCTGGCCGAGGTCATCGTGCACGGCGAACCCGAGGTTCCCGAGACCGCGGGTGACGAGGCGTTCTACACCGCGGGCTACACGCCGGGCGAGGCGCACGACATCGCCATCGTCGGCCTGTCCACCCGGCTGCCGGGCGCGGGCGACACCCCGGAATCGACCTGGGAATTCCTCATCAACGGCGGCGACGCGATCCGCGAACTGCCGGAGGGCCGCTGGGCGGAGTTCATGTCCGACCCGAACGTGGCGAAGATGATCGAGGAGAGCAACACCCTCGGCGGCTACCTCGACCAGGAGGTGGTGAAGGGCTTCGACGCGGAGTTCTTCGCGATGTCGCCGATCGAGGTCGAGCGGGTCGATCCGCAGCAGCGCCTGATGATGGAGCTCACCTGGGAGGCGCTCGAACACGCCCGCATCCCGGCCAGCGAGCTGCGCGGCGAGTCGGTCGGCATGTTCGTCGGCTCCTCCACCCAGGACTTCCAGCTCATCGCCGCGCTCGGGCTCGGCGACCGCGACCCGAATCTGCCGATCTCGGCCGAGGCCTACGCGCTGCTGGGTGCCTCCACCGGCATCATCGCCAACCGGGTCTCCTACTTCTTCGACTTCCGCGGTCCGTCGGTGACCGTCGACACCGCGTGCTCGTCCACGCTGGTGGCCGTGCACCAGGCCGTGCGCGCGCTGCGGGACGGCGAGGCCGACCTCGCGTTGGCGGGCGGCGTGAACATGATCCTGGCCCCGGTGGCCACCCTCGGCTTCGAGAAGAACGGCGCGGTGGCCAAGAACGGCCGCATCAAGGCGTTCTCATCCGACGCCGACGGCATGGTGCGCTCCGAGGGCGCCGGCCTGGTCGTGCTCAAGCGGCTCGCCGACGCCGAACGCGACGGCGACCGCATCCTCGCCGTCATCAAGGGCACCGCGGTCAACAACGACGGCCGCTCCAACGGCCTGTTCGCCCCGAACCCCGACGCGCAGGCCGACGTGCTGCGCCGCGCCTACCGCGACGCGGGCATCAACCCGGCGACGGTGGACTACATCGAGGCGCACGGCACCGGCACGCTGATCGGCGATCCCATCGAGGCCGACGCGCTCGGCCGGGTGGTCGGCCGCGGCCGCGACGCCGACAAGCCCGCCCTGCTCGGCTCGGCCAAGACCAACTTCGGTCACCTCGAGTCCGGCGCGGGCGTGCCCAGCCTGGCCAAGGTCGTGATGGCCTTCCAGCACAACGTGATTCCGCCGAACATCAACTTCGCGGGCCCGAACCCCTACATTCCGTTCGAGCAGGCCCGGCTGAAGGTGGTCGACGAGCCCACCCAGTTCCCGCGCTACAGCGGCGTGGCCACCGTCGGCATCTCCGGCTTCGGCTTCGGTGGCGCCAACGCCCACGTCGTGCTGCAGGAATACACCCCGCCGACGAAGGCCGCGGTCGTCGCGCCCGGTACCGACACCGACACCGAGACCGAGACCACCGATGTGATCGCGGCGGCGACCGCGATCACCGCGGAAGCGGGCGACGTCGTCGCCGAGGCCACCGAGATCACCGCCGAGGCCGCCGCCGACGCCGCGGAATGGTCGGCCGAGCGCACCGAGCCGCTGCCGGTGATCCTGTGCGTGTCGGGCTACCTGCCCTCGCGCCGCCGCCGGGCCGCCACCGAACTGGCCGACTGGCTGGAGTCCGAGGCGGGCCGCGACGTGCCGCTGGCCGATGTGGCGCGGTCGCTGGCCAAGCGTAGCCACTGGCGCTCGCGCGGTGTGGTGCTGGCCAAGACGCACGAGGAGGCGGTGGCCGGGCTGCGCGCGATCGCCGCGGGCAAGCCGGGCACCGGCGTGTTCACCGCGGACGCTCCCGCCGCCCAGGGCCCGATCTGGGTGCTCTCCGGGTTCGGCGCCCAGCACCGCAAGATGGGCAAGCAGCTGTACCTGGAGAACGCGATCTTCCGCCGCACCGTCGACGAGGTCGACGAGCTCGTCCAGGACGAGGCCGGCTATTCGGTGCGCGAGATGATCCTCGACGACGCCCAGGACTACAACGTCGGCACCTCGCAGGTCGGCATCTTCACCATCCAGATCGGCCTGGCCGCGCTGCTGCGCGCGCACGGCGCGGAACCCGAAGCGGTGGTCGGCCATTCGATGGGCGAGGTCGCGGGCGCCTACATCGCCGGTGGTCTCACCCTCGAGGACGCGGTCCGGGTGATCTGCGCCCGGTCCCGCCTGATGGGCGAGGGCGAGCAGATGATCAGCGACGACGACGTGCGCAACATGGCGCTGGTCGAGCTGAGCGCCGCCGAGGTCGAGGCCATGCTCACCGACTACCCCGACGTCGAGGTCGCCGTCTACGCCGCGCCGACCAACACCGTCATCGGCGGACCGTACGAGCAGGTGCAGGCGATCGTCGCCAAGGTCGAGGAGGCGGGCAAGTTCGCCCGCGTGCTGCAGACCCGCGGCGCAGGCCACACCTCGCAGATGGACCCGCTGCTCGGCGAGCTGGCCGCCGAGCTGGCCGGCATCGAGCCGACCCGGCTGCGCGCGGGCCTGTACTCGACGGTGCACAAGGAGAAGTACTACCGTCCCGGCCACGACCCGGTGCACGACGAGGACTACTGGGTCACCAACATGCGCCACAGCGTGTACTTCACCAACGCGGTGAAGCTCGCGGTGGACAGCGGCCACACCACCTTCCTCGAGCTCGCGCCCAACTCGGTGGCGCTGATGCAGGTGCTCGGCACCACCTTCGCCGCCGGCCTGCACGACGCCCAGCTCATCCCCACGCTCAAGCGCAAGGAAGACGAGTCGGCGGGTGTGATCTCCGCCCTCGCCCAGCTCTACGTGCACGGTCACGCCGTCGACCTGTCCTCGCTGCTGCCCGCGGGCGACTACGCCGACATCCCGCGCACCACCTTCGTGCGCAAGGAGTTCTGGCCCGCCGCGCGGATGGCCACCGGCAGCGGCACCGGCCGCGTGCCCGGCGCGCACGTCGCGCTGCCCGACGGCAGGCACGTGTGGGAGGTCCAGGCGAGCGCGGTGACCGACCCGGCCGAGCTGGTCCGCGCCGCCGCCGCGCAGGTGCTCGCCGACGTGACCGTCGGCGCCTCGCTCGCGCACGGCGCCGTCCCGGCCGCGGGCACCCTGACCACCACGCTCACCCCGCATCCGGGCGGTGCCTCGGTGCAGGTGCACGCCAAGGAGGACGCGCAGTTCCGGCTGATCTTCGACGCCGTGGTCACCTCCGGCGCGCCGCTGCCCACCCCGGCGGTCGCCGCGCCGAGCACCGCCACCGCCGCGGCGCCCGCCGCCGAGCCCGAGGTGCTCGAGCAGGCCGGTGACCGGTGGGACCCCAACGGCAGCCAGACCATCGAGGAACGGCTGGCGCTGATCGTCGCCGAGTCGATGGGCTACGCGGTCGAGGACCTGCCGATGGAGATCCCGCTCATGGAGCTTGGTCTGGACTCGCTGATGGCGATGCGGATCAAGAACCGCGTCGAGTACGAGTTCGACATTCCGCAGCTGCAGATCCAGGCCGTGCGCGATGCCAACCTCACCGAGGTCGGCAAGGTGCTGCGCTACGCGATCGAGCACCGTGACCAGGTCGCCGCCATCGCCGAGAAGCAGGCCGCGGGCGAGGAGATCACCGTCGACGCCGACTTCGTCACCGCCGCGCGTGCCGCGATGGAGGCGGGCGAGGATCCGGTCGCGGCACTGGAAACCGCGGTGGGCAGCCAGGATTCGGGCACGGCGGCCGACGCTCCGGCCGAACCCGCTGTGGCCGACCCCGCTGTGGCCGACCCCGCTCCGGTCGATCAGGAGGCCGCCGCCTTCGGTGAGGCGCTGGCCGCCGTCGACGAGGACGACGTGCCCCCGCGCGACGCGGCCGAACGGCTCACCTACGCGACCTGGGCGATCGTCACCGGCAAGTCGGCGGGCGGCATCTTCAACACCCTGCCGATCCTCGAAGAGGAGGTCGCCGAGAAGCTGGCGGCGCGCCTGTCCGAGCGGATCAAGGCCGAGGTGACCGTCGACGACGTGCTCGACTGCGAGACCATCGAGCAGCTCGCCGACATCGTGCGCGAACGCCAGGACAGCGGCGCCGAGATCGACGGCTTCGTGCGCCCGCTGCGCCCGCGCCCCGAAGGCTCCGACGCCGTGCCGGTGTTCGTGTTCCATCCCTCCGGCGGCAACACCCTCGTCTACGAGCCGTTGCTCAAGCGGCTGCCCGCGCACACCCCGATGTACGGGTTCGAGCGGGTGGACGGCGACATCGAGCAGCGGGCCAAGCAGTATATCCCCGAGCTGCGCCGCATCCAGGGGGACGGGCCGTTCGTGCTGTACGGCTGGTCGCTGGGCGCGGTGTTCGCGTTGCAGGTCGCGCAGTTGCTGCGCGCCGAGGGCGCCGACGTGCGGGTGGTCGGACTGATCGACCTGGCCATCCCGACCCGGGACGAGGACAACAGCCCCGAGGAGCGGGTGCGCCGGATCGAGCGCTACCAGGCCTTCGCGCGCAAGACCTACGGCATCGACGCCGAGCTCGACCGCGCCCAGCTCGAGGAGCTGGCGGCGGCCTCGGACGAAGAGCAGTTCAAGATGATCAGCGATCTGATCAAGATCAGCGGTGCCAAGATCCCCGGCGGCGTGCTCGAACATCAGCGCACCTCCTGGATCGAGAGCAGGCACCTGGCCCGCACCACGCCCTCGCGCTACGACGGCGACGTGGTGCTGTACCTGGCGGATCGCTACCACGACGGCATGATCGAGCTGGAGCCCAGGTTCGCCGAGCGCAAGCCCAACGGCGGCTGGGACGAGTACCTCCCGCATCTCCAGGTCGTCCACATTCCCGGCGATCATCTGCAGATCGTCGACGAACCGCGGATCGCGAAGATCGGTGCCGACCTGACCGCGAAGCTTGTTGCGATGGAGGCGAAAGGGGACAAGTGAGCACTACTGCCGAGAAACTCGCAGACCTGCGTAAGCGCCTCGAGCTTGCGCAGGAGCCCGCGGGTGAAGCGGGGGTCGCGAAGCGGGCGAAGAAGGGCATTCCCAGCGCCCGCGACCGGATCAACATGCTGCTCGATCCGGGAACCTTCGTGGAAATCGGTGCGCTGGTGCGCAAACCCGGCGACCCGGCGGCCCTCTACGGCGACGGCGTGGTCACCGGCCACGGCCTGGTGGACGGGCGGCCGGTGGCGGTGTTCTCGCACGACCAGACCGTCTACGGCGGCTCGGTCGGTGAGATGTTCGGCCGCAAGGTCGCCTACATCATGGAGTACGCGGCCAAGGTCGGCTGCCCGGTCGTCGGCATCAACGACTCCGGCGGCGCGCGCGTGCAGGAGGCGGTGACCTCGCTGGCCTGGTACGCCGAACTGGGCCGCAGGCAGGAACCGCTGTCCGGGCTGGTGCCGCAGGTGTCGATGATCCTCGGCAAGTGCGCGGGCGGCGCGGTGTACGCCCCGATCAACACCGACGTGGTGGTGGCGACCGAAGAGGCGTACATGTTCGTCACCGGGCCCAAGGTGATCCGCGAGGTCACCGGTGAGGACGTGAGCCTCGAGGAACTCGGCGGCGCGCAGAGCCAGGCCGAATACGGCAACATCCATCACGTCGCCAAGGACGAGAAGGCCGCGTTCCAGTGGGTGCGCGACTACCTCAGCTTCCTGCCGACCAGCTGCCAGGAGCTGCCGCCGGTGGTCAACCCCGGTCTGGAGCCGGAGATCACCGACAGCGACCGCGAACTCGACTCGATCGTGCCCGACTCCGACAATGCCGGCTACGACATGCACGAGATCCTGCTGCGGATCTTCGACGACGGCGACTTCCACGAGATCGGCGCGACCGCGGGCCGCAACATCATCACCGGTTTCGCCCGGGTCGACGGCCGCAGCGTCGGGGTGGTGGCCAACCAGCCGCTGGTGTACGCCGGCGCGCTGGACGCCCGCGCCTCCGACAAGGCCGCGCACTTCGTGCGACTGTGCGACGCCTTCGAGATCCCGCTGGTGTTCGTGGTGGACACCCCCGGCTTCCTGCCCGGCGTGGAGCAGGAGAAGATCGGCGTCATCAAACGCGGCGGCCGGTTCCTGTTCTCCTTCGTGGAGGCGACCGTGCCGAAGGTGACGGTGGTGATCCGCAAGTCTTACGGCGGCGGCTACGCGGTGATGGGGTCCAAGCAGCTCGGCGCGGACGTCAACCTGGCCTGGCCGACCGCCCGCATCGCGGTGATGGGCGCCGAGAGCGCCGTCAGCCTGATCGGCGGCAAGCAGCTGGCCGCGGCGCCGGAGGACCAGCGCGCCGCCATGCGCCAGCAGATGATCGACTTCTACAACGCGACCGTGGCCACGCCGTGGGTGGCGGCCGAGCGCGGCTACATCGACGCCGTCATCGAGCCCTCGGCCACCCGGCTGGAGCTGCGCCGCGCCCTGCATCTGCTACGGGACAAGAAGCTGGCCCGCAACCCGCGCAAACACCACCTGCTACCGCTCTGACGCTCGCGGACAGACGTCGGGCCGCCCACCCGTGCAAGGTGGGCGGCCCGATCGGTCTGACCCCGCTCAGGCTGCTCAGGCGAGGCTGGCGGAGGTGATGATCACGTCGTCGACCGGGACGTCCTGGTGCATGCCCGCCGAACCGGTGGACACACCGGCGATCTTGTCGACCACGTCGGTGCCGTCGACGACCTGGCCGAAGACCGCGTAGCCCCAGCCGGACGGGCTCGGGGCGGTGTGGTTGAGGAAGGCGTTGTCGGCGACGTTGATGAAGAACTGCGCGGTGGCCGAATGCGGGTCGTTGGTCCGCGCCATCGCGACGGTGTACTTGTCGTTCTTGAGGCCGTTGGCGGCCTCGTTCTGAATGGGGGCCTTGGTGCCCTTCTGCCGCATTCCCGGCTCGAATCCGCCGCCCTGGATCATGAAGCCGGGAATCACCCGGTGGAAGATCGTGCCGTTGTAGTGGCCCGAGTTCACGTAATCCACGAAGTTGCGCACCGTCTCCGGCGCCTTGGCGTCGTCCAGCTCCAGGACGATCGGTCCGAAATTCGTCTCCAGATTCACCTTGGTCATACCCCCACCTTTCCATCCCCGCCGCCGGGGGTCAGCAAGTCGGGTCGAGTTTTCGGCTTACGGCTAGCATTGCCATTCGTGCCCGACGCCGCTACTGCTGTCTTGACGAAGCCACCCGCCGCTCCCGAGGTTCGTCCGCGGGATTTCCGAACCGCGCGAATAATCGCCCTCGTGGTCGGCGCGCTGGGCGCTCTGCTGGCGTTGGCGACCCCGTTCCTGCCGGTCAAGCAGACCGTGGCGGTGTTGAACTGGCCGCAGGGCGGCACGCTGCAGAACGTGCAGGCGCCGCTGATGGCGCAGGTGCCGATCGACCTCGCCGCGAGCATCCCGTGTTCGGCCGTGGACGCGCTGCCCGCGCAGGGCGGCATGCTGCTGGCCACCGCGCCGCCGCAGGGCGACCGCGCGGCGCTGGAGGCGATGTTCGTCCGGGTCTCGGAGAACTCGGTGGACGTGGTGAACCGCAACGCCGTGGTCGCCTCGGCCGAGCGGGCGCGGATGGGCGAGTGCTCGGCCATCCGCATCGCCTCCGACAACGCCCGCACCACCGCGGTGTTCGAGGGCATGCAGCGCGAGATCGAGCGGCCGGTCCAGGGTGGCGCGCCGGGGCAGACCGAACTGGTGCGCGTGCCGGTCGAGGGCACCATGCCCGGTGACTTCCGGCCGCAGGTGGTGGGGGTGTTCTCCGATCTCGAGGGTGCGGTGCCCGCCGGGCTGAGCTTCGACATGACCGTCGACACCCGGTTCAGCTCCAGCCCCACCTGGATCAAGCTGACCGCGATGCTGGCCGCGGTGCTGTGCACGATCATCGCCCTGGCCGCGCTGGCCCGCCTGGACGGCAGCGACGGCCGCGGCCACCGCCGGTTCCTGCCCGCCAACTGGTTCAAGCCGACCTGGGCCGACGGCGCGGTGCTCGGCACGCTGGTGCTGTGGCACTTCATCGGCGCCAACACCTCCGACGACGGCTACATCCTCAACATGGTCCGGGTGGCGCCGGAGGCCGGTTACATGGCCAACTACTTCCGCTGGTACGGCGTGCCGGAGGCGCCGTTCGGCTGGTACTACTACGTCATCCAGGTCTTCGCCGAGGTGTCCACGGCCAGTCCGTGGGTGCGCCTGCCCGCGCTGTTCTGCGCGATCCTGTGCTGGATGGTGATCAGCCGCGAGGTGGTGCCGCGGCTCGGGCGCGGGGTGCGCACCAGCAAGGTGGCGCTGTGGACCGGCGGGCTGGTGTTCCTGGCGTTCTGGCTGCCGTTCGACAACGGCCTGCGCTCGGAGCCGATCGTGGCGCTCGGCGCGCTGCTGACCTGGGTCTCCATCGAACGCGCGATCGCGACCGGGCGCCTGCTGCCCGCCGCGGTGGCGGTGCTGATCGCGGCGTTCACCCTGGCCGCGGCCCCGACCGGGCTGATGTGCGTGGCCGCGCTGCTGGCCGGTACCCGGCCGCTGGTGCGGATCGTGGTGCGCCGCCACCGCGAGCACGGCACGCTGCCGTTGCTCGCGCCGATCGCGGCGGCGGGCCTACTGGTGTTGACGGTGGTCTACAGCGACCAGACGTTCGCGGGCATCCAGGAGGCCAACCGGGTGCGCCAGGCGACCGGCCCGAACCTGGCCTGGTACGAGGACTACCTGCGCTACTACTACCTGTTCGTCGAGACGGTGGACGGGTCCCTCTCGCGCCGGTTCGCCTTCCTGGTGATGCTGCTGTGCCTGTTCACCACCATGCTGGTGCTGCTGCGGCGCAGGCGCGTGCCCGGCATCGCCAGCGCACCGACCTGGCGGTTGATGGGCATCGTGTTCGGCACGATCTTCTTCATGATGTTCAACCCGACGAAGTGGACCCACCACTTCGGCGCGTACGCGGGCATCGCGGGCTCGCTGGCCGCGGTGACGGCGGTCGCGGTGTCGGCCAGTGCGCTGCGGGCACGCAAGAACCGGGCGATCTTCCTGGCCGGTCTGTTGTTCGTGCTGGCCATCGCGTTCTCGGGTATCAACGGCTACTGGTATGTCTCCAGCTTCGGCGTGCCGTGGTTCGACAAGCAGATCTCGCTGCGCGGCTACCAGTCGAACACGCTGATGCTGGTGTTGTTCGGTGTCGCGCTGGCGCTGGTGGCCTGGTTCACCCTGCGCGAGGACTACACCGCGCCGCAGCCCTCGGCCAAGACCGTGCGCGGCAGGCGCATCCGCAAGTTCGCGGCGATCCCGCTGACCGTGGTCGCCGCCCTGATGGTGGCGCTCGAGGTGCTGTCGCTGGCCAAGGGCGCGGTCTCGCAGTACCCGGCCTACTCGCTGGCGCGCTCGAACGTCGACGCCTTGCGCGGCAACATGTGCGGCCTGGCCAACGACGTGCTCGTCGAACCCGACCCCAACGACGGACAGCTCACCCCGATCATCGATCCGAACGAACCGCCGGCGAACGGCGACCCGCTGGCCGGCGCGAACCCGGTCGGCTTCGATCCCAACGGGGTGCCGGACGACCTGTCCGCCGACAGCGTCGAGGTGAAGCCGGGCACCGGTAACACCTCCACCCAGTCGGTCGGCGCGGCCTTCGCCGAGGGCGAGAACGCGGGCACCGGCGGCGGCCAGGGCGCCCGCGGCGTGAACGGCAGCACCGTGGCGCTGCCGTTCGGCCTGGATCCGGCGACCACCCCGGTGATGGGCAGCTACCAGGCCGGGGTGCAGCAGCCCGCGCACCTGGTGTCGAGCTGGTACGCGCTGCCGCAGCGGTCGGCGGATCGCCCGCTGATCGTGATCTCGGCGGCCGGCCGGGTGCTGTCCTTCGACGACACCGGTGCGATGAAGTACGGCCAGGAACTCAAGGTCGAGTACGGCAAGCGCGGGCCCGACGGCACCGTGACCAAGCAGGGCGAGTACCTGCCGCGTGACATCGGCCCGTTCCCGTCCTGGCGCAACCTGCGGGTGCCGCTGGACGAGCTCGCCCCCGACGCCGACGCGGTGCGGATCGTGGCCAACGACCCCATCCTGATCGGCGACCAGTGGCTGGCGTTCACGCCGCCGCGGATGCCGACCCTGCAGTCGCTCGACGACTACCTCGGCTCGCGTCAGCCGATCCTGCTGGACTGGGCCGTCGGTCTGCAGTTCCCGTGCCAGCGGCCGTTCTTCCACGAGAACGGCGTGGCCGAGGTGCCGCGCTACCGGGTGCTGCCGGACCGGCCGCTCGCGGTGAGCTCCACCAACACCTGGCAGGCTCAGGAGTTCGGCGGCCCGCTCGGCTTCGCGCAGATGCTGGCCAGGTCGACCACCATTCCGACCTATCTCAAGGACGACTGGGCCAGGGACTGGGGCTCGCTCGAGCGCTACGACCAGTACGACCAGAGCGCGGTGCCCGCCGAGCTGAGCACCACGACCACCACCCGGCACGGGCTGTGGTCGCCGGGTGCGATGCGGGTGTCCTGACCCGCACATGAGGAAGGGCCGTGGTCGCGGAGTGTTCCGCGACCACGGCCCTTGTTCGTACGTCCGCTGACCTGTCACACCTCGAGCAACCGGCGGGATAAATCGCGGCGGAGCACCTCCTGGTCGGGAAGCCGGTGGAGGACCCGCAGCACCGCCGGGCGTAGTTCACGCTTCTCCTCGTCGGTGAGCAGATCGACGAGATCGCGCAGATCCATGTCATCGAAGGCTGCAGTCATACCCACCACCATACGTTCTGAAACATCTGCGTGCCCACATTTCGAAGCAACGGTTACGAAGGTGTCATTTCGACGAAACTCACCGTAGCGCAACGGGATTCGGTCACGTTTGCGTGACAACCGTACGGTTGGGGATGCGGCTCCCGGTGCCGGTCACCGGGAGCCGCGCCGGTCAGCGGGCGCGGATCGGCGGGTCGTCGGCCGTGCCCGGCCTGGTCACCACGCGCACCCCGATGGTGGCCGGCTCCGCGGCCGGATCGTAGGGCGTGAAGCGTTCCAGCGAGCCCCAGTCCCGGCCCCAGTCGTGGTCGAGATAGGTGGGCACGGTCTCGGCCTTCAGCAGCAGTTCGGTCCAGCCGAGCGGGCCGCCGCCGATGTCGTCCTGCCAGGCGTTGGAGGCGTCCGAGCCGACCCGATCGGGCAGGATGCGCCAGCGCGGGGCCTCGGCCACGCCGTCGTGGTGATCGAAGGGCCGCTGGCAGGGGAAGGCCAGGCCGACGTGCCAGTCCAGCAGCACCGGATCGGTGGAGCCGACCACCGAGTTCAGCGTCGCCAGCCGCGGCAGCCGCGGCGGGGTGACCGCCAGCCACTGGCGCTGGGTGATGTCGTTGTCGACGGCCACCAGGCGCACGGCGTTCACCTCGCCGGGCAGCCGGTCCAACGGGACGCGCAGCGTGCGCCAGGACGGTGCCGGGCCGATGTCCAGCGGCAGCACCGAACCGAGGACCCGGACGCTGCCGTCGGCCTCGCGCACGCCGTACTCCACCCGCAGCTCCTGGCCGTAGGTCTCCACGCCGTCGGCGTCGACCGACTTGATGCGGCCCGCCGCCGTGATCGCCAGCACCCGGTACGCCGGATCGGCGCGCAGGTCGTCGGCGTTCTGGTCCAGCCGGTACCAGTGCGTGGTGAGCGCGGCTTGCCGCTGTTCGTCCTCCTGGTAGGAGCCCAGCACCGGGGTCCGCGCCGGGTCGAGGCCGAACGGCAGCGCCACACTGCTGCCGTTGATGCCCGCCTCGGCTGTGGTGCCGCCGCCGGTGCCCGCGCCGGTGGTGTTGGTGGTCTTGTTCTCGCCACCGGTGTCGACGGTGTTGGCGCCGCCGCTGGCGGTCTCCTCCGCGTCGGCGGTGAGATCGCGCGCCACCCCGTCGGGGGTGAAGGCCGTCACCTCGCCGGCCAGCCCGTCGGCCGGGGCGGCGTCGTAGGGTTGCAGCAGCGAGTCGGCGGTGTTCGTCTCCACCAGCACCTCGTCGGCCAGCGCGCACGGATTCCCGCGCAGCGACTCGATGTTGGACTTGGCGATCGAGTAGGCCGGATACTGGCCGACCGCGCCCTTGGCCAGCGAGGCGATCTCGAAGAGCACCAGCAGGGCCGCGGCGATGGTCAGCGGCGCGGAGGCGACCCGGTCGAAGCCGTTGCCCGGGCGCGGGCGCCGGTAGGGCTCGCGGTAGTGGAACCACACCGCCACCAGCAGCGCCACCCCGGTGAGCCCGAGGAACAGCGTGGACAGCCCCTTGCCCGCGATCAGCGGCGCCTTGTCCCACCAGGGCACGCCGTAGCTCGAGACGTACCACCAGCCGTTGGAGCCGGTGAAGGTGATGGCCAGCAGGAACAGCACCGCCGCCGCGAACAGCGCGCGGTTGCGCGGCGAGCGGATCGCCGCGGTACCCACCGCCACCGCCGCCAGCGCGGCCAGCGAACCGGCCAGCCCGGCGTAGACGCCGAAGTGGTGCGTCCACTTGGTCGGGGTGAACATCATCAGCAGCAGCGAGGCGAACACGATGCCGAGGATGCGCACCGAGGGCCCGCGCGAGGTGCCCGGGATGCGGCCCTTGCGCAGCACCTGCAACACCGAGACCAGCAGGCACAACAGCATGAGCAGCACGCCGAAGCGGCGGGCCAGCGAACCGTCCGGTGCCAGCATCAGCAGCGAGTCCCAGCGGGTCCGCTCGTCGAACCAGGCCACGTTGGGGCCGACCAGGGTGCGCACCCGGGTGGCCTCGAGCACCGTGGACAGGGTCTGGTCGGCGAACACCACGATCAGCACCAGCGTGCCCGCCGCGAGCCCCGGCGCGAGCAGCGACAGATAGCGGAACACCCCCGCGCCGCGCCCGCCACCGCCGCGCGCCCGCTTGACAATGATCTGCAACACCGGCCGCGAGCCGGCGATGAGCGCGGCCACGCAGATCAGGCCGGTCGGGCCGGCAGCCAGCGAGAAGCCCGCGATCAGCACCGCGATCGCGGCGGGCAGCAGCCGCCCGGTGGCGATCGCGCGTTCGATCGAGCACCAGGTGAGCAGCGCGCCCGCGGCGATCAGCGGTTCCGGGCGCAGACCGTTGTCGTAGGGCAGCCAGAACGCCAGGAACACCAGGCCCGCGGTCCACAGCGCGACCTTGTTGCGGCGCACCCGCGCCCCGAGCCGGGGCAGCACCTCGCGGCTGATCACCAGCCAGCACAGGATGCCCGCGAGCAGCGTGGGCAGCCGCATCCACGGGCTGGCCGCCGACACCTTCGCCATCCAGGCCAGCACCTCGTAGGACCAGCCGAACGGTGCCTCGGGCACGGCGAACCAACGGTAGTAGTTGGCCATGTAGCCCGAGCGCTCCGAGGCGCGCGCCATGTTGAGGATGTAGCCGTCGTCGGAGGTGTTGGCGCCGATGATGTGCCACAGCACCAGCGTGCCGAGCACCGCGCCGTCGGCCGGGCCGAAGCGCCACCAGTGCGCGGGCAGGAAGCGGCGGGCGCGGCGGCCGTCGGAGGTGTCCAGCAGGTGCAGTGCCACCAGCGCGATCACGGTGAACACCGCGGCGGCGATCATCACCGCCAGTTTCAGCGGACTCGGCGTGGAGGAGAAGCGGGAGTCGATGTCGGCGTGCACGCGCGCACCGCCGAGCTGCCCGGCGTCGAGATCGGTGAACACGCCGACCATCTGGGGCCTGATGTCGCGAGTCACGCTGTTGCGGAACGGGGTTCCGTCCGCCCGCGACACCCCGACGAACTCCGCGGTGGTGGCCGCGTCGGTGGCCTCGACCCTGATCTCGGCGCACGAGGCGATCTCGGCGACCGGGGCCGAGAGCAGCGGCACGTCGCGTTGCAGGAGCGTGAGGGTGCCGTCGGCGACCGAGACGACCAGGCCCTTGCTGGTGGCCTGGCCGGACGCGACCGGGATGGTGGACAGCAGGGTCGACGCGCCGGAGCCGAGCACCGAGCAGGGCAGCGAGGCATCCAGGCGCAGCGGCACATACGACACCAGGGGCGCGGACACGCTCGCGGCATCGGGCTGCGGCCAGTCCAGCGTCGCCCGGTCCTGCCGTACCGGCAGCAGCGGTGACAGCAGCGCCAGCACGAATCCGAGAAGCCCGGAGACGAGGGCGATCAGGCGGTAGCGGGTGAACGCTCGAGTTGTTCGGTCCGGTCGCACGATCAGTCATGCTAGCCACCGCACGGGTGCGGCCCGCGCCACCGAACCGCCCGGCGCGGTCCCCGCCGGTATCAGCGCAGGCCGCGCACGTCCCAGACCCGCACATCGGCCACCGGGACCGGCCCGGCGCCCAGCAGCCGGGTCACGGTTTCGGCGAGCACGTCGGCGTTCTTCGTCGCGGGCAGGACGAGCACGTCGGCGCGCCAGTAGCGCAGATCCGCGCGGGCCGCGGCCTGTTCGGCCGCTCCGATCGGCGGCACCGAGCCGGTGTCCTGCGCGCGCACCAGCAGGTCCGTGGTCGGGCGCCGGGGCGGGCCGTAGACCCCCTTCTTGTCGGCGCCGGTCGGGCCGACGAAATAGCCACCGGCCAGCGGGAATACGAAGTCCGCGTCGGACTGCCAGCGCAGCGCCCGCGCGTCGGCGGGCCGGGGCGGTGGCACCAGGACGACCGAGCCGTCGCCGGTGAACGCCCGCACGGTCTGCTCGGTGAAGAACCGCGGTGTCGGTTCCCGTTCGGTGACCGGCAGGACGGTGGGTGTCAACGGCACCAGCGCGGCCGCGACGGCGGCGAACCAGGCCAGCGGCTTCCAGTCGGTCAGCGAGGTCCGCCAGGAGGCCACCGCGCGCTCGGCCACCAGCGCCAGCAGTATCGCGATGGCGGGCACCGCCGCCAGTGCCAGCCTGCTCTCCAGCACGGTGTTCAGCAGCGGCACGTGCTCGGCCCAGCGCCAGGGTAGCGCGATGCCGGTGTCGCGCTTGCCCAGCGTCGCGCTCGCGCCCAGCGAGAGCAGCCCGAACACGGCGATCACCGCGGCGGCGGCGCGCACCACCCGGTCCCGCCACAGCAGCGCGACGATCACGCCGACGAGCAGCAGCAGCGGCCAGCCGAAGTAGGCGTTCTGTTCGGTGGGGTTGATCGCCACCGGCTGCCCCGGCGCGAGCAGGCCGCCCAGCGACTCCGACGGGAACTGCACCATCGCCTTGAGATCGTTGCCCATCGGCCCGTGATCGATCGAGCGGTAACTCTGCGGTCCGAAGAACTGCCACCACAGCGGCACCGCCGTGAGCACCAGCGTGATGCCCGCGGCCACCGCGACGGTGGGTGCGATCGCCCGCGCGGCGCGCAGCCCCGCGCGCGGGGCACGCGCGTGGTAGACGACCGCGAACACCGCGAAGGCCAGCGCGAAGATCAACAGCGGTTCCTCGCCCAACGCGATCTGCCCGGCCACCAGCAGGCCGAGCGCGACCGCGGACCGCCACCGAACGCCGCCACCCTCGGCCACCGTGACCCGTGCCAGCCGGATCACCAGCCCGGCGATCACCGGCAGCAGCGCGAGCACCACGAAGTTCGGGTGCGCGTTGGCGTGCGAGATCATCCCGGGCGCGAATCCGCAGAACAGTCCGCCCAGCGCGGCCGCGGCCCGGGAACGCACGAGTTCGGCGGCGAAGAGCCGGTACCAGGCGTAGGCGGTGGTGGCCAGGCCGAGCGTCAGCACGAGCACGAAGGTCACCGTGGGCCCGAACAGCAGGGTGATCGGCGCCAGCGGCACGCCGACGCCGAACATGGCCGTGTTGGCCATCATGTTCACCCCGGCGGGGAAGTTCTGCAAGGTCGTGCCGAGCGGGTTCTCCAGGTGCGCGAGCGAATGCGCGGTCACCGCGAAGAACCACTCCCACATGGTCTGGTCCTGACCGCTCTTGATCAGGTATCCGCCCGAGGTGTCGCGCCACTGCCCGGACAGCACCGCGGCCGCCAGTACGAGGTAGATGAGGCCGACCAGCAGATCGCCGCGCTCGGGAACGAGCGCACGCGCGGCGGTCGCGGGTCGCCACGCGGTCCGGATGCGCGGTGGCCGTCCTCGGACGATGGTGGTCGGCTCGGCAGTCTCTCGGGTAGGCGCCACCCCTCGGTGCTCCTTCGTCGGATGTGCCCGGCGGCCGCGGGCGCGCGGTCGGCGCAACGCGGTGTACGGCCTCGCCCGGATCGCGAGACGGCCTGCCGGGGTTCTCCGGGCAGGCGGAACCGCCGCTTCGGACCAGACTGCCCAGCACCGGCGCGCCGAAACCGGGAAACCGGTGTGATCTGGCTCTCGCTCGTCAGTCCCGCACGGTGACCAGCGTGAACGGGCCGATGTCGGTGCTGGTGAAGGCGGGGTCGTCGAACAGCGCCGCCGGGAAGCTCACCGTGTAACGGCGGACGTTGGGGTCGTTGGGATAGACGTCCTCGGCCAATCGCAGCGTGTAGGTCTCGCCGCTGCGCCGGAACAGGAACGCGTCGGGAGCGCGCCAGGGGCTCTCGGCCAGCGCGGCCCGCAGGGCGGCGGGGGAGTCCAGCTCGCTCCACTGCCGGATCAGGGCGGCGCGGCCCGCGAAGTCGGCGAGCGGGTTGGCGTAGTGCGAGGTCAGCGCCTGGAACCCGAAGTAGGGGTAGAAGGCAAGAAAGGTCGTGTCGGCGGTGAGCACGACCGTCTCGTCGCGCGGCCTGCCGGTCTGCTCGCGCAGCGCGGCGTCGATCTCGCGGTAGTAGGAGGCGGCGCCGGGCGGGCGCTTGTCGGCGCGTTCGCCGTCGCCGTCGGTGTCGGTGTAGGCGGTGGTGATCTCCGGTGCGAGCACGTGCGGAATGTCCTGGGCGAAGGCGAGCGCGCCGAGCACCGCGACCACCGCGACCGCGACCCGGAATCGCTCGGGCTCGTTGAACGCCTGGTAGGCCGCCCGCGCCCCCTCGACGAAACCGAACGCGCCCGCGGTCGCCAGCAGTGCCAGCAGCGGCGCTTCCAACCGGAACGACAGCAGCGTCGTACCCGCCGCCGTCACCAGCATCGACAGCAGCGTCCAGAGGTAGATCGCCAGCACGCCGACGCCGAGCGCCTGGGCGCGCCGCGACGACGAGGCCCGCACCACCAGCCAGATCGTGCCGATCAGGCACAGCGCGCCCAGCAGCGAGAACTCCAGCATCGGCAGCGGCAACTCGGCGCCCGCCCGGGGCAGGTAGTGCAGAGCGGTGCCCGAGCGCGGCGTGGTCGAGCGCAGCATCTCCACGAGCACGGGTGTCCACACCACCGCCGCGATGAGCGCCGCGATCACCGCGATCACGAGCAGCCGAACCAGCGGCGGTACCGCCGCGCGCCAGACCGGCCCGGTCGCGACGACTGCCGTGCCCCGCCGCGGTCGTCGTGTCTGCTTGGCCGCCCGGACGGCGAGGAAGGCCGCGAGCAGCCCCATCAGCGTCACCGCGAACGCCGCGACGCCCAGGTAGAGGGTGTAGAAGGTGGCCGCCAAACCGAGGAAGAGCCCGGTGCCGACCACCGCGCCCCAGCCGCCCGCGCTCGCGGGAACGGACGAACCGGCCTGCTCGGGCACCGGGGGTCGCTCCGCGGTGGTGGCGGGCGGCTCTGCGACGGCGCTGTCATCGGCGACCAGTCCGTCCGCGACCGGCCGGTGCAGCGCCCCCCAGGCCAGCACCAGCGCGGGCGGCAGCAGCAGCACGATGACGGCGCTGTAGGCCTCGGGCGAGGCGAAGGCGAGCGCGACGGCCGTGCTCGCCGCCGTGACCGCGATGGCCCAGTCGGTCCGGATCAGCCGCGTCCACAGCACCAGCGACAGCACCGCCGCGACCGCCAGCGAGCCGATCGCGTAGGGCTTGAACGCCTCCCAGCCCGACATCCCCAGCACGTCGGCCACCCGGCCGCCGACCCAGAACCAGCCCGCCGGATAGAACGGCGGGATGTCGGCGTAGGTCATGTCGCGCAGCGCGGGGCTGTCGGTGAGCCGGGTCAGGTACTCGGTACGGAACTCCTGATCGACCGAGACACCGAACAGGTACAGCTTCGTCGCGGCCAGCGGCATGCCGAGCGTCACGGTCACGAAGGCGGCGATACCCGCCCACGACAGCAGTGCCGCGAGGCGCGGGGCGCGGCGCCTGCGCACCAGCACGATCGCCGCGACGAGCAGCGCCGCCGCGACCACCTGGCCGACCGTGGTGAGCGCGCGGGTCACGTGGGAGGAGTTGAACGCGGGCCACTCGACCAGCGAGAAGGCGACCAGGCCCACCGCGGCCACGGCAACCGCCACGAGGGCCGCCGCGATCGCCTCGCCGACGCCGCCGCCCACCTGACGCACCAGCGGCCGCAGCCGCCCCCTGTCGCTCGTCGTCATCGGTGCGCCAACCTCCGGCTCCTGATCCGCGTTCCCCTCAGGCATTGCCTCTGCGCAGTGCCTCTGCCCGAGCGGGTTCCGTGGGCGGTCTCGCTCAGGCGAATCGAGCACAGCCTAGTGGAGTACACGGGGTGCCTCGCAGACCCGGGAACGCCGGAGGGCCGCGCACGCCCGTGCACGGCCCTCCGGCGAAAGTCCGGTCGGCTAGATCGGCAGCCTGCGGAAGATCGGCCGCGGGATGTGACGCAGAACCATCATCACGTACCGGAACACGCCCGGCGCCCAGATGAGCTCCTTGCCCTTGTCGGAAGCCGAAACCGCCAGCGCGGCAACCTCTTCCTTGTCCACGGTGAACGGCGCCTCCTTCGCGCCGGTCGCCTTCCAGTGCTCGATGGTGGTGCGGGTGCGCACCTGGCCCGGCCGCACCACCAGCACGCGCGGGCCGAACGGCCGCAGCGCCTCGCCCAGGCCGAGGTAGAACCCGTCCAGCCCGGCCTTGGTCGAGCCGTAGACGAAGTTGGAGCGCCGCACGCGCTCACCCGCCGCCGAGGACATCGCGATGATGCGCCCGTACCCCTGGGCCTGCATCTTCTCGCCGACCAGCACACCCACCGACACCGCGGCGGTGTAGTTGATCTCGGCGATCTGCACGGCCTTGCGCTGGTTCCGCCACAACTCCTCGGCCTCGCCGAGCAGGCCGAACGCCACGATCGCCACGTCGACATCACCGCGCGCCCAGGCCGCGTCGATCACCTTCGGATGGCTGTCGGTGTCGAGCGCGTCGAAATCGATCACCTCGACCTCGCTCGCCCCCGCGGCTTCCATCTGCGCCACCGCGTCCGCGCGCAGCGGGTCGCCGGGCAGCGTCGCCAGGATGACGCGCGCGGGAGCCTTCTTCAGGTACTCCGCGCAGATCGCGAGGCCGATCTCCGAGGTGCCGCCGAGCAGCAGGATGGCCTGCGGGTTGCCTACGGCATTGATCATCGTGCGAACCTCACCGTCACTGGAGTTCCAGCCTCCTCGCCATGTCGGACATGAAAACGCCTGTGGGATCGACCGATCGGCGGACCTTGATCCACTCGTCGATCCGCGGATACATCTTGTGGAAGGTCTCGGCGGTGGTGCGCGAGTCCTTGCCGGTGTAGAGCCTGCCGCCGAATTCCAGCACCCGGCTGTCCAATTCGGTGACGAACTCGTTGAGCCCCGGCTTGATCGGGAAGTCCAGGCAGACGTTCCAGCCCGGCATCGGGAAGCTCAGCGGTGCCTGGTTGCCCTGGCCGAAGTACTTGAACACGTTGAGGAACGAGTAGTGCCCGCTGCGCTGGACGTCGATGAGGATCTGCTTGAACTCCTCGACCGCCTCCGGCGGCACCACGAACTGGTACTGGAGGAAGCCGCGCGAGCCGTAGGCGCGATTCCACTCGCCGAGCATGTCCAGCGGGTGGTAGAACGCGGTCAGGTTCTGCGGCTTGCGCCGGTAGGTGGTGCCCTTGCGGTACCAGACCTCGGTGGCCAGCGCGAAGGTCTGCTTGTTGAGCAGCCCGTTCGGGAACAGGTCGGGGAAGGTCAGGAAGGTCTTGCCGGTGAAGTCGAGCGGGTTCTTGCGCAGCTTCTTGGGCAGCTCGTCGAGCTTGGCCAGCGAGCCGCGCGAGATCACCGCCCGGCCCAGCTTCGGCATCGGGCTCATCGCGTCGAACCAGGCCGAGCTGTAGGTGTAGTTGTCCTCGGAGCCGTCGCTGTGGAAGGCGATGGTCTCGTCCAGCCCGGCCGTCACGTCGCCGTCGGCGATGAAGTACGCCGTCTCGGTCGGCGTCATCTCGATGGTCGCGCGCAGGATGATGCCGGTGAGGCCGCACCCGCCGACCGTGGCCCAGAACAGCTTGGCGTTGCGCTTGGGCGTGATGTGGTGCACGGTGCCGTCGGCGGTGAGCAGCTCCATCGAGCGCACGTGGTTGCCGAAGCTGCCCGCGCTGTGATGGTTCTTGCCGTGGATGTCGGAGCCGATCGCGCCACCCACGGTCACCTGCCTGGTGCCGGGGAGCACGGGCACCCACAGCCCGAACGGCAGCGCCGCCTTCATCAGCTGGTCGAGCGTGACGCCGGCGTCCACGTCGACCAGCCGGGAGTCGGCGTCGATGCGGTGGATGCGGTTGAGCGCGGTCATGTCGACGACCAGGCCGCCCGCGTTCTGGGCGTTGTCGCCGTAGGAGCGGCCGAGGCCCCGCGCGATCACGCCGCGGCGCAGGTGGGCGGGCTTGCCGTCGTTGTCCTCGGCGACCATCGCGACGGCCTTCGCGATCACTTCCGGATCGCTGGTCGAGAGCACTTCGGCGGAGGTGGGTGCGGTGCGACCCCACCCGGTGAGCGACCGGGTCCGCGTGGGCAGCTGGTAGGCCTCGGTACGCCCGGTGGCGCCGTCGGTGCTGCCTGCGGTCTCGTCGACACCGGTCGTCGTGGTGGTGGTCGGAGCTTTCGTGGACATCGGGATAGAGGCTACATGCCCCCGCGCGCGAGGGTTCGCCGTCGGCGTACTCGCCGGTACGCGGTGGGGCACGGCGGCCGCTCGGCGTTAGGCTCGTGGCCGTGCACGCCGAACCCCCACTGCCGCCCACGGCCGAGTTGCCCCTGGTCGACGAACGACTCGCCGACGCGGACGGCGCCGTCGACCTGAAGACGCAGATCATCCGGTTCACCGTGACCGGCGGGTTCTCCGCGATCGTCGACTTCGGGCTGTACGTGTTCCTGCTGAAGGTGGTCGGGCTGCCCGTGCCGGTCGCCAAGTCGATCGGTTTCGTGGCGGGCACCACCACCGCGTACCTGATCAACCGCCGCTGGACCTTCCAGGCGCCGCCGAGCCGCGCCCGGTTCCTGGCGGTGGTGGCGCTCTACGCCACCACCTTCGCGGTCCAGGTGGGCATCAACCAGCTGATGGTGCATCTGCTCGGGGAGGACCCCGTGCCGGTCGCCGTCGCCTTCGTGGTGGCCCAGGGCACGGCGACGGTGATCAACTTCGTCGTGCAGCGGCTGGTCATCTTCAAGATCGACTAGCCACGCGGGGCGAGCGGGCCGATTCAGCGACTGAGCACGGCGGCTGGTTCGATGCCGGACGAGACGACACCGGACGAAGCCTTGACGCCGAAGTAGTCCCCGCCCTTGGCCCGGACGTTGTCGGTACCCCAGTCGCGCTGCTCGCGGTCGGCGGGCACCAGGTGCGGGATGTGCTTGCGGCAGTGGATGTAGGCCTCCTCGACCTCCACCACCACCCAGCGTTCGGCCTGCCTGCCGCGCACCCGCGCCGCGGGCAGGTCGGGCACCGAGCAGCGCAGCGCGTGGTCCTCCACGATGCGCGCCGAGCCGTTGATGTGCAGTCCGATCAGGTCGTGCACGAAATCGATGAGCAGAATCCCGATGTGCGGGTTCTCCGAGATGTTGCCCAGACTCGCCATCACCCCGTTGCCACGATATTCCGGATAGGCGATCGTGCGGTCGTCGACGACGTGCAGGAAGCCGGGCGGCCCGGCGCGGAAGCTGTTGTCGCACTCCCCGTTCTTGTCGGCGGTGGCGATGAACGCCATGTCCATCCGCCGGACGAATTCGACCATCGCCGGATTGAGCCGGTCGAGCACCTGGTCGCCGTAGAATCGCTCGGCCCGGTCGACGGTGCCGTAGCGCTCCTGGAGTACGTGTTCACCGTCGCTGCCGATCTGGTTGCCGGTCATGTGCGCCCCCTACTGGTCGCCGATATCCGGGCCGCGTGGTGCCGCCTCGAACCACGCGCGAACCCGGCCACGAAGAAAAGCCGAACCGTGATGAAACCGAAATCCGCGTCGATTCTAGTGACGAACAGCGCACACCATTGGCGAATTCGGCCGGTCGATGTCGAATCCGGCCGTCGCGCAGCGATTTCTGATCTGGTCAGGCGGGCAGCAGGGTCACCGGCACGCCGTTGAACACCGCGTTGCCCGATGGGGTGTCGACGATCGAATCATCGGTCAGCACATTGGCGTTCACCCCGGCGTTCGCCCTGGCCACCGACTGGGTGCCCGCGCCGTGGCCCCAGCCGTGCGGCAGGCTGACCACGCCGGGCATGATCGTGTCGGTGGGTTCCAGCGGCACCGTCAGCGTGCCCGCGGCCGATTTCACCACCGCCTGATCGCCGAGCCCGAGCCGGTCCACGTCGGCGGGATTGATCTGCAGTGTGCAGCGGTTGGTGCCGCCGACCAGGGCGGGCACGTTGTGCAGCCAGCTGTTGTTGGAGCGCAGGTGCCTGCGGCCGATCAGCACGAACTCCGGCGCCTGGTCGGCCATCCTGGCGCGCAGCCGGGCGAGATCGTCCAGCAGCGGTTCCGGCGCCAGCTCCACCGCGCCGGACGCGGTGCGCAGCGCGCCGGGCAGCCGCGGGGTGAGCGGGCCGAGGTCGATGCCGTGCGGGTTGTCCAGCAGCACTTGCAGGTTCAGCGTGCCGCCGTTCCATTCGCCGTACGGGCCGAGCCGCAGCATCAGATCGATGCGCTGTTCGGTGCTGTTCGCGCCGATCAACTCGTCGCGGCGCTCGGGGATACCGGCCTTGTGCAACATGCCCGCGATCACCAGCTCGTCGACCGCGGCCACCGGGTCCTGGTCGCCGGTGCCGTGGTGCGGCCGCCCCGTGAGCGCGGCGCCGAGCCGGGCCAGCACGGCCGCTTCGGAGGGCCGGTCGCCCAGCGGAACCAGCGGCCGGGAGTATCGCGCGTAGTTGCGGACCGCGAACTGCAGCAGCGCGAAGTCGTAGTGCGGGGATTGCACGGTGCGCGGCGGCGGCAGGATGACATCGGCGTGCCGGGTGGTCTCGTTGAGGTAGCGGTCCACGCTCACCATGAAGTCCAGCCCGGCCAGGGCCGCGTCGAGGCGGGCGGCGCCGGGCGCGGAGAGCGCCGGATTGCCCGCCACCGTCACCATCGCCCGGATCTGCCCCTCGCCGGGGGTGAGGATCTCGTCGGCCAGGGTGGCCACCGGCAGCTCCCCCATCGCCTCCGCGAGCCCGCGCACCCGGCTGCGCCAGCGTCCGGTGCGGAACGGCTTGCTGCGCACGATGCCGGTCGCCGCGGCGGTGGCGAACATCGCGCCGCCGGGGGAGTCGAGATTGCCGGTCAGGACGTTGAGCACGTCGACAAGCCACTGGGTGAGGGTGCCGAACTCCGCCGTGCAGGTGCCGATCCTGGCGTACACCGCCGCCGTCGGGGCGGCGGCCAGTTCGCGGGCCAGCCGCACCACCGTCTCGGCGGGCACGCCGGTGTGGGCGGCGACGACCTCGGGGGTGAATTCGGCGGCGGCCGCGCGCACCTCGTCGAGCCCGTTCACGGCCACGCGCACCTCGGTCAGGTTCTCGGCGAACAGCGTGTGCACGAGCCCGAACAGCAGGAAGACATCGGTGCCGGGACGGATGAACAGGTGCTCGTCGGCGCGTTCCGCGGTGCGGGTGGCGCGCGGATCGACCACAACGAACCGTCCGCCGCGCTTGCGCAGCGCGGCGAGCCTGCCCGGGAAATCCGGTGCGGTGCACAGCGATCCGTTCGATTCGAGCGGGTTCGCGCCGAGCATCAACAGGTAGTCGGTGCGGTCCAGATCCGGCACGGGCACGGTGAGGGGGTCGCCGAACATCAGGCCGGCGGCGACCTGCTTGGGCATCTGGTCGGCGGTGCTGGCCGAGAAGAGGTTCTTGGTGCCGAGCGCGCGGATCAGCACCGGCAGGTAGAGCGCACCCGCGACGGTGTGCGCGTTCGGGTTGCCGACGTACATGCCCACGGCCTGGTTGCCGTACTCGGCGGTGATGGCGGGGAAGCGTTCGGCGATGTAGTCGAAGGCCTCGTCCCAGCCCGCCGTACGCCAGGCGCCGGTGGCGCGATCGCGGATCATCGGCTCGGTGACGCGCTCGGGGTCCTCGTCGAGCTTGCCGAGGCTGGCCCCCTTCGGGCAGAGGAAGCCTTTGCTGAAGGGATCGAGCTTGTCACCGCGTACCGAGACCACGTGGTCGGCGGCGTCGAGGGTGATCTCGAGTCCGCACACGGCCTCACAGAGCGGGCAGGTGCGCAGCAGTTTCCGAGCCGAGTCGGTGATCTGGGCCATAGTCCCCATCTTGGCCGCCGGACCGTCCGGAGGGGAAGAGCGTTTGCGACATTTGCTGAAAAATGTCCCATAGCGGACCGGGTGGGGAAACGAGAAACGACCGGCATCCGTGCGGATGCCGGTCGTCGGCAGCGGAGGTAGTGCGGGCCGCCGCTGCCCGTGCAGGCTGGTGACTCAGCAGGCGACGCTGGTGAGCTGGGCGCCGGTGAGCTGCGCGCGCTTGCCGCTGGCGGCCGAGCGCACCGCCGCGGCGATGGCGACCACCGGCGGGACCCAGCGGGCCTCGCGGGGCGCGACGCCCCAGCTGGCCGAACCGGCGGACAGCTTGCTCGGCGGCAGCGGCACGCCCGCGCCGTCGGTGTAGACGATGGCGCCGGCCTCGCGCAGCGCGTCGAGCGCCATGGCGGCCTTGCGCACGCCGGTGACCAGGTGGATCTCACGGCGCTCGGCGCCGGGAACCTCGATCACCGGACCGGTCAGGTTGTTCGCGCGCAGGAAGCGCCGCACCTCACCCGCGAGCTCGCCGCCGATCTCGATGGCGGAGACGTTCTCGTCCGTGATCAGGCACAGCCCGTTGGCCGTTTCGGCGACCGTCCACCCGCGCTGGATGTAGTCCTGCGCCGCGGCGTCCATGTCGGCCGCGGAGACGGAAGTCGGAAACGTGGTGCGCACTGTTTTCTCCATTCCCGGATGCTCTGGGGGTCCTGCGTTCATGGTTCGTATCGAGGGGCGGGGCCCCGGGCGTTACGCGATCTCCGAAAAAATCCCGAACTGTGCAGTACGTCTCATTCGGCGGGGGAGCATACCGCCGCCGTCGGACGACCGCGCCACCCACTCTGGGCTCCGTCGCTGTGGCCGGGCCGTGTGCTTCCTGGGAGGTTCCTGGGGGGTGGTTCGGGCGCGGAAATCGGGGCAGTATTCGGCCGAGGCGTGCCGCCGGGCGCGAACGATGCCGAGGAGCGTGAGCCATGGCCGAGGATGCGAACCGCGGGGATTCGACCAGCACGGATCCGAACGCCGCCGGCACGGACGCCGCCGGCACGGACGCCGCCGGCACGGACGCCGCCGGCACCGACGCGGCCGCGCGGCGCGGTACGTCCGAGTACGTGCCCGAGTCGCGCTGGCTCGCCTGGAAAGCCGCGGCGCTGCGCAGGCTGGCGGGCGGCGTCCGGGACGAGGAGCCCGCCGAACCCTTCCGCAGCGGGCGTGATTTCCGGCACTGGAGCGCCGATGCCGCCGCCGCGCTGCTCGATGTCCAATTCCACCGGCAGGCCACCAGGACGTTGCTGCCGCTCGCCTACATCCTCGGGCTGATCTTCGCCTGCGCCGTGCCGATCGCGCTGACGGTGCTGCTGTGGCAGGTCTCGATCGTGCTCGGCGTGCTGGCCGCGCTGGTGGCGATCCCGTTGGGGCTCACCATCGCCGCGGCCGTGCGGCTGATGCTGGAGTTCCTGGTCAACGCTTCGCGCCTGGCGACGCGGGTGGAGCACATCAGCGATCTGGCCGACGATCTGTTCCAGGCGCTCTCCGATGTCGCCGAGCCGGTCAACCAGCTCTCCGAAGATGTTCGCGCGGTGCAGTTCTGGCGCTTCCGTGGTCGGAATCCGCGGAAATAGCTCGACATTAGCTATCGCGGGGTGCGCGGGGGTGTGCCGTCCGTTCGTGTTGCGAACTGCCAGAACTGTTGTGAAACAATGCCGTTCGGGTGCGCCGGGACCGTGGGCGGAAACCCGAGGCAGCGCAAGGGGGAAGTATGGCTTTACCGCAGGTCACCACCGGATCGACCATGCCGCGCAGACGACTCGGCAGGCATCTGCGTGACCTGCGCACGCGCGCCAAGATGACCACCCGCGCCGCCGCCCGCCACCTGGAGTGGTCGGAGGCCAAGATCTGGCGGATCGAGACCGGCCAGACCTCGCTGCGCAGCCTCGACGTGGAGGCCATGTGCAAGATCTACGGCGCCCCCGACGAGGTGGTCGCGCCGCTGGCGGCCCTGGCCAAGGAGACCAAGGCCCGCGGGTGGTGGACCGCCTACAGCGACGTCATCGGCGAGGGCTTCGACATCTACATCGGTCTGGAGGAGGCCGCCCGCCAGCTCGCCGGCTACGAGAACGAGCTGGTCCCCGGGCTGTTGCAGACCGAGGCCTACGCGCGTGCCCTGCTCGGCGCCGCCCATCCGGACGCCACGGCCACCGAGATCGACCGCCGGGTCGCCCTGCGCAGCCGCAGGCAGGCGCTGCTGACCCGGCCCGGTGCGCCGCTGCGGCTGGATGTGGTGGTCGCCGAGGCGGTGCTGCACAAGCGGATCGGTGGCCGCGCGGTCGCGGCCGAGCAACTGGCGCACCTGCGGCGCATGTGCGAACTGCCGACGGTGCGGCTGCGGGTGGTGCCCGCGGCGTCGGACTATCACGCGGGCATGGCGACGAGCCGATTCGCGATTCTCGAGTTCCCGCTCGGTGACGTGGCGCAGCCCGAGCCGCCGGTGGTCTACGTCGAGGCCTTCACCGGGCCGGTCTACCTGGACAAGGACGCCGAGATCGAGCGGTATCGCCGGGCGTTCGCGAGCATCGCCGCCGTCGCGGTGGACGCGCGCGCCCCGCTCGACGAGGCCGTGGCGGCACTGAACCGCCGGTCCTGACCCCGCGCCGGGCGGTCAGTGCCAGGTGTCGGCCAGCACCGTGCGGTGGGTGGGCATGGCCGCCTCGTAGACCGCGCGGCCCTTGTCCGTCATCCGGACGAAGATCGCGCGCCGGTCTTCCTCGCACATGCTGCGTTCGACCAGGCCGTCGCGTTCGAGCCGGGCCACCGCCCGTGAGAGCGCGCTCTGGCTCAGGTGGATGTCGCCGGCCAGATCGCTCATCCGGTACTTGCCGCAGGCGGCGTCGACGAGCCGGTCGAGCGTCTCGAATTCGCTGAGCCCGATGCCGTGCTCGTTCTGCAGCGCCTTCTCCAGCGCGCAGCTCACCGCGGCGTGCCGATCCAGCAGGTCACGCCACTGGCCGACCAGTGCCGACGACGCGCTCGGGCGTCGTGCGGTGTCCACGGTCGACTTCGACATGCCGTCATCCTAGTCCGGACCCTTACTCCATGCAACGGCATTTTATGTGTTGGCATTTAATGCACACGCATGTAATGTCCCCGGCATGACTTCTCCGGCAACACTCTCGGCCGCCGCCGCACCGGCGCTCGACCCCACGAAGTGGCCCGTCCGGCTGTGGGGGATGTTGATCACGCTGTGCGTCGTGCTGTTCCTCGACGGGCTCGACGTCTCGATGATCGGCGTCGCCCTGCCCTCGATCGGCGCCGAACTCGACATGTCGACCTCGACCCTGCAGTGGCTGGTCAGCGGCTACGTGCTCGGCTACGGCGGCCTGCTGCTGCTCGGCGGGCGCACCGCCGACCTGCTCGGGCGGCGCAAGGTCTTCCTCATCGCGCTGGCCGTCTTCGCCCTCGCCTCGCTGGCGGGCGGCCTGGTCAGCTCCGGACCGTTGCTGATCCTGACCCGCTTCGTGAAGGGCCTGGCCGCCGCGTTCACCGCGCCGACCGGTCTGTCGATCATCACCACCACCTTCGCCGAGGGCCCGGCCCGCAACAAGGCGCTGTCGATCTACACCGTGTTCGGCGCGGGCGGCTACTCCTCGGGCCTGCTCTTCGGCGGGCTGATGACCGGCATGGGCTGGCGCTGGACCTTCCTGCTGCCGGTGCCGATCGCCCTGGCCGCGCTGGCGGCGGCCTGGGTGCTGGTGCCCAAGGACGAGCCCGCCGAGGAGGGCGGACACGATCTGCTCGGCGCGGCGCTGTCCACCGCGGCCATGCTGCTGCTGGTCTACACCGTGGTCACCGCCCCCGAAGTGGGCTGGAACTCGGCCCGCACGGTCGGTTCGTTCGCCGCGGTCGCGGTGCTGTTCGCGGCCTTCCTCGCGGTGGAACGGCGGGTCGCGCATCCGCTGGTGCGGCTGGGCATCCTGCGCAAGACCACCCTGGTGCGCGCGTCGCTGGCGATCGTCGCGGTGGCCGGTTCCTACTTCAGCTGGCAGTTCATCGTCACGCTGTACCTGCAGGACACCCTGGGGTGGTCGCCGCTGCGGCTGGCGCTGGCGCTGCTGCCGGTCGGCCTGCTGGTCGCCCTCTCGGCGGTGTTCTCCGACAAGCTGGTCGACCGCTTCGGCACCGGACCCATCATCGGCGTCACCATGACCGTGATGGCCGTCGGTTACCTGCTGTTCCTGCGGCTGGACACGCACCCGTCCTACCTGACGATGATCCTGCCCGCCGTGTTGCTGATCGGCATCGGCTGGATCGGCTTCCCGGCCATCAACATCCAGGCCACCAGCGGTATCGATGACGACGAGCAGGGCCTGGCCGCGGGCGTGCTCCAGACCGCGATGCAGGTCGGCGGCGCGGTGATGCTGGCGGTGACCACCGCCGTCATCTCCTCCGGCGGCCACGGCTCCGGCGAGCCGCAGCAGATGCTCGATGCCTACCGGCCCGGCTTGACCTTCGCCGCGGGCATCGCGGTGGTCGGTGCACTGGTCGCGCTGTCGGCCTTCGCGCCCGCGCTGCGCAGGCGCCGGGCGGCCGAGCCCGAGGTCGAACTCGTCGGCTGACGACGACGGCCTCCCGCCAGAGCGTCCCGTCCGGCCACCACCCGGACGGGGCGTTCGCCCGTCTCAGGAGAAGGGCGGGGCGGCAGTGTCTTTCGGCGAACGCAGGTAGGTCAGCGGCCTGCCGTCGCGGCCGGTGCGCGGCCACTCGATGGCCAGGGTCGGATCGAAGGCGTCGATCTCGCCGTCCAGCTCCGGGGTGTACTCGAGCGAACACAGATAGGTGACGGTGGAGTCGTCCTCCAGCGACAGGATGGCGTGGCCGAGGCCCTCGGACACGAACACCGAGCGGCGGTCCACGTCGTCGAGCAGCACGCTGTCCCAGCGGCCGTAGGTGGGTGAGCCGCGGCGCAGGTCGACCACCACATCCAGGAAGGCGCCGCGCACGCAGGTCACATACTTGGCCTGACCGGGCGGGTTCTCGGTGTAGTGGATGCCGCGCAGCACCCCGGCCGCCGACACCGAGCAGTTCACCTGCCGCAGGTCCATCGGCCGGCCGGTGGCCTTCTCGAACTCCGAGGCCTTGAACGCCTCGGCGAAGCTGCCCCGCTCGTCGTGGAACACGCGCGGGGTGACCACCCACGCCCCCGGAATCGAGAGCTCCCGGATCTCCATCTCACCAATCCCGTCCGCGTTCGAGCAGGTCGAGCAGATAGCTGCCGTAACCGGACCGGACCAGCGGTTCGGCCACCGCCCGCAAACCCTCGTCGTCGATGAAACCCATCCGCCAGGCGACCTCCTCGGGCACGCCGATCTTCAGGCCCTGGCGTTCCTCGATGGTGCGCACGTAGTTGGCGGCGTCGAGCAGCGAATCGAAGGTGCCGGTGTCCAGCCAGGCGGTGCCGCGGGCCAGCACCTCGACCTGCAACCTGCCCTGCTCGAGATAGGCCCGGTTGATGTCGGTGATCTCGTACTCGCCGCGTGCCGACGGCCGCAGCCCACGCGCGATCTCCACCACGTCGTTGTCGTAGAAGTACAGGCCGGGGATCGCGTAGTTCGACCGCGGCACCTTCGGCTTCTCCTCGATGGAAATCGCTTTGCCCTCGGCGAATTCGACCACGCCGTAGGCGGTGGGATCGGAGACCCAGTAGGCGAACACCGCACCGCCGGAGATGCCGTCGAAGCGCTCCAGGCTGGTACCGAGACCGGGGCCGTGGAAGATGTTGTCGCCCAGCACCAGAGCCGCGCAGTCGGAGCCGATGTGGTCGGCGCCGAGCACGAAGGCGCGGGCCAGGCCGTCCGGCTCCGGTTGCACCACGTAACTGATCGCGATACCGAACTGGCTGCCGTCGCCGAGCAGCCGCCGGAAGGCCTGCGCGTCCTCGGGGGTGGTGATCACCAGGACGTCCCTGATGCCGGCCAGCATCAGGGTGGACAGCGGGTAGTAGATCATCGGTTTGTCGTAGACCGGGACCAGCTGCTTGCTCACCCCGCGCGTGATCGGGTGCAGCCGCGAACCGGTGCCGCCCGCCAAGATGATTCCGCGCATGCCCTGGAGTCTGCCAGCTGGGGGCCGGGCCGGCGTCGGGGAGGTTCCGAGTAGCGCACGTTTTCGTCACGGAGGTTTCGCACGTCGGCGTGGCGGGCGATAAGTGTTGCGTAGATCACTTCTGCGTGGTCTTCTGAAATGTAAGTGTGTGAGATGTCGACGCCGACACTCGCTCGTGCGGCACCGCGCGGTGCGGCCGGGTCGCTGCGGCGGCGCGGCGGCGAGGCGGTGCGCGATGGTGGTACTCAATCCGGAAGGGCCGAGCGCGCAGGCGCGGCTGCTGACGGCGGCCTGCCGCGGGGTGGTGCGCCCCGTGTTGCGGGCCGCGCCGATCACGCGCGCGACCATCCCGGTCGGCGCGCTCGCCATCGACGGCCTGGCCCGGCTGCGCCCGCACCCGCGCGGCATCGAGCGCGAGCAGGTCACCATGCCCGGCTTCGCCATGGAGATCATCCGACCCGCCGGTGCGGCGCGCGCGATGCGGCACGGCGCGCTGCTCTACCTGCACGGCGGCGGCTTCGCGGTGTGCGGCCTGGAAACGCACCGGCCGGTGGCGGCCAGCCTGGCACGGCGCACCGGGCTGCCGGTGGTCAACGTGGCCTACCGGCAGCTGCCCGTGCGCAGCATCACCGAGTCGATCGACGACTGCCTGGCCGCCTACCGCTGGCTGCTGCGCCACGGTGCCGAGCCGGACCGGATCGTGTTCGCGGGGGACTCGGCGGGCGGCTACCTCACCTTCGCCACCGCGCTGCGAGCCCTGGAATGCGGGCTGCCCGCCCCGGCGGGCCTGGTGGGACTGAGTCCGCTGCTGGATCTCGACTACGCGGCCAAGCGCGACTACGTCAATGTCGCGCGCGATCCGTATATCCCACTGTCCGCCCTGGCGGCGGTGGTGCGGCTGGGTGCCGAGCGCGAGGGCAGGCTCGATCCCCTGCTCTCGCCGGTGAACGGCGCGCTGGCGCACCTACCGCCGGTGTTGCTGGTCGCGGCCGAGGACGAAGTGCTGCGCTTCGACGCCGAGCTGATGGCGGCGCGCCTCGACGCGGCCGGGGTGCCGAATTCGGTGGAGTTGTGGCGCGGCCAGGTGCACGCGTTCATGAGCATCGCCCCCGGCCTGCCGGAGAGCCGGGCCGCACTCGGCCGGGTCGCACGTTTCGTCCGCGGGCGGCTGGCGGATTCCCAGCGGGCTCGGACGGCCTGATCCGCTCGGTCGGACGAGTCGAGGAACCTCGTCCCGGGACGCCGGGACGAGGTTCGCTCTTTTTCTGCGGTGCGTGCCGGGAATGTCCCTTTCGGGGCGATTTCTGCCCGCCCCACCCGCCCGGCGTTTTTCAGGGCGAAATTCGCGATCATTTCCGCCGGGAAATTGTTCCGGCCGGAAAGCTCCCGAAACGGACGAAAACCCCGCCCGGAACGGGCGGGGTCGTCGGAAAATGTGCCGGAGATTACTTGGCCGGGGGCACGAACGGCTGGTTGATGGTGGTGAAGTACTGGATCGCGGCGCCGATCGCGACGGGCGCGGTCACCAGGATCTGGCCGGCCAGGGTGCCCAGCGCGCCGACGGCGAGGATGCCGCCCAGGCAGCCGATGGCCGCGGCCGGGATGAACGGACCGAACAGGCCGACGATGGTCGCCGAGGCCACGGTCGCACCCGCGATGCCGCCGAGCACGCAGCCCACGGCCGCGCCGCCCAGGCCGCCGACCAGGGTGCCGATGGTGGCGCCCATGCCGATGGTGTCCTTCAGGCGGTTGAAAGCGGCCAGCTCACGGTCGTATTCGCTCTTCCAGGGCGCCTTGTCCTCGAACGGCAGGGCGACCGGCTTGTAGACCGCCTTGTCGACGTCGAGCTGCGGGGTCAGGGTGGCGGTGCGGTCGCTGATCTCGGCGGCGATCGGGAACTCGAACTCGTCCACGCGGAAGGTCAGCGGCGCGCCCGCGACGGTGGTGCCGTCGGCGGCCTTGATCTTGAGCGCGTTGTCCTCGACCACCAGCGAGCCGGAGTCGATCGAGATGATGGACTGGGTGTCGGTCGACTGCGCGGTGAAATTGATGGCACCGCTCTCGGCCGGCGCGGCGGGCGCCGCGTTGACTGTGCCGGCGGTGACGCCGAGCGCGGCGATCAGCAGCGCCGACGTAGCGGCGAATTTCCTCATCAGCATTTCTGGGGTTCCTCGATGTGAAGCGTTCGGAGGGGACCCGTTGATCGAAATGGAGGTCAGCTAACGCGCGGTGAACCGACTGTGACCGTTGATTCAAATTCCGTTCACCAAGTCGACCGCCGGGTCTGTGCGTATTCGGAAAAGGACACGCCGAGCTGGCTTTTCGCCGTAAAAACGGACCGCGGGGCTTATTTTCGTCAAACCATCTGAGACGAAGGTCACACCGTTCGGCGGCTGCCGTGGAGTCGGCCGGGTCTGCCGACGTAAGGTTCGGACGTGCGATTGCTCGTTACCGGCGGAGCCGGATTCATCGGTGCGAATTTCGTCCAGCAGACCGTCGCCGAGCGGCCCGACGCCACCGTCACCGTGCTCGACGCGCTGACCTACGCGGGCAACCGAGCCTCGCTCGCCCCGGTGGCCGACCGGATCGACTTCGTGCACGGCGACATCGCCGACCTCGACCTGGTCGACGAACTGGTGAGCGGTGTCGACGCCGTCGTGCACTTCGCCGCCGAATCGCACAACGACAACTCCCTCGCCGAGCCGTGGCCGTTCGTGCAGACCAACATCGTCGGCACCTACTCGCTGTTGCAGGCCGTGCGCAGGCACGACGTGCGCTACCACCACGTCTCCACCGACGAGGTCTACGGCGATCTGACCGCCGAGCAGCCGCCGTTCACCGAGACCACGGCCTACAACCCGTCCAGCCCGTACTCGGCGACCAAGGCCTCGAGCGATCTGCTGGTGCGCGCCTGGACCCGCTCGTTCGGGGTCCGCGCGACGATCTCCAACTGCAGCAACAACTACGGCCCGTACCAGCACGTGGAGAAGTTCATCCCGCGCCAGATCACCAACCTGATCGACGGTGTGCGGCCCCGCCTGTACGGCGCCGGGCACCAGATCCGGGACTGGATCCACGTGCACGATCACAACCGCGCGGTCTGGGACATCCTCGAGCGCGGCCGGATCGGGCAGACCTATCTGATCGGCGCGAACGGGGAATTGGACAACAAGTCCGTCGTGCGGATGCTGCTCGAGGCGTTCGGCCGCGATCCCGACGACTTCGATCACGTCACCGATCGGCCCGGCCACGACCAGCGCTACGCGATCGACGCCACGCTGCTGCGCACCGAACTCGGCTGGACTCCGCGCTACGCCGACTTCCGCGCCGGACTGGCCGCCACCATCGACTGGTACCGCGCCAACGAATCCTGGTGGCGCCCGATGAAAGCCGCGACCGAGCGGGCTTACGCCGCCGCGGGGGAGCAGACCCTCACCCGGGTGCCGGGCACGGACTGAGCCTCGGCGGGGCTCAGCCCCAGACGATGCTGTGGTACTTCACCACCGTCGCCACCAGCGCGACCGTCGTCGCGGCCACCACCGTCAGGCCGGGCCCCCAGGTGGGGGTGCGGCCCCGCGCGTCGGTGAGCCGCCACGGCATCCAGCGCAGCAGCACCGCGCAGCCCGTCAGCGCCAGCGGCACGAAGTAGCGGCCCTGCACGCCGTCGATGATGTAGAAGCCCACCGGCGTGAACGACATGTAGAGCGTCACGTAGATCATCGCCACGCTGGCGGCCACGGTGAGCGCCACCAGCAGCGTGCGGCGTGTGGTCGCGGCGGCGCCGTCCATCCGGTCGCCGATGCCCAGGCTCACCGCCAGCGCCAGCAGACAGCCCAGCACCGCCAGCGCGGGCACATCGATGTAGGCGAAGCCCAGTTCGCCGAAGAACTGGGTGAACCAGCGCTGGTCGCGGTAGACGATGCTGTCGCGGAAGACGCCGAGGAAGCGGAACGGATCGCCGAGGATCTCGCCCAGCTGTTCGTCGGGTTTCACCGTGTACCACTGGTGGCGCGGGCGCATCAGGCTCATGCCGTCGCCGGTGGGCGCGGCGATCTTCATCCAGATCGCGAACGCCACCGCGCCGGTGCCCGCGAACACCCACGGGATCAGCCTGCGCCAGTCGAAGCCGGTGGCGGCGACCCCGCCGAAGAAGGCGAAGCGGCGCACCGGGATCAGTACCACCAGCATGGCCAGCAGCACGTAGGTCGGCTTGCTCAGCGGCAGCAGCAGCGTGGCCGCGAGCAGCGCAACGGTCTCGGCGCGGGTCAGATCGCGGCCCAGGAACAGGCCCTTGACCAGCAGCGCGGACACCAGCAGGGCGAGCGCGTTGGTCATCGTGTCGGCGGTGACGGTGCCCGCCTGGAAGATCGCGATGGGCAGCACGGCCACCGTGAACGCCAGCCACTGGATGCGGTGGGCGCGCAGCGCGTAGAGCGCGAACCCGGCCACCACCAGGTAACCGAGCAGCCCGGCCAGCCGGGTGAGCAACACGACGCCGCCGACGTCGAGACCGACCGCCTCGGCGACGCGGATGCCCACGGCGGCCGGCACGTAGGCCACCGGCGAGTAGGCGGCGGTGTTGGTGAACCAGATCGGGCGCAGCTCGGTGCCGATGTCGGCCGAGCGCAGCCGTTCGTAGGCGCCCGGGTCGGCCACCATCGCGCCCGGCTCCTCCGGGTTCTCCTGGTAGTCGTGGAAGGCGTAACCCATCAGGTCGTCGATGCCGGGCGGGATCACGCCGCCGTAGGCAACGCCGCGGTCGTCCTCGATCTCGGTGGGCAGGAACCCGCCGTGGGCGACCTGGTAGGCGCGGCCGAACTGGGTGATCTCGTCGTGGCCCCAGAACGGCGGGGTGATGACGGCGAACACCGCGCCGAACAGCGTCGCCAGCAGGGCGAAGGCCAGGGTGGCGCCGCCGAACCGCCGATGTGCGCGGCGCGCGAACGCCCGGATCGGGGCGGTCCGTCCGGCGGGTTCCGTTGCCGCGCCGGTCGTTTCGACGGTGGTCCTCGCCGCGTGCGTGCTCGTCGTGTCGGCCGTGGCCGAGTCGACCGTCGTCGGGTCGGTGGTCGTCGGGTCGGTGGTCGTCGCCGCGTCGGCACCGGACTCGGACCGGTCGCGGCCGGTCACGGTGGATGGGGTGCCGGACGTGGTGCCGGACGTCGTGTCGGACGTCGTGTCGGACTCGGAATCGCCGGAGTCGGTGGCGGTGTTGCGGTCGGCGGAGGTCGTCACCGCGCGGTCCCGTCACCGCGTAGCCCGCGCTCGCGCACCTGCCCGTCGGCCGGCTCGTCCGCGCCGACCGCCGAATACCGCAGGTACACAAGGCGAGACGCCTCGTGCCGGGAGCGGCGGATGCCGTCGAGGATGAGCCCGGCGGTCCAGGCCAGGCTGCCCAGCAGCAGCAGGGTGAAGCCGAGGAACAGCGTCGGGAACCGCGGCACCTCGTGCGTGCGGGTGAACTCGATGACGATCGGCACCGTGAGCACGACCGACAGCAGCCAGGCCAGCGAGCCGAACAGGCCGTAGAACGCCACCGGGCGTTCGTGCCTGGCCAGGCCGATGATCAACGCCAGGATCTTGAAACCGTCGTGGTAGGTGCGCAGCTTGCTCTCGCTGCCCGCGGGCCGGTCCCGGAAGCCGACCGGGACCGAGGTCTGCGGCACCCGCAGGTGCAGCGAATGCACGGTCAGCTCGGTCTCGATCTCGAATTCCCGCGAGACCGCGGGGAAGCTCTTGACGAAGCGGCGCGAGAACACCCGGAAGCCGGAGAGCATGTCCTCGACGTTCTCGCCGAAGACCTTGCCGACCACGCCGTTGAGCACCTTGTTGCCGGTCTCGTGGCCCGCCCGGTACGCCGAGGCGCCCTCGTCCTGCTTGCGCACGCCGAGCACGTGGTCGTAGGGGCCCTCCAGCAGCGTCTTGATCATCAGCGGCGCGGCCGAGGCCTCGTAGGTGTCGTCACCGTCGATCATCAGGTAGACGTCGGCCTCGATGTCGGCGAACGCGCGGCGCACCACGTTGCCCTTGCCCTTGGTGTGCTCGTGCCGCACGATCGCGCCCGCTTCCCTGGCGCGTTCGGCGGTGCGGTCGGTGCTCAGGTTGTCGTAGACGTAGACGACGATTCCCGGCACGGCGGCCTGCAGGTCGGTGACGACCTTGGCGACGGAGGCCTCCTCGTTGTGGCACGGGACCACGGCGGCGATGCGAAGGTCGGTGGAGTCCACCCGGGTCAATCCTCATCTCGGCGGTGAAGGGGACACCGGGGAGGGTACACCGCTGGGGTACCGTCGCCGAGGTGTCCTACCCCGAGCATCCCGCCGCACCGGCCGAGAAACTCGCCGCCGCATCCGTGCCCGCGCCGGGGGACGTGCGCGCGCCGCTGAGCGCGACCCTCCTGGGCCTGCTGCGCAAGGGTGGCGGGCCGTTCCTCGTGGTCGGCGTCATCGGCTTCCTGGTCGACGCGGGCACCTACAACCTGCTGGTGTTCTGGATCGACGGCGGTGTGATGCGTCACGCTCCGCTCCCCGCCAAGATCATCTCCATCGCGCTCGCCACCGTGGTCACCTACTTCGGCAACAAGTGGTGGACCTTCGGCCACAAGCAGTCCGGCAATCCCGTCCGCGAATACCTGCTCTACGCGCTGTTCAACGCGATCGCCATCGGCCTGCAGCTCGGCTGCCTGGGCTTCTCCCGCTACGTGCTCGACCTGGCCTCACCGCTGGCCGACAACATCTCCGGCACGCTGATCGGGCAGGCGGTCGCGATGATCTTCCGGTACTGGGCCTACGACACGTTCGTGTTCACCGGGGCGGCCGAGGCCGAAGCCGAACAACAGGCCGAGGCCACCGGTCGCTGACGGGGCAGAGCCCATCATCGGTTGATATCCTCGCTGCGCCGCGCTCGGCATACCGGGGCGTGTGGTCCCGTCGGCACAAAAATGAGGAATTTCGAGGACTTCATGGACCAGTCGGCTACCCAGGCCGTTACCGAATCGAACGACCACCGCATCGCCGCCGCCGCACCGGCCGCGCTGCGGGTCGACCATCGGGCGCCGGACCGGCTGGTGCTGCAACGCGGCATCTTCACCGGCCCCTCGGCCAAGGTCAGCGACGAGCTCTACGCGGTGGTCAAGGGCAAGGCGGCACGGGAGCGGCAGACGCTGCGACTGGAGAAGGGCGCCACCGCCCACACCAACACCTACTTCGGCCGGTTCGCCGCCAGCTACTGGCAGCGCTGGACCACCGTCACCGAGGTGACCGCGACGATGACCCTGGAGGTCGGCAGGCGCGCGCGGGTGCGGTTGGTCGCCTCCGACATCGCCGGCCACCGGCGCATCATCGACACCCTCACCACCGCCGAGAGCGGCACGGTGGTGCTGAGCGCACCGCTGGACCAGTACGTCGACGGCGGCGCGCTGTGGCTGGAGTTCGACGCCGACGGCGGCGAGCTCGGCATCGCCGAGCTGGTGTGGACCGCGCCCGCTCCCGAACGGGTGCGCCCGGTCGCCATCGCCATCTGCACGTTCAACCGGGCCGCCGACTGCGCCGAGACCGTGGCCGCGCTGGCCGCCGACCCCACCGTGTTGGCCGCCATCGACGCGGTCTACGTCGTGGACCAGGGCACCGACCTGGTCGCCGACCGGCCCCGCTTCCGCGAGGTCGAGCCCGCCTTCGGCGACAAGCTGCGCTACATCCGCCAGCCCAACCTGGGCGGCGCGGGCGGGTTCACCCGCGGCCTGTACGAGGTGTCGGCGGTCAACGAGCACGCCGACGTCATCCTGATGGACGACGACATCCTCTGTGAGCCGGAAACGGTGTTGCGGCTCAACGCCTTCGCCAACCTCACCGTGGAGCCGACGCTGGTCGGCGCGCAGATGCTGTTCCTGCTCAACCCCGACTACCTCAACGTCGGGGCCGAGGAGGTGCACCTGCACGAACTGCGCCACGGCCAGAAGGTGCCCAAGGCGCTGCGCAACACCAGCATGCTGAAGAAGAACCAGGAGCGCCGCGTCGACGCCGGCTACAACGCCTGGTGGACCTGCCTGATCCCGGCCGAGGTGGTCGCGAAGATCGGCCTGCCGATCCCCATCTTCTTCCAGTGGGACGACGTCGAGTACGGCCTGCGGGCCCGCGAGCACGGCTTCGTCACCGTGACCCTGCCCAACGCGGCGGTCTGGCACGCGGACTTCTACTGGAAGGACTACGACGACTGGGCGCGCTACTTCAGCACCCGCAACTCCCTGATCGTCGGCGCCATGCACACCGACCTGGACGGCAAGGCGATCACCAAGCAGTTCTTCCGCACCATCGCCGAGCACCTGGTGGCCATGCAGTACGGCCTGGTGCACACCACCCTGCAGGGCATCGAGGACTTCCTGGAGGGTCCGAAGGTGTTGCGCGACGGCGGTGTCGCCGCGCTGGCGGCCGCCCGGGCCCAGCGCGCCGACTACCCGGAGACGATCAAGCATCCGGCCGCGAATCCGCCGGTGCCCTCGGCCGAGATCCAGGTGCGGCGGGCGGGCGGCGAGCCGAGCCGGGCGCTGCTGGTGCTGGTCAAGCGGGCGGTCAACCAGTGGTTCGGCCGCACCCAGCACGGCCTGATCGGGGTCACCCGGGAGGACGCGCACTGGTGGCACGTCTCGCTGTTCGACCACGTGGTGGTCACCGATGCCTCCCAGTCCGGCGTCCGGGTCCGGCGGCGCGACAAGGCGCGCGCCCGCGCCCTGCTGCTGCGCACCGTCCGCGTGCTGCGGCGGTTGCGCCGCGAACTGCCCGCCCTGCAGGAGCAGTACCGCGCCGCCATGCCCGAACTCACCAGCCGCGCCAACTGGGAACGCCTCTACGGCATCGGCGCGGGCGAGCGGTCCTGAGACCTACAGGAACAGGTCGGTGGTGAGCGGGCCGTCGCCCGGCACCACCCGGTACTTGTCCAGGTCGGTGATGCCGTGTGCGGCCAGCACCTCGTCGTCGATGAAGAAGTTGCCGGTGGTCTTCGCGGCGTCCGCGGTGAGCACCAGGTAGGCGGCATCGGCGTAGATGTCGGGGGTGCGCGAGGTGGCCACCATCTCCTCGCCGCCGAGCAGGTTGCGCACCGCGGCGGTGGCGATGGTGGTGCGCGGCCACAGCGAGTTGACGCCGATGCCGTCGTTCTTCAGTTCCTCGGCCAAGCCCAGGGTGGTGAGCGACATCCCGTACTTGGCGATGGTGTAGCCGAGTGAGGCGCCCGCCCACTTGGGGTCCAGGTTCAGCGGCGGCGAGAGGGTCAGGATGTGCGGGTTGCGGCCCGCCCGCGCCGATTCCCGCAGGTGCGGCAGGCACAGCTTGGACAGCAGGAAGCTGCCGCGGCAGTTGATGTCCTGCATCAGGTCGTACTTCTTCATCGGCAGCGCGTCGGTGGGGGACAGGTCGATCGCCGAGGCGTTGTTGACCACGAGATCGATGCCGCCGAAGCGCGCGACCGTCGCGTCCACCGCCTGCTGCACCGACTCGTCGCTGCGGATGTCGCCGACGAAGGGCAGCACCTGCCCGCCCGCGGCCTCGAGTTCGGCGGCGGCGGTGTGGATGGTGCCGGGCAGCTTGGGGTGCGGCTGATCGGTCTTGGCGATGAGGGTGATGGCGGCGCCGTCGGCGGCGGCGCGCTTGGCGATCTCGAGCCCGATGCCCCTGCTGCCGCCGGACATGATCATCGTCTTGCCGGCGAGCGGCTTGTTCTCCGTCATCGACCTGCTCCTTCGTCGTCGGCATCCGAGCCCGGACGCGCTGTCGTGTCGCGGCGCCTGGCCGCGGCGGTCACCGTCCTCACGGTAGAGGCAAGTCCGCCGCTATGCAACTAGTTGCATAGCGTTCGCTGAGAAAGGGCACCGGAGGGTCTCCGATGCCCCTGTTCTCAGCGCCGGTTGTCGCGTTCGCGGTACCTGCGCCGCTGTTCCTTCACGATGCCGCGCCAGGCCCGATCACGCTCGGCCTGTAGCCGCTTGTCGGTACGCGCCGCCATCCAGGCGTTCTCCTTGGCCAGCTTGCGGTAGCTGGCCAGCCGCCGGGCGGTGAGCACACCGGCCTCGATGGCCTCGCGCACCGCGCACCCCGGTTCGGCTTCGTGCGCGCAATCGGAGAACCGGCAGCGCGCCGCCAGCTCCTCGATGTCGCTGAAGGTACGGCCGATGCCCTCGGCCGCATCCCACAGGCCGACACCGCGCAGGCCGGGGGTGTCGATGAGCGTGCCACCGCCGGGCAGCGGGCGCAGCTCCCGGTGCACCGTGGTGTGCCTGCCCTTCTTGTCGGCCGCGCGAACCTCGTTGGTGGCGAACACCTCCCGGCCCAGCAGTGCGTTGGCCAGGGTGGATTTGCCCGCACCGGAAGGGCCGAGCAGCGCGACCGTCCCGTCGAGCACCGCGGTGAGCACGTCCAGCCCGATCTCGGCACTGGCGCTCACCCCGAGCACCGTGGCGCCCGGCGCGATCGCCCGCACCTCGTCGAGCGGGACATGTTCGGCCGCATCGGCTTTGGTGAGCACGACGACCGGCTGGGCGCCGCTCTCCCAGACCAGCGCGAGCATCCGTTCGATCCGGCCCAGGTCCACGTCGCCGTCGGCGGCCGTGCAGATCAGCACGGTGTCGACATTGGCGGCCAGCACCTGGCCCTCCGAACGCCCGGACGCCGCCGAGCGCACGATGGCGGTGTGGCGCGGCAGCAGCGCGCGCACCTCGCCGCGGGCGTCCACACTCACCCAGTCACCGGTGCACAGTCCGCTGACCTCGGAGTCCGCGCGCGGGCAGCGGGCCCGCGCCGGACCGGTGGGGGTGACGACATCGCATTCGCTGCGATCCATCCGAACGACCCGGGCCGGCACGCAGTCCGGGTCGATGAGCGCCGCGTACCGCGCGGCAACGGGCTCGGTCCAGCCGTAGGGGACCAGCAGGTCGTGGTCGACCATGATGGGAAGAATCCATTCGTCGGGCGCCGAACCCGACGGCGGGTTCAGCGAGGGGAGTTCGAGGGGGAGAACGGCATGGCAGCGGCCGACACGGCCCGCCGCCCGGCAATCCGGACGACCGTCACGCGCTCCACCTCCTCATCCACATCTCGCTGGTGACCCGAACACTCTCGCACGCGGCCGACCCGGCCCGCAACGTATTTTCCCGGCGACTTCTCCCCGGCGACCGATCGCCTCAGTCCGGCTTGCCGAACTGCTCGTGCCTGCCCAGCGAGCGCAGATGGAACCACTCGCGCAGGCCCGCCGGATCCCGCCGGGTCACCAGGAAGAACCAGGAGAAGCGAATCCACTCCTGCGGCAACAGCTTCCGCATGCCCGGCTGCGCCATCAGGTAGCCGCGGTTGCGATAGGTGAAGTAGCGCTTGACCGGGTCGTCCGGGTACTGGGTGTGCATCCGCCCGCCCAGGATCGGTTTGAACTCGGCGGCGCCGTTGGGATGCAGGTACGCCGTCTGCAGGCAGGTGCCGAACGGCAGGCCGGAACGCACCAGGCGCCGGTGTACCTCCACCTCGTCGCCGCGTACGAACAGGCGCAGGTCGGGCACGCCGATCACGTCCACCGCCGCCGCGGAGATCAGCGCTCCGTTGAACAGCGAGGCGATCCCGGGCAGGAAATCCTCCTCGCCGAGTTCGGAGCGCAACCGCCGCCACACCACTCCGCGGCGCAGCGGGAAAGCCAGCCGGTCCGGCTCGTCGATGTCGCACACCACCGGCGAGACCTCGGCCAACCCGTGCCGGGCAGCGCAGTCGAGCAGGGTCGACAGCACGTCGGGGCCCTCCGGGCGGCCGTCGTCGTCGGCCAGCCACACCCAGTCCGCCCCGATCGTCAACGCGTGCAGGATGCCGAGCGCGAAACCGCCCGCCCCACCGAGGTTGTGCGCCGAGCCCAGGTAGGTGGTCTCCACCGGCTGCTGGTCCACCAGTTCGGCGACCTCGGCCTCGTTGCCGTTGTCCACCACGATGAGGTGGTCGATCGGCCGGGACTGCGAGGTCAGCACCTTCAGCGATTCGGCGAGCAGCTCCCGCCGCTTGTGGGTGACCACCACCGCGACGATCCTGGCATCGGGACCGGTGCCCGCCGGCTCGGGACGCTCGCGCGTTTCTTCCGGCCCCTGACCGCTCATGTTGCGTTCTGCTCCAGTTCTCTCTCGTCCGCGGATCCCTCCGCGCGGCCCGCCCGCTCGGCAGCCATCTCCCGCAGCACCGTGGCCACGTGATTGCCCGCGTCGGGCCCTTCGTAGGCGCGCACCACTTCCTCGATGCCGCCGCGCAACCGGATCTGGCCGTGATCGATCCACAGCGCGGAATCGCAGAGCTGGGCCAGGAATTCGTTGGAATGGCTCGCGAACACCAGGATGCCAGACCGCGCCACCAATTCCTGCAGGCGCAGCCGGGCCTTCTTCATGAATTCCGCGTCGACCGCGCCGATGCCCTCGTCGAGCAACAGGATCTCCGGGTCGATGGAGGTGACCACGCCCATCGCCAGGCGCACCCGCATGCCGGTGGAGTAGGTGCGCAACGGCATGTGCAGGTATTCACCGAGTTCGGTGAAGTCGGCGATCTCGTCGATCTTCGACATCATCTGCTTGCGGGTCTGCCCTAGGAACAACCCGCGGATGATGATGTTCTCGTAGCCGGAGATCTCCGGGTCCATGCCGACGCCGAGGTCGAATACCGGCGCGACCCGGCCGCGGATGCGCGCGCTGCCGCGCGAGGGTTCGTAGATCCCCGACAGCAGGCGCAGCAGCGTCGACTTGCCCGCGCCGTTGTGGCCGACCAGCCCGATCCGATCGCCTTCCCGCAACGACAGATTGATGTCGCGCAGCGCCTCGACCACGACCACGTCGGACTGATTGCGCCCGATCGCCCCGCCCGCCTTGCCGAGGAACGCCTTCTTCAGCGAGCGCGACTTGGCGTCGAAGATCGGGAACTCCACCCACGCCTGGTGGGTATCGATACTCACACGGCTCATGTGCGGCTCCTATACCCAGTACGGCACGCGGGAACGGTATTGCTTCATGGCGAACACCGCGACGATCCAGCCCACCACGGTGATCGCCCCGACGATCACCCAGTGCCGCAGCGCCTGCGGTTCGCCCAGCAGCGGTGCGCGCACGATCTCGAGGTAGTGGAAGGTGGGGATGATCTCCACCAGCCGGGCGCGTTCGCTGCCGGTGCCGATCTGATCCTCGAGCGTCTTGGTGGTCCACATCACCGGCGTCAGCACGAACAGCATCAGCGTCATGCTGCCCAGGATCGGGGCGATGTCGCGGTAACGGGTGCTGAAGATGCCGAACACGATCGACACCCACATGGAGTTGAGGAAGATCAGCCCGATCGCGGGCAGCGCGAGCAGACTGGACCAGCCCAGGTTCTCCCACACCCCGAACGCGGCCAGCAGCACCAGATAGATCACCAGGTTGTGGGCGAAGAACAGCATCTGCCGCCAGACCAGCCGGTAGACGTGCACGCTCAGCGCCGAGGGCAGCTGTTTGATCAGGCCCTCGTTGGCGATGAACACGTCGGAGCCCTCGAGGATGCTGGCGGAGATGACGTTCCAGACGATGAGGCCGACGGTCACATAGGGCAGGTATTCGCGCAGCGGCTGGCCGAGCAGTGTCGCGTAGAGGATGCCCATGGCCGCGGCCTGCACGCCGGTGGCGATGGTGATCCAGAACGGGCCGAGCACCGAGCGGCGATAGCGCTGCTTGATGTCCTGCCAGCCGAGCGAGAGCCATAGTTCCCGCTGCCCGAACCCGTCGCGCATGTCGCGGAAGGCGCGTCGGAAGGTCTGTGAATCGGACACGATGGGCTCCGATGGCACGTGGGTGGTCTCGACCTCGTCGGCGGGCGCCGTCGACACGGCGGTGTTCACCGGAGTCTCCTCGGCAGAACGCACCGAGCTCTCCTCTGATTGCACTTGGCTCTCTTCAGGACGCACCGAGCTCACTTCGGAGTCGGGACGAGCAGCAGCGGCGGGCACGGTGCACGACACTACCCCCGCGCCCTGCGCCGCGGCCCGATTGGTCCATCACCGACCGGGCCGATTTTCCCGGTTCCACCGGGTCACAGGTACTGGCCGGAGCCGCCCGTGTGGTGCTGGTCGCCGCGGGCCACCCGCGGATCGGCGATCTGCACACCCGCGGGCAGGGCGCCTTGACGCATCTGCTCGAGCTGGGCCCGCGCGGCCATCTGCTGGGCGAACAGCGCGGTCTGGATGCCGTGGAACAGCCCTTCCAGCCAGCCGACCAGCTGGGCCTGGGCCACCCGCAGCTCGGCGTCCGAGGGCACCGCCTCGTCGGTGAACGGCAAGGTCAGCCGCTCGAGCTCGGCGCGCAGTTCGGGGGCGAGGCCCTGTTCGAGCTCGCGCACCGAGGAGCGGTGGATCTCCTTGAGCCTGCTGCGGCTGGCGTCGTCGAGGGGAGCGGCGCGCACCTCCTCGAGCAGCTGCTTGATCATGGTCCCGATGCGCATCACCTTGGCGGGCTGCTCGACCATGTCGGCCAGCGATTCGCCCTGTTCCTCGCGCTCGTCGGCCTCGCCCTTCGCCGCGTCCTCGGCGTCCGCCGGTGCGGTGCGGTGGTTGCCCGCCTCGGCCGGGACGACCAGCGGCCGCCCGTCGGGGCCGACCACGACGATGGAATCGGGTGTCTCCTCCGAATGCGTCATGACCCCCATCATGTCGTGTTGTCGCCGGACGCGCTAAACCTCCCGCGTGCGCGGGTGCGCGCCGGAGGTTCGCCAGGCCGCTGCCGGGGCCGGCGGCGGCCGATTATCCTGTTCGGGTCCGTGTGGTTCGGATTTGCTGAAAGTCGGTTGCCATGCTGATTCCCGGGTCGCCCCGTTCCGGCCGGTCGGTGCACGACCGCGCCCGGACAGCGCGCGGTGCCGCCCGCCTGATCCGAGCCGTGCCGGTCGGGAACACGGTTACGCGGCCCCGGCCCCTGCCCTTAGAGTGGCCGATATGACTTACGACGTCGCGAGGGTTCGGGGCCTGATACCGTCCCTGGGCGACGGCTGGATCCATCTCGATCCACAAGCGGGGATGCTCGTCCCGGACGTGGTCTCGCGCGCCGTGTCGACCGGCTTCCGCACCGCGTCGTTCTCCCATCTCGGCCGCAACAACGCCGCGCGCCGCAGCGCCGCCATCCTCGATGCCGCCCGCGAGGCGGTCGCCGACCTGGTCGGCGGCGATCCGGCCGGTGTCGTCCTCGGCCCCGACCGGGCGGTGCTGCTTGCCTGGCTCGCCGAGTCGCTCAGCTCGCGGCTCGGCCTCGGCACCGGGATCGTGCTGTCGCGGCTGGACGACGAGGCCAACGTCGCGCCGTGGCTGCGCATCGCCAACCGCTACGGCGCGCATGTGCGCTGGGCGGAGGTGGAGATCGAGACCTGCGAGATGCCGTCGTGGCAGTTCGAGGAACTGATCGGCCCCACCGCCCGGTTGGTCGCCCTGACCGCCGCCTCGCCGATCGTGGGCTCCGCGCCCGCGGTGCGGGTCGCCGCCGACCGCGTGCACGAGGTCGGCGGGCTGTTGGTGGCCGACGCGTTCGGCGCCGCGCCGTACGCGCTCATCGACATCGACGAACTCAACGCCGACGTGGTCGCGCTCAGCGCCCCGGCCTGGGGCGGCCCGCAGATCGGCGCGCTGGTCTTCCGCGACCCGGCCTTCCTCGACCGGATCCCTTCGATGTCGCTGAATCCCTACGCCAAGGGCGCCGAACGCCTCGAGGTCGGCGGCCACCAGTACGCGCTGCTGGCCGGGCTCACCAGCTCCATCGACTTCCTCGCCGGACTCGACGACCGGGCCAGGGGCACCCGCCGCGAGCGCTTGGAGATCTCCATCACCTCGCTGCAGGACTATCACGACCAGCTGTTCGAGCACCTGATGGACACCCTCGACAAGATCCCGAATCTGACCGTGATCGGGCGGGCCTCCACCCGCATCCCGACGGTCAGCTTCACGATCGCGGGGATGCAGGCGGAGAAGGTCGCCGCCACCCTGGCCGACGCCCGCATCAGCACGCTCAGCGGCGTGCACGGCGGCAGCCGCCTGCTCGACGCGCTCGGCGTCAACGACGAGGGCGGTGCGGTGACCGTCGGCCTCGCGCCCTACACGACGCGGTTCGAGATCGATCAGCTCGGCCGCGCCCTGGCCGCGCTGGACTGAGCCGGGCGGCTCACTCCTCGCGCACGCGCAGCACCACCTTGCCGAAGGCCCGCGAGGAATCCAGCACGCGATGCGCTTGCGCGGCGTCGGCGATGTCGAATTCGGCGTGGATCACCGGCACCACCGCGCCGTCGGCCACCAGCGGCCACAGGTGCCTGCGCACCTCGGCGATGATCTCCGCCTTGCTGCCGGTGCCGGTGGCGGGCCGGTTGCGCACGTTGGTGGCATGCACACTGCCCCATTTGCCCAGCAGCGCACCGACGTTCAGTTCGCCTCTGACCCCGCCCTGCATCCCGATGATCACCAGGTGTCCGTGCGGCGCGAGGGCGGCGACGTTGCGCGTGAGGTAGGCCGCGCCCATGTTGTCGAGGATGATGTCGGCGCCGGCCGCGCCCGCACCCGATTCCTGCGCGCGCACCACCTCGACGAAATCCTGTTCCCGGTAGTTGATCAGCACGTCCGCGCCCAGTTCGCGGCAGCGCTCCAGCTTCTCGGCCGATCCCGCCGTCACCGCCACCCGCGCGCCGCGCTGCCGCGCGACCTGGATGGCGTGGGTGCCGATGCCGCTGCCGCCACCGTGGATCAGCACCAGTTGCCCGGCGTGCAGACCGGCCGTCATCACCAGGTTCGACCACACCGTCGCCGCGACCTCGGGCAGGCCGGCCGCCGCGGCCAGGTCCATCCCGTCGGGCACCGGCAGCACCTGGGTGGCGGGCACCACCACGCGTTCGGCGTAACCGCCGCCGGAGAGCAGCGCGCACACCCGGTCGCCCACCTGCCACTCGCGCACACCCTCGCCCACCTCGGCGACGACGCCGGAGCACTCCAGGCCGAGGATGTCGCTCGCACCCGCGGGCGGTGGGTAGTTGCCCTGCCGTTGCAGCAGGTCGGCGCGGTTCACCCCGGCCGCGACCACGTCGATCAGCACTTCGCCGTGGCCGGGCACGGGATCGGCCGCCTTGCCCCACACCAGCACCTCGGGTCCACCGAATCCGTTCAGTTCGATCGCACGCATGCCCCCATACTGCTCCGCGCCACCGCCGGGCACAGCCCGTACCCCGATGGCGGTGCGGCAGCCGCATTTCCGCGCGGGTTGCTGCGCGCGCCGGGGCGAGGGACTAGCGTTCCCGGCGTGAGCAGCTTCATCGACTTCCAGAACGAGATCTACCTGGCCGGTCTGGGTGGTCGGATCCCCGAATTGCCGATGACCCCCGAGGGTTTGGAGGAGCGCGCCCGCGAGGTGCTCGGCGCGTCCGAATTCGCCTACGTCGCGGGCAGCGCATCCTCCGGTCGCACCGCCGCCGCCAACAGGGCGGCCTTCGACCGTTACCGGATCGTCCCGCGGATGCTGCGCGGTGCCACCGGCCCCGGCAACCGTGACCTGTCGACGGAGGTGCTCGGCACCCGGCTCGCCGCGCCGGTGCTCACCGCGCCCATCGGCGTGCTCGAACTCATGCGGCCCGGCGGCGAGGTGACCGTCGCGGAGGTCACCAAGGAACTCGGCATCGGCTCGGTGCTCTCGACCGCCTCCTCCAGCACCATCGAGGAGGTCGGCGCCGCCGCGGGGGACTGGTGGTATCAGCTGTACTGGCCCGCCGACCACGACCTGGCCCGCTCCTTCGTCGAGCGCGCCGAGCGGGCAGGCGCGAAGGCGATCATGGTCACCGTCGACACCCCGAGCCTCGGCTGGCGTCCGCAGGACCTCGAGCTCGCGCACCTGCCGTTCCTGGTCGGCAAGGGCATCGCCAACTATCTCTCCGACCCGGTGTTCCGCGCCAAGCTGCCCTCGCCGCCGGAGGAGAGCGAGGACGCCATGCGGATCGCGATCCTCACCTGGGTGGGCCTGTTCGGCAACCACACCCTGCGCCCGGCCGACATCGCCCGGCTGCGCGAATGGACCGACCTGCCGATCGCGGTGAAGGGCATCCTGCATCCCGACGACGCCCGCGCGGTGATCGACGCGGGCGCCGACGGCGTGGTGGTCAGCAACCACGGTGGCCGTCAGGTGGACAACTCGATCGCCGCGCTGGACGCGCTGCCCGCGGTGGTCTCGGCGATCGGTGACCGCGCCGACGTGCTCTTCGACTCCGGCATCCGCACCGGCTCGGATGTGCTCGTGGCGCTGGCGCTGGGCGCCAAGGCCGTGCTGTTCGGCCGCCCCTACGCCTACGGTCTCGGCATCGCGGGGCGCGCGGGCGTGCACCATGCGCTGCGGCTACTGTTGGCCGACTTCGACTCGGCGATGGGGTTGTGCGGCTGCACGAGCGCGGCGGCGCTGGATCGCTCGCTCATCGCCACGCCGCACTGACCGGCGCGTACCAGAGGGTCTGGTTCGACCCCGTTTTAGAATCGCGGCGTGCCCATCCCGCCGAGCGACGCCGCGCCCGCCACCGAGCCGCGCTGGCTGAGTCCGGCCGAGCAGCGCGCCTGGCGCGCCTACATGGACGGCCACCAGCGCCTGATGGCCACCCTCAACCGGCAGCTGCTGCGCGACAGCGACCTCAGCTTCGCCGAATACCGGATCCTGGTGCTGCTGTCGGAGGCGCCCGAGCACGCCCTGCGCATGAGCGAGCTCGCCGACGGTGTGCTGTCCTCCCGCAGCAGGCTCACCCACCAGATCCGGCGCATGGAGGCCCAGGGCCTGGTCCGCCGCGCATCCTGCCCCGACGACGGCCGCGGCGTACTCGCCGAACTCACCGAGGCAGGCATGCGCAAGCTCGAATCGGCCGCCCCCGGCCACGTCGAAGCCGTCCGCCGCGACTTCATCGACCTGCTCACCCCCGAGGAACTCGCCGCCGTCCACCGGGTGTTCGCCCGCGTCGACGACACCATCGGCGCCCGCGAAGAGTGAGCGGTTAGGATCGGGGCACTGGAGACGTGGCAGAGCGGCCGATTGCACTCGCCTTGAAAGCGAGCGTCGCGAGAGCGACCGGGGGTTCAAATCCCTCCGTCTCCGCTCACTTTTCCCCTCGCCCGTCGCGCGCGGACCGGGCGTGCTGGGTACCGTTCGACAGATCGGTATCCGGTGACGAGCAGGGGTTGTGACATGCGCAGTGTGCTCGGCATGGTGGCCGCGGTCGTCGCGTTGCACGTGATCGGCTGGGGCACACTGCTGTTGTTCGTGGTCCCCGGCCATCATGTGGTGCAGGGCGCGGTGTTCGGCGTCGGCCTCGGCGTCACCGCCTACACCCTCGGCATGCGGCACGCCTTCGACGCCGACCACATCGCCGCCATCGACAACATCACCCGCAAACTCACCGCCGAACACCCCGGCCGCAGAGTGCACAGCGTCGGATTCTGGTTCGCGCTCGGCCATTCCAGCGTGGTCTTCGCCCTCGTCGCGCTGATCGCGTTCGGCGTGCGTGCCCTGGCCCGCAACCTCGAAGACGACGGCTCCGCCCTGCAACAGTGGACCGGCCTGTGGGGCACCAGCGTCTCCGGCCTGTTCCTCATCACCATCGGCCTGCTGAATCTGGTCTCCCTGCTTGCCATCTGGCGGGTGTTCCGGCGCATGCGCCGCGGCGAGTACGACGAGGCCCGCCTCGAGCGCGCCCTCGACGACCGCGGCCTGCTCAACCGCATCCTCGCCCCCGTCGTCCGCCTGGTCCGCGCACCCTGGCACATGTACCCCGTCGGGCTGCTGTTCGGCCTCGGCTTCGACACCGTCACCGAAGTCGGCCTGCTCGTCATCGCCGGCGGCGCCGCCGCCACCGACCTCCCCTGGTATTCGATCCTGGTCCTGCCCGTCCTGTTCTCCGCGGGCATGACCCTGTTCGACTCCCTCGACGGCTCCTTCATGACCCACGCCTACGACTGGGCCTTCGCCCAACCGGTCCGCAAGATCTACTACAACCTCGTCGTCACCGGCTTGTCCGTCGCGGTGGCCCTCCTCATCGGCGGCCAGGAGATCATCTCCATCTTCGTCGAGCGGCTGGACATCGAATCCGGCCTGATCGCCTGGATCGGCCACCTGGACATCGGCGAGCTGGGGTACATCATCGTGGGATTGTTCGTCGCGACCTGGGCGGTGGCGTATGCGGTGTGGAGGTTGGGCCGACTGGACCAACGGTGGTCGGACCGCTTGGTGCGGTGAGCCCCCACCGGTGCCCCGTGCGGATCGCGATAGCGCAACTGCCCGCTCGAACCAACGAGGACCGAGCACTGCCCATCGAGAACGCCCTGGTGGTTATGGACGGGGCGACCTCGCATCATCCGGGCATCCCACCGGCCTCGGAATACGTCGACGCCCTCGGCGCCGCGCTCGCCCAGCACCTCATCCCCGATGCGCAGCTCCCACCCGCTCTGGCCGATGCCATCCGGGACACAGCGCGCGCACTCGGCCTCGCGCCGGGCCGGTCGCCGTCGAGCACTGTCGCGATCGTGCGCATCGCTGTGGACACGGTGTCCGTGCTGCTCCTGGGCGACACCACGGTGATCGTCGGCAGGACCGACGGCAGCCACGAGATCCACACCGACGACCGGCTGGGCGCTCTCGGCATCCCCCAGGCGGCCGAGTACCGGCGCCGGTTGGCGCACGGCTCCGGCTACGACGATGTGCATCGCCGGCTTCTCCGCGAACTGCAAGAGCGGCAGCGAGAACAGCGAAATCGCCCGGGCGGGTATTGGATCGCCGAAGCCGACCCGTCGGCGGCGGCCCACGCCATCCGGCTCGATATTCCGCGGAACTCGGTCTCCTGGCTCGTCGCCGCCACCGACGGTGCCCGTGAACCGATTCAATCGCTCGGCATCCCGTGGACCGATATTGCCCAGCAGTCAGCCGACGAACTCGGCGCGCTACTCCGGACGTGCCATTCCTGGGAAGCGGAAACCGACCCCGACGGCCGCATACTCCCTCGGTCGAAACGACACGACGACAAAACTCTCGCGGTGGTTCGTCTGTAGCTGAGCGGGGCGGAATGCACTGCGATCAAGAATTCCTGGCTACGACCGAGCCGTGACCGCTCGAGACCCGCTGCCTCCCCGAGAATGGGCCGGGTCAAGGCTGGTCCGCGGTGACCTGCCGGTGCTCGTACCAGATTCCCGGGACTACCGATCCGTTCGGCAACGCGTGCTCGCGCCGGCCGGTTTCCGTCGCCCCGATCCGGTCGCAGATGCGCTGCACCGCGAGATTCGTCTCGGCCGTACCGATTTCGACGGTGGCGAAACCGGCGTCGTGGATCGCCGCCACCAGCGCGGCAACAGCTTCGCCCGCGTAACCGGCGCGGCGGTGTCGTGGGCCGATCCACCAGCCGAGAGTTTGCGAGGAAGGATCGTCGACACGCGGGTGCACACCCCCGCCGCCTACCAGGGCCCCGTCCGACCGCGCCTCGAATACCAGAAGGCCGGGAGTCGGATGGCCCGCTCGCACGGCCTTCACCATGGCCCGGGCCTGCCGTTCGGTCCACCCATTCGCGGCCAGCATCTCCGCATCGATCGTGGCGGCGAGCGCGACCGCGTCCCGCGGTACCGGCGGACGCAGCAGCAACCGTGCGGATTCGACCTCTCGCAGCACGAGGTAACGCGCCCTGGTTTCCTTGTCGACGAGCCCGCTGACCTGCCACGCCCACAGTCCGCCCGCGACAAGCAGGACGCCTACGACGAGCACCACCCACAAGCCGATGAGTTCCCCAGCGGTGGATCCCGATACAACCGTCAACGCGAGCCCGAGAACCACCGCCGGACCCCCGACCGTCGCGATCCAACTCGCCAGCCCGCGCGCGACGGTACGCCAGGGCCCCTGCTGGATGGCCGCCCTGACATACGCCATCCGCCACGTGGGAAACATGCGTGAACCATATTCGACGTGCGGACGTCAGGAGCCCGGGCGCTGGGCCTGCAACATGCCGATCAACGGCACGACGCCCGCGACCCGGTGCTCCGGGCAGGTGTTCGCTCGGCTACCGCCGGGTCCAGAACCACTCGGACGGATCAACGAAACATCCCCTCCGCCGATATTCGGTGGAGGGGATGTATATGTGCGCCCGAAGGGATTCGAACCCCTAACCTTCTGATCCGTAGTCAGATGCTCTATCCGTTGAGCTACGGGCGCATGGTATTCAGTTGTTCACCCGGCGAACCGGGCTTGGCGGAGGCGAGAGGATTTGAACCTCCGGTCCCCGTGAAGGGACAACTCATTAGCAGTGAGTCCCATTCGGCCGCTCTGGCACGCCTCCTGGAGCCTTCTCTTCGAGGGCACCGGTCCTTTCGAACCGCCGAGCATGAAGGTTACAGTACCGCGCGACCAGATAACAAAACGCCTGGTCATCAGCGTAAATTGCTGTCGAACCAGTCGAAGATGCGGGTCTGGGAGTCGATGAGGACGTTCTGGTCGTCGTCATCGGAGGGGTCGTCGGCGCGGTGCCGTAGGCCGGGGTAGGTCACCACCAGGCTGGCGACCGAGGCGCGGGCGGTGGCGTCGCGGAGTTTCTCCACGTCGTCGGGAGGCGTCTCGGGGTCGTCGGCGCCGTAGAGGCCGAGCCAGGGGGCCTGGAGTTCGGGCGCGGCCTGGACGAGGGCCTCGGCCTGGTCGGTGAGCGGCTCGGTGATGCCGGGAGCGGCGACGCTGACGGCCGCGCCGATCGGGCGGTTGGTGGCGACCAGGAAGGCGGCGGTGCCCGCGTGGTCGAAGCCGAGCACGCCGATGCAGTCGGGGAAGACGCCGCGGCGGGTCAGCCAGTCGAAGCAGGCGTCGAAGTCGTCGAACAGGTCCTGCCCGAACACCTCCTGGCCCGCTTCCTCGCCGCGGTGGAACAGATTCGGGGCGACGACGGTCCAGCCCTCGTTGGAGAGCGCGCGCATGAACTCCAGCAACGAGCCGGTGAACTCTCTGGACTCGTGCAGGACCACGATCCCGCCCCGGGCATGGCCCTCCGGTTCGATCACCGTGACCGGCACACTCGCACCTGCGCCGGAGCGCTCTTCATCCTCCGCGCCGCCGCGTAGCTGGGCGACATCGTCATAAATGCCCGACATGAAACCAGCGTAGGGCGCGGGCCCGATCTTCGCGAGATATTGCCCCTGAGCGTGAATTACCCGCAACTTTTCCGGTACCGAACCGGGGCGGGACCGGCCGCTTTCCCGGGCCAACTAGGGTGGAACCCGTGAGCGCTCGCATCCGTCCCGACCTCTCCTCGATCCCCGCCTACACCCCGGGCCGCAGCAACCCCGGCGCGGTGAAGCTGGCGAGCAACGAGACCACGCTGCCGCCGCTGCCCGCCGCGGCCAAGGCGATCGCCGAGGCGGCGGAGCTGGCGCACCGCTACCCGGACAACCAGTCGGGCGAGTTGCGCGCGGCGCTGGCCGAGTTCCTCGGGGTGAGGGTCGAGAACGTCGCGATCGGCTGCGGCAGCGTGGCGCTGTGCCAGGAGCTGGTGCAGATCACCTGCTCGTCGCCGCGGGACGAGGTGCTGTTCGCGTGGCGCTCGTTCGAGGCGTACCCGATCATCACGCAGGTGGGCAACGCCACCGCCGTGCAGGTGCCGCTGACCCCGGACTACGCGCACGACCTGGACGCGCTGGCCGCGGCGGTCACCGAGCACACCCGGCTGATCTTCGTCTGCAACCCCAACAACCCCACCGGCACCGCGCACGGCCGGGCGGCGCTCGAGCGCTTCCTCGACGCCGTGCCCGCGCACGTGCTCGTGGTGCTGGACGAGGCCTACTACGAGTACATGCGGCTGACCCCGCAGGATCGTCCGGACGGGGTGGAGATCGGCCGCAACCGACCGAATGTGGTTGTCCTGCGCACGTTCTCGAAGGCGTACGGCTTGGCCGGGCTGCGCGTCGGTTACGCGGTGGGCGACCCCGAGGTGATCACCGCGCTGATGAAGGTGCACATCCCGTTCAGCGTGAACCGGGTGGCGCAGGCCGCCGCGATCGCCTCGCTCGAGGCCCGGCACGAACTGCTCGAGCGCACCGAGGCCGTGATCGTCGAACGCGAGCGGCTGCGTGAGGCGCTGCTCGCGGCCGGCTACGACGTACCGCCGAGCGAGACCAACTTCGTCTGGCTGCCGCTCGGTGCGCACAGCGCCGAGTTCGGCGAGGCCAGCGCGGCGGCGGGCGTGCTGGTGCGGCCCTACGGCACCGACGGTGTGCGGGTGACCGTCGGTGATCCGCACGAGAACGAGATGTTCCTGCGTTTCGCCGCCGACCCCGCCGTCGTCGCCCGCTTCCGCTGACTCTTCGCCGCTCCCCATCACCGCCCCTCGACAGGAGGCGCGCACAGCCTGCGTACTCGCGATCCGCGAGAAGTGCTGAAGCGCAGACGATCTCGCTGCGAGGATCACCGCCAGGCGGGCAGTTCGGGGAGGGGGCCGGACAGGCTCTCGCCGGTGGACCGCCCGAGCAGCCAGGCCAGCAGGTGCGCCGAGGTGCCTGCGACCGTGTGCACGGGTGCGCCCGTGCCGAGGGTGGCGGTGAACGGGGTGTCGGTGGCTTGCAGGTCGAAGGCCTCGGTGTCGGGGGAGACCGCCTTGGCGAGGTCGGTGGCCACGCCGGGGAGGGCGCGGGCGACGAAGGTGTTCGGCCAGTCGTCGGGGGTGTAGTCCACGCCGAGGTCGACGTGGTGGATCTCGACCTCGAGCAGGCGCATCCAGGCGATCTCCGCCGCGGCGATCGGACGGCCCTGCCGGGTGCGGACGACGGCGCCCCAGGCGTCCGGCGGGGCGCTGTCGGCGAGCGCGGTGAACCGGGTCACCGCTGCGTCCAGGTCGAGTACCTGCTGCTCGGCGGGGCGGGGCGCGCCCGCGTCGATGTCGAAATCGCGCAGGAACGTGCTCGGATACTGGGCGATCTCGACGCCGGTGCGCGCCCAGATCAGCAGGTTGACCAGGCTGTCGGCGTTGCGGGCGAGGTGGGTGACGACGTGGCCGCGGGTCCAGCCGGGCAGCGGTGAGGCGGCGGTGAGGTCGGCGTCGGTGAGGTCGCGCACGGTCTCGAGCAGCCGGGCGGTACTCGCCGCGACCTGGTCGAGGGTGGTGCGGGGCGTGAGGTCGTGCGCATCGCTGGTCACGTGGACGAGCCTATCCGGCAGCGGAATTCACCCGGTCACGACGGCGTCGGCCTCGATCTCCACCAGCAGGGCCGGGGTGATCAGCGCCCGCACCTCGTACATCGACGCGGCCGGGCGGATGTCGCCGAACACCTCGGCGTGCGCGGCGGCGACCTCGGGCCAGCGGGCGATGTCGGTGACGAAGATGCGGGTGCGCACCACGTCGGTCAGGCTCGCGCCCGCCTCGGTGAGCGCGATGCCGATGCGGCGCAGCGCCTCCCTGGCCTGCGCGCCGATGTCGTCGCCGCCGATCGCCGTGCCGCCGGGGCCCGCGGCGGTGGTGCCGCTGACGGCGATGTGGTCGCCGATCCGCACGGCCCGGGAGTATCCGACGACGTCCTCGAACTCCGAAGCCGAGGAGATGTTCACGCGCTGGCTCATGCCGACAGCATCCGATGCCGCACCGGCCACCGCCAACCGAATTACTCCCGCGCCTCCACCAGCACCGCCGCGGCCAGCGTGAGCAACCACGCCGACATGGCCCCGACCTGGATGCGCTGGGCGATGCCGAGGGCGTACTCGCCCGGCAGGCGATCGGCGACGAGCATCCAGACCGTGGCCACCGCACCAGCGAGGAACGCGGCGATCCCGAATTCCCGCAGCACCCGCCAGCGCCGGTAGCGGAACGCGGCCACGCTGAACGCCGCCACGGCCACCGCGATCGCGGTCACGGCGAGCGTGCTGGTGAGCGCGTGCGGCTGGTGCAGTTGGGGGAACAGTTCCCGCGGACCGCCGCAGCCGGGTTCGCCGGGCGCGCAGTCGCGCAGCGGGATCAGGGCGTCGGCGATGGTCGCGGCGCCGAAGACGGTCAGCGCCGCCCAGCCGAGAGTGGTGAGCGGGCGACGCGGGAACAGCAGCAGTCCGGCGAGCCCGGCGGGAATCAACAGCGCGCCGGTGAGCACGTCACCGGCGGCGAACACCGTTCGGTACGGCTTGCCCTCGGCGTCGAGTTCGCTGAGGAAGCTGTGCACGGGATCGGCGTGAACCGGCAGCACGAACTGCAGCACCCACGCCGAATAGGACAACCCGGCCACCGCGATCACGACCGCGAGCACCGCTGCCAGCCGTCGACTCGTCACCGGGCCATTCTCCTTCGCACCGCATTGCCACCTCGCACACAGGCTCCTGTCAGGTACGCCCGCCAGGCTGGTCGGTGATACGGCGACGAGGAGGTACTCATGATCGGGTTTCTGACAGCCCTGGCCGGTTGCACCGTCATCGCGGCGATGGCGGCGTCGAGTCATGTGGCCGCGCACGCCCCGCGGACGTTGGTCCGGGTGCGGGCTCGGCGCTGAGCGCGGCCTGCACGCGGTCGGCGGCGGCAATCGGGTCCTCGTGCTCCCAGACGCGGACCACCTGCCAGCCCGCGGCGCGCAGCGCCTCGTCGGTGGCGCGATCGCGGGCCACGTTGCCCGCCAGCTTGTCCGCCCACCACCGACCGTTGTTCTTCGGATCGGTGGCGTGCTGCGGGCAACGGTGCCAGAAGCACCCGTCGACATAGACGGCGAGCTTGCGCCGCGGGAACACCACGTCGGCGCGGCGGCGCTGCCCACGCAGCGGCGCGCGATCGACGAAGTAGCGCAGCCCGCGCCGGTGCAGTTCCCGGCGCAGCGCGAGCTCCGGCGCGGTGCCGGTGCGCCGCTGCCGCGACATCCTGGCGCTGGTGGCCGGGTCGGTCGCGATCACGCCGCCCAACCGCCCATCCGATCGAGATGACTTGCCACGTCTTCCAGGAAACCATCCGGGAAGCGGAGGCTGCCGCGGCTCGCGCGGCGCAGGAATCCGGCGGTGGCGCGCGCGGAGAGCAGACGGGAGTCGGTGAGGAAGTTCTTCAGGTCCTCGTACGGCGCCCGCACCGGCCAGGTCGACACCGGCACCCGGTAGGCGCTGCCTGCCCGGCCCCACGCGGCGCTCGGCCACGGGGTGCCCGGGGCGAGCGGCACGTCGTGGGGGATCGGTTCGAGGGGTGCGGCCAGCCGCGCGCCCACCCAGTCGGCCATCCGCACGCTGACCGCGTTGCCGATCAGTTTCCACCGGTGCCCCTGGCGGATGCCGGGCACGGTGACCGCGGGCGCGGTCCAGTCCGCGGCGAAGCCCTGCAACCGTTCGCCGTCCACGATGCCCGGCGTGACGATCTCCCCGGAGGGCAGCCGCACCGCGGGTGGGCTGGCGATGCCGAGGCCCGAGCCACCCTTCAGCGTCGGCACGGCGTTCACCGCCCACCCCAGTCCGCGCACGCCCTCGGTCCAGTAGAAACCGCACGGGTCGCGGTCCGGGTCACCGACGACGGCCTCGCCCGCGTCCTCGCCGAACAGCACCGGCCGCGGATCCTCGGTGCGCGAGGCGAGCATGAGCACCCGCTGACGCCGCTGTGGCAGTCCGAAGGCGCGCGCGTCCACCACCCGGTAGGCCCAGGTGTAGCCGAGATCCTCGAGCGCGGTGGTGATGTGGCGCATGGCGGCACCGCGGCCGAGTTGCAGCATGAACGGGACGTTCTCGATCAACAGCCAGCGCGGTCCCCGCTTGCGCCGCACCAGCCGGAACACCTCGTCGACCAGGCCCGAGCGCAACCCGGTGATGCCCGCGGTGCGCCCGGCCTGCGACAGGTCCTGGCAGGGAAAACCCGCCGCGACCAGCTCGGTGCCCGCGGGCACGGCGCGCAGGGCGGTGATGTCGGCGTGCAGGTCGGTGTCGGGGAAACGGGCGCCGAGTACGGCCTGCGCGCCGGGATCGATCTCACAGAGCAGCTCGCAGGTCCAGCCGTGCGCGGCGAGGCCGAGTTCGAGCCCGCCGATCCCGGCGAACAACCCCACCATCCGCCCGCCCGTCACCGGTCACCCCTTCTGCGATCCCACGACGGGCGCCGACACGTTCGCGCTCCGTGCTCGCGGGACCACGTTACTCGAGCCGCGCCGCATCTCCTGGCAGCGGATGGGCGGTGCCGTGTCCTCGGTGTGACGTGGTCCGCAGCGTTTCGTCGCTTACGGTAGATAGGTGACCAATTCAGTCCCTGGCCCCGACAGCGAACCGGTGGCACCCCGGTGGCCTGCGATCCTCACGTGGCGCGCGCACAACGCGTCCCGGATGGAGTCGGTGCGTGTGACGCTGAACGGCAACCGTATCCGTGCCGCGGGCCGGATGATCGGCGGCGACTGCGACGAGCATCCCGCCTTCAGCGCCTCCTACGACCTGGTCACCGACGAGAACGGCGTGACCAAACGGCTGTCGCTGCGCACCACCACCGCCGCCGGTGAGCGGCACGCCTCCATCGCCCGCGACGAGGAGGACTACTGGCTGGTCGACGCGGGCAACAGCCACGTGCGTTCCACCTTCGGCGGTGCGTTGGACGTCGACGTGGTGCTCAGCCCGTTCTTCAACACGCTACCGATCCGCCGGTTCGGCCTGCAGCACGCGGTCGACGAAGTGGTGGTGCCGGTGGTGTATGTCCGGTTGCCCGACCTGCTCGTGCAGGAGGCGTCGCTCACCTACAGCAGCGGCGCCGACGGCATCAGCGTGCTGTCCCCGGTCTCCAGCGCGACGGTCACCGTCGACCCGGACGGTTTCCTGCTCGACTACCCGGGCCTGGCCGAGCGCATCTGATCAGTCCAGCGCATCTGCTCAGTCCAGTGCGGTGAGCACGCCGCCGCGCAACCCCGCCTCGCGCAGCCGGGCCAGCCAGTCGTGCTCGCCGGGACGCACGTCGGTGATCTCCCAGCGGCGCACCGTGCGGTAGTCGGTGTGGCCGTCGTGGCCGGCGTCGACCAGTTCGCCCAGCGTGCCGTCGGCGCGCAGGCTGTCGCGGGCGGCGCCGAGCACGGTCAGCGTTTCCTCCAGCACGTCGAGCAGGGCCGCGGCGTTCGGTTCGCAGATGGCGCGCACCAGGTCGGGCGCGGTGCCCGCCACCCGGGTGCCGTCGCGGAACGAGCCCGCCGCCAAACCCAGCGCCAGCGGGCCACCCGCGGCCCCCGCCACCGCCAGCGCCTCGGCGAGCACGTGCGGCAGATGCGAGATCCGGGCGACGGCGCGGTCGTGCTCGGCCGCGGTCACCGGCACCACCGTCGACCCGCAGGCCAGCGCCAGCCGCACCACCCGCCGCCACGGCTCGGCGCGGGTGCCCTCGTCGACGCCCACCGCCCACACCGCGCCACGGAACAGCTCCGGATCGGTTGCCGCCCACCCCGACTCCGCCGTGCCCGCCATCGGGTGCCCGCCCACGTAGCGGGCCGAAAGCCCGTGCCGCGCCACGGCTTCCGCGACCGGACCCTTGACGCTCACCACATCGGTGAGCACGCACTCGGGGGCGAAGGTGGCGATGTCGGCGAGCAGGTGATCGACCGCGGGCATCGGCACCGCGACGACGATCAGCGCATCCTCCCGCGCGGCCCGCCGCAACACCGCCGGCAGATCGTCGGCGACGTCGAATCCGTCACCGCGCGCGGCCAGTACCCCCGCCGATGAGCGGTTGTACCCGAAAGCCGGATAGCCGGCCGCCCGGGCGGCGCGCAGCAGGGAACCGCCGATCAGGCCGGTACCGAGGACACACACGGGTGCATTCGCGTCGCCAGTCACCCGAACAGATTCGCATACGACTTCAACATTTGAGCTCGAGCCGACTACCGTTGCGGCCATGGCAGCACAGCGCTCGGGCACGAACAGGGCGACGTCGGAAGATTACGACGACGTGGAAGGGTTCGCAGTGGCCGTGGTCCGCGAAGAAGGCAAATGGCGGTGTAGTCCGCTCAGCCGGGCGGCGCTCACCGACCTGTCCGCCGCGGAGCACGAGCTGAAGGCTTTGCGCAGCTCCGGTGCGGTGTTCGGCTTGCTGGACGTCGATGACGAGTTCTTCATCGTGCTCCGGCCCGCGCCGAGCGGCACCAGGATGCTGGTGTCGGACGCGACGGCCGCGATCGATTACGACATCGCCGCCGACGTCCTCGACGCGTTGAATATCGAAATTCCCGATATCGACCCCGACGAACTCGACGACATCGAACCCTGGGAAGAGGGCGATCTCGGCGTGCTCGCCGACCTCGGCCTGCCCGAACCGGTACTCAGTGTCATCCTCGCCGAAACCGACCTCTATCCCGACGAGCAGCTCGGCATGATCGCCCAGCGGCTCGGCTTCGCCAACGAACTGTCCGCGGTGCTGGACAAGCTGCCGCGGTGACCGTGCTGCGATGACCGCGCCGCTCGGCCCGGGTCCGCTGGCCGCGGACGAGGCGATGATCCGCGTCGCCATCGAAGCCGCCGCGGCCGCCGACCCCCGGGACGTGCCCGTCGGCGCGGTCGTCTTCGACGCGCAGGGACGTGAGCTGGCCCGCGCCGCCAATGCCAGAGAAGCCAGCGGCGACCCCACCGCGCACGCCGAGGTCCTGGCCCTACGCCGCGCCGCGCAGGTGCACGGCGACGGCTGGCGCCTGGCCGGCGCCACCCTGGCCGTCACCCTCGAACCGTGCACGATGTGCGCCGGCGCGCTGGTGCTGGCCAGGGTCGACCGCCTGGTCTTCGGCGCCTGGGAACCCAAGACCGGCGCCGTCGGCTCACTGTGGGACGTCGTGCGCGACCGCCGCCTCAACCACCGCCCCGAAGTCCGCGGCGGCGTGCTCGAGACCGAATGCGCCGCCCTCCTCGACACCTTCTTCCGCACCCACCGCTGACCAGCGGATTTAGTGATCCGGCGGTGCTCGTTGTAATGTTGTCCGCGGTGGCGTGTCCGAGCGGCCTAAGGAGCACGCCTCGAAAGCGTGTGAGGGGTAACCCCCCTCCGAGGGTTCAAATCCCTCCGCCACCGCTCCGGCCCCTCACCTGAATTCCAGGTGGGGGGCTTTTGTGTGCCGTGCCGATGCTGCGGTTCCCCGGCTCGGCATCAGCCGTAGTCGGACGGCCAGAAGATCATGAACAGGACGACCGCGACCGGCAGGCCGACCACGACGACGAGTCCGCACTGGGCCCAGCTCACCGTCGAGCTCCGCTGAACGGCGACCATCGGCCGAACGATGCCCGCGGAGCCGCGCATTCCACATTGGCGCAGCCCATCAGCCGGTCCAACGTCACCGCATCCACGTGAGCCGCCGACGACAACACGACCACTTCGACCCCGGCCGCCTCGACCTGCTCGACCAGACCGAGCACAGAGCCGGGATCGGCCCACCGAAGCGGATATCCCAACCGGCGTGCCAGGCGGCGTACCTGCGCGACATCCCACTCCGGCGTCGGCGAACACGGGTCGATCCATCCGAGCGCGTCCATCCCCCACCTTCCCCTCGCTGTCGTTGGACGGCCCTCACGCCGAGGAGGTGCTCGACCCGGCGCGAGGGATGCTTGAATACTGTTCCGCCGCAACGTCACTGGCTGGTGGGTGCGCCCCGGCAACCGAGGTGGGGAGATTCCCCCCACCTGTTCGGCCGGTGTGATTCCGCCGTCGTCGCTACGCTGGAAAGACCCACTTCGCGAAGGTCGCGCCCCCGGGTCCAGGGGCCGGGATCACCGCGGGGGAGGGCTCATCCGCGAACAAGGACGGTCCCATGCCGAACCCTGACGATCTCGCCGGGCGGTCCATCGGCGAGCGCATCCAGATCATCCGCACCCGCACCGGCAAGAGCCGCGCCGTGGTGGCCGGTCTCGTCGGCCGGTCCGAGGAATGGCTACGAGATGTCGAGCGAGGTCGCCAAGGCGCCCCCGGTCTGGAGATGCTGCTACGGCTCGGCCAAGCCCTCGGGGTGCGCGACCTCACCGAGATCACCGGCGAGCACGAGTTGATGGTCGGGTTGTCCCGCCGCGCCGGTCACGCGGTCGTCCCCGCCATCCGCGAAGCGATCGAGTCCGTCGACCTCACCCCCGCACCGTCGCCTGTCTCGCCTGCCGAACTCCGGGCTCGCGTCGATCGCGCCTGGCGCCTGTGGCATACGTCGCCGACCCCGCGCGCTGACGCGGGGGCCATGCTGCCGGAGCTGATCCGCGACGGGCGCCGAGCGCTGCGCACCCTCGACGGCCAAGACCGTAGGACCGCCGCCGCGGCGCTGTCGGCCGCCTACGCACTGTCCGAGCAGGTGCTCGCCTGGGTCGCCGACGCCCCGCTGTTGTGGCTGGCCGCAGATCGTTGCATGGCCGCCGCCGAGATCGCCGACGACCCGGTGTCGCTGGCCTCGGCCTCGTGGGTACTCGGCAACGTCTGGCGCTCGACGGGTCGCGAGGAAGACGCCTACCGCCTCGCACAGGACGCCGCGTCGCTGCTCGAGCCGCGCCTCGACGACGCCGAGGACGCGCGGGCGCTGTGGGGTGCGTGCCGGCTGCACGGCGCGATCACCGCAGCTCGGCTCGGCCGCGAGGGTGACGCGCTGCGCGGCATCGATCAGGCGATGGGGATGGCTCGCGCGCTGCCGAACGGAACCGCGCACCCGTGGACGCTGTTCGGTACCGCGAACGCCGAATTCACCGCGGTCTCGGTCCACGTCGATCTCCGCCGCGCGGGCTCGGCGCTCGACGCCGCATCATCGGTCGACCCCGACGCCGTGCCCAGCGTGGACCGCCGCGCCCGGCTGTGGCTCGAGCTCGCACGTGCCTACGAACAGCGCCGCGACTGGATAGGCACGCTGGGTGCCCTGCGCACCGCGACCGCGGTTTCGGAGGAATCGACCAGCTGCCACCCCATCGGCCGCAACCTCGCCGCCGCCCTCGTCACCCACGGCGGGCGGCTCGTCGAGCGTGAGGCGCGGGCTCTGGCGAACCAACTCGGCGTCACCGCGTAACCCGGTCAGCCGACGTAGCGCCACCCCTCCGGCCGCCAGTCTGCGGGCATGTTCTGCTCGGCGTAGGCGATCATGATCCGGATGAGCTCGGAGCGGTTCGGTTCGCCCGCCTTCGTCACCAGGCCCTCCGAGTTGGCGCGCCAGTCCAGTTGCTCGATCTGCTCGTCCGTGAGCCGCACGCCGATCATCGTCCGCCGCGGACCCTGCCTAGGCATTGCGGGCCTGCGTGCCGGCGCGGTGCATCCGCGCGGCGGCGCGGACGAGGATCGGCGGTGGTGCCGCCAGAAGCCCGGTGGTGCGTGTGGTGAAGCGCATCAGGTTGTCCTATCAAGGCGCGGGTCGGTCGTAAACCTCTGGGCCGATCCCGGATTTCCGACCCCGGCTATCTCGGACATGAGCATCCGCAGGGTGAGTGAGTGCTTTTCCGGGGGAAGCGCGTCGAGGGCGGCGCGGGCCAGCGCGACGCCCTGCTGCCGATCGCCCGCGCGGACCAGCATCAGCCCGCGGTGCATCGCCAGGTGGGTGGCGAAGCGCGGCAGCTGCGCGGGGAGTTCGGCACGGGCGTCCTCCTGGGCTTGGACGGCGAGCTTCTCGTCACCGAGCCGGGCCGCCAACAGCGACAGGAAGACGTTCACCCGCCACCACGGGACCGCGTAGTCGGACGTCTGTTCCTCCGAGTACGACCGGTCGAACTCGCGGCGGCCCTCGTCGACCAGCTCGCGAGCCGTGCGCACATCGCCCTCCAGCACGGCGGCGTGGGCTTTCCCCCACAGCGAGTTCAGCCGCCCGAGGCTGCTCCGCTCGGAGATGGCGAGAGCTTGGTCGGCGAAGGTGTGGGCGACCGGTAACGCGGCGCCCTCGTAACCGAGCGCGATCGCGGCGCGGCCGCGCACCCACACCCGGATGTCGATGTCCTCCGAACGGTCGGCGGCCTCGGCCGCCATTCGGTACCACGCGATCGCCTTGTTTCCGTCGCTGCCGGGGTAGGTCTTGGCGAACAGGGTCATCAATCGCGCCGCGATCGCCCACATTCGTGGACTGTCCAGCTGCTGTTGCAACACAACCAGATCCGCGGCCAATCGCTGCTGGATGGTGGCGGCGCCCTGGCTCATGTAGTCGGTTCCGTAGCGGGCGAGGGTGGCTTCCCATTCCTCGACCGTCGGCCCGCCGGCGTGCAGGCGTGTCGAAAAGCCTTGGGACAGGAGATCGGAAGCCACAGCGGGAGCGATGGACGTGGCGGCCAGGTGGGAGAGAAATCGGCGGCGGTTCACGTCGGCCTCCAGCAGTTCCTGCGGGCAATCCAAGGCCGCCGCGATATGGCGTAGCCAGAATGCGGACGGCTCCGTCTTCCCGGACTCCCAATGGCGCGAGATGTACTCGCGAGTCATGGTGCAGCCGGACAACTTCGACAGTTCGCTCGCGAGTCGACCCTGGCTCCAGCCCTTGGCCACCCGCAGTTGGCGGATCAGCCTCCCCGTGTCCGCAGACATGTATTCAGCCTGCCACCCCGACCGGCCGGAGCGCTTGCCGGACCGCTGAATGCCACCACCGGTGCCACTAGCTTCGTGCAAACGCATGCCATGCCACCCTCATGCCACTTCTGCCTGGTCAGCACCGGCGTGAGGCTGTGACCCGAGCGCCCGCTACCCGGTTGTTGTGACCGTCCCGTTGGCGGCGCCTCGGCCATGGACACGAGGAGGGGCATGTTCGCATTCGCCTGGATCGACCCGCTGTCGCCGACACCGGAATGGGACCTGGCGCAGGTCCGTCGCTTGGCGCGCCGGCTGGGATACGAGCTGTATCGACCTGATCACCCGTCGGTATCGGGCCTGGCCGAGGGCCGACCACCGCGCGAACGACACGCGGGGCGCCGCGCACTCCACGTCGGCTACTGCCAGCACGCGATCGAGGGTTACGACGTCCACATGTGCCGACGAGGGCAGTAGCACCACCTCCGCGCCAGTGGCCGTGACCTGCTCGTCCAGGCCAGCAGGCGATCCACCGTGCTGTGTGGCGCGGGGGCCCGGTGCCATGGACCTCGCATTTGGAACTTCTCGGGTGAATCGGGAAGGAGGGGGTATTCCATCGGTGGTCGGAAGCGGGAAGGGATGTGGTGCCGAATGCGCCGCCGAGCCGTCCGCGTGGGAACGATGCGCGAGAGTCACATGAGAATTGGAAGTGCGATTGTTCTGATCTGGTTGTTGATCGGGGTGGTGGCGTGCGTGCAGCGCGACTACTTCGACAGTGGACCGGTCAATTGTGCCGGGTTCGGGACGATTGTGGTCACCACGATCGCGGGGCCGCTCAACTACATGGGCGTGAACCCGAAGGTCGAGGATTGCAACGTGCCGCAGCCCAGTCCGTAGTCTCCGGCGGGTGTGCCCGCGGAACGTACGGAAACGGCCCCGGTGGAGTGATTCCGCCGGGGCCGTGTCGCGGTGCGGCGCGGGTCAGCTCACGGGCGCGCGTTCCTTGTCGGCGGCGGGGGCGCGCAGGGCGTGCAGTTTCGCCCCTTCGACGTCGATGTCGGGCACGATCCGGTCCAGCCACCTGGGCATCCACCAGGCCTTGTCGCCGAGGAGTGCGAGCAGCGTGGGGATCAGCAGCATGCGCACGAAGAAGGCGTCGAGCAGCACGCCCGCGGCGAGTGCGAAGCCCATCGACTTGGCGGTCGCGTCGGTTTCCAGCAGGAACGAGCCGAACACCGAGATCATGATGACCGCGGCGGCGGTGACGACGCGGGCGCCGTGGTGGTAGCCGTTGATCATGGCGGTGCGTGGTTCGGCACCGTGCACGTATTCTTCGCGGATGCGGGTCACCAGGAACACCTGGTAGTCCATCGCCAGGCCGAAGACCAGGCCGATCAGCATGATGGGCAGGAAGCTGACGATCGGGTGCGGGTCGTCGATGAGCCCGAACCGGCCTTCCTGGAAGATCAGCACGGTGGCGCCGAAGGTGGCCGCCATCGACAGCAGGAAGCCGAGCGCGCCGGTCAGTGGTACCAGGATCGAGCGGAACACGAGGATCAGCAGCACGAACGCGGCACCCGCGACGATGGCCATGTAGGGCACGATCTTGCCGAGCAGCACGTGGTCGATGTCGGCGTAGATCGCGGTGGTGCCGGTGACGCCGTACGCCATGCCGAACTCCTCGTTCAGCGCGGCCTCGTCGGCGCGGGCGTCGCGCACCAGGTCCTTGGTGCGCTGGTCGTTCGGGCCCGCGGTCGGCACGCCGTTGATGAGCGCGCCCTGGCCGTCGGCGCTGGGCGTGGGCCGGCTGACGTAGTCCATGTCCGGGTAGGAGGCGAGCTTGTCGCGCAGCGCGGTCAACGCCTCGGCGCGCCGGTCCTCGGGTACCCCGCTGAGGTCGACGGCCACCTGCAGCACGCCGTTGCTGCCTTCGCCGAATCCGGCGGTGCGCAGCTCGTAGGCCTTGCGCACGGTGGTGGTCTTGGCCATCGAGTCCTCGCCGGGCAGGCCGAGGTCGAGGTTCACCGCGGGCGCGGCGAGCAGGCCGAGCACGACCACGCTCAGCAGCAGGGTCAGTGCGGGCGCGCGGCCGATGAGCTTGGCCACCCGCATGCCGTTGGTGACGACGGTGTCGTCCTCGGGATCGTGCTGGGCGACCAACGGCAGCTTGGGCGTGAACAGGAACCGGCCGAGCGCGCCGAGCAGCGCGGGCATCAGGGTCAGGGCGACGAGCACCGCGAACGCCGCGGCCACCGCGCCGCCGAGACCCATGAAGGTGAGGAACCGCACGCCGACGATGCTCAGGCCGGCCAGCGCGATGATGACGGTGAGACCGGCGAACACCACCGCCGAGCCCGCGGTGCCCAACGCGGTGCCCGCGGCTTCCTCGGGTGAATCCTGCACGGCGAGTTCGTGTTTGTAGCGGGAGACGATGAACAGCGCGTAGTCGATGGACAGCGCGATGCCGATCATCGAGGCCAGGAAGGTGGTGAAGGTCGGGATCGAGACCACCGAGGTGCCCAGGAAGATCAACGAGGTGGCCGCGCCGAGCCCGACGACGGCGGTGACGATCGGCACGAACGCGGCCACGATGGCGCCGAACGCCACGATCATCACCACGAAAGCCACGGCCATGCCGATCATTTCGGCCTTGCCGCTGGGCCCGCCCTCCTCGATCGCGATCGACCCGCTCATCTCCACTGTGAGCCCGGCCTGTCGGGCGGCATCGGCCACGCCGTAGGCGGCCGCGCGGTCCTGCGCGGTGATGTCGGCGAATTCGGCGATGGTGAACGGCACGCTGAAGTAGGCGACGGTCGCGGGCGCGGTCTGATTGAGCACGTTCAGCGGTGCGCTGCCGCACTCGGCCGGATCCGGATCGGGGATCAGGCAACCCATCTGCTCGGTGGCGGTGATCGGATCGACGATCGGCTCGGCGTGATCGACGATGTCGAGCTGCTCCAGCCTGCCGATCATGGCCGTGATCGCCTCGCGATTGGCCGGGTCGGTGAGCCGCTGGCCTTCGGGCGCGCCGATGACGTAGGTGCCGGTGACCGCGTCGAAGGCGAACGCCTCCGACATACCGGGGAAGTGCTTGTCGAGGATCTCCGTCGCCCGCTCGGAGGGCAGGTTCGGCAGGGAGAAGTCGTCGGTCATCGGCTCCCGCAGCTGGGCGCCGAGACCGCCCAGGATCAGGAAAAGCGCCAGCCAGACCGGCAACACGATCCACTTGCGGCGGAAGGCGAACTTCCCCCACCGGTACAGAAACACCGACACAGCGTTCTCCTCACGGTCATCGGGTGGAGCCGGCTCGGACGATGTCCGTGCGGGCGGTCACCGCATCCGCGTCGACGAACACCATTTCCGATCTGAAGAGTCGAACACCGTCGAGTCTGCGCGGTGCCGGGCGCAAAGATCAAGGATTTCCGGGCCGGGAACGACAGCGGCCCCGCATCCGGACCGGATGCGGGGCCGCGTGTGTCGAGCGGTCAGGCGACGCCGACCGGCTCCTTGGGCTGCTCGGCGGAACCGTTCTGGATGGCACGCAGCTTGGTGCCCTCCACGTCGATGTCCGGCAGCACGCGGTCGAGCCACTTCGGGATCCACCACGACCACTTGCCCATGATGACCAGCAGCGAGGGGATCACCACCATGCGCACCACGAAAGCGTCGAACAGCACGCCCGCGGCGAGCGCGAAGCCGAACGACTTCACGGTGACGTCGGATTCGAGGATGAAGGAGGCGAACACCGAGATCATGATGATCGCCGCGGCGGTCACCACGCGGGCGCCGTGGTGGTAGCCGGAGACCACCGCCTCCTTCGGTGACTTGCCGTGCACGAACTCCTCGCGCATGCGGGTCACCAGGAACACCTGGTAATCCATCGCCAGGCCGAACACCAAGCCGATCAGCATGATGGGCAGGAAGCTCACCAGCGGATGCGGATCCTCGATCAGGCCGAGCGCGCCCTCCTGGAAGATCAGCACGGTCGCGCCGAAGGTGGCCGCCATCGACAGCAGGAAGCCGAGTGCGGCGGTGAGCGGCACCAGGATCGAGCGGAACACCAGGATCAGCAGCAGGAAGGCCGCGCCCGCCACGATCGCCAGGTAGGGGGCGATCTTGCTGAGCAGCACGTGGTCGATGTCGGCGTAGATGGCGGTGGCGCCGGTGACGCCGTATTCCATGCCGTACCGGTCCTTCAGCTCGCTTTCGGCGTCGCGGGCCTCGCGCACCAGATCCTTGGTGGCCTGGTTGTTCGGGCCGGCCTTCGGCACACCGTCGAGCATCACACCCGCGCCGTCCTGACTGAACTGCGGTGCGGTGACGTAGTCCATCTCCGGGTAGGAGGCGAGGCGGTCGCGCAGTGCGTTCACCGCCTCCTGGCGCTGCTCGGCGGGCACCGCGCTCAGATCGGCGACGATGTTGAGCACGCCGTTGCTGCCCTCGCCGAAGCCTTCGGTGCGCAGCTCGTAGGCCTTACGGACGGTGGTCTCCGGCGGCATGCTGTCCTCGCCGGGCAGGCCGAGGTTCAGGTTGAGCGCGGGCGCGGCCAGCGCGCCGAGCGCGACCACGCTGAGCACCAGCGCCACCCAGGGCGCCTTGCCGATGAGCTTGCCGAAGCGCATGCCGTTGGTGACGACGCTGTCGTCCTCGGGATCGTGCTTGGCCACCAGCGGGAGCTTGGGCTTGAACAGGAACCGGCCGAACGCACCCAGCAGTGCAGGCATCAGGGTGACGGCGGTGATCACCGCGAACGCGGCGGCGATGGCGCCACCGAGGCCCATGAAGGTGAGGAACTGGACGCCGACGATGCTCAGCCCGGCCAGCGCGATGATGACGGTGAGACCGGCGAACACGACGGCCGAACCCGCGGTGCCGAGCGCGATGCCCGCGGCTTCCTCGGGTGAATCCTGCACGGCGAGTTCGTGTTTGTAGCGGGAGACGATGAACAGCGCGTAGTCGATGGACAGCGCGATGCCGATCATCAGGGTGAGGAAGCTGGTGAAGCTGGGAATCTCGATGACCGAGGTGCCGAGCATCACCACCGAGCTCGCCGCGCCGACACCGACCAGTGCGGTGATGATCGGCACGAAGGCGGCCACCACGGCGCCGAAGCCGATGATCATCACGAACAGCGCCACGATCATGCCGATCATCTCGGACTTGCCGCCGGGCTGCACGTTCTCCTGGGCGATCGAACCGCTCATCTCCACGGTCAGGCCGGCCGCACGGGCCGCGTCGGCCACGGCGGTCGCCTTCTGCCGGTCCTCGTCGGTGATGTCGGCGAAGCCGGGGATGGTGAAGGGGACGCTGATCACCGCGACGGAGTTCGGGTCGTCGGCGCTGAGCACGTTCAGCGGCGCGCCACTGCAGGTGGCCGGGTCGGGATTCGCCAGGCAGCCCATCGCTTCGGCGGCCGTGATCGGATCGGTGACCGGCTTGCTGTGGTCGACGATGTCGAGCTGATCGAGCTGTCCGACGAGGGCTTTGACGGCGTCCCGGTTGGCCGGGTCGGTCAGCTGCTGGCCCTCGGGGGCGGCGATGACGTAGGTGCCGGTGACGGCGTCGAGCTGGAAGGCCTCGGAGGCGCCGGGGAAATGCTTGTCGAGAATCTCGTTGGCGCGTTCCGACGGCAGTGACGGCATGCTGAAGTCGTTGCTCATCGGCTTGCCCAGCTGCGCGCCGAGGCCGCTGACCACGACCAGCAGGACGAGCCAGGCGGGAAGCACTATCCATTTCCGGCGGAAAGCGAACTTTCCGAATCTGTACAGATAGACGGACACGAGGGGTTTCTCCTAGCGATGACTGGGACGTGCTGGATCGTGGCCCTGTAGACAGCACTTGCGGGGGTGCCTGCTCGTCCCCGCCTCCACTTCCGCTTTCTGCCTACCGTGCGGTAGGTAGACTAACCGGCGACTAAGCGGAGGAACAACCTCAGTTTTGGTGACGGTGACAACACCGCGCCGCCGGGGTGAGAGGATCGTCCTATGGCCCAACCACACGCACCTGAGAGCGTCATCGCAGGTAGCGGCACGAAAATGGCAATTCGCGACGCCGCGGTGCGCTTGTTCACCAGCAAGGGGTTCGAGCAGACCAGTCTGCGCGAGGTCGCGGATGCGGTAGGGATCACAAAGGCCTCGCTCTACTATCACTACCCGTCCAAGCTCGACCTGCTGCTGGCGATCGTCGACCCGATCGTCGATCACCTGCGCTCGGTGGTGGACGGTCTCGAAGCCGTGCCGCACGATCCGGCCAACGTCCGCCGGGTGCTCGGCGACTACCTGCGCGGCATGATCCGGCATCGCGACGCGGGCACGCTGTGCGTGCGCGACACCGCCGCCATCTTCAACGCGATGGCCGACCGCTACCCGGATGTGATGAACGCCAACCGGCTGCTCGCGGAGTGGCTGGCCGGGCCCCGACCCACCGACGAGAACCGGGTGCGCGCCAGCGCGGCGCTCGAGGTGCTGGGTGTGGCGCTGCTGTCGGAGGAGTTCGTGCCCGGCGTCTCCGACGAGCTGCTCGAGGCGACGCTGTTGGACGCGGCCACCGCGGTGCTCGCGGCGGGCGCGACCGGTTAGATTCGTCGGGTCGCCGCCGGTCCGCGACAGTTCGCCGATAGCCCGACACCGCCGATACGCAACACCCGCCGATACGCAACACCTCAGGAGCCTGCCGTGCACATCACCGCGAAGGTCGACTACGCGGTGCGGACGTTGCTCGAGATCGCCCGGTTGACGCCCGCCGAGATCACCCCGGCGACGGCGGGGTGTGTCGCCGATCCGGGAGTGCGGCCCGATGCCGGGGTGGCGGCACCGGCGAAGGTCAAGGCCGAGACCATCGCCGCCGCGCAGCAGATCCCGCCCAAGGTGCTCGAGACGGTGCTCTCCGACCTGCGCCGCGCCGAGCTGGTGACCAGCAGGCGCGGCCCCGACGGCGGCTACCGGCTGGCCCGTCCGGCCGCGCAGATCTCGGTCGCCGACGTCATCCGCGCCATCGAGGGCCCGCTGGCCTCGGTGCGCGGGCAGCGCCCCGAGGATGTGCGGTACGAGGGGATGGCCGAGCCGTTGCAGCGGGTGTGGATCGCGCTGCGGGTCAACATCCGCGCGGTGCTCGAGAACGTCTCGATCGAGCAGATCGCCGCCGACCGGCTGCCCGAATTCGTCGACGCGCTCACCGCCGACCCCGGTGCCTGGGCCCGGCGCTGATCCGGCGACGCCGATCTCGCCCAGCGCGAAACCTGCAGGCGAGCGCTTCACATTGCCGGTAGCCTGCCTCACATCATGTTGATCAGACTGCTCAGGACGTATCTGTCCCCGTACCGCGCGCAGCTGGCGGGGGTCGTTGCGCTCCAGCTGGTTTCGGTCATCGCCATGCTCTACCTGCCGAGCCTGAACGCCGATCTCATCGACAACGGCGTCACCAAGGGCGACATCGACTACATCTGGCACACCGGCCTGTGGATGCTGGCGGTGACCGCGGTGCAGATCGTGGCGTCGGCCTCGTCGGTGTTCCTCGGCGCCCAGGCGGCGATGAGCGCCGGCCGCGACCTGCGCGCCGCGCTGGTGCACCGGGTGGGCACCTTCTCCGCCCGCGAGGTCGGCCTGTTCGGCGCGCCCTCGCTGATCACCCGCAACACCAACGACGTGCAGCAGGTGCAGCTGCTGGTGGTGATGTCGGTGACGGTGCTGGTGATGGCGCCGATCATGTGCGTGGGCGGCATCATCATGGCGCTGCGCGAGGACTTGAAACTGTCCTGGCTGCTGCTCATCGCGGTGCCCGCGCTGGCGTTGGCGATGGGTCTGGTGGTGGCCAGGCTGGTGCCCGGCTTCCGGGAGATGCAGGCCCGCATCGACGTGGTGAACCGGGTGCTGCGCGAGCAGATCACCGGCATCAGGGTGGTCCGCGCCTTCGTGCGGGAACGGCAGGAGACCTGGCGGTTCGGCCTGGCGAACACCGATCTCACCGAGGCCTCGCTGCGGGTGGGCAGGCTGATGGCGCTGATGTTCCCGGTGGTCATGCTGATCAGCAACGTCACCACGGTGGCGGTGATCTGGTTCGGCGGGCACCTGATCGACGACGGCGAACTGCAGATCGGCTCGCTCACCGCGATGCTGTCCTACATCATGCAGATCCTGATGGCGGTCATGATGGCCTCGTTCCTGGCCATGATGGCCCCGCGCGCGGCGGTGTCGGCGGACCGGATCGGCGCCGTGCTCACCACCGAGTCCTCGGTGGTGCCGCCGGAATTCCCGAAGCCGTTCGCCGGTGACCCCGGCCGGGTGGAGTTCGCCGCGGCCGAGTTCGCCTTCCCCGGCGCCGAGAAGCCGGTGCTGCGCGGGATCCGCTTCACCGTCGAGCCGGGCACCACCACCGCGATCGTCGGCTCCACCGGCGCGGGCAAGACCACGCTGCTCAACCTGATCCCGCGACTGATCGACGTCACCGCCGGTGCGGTGTACGTGGGCGGCACCGACGTGCGCGAGCTGGACATGGAACTGCTGCGCGAGCAGATCGGCCTGGTGCCGCAGAAGGCGTACCTGTTCTCCGGGACGGTGGCGAGCAACCTGCGCTACGGCCGACCGGACGCCACCGACGAGGAACTGTGGCGCGCGCTCGAGATCGCCCAGGCCGCCGACTTCGTGCGGGACATGCCGCAGGGACTCGAGACGCCGGTGGCGCAGGGCGGCACCACGGTGTCCGGTGGGCAACGCCAGCGCCTGGCCATCGCCCGCGCCCTGGTGCGCAGGCCGCGGGTGTACCTGTTCGACGACTCGTTCTCCGCGCTCGACGTCGCCACCGACGCCAGGCTGCGCGAGGCGCTGCGCCCCGAGACCAGGGACGCCTCGGTGATCATCGTCGCCCAGCGGGTGTCGACCATCCGCGACGCCGACCAGATCATCGTGCTCGAGGACGGTGAGATGGCGGGCATCGGCACGCACGAGCAGCTGCTGCGCGACTGCGCCGAATACCAGGAGATCGTGGCGTCGCAGCTCAGCGCGCAGGAGGAGGTCCGATGAGGCCGGGTGGACCGGTGCCGGGCGCGCCCGACGCCAAGCCCAAGTCGTTCAAGCCGTCGCTGAAGCGGCTGCTGGCCCGGCTCGCACCCGAGCGGTTCTACGTCTGGTGCATCGTGGTGCTGGCGATCGTCTCGGTCGTGCTGAACACCCTCGGGCCGTATCTGCTCGGCAAGGCCACCAACATCGTCTTCGACGGTGTGGTCGGCAAGAACCTCGAGCAGATGCGCGGGCTGTCCAAGGAGGAGGCCGTCGAGCGGCTGCGCGACTCCGGCAACGACACCCTGGCCGACATGCTCAGCGCCATGAACGTGGTGCCCGGCGTCGGCGTCGATTTCACCGCGGTCGGCCGGGTGCTGTTGGTGGTGCTCGCGCTCTACCTGGCCGCGGCGCTGTTCAGCTGGTTGCAGGCCTACCTGCTCAACATCGTCATCAACCGCACGGTCAAGCGGCTGCGCAGCGACATCGAGGACAAGATCCACCGGCTGCCGTTGCGCTACTTCGACTCCCAGCCGCGCGGCGACGTGCTCAGCCGGGTGACCAACGACGTCGACAACGTCTCGCAGAGCCTGCAGCAGACCATGAGCCAGCTGCTGATGTCGGTGTTCTCGGTGCTGGGCATCCTGATCATGATGTTCTGGATCTCGCCGCTGCTCGCGGTGATCGCCCTGCTCACCGTGCCCGCCGCGATCGTCGTCACCGCGCAGATCGCCAAGCGCTCCAAGCCGCACTTCGTCAACCAGTGGAAGTACACCGGCCTGGTGAACGCGCAGGTGGAGGAGGCCTACACCGGCCACGAGGTGATCACCGCGTTCGGCCGCAACCGCGAGGTGGGCGAGGAGTTCGACCAGCGCAACGACAAGCTCTACGAGTCCAGCTTCAAGGCGCAGTTCATCTCCGGCCTGATCATGCCCTCGATCATGTTCCTCGGGAACGTCAACTTCGTGCTCGTCGCGCTGGTCGGCGGCCTGCGGGTGGCGACGGGGCAGCTCTCGCTGGGTGAGGTGCAGGCCTTCATCCAGTACTCGCGCCAGTTCAGCCAGCCGCTGACCCAGATCGGCACGATGGTGAACCTGCTGCAATCCGGGGTGGCCTCGGCCGAGCGGATCTTCGAGATCCTCGACGCCGAGGAGCAGTCGCCGGACCCGCAGCTGCCCGATGTGCGGCCGCTGGACCGGGGCCGGGTGGAGTTCGAGGCGGTCTCGTTCCGGTACGAGCCGGACAAGCCGGTCATCGAGCGGCTGTCCCTGGTCGCCGAGCCGGGGCACGTGGTCGCGATCGTCGGGCCCACCGGTGCGGGCAAGACCACACTGGTCAACCTGCTGATGCGGTTCTACGAACTCGACGCGGGCACCATCACCATCGACGGGGTCGACATCACCCGGATGAGCCGCGACGCGCTGCGTTCCCGCATCGGCATGGTGTTGCAGGACACTTGGCTGTTCCGCGGCACCATCCGGGAGAACATCGCCTACGGCAATCCGAACGCGAGCGAGGAGGAGATCCTCGCCGCCGCCCGCGCGGCCTACGTCGACCGGTTCGTGCACGCGCTGCCCGACGGCTACGACACCATGATCGACGAGGAGGGCTCCGGCGTCAGCGCGGGCGAGAAGCAGCTCATCACCATCGCACGCGCGTTCCTGGCCAAGCCGTCGATCCTGATCCTGGACGAGGCGACCAGCTCGGTGGACACCCGCACCGAACTGCTGGTGCAGCAGGCCACGGCGGCGCTGCGGCGGGACCGGACCAGCTTCGTCATCGCCCATCGCCTGTCCACCATCCGCGACGCCGACCTGATCGTCGTCATGGAGGCGGGCCGGATCGTCGAGCACGGCACCCATCAGCGGCTGCTCGAGGAGCGCGGCGCCTACTACCGGCTCTACAACGCCCAGTTCGCCGCGGCCGCCGCGGAGGCGTGAGCGCAGGCCGGCGGTGATCCGGCTCGGGGCGTCCGAGACGGCTGCGAGAGGATGAGGACCGTGGTTGCTGCCGAAACGTCCTCAGGGTTCTCCTTCACCGTCGGTACCCGGCTCGACGGCGGCCGGCACGGCCGTACCGGGGTGATCCGCACCCCGCACGGGGAGATCGCCACCCCGGCGTTCGTGCCGGTGGGCACCAAAGCGACGGTGAAGGCGGTGCTGCCCGAGACCATGCGCGAACTCGGCGCGCAGGCGCTGCTCGCCAACGCCTACCACCTCTACCTGCAGCCCGGCGCCGACATCGTCGACGAGGCGGGCGGGCTCGGCGCGTTCATGAACTGGCCGGGGCCCACCTTCACCGACAGCGGCGGCTTCCAGGTGATGTCGCTGGGCGTCGGGTTCAAGAAGGTGCTGGCGATGGAGTCGGTCGGCGTCGCGAACGACGACGTGATCGCCGCGGGCAAGGAACGCCTGGCCACCGTCGACGACGACGGCGTGACCTTCCGCTCGCACCTGGACGGCTCCACGCACCGGTTCACACCGGAGGTGTCGATGGGCATCCAGCACCGGCTCGGCGCCGACATCATGTTCGCCTTCGACGAGCTGACCACCCTGCTCAACACCCGCGGCTACCAGGAGAAGTCGTTGCAGCGCACGCACGAGTGGGCACAGCGCTGCATCGACGAGCACGAACGGCTCACCGCGGCGCGCACGCACCGGCCCTACCAGGCGCTGTTCGCGGTGATCCAGGGCGCGCAGTACGAGGATCTGCGCCGCAAGGCCTGCCGTGACCTGGAGGCGATCCGCGGCGCGGCGGGCACCGCCTTCGACGGCTACGGCATCGGCGGCGCGCTGGAGAAACACAACCTCGGCACGATCGTCGGCTGGTGCAGCGACGAGCTGCCCGAGGAGAAGCCGCGGCACATGCTGGGCATCAGTGAACCGGAGGATCTGTTCGTCGCGGTGGAGAACGGCGCGGACACCTTCGACTGCGTGAATCCCTCCCGGGTGGCGCGCAACGCCGCGATCTACCGGGGTGACGGGCGGTTCAACATCAACACCAGCCGCTACCGCCGCGACTTCACCCCGATCGACGAGGACTGCGACTGCTACACCTGCGCCAACTACACCCGCGCCTACCTGCATCACCTGTTCAAGGCCAAGGAGATGCTGGCCGCCACCCTGTGCACGATCCACAACGAGCGATTCACCGTCCGGCTGGTCGACCGGATCAGGGCGAGCATCGACGGTGGGTACTTCGACGAGTTCAAGGCCGAGACGCTGGGCCGGTGGCAGGGCGGGCGCCGCTGACCCGCCCCGCCGCGCGGCTCAGCTGCGCAGTGGATCGCCCGCGATCGGGGCGTAGGTCGGTTCGTGCTTCTTCAGCAGGCCGATGACGCGATAGGTGACCGGCATGACCAGCACCTCGCACAGCGTCTTCCACAGGAAGCCGACCACGACGTAGTTGACGAACTGCTCCCAGGTCTCGATGCCGATGGCACCGGCGGCGATCGAGCAGAAGATGAGGGTGTCGGCGAATTCCCCGACGACGGTGGAACCGATCAGCCGGGCCCACAGGTGCTTTTCCTTGGTCCGTTCCTTGATCAGTACCAGGGTCGCGGAATTGAGCATCTGGCCGACGAAATAGCCTGCCAGCCCGGCGATCACGAGCCGGGGCACCGGGCCGATGACGCTGCGCAGCGCCTCCTGGTTCTCGTAGAAACCGGCCGCGGGCAGCTCGAGGGCGACGGCGAAACAGAGCACCGTCAGCAGCAGCGCGCCGAAGCCGTAGTAGATCGCCCGGCGGGTGGCACGGAATCCGTACACCTCGCTGAGCACGTCGCCGAGGACGTATGCCAGCGGGAAGAGGAAGAACGCGCCGTCGGTCACGATCGGCAGGATCTGCAACGGGCCGAGGGTGACCGAGCGGTCACCGAAGAACTCGACGCCCTTGGTCGCGCAGATGTTGGAGATGATCAGCGTCGCGGTGAACAGCGCGACGATCAGCGGGTAGTACCCCCGCGCCACCTGGGCGAACGCCACTTGGTCGGACGCGGGGCGCCCAGACCCCTCGTACTCTTCGGTTCTGTTGGAATGACTCACGGGCCCCATCCTCGCAGGTGTGGAATACGCTGTTGTCCATGACGAATCCCGGCGATTCCGACGAGTGGTGGAAGCAGTACGGCGGCGAGGGCGTATCGCCGGACTCCGGCGCCTCCAGCTCCGTCCCGCAGTACCCGACCTCCGGACCGTCGGGGTACCCCTCGGCTCCCCAGTACCCCCAGCAGCCGCCGCAATACCAGCCGCCGCAGTACCAGCCGCCGCAGCCGCAGTACCCGCAGTCGTCGGGGCCGTCGTACCCGCAGCAACCGGGATACGGTTACCCGCAGGCGGGCGGCTACCAGCCGTACGGCGCGCCACCGTCGGGCGGGCTCAACGGCATGGCGCTGGCCTCGATGATCGTCTCCATCGCCGGGGTCGCCTCGTGCTGCTTCATCGTGCCGAGCATCGTCGGCCTGGTGCTGGGCGTCGTCGCCATGAACCAGATGAAGACCTCCGGTGACTACAACGGCAAGGGCATGGCGCAGGCGGGAATCTGGGTCGGCGCGGCGGGTGCGGTCCTCGGCATCGTGTACTGGGTGCTCAACATCGCGATCGGTTTCTCGGCCGGAATGTAGGTCCGCCGCAGACGCGGAAAGGGGCGCTCCCGAGCGGGAGCGCCCCTGTCGTCATCCTGGGATTCAGCCCTTGACGACCTGCGTGCCGCCGGCGAACTTGTCGTGCCAGCCCTGCTTGTTCGGGTCCTGCTCGATGGTGATCATGATGTAGATCGCCAGACCGATCGAGACCAGCCAGCCCACACACGGGATGAGGTTGGTGATCACGTACAGGTTGCGCTTGAACGAGGTCGCCGGGTCGATCTTGGGCGCGCCGCCCGGGGCGAGCACCCGCAGGCCCAGCAGCTTCTTGCCCAGCGTGAAGCCCTGCGTGGTCTCCATCAGCACGAAGTAGCCGATCGGCACGAACGCCAGCAGCGCCGAGACGACGAGCTGGGTGCCGATCCCGGTCGAGCTGTTGGCGAACACGAACGAGAAGATCAGCGCCGGGATCGAGACGATGATGTGGTCGATGACGCGGGCGCCGATGCGGCTGCCGAGGTCACCGGGCTGGGCACCGCCGAGGCCGGGGTCGCCGTATCCGCCGTAGGCCTGCTGCCCGTACGGGTTCTGCGGGTACGGCTGCTGTTCGCCGTACTGGGGCTGCTGGCCGTAGGGCGGCTGCTCGCCGTACTGGGGCTGCTGGCCGTACTGAGGCGGTTGCTGTCCGTAGGGGTCCTTGCCGAAGGGCTGTTGCCCGTACGGTTGCCCGCCCTGTGGGTACGGCTGGCCGTACGGCTGCCCGCCCTGCGGGTTCTGGTTGGGGTCGTACCCACCGCTCGTCATAGCTTCGTCCTCGTCCTCGTCGTCGATCGGATGATCAGTGATCGGTCGAACTCGTACGTTACGGACATTCGCTCGGTTGCAACAACCCGTTGTCGGTGAGTATCCAGGGCTCACGGGGTAAACGGGCCGGATCGAAATCGGCGAGCAGCTCCCGCGGCGGGCGCGGCGGCAGCCCGAGCGAATCGGTCAGCAGGGCCAGCACCTGCTCCGGCGATTTCCCCGCGCGTTGCTGATCGGCCAGGGTGACCGCGCCGTCGCGCTTGGCCAGCCGTTGCCCATCCTTGTTGAGCACCAACGGAACATGGGCGTAGGCGGGGACCGGAAGCCCGAGCAGGGTGGCCAGGTAGGCCTGGCGCGGCGTGGAGGGCAACAGGTCGTCGCCGCGCACCACCTGGTCGACGCCCTGCGCGGCGTCGTCCACGACCACCGCCAGGTTGTAGGCCGGAAGGCCGTCGCCGCGGCGCAACACCACGTCGTCCACGGGGCCGCGGTAGCGGCCGTGCAGCTGGTCGACGATCTCGAAATCGGTGCGCTCGGCCCGCAATCGCAGCGCCGCGGGCCGCCCCTGGGCGCGGCGTTCGGCGCGTTCGGCGTCGCTCAGGTCGCGGCAGGTGCCGGGGTAGGCGCCCAGCGGGCCGTGCGGCGCGGTCGCGGCCTGCTGGATCTCGCGGCGGGTGCAGTAGCACTCGTAGGCCAGTCCGGCCTCGCGCAAACGCGTGATCGCCGCCTCGTACCGGGTGCGCCGCTGGGACTGGCAGACCACCGGGCCGTCCCAGTCCAGGCCGATGGCCCGCAGGTCGGCGAGCTGACGTTGCTGGGCGCCGGGCCGCACCCGGTCCAGATCCTCCACCCGCAACAGGAAGCGCCTGCCGCTGGCGCGGGCGAACAGCCAGGCCAGCAGCGCGGTGCGCAGATTGCCCAGGTGCAGGTCGCCGGACGGGCTCGGCGCGTAGCGGCCCGCGCCGCCGATCGTGGGTGCCTGCACATCAGCCATGGTAGGTACACAGCCGGGGCGCCAGGTCGGCGGCGGTGATCTCGGTGCCCGCGTCCAGTGCGGCCAGCAGCGCGCGGCCGTGCTCGATCAGCCCGCGGCCGTCCACACCGTAGGGGTAGTCCGCGCGCGGTGGCTGCGAGCTATCTCCCCGCAGATACGCCTCCAGCCGCCCGATCGCGCGGGTGAGCAGCGTGCGCGCGCCCTTGGCATTGCCGCGCTGGATATGCGTGATACCCACCGCGTACTGCGCGAGACCCTGCCACAGCATCTTCTCGGCGAACGGCCCGTTCTTCCACGCGGCCTCCAGGACTTCGTGCGCGTTGAACGCCAATCCGTCATCGAGAAGTTGCTGCGCGTAGGACAGCGATTGCTCGGGTGGGAGTTCCAGATCGTCCGGAATTCGCGGCACACCTGTGCTGCCGAGCGGGAGCGGGCGTCCGAGGCGGTCGCGGGGGCGGGGATTCCGCGCGCGACCTGCCTCGTCGCGTGGACGTTCGACCATGACGTCCATGATCCACGTCGCGCGCCCCGGACGCGCGAGGCGGTGGCGGGGCCGACGGCCGTGCGCATCGATCACGGAACAATCACGACACCGCGCCCGGCGGGCGCTCCGCCGATTCCGCGCCCGCTTCTTTACCCGCCGCAATGATTCCGCAAACCGGCGGATTCGCAAGCTTGGCAAACTCGCGCGGTGAATTGGCAAGAGCCGGGCAACCTTCCGTTCGAGCTGCTAGTGTCTACCGCGCGGGGGCCACCCCGCCAGGTGTTCTCACCTCGAACCCGATGGCGTTGACAACGCACGGGAGAGATGCGCGCTACCACCAGGCGCACCACGAGATTCGGCGTTCGTTGCCGGATTCCGGTGCCAGTCAGCACGATCCGGGAAGCAATATCTCGTTCTCGACGCAGCAAAGGAGCTAGTGCCGTGGAGGTTGATGTGACGGGCGCTGTGTGGCGTAAGAGTTCATTCAGCGGCCCCGACGGGAACTGCGTGGAAGTGGCATTTCTCGACGACGGCAACGTAGCGGTCCGCGACACCAAGGACAACGGAAACGGTCCGGTGCTGGCATTCACACCGGGCGAATGGGACGCATTCGTGAGCGGGGTTTCCGCAGGCGAGTTCCGGCGCGGCTGAGCGCCGGCTCGCCCCCGACAGCAGCAACCGGCCCCGAGTCGTCGACACGGACTCGGGGTCGTCGCGTGTCCGGGGACCGATAGGGTCGCGGGCGTGAACCAGGCGGCCGTGAATCGAGTGGCACCGCAGGACGCGATCATGTTCTGGTTGTCGCGCCGCAGCCGCAACGATCTGTTCCTGCTCTACAGCTTCGCCGACCGGGGCCGTCCCACCGCCGAGCTGCGGGCCGCGCTGCTCACCCGCGCCCGGCGGATTCCCGATCTGGCCGTCCGGCTGCGCGAGGTGCCGGGCGATCTGAACTATCCCGCGTGGGTGCCCTGCGCCGTGCTCGACTCGCAGATCGTCGAGCATCGCGGGGTCGCCGACTGGCCGGGGCTGGAGTCGGCCGTGGGGGAACTGCTCGGCACCGGCGTCGACGCCGCCGAGCGACCGTGGCGGGTGCACCTGTTCCGCGGGGTCGGCGGGGCGCCGGGACCGGCCCCGGACGGCGAGACGGCGACCGTCGTGGTGCTCCAGATCTCGCACGCGCTGGCCGACGGGCGGCGCGCGGCCGCCATCGCACGGGAATTGTTCGGGGCCGGGGAGGACGCGGCGGCGGGAGCGCGGTGGCGCGAGGGTCATCCCGGTGCGGCGCAGGCCGACCGCCCTGGCGCTTCCGGGGGAGCGGCGTCGTCGCCCGCTGCTCCGGCACCGTGGGCCGGCGACGTCGTGCCTGCCGTTCTCGGCGCCCTCCTGCTGCCCGTGCACATCGTCCGCACCGTGTTTCGTGGCTACCGCGCCTTTCGGGCGCAGCGGGCACTCGCGGAGTCCACCGCCGCGGGTGCCGTCCCGCCGCCCACGCCCGGCTTCGCGCCGAACCCGCTCAATCCCGCGGCCGTACCCACCGCCCACGCGGTGCGCATGCTGGTTTTCGCGGCGGCGGAGTTGCGGGTGCCGGGACGGACGGTGACCGTCGTGGTGCTGACGGCGGTCTCGGTGGCGCTGTCGGAATACCTGGCGGCGCAGGGCCACCCGGTCGAGCGGCTGGGGGCGCAGGTGCCGATGGGGTCGGCGCGGAACGGAAAACGGCTGCCGCGCAACAACTACCGCAACCTCTCGATCGACCTGGCCGTCGACGAACCGGAGCTGTCCGCCCGTGCCGACCGGATCGCCGCCGCACTGCGGGCGGGCCGCGAACGGGCCGGCCATCCGCTGACCTCGGCGCAGGACCTGGTCACGGCCGTCACGCCCGCCGTCTTCCTCCACCGCGACGTGCGGCGCTGGCCGCTGGACCTGGTGCCGGACAGCATCGCCGGCCACACCGTCGTCTCCAGCGTCGACCGCGGCCCCGCCGACCTGCATTTCGGCGGTCCGGTCCGGTTCACCGCGGGCTTCCCCGCCATCGGCTCGGTGATGCACCTGACCCACGGCGTGCACGGGCTCGGCGAGACCGTCACGGTGTCGATCCATGCCGACCCCGCCGCCGTCGGCGACCCCGACGGATACGCCGCACACCTCCGTGCCGCGGTCACCGAGGTGGTCGCCGCGCTGCGGTGAGCGGCGGCCTGCGTGGTGACGCTCCGCTTCCGCCTTCGGCCGCTGACCGCTCAGGCGGGGTCCGATGTCGCCTGAGCGGGCGGCCTGCGTGGTGACGCTTCGCTGCCGCCTCCGGCCGCTGACCGCTCAGGCGGTGTCGAGCACCGGCTGACGCGCCGGCTTGGCGACGTCCTCGAGTCGTTCGATGCCCAGCTCGGCGCGGGTGGCGTTGACGACGGCGCGCTCCTGCTCGATCGCCTTGCGAATCGCCTTCTCCCACAACGAGTTGATCTCGGTGAACTCCTCGCTGGTGGCCTCGTCGTCCAGTTGCAGTTTGAGATATTGCAGGGTGATGTTGCGGGCCGCGCCGAGGGTGCTCAGCAGATCCTCGCACTGGTTCGGGATCTTCGGCGAGGCCAGCAGCCGCAACCGGTTGATGGTGCCGTTGCAACCCCACAGCGCCTCGTGGATGTCGGCGCCGACCCGCTCCAGCTCGAAGTTGTCGTCGACTTCCCAGCGGTGGCACGACCACAGTTGCTGCCGAACCGAATTCGAGGTCTCCAGCACCGACGACACCGCGGCCACCACCGCCTCGTGCCGCCACTTGTCGTGCTCGCGCCGTTCACCGGCGGTGTGCGCCAACTCCATTCCGCGCCGTGCCTCCTCGAGCGTCTCCCGGTGCCGCTCGTCCGCCGCCTCGATCGCCCGCCGATTGGTCCGGTTGTTCACCGCGAAGCCGATCAGCGCCGCACCGGCCACGATCAGCGAACTGAGAACAGGAAGCCACTGAGTCACCCGGGCATCATCGCACCGACCTGTGGCCCGCGTCTCCCCGGCATGCGTGTTCGCGGTCGATTCGCCCGGCCGGACCCACGGCGCGGCAACACCTGTCGGGAGTAGGCTGCCAGTGGCCCGCCGATGGGCTGCCCGCGACCCCGGTCAGGAGCGTCGGCATGACGCGACAACACCAGCCCGAAAACGGACCCGCGCACACCGCCGCCGCCCGCGGGTGGGATCTCGCCTATGCCGCGGGCTGGCGACTGGTGCGCGCACTGCCCGAACGGTGGGCGATGTGGCTGTTCCTGGCGGCGGCCGACCGGGCGGCGCGCGACGGCGGCCCGGCGCAGTTGCGGCGCAACCTCGCGCGGGTGCTGGCCGTCACGCCGGACCGGGTACCCGACGACCTCGTGCGGGCGAGCCTGCGCTCCTACGCGCGGTACTGGTGCGAGGCGTTCCGGCTGCCGTCGATGGACCCGGTTCGCCTGGCCGAGCGGATCGAGAACTCCGCCACCGGTCTGGACCACATCCACGACGCGGTGGCGGGCGGGCGCGGAGTGATCCTGGCCCTGCCGCACAGCGGCAACTGGGACCTGGCCGGGGTGTGGCTGGTGCAACGGGTGGGCACGCCCACCGTGGTGGCCGAGCGGCTGGCGCCGGAATCGCTGTTCCGGCGCTTCGTCCGGTTCCGCGAGCGGCTGGGGTTCGAGATCATTCCGCTCACCGGCGGCGCGACCGCACCGTTCGAGCAGCTCGCCGCACGGCTGCGGCAGGGCAGGGTCGTCGGCCTGCTCGGTGAACGCGACCTGACCGCCACCGGCGTGCCGGTCTCCTTCTTCGGCGAACCCGCCCGGATGCCCGCAGGCCCGGCCCGGCTGGCAATCGATACCGGCGCTCCGCTGTTGCCGGTGCACTGCTGGTTCACCCCCGACGGCTGGGGATTCTCGGTCGGCGCACCCCTGGACACCGGCGGCGGCGTGCAGCCGACCACGCAGGCGCTGGCCGACCACTTCGCCGCCGGGATCGCCGCCCACCCGGCCGACTGGCACATGCTCCAGCCGCTGTGGACCGCCGACCGCCGCCGGCGTGAGCACCGGCCGGGCATCTGATCGCCGAGACGGAAAAGGCCCGGTCCAGCGCATACCGCACCGAACCGGGCCTCTTCGTGGCGGAGGATAGGGGATTTGAACCCCTGAGGGCGTTAACCCAACCCGCGTTCCAGGCGAGCGCCATAGGCCACTAGGCGAATCCTCCGTGGAGCAGCATAGCGGGTCGGGCGGGGTGGACACCAAACCGCCCCCGGCCGACGGGGTGGGGGAGGGGGTGGCGGCGGGCGGCGCCGCGACCCGCTACACTGGCCGACGGATCCCGCGCGGCGCGCATCCTGTGAACTCCCCCAGGGCCGGAAGGCAGCAAGGGTCAACGGGCTCTGCCGGGTGCGCGGGGTCCCCTTAATTCGAGGCCGCTCGGCCCCTCGGGGCGCCCCGTCGACCGGCTCCGGCTCCCGTGCAGAATCCGGGGCTGTGGGCGGGCGTCACGGCCGAATCCCCGCGAAGAACACCCCCCACTTCGGCACCGGGTCCGGGTAACGTGAACACCGCTTCCGCGTGGGCCCGATCGGTCCGGACGGATGTCGCCCCTGTCACCCCCGCTGCTTGGAAAGGCTGTCCAGGATGCCCCGGCAAACGCAGATCGGTTTGATGAGCCATGACGAGCTCGTGTCCGAACACGAGACCCAGTCCGCGAACTACGCGAAGCTCAAGACCGAGAAGCTCACCCTGGACCTGACCAGGGGCAAGCCCTCGCCGGAGCAGCTCGACCTCTCGGCCGCCCTGCTCTCACTGCCCGGCGACGGCGACTACCGCGACGGCACCGGCACCGACTGCCGCAACTACGGCGGTCTGCACGGCCTGCCCGAACTGCGCGCGATCTTCGGTGAACTCCTGAACATCCCCGTCGACAACCTCCTGGCGGGCAACAACGCCAGCCTCGAGCTGATGCACGACGTCATCACCTACGCGATGCTCTACGGCACGAACGATTCCGAACGCCGTTGGGCCGACGAGCCGGTGCTGAAGTTCCTGTGTCCGGCGCCCGGCTACGACCGGCACTTCGCGATCACCGAGGCGCTCGGCATCGAGATGATCCCGGTGCCGATGCTGCACGACGGCCCCGACACCCACAAGATCGCCGAACTGCTCGCCGCCGACCCGGCGATCAAGGGCCTGTGGGCGGTGCCGAACTACTCCAACCCCACCGGTGTCGTCTTCTCCGAAGAAGTTGTGCGCGAACTGGTTTCGATGCCCGCCGCGGCGCCGGACTTCCGCCTGTTCTGGGACAACGCCTACGCGGTGCACCCGCTCACCGACACCGCAGCCCCGGTCTACGACGTGCTCGGCATGGCGGCCGAGGCGGGGCATCCGAACCGGCCGATCGTGTTCGCCTCCACCTCCAAGATCACCTTCGCCGGTGCCGGGGTCAGCTTCCTCGGCGGCTCCACCGCCAACCTCGAGTGGTACCTCGGTCACGCGGCGAAGAAGAGCATCGGCCCCGACAAGATCAACCAGCTGCGCCACCTGCGGTTCTTCGGCGACGCCGACGGGGTGCGCGCGCACATGCAGAAGCACCGGGCGATCCTGGAGCCGAAGTTCGCGCTGGTGCGCCGCATCCTCGAGGACCGCCTCGGCGCATCCAAGGTGGCCTCGTGGACCGAGCCCAAGGGCGGCTACTTCATCAGCCTCGACGTGCTCGAGGGCACCGCGAGCCGGGTGATCGCGCTGGCCAAGGACGCGGGTATCGCGCTCACCGCCGCAGGCTCGGCCTTCCCGTACCGGAAGGACCCCGAAGACAAGAACATTCGCATCGCGCCGAGCTTCCCGAAGCTGCCCGAGCTGGAGAAGGCGATGGACGGCCTGGCCACCTGCGTGCTGCTGGCCGCCACCGAGAAACTCCTGGAGAAGTAGGCCGACTACTCGGCTTCCAGCTCGGCTTTCAATCGCGCGAGGTCGGCGCGGTTGGCCCGGCGCACCGCCGACTCCAGCACCGGGGCGAGCACGCGGCTGAACCCCGCGGGCTCGCCCCGGTTGCGCAGCGTCATGCGGGTGCCCGCCGCGGTCGGCTCCCAGGTGTAGCTGGTCTCCATCGGGAACGGGCCGCGCGCGGTCCGCATCACCAGCAGGCTGCCGGGCACGTATTCGGTCACCTCGTAGGTGTAGACCAGTCGTCTGCCCAGGAACTGCGCGGCGAACTCCAGCTGCGAGCCGGTGCGCAGCGGCGGTTCGCTCACCCAGCGCACCTCGTGGATGTTGGCATACCAGCGGGGCACGTTCGTGGGATCGGCGGCGAAGGCGGCCACGGTCGACGGCGGCCGATCGATGACGATCTCGGTGCGCACGTCGACCCGCATCGCCGCGCCCCGCTCAGCTCGGCTTGTGGGCGAGCACCGCGAACATCGTCACCGACAGGTGGATGTCGCCGGTGCGCGCGCCGCGCTCGAGACCGGCCAGCAGCTCGTCGCGTTCCTTCTCGCTGATCGCCCCGCGCGCAACCGCCATCGCCGAGATGCGGTCGACCAGCGAGCCGGGGCCCACCGCGCGGTCCTGGATCAGCGCGTGCGAGCCGATCTCGTCGATGACCAGCCCCGCCTGGGTGAGCAGGCCGGGCAACCTGCGGCCGGACAGCGGATTGGTGGTCGCCGAGATCAGCGTCTCGACCACCTGACGAACCACCCGGCGGTCACCCGGGTGGATGATCGCGGTGTCCCAGTCGACGTCCATCACCACGGTGCGACCGCCCGGGCGCAGCACCCGCGCGATCTCGCTCGCGGCACGCGCCGGGGCGGTGAGATGCTGGAAGACGCGCTCGGACAGCACCGCGTCGAAATAGTCGGCGCCGAACGGGATTCCGTAGGCGTCGCCGGAGTGGAACTTCGCGGACACGCCCTGCTCGCCGGCCCGGCGCTCGGCCGCGGCGAGCAGATTCGGATCTGGCTCGACGCCGACGGCCTCACCGGTGGGCCCGACCGCCCGGGCGAAGGCGAAGACCTCCGAGCCCGTGCCCGAGCCGATGTCCACGGCGCGTTCGCCGGGTCGCACGGCCAGCGCCTGGTGGGCCCAGGTGCGTAGCCGCTGGATGCCGGGCAGGGCCGCCTGCAGATCGCGAACGTCGACCAACTGATCCTGGCCCGCGCTGTCGAAGCGATCCGGGCGCAATCCGTAACTGTCCATGCGCACGTGTCCGTCCATGGGTGTCGCCGTCGTCGAAGACATGGCCAGAGCCTACGCGGCACACCGGTATGTCGCGACGCCGACCTGTGAGCCCGGTCACCTCCCGGTGACCGGGAAGGACGGGCAGCGCGGCCCGGCCCGATGTCTCTACCGTCCCGGAGCACGCGAGCCGAATCGGCTCACGATCGAAAGGAAGCTCCCGTGAAATTCCCGCATGTGGCGCGGGGTGTGGTCGCGGTGTCCGCGGTCGCCCTCGTCGGAGTTCTGCCCACCCTCACCGCACCCGCCCAGGCCGGCCCGCTCGCGCCGATGCTGGAGGCGCCGGGCCGCGACCAGCGCCCGCTCGACCTGGCGCACGCGCCCAACGCCCGCGACATCGGCGGCTATCCGGTGCGCGGGGGCGGCAAGGTGCGCTTCGGCGTCGTCTACCGCGCCGACGCACTGGCCAAGCTCGACGGCGCCGAGCAGCAGCGGCTGGTCGACCTCGGCGTGCAGCAGGTGATCGATTTCCGCAGCCCGACCGAGGTGGCGCAGGCGCCCGACAAGCTGCCGGTCGCCATCCGCCGCACCGAGTACCCGGTCTACGACGCGAACAACGACCTCTACGTGCTGATGTCGCGGCTGATCGCGGGCGGACCGCAGGCCCAGCGCGAGGCACTCGGCGACGGCAAGGGCGTGCAGTACATGAGCGACTACTACCGCTGGCTGGTCACCGACGCGTCCGCCCGCGGGCAATTCGCCGCGGCGCTGCGCGACATCGCGGGCGCCCCGGGGGCCGTGCTCTACCACTGCACCGCCGGCAAGGACCGCACCGGCTGGATGACCGCGATCCTGTTCTCCGTGCTCGGCGTGCCCGACGGCCAGATCTACCAGGACTTCCTGGCCTCCAACGCCAACCTGGCCGCGGGCAACAAGGCACTGCTGGACAACCTCGTGGCCCAGGGCCTCGTCGAGGACCCCGAACTGTGGGAGCCGATCCTCGGGGTGCAGCGGGAGTTCCTCGACGCGGCCTTCGACCAGGTGCGCCGGTCCTACGGCTCGATGGACGAATTCCTCACCGCCGGACTCGGACTCGACACCGCGACACTGGACGCACTGCGGAGCGCACTGGTCGGGTAGGGGGCGCCCTGCGTGGTGACGCTGCGCTGCCGCCTCCGGGCGCTGACCCGCTCAGGCTGTGTTTGTTTGTGCCTGAGCGGGGCGCCCTGCGTGGTGACGCTGCGCTACCGCCTCCGGGCGCTGACCCGCTCAGGCGACGCAGAACTCGTTGCCCTCCGGGTCTTGCATGACCCACCAGTGGCCGGCGGGGCCCATGTCGACCTCGCGCACGCGTTCGGCGCCGAGCCCTTCCAGGCGCTCGACCATCGCGTCCCGGCCCTCCGGTCCGGCGTCGAGGTCCGGGTGCATGCGGTTCTTGACCGACTTGTGCTCGGGCACGTCCTGGAAGAGCAGGCGGCGGCCCCGCCCGATACCGCTGACCGGGTCGAACGGGTCGTCGGGGTGCCGGATCGCGGCGTACCCGCGGAAGATCTTGCCGCCGCGGTGCTCGGCCACCTGGTCCGGCGGGAGATGCCCGGCCGCGAGCAACTGCTCGATGAGCGGGCTCGGGTCCTCCACCTGGTAGCCGAGGGCCGCCGCCCAGAAATCGGCGAGCACCGGCGCATCGCGACTGTCCACAGTCAGGGTCCAGTTCACAGCCATGGTGGCGAACCTACCGCGCCCTCCTGACACGGTGGGATGATCGAGGCAGGAAACCACCGGCTACCGGGAAAGGACCGCATGTGACCGTGACGTTGTGTCTCGCCCAGGAACCCGAGGCGGACAAATTGCTGTCGGAGGATCCGTTCGCGCTCCTCACCGGGATGCTGCTGGATCAGCAATATCCGCTCGAACACGCCTTCCGCGGGCCGCGCAAGATCGCCGAGCGAATGGACGGCTTCGACATCCGCCGCATCGCCGAGGCCGATCCGCAGGAATTCGAGGAGTTGTGCGCCACGCCGCCCGCCATTCACCGGTACGGCCGGTCGATGGCTCGGCGCACCCAGGATCTGGCGCGTTACGTGCTCGAACACTATGACGGCGACACCACCCGGATCTGGAGCGAGGGCGACCCGGACGGCGCCACCGTACTGCGCAGGCTCGAGGACCTGCCCGGCTACGGAAAACAGAAGGCGCGCATCTTCCTCGCGCTGCTCGGCAAGCAACTCGGCGTGCGGCCGAAGGGCTGGGAAAAGGCCGCGGGCGATTATGCCGAGCCGAATTCGCGGCGGTCCGCCGCCGACATCACCGACGGCCAGTCGTTGCTCGAGGTGCGCGCGTTCAAGAAGCAGATGAAGGCGCAGGCGAAGGCCACCGCGGGCTGAAGCCCGGCGGTGCGTTGAAATCTCGCTGCGTTTTTCCCTCGTCGGTGGTGGGGCAATTGCTCGATGCTTGCGGCTCGAACAGCTCCACCGGATGAGGGATTGCAGCACTGATGAGTAAAAGCAAGCTCGCCGTGATCGCGGCGTTGGTGTCCATCGCGACCGGGGTGGCCGCGGGCACCGCGGGCGCCGCGCCCGAGGCCCCCGCGCCGGAGGCGGTGAACTTCACGGCGCAGTCGACCGACACCCAGTCGATCATCACCACCGACGCGGGGTCGCTGGTCGTCGAGGACGAGGTCTTCAAGATCAAGGCGTCCGACGGCACCGTGCTCGCGGGCACCCCGCTGCGGTTCCGGATCGATGATTTCGAATTCCCGATCGCCGCCGACATCAGCGGTCGCACCGCCACCCTGACCCCGCAGTTCGACCGCGAGCACGCCGTCTACAAGCCGGTCGCCCTGCCGTTCGAGGACAAGGCGCCGTGGAAGAGCGAGTACGACCGCGAGGTCGCGGCCTGGACCCGGCTCACCAACACGATCAGCATGGGCGCCACGATCGGCACCCTGGTCGGTGGCCTGGGCGGCGCGGCGGTGGGTTGCGTGCTCGGCGGCATCGCGGGTGCGACCGTGGCCTCGGCGACCATCGTCGGCCTGTTCGGTCCGTTCATCCCGGCCGCGGCCATCGGCTGCCTCGGCGGCATCATCGCCGTCGGCGCGCTCGGTACCGTCGCGGGCCAGTTGCTGGTGACCGCCCCGGTGGCGATCGCCGCGGCGATCCAGTACTTCACCACCATCAACCAGCCGTTCAACGCCCCCGCGCCGGCCAAGTAGCCATCGGTAAACCGGCCCCGCTCAACGCGTTTCGCGTCGGGCGGGGCCGGTTCGTGTGTTCAGGGCTGTTGACGGCGATCTGTGGCCTGGCGCACCCCGGGTGGCGGAAAGCTTGGTACGCCGCCGTCGCCGGTGTTACCTTTCCTTTATGTCTTCCAGCCGTCCGAGTGCCACGCGGGTCACCTACGTGACCGCCGCGCTGGGCCTGCGGCTGCCGCTGACGCGGGAACTGTGTTGTTCCCGTCGTCGGCGCTGAGTCTCGATCTTCGCTCACCGGTCTCGATCCACACTCCGGTCTCGATCCTCGCTCACGCGCCACCGTCGCCGAACGTGTAGGCACGGCCCGTCTCCGGCGGGTCCTCAGCAAGGAACTCGTGATGTCCATTCCCACCCTGGAACGTTCCGTCGCGCGGGTCGCCCCGGCGCGCGTCCGCACTCCCCGCCCCGTCCTCCCGCCCGAACTGCGCATCAGCGACAACCCGGCGGCGGCCGTGCTGCGCGCCGCGACCGGCGGACCGGTCTCCCGCGACAACGCCGCGCGCACAACGGGACTCAGCATCGCGACGGTGAACCGCCAGGTCTCGGCGCTGCTCGCGGCCGGGCTGCTGCGCGAGCGCCCCGACCTCACCACCCCCGGCGCCGTCGGCCGGCCGCGGGTGCCCTTCGAGGTCGACCACGACAGCTACCTCACCCTCGGCATCCACATCGGCGCGGCCGCCACCAAGATCGTGGCCGCCGACCTGCGTGGCCGCATCATCGGCGGTCTGGCCATCGCCACGCCGCAGACCGGCCAGGACTTCGCCACCACCACCATCGCGCGCAGCGCCAAAGCCTTTCTGCGCCGCTGGCATCGCCGTCGCGCGCTGTGGGCGGGCGTGGCCATCGGCGGGCGCGTCGACCCAGTGAGCGGCAGCGTCGACCATCCGGCGCTTGGCTGGCAGGGCGCGCAGCTCGGCGCGGTGCTGGCCGAGGTGCTGGAACTGCCGATCTCGGTCGCCCCGCACGTCGAAGCGATGGCGGCCTCCGAACTGCTGCTGCCCACGCCGCAGCCGGACCGGGCGCACGAGCGCGGCGCGGGCCTGTTCTTCTACGTCCGCGAAACCGCCGGTGTGGCGGTCACTCTCGACGGCCGCGTGCACACCCCGAGCAACGGCCCCGGCTCGATCGCGCATCTGCCCACCGGTTCGGACGTGGTGTGCGCGTGCGGCCGGACGGGCTGCCTCGAGGCCACCGTCGGCGACCGGGCGCTGGTGGCCCGCGCCGTCGGACGGGGCATCATCCCGGCCCACAACGGCACCGGCGGCTCCACCATCGCCGACCTGCACCGTGCCGCCGCGGAGGGTTCGGCGGCCGCGCACGAACTGCTGGTCGAGCGGGCCACGATCCTCGGCAACGCCGTCGCGCTGGTCAGCGACATGCTCAACCCGGACCGGGTGATCCTGGGCGGGCAGGCGTTCACCGGCTACCGGCCCGGCGTCGCGCACGTCGCCAAGGCGTTCCGCAGTGCCTCGGCGCTGCCGCCGACCGACATCAGGATCAGCGGATTCGGCGGGAAGGTACAGGAATTCGCGGCCGTGGTCGCCTCGCTGAGCACCCTCTACGCCGACCCGCTCGCGGCGATGCGGCGGCTCGCGGTCGACTGAGCCGGGCGGGCCCGCCGCGTACTCAGTGACTCGTCTCGCTGAAGAGCCCCTCCAGGGCGGTGATGAAGTACGGGAAGTGCGCGGCGAAGCGGTGCAGGTCGCGATCGCGTTCGTAACCGCCGAACCAGTAGAGGCCGGGCTGGGCGTCGGCGGCGGGGTTCAGCTGGCGGAAGGCGCGCACCCAGTTGTCGGCCCGGCCGCCGACCACGGTGTAGGGCAGGGCGCGGGAGAACACCGTCTCCTGGTCGGTGGGCGGGATCTGCTCGGGGCGGGTCGCGTCCAGCCCGCGTTGGAGGGCGCGCACGCGGCCGGCGATCCTGCTGCCCGCCGCGGTCCGCGACGGCAGGTACTTCGGCAGCAGCACCAGCGCCACGCCCGCGAGCAGGATCGCGACGCCGACCAGCGCGTAGCCGGCGGTCACCGCGAGCCCCACGGTGGCGGCCAGGCCGGCCACCACGAGCGCGCCGCCGAGCCAGACCGCCGGGCCGGGGCGGGAGCGATCCACGAAGGCGCCGCGCGCGACGGCGTCGGCGATCATCGCCGCGCGCACCGGCCCGGCCTGGACGCGCCCGCGCAGTTCGCCCATCGTCACCGCGTCCACCCCGTCCGGCAGCAGCGCGGTGTACACCGCCTTCTCGAAGTCGCGCAGCTGGTCGTCGGGGGCGTTGACGCGGGTGATGCGCCAGTCGTTCTCGGCGATCTGCGTCACCCACAGATAGCGCCGCACCGCCAGATCCACCACGGTGGCGGCGATGTCGACCGGGTCGACATGCTCGTCGAGCAGCAACCCGGCCTCGCCGGGCAGCACGCCGTCGGGCGCGGTGAACCGCACCTGGCCGTCCTCCCGCGCCAGCGGATCGAACACCTCGGAACCGGTTGTCGCCGCGGCGTTGTCGCGCCGGGCCCGCCACACCAGCGCGGCCAGGCCCGCCAGCAGTGCCAGCAGTGCGCCGAACGCGGCGAGCACCGGACCGCTGAGCGAGAACGGGCCGGGGCCGCTGTGGTCGATCACGTCGGCGTTGGCGGGGACGGTACCCGGCGGCAGTTGCACGGTGAGGTCGATCGCGTCACCCTTGCGCAGATCGGTCTGTTCGAGATGCAGCACCCCGATCGCCTCGGTGCGGACGTCGGCGCACGGGCGGGTGTTGCCGGGCGGGCCGAGCGTGCAATCGACGATCGCCAGTTCGTAACTGGGGGCCACCAGCGCGGCGCTGATCGCGGCGATGTCGGTGTCCACCACGCCGAGCCAGTGGAACACCTGGCTGCTCGGGGCGTCGCCGACGGTGTTGTGCACGGCGTAGCGGAAGGTGGATTCACCCGGCGGCGCGACCAGGGTGAACCGGTCGTCGGCGGTGGTCGCGCTGCCGACGCCGCCGGTCTCCACATCGGTGACCCGGAACCGGCGTTCCACGTCGGGCTCGACCTGCAACCGCAACGGCAGCGACATCCGGAACTCGGCGCCCTCGGGCACCGACACCGTCTCCTCCACCCGCAGCACGCCCTCGCGATCGAGGACCAGATCGGCGGTGATCACCACGCCCGCGGGCGCGGGCTGGGCCTGGGCGACCGGAGCTGCGGCCACGCTCGCCGCGGCGGCGAGAAGCAGCGCGCTCGCGGCGGCCCCCCGAAAAGTAAGCACGGCTGCCTACTCTAGACAGGTTGCTATCCTTCGTCAGCGGCTGTCGGCGACATGAGACGAGGGGGTACGGGGGAGTGACCCAACCACCGTACGGCTACGGACCGGTGCCACCCGGCGGGCACCCCGTACCACCGCCCCCGAACCAGGGTGGCCGCCCGGGATACGGGCCGCGTCCCACGCCGCCGCCCCGCCACGGCCAGCGCCCCGGGTACGGACCGCCCCCGGGATACGCTGCGCCGCAAGGATATCCGGCCCCCCGCGGCTATGCGGGGCCGCACGCCTACTCCGCCGCACCGGGTTACGGCCCGCCGCAGGCGTATCGGCCGCCGATGCCGCCGCCCATGCCCTACGGCCCGCCCGGGCGCGCGCCGATGCCTCCGCGCAAACGCGGCGGCGGGCGCGTGTTGGCGCTACTGCTGGTGGTGGCGGTGGTGATCGTCGGCGGACTGGTGCGCGCCGCGATCCGCTTCGACGGCCCCGAGCATCGCGCCACCGGCCCCGACCCGAGCTTCACCTACACCCCCGACGGCTCGCCGGGCGTCTCCGAGACGGCCACCAACCCGCTGCTCACCGACCCCGACGCCACCCTGCTGCCCGCCGACTGCGACTACGCGCCGTGGGGCACCCAGGTCGACACCGCGCGCCGGTTCTTCGAAAGCGCCGCGGCCTGCCTCGAGGACGCGTGGCAGCCGGTGCTGGCACAGGTGAACCTGCCGTTCACCCCGCCCGCGCTCAACGTCAGCGCCACCACGGCGGGCATCTCCACGCCGTGCACCGGCAGCACGACCAATTTCGCCGCCTTCTACTGCCCGGCGAACAAGACCATCTACATGCCGATCAGCCAGCTGCAGACCGACCTGTTCAAGGACAACTGGGTCATCTACCTGTCGGTGTTCGCGCACGAGTACGGCCACCACGTGCAGGCGATGTCGGGGATCCTGCGCAAGGCCAACAGCGAGCGGGTCGACGCGGGCACGCGTAGCGAACGCGGGCTCGAACTCTCCCGCCGGATCGAATTGCAGGCGCAGTGCTTCGACGGCATGTACCTCGGCTCGGCGCAGGACGGCGGCGCGCTCACCACCGCCCAGATCGGTCTGGCCGTCCGCGACGCCGGCGGTCGCGGTGACGGGCCGACCGACTCACCCGACCACGGCAGCCCCGACAACAGCGGCGCGTGGTTCGAGCTCGGCGTCGAGCACAATCGCACCGCGCAGTGCAACACCTTCAGCGCGCCGGCCGCGGCGGTCGGCTGAACCACCGGCTCCCCCCGGGGCACGTCGGTGCCCGGCAGTAGTCTCGGGCTGTGGCTCTGTACCGGAAGTACCGACCGGCAACCTTCGCTGAGGTGGTGGGGCAGGAACACGTCACCGAACCGCTCAGCACCGCACTCGACACCGGCCGCATCAACCACGCGTACCTGTTCTCGGGTCCGCGCGGCTGCGGCAAGACGTCCTCGGCGCGGATCCTCGCGCGCTCGCTGAACTGCGAGCAGGGCCCCACCTCGACGCCGTGCGGGGTGTGCGCGTCCTGTGTGGCACTGGCGCCGGGCGGGCCGGGCAACCTGGACGTCATCGAACTCGACGCCGCGAGCCACGGCGGCGTCGACGACACCCGCGAGCTGCGCGACCGGGCCTTCTACGCGCCCGCCGAATCCCGCTACCGGGTGTTCATCGTCGACGAGGCGCACATGGTGACCACCGCGGGCTTCAACGCACTGCTGAAGATCGTGGAGGAGCCGCCCGCGCACCTGATCTTCATCTTCGCCACCACCGAGCCCGACAAGGTGCTGCCGACGATCCGCTCGCGGACGCATCACTATCCGTTCCGGTTGCTGCCGCCCGCCACCATGCGCGGACTGCTCGGGCGCATCTGCGAGCAGGAGCACGTCACCGTCGAGGAGGCGGTGTATCCGCTGGTCATCCGTGCCGGTGGCGGTTCGCCGCGCGACAGCCTCAGCGTGCTCGACCAGCTGCTGGCGGGCGCGGGACCAAAGGGCGTCACCTATCACCGCGCGGTGGCGTTGCTCGGCGTCACCGACGTCGCGCTGATCGACGACGCGGTGCAGGCGCTGGCCGACGACGACGGCGCCGCCCTGTTCGGCACGGTGGATCGGGTGATGGAGGCCGGGCACGATCCGCGCCGCTTCGCCGTCGACCTGCTCGAGCGCTTCCGTGATCTCATCCTGCTGCGCGCGGTGCCCGACGCGGTGGAACGCGGCCTGGTCGCCGGCCCCGAGGACGTGCTCGACCGGATGCGCGAGCAGGCCGAGCGGATCGGCCCGGCCACCCTGACCCGCTATGCCGAACTGCTGCACGAGGGGCTGGGCGAGATGCGCGGCGCCACCGCGCCCCGCCTGCTGCTCGAGGTCGTGTGCGCGCGGATGTTGCTGCCCGCCGTCTCCGACGCCGAATCCGCGACCTTGCAGCGACTGGAACGTCTCGAGCGCGGCATGGCGGGCGGTGTGTTCACCCCGCCCACGGCCCCCGATCCGAGCGGGGAGGCCGGCCCCGCGGTCCCGCGCCCCGGCAACGAGCCGCCGCGCCGGCGCGGTGCCGAGGCGCTCGCGGCATTGAAGCAGAGCAAGGCCAAAGACGACGAGCGGCGGCCGGGCGATGCCGAGCCGAATCCACCGGCGAGTGCCGGAACCGGGGAGTCCGGGCAACCGGAGGCCGCGGTCGACGGCGGTGGTCCTGGCACCACGGCAGGCCCGGCCGACGAGCAGCGGCGAGCCGTCGACGAGCCGTCGCCGGACATCACCGGCGATGCGCGCGCGGTTCGCCCGGAGGCGGCCCGCGCACCCGCGACCGCCGATGCGCCGCCGGCCAACGGTCCGGCCGCCGACCCGCCGCCGGATGTCACCGGCCCCCGTGCGGCCGGTGACGGCGACAGCCGGGCAGCCGGCCCCGAGGCGGGCCGGACAATACCCGCCCAGCCGCGCGGGGCTGCCGATCCGGCTCCGGAAATCCATGAGGCACAAGAGGTTCCGCCGGCCGATCGGCCCTCCGAACCGGCCGCGACACCCCGGGACGACGACCTGCTGCGTGCCGTCGAAGGGGCGTGGGCCGACATCCGCGCGAAGGTGCGCGAGTACAGCGCGACGATGCAGGCGATGCTCTCCGGCGCTTCGGTGGCGCGCATCGAGGGGTCGGCGATCGTGTTCGCTCATCCGTCGCCGGTGCTGGCCGGACGGTTGTCCGAGCCGCGCAACATCGACGCGGTCCGCGCGGCGGTGCGGGCGGTGCTCGGACACGATCACGAGATTCGCTGGGAGAGCGGTGCGGCGGTGAAGCCCGCACCCGCGGCGAACCGGGGCAAGGCGGGCGGTGCACCCGCGAACCGCGGGGGACAGGTGCGTGGTCAGGGTGCCGCGCGGTTCTCCCGACCCAGCCAGGCCGGCGGCGCGGCGGCGGAGGCCGCGGGCCGGGCGAAGCGCTCCGCGCCAAGCGGTGACGACGATATTCCCCCGCCCGACTACCCCGACCTACCCGACGATCCAGGGCCGGGGGACTATCCGCCGCCCGATCCGGTGCAGACCGACGGCGCCGACGGCGGCTATCCACCCGCGGCGGTGCCCGGTCCGCTCACCGCCGAGGAGGAGCAGGAGATGCTGGCCGAGGCGGCCCGGCCGGTCGCCCCGGAGGACCGGCGTGACCCCGACGAGGTCGCCCTGGAATTGCTCCGCGCTGAGCTCGGTGCCACACGGCTGGACGGTTGACAACCACCGCCTCGACGTCGTTAAGTTAACCGGAGTTCGCACACCGGCGCTAGTATGAACGGGTGGCCGCGAGCTCCGATACGACGAGGTTCTATGGTATGCCCAGACGCGCGGGCGGCCAGAGCGAGCGTCTATCGTGGCGTGCCGAGATTTGTACAGCGTCAGGACGGTCGGTCGCACGGCCGGTCGGCGAGGTGATCCGCGTCGGTGCCGCACACCGCGGCGCGGGCGCACCTTAAGGAAGGAAACACTCCGATATGACCACAGAGGCCTACATTTACGAGGCCATCCGCACTCCGCGCGGCCGCGGCAAGAAGAACGGTTCGCTGCACTCGGTCAAGCCGATCGATCTGACTGTTGGTCTGATCCAGGAGCTGCGCAGCCGCTTCCCCAACCTCGACGAGGACCGGATCTCGGACGTGATCCTCGGTGTGGTCGCGCCGGTGGGTGACCAGGGCGCCGACATCGCGCGCACCGCCGTCACCGTCGCCGGCCTGCCCGACACCGTGGGCGGTTTCCAGCTGAACCGCTTCTGCGCCTCGGGTCTGGAAGCGGTCAACCTCGCCGCCCAGAAGGTGCGCTCCGGCTTCGACGACCTCGTCATCGCCGGTGGTGTCGAGTCCATGTCCCGCGTGCCGATGGGCTCCGACGGTGGCGCCTGGGCGCTGGACCCGGCCACCAACTACGACACCTACTTCGTGCCGCAGGGTGTCTCCGCCGACCTGATCGCCACCATCGAGGGCTTCAGCCGCGAGGACGTCGACGCCTACGCGGTGCGCTCGCAGGAGCTGGCCGCCAAGGCCACCACCGGCGGCTACTTCGCCAAGTCGATCGTTCCGGTCAAGGATCAGAACGGCCTGGTCGTGCTGGACCGCGACGAGCACATGCGGCCCGGCACCACCCTCGAGGACCTGGCCAAGCTGCAGCCCTCCTTCGCCATGATCGGTGAGATGGGCGGCTTCGACGCGGTGGCGCTGCAGAAGTACCACTTCGTGGAGAAGATCAACCACGTCCACCACGGCGGCAACAGCTCGGGCATCGTCGACGGCGCCGCGCTGGTGCTGGTCGGCTCGGAAGAGGCGGGCAAGGCCTCCGGCCTGACCCCGCGCGCCCGCGTCGTCGCGACCGCCACCAGTGGCGCCGACTCCACCATCATGCTGACCGGCCCCACGCCGGCCGCCAAGAAGGTGCTCGCCAAGGCGGGCCTGACGCTGGACGACATCGACCTGGTCGAGATCAACGAGGCGTTCGCCTCCGTGGTGCTCAAGTTCCAGAAGGACCTGAACATCCCGGACGAGAAGCTGAACGTCAACGGTGGCGCCATCGCGATGGGCCACCCGCTGGGCGCCACCGGCGCCATGATCACCGGCACCATGGTCGACGAGCTGGAGCGTCGCAACGGCCGCTACGCGCTGATCACCCTGTGCATCGGCGGCGGCATGGGCGTGGCCACCATCATCGAGCGGGTCTGATCCCCACCGGTCACTGATTCAACAAGGAGACACACAGCTGTGAGCGAAACCAACATGATCGGTTGGGAGAAGGATTCGGACGGCATCGTCGTACTGACGATGGACGACCCGAACCAGGGCGCCAACACGATGAACGAGCTGTACAAGAAGTCGATGACGGCGACCGTCGACCGGCTGGAGGCCGAGAAGGACGACATCACCGGTGTCGTGCTGACCTCGGCGAAGAAGACCTTCTTCGCCGGTGGCGACCTGAAGAACATGATGAAGGTCGGCCCGGACGACGCGCAGGCGCTGATGGCCGAGCTGACCGAGATCAAGTCGGCGCTGCGCCGGCTCGAGCAGCTCGGCAAGCCGGTCGTGGCCGCCATCAACGGCGCCGCGCTGGGCGGCGGCCTGGAGATCGCGCTGGCGACCCACCACCGCATCGCCGCGGACGTGCCGGGCTCGCAGATCGGCCTGCCCGAGGTGACCCTCGGCCTGCTGCCCGCCGGTGGCGGCATCATCCGCACCGTGCGCATGCTCGGCCTGCAGAACGCCCTCATGCAGGTGCTGCTGCAGGGCCAGCGCAACAAGCCGGCCAAGGCCAAGGAGATCGGCCTGGTCGACGAGCTGGTCGGCTCGATCGAGGAGCTGGTGCCCGCCGCCAAGGCGTGGATCAAGGCCAACCCCGACGCCGGTGTGCAGCCGTGGGACAAGAAGGGCTTCAAGATCCCCGGCGGCACCCCCGCCAGCCCCGGCTTCGCGGCCAACCTGCCCGCCTTCCCGGCCAACCTGCGCAAGCAGCTCAAGGGCGCCAACATGCCCGCCCCGCGCGCCATCATGGCGGCCGCGGTGGAGGGTTCGCAGGTCGACATCGACAACGCGTCGCTGATCGAGTCGCGCTACTTCGTGCACCTGCTCACCGGCCCGGTCGCGAAGAACATGATCCAGGCGTTCTTCTTCGACCTGCAGGCGATCAACAACGGCGGTTCGCGTCCCAAGGACGTGCCCAAGCGGGAAATCAAGAAGGTCGGCGTGCTCGGCGCGGGCATGATGGGCGCGGGCATCGCCTACGTCTCGGCCAAGGCCGGCTACGAGGTCGTGCTCAAGGACGTCTCGCTGGAGGCGGCCGAGCGCGGCAAGGGCTACTCGGAGAAGATCGAGGCCAAGGCCCTCTCCCGTGGCAAGACCACCGAGGAGAAGTCCAAGGCGCTGCTGGACCGGATCAAGCCGACCGCGGACGCGGCCGACTTCGCCGGTGTCGACTTCGTCATCGAGGCCGTCTTCGAGAACACCGAGCTCAAGCACAAGGTGTTCCAGGAGATCGAGGACATCGTCACCCCCGACGCCCTGCTGGGCTCCAACACCTCCACCCTGCCGATCACCGGTCTGGCGACCGGCGTGAAGCGCCAGGAGGACTTCATCGGCATCCACTTCTTCTCGCCGGTCGACAAGATGCCGCTGGTGGAGATCATCAAGGGTGAGAAGACCTCCGACGAGGCGCTGGCCCGGGTGTACGACTACACCCTCGCCATCAAGAAGACCCCGATCGTCGTCAACGACAGCCGTGGCTTCTTCACCTCGCGCGTGATCGGCACCTTCGTCAACGAGGCGATCGCCATGCTGGGCGAGGGCATCGAGCCCGCGACCATCGAGCAGGCCGGTTCGCAGGCGGGCTACCCGGCGCCGCCGCTGCAGCTGTCCGACGAGCTCAACATGAAGCTCATGCTCAAGATCGCCAAGGAGACCGAGGAAGCGATCAAGGCGGGCGACACCAAGCTGGGCACCGAGCGGCACCCGGCCATCGACGTCATCGAGTGGATGGTCGGCGAGGGTCGTCCGGGCCGCCTGGAGAAGGCCGGCTTCTACGAGTACGACGAGAACGGCAAGCGCCTCGGCCTGTGGCAGGGCCTGCGCGAGCACTTCAAGACCACCGCCGGTTTCGACGTGCCGTTGCAGGATCTGATCGACCGCATGCTGTTCGCGGAGGCGATCGAGACCCAGAAGTGCTTCGACGAGGGTGTGCTGGAGACCACCGCCGACGCCAACATCGGCTCGATCTTCGGCATCGGCTTCCCGGCCTGGACCGGTGGTGTGCACCAGTTCATCGTCGGCTACCCGGGCGGCCAGGAGGCCTTCGTGGCCCGCGCGGACGAGCTGGCCGAGAAGTACGGCCAGCGCTTCCAGGTGCCCGCGTCGCTGCGTAAGTAGGTCGCCGCGCCGGTAGGCACAGAGCCCGTCACCGTGTTCCGGTGGCGGGCTCTTCGCTGTCTCCGGCGGCGCGCGACCCGCGTGTGGAACTCCACCAAACCGCGACCCTGCCGCGCTACGTTGGAGATGCGCAGGCAATTCGGGCTCGCGGCGGCTGCCCCGGGTCCGACGTCGTCGGCACGAGGTGGTCAAGGTGAAGCGTCAGTCGCGTTCGGCAGGTTCCGAACCCGAAGCCGCCCAGGACGATTCGAGCGACCGGGAGGCCGATGCCGGTCGCGCCGACGCCGCGCCCGCGGGCAGGCACAACGAACCGACCCAGCGCAACGAACCGATCGGTATCGCCGACGAACTCGAGGCTGCCGGACTGTCCGGTGCGGTGGAGATCGGCCGCGGTGGTTTCGGCGTGGTGTATCGGTGCCTGCAGACCGCACTGGAGCGCGTCGTCGCGGTCAAGGTGCTCCCACCGGACATGGACGCCGAGAGCCGCGAGCGGTTCCTGCGCGAGGAGCAGGCGATGGGCAGGCTCTCCGGCCACCCGAACATCGTCGACATCCTGCAGGTCGATGTCACCGCCAGCGGGTTGCCGTTCATCGTGATGCCCTACTGCACGCACGGTTCGCTCGAACAACTCATCCACGAGCAGGGTCCGCTGGGTTGGGCCGACACGCTGCGCGTCGGGGTGAAGCTGGCGGGGGCCATCGAGAGCGCGCACCGCGCGCAGATCCTGCACCGCGACGTCAAACCGGGCAACGTGCTGCTCAGCAGTTACGGCGAACCGCAGCTCACCGATTTCGGGATCGCGCGTATCCCGGGCGGTTTCCGCACCTCGAGCAGCATGATCACCGGCTCGCCCGCCTTCACCGCGCCCGAGGTGCTCAAGGGCGAGGAACCGACCGTGCGCTCGGACGTCTACGGGCTGGGCGCGACGCTGTTCGCGCTGCTCACCGGGCACGCCGCGTTCGAGCGGCAGGCCGGGGAGAAGGTGGTGGCGCAGTTCCTGCGGATCACCACCCAGCCGGTGCCCGACCTGCGTGAGCAGGACATTCCGGCGCCGGTGGCCGAGGCGATCGAGCGGGCCATGTCGCCGGATCCGCAGCAGCGGCCGGAGTCGGCGTTCGAGTTCGGGGAGATGCTGCGCGCGGCCCAGCGCGCCCTCGGGCAGCTGCCCGACGAGATGGCGTTGCTGGATACCGCGGTGCTGCTCGACGACCTGGGCGAGGTACGGGCGACCGAACCCCATCCCTCGATCCGGACCCAGTTCTCCACCCGGGCCAGGCCGTCGGTGACGGCGCGGCGCAGCTGGCCGTTGACGCTGCGGCCGAACGTCTCCCAACATCCGCCGGGCGCCACCAGCACCACCCCGCCGCCGACCGCGGCCACCAAGTTCCGGCCACCGACGCCGGCCAGGGCGCCGGTGCCGCGCCCGCGCCTGCTGGAGGTGCTGCGGGCGGGCGGGCGGCGCAGGTTGGCGTTGATCCACGCGCCCGCGGGGTTCGGCAAGAGCACCGTCGCCGCGCAGTGGCGGGCCGAGCTGACCGACCAGGGTGTCCCGGTGGCCTGGATCGGGCTGGACCACGACGACGACAACGAGGTGTGGTTCCTGGCGCACCTGCTGCAGGCCATCCACCGGGTGCGGCCGGCCATCGGCGCGGGTCTGGACCAGGCGCTCGAGGAACGCCCCGCCGACGCGGTGGCCTTCGTGATCAGCACGCTGATCGACGAGGTGCACGCGGGCGGGGAGACGATCGTGGTGGTGATCGAGGACTGGCATCGCATCACCGATCCCGGCGCCCACCGCGCGATGGCGGCGCTGCTGGACAACGGCTGCCATCACCTGCGGTTCGTGGTGACCAGCCGGGACCAGTCCGGGCTGCCGGTGAACTCGATGCGGGTGCACGACGAGCTGGTGGAGATCGGTTCGGCGCAGCTGCGGCTGACCCGCGCCGAGACCGGGCAGATCCTGGTGGAACGCAACGGCTTCGAGCTCACCGACAAGCAGGTCGAGCAGATCCACCGGGTGACCGACGGCTGGCCGGCCGCGGTGCAGCTGGTCAGCCTGGCGTTGCGCGGCAACCCCGACCCGCAGCGGCTGATCTCCGCGCTGCCCGAAGGCGGCCACGGTATTCGCGAGTATCTGGCCGAGAACGTCCTGGACACGCTCGAACCGCGGATGCTCGACTTCCTCACCGCGATCTCGGTGACCGAGCGGGTCAACGCCTCGCTGGCGGCGGCGTTGTCCGAGGACAGTGAGGCCGAGCTGCTGCTGGCGCAGGCCGAGCAGCGCGAGCTGTTCCTGCGCCGCATCGAACACGACCCCGAGTGGTACCGGATGCAGCCGTTGTTCGCCGAGCACCTGCGCGCCCGGCTCGAGCGCACCGACGCGGCGCAGCTGCGGGCGCTGCACCGCAAGGCGTCCCGCTGGTACGCCGAGCACCAGTTCCTGCGCAAGTCGGTGGACCACGCGCTCGCCGCCACCGATCTCAAGCTGGCGCTGGATCTCGTCGAGGGCGGCGGCATGGACCTCATCGACGGCTCCCGGCTGGCCACGCTGCTCGGCACCGTCTCGAAACTGCCGGTGCAGCAGGTGACCTCGCGCTCCAAGTTGCTGATGGCGGTGGCCAGGGCGAATGTCAACCTGCAGCAGTCCGGCGCGGCCCGCAGCGCCCTCGGCAAGCTCACCAACATGCTGCCCGGCGGCAGCGGCGAGGACGAGACGAACCGGCAACGCTGCGAGGCCGCGGTGCTCGCGGCGGCCGACGCGGTCACCCGCGATCAGACCGACGGCGTGCTCGACCAGGTGGCCGACTGCCTGGACAATCCCGACGACCTGCCCGCCTGGACCGTCTCCACCGCGGCGAACGTGGTCTCCTACGTGCGGTTGTGCACGTTCGACTTCGACGGTGCGCGGCAGATCCAGGAGTGGGCCCAGCCCTATCACGAGAAGTCCAAGGATCCGCTGGGGACGGTGTTCGGATTGTGCGCGCAGGGCGCGGCCGCCTACGAACAGCTCGACATCCCCGGGGCGAACGATTATTTCGAGCGGGCGTGGGAGGTCGCGCACAGCCGGGCGGGTCCGCGTTCCCACGGCGTGCGGGTGGCCTCGGCGATGCTGGGCGAGTTGACGTACCGGGCGGGTGATCTCGCCACCGCGGACCGGTTGCTCGACGAGAGCCACCAGCTGGTGACCAGGGTCGGCACCGTCGACTTCCTGCTGGCGACCTTCGTGACCGGCGCGCGGGTCAAGGCCGTGCGCGGTGATCTCGCGACGGCGGCGGCGCGGCTCGAGGAGGGCGAGCGCATCGCCCGCGAGTACGAGCTGCCCCGCCTCGCCGCGCACGTGCGCGCCGAACGGCTGCGCCTCGGACTTCCGGTGGAGCCCGCGACCGAGAGCGGGCCGGGGCCCGGCCTGCGCCGGGCCACCGGGGTGGCGGCGCTGATCGCCGAGGCCGAGGAGACCGCGGCCGTGCGCGCGATGCTGGCCGCGCGCCCCTCGCACACCGACGACGCGCCGGTGCGGCGAGCCCGCGCGCTCTACGGGCGCACCACCGAGCAGGGTCGCCCGCGCGCCGAACTCGACACCGCGCTGCTGCTGGCCGAGACCCTGGCCGCGTCGGGCTGGGTGGGGGAGGCCACGGCCATGCTCGTGCCCGCCGCCCAGGTGTGCGCGCGGCTGGGCTGGCCACGGCCGCTGCTCGACGCCGGACCCCGCGTGGTCGCGATCCTGCGGGTACTCCGCGGTGAACTGCACCTGAGCCCCGAGAACGCGGATGAGACGCGACTCCCCACCCACTTCCTCGACGAGGTGCTCGGCTGAGCGGGTCAGCGGCCGGAGGCGGTAGCGCAGCGTCACCACGCAGGCCGCCCCGCTCAGCCGAAATCAGGCACAGCTGAGCGGGTCAGCGGCCGGAGGCGGTAGCGCAGCGTCACCACGCAGGCCGCCCCGCTCAGCCGAAATCAGGCACGGCTGAACGGGTCAGCGGCCGGCGGCGGTAGCGCCTTTCGCTAGGGCTTCCACCAGGGGCGCAGCGGCACCGTCCAGTCGCCGTCGGCGGGCAGCTTGACGCCGAGTACCTGGTGCAGCTGCACGACATTGCGCTGGAAGCCCAGCCGCGAACCGGCCATGTACAGGCCCCACACCTTGGCGGTGCCCTCGCCGACCTCGGCGACGCAGGCGTCCCAGTTGGCGACCAGGTTCTTGCACCATTCGTGCAGCGTGAGCGCGTAGTGCTCGCGCAGGTTCTCCTCGTGCAGCACCTCGAGTCCGACGTTCTGGATGTCGGAGATGATGCGCCCGGAACCGATCAGTTCGCCGTCGGGGAAGACGTAGCGGTCGATGAAGTCACCGGCCTTGGTGCTGCGGGTGTTGTCCGGGCGGGTGATGCAGTGGTTGAGGAACAGGCCGCCGTCGCGCAGCTTGCTCTTGATGTAGCCGAAGTAGAACGGGTAGTTGTGCACGCCGATGTGTTCGGTGAGCCCGATCGAGGACACCGCGTCGAAATCGGTCTCCGGCACGTCGCGGTAGTCGCAGTGGCGCACCTCGGCCAGGTCGCCCAGGCCCTCCTCGGCGATCTTCTTCTGCGCCCAGTCGGCCTGCTCGGCCGACAGCGTCGCGCCGATCACGCGCACTCCACGCCGGGCGGCATAGCGCACCATGCCGCCCCAGCCGCAGCCGATGTCGAGCAGCCGGTCGCCTTCCTTCAGCCGCAGCTTGTCGAAGATCAGCCGGTACTTGTTCTCCTGCGCCTGCTCCAGGGTCCAGTTCTCGTCGCCGTAGACCGCGCAGGTGTAGGTCATCGAGGGGCCGAGCACGTACTCGTAGAAGGTGTTCGAGACGTCGTAGTGGTGGTGGATCGCCTCGGCGTCGCGGCCCTTGGTGTGCCGCAGGCCCTCGAAGGCGATGCGGCGCCAGCGCGGCAGGGTCTCCTGCGGCGGCGGCGCGACCGGCTTGAGCCGCTCCCAGCCCAGCGAGCGGGCGATGGTCACCAGCGCCAGCGCCGAGGGCCGCCGGAACTTCATGTTCTGCAGGGCCTTCAGCGCCTCGTACGGGTCGCCCGGGTGGACCCCGCCCGCGGTCATGTCGCCGGAGATGTAGGCGCGCGCCATACCGAGGTCGCCCGGCGCGGTCGCCAGGTAGTTGATGCCGCGCGGGGTGCGGATGTCGAGGGAATACCGCGAATCGGCGGGTCCGGTCGAGCTGCCGTCGTAGGCGGTCAGCCGGATCGGGACCTCGCCGTCGATCAGGGTCTCGAAGATCTCGGCAATGCTGAGCTTGGTACCGAGATCCGCGAAGACGTCGGAACGGTCCTTGAATGTCGTCATTTGCGTTGCACCGCCTTCGAATACAAATCCAGCAGGCGCTGGTCCGGGTCGTAGCGTTTCTTCAGTTCGGTGTAGCTGTCGCCGCCGTACAGTGCCGCGAACTCATCCTTGTCGTAATACGAATCCGAGTACAGCGATTTGTGCCCGTCGAACTCGGTCACGGTGCGTTCGATCGCGCGGTTGGCCGCGCCCTCGGGTTGGCCGGGGACGGTGGGTACCGCCGACCAGAATCCGACGTTCACGTAGGTGCGGTCGCGCTCGAGCGGGTACAGGGGCCAGGCTCGCGTGCCGGCCGCCCCCGCGCCGGACACTGCCGGACCCTCGGCGCGCAGCCGCAACGGGCACAGCCAGATCGGCTCGATCGGGATCTCACGCAGGAACCACGACACGAAGTCGGCGGTGCGCTCCACCGGCACCTCGATGTCCTGCACCACCCGCTCGCGCGGGGGGTTGCCCTTGCGCGCCTCGATCTTGTCGCCGATGTGGTACTTGTGGTCGAGCGCGACCAGCTTCCAGTAGAAGCTGCTGCGCCGGTACCGCTTCGGCCAGAACCGGCGGATCTTCGGGTTCTGGGTGCCGAAGGCGCGCGAGCACCAGAACCAGTCGGTGTCCCAGCGCCACAGGTAGTCGTGGACGGTCAGCCGGTCCCGTTTCGGGTGCGGCGAGTCGTGCTGGATGGAGCGGTAGTAGATGTCCATCCCGGTGTAGTCGCTGACCGGGCCCGGTTCGTCGGTCTGCCTGCCCAGGGTCAGGTAGCTCTCGGTGGCGGTGAACACCACGCCGTCGAGGTAGTCGACGCGCTCGCCGTCGTAGCTGCGGTCCTCGACGACGGCGGCGATGGCGGCCTCGAGCTCGCGCAGGTCGTGGAAGCGCACGTGCCGCAGCGCCACGTAGCGCGGCACCGGCTCCAGTTCGATCTTCAGCCGGACGGTGTAGCCGAGGGTGCCGTAGGAGTTCGGGAAGCCGCGGAACAGGTCGGCGTGCTCGCCGTCCGGTGTCACGGTGAGGATCTCGCCCGCGCCGGTGAGCACGTCCATCTCCAGCACGGACTCGTGCGGCAGGCCGTTGCGGAAGGAGGTGGACTCGATGCCGAGCCCGGTCACCGCGCCACCCAGGGTGATGGTCTTGAGTTGCGGCACCACCAGCGGCGCCAGCCCGTAGGGGAGGGTGGTCGCGACCAGATCCTCGTAGGTGGTCATGCCCGCCACGTCGGCGGTGCGTGCCTCCGGGTCCACGGCGATGACCCGCGTCAGGCCGGAGACGTCCAGTCCGGGCGCCGGGTTCGCGGCCCTGGCCCGGAACAGGTTGGAGGTCTTCTTCGCCAGGCGCACGGTGGCCTCGGGCGGGATGGCGTGGTAACTCGCCAGAAGGCGGTCCACACCCGCTCGATGCGCGGCATACCCTGATTCGCGTGCGGCCGGAGTGTGACCGGCCTTCCCCAGACTCACTGCCACCCCTCGACGCTAGTACTCCCGTCGCGGGCGGGCCACCACGAGGTACCCGGCCGGGGAGAAATGTCACGGAGATGTTGCATCGGGAATACCCGGTGGTCACGGCGACAGTGCGAGGGTGAGGTCCCGTTCTGCCGTGCGGCAGGGCAGGATTGGTGTCGTCGAGACATCGCACCCGGACAAGGAGCTCATTGTGGGACAGGTCAGCGCCAGCAGTTCGATCACCGTTGCGGCCGATCCGAAGCGCGCGCTCGAGGCCATCGCGGACTACGAGACGGTGCGCCCGCGCATCCTCTCCGCGCACTACCGCGACTACAAGGTCGTCGAGGGCGGCAAGGGCGCGGGCACCGTGGCCGAATGGACGCTGCAGGCCACCCAGAAGCGCGCACGCAACGTGCGGGCGGTCGTCTCGGTCTCCGATTCCATCGTGACCGAGCGCGACGCCAACTCCTCCCTGGTCAACACCTGGACCGTCACGCCGGAGGGCGCGGGCGCACGGGTCACGCTGCGCACCGCCTGGCAGGGCGCGGGCGGGGTGTCGGGCATCTTCGAGGGCATCTTCGCCCCGCTCGGCCTGAAGAAGATCCAGGCCGAGGTGCTGGAGAACCTGAAGCGCGAACTGGGCTGAGCGCCCACCCGCGGCGGCTATTCGGCGGCGATGTCGAAGAGGTTGCCTTCGGGGTCGGCCAGGGTCGTCCACCGGACGCCGTATTCGTCGAATTCACCGCGGTGCTCGGCGCCCAGCGCCAGCGCCCGGTCGACCTGGGCCTGCCGGTCGTCGGCGTGCAGGTCGAGATGGATGACGTTCTTGCCGGGCGTCCGGTCGGGCACCTGGATGAACATCAGCGCCTGGCCGCCGGAGCCGCGCCCGATCGAGGCGAAGTACTGGTTGGCCTCGGGATCGACCGGGCGGTCGAGCAATTCGCTCCAGAATCCGGCCAGCTTCGCGGCGTCGGTGCAGTCGAAGGTGACGGCGGCGATGGACAGCGACATGGGTTTCTCCTCGGTGGTGGGTCGGGTTCACGACCTGCTGACGGGCCAGCAGACCTCGGTGCGGTAGTTCTCGGGGTCGGGGGTGTCGCCGGGGCCGACGAGGTAGACCTCGCGGACCGGCTCGGGCAGTGCCCGGTCGTGTTCGGCCACGTGGCTGCCGAGCGCGCCGTAGGTGCGGTCGAAGTCCTCGAACGGGCCGCGGTGCACCGCGATCGCGACGTGGCGGGCGGGCAGGTCGAGCATCGTCAGCCCGTGCGGCGGGTCGAGCGCGAGCGCCGGGGTGATCGGCACGAACGCGGTCACCTCGCCGGCGTCCTCGGCGAAGAACTCCAGCGCGTAGGTGGCGCCGGCCGGCCCGGCCGGGGCGACGCCGACGCCCGCGAGCGCCGCGTACAGGCGCGGGAAGGCCGCGGCGCACCACAGGTCGATGTCGTCCTTGCTCACCACCTCCCGCAGCGCCAGCGCCCGGACCGCGGGCAGCTCGCGGTACTCGACGGGCAACGGGTCGGCGGGGGTCAGCAGCGCCCGCAGCGAGGCCACCACCTGGGCGGTGCGCCGCAGTTCGGCTTCCATCCTGGCCAGGTGGGCGCGCAGGGTGGCGTCGCGGGCGGCGGTGTCGGGGGCGGCGAGCACGGCGCGGATCTCCGGCAGCGGCATGTCGAGCTCGCGGAGCCTGCGGATCAGGTGCGCCCGGTCCACCTGGTCGGTGCCGTAGCGGCGGTAGCCGGTGTCCCGGTCGACCTCGGCGGGGGCGAGCAGGCCGATGTCGTGGTAGTACCGCAGCGTCTTCACGCTCAGGTGCGAGAGCCGGGCGAACTCACCGATGGTGACGGTCGCTGTCATGGGGACCAGCGAACACCCTCCAGCACGGGGAGAGTCAAGCCGCCGCGCTGCCCCGGGCTCAGTTCGCCAGCGCGAAGGTCAGCAGCAGCGTGGTCTGGAAGAAGCCCCGCCACCACGAGTACCCGAGCCACACACCGGGGGTGACCTCGCGGATCTCGTCGTAGAGCGGCGGGGTCGGCGAGGGGTTGTAGTTCAGCGCCCACGCTTCTTCGCCGTCCATCAGCGACGGTGCCCGGTAGACGTCGGCGCGCCAGGCCTCCAGGCCCGCGCCGGTCACCCGGTTCATCAGGAAGCCGCCGTCGGGCCCGGTGTAGAAGGTCTTGCCGACCCAGAAGGCGGGCGCGATCCCCTGCACATAGACCGGGCGGACCACCCAACCGTTGGTGACACCCATCGGCACCGCGCCCGCGGGCGCGTCCCGGAAGATGGCGTCCTGCTGTTCCGGCGAGCAGCGCAGACGCAGCGAATCCAGGGTCGCCGCCTTGTTGTCCGGGTACAACACACAACCGCCGCCGTAGTCGGCGGCGACGGTACGGACATCGGCGTCGGCGGCGGCGTTCGCGGCGCCGAGGAACAGGGCGGGCAGGCTCAGCGCGAGGGCGAGCACGCCACGGAAGAGAAGTCGGTTAGCGCTCATTGCTGTCTCCAGAATTCACCGCACCGGGTCCCGACCCGGTTCCGAGCGTATGCCCGCACGGGTGCGCCACAAACGGGGTTCGGCGGCGACTACGCTGAACCGTGACAATCCCGCCAGAGAGGACGTGCCGTGCAGCCCGGTGGTCAGTTCGACATGCAGCAGTTGCTCGCCCAGGCCCAGCAGATGCAGGAAGCGGTGATGCAGGCGCAGGCCGAGATCGCCGCCACCGAGGTCGAGGGCCAGGCCGGTGGTGGGCTGGTGAAGGCCACCATCAAGGCCACCGGTGAGGTGCAGGCGCTGACCATCGACCCGAAGGTCGTCGACCCCGAGGACGTGGAGGGCCTGCAGGATCTGGTCATCGGCGCGATCAACGACGCGATGGCCCGGGCCCAGCAGTTGGCCGCCGAGCGCCTCGGCCCGCTCGCGGGCGGCGGTTCGATGCCGGGCCTGCCCGGTTTCTGAGCGAGGACGCCGCGGTTGTACGAAGGGCCGGTACAGGATCTGATCGACGAGTTGGGCAAGCTGCCCGGCGTCGGTCCCAAGAGCGCGCAGCGCATCGCCTTCCACCTGTTGCAGGTCGAGCCACCGGAGATCGACCGGTTGCAGGCGGCATTGCAGAAGGTCCGTGACGGGGTGCAGTTCTGCGTGGTGTGCGGCACCGTCTCCGACGGCGAGCTGTGCCGCATCTGCGCCGACCCGCGCCGCGACCGGACCATGATCTGCGTCGTCGAAGAGCCGAAGGACGTCCAGGCCATCGAGCGGACGCGCGAGTTCCGCGGCCGCTATCACGTGCTCGGCGGCGCGCTCGACCCGCTCAGCGGTGTCGGCCCCGATCAGCTGCGCATCCGGGAGTTGCTGGCGCGCATCGGCAATCAGGACGACGGGGTCGACGTCGCCGAGGTCATCATCGCCACCGACCCCAACACCGAGGGCGAGGCGACGGCGACCTACCTGGTGCGCATGTTGCGCGATTTCCCGGGGCTGACCGTGACCCGGCTGGCGTCGGGCTTGCCGATGGGCGGTGACCTGGAGTTCGCCGACGAACTGACGCTCGGCCGCGCGCTGTCCGGACGTCGCGCGCTCTAGTCGGCGCGGTGTTGCCGGTCGGCACCGCACCGTAGGCGGGCGCTGCACCGTGGGCGGCGTTGTGCCGTGGGCGGGCGCTGTGCTGTGGGCGGGTGTTGCCCCGTGGGCCGGAGTGCTCAGTCGATGCGGGTCAGCAGGTCGCGCTCGCGCACCTGCGTCAGCGACAGCGTCTTGTAGCCGTAGTCGTCGAACAGCACGGTCAGGTGGTCCTCGTGTGCCGAAAGGACCACGCCCGCACCCCATTCCGGGTGCGTGACCCTGGCATCGGTCGGGAAGTCGGCGGCCTCGCCGGTACGTCGCTCGGCCGTGCCGGCCGCACAGGTGTCGCAGTTGCCGCACCGCTGCGGCAGCCGTTCCCCGAAGTACTCGAGCAGGAAGCGGCGGCGGCAGTCGGTGGTCTCGGCGTAGCCGCGCAGCATGTCCAGTCGTGAGCGGATCAGGGTTTCGTGCGCGTCGGCCGCCCGGTGGGCCTGGTCGGCGGCCTCGTCGGGGGTGAGGTCGGTCGTGAAGCCGAGCCGTCCGTCGGCGGTGGTGGTGAGCGCGCCGATCTGTTCGAGCAGGTTGATCGCCCGGGTGCGGCGGGCGGGCGGTGCGTCGACCGCCTCGGCCAGTCGGCGCGGCGGCAGGGGGTGGCGCGCGAGGGCGCGCGCGACCGCCTCCAGCGTGTCGGCGGGCGGCTTGTTGGTGGTGAGGAACCGCTGCAAGCTCAAATCCTCGGGGCGGTAGTACAACTCGGCGCGTGCCGGTTCGCCGTCGCGTCCGGCCCGCCCGATCTGCTGGTAGTAGGAGTCCAGCGAATCCGGCACCGAGGCGTGCACGACGAACCGGACGCCGGGCTTGTCGATCCCCATGCCGAAGGCCGAGGTGGCCACCACCACGTCGACGGTGTCGGCGAGGAAGTCCTGATGCACCCGCTCGCGGTCGGCTGCCTTCATGCCCGCGTGGTAGCGGGCGGTACGGACGCCGGTGCCGGCCAGGTCGCGGGCGAACCGGTCGGCGCCGCTGCGGCTGGCGGTGTACACCAGGCCGCACCGGTTCTCGGCGGCCAGCTCACCCACGCGGGCGAGCGCGGCCGCGTGCTTGTCGGCCTCGGAGGTGAACCGGTGCGCGGCCAGAAACAGGTTCGGCCGGTCGAAGGAGGTGACCACCTCCCGGTGGTCGCGCATGCCAAGCCGCTCGACGATGTCGCGGCGCACCGGGGCCGCCGCGGTCGCGGTCAACGCGATCACCCGCGGGCCGCCCAGGCGCTCGCGCACCTCGCCCAACCGCAGGTAATCGGGCCGGAAGTCGTGGCCCCAGGCCGAGATACAGTGCGCCTCGTCCACCGCGAACAGGGCGACACCGAGGTCGGCGAGTGCGTCGACGACCTCCGGCTTGGCCAGCTGTTCGGGGGAGAGGAACACATAGCGGGCGTCGCCGCGGCGCAGCGCCGCCCACGCCTCGCGTCGCGCCCGGCCGCGCTGGGCCGAGTTCAGCGCCACGGCGGGTGGCGCATCGGTCTCCTCGATGCCCTCCATCTGGTCGTGCTGCAACGCGATCAGCGGCGACACCACCACCGTCGGCCCGTCCAGCAGCAGCGCGGGCACCTGGTAGATCGCGGACTTGCCACCGCCGCTGGGCAGCACGGCCAGCACGTCGTGCCCGGCCAGCACCAGCTCCATGGCGCGCAGTTGCTCGTCGTAGAGGTGGGGCAATCCGAAGGTCTGTTCGGCGATCCGGCGCAGGCGCGCGGCCGTCGTCATCGAACGCCGCCCGGCTGTGCGCGAACGGTGGTCGGTCGGGCGGTGGGCACGGGTGACGCGATATCGGGCATGTCCGGCGCGTAGCCGGAATCAGCGCCGGGAAACCGGATCGGCGACCGCCGGGACGGTCCAGCGGGCGAGCAGGACGGTGGCGTCGTCCTGGAGGGTGCCGCGCTGGTGGGTGAGGACGGCATTGATGAGCCGGCGGGCGGTCTCCGGCGGCGGGTGGCCCGACGCCGCCTCGCGCCGCAGGAAGTCGAACAGGCGGGTCTCGCCGAAGAAGGCGCCATCCGGATCACGGGCCTCGGTGATGCCGTCGGTGTAGAGCAGCAGCCAGTCCTGCGGTTGCAGCACCTCCTCACCGACGGTGAGATCGCCGCTGCCCAGGCCGAGCGGCATTCGGCGCCCACCCGGCAGCGGTTTGACCATCTTGCCGCCGCGCATGATCATCGGCTCCGGGTGCCCGGCGTTGATGTAGCGCAACCGCCCGGTGCCCAGGTCCAGCTCGGCGAGCACGGCGGTGGCGAACTTGCTGTTGCCGAACTGGGTGGCGATCGCCTCATCGATGACGCGCGCCTGCTCGAACAGGCCGTGGCCCGCGCGGCGGACGCTGCGGTAGGCGGCCAGCGCGGTGGCCGCGATCAGGCCGCTCTGGGCGTCATGACCCACCGCGTCCAGCACGATCAGTTGCGCGGTGGTGCCGGACAGCGCGTAGTCGAAGGCGTCACCGTTGAGGTCGTGCCTGGGCTCCACCACGCCGGCGATCACGAAGCCGTCCACCACCGCGGTCAACGGCGGCAGCATCGACCAGATCAGCTCGGCGTTGGGGCTGCGGACCGCGCGCAACCGGACCCGCTCCAGACCGTCTCCGTATCCCGTCATCACCGAGACGAGGTGACCGATCAGCTTCGACACCCACCCGCATTGCGCTCGCAGCCGCGGGTCGGCCAGATCCTCGGGGTCGGCGACCTGGATGTCGAGCACCCCGACCCGCTCGTTGCCGTCCAGCAGCGGCATCCACAGCCGCGGGAGGTCCGGCGCGTAGGACGGTAGGGTCTGCACGAAACGGAAGGCCCGGCCCGGCAGGGTGGTGTCGATGTCGTATCCGGAATCCCCGCCCGGCTCGTCGGCGCGGAGCAATCGCCGCTGGCCGTAATCGATCAAGTACATCTCGATGTGCACGCCCAGTGCCCGGCCCGCGGCGGCGGCGAGGGCGGGCAGTCGCTCGGGCGGCGCCCCGTGGGCGCCCTCGAGAAGCTCGACCAGTGCCGACAACGGACCACCGGTGGGCTCGGACTCGCGCAGGGTCCGGCTGTAGGTGGCGCGTTTGGTGCGCGACCGCCGGTCCAGGTGTTCGTTGACGACCTGGGCGAGAATGTCGCGATCGAGCGCGGGCAGGCTGTCGCCACCGCGCACGTAGGCGTTGATCTGCGGGAAGCCGAGCGTGCCGCTCAGCGCGAAATACTCCAGCCAGAGCTCCTCCATGCTCAGCTGGGCGCCTTTCAAGGCGAGCACGAGGCTGTGCCGCTGCTCACGGGCGCGGTCCGCGGCGTCGTGGGCTGGCCGGTCGGTCATCGACGTGGTCTCCGGTCACCGTCGACGGGGCACGGTCGACATCGCCACCCGTTCCGCGACCCGCCGCACCGGGACGTTCTGGTTGCGGGCGGTACTCGCCAGGATCAGGAAGGCACCCCGTTCGTCGACCCGGTCCCTGGCCATGATGATGCCCTTGGCCAGATTGATCACGTCCCGCCCCCGCAGGCTCTCGGCGATCAGCCCGCTGACACGTTCGGCGTCGTCGGCCGCGCGCATGTGCGCCAGCAGCATGGCGGCCTGGGAGGAGAACATCGACAGCAGATGTTCCTCGCGCTGCCCGCAGATGCCGGGCCGCGCACCGTAGATCTTGATCGCGCCCAGGGCCTGCGTACCCGCCACCAGCGGTGCGCTCAGCGACGACGCCAAACCCAGCCGCGCCGCCCGCCGCGACCACTCCGGCCAGCGCTGATCGGTCCCGAAGTCGTCGACGCGCACCACCACCCGGTCGGCCCACGCGGTCAGGCACGGGCCCGCGCCGAGTTGGTATTGCAGACTGTCGGCCTCCTCGACGACCTCACCGGTCGCGGCCGCGGTCATCCGCGCGCCGCTGCCGTCCAGCATGCTGATCCCGGCGCCCGACGTGGGCGCCACCATCTCCGTCGCCAGCGAGGTGATCAGTTTCAGCGCCGTGCCCGCCGTGCCGCGGTCAGGAAGAACCCCGACATCCGCGCGGAGGCAGCGACGAGTTGATCCACGGCGGGTTGAGCTTGCACCGCATCTGCGATCGTTCCGGTCACGGGTGCGGAGCGGGACTCCGGGGCCATGTCGACACCTTCCGTTCGCACCGGCACTGTCCTGGCATCGCAGTACCCAGGAATCCGTCCGATACGCCGACCGGGTGTGCGGGGACCGCCCAGCTCAGAACTCGACCCGTGCCCAGGGCTGCGCCGCCACCGCCGCGTGGTCGCCGCTGGTCCACGACCAGATCAGGGCCGACACCTCGGCCGGGGTGGTGAGGGTGATGCCGAAATGGCGGTCCGGGCCGCCGTCGCGGTACTCGACGGTGAACTCCTCGGCCCCGCCCCGATAGGTCTGGATGTAGTGGTGCGGCGCCCGCTCCACGATGAGATACGGATTGGGGTCGGCCAGTTCCGGGACCCACTGCCGGACAAGGGCTTGGGTGAGGTACGGGAACTCGCCCGCGCCGCCGTGGGTGACCGTCACCGGGACGTGGCCCGCGGGATCGAGCAGCCAGGCCAGCTGCGGATCGTAGACGGCGTAGCCGCGCGGGGTGGCGAGTTCGAACAGCAGCGCCCGCACGTGGCCGATCGCGTCGTACGGGCAGGCCACGTGCAGCACGTCGCCGGTGGGGCCGCCGCCCACCTCGGCGTTGTCGGCGAGGAAGGCATCCTCCTCCGGCAGCGCCGCGTTGCGTTCGTTGATCTGCCCGGCCATCGCCGCCACCGCCGCCGACTGCGGCAGGCCCCGCTGCGCCGTCAGGTAGGCGTCGACCTCGGACAGCGTCGTCGCGGCCCCCGAGGGCAGCAGCACGTGGTCGTAGTTCACCAGGCCAGCCTACGGGCGGGCGGGTGGTGCTCCGCCGCGGCCTGCGTGGTGACGCTTCGCCACCGCCTGCGTGGTGACGCTTCGCTGCCGCCTCCGGCCGCTGACCCGCTCAGGCGGTGCGCCGGACTTCGGTGGCCGCGCAGGCGCAGCCGCCCGCGATGTCGCCGCAGTCGACGACGAAGGTGTGCCGCGCGTGGTCGAGGTCGAAGCAGTCCGGCTCGGTGCACTCCTCGACCCGGCTCACGTGCACGATCAGCGTGCCGTGGCAGTGATCCACCGCGGTGTCGCAGGACCGGCAGCCCGGTGTGCGCATATGCCCTCCTGACGAGCGTCGATGATTCGGTCTTACACCGTGCTTACCCGGATGGGGGGACGCCGTTGGCGTGTCGTTCCCTCCGGGCGGATCCCATCACACCACGGCCCACCGACACCCGGCCCGACGCGGACGGTGTGGACGGAGACCGCGGCGCGCGGCGCGGGCCTGACGCCGGTGACGGCCGATCCGTGGTGCCGTCGACTGGGGCGGTGGGCCTGCCGGCCCGGTGAGTCAGGCGCGCAGCCGCTCGCGCCGCAGTTGCGTCACTTCGGGCAGGTCGAGCGGCGGCAGGGAGTCGACGCCGAGGGCGCGGCACAGCAGCAGGTCGGCGAGTTCGGGGTTGCGCGCCAGCGCGGGGCCGTGCATGTAGGTGCCGATGACCGAGCCCTGTACCACGCCCTCGCGGCCGTCGCCGACACCGTTGCCGACCCCGCGGGTGACCCGCGCCAGGCCGGTGGCGTCCGGGCCGAGAGTGGTTCCGCCGCGGTGGTTCTCGAAACCGGTGAGCGGTTCGGTGAGGCCGGGCACGGTGGGGGCGGTGACGACCTCGCCGATGGCGCGCTTGTCCTGGGGGGCGGTGGTCACGTCGATCAGGCCGACGCCCTCCACACGCTCGCCGGAGGAGGTCTCGTACCAGTTGCCGAGCACCTGGATGGCCGCGCAGATGGCGAGCACCGGCGCGCCTTTCGCGGCGGCCTGCTGCAGGCCGGGGTAGCGGCACAGGTGCCGGGTGGCCAGCCGCTGTGCCGAATCCTCGGCACCGCCGAGGGTGTAGATGTCCAGCGTCTCGGGCACCGGGTCGGTGAGGTTGATCTCCACGATCTCGGCGTCGTACCCGCGCATGCGCAGCCGCTGCCGCAGCACCAGCGCGTTGCCGCCGTCGCCGTAGGTGCCCATCACGTCGGGCAGCACCAGCCCGATCCGTACCGTCGACTCGCCCATCGTCCGTTCCCGCGTCATGCCCGCCGTGCCTCCAGATCGCGGTTGAGGTCACGGAAGGCGGTGTAGTTGGCCAGCACCTCCACCTGCCCGGGCGGGCAGGAGGCGATGGCGCGCAACGGATCCGGCACGGTGGTGTGCGCCACGCCCGCGTAGGTGAGCCGCACCGCCAGGTCGGTGGCGCGCTCGCCCGCGGCCACCACCTGCACGTCCTCGAAATGCTCGAACCGCACGTCCCACAGCCAGGACAGATCCTCGCCGTCGGGGACCTGCCCGTTCACCGCGATCACCAGACCCGAGGCGGAATGGTCGATCATCGACAGCGCCTCCTGCCAGCCCGCCGGGTTCTTCGCCAGCAGCAGCCGCGCCGAATGCGGCCCGACCTGCACGGTCTTGTAGCGTCCGGCGATCTCGCGCACGGTGCCGGTGGCGACCACCGCCTTGGCGGGCTCGGCGCCCAGCGCGACCGCCGCCGCGACCGCCTGCGCCGCGTTGCCCCGGTTGGCCCGGCCGGGCAGCGCCAGATGCAGCGGGTAACGGGTGCCGTCCGGGCCGACCAGTTCCTCGCCCTCCAGCCACCAATCCGGCTGCGGCCGTTCGAAATCGGCACCGGTGCTGCGCCAGTGCGTGCCCTCCCAGACGATCGGCTCGCCGCTGCGCGGGCAACTGGTGGCGTCCATCGCCCAGCCGCTGCCCGCGGCCACCCACACCACATTCGGGTGGTCGTAGGTGATCGAGGTCATCAGCACGTCGTCGCAGTTGGCGACGACGACGGTGTCGGGATGCTTGGCCAGCCCGGCGCGCAGCCTGCGCTCGATCATGTTGATCTCGCCGACCCGGTCGAGCTGGTCGCGGCTGAGATTGAGCAGCACCACCGCCGCCGGCTCGAGCGCGTCGCTGACGTGCGGCAGGTGCAGTTCGTCCACCTCGATCGCGGCCAGCGCCACACCGGGGTGCCTGCTGAGTGCCGCGACGATGCCCGCGTCCATGTTGGCGCCGTCGGCCTGGGTGGCGACCGCGCCGAGCGTGCCGAGCGCGGCCGTGGTCATCCTGGTGGTGGTCGATTTGCCGTTGGTTCCGGTGATCAGCACGGTCCGCCGCCCGCGGCCGAGCTGCGTCATGATCGTCGGGTCGATCTTCAGCGCGATCAGGCCGCCGATCATCGAACCGTTGCCGCGGCCCGCGCGCCGCGACGCCCACGACGCGGCCGCCGCGGCCCGCAGGGCGATCCGCCCGCGTATCGAAAAGTCCGCCACGCAGGCGAGTGTATGTGCGATCGGCGCATCGGGCGCGCGGCGGGTGCGCGCTCGTGCGGTCGGCTCAGGACTGGTAGAGCTTGCGCTCGTAGTTGGCCGGGCTGTAGTACTCCTCCAGCTCGGCCAGCGTCTCGGTCACCCCGCTCTGCACCTCTTTGACCAGGCACGCCGCACTCGGCAGGCGGTCTTCGGGCCACTGGTCGGGCTGCCACAGGTGGCTGCGCAGGAAGGCCTTGGCGCAGTGGAAGAAGATCTGTTCGATGGCGACTTCGACCGCCAGGACGGGCCGGTGTCCGCGCACCACCATCGCATCGAAGTAAGGAGCGTCACGCACCAGCCGGGCCCGGCCGTTGATGCGCAGCGTCTCCGGCCGACCCGGGATGAGGAACAGCAGGCCGACGTGCGGATTGGACAGGATGTTGCGGTAGCCGTCGGCGCGGCGGTTGCCGGGGCGCTCGGGGATGGCCAGGGTGTGGTCGTCGAGCACGTGCACGAAGCCCGCCGGGTCGCCCTTGGGGGAGGCATCGCAGCGGCCCTCGGCGTCGCAGGTGCTCATCACCAGGAACGGAGAGGTGGCGATCCATTCGCGATCGCGGGGGTGCAGCGCGGTACGGTCCTTGTTCGCCACGCGGGGCGACACCTCGCCGAGCAGTGCGCGCAGGTCGGCCGGGTCGGTGATCTCGGTGCTCGTCACCGTCCGATTGAAGCACCGCGCGCGGCGGCGCACCACGGGTCAGACGTCGAGGGCGTTGGGCAGGCCCGCCCGGTACCGGTCTTCGTCGATGCGGCGCAGCGGCTCGAGTTCCGCGGCCCGGTGCAGGGTGTACATCCGGCAGCGGGGCGCGTCGGAGCCGGTGACGTCGAGCAGGGTGTTCACCGCGGCGCGGGCCGATTCGTTGGCGCCCTCCATGGTGGCCAGATCCACGTTGGTGCGCACGTAATCGCCTGCCAAGTACAGGTTTTCCAGATCACCGTGCGGTTCCGGGCGCAGCTCCCACGAGCCCGCGGTGTTGATCAGCAGCGGGTCGGCGTTGGTGTTGCGCCCGGTGTCGGCCTGCCAGACGATCGCCGGGTCGAGGAACCAGGAGTGCAGGTCGGCATCGCGCAGCAATTCCTCCCGGTCGTTGAGGTGGGCGCGCAGCTGCGCCCAGACCTCGCGGGCGATCTCCTCGTGGGTGCACTCCATCGCCGGTTTGCCGTAGAGGATGCCGGGGGTGTGCCAGTCGGAGATGTCCACCGAGAGGCAGTCCTGCACGCTGCCGTCGCCGAACTCGGTGAGCTTGCGCGCCCACAGGTGGTTCTGGCCGATCGAGGTCAGCGACCACGGCGAATCGATGTAGGCGGTGTGGCCGGGGGAGATGTCGGTGGTGCGGCGCAGGTAGAACTGGATGCCGGTCATCCAGTCGACCACCAGCCGGTGCATGCCCTCCAGTTCCGGGCGCACCGCGAGTACCTCGGGCGACCACAGCGCCCGCGCCTGCTCGGCGGCCAGCGCGACCACGAAATGATCGGCCTCGACGGTGCGCGCGGCGCCGGTCTCGTCGACGATGCGCGCGCCCGTGACGCGCCGGTCGCGCACCTCGAGCCCGCGTACCTCGCTGCCCAGCGCGAACCGCACCCCCAGCGCCCGCAGCCGCTGGGTCCACGGGTCGATCCAGGCCAGATTGGTCGGGCCGTTGAGCACCCGGTCCAGCGCACCGTCGTTGCCGATCCCCAGCGGATTGCCGAGGAACTGTTCACCCATGTTGCCGATGGTGCGGACGCTGGCGAGGCTGTCCTTGGCGGCGACCATGATGCTGGTGAGGGTGCGCGAGAGCAGCGTGCGGAACTCGTGCGAGCGCTCGTGCCCGCGCACGAAGTCCAGCCACGCCATGTGCTCCCACTGACCGAATCGCCGTGCGTCGCAACTGGTGTTGAACACCATCAGCCGGTTGGCGAAGAACAGGCCCTCGGCGGCGCTGACCTTCAGCGCGGTGGCCAGTGCCGCGCCGAGGGTTTCGGCGAATCCGGGCGCGGACGGGTCCGGCGGCGCGGTGAGGTCGAGGCCGACCCGGAAATCGTCGCCGTCGCGGCGGGCGAACCGCGCTTCCGGCACCGCGACCAGGTTGTTCCACACCCCATCCGGGTTGGCGCCGAACGGGATTCGCCGCATGGTGTCGGGAATGTGCTGGTAGAAGCCGGGAAAGAAGCGGAAGCCGTGTTCGCCGGGCAGTTCGGGCCGTCCGCCCGCGGCGGTGCCGGGCACCGGGATGCTGCGGGCCTTGCCGCCGAGCGCCCTGCGTTCGTAGACGGTGACCTCGAATCCGCGTTCGGCCAGTTCGTGGGCTGCGGTGAGACCGGCGACGCCGCCGCCGAGCACCGCGACGCGCTTGCCGGCCGGCGCCGCGAGCGCGGGTCCGGCGCCCCAGGCGGCGCCCGCCGTCATCGCCCCCACCGCAACCGCTCCGCGAAGCATCGTCCGCCGGGAAACGGCCCACCGCTGATCTGCCATCCGCACTCTGCTGCCTAGCCTCGCCGAACCAACCTGCACCGTGCTCACACTGTAGGGATCACACCCGGGGCATTCCCAGCCGACCCCGCCGCGGTTCCCGACGCGCAGACGCCGGTTGCGGGAACGTCGCCCGCGCGCCGCGCATCGTCGGGGACACTACCGCGACCGGGCACACTGCGCGGCGCTTCGTCGATCCCGGCCGGGGTCGAGGCGGTACCGCGCCCGCCGACGGTGGTGAGGAAGGCGCCCGCGATCACCACCACCGCGCCGGCCAGCTCGGTGCCGCTCGGGGTTTCGTCGAGCACCAGCCAGGCCGCCGCGATCCCCACCACGGGCACCAGCAGCGACAGGGGCGCGACGGCGCCGGCCGGGTAGCGGCTCATCAGGTAGGTCCACAGCCCCGATCCGGCGACGGTGCCGAGCACCACGATGTAGGCCAGACCGGCCAGTGCGGCCGGGCCGGTCGGGCTCGCGAGCTCGGCCAGCGCCCGCACTCCCGCGCCGGGTCCTTCGGTGAGCGCCGAGAGCGCGAACAGCGGGATCGGCGGGACCACGGTCATCCACAGGGTCAGGTGCAGCGGGTCGACGCCCGGCCCGGACGCCACCGCGAGCCGGGAGCCGATGTTGCCGAAGGCCCAGCCGAGTCCGGCGGCCAGGGTCAGCAGCAGCGGCAGCAGCGCGGCCTGCTCCAGCCGGTCCGCGCCGATGACGGTGATGCCCCCGGTGGCGATCGCCAGACCGAGCAGTTGCCGCGGCGCGAGCCGCTCCCGCAGCAGCAGCGCACCCAGCACCACGGTGAACGGCGCCGAGGACTGCAAGACCAGCGAGGCCAGCCCGGTCGGCATGCCTTCGCGCATGGCGGTGAACAGGAAGGCGAATTGCAGGACGCCGAAACCGGTGCCGTAGAGCAGCAGCCAGCGCAGCGGCACCCGGGGTCTCGGCACGAACAGCAGCACCGGCACCGCCGGCACGACGAAGCGCAGGGCCGCGAAGAACAGCGGCGGGAAGTGGTCGAGCCCGGCGCGGATGGCCAGGAAGTTCAGGCCCCAGAGCAGGACGACGGTGAGGCCGAGCAGGCGGTCGCGGAAGGTCACGCGTCCCATCGTCGAGCCGTGGCAATCATCAGCACAATCGAATAAATATGGACTGATATTGTAGTTGCTCTACACGATTGTGAGGTGTGCGATGGCGGGGCCGTCGATGTCCCTGGATCGCCTGCGGGTGCTGCGCGCCTTCGCCGACCGCGGCACCATCGCCGCCACCGCCGCCGCGCTGTCCATGACGCCCTCGGCCGTCTCCCAGCAGCTCAAGGTGCTCGCCAAGGAGGCCGGGGTGCCGCTGCTGGAGCCCGACGGCCGCCGCATCCGGCTCACCGATGCCGGGCAGGCGCTGGTCGTGCGCGCCGACGAGGTGCTGGCCGCGATGGACCGGGCCGCCGCGGAAATGGCGCACTACCGCGAATCCCCGCGCGGGCGGGTGCGGGTGGCGTTGTTCCCCTCCGGCGCCGCGCTGCTGCTGCCGCTGGTGCTGCCCGCGCTGGCCGACAGCGAGATCGACGTGGTCGCCCGCGACGAGGACGTGCCGCCGAGCGCGGTGCCGCCGCTGCTGGCCGACTACGACATCGTGCTGACCCACCGCGACGAACGCTCCGGACCGCTCGCCGGGCCGCGCGTGAGCACCCGCTTCCTGATGCGCGAACCCATCGACGTCGTGGTCCCGCCCGGGCACCGGCTGGCCAGGCAGCGCGCCGTCGCCCCCGCCGAACTCGCCGAGGAGAGCTGGCTGAGCGTGCGCGGCGGCTTCCCCGTCGACGACGTGCTCGAGTCGATCGCGACCGTCACCGGGGTGCAGCCACGGATCGCTCAGCGCCTCAACGACTTCCGTGCCATCGAGGCGCTGGTCGCGGCCGGTTACGGGGTGGCGCTGATGCCGCGCTTCGCCGTGACCCACCCCGAGGTGGTGGTGCTCCGGCTGTCCGGCGTGCGCGCGGCGCGCAGTTACGACCTGGTCACCAGGCCGCGCGCCGAGCGCCGCCCGGCGGTGGCGACCGTGCTGGCCGCCTTCGCCGAGGCGGCGCGGCGCATCACGGCCGAATGAGCCTCAGCGCCGGTCCATCGGGCCGGGCTGCTGATACTGCTGCGCACCGACGTAGCCGAAATCGTCGGCGACCATCGCGGCCAGCTCGAGCAGGGCCCGCCGGGTCGGTTTGCTCACCAGTTCCAGGTCGATCTCGGCGCCCTCGGCCAGGTGGTCGTCGAACGGCACGACCTGCACCGCGCGGGTGCGATCGAGGAACAGCTTGCGCAGCTGATCCAGGTCGACCGTGGACGCGCCGCGCCGGGACGCGTTGACCACCACCACGGTTCGCTCGACCAGCTTGCCGTAGCCGTGGTGCTCGAGCCAGTCCAGGGTGGCCGAGGCGCTGCGCGCGCCGTCGATGGCGGGCGAGGTGACCAGCACCAGCGAGCTGGCCATGTCGAGCACGCCTGCCATCGCCGAGTGCATCAGGCCGGTGCCGCAGTCGGTGAGGATGATGTTGTAGAACGACTGCAGGATGCCGATCGCCTTGCGGTAATCGGCCTCGCTGAACGCCTCCGACACCGCCGGATCCTGTTCGGAAGCAAGCACTTCCAGTCGGCTCGGTGCCTGCGAGGTGTGCGCGCGCACGTCGGAGTACCGGGAGATGTGCTGGTCTTCGAGCAGGTTGCGCACCGTCGACCGGGTCTGGCGGGGCACCCGGTGGGCGAGGGTGCCCAGGTCGGGATTGGCGTCGATGGCGATGACGCGGTCGCCGCGCAGCGAGGCGAAGGTGGAGCCGAGACCGACGGTCGTGGTGGTCTTGCCGACGCCGCCCTTGAGCGAGAGGATCGCGATCCGGTAATCACCGCGCACCGGCTGATTGACGCGCTCGACCAGGTCGCGATAGACGATGTCGGCCGCGGACTCACCGGGATTGATGATGCCGCCGGAGGCCTTGTGCACGGCCCGGCGCCAGCCGCTGCGCGGTGCGCGCCTGGCCCGCTTGAGCAGATTCAGGTCGTTGACCGAATGCCCGGGCGGCATCTGCGGCTGACCGTACTGCGGCTGTGGCGGCTGCCCGAACTGCGGCTGGGGCTGCCCGAACTGCTGGGGTGGCTGGCCGTACTGCTGCGGCCCACCCGGCCACGGCTGGCCGGGATCCGGTGCGCCACCGGGCTGCTGGTACATCGGCGGCTGCTGCGGCGGCATCGGCGCCGTGGGCGGCGGCGGAGGGGCCCAGCTGTAGCTCGGCTGCTCACCCGTGGACGATTGCGGGCCAACGCCTTCCGCGCCGTCCTGGGGAACCCGGCGGACCATGCCGTCCGGACCGATCTCCTGGCGGTATTCGCTGTAGGGAGCGCTCGGCGGGCCGGGCTGCGGTGGTGGCGGCGGCGCGAAACCGCCCGGGTGCGGCGCGCCCGCCTGCGCGAACTGGCCGGAGCCGTACGGGGCGAACTGATCGGGCGCGGGCCCGGCACCCTCGGGACCGAAACCGGGTGGCGCGAAGCCGGCCGCAGCCGGCTCGGGCGCGGGCTCACCGGCCTCGGGTGTGCGTGCGGCGGTGGCGGATTCGGCCTGCTCACCCGGCTCGGCGGCGGTGTCGGTGGGATCGTGCTCGTCCTGCGCCTTCGACGATGCGGAGGGTTCGGCCGTATCCACCGGATGACTCTGCAGCCACGGCGGAGAGGTCGGATTGTGGTCGTTGTTTGTCACAGTTCCCCCATCTGCTCGGGATATCGAGCAGAGAGCTCGGCGCTTGCGTGCAAAACCAACGCTAGCAGGTGGTCCCGGGGGCGCGCAGGGCGTGCCCGGCACCGCCCCACCTGCTGATTTCCGCGGGCGACCGCGATCCGCTCGTGGCCCGGCCTGCCCGCACGCACCCCCCGGCCCACGGGACACGAAACGGCCGGGCCCCGTAACGCGGTGGGGCCCGGCCGTGTTCGTTCGATCAGTGTGCCCGGTTGACCGCGGAGACGACCGCGCGCAGCGACGCGGTGGTGATCGACGTGGCGATACCGACGCCCCAGACCACCTTGTCGCCGATCGCGCACTCGACGTAGGCGGCCGCCTGCGCGTCGTCACCGGCGGACATCGCGTGCTCGGAGTAGTCCAGCACCCGCACGTCGTAGCCGACGGTCGCGATGGCGTCGACGAACGCCGCGAGCGGGCCGTTGCCCTGGCCGGTGATCTCCTGCTCGACACCGTCGACCTTGACCACCGCGGTGATCGAGTCGACGCCGCCGTCGGTCTCGGCCGCGGTCACCTTCTGCCGGATCCGCTCCAGCGGCCGGATCGGGGCCAGGTACTCCTCGTGGAAGACGTCCCACATCTCCTTCGGGGTGACCTCGCCGCCCTCGCCGTCGGTGATCTTCTGCACCACCTGGGAGAACTCGATCTGCAGCCGGCGCGGCAGCACCAGGCCGTGGTCGGTCTTCATGATGTAGGCGACGCCGCCCTTGCCGGACTGCGAGTTCACCCGGATGACGGCCTCGTAGGTGCGCCCCACGTCCTTCGGGTCGATCGGCAGGTAGGGCACCTCCCAGACGATGTCGGAGACGTCGGCGTTCTGCGCGTCCGCGGCGGCCTTCATCGCGTCCAGGCCCTTGTTGATGGCGTCCTGGTGGCTGCCGGAGAACGCGGTGTACACCAGGTCGCCGCCGTAGGGGTGGCGCTCGTGCACGGGCAGCTGGTTGCAGTACTCGACCGTGCGCCGGATCTCGTCGATGTCGGAGAAGTCGATCTGCGGGTCGATGCCCCGGGAGAACATGTTCATGCCCAGCGTCACCAGGCAGACGTTGCCGGTGCGCTCACCGTTGCCGAACAGGCAGCCCTCGATGCGGTCGGCGCCCGCCTGGTAGCCCAGCTCGGCCGCGGCCACCGCGGTGCCGCGATCGTTGTGCGGGTGCAGCGACAGCACGATCGATTCACGACGGGCCAGGTTGCGGCTCATCCACTCGATCGAATCGGCGTAGACGTTCGGGGTCGCCATCTCGACGGTGGCGGGCAGGTTGATGATCAGCGGCTTCTCCGGCGTCGGCGCGATGATCTCCGACACCGCGTCGCACACCTCCCGCGCGTACTCCAGCTCGGTGCCGGTGTAGGACTCCGGGCTGTATTCGTAGCGCCAGTTGGTGTCGGGGTAGCGCTTCTCCACCTCCAAGCACAGCTTCGCCGCGTCGGTGGCGATCTTCTTCACCTGCTCGCGGTCGGCGCGGAACACCACCCGGCGCTGCAGGATGGAGGTCGAGTTGTAGAAGTGCACGATCACGTTGGCCGCGCCCGCGCACGCCTCGAAGGTGCGCTCGATCAGCTCGGGGCGACACTGGGTCAGCACCTGGATCGTGACGTCGTCGGGGATCGCGTTGTCCTCGATGATCTCGCGCACGAAGTCGTAGTCGGTCTGGCTGGCCGAGGGGAAACCGACCTCGATCTCCTTGTAGCCCATCCGCACCAGCAGATCGAACATGCGGCGCTTGCGGGCCGGGCTCATCGGGTCGATCAGCGCCTGGTTGCCGTCGCGCAGGTCCACCGCGCACCAGCCGGGCGCGCGATCGATGACCTTGTCGGGCCAGGTGCGGTCGGGCAGCGTGACGGGCTCGACCTCCTCGGCGAACGGCCGGTACCGGTAGGCAGGCATCGAGGAGTTCTTCTGCGCGTTCCAGGCGGGCTGGTCGGCGGGGGCAGGCTTCGACGGAGCGGTGATGTGGCGCGAGCCGGATACGTAGGCGTCAGCGGGGGACATGCAATTCTCCAGGGTTGGTGGAATCCCAGTAATGGGTCGACCGGCACGGCTTAACCCCGCGACGGGAGCCGGTCCGATCAGACCCCGTCGCGGCGGCCGAGAAGAAGAGCCCGCTGCATGATGTCGGCCAGTTTAGCGCCTGCCGCGCCGGGCGGGTAAGACCGGGTCCGATTGCGCGTGGTGTGCCGGGGTGCCGATACCGTGCTGTCGAACTGAAGGTTTGCTGCCCGGCCGGGTGCTCGGGGGACGTCGAAGGAACTGGCGATGACTTGGCTCGAACACCTGGCGATCCTCGGCGCGGGCGTGGCGGCGGGCGGCATCAACACCGTCGTCGGGTCGGGCACCCTCATCACCTTCCCGGTCCTGCTCGCCTTCGGGCTGCCGCCGGTGACGGCGAACGTGTCCAACACCATCGGCCTGGTGCCGGGGTCGCTCAGCGGCGCGATCGGCTACCGGCGCGAGCTCAGCGGGCAACGCACGCGGTTGCTGCAATTGGGCAGCGCCTCGCTGCTGGGCGGCATCACCGGCGCGGTGCTGCTGCTCGTGCTGCCCTCGGACGCCTTCGACGCGATCGTCCCGGTCCTCATCGTGCTGGCGTTGATCCTGGTGGTGGTGCAGCCGCGGTTGTCGGCCTGGGTGAAGAAACGGCGCGAGGCCGCGACCGGGGAGGCGCCCGCGCACGGCGGACCGGTCCTGTGGGCCGCGGTCTACGCCACCGGCATCTACGGCGGCTACTTCGGCGCCGCGCAGGGCGTGTTGCTGCTCGGTCTGCTCGGTGTGCTGGTGCACGAGGACATCCAGCGCCTGAACGGGGTGAAGAACGTGCTCGCCCTGCTGGTGAACGGCGTCGCGGCGGTGATCTTCATCGTGGTGGCCGAGGTGAACTGGACGGTGGTGGCGTTGATCGCGGCGGGTGCGATCGTCGGCGGACAGCTGGGCGCCGGGGTGGGCAGGCGGCTGCCGCCGAACGTGCTGCGCGCGGTGATCGTGGTGGTGGGCAGCATCGCGGTGGTGCGGCTGCTCGCCACATGAGGGTCGGACACAGGGTGAAGTCGTCATCGAGGATGACGACAGCCCGGGGTGTGGCAGCGCAGGATGTGCACGTGGGTAGGTGGAGGATCGCGCTGGTGGTCGTGGCGATGCTGCCGCTGGCGGCCGGGTGCGCGGGGGCGGTACAAAAGCAGACGGCGCTGGGGCAGCTGGCCGCACAGGCCGATGCGGCGGCGACGCCGCGGCTGGACTGGACCGACTGTGCCGAGCAACAGCTGGCCGGATACGAGTGCGCGGCGGCGCGGGTGCCGCTGGATTACGCGCGGCCCGACGGCGAGACCATCGAGCTGGCCCTGGTCCGGCAGCGGGCAGGCGACCCGCAGCGGCGGCTCGGCACGCTGTTCGCCGCCGCGGGCGGTCCGGGCAATTCCGGGCTGGACTGGGCCCGTGGCGGGCCGATGTTCCCGGGCGAGATCAGCCGCCGGTTCGACGTCGTCACCTTCGATCAGCGCGGGGTGGGTGCCAGCGCGCCGGTGCGCTGCTTCGCGGATGCGGCCGAGCAGGAGCGGTTCTGGTCGACGATGATCCTGCCGCCGGCCGACGCCGAGCAGCAGCTCGCCGCCGAGCGGGCCGCGCGGGCCTACGCGGAGGGCTGCGCCCGGCACAGCGGCGCGCTGCTCCCGCATCTGACCACCGTCGACGCCGCGCGCGATCTGGATCTGCTGCGCCGCGCGGTCGGCGAGGACCGCCTGACCTTCACCGGCGGCTCGTACGCGACCTATCTGGGCCAGGTCTACGGCGCGTTGTTCGGTGAGCGGGTGCGCGCACTGCACCTCACCTCGGTGATCGATCCGGCGGTCTACGGCGGCGACACCCGCGCCGAGATCGCCGGCACCGCCGCGGGCACCGCCGAGGTGTTCGAGGAGTTCCTGCGGCTGTGCGCGCAGGCGGGCCGGCCGGAGTGCGCGTTCGCCGAGGGCGGTGAGCGCAGCGAACTGGTCGGCGAGAGCGGGCCGGGAGCAGCCGAGAAGGCGGGCAGTTCGGGTACCGAGCGGCCCAGCGTCACCCTCACCACCGCCGCGGGCCCGGCCGAGGCGGACGTCGAGCGCCTGCGGGCCAGGGACGCCGCGCTGCTCGAGCGGTTGCGCACCGGCCCGATCACCGTCGGCACGGGCGAGCAGGCGGTGCGCGTCGGTTACGCCGAGGTCGTGCAGGCGCATGCGCTGCTGCTCTACGACCCGCGGCAGGGCTGGCCGGCGCTGGCGGGCCTGCTCGCCGAACTCGACCGCGGTCCCCACGGCGATCCGGCCCCGGTGCGGCAGGCGCTCGCCGGCGGCGCCACCCCGCTCGACTTCCTCGACTCCTTCACCGCGATCACCTGCGCCGACGCCACCCTGCCGCGCGACCCCGCCCGCTGGCCCGCGCTGGCGCAGGAGACACCCGTGGCGACACCGGACTTCGACGACTTCTGGCTGTACATGCGTCAGCCGTGCGCCGCCTGGCCCACCCCCGAGCAGGACGCCCGCCACGTCGCCGGGCCGTGGACGCTGATCTCCGACAAGCCCGCGCTGCTGGTGAACAACCGCTACGACCCGGCAACCCCGCTCGAGTTCGCTCGGCGGGCCCAGCAGGAGCTGGTCAACGCGCGCCTGGTGGTGGTCGAGGGCGGCTACGGCCACGAACCCGGCGGCGAGTGCGTGCGCTCCCTGCGCGAGCGGTACCTGATCGACCTGCAATTGCCCGCACCCGGCGCGACCTGCACCGCCGACCGGGCGCCCTTCGCCTCCTGACCGGGTAACGGACCGGAATCACCGTCGATACCCCGGATGCACGTGGCCCGCGCTATTCTGCGCTCGCCAGTGTGACGAGGGAGGTGGCCTGGTGCGCAGACGCGCCCTGTTCAAGGCGGCGGGTGTGGCGGCGCTGTTCGCCGGCGCGGGTTCGTTGCTGGGCGGTCGCCCGGCTGCGGCCGACCCGGTGTGGAACGGCCTGTTCCGCGAGTGGGTGCCCGAGATCTTCGCGCCGCTGCCCGATCCACCGGAGCATTCCCCGGCGCTCGTCGTCGGTTCCGGTTTCGGCGCCGCCGTCACCGCGCTGCGGCTGGCCGAGGCCGGCGTCGCGACCACCGTGCTCGAACGCGGTTCGCGCTGGCCCAACGACCCGTGGCGGGAGATCTTCACCGGCGACGATCTGCCCGACGGCCGTGGCTTCTGGCACCGCACCAGCTTCACCGGCGTCACCAAGGTGCCGATGCACTTCGCCTCCTTCGGCGGCGTGCTCGACTGCACCGAGTACCCGGGCATCGATGTGTGGCGGGCCGCCGCGGTGGGCGGCGGCTCGGTGATCTTCACCGGCGCGATGATCGCCCCGCAGCGCAAACTCTTCGACGAGGTCTTCCGCGGCAGCGTCGACTACGACGAACTCGACCGGGTCTACTACCCGCGGGTGCGACAGATGCTGCGGCTGAGCACGATGCCCGCCGATATCTACCACTCCGCGCCGTTCACCCATTCGCGCGCCTGGGACGAGCAGGTGCGCAAGGCCGGGTACGAGCCGCAGCCCAACGACTCGATCTTCACCTGGGACATCCTGCGCGGGGAACTGGCGGGCACCACCCGGCCCTCGGCCACCGTCGCCCGCAGCAACCTCGGCAACTCCAACGGCGCCAAGTTCGACCTGAACCAGAACTACCTGAAATACGCCCAGGACACCGGGAAGGCGGCGGTGTTCCCCGGCCACCGGGTCGACGCCATCGCGCAGGAGTCCGGTGGCCGCTACGCCGTCACCGTCACCAAGCTGGCTCCGACCGGTGACGTGCTGGCCACCCGCACGCTCACCTGCGACCGGCTCTTCCTCGGCGCCGGCTCGATCGGCACCTCGGAGCTGCTGGTCCGGGCGCAGGCCACCGGCGCGCTGCCGAATCTCAACGAGCACGTCGGCGACGGCTGGGGCACCAACGGCGACGTCGTGCTCGCCCGCGGCGCCAGCTCGCTGACCGGGCTCGGCCAGGGTGTGCCCAGCGCGAGCCGGATCTACGACGAGACCGACGCGCCGGTGACGTTGGAGAGCTGGTACATCCCCGGCATCCCGGTCGAGACCGGCGCGCTGGCCTCGCTCGGCATGGTGCTCGACCCGACCCGCACCCGCTTCGGCTACAACGCCGCCGACGGCCGCGTCGGGCTGAGCTGGGACCGGGTCAACCGTGACCAGGTGGTGGCGGCGGCCCGCACGGTCGACCAGCGCATCGCCGAACGCGCCGGTTCCCTGGTCGGCTACGGACCGATCGGCTACGACGCCAACGCCCTGTTCACCGCGCACCCGCTGGGCGGCGCCGTGCTCGGCAAGGCCACCGACGGCTACGGCCGGGTGCACGGACATCCCGGCCTGTACGTGATGGACGGCGCGGCGATTCCCGGCAGCACCGCCACGGTCAACCCGTCGCTGACCATCACCGCTCTCGCCGAACGCAACATCGAGCGGATCATCCGCGACGGACGCTGAGCCCGGGCGGTTCCCCAAAGTGGTTCGGGCGGGCCCGTGTTCGCCCGTCGCCGCGGCGGGGTGCGGTTACGCTCGGGCGGTGACCGGCGTCGAAGGGATCATCCGTGGTAGCTAGCACCGCAGGCTCGGATCTCGAGCCCGCACCGGAGTCCGAGACCTATCCGCGCAAGCCCCCCGCGCTGTGGACCGACTTCGTGATGCTCGCGCTGGCGGTGGTCTCGGTGGCGCTGGTGGTGTGGATCAGCTTCTTCGAGGTCTCCGGGCACACCTACCGGGTCGTGGTGACGATCGACTACGCGATCTGCGCGGTGTTCGCCGCGGAGTTCCTGTGGCGCTGGCGCCGGGCGGGCTGGCCGTGGACCTTCCCGCTGGTCTACTGGTACGAGGTGCTCGGCATGATCCCGGTGACCAGTCCGCTGTTCCGCGGCTTCCGGTTGCTGCGGATCGTCGTGATCCTGGTGCGCCTGGCCAGGGTCGCCGACCGGGTCTTCGGCGACCGGGTGACCGCGGCGGTGGTGAACCGCTTCGTGCGCACCATCGTCGAGGTGATCAAGCGGCCGATGACCATCGCCGTCCTGGACGAGGTGGCGCACGTGCTGCGCACCGGCCATTACACCCGCAACATCGCCGCGGCGCTGGAGGAGAACCGCGCCGAGATGGACGAGATGATCCTCGAACTCATCAAGAAGGACCCGCAGGCGGGCAAGGTCCGCTACATCCCCTTCCACGACGAGATCATCCGGCTGATCGCCGACACCACCTTCCGCATCGTCTTCCAGGTGCTGGCCGATCCGCGCACCGACGAGCTGGTCTCGGACATGATCCGGGAGAACGTGGAGCAGATCCGCGGCGCGGTGCGCGACGGTGTACGGGTGCGGCCCTCGGCGTACGGGCCGACGCCGCACCACGAGACCGTGCGCTACCACCTCGACAAGCGCGCGACGGCGCCGGACCAGCCGTGAGTGTCAGGCGCCGTTCGCGTGCCGGATCTGGTCGCGCGGTTCGGCGAAGCGCACCATCTCCCAGCCGATCAGGCACATCAGCACCGCCGCGAGCAGGCCGAGCGAGATCAGCGCGGGCAGCGCCGCGGCCAGCGGGATCAGGGCGAGCAGCACGACCGCGGTCAGCACCCGCTGGGTGGAGAACTCGCGGGTGGCGTAGTACTTGAACCCGGTCAGCGCCACCAGGTAGAGCACAACGCCGCCGTAGAGCGCGAACAGCGGGATGCCGTAGAGCGCGTCGTGCAGCGTGTGGTCGGACTGGTCGCCGACGTAGTAGAGCACCTTCTTCAGGCCGAGCGAGAGCGCGATGATGCCGACGATCATCGGGAAATGCCAGTAGGTGTAGCAGTTACGGGCGATCTGGATCTGGCGCTGTCCGTCGGCGGTCTTCAGTTCGTGTTCGACGGCGATGCTGGCCACGTCGAAGTAGGCCCACCACAGCAGTCCGGACACCGCGAGCCCGAGCATCGCGGCGACGGTGATCGGCCAGGAGATGGGCAGCCCGGCCACGCCGATGCCGATGGAGACGATCGATTCGCCGAGTGCGACGATGATGATCAGGCCGTATCGTTCGGCGAAGTGTTTGGCCGAGTTCAACCGCCAGTCGTCGCCTGCCACCATCGTCCACAGCATGTCGCCGACGATGGCCGCCAGCCACAGGGCCATCTGTACCACGCCGTGGGTCATGGCCGCGATGACCAGCAGGGTGGTGCCGATGGTGATCGAGCCGAGGCCCCATCGCGCGACCTGCCCGCGCAACTGTGCGTCCTCGGCGCTGGCCAGCCAGAACACCCACAGGTGCACCAGCCGGGCCACCAGGTAGGCGATGGCGAACACCAGCGGGCCGAACCAGCCGCCGGGCATGTCGTGGAAGGCCTCCGGGATGGTCAGCGCCGCGATGAACGCCGCACCCATCGCCACGAACATGGCGACCCGCGACAGGCCCTCGTCGGCGCGGACCACGTTGCCCACCCAGGAGTAGGAGATCCACACCCACCACATCACCGCGAGTACCAGCAGCGCCCGCAGCATGTTCTTGGCCGTCGTCTCCTCCGAGGCCAGGTCGGTGACCATCGTGAACGCGAACACGATGACCAGGTCGAAGAACAACTCGAGCTGCGTCACCGAGGCGCCCTCGGTGACGGGCTGGAAGCGCGCCCGCTTGGAACCGATCATGGTGCACATCGTCGCACCCACCACGCCCGGCGCGCGTGCTTCATCCAGGTGTGCGCGCCGGATTTCGCTCACCGCGACATCCGGGATCATGCGCATTCGCTATAGCGAGGGGAATTTCTCGTTCTCCGGATAGCTTTCGGCGAATTCGACGAAGTTCTGCGCCACTGTTTCGTGCCAGCGCTGCACCGTGCGCTTCATCAGCAAACCCGGCAGCGGCAGTCCGGATTGCAGTTCGGTGTGATACCAGACCCGGGTGCCCGCCGGGTCCTCGGCGACCTCGAACCAACCGCCGCCGCCGATTCCGCGCGAGCTGTCCACCACCTGCCAGGACGAGCGGTTGTCGGTCCATTCGTATTCCAGCACCTGCAGATCGGAGCTGCCCAGCACGTCGGCGGTGACGTACACGCGCCGCGGCCTGCCGTTCTCGTACCGGGTCGCCACCCGCGCGTCCCGGTACATCGACCATTCCGGGAGCAATTCGATCGCCGCCAAAACGTCGAGGACGTGGGCCGGGCCGGCATCGACGGTGAAGCGGATATCGGTTTTCGTGCGCATGCGGGTTCCTCCGCCCCCCGGTGGATCAACTGCGGCAGATTCTGCACAGCGCCGTTCCGTTCCGTCAACCTCGGGTTTTGCCGATTTCGGGGGCTACTGGCGGGTAGTGGTGGGGGGCCGGAATAACGGTGGTCGCTCGACCAGTTGGGGGTTCGGGCCGATGGGTGGCCGTGTGGGGTGTCCAGGACGGGATTCCGCCCGGGGAGTGCGCATTGGCGAATGTGCGTGACGGGTATCACATTCCTATCACGAGTTGATCAATCTGGCGACCGCGGTCTCGATCAGGTGAGCGCTCCGATCGGCGTCGAAGATGTCGGGCAGGGTGAGGTGTTCCAAGATCAGCCAATTCAACGCCAGGTACAGCAGTTCCACGGTTTCGGCGTCGCCGGGTTGCCCGGATTCCAGGTGATTGCGCACATTGAATTCGAGGTCGGCGCGCACCCGATCGGTGAGCACCGCGCGCAGTTCCGGCCTGCGGGTGGCTTCCAGGCGAAGTTCCAGCATCGCCAGGAAGCCGGTGCGGAATCCCGACACCCTGGCCACGGTCTCGGTCATCAGGCTCACGATGTTCTCCCGTGTCCGGGGCCCGGCGCTCACCTGTGCCATCACCTCGGCGCTCGGCTGCAGCCGCTCGTAGAACCGGCTGCCCACCTGGGTGAGCAGGTCGTCGCGATTGCCGAAATAGTTCGACGCCGTCCCCGCGGGCACCCCGGCTCGCTTGTCCACGGCGCGGAAGGTCAGCCCGCGCGCACCCTCCTCGGCCAGTACTTCGATCGCGCCGTCCAACAGCGCGGCCCGCCGCTCGGGATTCGTCCGCATCTTGACACCACTCCATCTGTAGTACTACGTTCAAACCACTTCAATCAGAGTACTACGAACGGGGAAGCTCTTGCGCAAGCTCGTCTACTACGTCGGGGTGAGCCTGGACGGCTACATCGCGGGTCCGGCGGACCAGTGGGACTTCTTCCCCGTCAGCCCGGACATGTCCTGGATCACCGAGCAATACCCCGAGTTCGTCCCGGCTGACTTCCGCGAGCAGGCCGGGATCGCCGCGGACGCGCCGAACACGCGGTTCGACACCGTGTTGATGGGCAGGCGCACCTACGACGCGGGCCTGCCCGTCACCGACCCGTACCCGCACCTGTGCCAGTACGTCGTCTCGCGCGGCCTCCGCGCGGCGCCGGACCCGGCGGTGCGGCTGGTCCGCGACGACCCGGCGGAGTTCGTCCGCGCGCTGAAGGCGCGGGAAGGCGGTGACATCTGGCTGTGCGGTGGCGGTGTGCTAGCGGCGGCCCTGCTCGGAGAGATCGATGAACTGATCCTCAAGAGCTACCCGGTCGTCGTCGGTGCCGGGATGCCGATGGTGGCCGGCGGCTTCCGCCCCGGACAGTTCCGCCCCGTGCGGCGCCGACAGTTCGACAGCGGCGCCCAGATCAGCTGGTTCACCCGGGCTTGAGCCCGAGAAAGGAGCACACCGTGCCCAACCTCGTCTACTACGTCGGCGTCTCCCTCGACGGCTACATCGCGGGTCCGAACGGCGAGATCGACTTCATGCCGCTCGGTGAGGACTTCCTCGACTGGATGCGCGCCGACTACCCGGAGACCCTGCCTGCCCACGCGCGCCCGCACTTCGGCCTGGACGTGGACGCGCCCAATCGGCGCTTCGGCTCGATGATCATGGGCAGGGCGACCTACGAACCCGGACTCGCCGTCGGCGTGGCGAGCCCGTATCCGCACCTGACCCAGTACGTCGTGTCCACCACCCTGGACAGCGCGCCCGCGCCCGACGTGCGGGTGGTGCGCGACCCCCGCGCGCTGGTGCGCGAGCTGAAGGCGTCCGACGGGCCCGACATCTGGCTCGCGGGCGGCGGCAGATTGGCCGCCACCCTGCGGGACGAGATCGACGAGATGGTGGTCAAGCACTATCCGGTCGTCGCGGGCGACGGCATCCCGATGTTCTCGGGGGCGTTCGGGCCGACCCGGTTCACCCCGGTGCGGCGGCAAGGTTTCGCCAACGGCACCGAGGTCGCCGTCTACCGACCCGCCTAGCCCGCCAGGAACGACAGGCGCACCTGGCGATCGGGGTTGTCGATATTGAGGTCGACCAGCGCGATCGACTGCCAGGTGCCCAGCGCCAGCTCGCCGTCGAGCACGGGCACCGTCGCGTACGGCGCGATCATCGCGGGCATGACGTGCGAGCGGCCGTGCCCGCGCGAGCCGTGCGCGTGCCGCCAGCGGTCGTCGGCGGGCAGCATGTCGCGCAGCGCCGCGAGCAGGTCGTCGTCGCTGCGCGCGCCGAGCTCCATGATCGCGATACCGGCGGTCGCGTGCGGGACGAACACGTGCAGCAGGCCGTCGCCGAGATCGGCCACGAACTTCGCGCACTGCGGAGTGAGGTCGTGCACGACTTCGGTTCGGCCCGTGTGGACGTCGATCACGATGCTCTCCATGGCACCATGCTCGTCGCGACACCGGGTGTCGGCAACCGCCCGCGAGTCGATCACCGCAGCGTGGCGGGCGTCACCCTGGTGGAGGTAGCCGCCGGTCCGGCGGGCCCCGGCCGGTAGTCTGGGGAGCTGTCAGCAGCCGCTAGCGATCTTGGAGGACCCTGTCGTGGCTCTCGTTGTTCAGAAGTACGGAGGATCCTCGGTCGCCAGTGCCGAGCGCATCCGGCGCGTCGCTGAACGGATCGTCGAGACCAAGAAGCAGGGCCACGACGTGGTCGTCGTCTGCTCGGCGATGGGTGACACCACCGACGAACTGCTCGACCTCGCCGAACAGGTGGCTCCCGCCCCGCCCGCCCGCGAGATGGACATGCTGCTCACCGCGGGCGAGCGCATCTCCAACGCGCTGGTCGCGATGGCGATCCACTCGCTCGGCGCGCAGGCTCGCTCCTTCACCGGCTCGCAGGCCGGCGTCATCACCACCGGTGCGCACGGCAACGCCAAGATCATCGACGTCACCCCGAGCCGGCTGCGCGAGGCGCTCGACGAGGGCACCATCGTGCTCGTCGCCGGCTTCCAGGGCGTCAGCCAGGACAGCAAGGACGTCACCACGCTCGGCCGCGGCGGCTCCGACACCACCGCCGTCGCCCTGGCCGCGGCGTTGGAAGCCGACGTCTGCGAGATCTACACCGACGTGGACGGGGTGTTCACCGCCGATCCGCGCATCGTCTCCGACGCGCAGCGCCTCGAGCAGGTCTCCTACGAGGAGATGCTGGAGATGGCGGCCTGCGGTTCCAAAGTGCTGATGCTGCGCTGCGTCGAGTACGCGCGTCGCTACAACGTGCCCGTGCATGTCCGCTCGTCCTACACCGACAAGCCGGGCACCTACGTATACGGATCGATGGAGGACATCCCCTTGGAGAAAGCAATCCTCACCGGCGTCGCGCACGACCGCAGCGAGGCCAAGGTGACCGTCGTCGGCCTGCCGGACGAGCCGGGCTACGCCGCCAAGGTGTTCCGCGCCGTCGCCGACGCCGAGATCAACATCGACATGGTGCTGCAGAACATCTCCAAGGTGGAGACGGGCAAGACCGACATCACCTTCACGCTGCCCAAGACCGAGGGCGCCCGCGCGGTGGAGATGCTCACCAAGCGGCAGGGCGAGATCGGCTTCTCGCAGGTGCTCTACGACGACCACATCGGCAAGGTCTCGCTGGTCGGCGCGGGCATGAAGAGCCACCCTGGCGTCACCGCCACCTTCTGCGAGGCGCTGGCGGACGCGGGCATCAACATCGATCTGATCTCCACCTCCGAGATCCGGATCTCGGTACTTGTCAAGGACACCGAACTCGACGACGCCGTGCAGGTGCTGCACCGCGCCTTCGACCTCGGCGGTGACGAGGTCGCCGTCGTGCACGCGGGAACGGGGCGATAACTCATGGGTGTACGGGTAGGAGTCGTCGGCGCGACCGGCCAGGTCGGCGCCGTCATGCGGAAACTGCTGGAGGAGCGCAACTTCCCGGCCGACGAGGTGCGGTTCTTCGCCTCGGCGCGCTCGGCGGGCAAGAAGCTGCCGTGGCGCGGCGGTGAGATCGTCGTCGAAGACACCGAGACCGCCGATCCCACCGGTCTCGACATCGCGCTGTTCTCCGCGGGCGCGACCATGTCGCGGGTGCAGGCGCCGCGTTTCGCGGCCGCGGGTGTCACCGTCATCGACAACTCCTCGGCCTGGCGCAAGGACCCCGAGGTGCCGCTGGTGGTCTCCGAGGTCAACCCGGAGCAGACCCGCAACCTGGTCAAGGGCATCATCGCCAATCCGAACTGCACCACGATGGCGGCCATGCCGGTGCTCAAACCGCTGCACGACGCGGCGGGCCTGCAGCGGTTGATCGTCTCCAGCTACCAGGCGGTGTCCGGCAGCGGCCTGGCCGGTGTGGAGGAACTGGCCTCGCAGGTGCGCGCGGTGGTCGACGACGCGGAGAAGCTGGTGCACGACGGCGGCGCCGTCGAGTTCCCGGCGCCGAACAAGTACGTCGCGCCGATCGCCTTCGACGTGATCCCGCTGGCGGGCTCGCTCGTCGACGACGGCTCCGGTGAGACCGACGAGGACCAGAAGCTGCGCAACGAGAGCCGCAAGATCCTCGGCCTGCCCGACCTCGCGGTCAGCGGCACCTGCGTGCGCGTGCCGGTGTTCACCGGTCACTCGCTGTCGATCAACGCCGAGTTCGCCGAGCCGCTCTCGGTGGAGCGCGCCGAGGAACTGCTCGGCAAGGCCCCCGGCGTCAAGCTCGTCGACGTCCCCACCCCGCTACAGGCCGCGGGCATCGACGAGTCCCTCGTCGGCCGCATCCGCCAGGACCCCGGCGTCCCCGACGGCCGCGGACTCGCCCTGTTCGTCTCCGGCGACAACCTCCGAAAAGGCGCTGCGCTCAACACCATCCAGATCGCCGAAGTCCTCCTCAGCCAGCGCTGAGCGGACGAACCTCCCCAGCACCGGCCGGAATCGACCCGGCCGGTGCTGCGTCTTGTCCGGTGTAGGGATTCATCACCGAGGAGCAGTGCGTCACCGAGGGCGGTGGGATCGTGATCTACGGAATGGATGGCGTGAGCCCGCCGGAAAATGGGGTCGCCGCTGCGAGCGGGCGGCTGTTAGCCTGCGGCGATGGCGAATCCGCATCCTCAGGTGTTTTTCGGTGATCGGCTCGTGGCGGCGCAGGACGCGCAGGTGGGGGTGGCCTCGGCGGCGGTCCTGTACGGGCTGAGCGTGTACACGGTGTTCCCGGTGCACGTGGACGGGGCACGGCGCACCGCGTTCCGGCTCGACGACCATTTCCGGCGGCTCGAGGAGTCCTGCAAGATCATCGGCATCGACCGGTTCGCCCACGAGTGGGATTTCAGCCGGTTCACCGCCGCGGTGCGTGCGCTGATCGCGGCCAACGCCCCGCGCGAGGACGTGTTCGTGCGCGCCACCGTGCACGTGGTGGAGTCGATTCCGGGCACGCGGGTGCGCGGCTGCGAGATCCGGATGAGCATGTTCGTCTACGACGCCGTGCCGATCGTCCCGCAGGACGGCATGCGCTTGAAGTCCAGTCCGTGGCGGCGGATCCCCGACAACGCGATTCCCTCGCGCGCCAAGGTCAACGGCGCCTACGTGAACTCGGTGCTGGCCAAGCAGGACGCCATCGACAGCGGCTACGACGACTGCATCTTCCTCGACGGCAACGGCCACGTCTGTGAACTCAGCGCCGCCAACATCTTCCTGGTCCGCGGCGGCACGCTGATCACCCCCGACGTCTCCTGCGACATCCTCGACGGCATCAACCGCCGCACCATCCTCACCCTGGCGGCCGAGGACGGCATCCCGGTGCAGGAGCGCACCGTCGACCTCACCGAGTTGTACATCGCCGACGAAGTCTTCGTCACCGGCACCTCGGCGGGCGCGGCGCCGGTGCTCGAGGTGGACGGTCGCGTGGTGGCCGACGGCGCGCCCGGCCCGGTGTCGCAGGCGCTGCGCAAACGGCATGCGGCCGCGCTGCGCACCGACGAGGTGCACGGCTGGGTCACCGAACTGGACTGAGCCTCAGCGTATTCCGGGCGTGCGCGGGTCGGGCCCGAGGCAGGCCAGCACGTAGCAGCCGGGCGGGGCGTCGGCGAACGGCGCCGCGAGCTCGTAGTTCAGGCAGGAGAACACATTGCAGCCCGGATAGGCGGCGGGCCCGACCCCGAACACGGCCAGCAGCAGGCTGTTGTCGACGTACCGGCTCGGGTCGGTGCGCAACGGCGGCTCCACATACGGTCCGGGATCGGGGACCGGCGGCTCGTGCATGGCCGCGAACAGCTTGCGGAAGAACTCCCACGGCAGCTCGCCGGTGTTCTGCACGATGCCCTGCACCCCGTGCGCGCTGACGTTGCCGAACGCGCCCGTCCACACCACCACGAGGTCGAGTTCGGGCAGCACGAAGACGTTCTGCAATCCGAGCCCGGCCATCGCGTACACCCCGGACGGCAGGAACGCGGGGATCTCCGCGCAGCCCGGACCGAGCCAGAACAGGTAGCCGTAGCACCGGTTGGCGGGGGAGGGGGTGCGCGCCTGGCGCAGGTAGTCGGCGGGCACGATCTGCTGCGCACCCCAGCGTCCGTCGTCGGCGACGAGCAGGCCGAGCTTGGCGAAGTCGTCGGGCGGGAGCATCAGGTGCGCGTAGCCGTAGGTGTTGCCTGCCCGGTCCCTGGCCCAGTAGTAGTCCTCGCGCGCGATACCGAGCGGGTCGAACAGCTCCCGCTGCGCGAACTGCTGCAACGGCTCGCCCAACGCCAGCTCGATCACGTAGGCGAGCAGGTCGACGTTGCGCTGGCTGTAGCTGAACACCGTCCCGGGCGGGTTGGCCAGTGGGACACCCAGCGCCTGCACGGCACTGTGCGGGTCGATGGGGATCACGCCGGTGATGCCTTCGGTGAGCACGCCGACCCGCATCCCGGAGGTCTCGGTGAGCAGGTTTTCGACGGTGATCGAGCGATGCTCGGCGTCGCCGAGCCCGGCGGGCAGATACCGGTCGATCGGCGCGTGCAGATCCAGCAGCCCGCGTTCGGCGGCCATGCCCGCCAGCAGTGAGACCACGCTCTTGGTGGAGCTCCAGATGTTCCACGGCACGTGGCCGGTGTGCGCGTTGTTGGGGCCCTCCCCGACCAGGCAGTTGTGCCGGAAGACCTGCACGTTGAACCGATTTCGCTCGGCGGCGAAGCGCAACGCCTCGTCGAGCCTTCCGCTGTCGAAGCCCGCGGCCTCGGGCGCGGCACGCTGCGGTGTCCGCCCCGGGGTCACCGCGCACTCGGCATACCCGGGATCGGGTGCGGCTTGCGCAGCACCGGCGAGCGCTCCCGCCACCAACGTCACCGCCGCCATCGCGGCCACCACCCCGCGCACCATGAGAACGAGGCTAACCCGCCGACCGCGCCGAAACCGGCGAAAGCGGTTCGCGCCGCGCGAGTGTCGCCGTGTCGATCGCCGCCGCTATGCCCGCCGGGCCGACCGGACCGCGTACCACCCGGCGCCCAGCGCGAGCACCGCCAGCCCCGCGAGCACCGACCCGATCGGCAGCGCGAATCCCACGATCACGCAGCCGGCCGCCCCGACGACGGGAATCCACCGCGCCGGACGGCCTTCGTCGGCGCCGAGCGTGCCCGCCGAGAGGTTGGCGAGGAGGTAGTAGACGAGCACCGTGAAGGAGGAGAACCCGATGGCGGAGCGCAGATCGGCGGTCGCCGCGACGACCGCCACCACCGCGCCCACGGCCAGTTCCGCGCGGTGCGGCACGCCGAATCGTGGATGCACCGCCGTCAACGCGGAGGGCAGGTGGCCGTCGCGCGCCATCGCCAGCGTCGTCCGGGAGACGCCGAGAATCAGGGCGAGCAGCGAGCCCGCCGCGGCCAGCACCGCACCGGCCCGGACCAGCGGTGTCAGCCATCCCGCACCCGCCGCGTCCACCACCCGAGCCAGCGGGTCGACCGCCGTGGCGAGGCCCTGCGAACCCAGCGTCAGCAGCGCCGCCACGGCCACCAGCGCATACACCGCGAGCGCCAGGCCGAGCGCCAGCCGGATCGCCCGGGGAATCGTGCGGTGCGGCTCGCGGACCTCCTCGCCGAGCGTCGCGATGCGCGCATATCCCGCGAAGGCGAAGAACAGCAGTCCCGCCGCCTGGAGCACGTCGCCGGGCCCGATCCGTCCCGGCATCGGCGCGGCCGCCGAGTGCGACCCGGAGAACGCGACCACTACGACCACCGCCAGCACCGTCAGCACCGCGCCGACGATGATCCGCGTCGCCAGCGCCGACTTCTGCACCCCGGTGTAGTTCACGGCGGTGATCGCCACGACGGTCGCCACCGCCACCCAGCGCGCGTGCTCGGGCCACGCGTAGTGCCCGACCGTCAGCGCCATCGCCGCGCACGAGGCGGTCTTGCCGACCACGAATCCCCATCCGGCGAGGTATCCCCAGAACGGTCCGAGCCGCTCCCGCCCGTAGACGTAGGTGCCGCCCGACACCGGGTAGCGCGCGGCCAGCCGCGCCGAGGACATCGCATTGCAGTAGGCCAGCAGCGCGGCCACCCCCAGCGCGAGCAGCAGCCAGCTGCCCGCCGCGGCCGCCGCCGGAGCGAGTGCGGCGAAGATCCCCGCGCCGACCATCGAACCGAGCCCGATCACCACCGAATCGGTGAGTCCGAGTCGTCGGTGCAGCGCGTTGCCGGGGTCCGCCGAGGTCATGGGCCAATCCTGGCCGGTCGCGGCGCGTCGTGCGAGCCCAGCGCGCCGATCGGTCCGGGCGAAGCGATGAACACCCCGTGAACAGCGAATCGCCGCCAGGTGGGCTACATCACGCCGCGATATACACCACGATTTTCTTGATTAGTTCCATATTCGTACCGACCATGGAGTCATGCATACCGAGACCGCCGAACCCCGCGACCGCCTGCGCGCCGCGGGCCTGCGCGTCACCGCGCCGCGGCTGGCGGTGTTGAAGGCCGTCAGCGCGCACCCGCACGCCGACGCCGACACCATCGCCGCCGAGGTACGCGCCGCGCTCGGCTCGGTCTCCACCCAGGGCATCTACGACGTGCTGCACGCCTGTGTCGGCGCCGGGCTGCTGCGCCGCATCGAGCCGGCGGGTTCGCCGGCCCGCTACGAGACCCGCACCGGCGACAATCACCACCACCTGGTGTGCCGGCGTTGCGGGGCGGTTGCCGACGTCGACTGCGCGGTCGGCGCTGCCCCCTGCCTGGAGCCCAGCGAGACCCACGGATACGCCGTCGACGAGGCCGAGGTGGTCTTCTGGGGCCTGTGCCCGGACTGCCGAGCCGCCCAGGACTGACCCCCGACACACACGAGCCGGGCGGGTGCGGAACACGCACCCGCCCGGCTCTTTTCGTCTGTCTCGTGCCGTTCCCGTCGCTACAGCAGACCCCACCAGTACAGCAGGCAGGCGAGGGCCCAGACCACCACGGTTTCCATCGTCGCTCCCATTCTCTTCGCGCCGCTTCCATCATCGCTCGCGTCGCCACCCAGTGTTAGCAGAACCACGCCTGCCAGCGCATTCACCGCGTACAAGGTCTTCTTAAGTCCTTCTCGAGCAGCGGGCCGCATTGTCTTCCTCGACACCGGATCACCACACCAGCCACCACCGGGGTGGGACCCGGCGCACGACCTGTCTTTTCGAGGGGTGGCAGGTCGCGCGCCGGCGGCGCGGCCGGCCGGGTCGGTCCACGAGGGGTGACCGACCCGCCGGCCGCACCACGCACCGGCGACGGCTCTTCCCGGAGCTCGCGGCACACCCGCCGCTGCCGACGGTAACCACGCCGACGCGCACCAGGCCCACCATGCGGGCGGGCCGGTTCACGAGGGGTAACCGGCCCGCCCACGGGGTGAATGTCGAGGCCCTCCGGCCGCTGCCAGGCCGGAGGGCCTCGTCGCGCGCGGGAACAAGAAGCCGATCCGCGCCCGTTGTGCAGCGAGAGCGTTGACGCCCCGCGTCACCCCCGCATCGACGACGAAAGGCCAATCCATGAGCACGAACGTCGCATCCCGTCCCGCCGACGCCGCCGGCACCTTCCGGCTCGGCGGTGATCTCCCCGTCAACCGTCTCGGCTACGGCGCCATGCAACTGACCGGTCCCGGCGTCTGGGGCGACCCCCGCGATCCCGAGGAAGCGGTGCGCGTGCTGCGCCGCGCCGTCGAGCTGGGCGTGAACTTCATCGACACCGCCGACTCCTACGGCCCCTTCGTCAGCGAACAGCTGATCCGCACCGCCCTGCACCCCTACCCCGACGACCTGGTGATCGCCACCAAGGCCGGGCTCACCCGCTCCGGCCCCGGCGATTGGCGCCCGGTCGGCCGCCCCGAGTACCTGCGCCAGCAGGCCGAGTTGAGCCTGCGCCACCTCGGCGTCGACCGCATCGACCTCTACCAGCTGCACCGCATCGACCCCCAGGTGCCGCTGGCCGACCAGCTCGGCGAGCTGGTCGCGCTGCAACAGGAGGGCAAGATCCGCCACATCGGCGTCTCCCAGGTCAGCGTCGAGCAGTTGCAGCAGGCCCGCGAGATCGCCGAGATCGTCTCCGTCCAGAACCTCTACAACCTCGCCAACCGCACCGACGAGGCCGTCCTCGACTACGCCGAACGCGAGAACATCGCCTTCATCCCGTGGTTCCCCATCGCCACCGGCGAACTCGCCCGCCCCGGCGGCCCCCTCGACGCCATCGCCACCCGCCACGGCGCGACCCCCGCCCAGCTCGCCCTGGCCTGGCTGCTGCGCCGATCGCCGGTGATGCTCCCGATCCCGGGCACGTCGTCGGTCGCGCACGTGGAGGAGAACACCGCCGCCGCGCAGATCACCTTGAGCGACAGCGAGTTCGAGGAGTTGTCAGCCGCCGCGGAGTAGGTGGACTCGGGGCTCCGACCGACGCTGGTCAGTGCCCCCGCACTTCTCGACCTCACGAACCTCGAACCCCGCTCAGATACCGGGCCAGCGTGTCGGGTGGCAATCCATACTCGACTAGAGCCGAGGAAGACCCGAGGGAGGTCGAGCGATTGCAGTGCATCTACGAGCAGTTGCAACGTATCGCACTCAATTCAGCCGATTCGCACGCGCTGATCCAGGAGTTGCCCAGCCGGTACCGTACTTGATGTGAGTACGCGGTTCTACGAGTCGAGCTACAGCGGAGCGAACAACTCGTGTGTGGAGGTTGCCCACCGTAGCGACGCTGTGCTCATCCAGGACAGCAAATACACCGGGAATCGGTCATCGCAGCCACGGATCAGGGTGGCGCGTAGTGAGTGGCCATCGGTTCTCGACCTCGCGGTGAGCCGCCGATCCGGTCGGGTCGGAGACCTGACCGTCGACGTCGCGAGCGACGGAAGCTCGATCCTGACCGGCCCCTCGGAAGCCGGTGACAAGGTGACCCTCCACTACACGCCCACCGAATGGGACGCCTTCGCCAAGGGCGTTGTCGACGGAGAGTTCGACCGCAGTTAGTACCGCCAAACCTGGTCTTTCCTGAATCACCCGGGGCTGGGCTGCCAAGCGCTAGTCGCTACCTCGAGCGGAATCCGCCCGTTGAGGCGATCGGGAGGTGGCAACCTCGAACAAGTGAATCGGTAAGCCAGCGCCGGATAGGAACACGCTGTCGTCGATGCCAGCAGCATTAACAACCTCGCGTGCCCGTGGGAGCATTGAAGGCATCTCAAGCGATGAGACCCTTCCCGGTTCGGCTCGCCGCCACCCGTTCTGTGACATCCGTATCATCGCGTTTCGATAAGTCACATCTCCCATGATTCCAAGCGATCGAGCTCGGTAGAGAAGCGCCGCCAGACTTACGCCCCAGTGCTCCTTTAGTTCTGCCAATGTTGCCCAGCCGCGCCCCGAAGTACTATTGGGTAGGTACGGTGCGATTTGCTCGGCTGGCATCAGGAACTCTGCGGCGAATCGATCTGCCTGATTTTCCGCAATCTTCCCGCCAGGTTCTGCATCGTGGTGCATTATCAAATGCCCTAGCTCGTGGGCCATATCGAATCGCTGGCGATAGTAGTCGTCCTTGACGGGATTGAGTACGATAATTGGACGGATGCCGGTGTGCAGAGAATATGCATCAATTGATGCAATACCTGGCTCGCTAAAAACCACGACCACGCCTGCGCGCTCGGCTAGTCGGACGACATGCTGAATGGGACCCGGAGAAACCCCGAAAAATCGACGCGCCTCGCGCGCGGCGTCTTCTGGCGTTGAGCCGAACTCGGACGGTGACACGGGAACGTCGGGTAGCAGCGGCTTTGGGAGCTCGACCACCTTTTCGAGTAGAACGGCGATCTCCGTGACGAACTGTCCGTACGCCTCGGCCTCGTCTTGGGCCACCTGGGGCGTGGAACGCAGAGAACGGAAGTGCGGCTTCTCCACTTGGGGAGGCACGCCGCCCGAAAAGAACTGAGGCTCAACCTTCAGAGCAAGCGCAAGCTTTGCCACAGTTGCGCGGTTGGGTTGCTTTGCCCCGCTCTCCCATCCTGTTACCGACGCCGGTGACATTCCGATCAGCTCCGCAAGGCGGGATTTCTTAAGCCCTGCGAGGTGGCGTGCCATCGTCAGTCGCCTACCATTGAAAAACGATGTGGCACTGGCGAGTGTCTGCGAAGTCGGTCCTCCGCTACCCATTCGAGTCGACCGCGCCGTCGTCCGACTGCGACTTCTTGAGACGGATGTCGATCTCCTCCGCCTGGGCCGAAGGAGCATCGCCCGGCAGAATGGGCGGCAGCGTCTGGCCAGTCGGGAGGGGTGAAGTGCCACCATTAAGGAGTTGGTGCCGCCAGTGCCAGCACACGTCGCCCGGAAATTCCGGGTTCTTGCTCTGGCCGATGTACAACTCAAATTTACCCGTGATGGCGTCGTAGGAATGCGCAGCGACGAGAGTTGTCCCTACAAAGTCATCGGCATCGCATGTGGCGACCAGTGGCTCCAGGCCGATTTCCTCGATGGAGAAAAGAGTGTCCTGGGAGACGTAGGACTGTGACGCCACCCGCCGCTTGGCGTCGCTTCGCTGGCCCCAGTTGATATGATCAATCTCGCCATACTTGAACGACTGCAGAAGTACTCGGTAACCGTCGGCCGCCCAGCCTGGGGACCCCTGGTAGTCACTGCGAACGATGCTGCCCGGAGGCACGAATGGCATCGTGTGGCGGGCTTCAGGGGTGATTCCGCGCCCAAGGATATCGTCGCCTTCCCCTTCGACACCCTCGGCCACGGCAAACCGCCTGTTCGATGTGGCCCGATCCAGAAGGTCGCACAGGTATTTGTAGTTGAGGGTGCCGACGACCATCTGGTCGTGTCCGGCGTCCTCGTCGAAGTCTTGGCCAGTACGGGCAAACGCTACAGGCGCTGCCCATGCGAGGATCTTGAGCAGTCCTGACTGACTCAGACTGGCAAGGGCATCATCTGCAGCACTCATGCTTCAACCCTACACTATCGGCAGTAATTACCGCTCCAGATTTTACTCCGGGCGCGTCATCATAGAACCTCTGCCAACTATCGGTGCAGGTAGAGCGGGCTGTTGCCTCTCGCGTGGTCGTCGAGCGCGTGAACCAGCGGTGTTTTGCGGCTGCGGGCCTTGGCCGTTCATCCGCCACAGGATGGAACTTCGTCCAGTCACGAGAGGGCTCAAGAGCGGCAGCCCTTTTGCTCTCCGCAAGGCGGGGCTGCAGTGGCGTGGAACAAAAGAGGCCCTGGCCGGAAGAACCGGCCAGGGCCTCTATCGTGTCTCAACCACACGAGTCGGGGTGACAGGATTTGAACCTGCGACCTCTTCGTCCCGAACGAAGCGCGCTACCAAGCTGCGCCACACCCCGTGAAGCGAACCTGGAGTAGCTTACATCAGGGTGGGCTCCGGCGTTAAACCGGCAGGTCAATCAGGGTTTATAGGGGCGGATGCTGGTGAAGATGCGCTTGGCGGTGTCGGGGTCGACGGCCTTGGCGACGCCGGTGTCGGCGGCGATCACCATGACGAGGCTGCCGGTGTCGGCGGGGGTGGCGAAGGTGTAGATGGAGAAGGTGGGGGCGCAGCCGGGGGCCGGGTCGCGGATGAGGCCGCGGGTTTCGGCGAAGGTGCCGTGCTGGGTGCCGTCGAGGGAGTGCAGCGGCTCGGGTGCGGTGGGGGTGGGGTCGGCGAGGTAGGCGATGCGGGCGGCGCGGGCGCCGACTTCGAGGGCGGCGGCGGTGGTGTCGGTGGTGGGGGAGCCGGTGAGGAAGGCGACGGTGCGCGTGGAGCCGGGGCAGTAGTCCTTGCCCTCGGAGGCGTAGCCCTTGCCGCCGATGGTGTTGGGTGGTTTGCCGAAGCCGCCGGAGCGGTCGGGGGCGCGATGGTCCAGTCGGCGGGTACGTCGTAGGCGGCGTCGCTGTCCGGGGCGACGACGGCGCGGTAGCCGGGGACGACGGCGGGGGCGGAGATCACCGGTTGCTCGGTGGTGCGGGTGCGGGTGGACGGGGTCAGCGCGCTCACCATGCCCGTGGCGTCGTCGGCCTCGGCCGCATCGGAGCCGTCGGCCAGCACGGCGACGGCGGTGCCGCCGAGCACGGCCAGGACGGCCATGCCCAGGCCGATCCAGCGGTGCCCGCCGGAGCTCGGCCGGTAGAGCTCGCGGGCCACCGCCATGTCGTCGTGGTCGCCGGGCGGTGCCGAAAGGCCCTGCGGCGGTATGGGAGTGGTCCGGGTCGCCGTGTCCCCCATGTCGCGATCGAATCCACCGTGCACCGTCGTCCCCTCCTCGACCGACGTTCGTTCTCGGCACGCGACCCTACCCACCCGGGCCGGACAATGCCTAGTCGCGGGCGCGAGTCACCCCTCGTCGCATCGGGATTCGATGCGACGGTTCACCGGACGAGGTCGGTGTCAGCCCGCGACGGAGGAGGTGGACAGCCCCTCGTTGCTCTCGGCGAGCGGCCGCTTGGGCGGCGCGGCGACGAGCGTGAGCAGGGTGGCCTCGGGACGGCAGCAGAACCGGTACGGCGCCCACGGCGACGTGCCGATGCCCGCCGAGACGTGCAGACGGGTGTGCTCGCCCCACCGGGAAGGACCCTTCACGCGCGACTTGTCGATGCCGCAGTTGGTGACGAGGGCGCCGTAACCGGGCAGCACCAGCTGGCCGCCGTGCGTGTGGCCGGCGAGCACCAGGTCGTAGCCGTCCTCGGCGAAGCGGTCGAGCACGCGCGGCTCGGGAGAATGGGTGAGGCCGATGCTCAGCTCGGCCAACGGGTTGGGCGCACCCGCGACGGTGTCGTAGCGGTCGCGGCGCAGGTGCGGGTCGTCCACGCCCGCCGACGCGATGCGGATGCCCGCCACCTCGAGGTCGCGGCGCACATGGGTCAGGTCCATCCAGCCGCGTTCGGTGAACGCCGCGCGCAGGTCCTTCCAGGGCAGCGGGGCGCCGTGGACGCGGCGATGGTCGGTCTTGAAGTACTTCAGCGGGTTCTTCGGCACCGGGGCGAAGTAGTCGTTGCTGCCGAAGACGAACAGGCCCGGCCGCGCCAGCAGCCCGCCGAGCGCCTGCACGACGGCGGGCACCGCCTTCTGGTGGGACAGATTGTCACCGGTGTTCACGACGAGGTCCGGCTCGAGCCGATCCAGCTCGCGCAGCCACTGCTGCTTGAGTTTCTGGCCGGGCATCATGTGCAGATCGCTGATGTGCAACACGCGTAGGCTCGACGACCCGGGCGGCAGCACCGGCATGGTCGCCTCCCGCAGCACGAACGCGTTGCGCTCGATGAGCGAGGCGTAGCCGATACCGGCCACCGCGGCCCCAGTGGCTCCCAGCGCGGTTCTGCGGACAGCGGAGGTCGAGATCACGGACATTTGCCCAGCATAGGTGAGGCGGGCGGAGAACGCTGAGTGTGTTTCCGCACACGCCTGGCGAATTCGGCCGCACCCGGCCCGACCTGGGAAATCACCGGACATACCGGGCCGCGACGGGCCGGGCGGCACAGCCGAAATGTGGTGGGGCGGCACCGGCGGACCGACTACCGTGAGGCCCATGTCGGAACTCAAAGAGCGCCTGCGTGCGGACATGACCGCCGCGATGAAAGCCAAGGACACCCTGCGCCTGGCCACCCTGCGCATGCTGCTGGCCGCGATCCAGAACGCCGAGGTCGCGGGTGCGCAGGCGCGGGAGCTGTCCGATGCCGAGGTGATCGCCGTCCTGCAGAAGGAGGCGAAGAAGCGCAACGAGTCGGCCGAGGTCTACACCCAGGCCGGGCGCGGGGAGCTGGCGGCCAACGAGCACGCCGAAGCCCGCATCATCGACGAGTACCTGCCCACCCAGCTCAGCGAGGCGGAGGTGGCCGACCTCGCCGACACCGCGATCGCCCAGGTCGCCGAGCAGTTGGGGGAGCGGCCGGGCATGCGCCAGATGGGGCAGGCCATGAAGATCGCCACCCAGCTGGCCCAGGGCAAGGCCGACGGCTCGCGGATCTCCGCGGCCGTCAAAGCCCGCCTCTAGCGCTGGCTACCGCGGCCACCACGGTGGCAGCGGGATGTTCGGCAGCGGCGGCGGCGCCGGCAGGTTCGGCGCGGGCGCCGGCGCCGCCGGACTCGGCGCCTGCCGCTGGGTGCCGTCGCTGATGTAGATGGTGATGACCGAGCCCGGAATCGCCGAGCCGTTCGGCGCCATGCTCATCACGCTGCCCTTCGGCGGCGGTCCGGAACCGTTCACGGCCGACACCTGGAAGCCCGCCGAGACCAGCGCCGTGGTCGCCTCGCTCTGCGACATCCCGACCACATCGGGCACCTGCGCGTTGTTCGCACCGCGCACGTATTTGTCGTCCAGCGGCGGCAGCGCGGGCGGCGGGAAGTTGCCCACCACGCCCTTCACCGCGCTGAACCAGGTGCGCGCAGGCTCGTTACCACCGAACAGGTCGCCGCTGCCGCAGTTGCGCAGCGGGAACGAGCAGATCTCGCCGGGCGTCGGGCTGTCACCGTAGACGTAGACCGCGCCGGCCAGCGAGTTGGTGAAGCCGAGGAACGCCGAGGAGCGGTGGCTCTCGGTGGTGCCCGTCTTACCCGCCATCGGCAGGCCGCCCCAGCCCATCGCCTGCGCCGCGCCCGCGGCGGTGCCGGAGGTGTCGTCCTTGCTCATGGCGTTGGCCAGGGTGTTGGCCAGCCCCGGCTCGACCACCTGCTCGCAGGCCTGCTGGGTGAGCGGCACCGGCTTGCCGTAGCGGTCGATCACCTCCTTGATCGGCGAGGGCGGGCACCAGCGACCACCGGAGGCCAGCGTCGCGGCCACGTTGGACAGCTCGAGCGGGTTGATCGCGACCGGGCCCAGGGTGAACGAGCCGAGGTTCTGGTCCTTGATCATGTCGGCCAGACTCTGGTTGCCGTGGCCGGAGGTGCCCGGCTTGGTGAACGAACGCATGCCGAGCCGGACCGCCATGTCGACGGTCGGTGTCACGCCGACGGCCTGGATGAGCTTGACGAACGCGGTGTTCGGCGAGGTGGCCAGCGCCTCGGTCACCGACATCGGCGACTTGTAGCGGCCCGCGTTCTCGACGCAGTAGGTGGCCGGCGGGCAGCCGCGCGCGCCGCCGTTGCCCATGCCCTGGGCGTCGAAGCGGGCGGGCACGTCGAGCTGGGAGTTGATGCCGAGACCCTTCTCCATCGCGGCGGCGGTGGTGAAGATCTTGAAGACCGAGCCCGCGCCGTCGCCGACCATCGAGAACGGCTGCGGTTGCACCGTCTCGTTGGCGTCCTGGTTCAGGCCGTAGGTGCGGCTGCTGGCCATCGCCAGCACCGGATGCGAGTCCTGTCCCGGCGCGACGACCGACATCACCTCGGCGATGTGGTCGAGGTCCGGCTTGGCGTGGTCGTTGATCGCGCGCTTGACCGAGTCCTGCACGGCCGGGTCGAGCGTGGTCCTGATCAGGAAGCCGCCCTTGTCGATCTGCTCGCGGCTGATGCCCGCTTCGGCCAGGTACTGCAGTGCGTAGTCGCAGAAGAAGCCGCGGTCGTTGGCCGCGATGCAGCCGCGCGGCAGCCCCTTCGGCTCCGGCAGCACGCCCAGCGGCTCCTGCTTGGCCTTGCGGAACTCCTCGGCACGGCCGGGGATGTTCTGGATCATCGTGTCCAGCACGGTGTTGCGACGGTCCAGCACGCCCTGAGGATTGGTGTACGGGTTCAGCTTGGAGCTGGACTGCACCATACCGGCCAGCATGGCCGCCTGCGGCACGTTCAGGTCCGCGGCATCGATGCCGAAATAGGTCTGCGCGGCGTCCTGGATGCCGTACGAGGAGTTGCCGAACGGGACGAGGTTGAGGTACCGGGTGAGGATCTCGTCCTTGGTGAGTTCCTTGTCCAGCGTCAGCGCCATGCGGATCTCGCGGATCTTGCGCGCGGGGGTGGTCTCGATGGCGGCCCGGCGCTCGGCGTCGGTCTTGGCGACCACCAGCAGCTGGAAGTTCTTCACGTACTGCTGGTCCAGCGTGGAGGCGCCCTGCTGGACCTCGCCGCTGGTGGTGTTGGTCAGGAAGGCACGGACGGTGCCCTGCCAGTCGACGCCGTCGTGTTCGGCGAAGCGGCGGTCCTCGATGGAGATGATCGCCAGCTTCATGTCGTTGGAGATGCGGTCGCTGGGCACCTCGAAGCGCCGCTGCTCGTAGAGCCAGGCGATCGGGTTGCCCGCCGCGTCCACCATCGTCGACACCGCGGGGACGGTGCCCTCGACGAGTTCGGCGGAGACGTTGTCGACGGCGTCGGCGGCGCGGTTGGAGACGAACCCGAAACCACCGGCGAGCGGGAACAGCAATCCGGCGACGAGTACCGCGGCCAGCGCGCAGCTGCCTGCGAGCTTCGCGAGGGTATGTGTGATCGGCACGTTCGACACGGTGCCAAGCCTACGGGGTGGCGCCGCGGCGTTTGCGGGTGTGTTTGTCCCGCAGTGCGAGCCACGCCAGGAAACGCTGCGATCAGCGTGTCTCCCGCGCATGTTCGGCGTGTCGCCTCGGCGAGTCGGACATCCACGCAGACCGATCGGTCTTGTGCTGGCAGGTGCATGGACGGGCGTACCAAAAAATCTCGAGACGGTCTTGCGCTCGGGCCATACCTTTACCTAGATTGAGAACCCAGTGTGATGGAGCTAACACTAAAAGTGGAATGTGGTTCAGTTCGCAGCAGGGTACGGGTAGCTGCGCACTGGCACGCGATTCTGGAGCGCCGTTGACCGGTGTTCGGACTGCAAAGGGGCACACCAAATGCATATGACAACCCCCATCGCTCGATTGGACGTGGAGCAGGCCGAAGCTCGAATCGCCTGGGTTTCCCAGGCCCGATGCAAGGAAGTGGATCCCGATCAGTTGTTCGTCCGCGGCGCGGCGCAGCGCAAGGCGGCGACGATCTGCAGGCACTGCCCGGTGTTGATGCAGTGTGGAGCCGATGCTCTCGACAATCGAGTGGAATTCGGTGTGTGGGGTGGGATGACCGAACGGCAGCGTCGCGCGCTGCTCAAGCAGCATCCGGAGGTGACCTCCTGGGCCGACTTCTTCCAGGCCCAGCGCCAGCACCAAGTGGCGATGTGAGACAGACCGGCAGGACCGACAACCAGCGAACTGAGCCCGCGATCGCGGGCTCAGTTCCATTTTCGGGGTAAGGCGTTGCGGCCCCTGTTCTTTTGGCGACCCAGGCCGATTCGCTATCGAGCGGAACCGATCACACGGGGGCGGGCGCGCCGGTGAGCTGATCGGCGACCGCGCGCAACGCCGTGAGATCGGAGACCTCGAACGGCAGCGCCGTCACCGGCGCGATCGGCACCCGCGGGTGGGCGCCGGTGAACCGCACCAGCAGATGCCGTTCCCGCTTGGCGGTCGCGACCCGTTCGGCGTGGATGCGCAGCACCGCCGCGGTCAGCGGATCGTCCTCGGCGAGCCGGTCGGCGGCGGTGAGTGCGTGATCGCCCGGCAGGCTGCTGAGCACCGGGTGGGTCCGGTTGAGCACCAGCCCGGCCAGCGGCATGCCCTCGCTGGAGAGCCGGTCCACGAAGAACGACGCCTCCCGCAGCGCGTCCGGTTCGGGCGCCGCCACCACCAGGAAGTGGGTGCCCGGCTTGGCGAGCATGGCGTAGGTGCGGTCGGCGCGGTCCTGGAAGCCGCCGAACAGCGACTCCAGCGATTGCAGGAAGTTCGAGGCATCCTTGAGCATCTGCCCGCCCACGATTGTGGACACACCGCGCATCGCCAGGCTCATCGCGCCGGTCACGAACCGGCCGACCCCGCGACCGGGCGCCATGATCAGGCGGATCATCTTGCCGTTGAGGAAGGTGCCCAGGCGCTTGGGCGCGTCGAGGAAGTCCAGCGCGTTGCGCGAGGGCGGGGTGTCGACCACGATCAGGTCCCACTCGCGCCGGGACACCAGCTGGCCCAGCTTCTCCATCGCCATGTATTCCTGCGTGCCGCCGAAGGACGAGGCCACGGTCTGGTAGATCGGGTTGGCGAAGATCTGCTCGGCCTTGTCCCGGCTGGTGTGCTCGAGCACCATCTCGTCGAAGGTGCGGCGCATGTTGAGCATCATCGCGTGCAGCTCACCCTTGGCCTCGGGGCCGAGGATCACCCGCTGCGGCGCGTTGTCCAGCTCGGCCACCCCGAGCGACTGGGCCAGCCTGCGCGCCGGGTCGATGGTGAGCACCACGACCTTGCGGCCCAGCTCGGCGGCCCGCAGCGCGATCGCGGCCGCGGTGGTCGTCTTGCCGACGCCGCCGGAGCCACAGCACACCACGACCCGGGCGGTGGGATCGGCGATGATCCCCGAGACATCCAGCGTGTTCATCGCACTCCCTGTGCGCTCAGGTGTTCGGCCAGCTCGTACAGCGCGCCGAGATCGATGCCGTCGGTCAGGGCGGGCAGGTACAGCTGGGACACACCGACCTCGTTCAGTTCCGTCGCGCTGGTGTCCTGCGCCTGCAACCGGGTCGAGTGCTCGACGGTCTCGGTGATCAGCCCCTCGACATCGGCCTCGTCGAGACGAATGCCCGCGCGCTCGAGTCCGGCGCGGATCGCCGCGCGATCGAGGTCACCGGCCGCGGCCCGGTCGCGCACGTCGGCGGGCAGGTAACCCTCGCCCGCGCGGTTGACGATGACGGTGCCGATCCGCAGGTCGTTGGCGGTGAGCTCGGCGACCGCGTCGGCGGTCTCCTGCACCGGCAGCGCCTCCAGCAGCGTGACCAGGTGGATCATCGTCTGGTCGGAGTGCAGCAGCCGCGACACGCCCTCGGCCTGCGAGGCGATGGGGCCGCCCTTGGCGATCTCGGCCATCGCCTTGGTGACGTCGAGGAAGCTGGCGATCCGGCCGGTCGGCGGTGCGTCGACCACGACCTCGTCGTAGACCGGCTTGCCCGCCTGATCGACGCGGACCACGCACTCCTTGATCTTGCCGGTCAGGATCACGTCACGTAGGCCGGGGGCGATGGTGGTGACGAACTCGATGGCGCCCATCCGCCGCATCGCCCGTCCCGCGAAGCCCAGGTTGTAGAACATGTCGAGGTATTCGAGGAAGGCGTGCTCGATGTCGAGCGCCAGCGCCACCACCTCGCCGCCGCCGTCGGCGGTCGCGATCCTGGTCTCGGTGGGTGGCAGCGGCGGAAGATCGAACAGCTGGGCGATGGATTGCCTGCTCTCCACCTCCACCAGCAGCACCCGCCGCCCGCCGGCGGCCAGGGCCAGCGCCAGCGCGGCGGCCACCGTGGACTTACCGGTGCCGCCCTTGCCGGAGACGTAGTGCAGGCGCGCCTGCTCCGCACGCTTCGGCCACCCCTTGTCCAGCCCCGACTCCGCCGAAACGGGCACTGCAGTTGGTACTCCCACGCTCGCGAGCCTATAACTCGCCGGGAATTCCCGCCGTAACCACAGGTGTGGTGGCGGGAATTGTGCCCGAACGCGATGCCCATACACTCACTCCATGACCACATGGGAATACGCGACCGTGCCGTTGCTCACGCACGCGACCAAGCAGATCCTCGACCAGTGGGGCGCCGACGGCTGGGAATTGGTGACGGTGCTGCCCGGCCCGACCGGCGAGCAGCACGTCGCGTACCTCAAGCGCCCGAAGCAGTAGGCGGCGGCGGTGGAATCGGCGACGCGGTGGCGGGAGAACCTGGACCGGCTCGGCGTGACGCTGCCCGCGGTGGCGGCGCCGGTGGCGGCCTACATCCCGGCCATCAGGACGGGTTCGCTGGTGTACACGTCCGGACAGCTCCCCTTCGTCGACGGTGAGTTGTCCGCGGTCGGCAAGGTCGGCGCCGAGGTGTCGCTCGAGACGGCCAAGGAGGCCGCCCGGCTCTGCGCACTCAACGCCTTGGCCGCCGTGCACGATCTCATCTCGCTCGACGAGGTGACGCGGATCGTCAAGGTGGTCGGATTCGTCGCCTCCGCACCGGGATTCACCGACCAGCCGATCGTGGTGAACGGCGCCTCGGAACTGCTGGGCGAGGTGTTCGGAGAAGCGGGCGTGCACGCGCGCTCGGCGGTGGGGGTGGCCGAACTGCCCAAGAACGCGCCCGTCGAGGTCGAACTCGTCGTCGAGGTGCGCGGCTGAGTTTTCCGTCCGGAGAAACCCGCTGGACGGCAAGGAAACCGAGGTGAGAGCGATGACGCTGACCCATCCCGCATACGGCCGGGTACGTCAGGTGACGCCGACGGCGGCGGTGCTGCTGGCGGACAACCCGGGCCAGATGACGCTGGACGGCACCAACACCTGGTTGTTGCGGGCGCCCGGCGCCACCGAATACGTGGTGGTCGACCCGGGGCCCAAGGACAAGAAGCACACCGAGGCGATTCTCGCCGCGACCGACGGCCGCATCGCGCTCACGCTCATCACCCACCATCACCACGACCACACCGGCGGCATCGACCGGCTGGTGAAGCTCACCGGCGCGCCGGTCACCGCGGCCGACCCCGGCTACCTGCACGGCTGGGACACCCCGCTGGCCGACGACGCCGTGCTGGAGGCGGCCGGTCTGCGCATCCGGACGCTGGCCACGCCCGGCCACACCTCGGACTCGGTGAGTTTCGTGCTCGACGACGCGGTGATCACCGGCGACACGATCCTCGGCAGCGGCACCACCGTGCTGGAATCGCGCAGCGGTGCGCTGGCCGACTACCTCGATTCGCTGGATCGGCTGCTGGCCGAGGGGTCGGGCAAGGCGTTGCTGCCCGCGCACGGACCCGACCACGCCGACCTCGCGCCGGTCGCCCAGTACTACGTGAAGCACCGGCACGAACGTCTGGATCAGGTGCGTGCCGCTCTGCGGGAGCTGGGCGCGGACGCGGGTGCGATGGCGGTGGTCCGCAAGGTATACGCCGATGTGGACAAGCGGCTGTGGCCGGCGGCGCGCAGTTCGGTGCAGGCCCAGCTGGACTATCTGCGCAGCAGGGGCTGACACGCACGACGGCCCGGCGGATCCGAGTGGAGCGCGCGGATCCGCCGGGCCGTACGGGTACGGTGCTCGATGCTCAGCGAGCGCGGCGGGCGAGCCGCTCGGAGTCCGAGATCAGCACGCTCTTGCCTTCCAGGCGCAGCCAGCCGCGGTGCGCGAAGTCGGCGAGCGCCTTGTTGACGGTCTCGCGGGACGCGCCGACCAGCTGCGCGATCTCCTCCTGGGTCAGGTCGTGGGTGACCCGCAGGGCACCCGCTTCCTGGGTGCCGAAGCGCTGCGCGAGCTGCAGCAGTGCCTTGGCCACGCGGCCGGGCACGTCGGTGAAGATCAGGTCGGCGAGGTTGTTGTTGGTGCGGCGCAGGCGGCGCGCGAGGACCCGCAGCAACTGTTCGGCGATCTCGGGCCGCTGGTCGATCCAGGACTTGAGGGCGTCGCGGTCCATGGTGACGGCGCGGACCTCGGTGACCGTGGTGGCGGTCGAGGTACGCGGCCCGGGGTCGAAGATCGACAGCTCGCCGAACATGTCCGACGGGCCCATGATGGTCAGCAGGTTCTCCCGGCCGTCCGGGGAACGACGGCCGATCTTCACCTTGCCCGAGGTGATGATGTACAGCCGGTCGCCGGGCTCACCCTCGTTGAAGATGACATGGCCGCGTGGGAAGTCCACCGGCTGCAGTTGTTTGGCGAGCGCCGCCACCGCGGTGGGCTCTACGCCTTGGAAGATGCCTGCTCTGGCGAGGGCCTCGTCCACGAATGTGCTCCTTATGGGAAATGGCTCTGTCCTGGACCGAAGCGAATCGGCCAAAAGCGCAGTCTACGCGGCACTGCGCCGGGGTAGTGACAGACACCACGTTACAAGTGGAATCCGTGTCGAGGGGGACGAGGGGCGGGACCGGGCGTGGGCGCGGCCCCGCGGCGGGGTCAGCTGGCGCGGGCGACGTCGAGTTCGCCGCCGCGCGCGCGGCGCTTGCGCATCTTGGCGGCGGCCGCCGGTAGGCCGAGTTCGGTGAGCTCGTTCACCTCGGCGTTGCTGGCCTTGTCGAGGTAGTGCTGAACCTCGGGGTCCGGTTCGAGAAGTTTGCGGAGCCGATTCTCGAGCCGCTCCATACCCAGGGCGAAGATCATCAACACCACTGGGAAGAGCACAACAGCGAGTCCTTGCATATCGAGGAGTAAACACGGTGAAGGTCTCGGATGGAACACGCGGTCCGGCTGGCCGGGCGAGCTGTCACCCCGATTCCGTATGGTGAACGGGTGCGTGTGTCCCCGTCGTCCGCCGTCGAGAGCGGGTCGTCCAGTGCCGGTGCGGGGTCGGCCGCACCGTCGGCCGGCGCTGCCGAATCCGCGGAGCCGAAGCGGAAAACCCGGTCCCGACAAGCGGAAACGAAGCTCGGGCTGGTGCGCAGGGCCCGTCGGATGAATCGCACGCTGGCCCGCGCGTTCCCGGATGCGCACTGTGAGCTGGACTTCACCACGCCGCTCGAATTGGCGGTGGCCACAATCCTTTCCGCGCAATGCACCGACGAGCGCGTGAACATGACCACACCGGCGCTGTTCGCCCGATATCCCGACGCGCGTGCCTACGCCGAGGCGAATCGAACCGAACTCGAGGAATACATCAGGCCGACCGGTTTCTATCGAAACAAGACGAGCTCGCTCATCGGGCTCGGCCAGGCACTGGTGGAGAAGTACGACGGTGAAGTACCTCACACCCTCGAAGAATTGGTGCAATTGCCGGGAATCGGGCGCAAAACCGCCAACGTGATCCTCGGCAATGCCTTCGACGTGCCCGGCATCACCGTCGACACCCATTTCGGCCGCCTGGTGCGCCGCTGGGGCTGGACCACCGAGGAGGACCCGGTCAAGGTCGAGCACGCCGTCGGTGAGCTCATCGAGCGCAAGGACTGGACGATGCTCTCGCACCGGGTGATCTTCCACGGTCGCCGGGTCTGCCACTCCCGCAAACCCGCGTGCGGTGCGTGCGTGCTGGCCAAGGACTGCCCCTCGTTCGGGCTCGGCCCGGTCGAGCCGGAGGCGGCCGCGAAGCTGGTCAAGGGGCCCGAGCGCGAGCACCTGCTGGGGATGGTCGGCCTGTGAGTCGGGTGCCGGTCTGGGTTCGGCTGGCGTTGGCCGGGCTGATCACCGTGGTCGCGCTCGCGGTCGCGCTGTGGCCGCGCGACGCCGGCGAACCCGCGGCGGGCAGCGGCGCACCGACCGGCGGTGCCGTCTCCGCGCAGCTGCGTGCCGATGCCGCGCTCGCGCCGTGTCCCGGCCCCGCGCCGGGCGCGGTGGGTGCGGGGCCGCTGGCGGGGCTGACACCGACCTGCCTGGCCGATGGCGCGCCGGTCGACCTGGCGGCCGCGCTCGCGGGCAAACCCGCCCTGCTCAACCTCTGGGCCTACTGGTGCGGTCCGTGCGCGGAGGAACTGCCGCATCTGCGCGAGTACGCGAGCCGGGTGGGCGACCGGGTCACCGTGCTCACTGTGCACAGCGATCCCGAGGAGGCCAAGGCGCTGTCCCGGCTGACCGGCCTGGACGTGCACCTGCCCGGCGTGCTCGACCCCGACGCCCGCGTCCGCGCCGCGGTCGGTGCGCCCGCGGTGCTGCCGATCTCGGTGCTGGTGCGGCCGGACGGCTCCGTCGCCGAGGTCGTGGTGCGCACGTTCACCGGCGTCGACGACATCGCCGCGACCGTGCAGCGGGCGCTCGGGGTGCCGATGTGAACGCGGCGGAGACCGGTTCGTGAGAAGGTCGAGACGACAAGACATCTCGCAGCGTCTGTTGCGGGCGGACAGAACGGTTGTGGAGGTGATGGTGCGCGCGTTCAGCGGGGCCGACGATCCGGCGGCGAGACGACACCGCGGCGGTGGCGTCGCACCCGTGCGTTTGCGCAGGCCGGGAGCGGTGACATGACCCTGGAGATCCCGGCCGACACGCCCGCGTGGCTGCGCCGTGCCGTCGAGCCCGGTGCCCTCGACCCCGTCGACTCGCTGTCCAAGGCCCGTGCGGTACGCAGGCTGATGACGCTCACCGCCGAACCGCGCCAGGCCGCCGTGCTCGTGCTGTTCGGCGGCTCACCTGAGCCCGACCCGGGCGCGCCGGGCGGTTTGCCCGCCGACGCCGACGTGCTGCTCACCCAGCGCGCGGCCACCATGCGCCAGCACCGCGGGCAGGTCGCCTTCCCCGGTGGCGCGACCGATCCCGGGGACCGCGATCCCGTCGACACGGCGCTGCGGGAGGCGACCGAGGAAACCGGCCTGCTGCGCGCCGGTGTGCAGCCGGTGGCCACGCTTCCGAAGCTGTTCGTGCCGCCGTCGCGCTTCGACGTCACGCCGGTCGTGGCGTACTGGCGCGAGCCCAGCGAGGTGCGGGTGGTCGACCCGGCCGAGACCGAGCGCGTGGTGCGGGTGCCGATGGCCGAACTGCTCGACCCCGCCAACCGGTTCCTGGTCCGCAGCTCCTTCGGCTACCAGAGCCCGGCCTTCCAGGTCGACGGCATGCTCGTCTGGGGCCTGACCGGCGGCATTCTCGCCGGGCTGATCAGCGGCGCGGGCTGGGAGATCGAGTGGGATCGCACCGACGTGCGTGACCTGGAGGAAGCACTGGCTGCGGTGGGGATGTCACTATGAGTTCGTCGGTTTGGCTCGACGTCGTCGTGGTGGTGCTGGCGCTGGCCGCCGCCGCCTCCGGCTGGCGGCAGGGCGCGGTCGCCTCGGCGCTGGCCTTCCTCGGCGTGGTGCTCGGCGCCGTCGCGGGCATCCTCATCGCGCCGCACATCCTCGTCCACGTCGACGAGGGACGTACCCGGGTGCTCACCGGGGTGTTGCTGATCGTGGTGCTGGTGATCGTCGGTGAGGTCGCGGGCATGGTGCTGGGGCGCGCGGCCCGCAGCGGCATGCGGCATCCGTTCACCCGCAGCGTCGACAGCATCGTGGGCGCGGCGCTGCAAGCGGTGGCGGTGCTGGTCATCGCCTGGCTGCTGGCGCTGCCGTTGGCCACCTCCTCACAGCCGGCCATCGCCTCGGCGATCAACGGCTCCCGCGTGCTGGCCGATGTCAACGAGGTCGCCCCGAACTGGCTGCGCAAGGTACCCAACGAGTTCTCCCGGCTGCTGAACACCTCCGGGCTGCCGGATGTGATCGGGCCGTTCGGCCGGGCGCCGATCGCGGCCGTCGAGCCGCCGGACCCGAGCGTGCTGGCCAGTCCCGTCGCCGCCTCGTTGCAGCAGAGCGTGCTGCGCATCCGCGGTGTGGCGCCCAGCTGCCAGCGCGCGCTGGAGGGCTCCGGCTTCGTCATCGCGCCGGAACGGGTGATGACCAACGCGCACGTGGTGGCGGGCACGACCAGCGTCTCGGTGGACACCGCGCGCGGCCCGCTGGAGGCGAGCGTGGTGCTGTTCGATCCGTCCAAGGACATCGCGGTCCTCGCGGTGCCCGGCCTCACCGCACCGGTGATCCCACAGGCATCCGCGGCGGCGCGCTCGGGCGACAGCGCGATCGTGCTCGGCTACCCCGGCGGCGGCCCGTACACCGCCAGCGCGGCGCGCGTGCGCGAGACGCTGGATCTGACCGGTCCGACGATCTACCGCAACGGCACCGTCGAACGCGAGGTGTACACGGTGCGCGGCCTGGTGCGCGCGGGTAACTCGGGCGGTCCGCTGGTCGACACCCAGGGCCAGGTGCTCGGCGTGGTGTTCGGCGCGGCCGTCACCGACGACGACACCGGCTACGTGCTGACACTGTCGGAGGTGCGCACCGAGCTGGAGGCCGCGCCCGGGGCGACGCTGCCGGTCGACACCGGGGGCTGCGTGCTGAGCTGAGGCTCAGGCCAGGAACTTGGCAAGTTCGGTGGTCACCACGTCCGGGTTCTCCTGGTGGGCGAAATGTCCCGCCTCGGGCACGGTGACCAGCCGCCGGTGTGGCGCCCACCGATGGCCGCGATGGAAGGTGGGCCGCAGCAGGTAGTTGTCGTGTTCGCCGCGCAGCGACAGCACCGGGATGTCGATCGGATCCCGCATCGTCGCCATGAAACGGCGACCGTCGGGCCGCCACTGGCTGCGGAAGGCCCAGCGCTGGTACTCCAGCGCGCAGTGTGCCGCGCCGGGGATGCGGATCGCGGTGCGCATGCGGCGGGCGGTGTCGACGAACTCGCTCGTCCCCGCCCACTGCGCGCCGACCCGTCGGCGCAGCATCCGTTCCACCTCGAAGCCGTCGGCGGTGGTGAGCCGGTGCTCGGGTAGCCGCGGCAGCTGGCAGCGCAGGAACGCGGGCAGCCAGGCCCGCCGCTGCCGGGCGTCGGTCAGCACCGCGGCCTTGAGCGCGGCCGGGTGCGGTGAACTCACCAGCGCGATCGCCCGGACCAGCCGGGGATGCAGCACGGCCGTCGCCCAGCACACCAGCCCGCCCTCGGCGTGCCCGACCAGCACCGCCTCGGTGTGGCCGAGCGCCCGGATCAACCCGGCGACGTCCCCGGCCAGCGTCCAGCCGTCGTAGCCGCGTGGCGGCTTGTCGGAATCGCCGTAGCCGCGCAGATCCACCGCGACGGCGCGATAGCCGAGGTCGGCCAGGCCGGTCAGCTGGTGCCGCCAGGACCACCAGAAGTCGGCGAACCCGTGCAACAGCACCACCAGCGGCGCGTCCGTGCGCTCCGGCGCCGCTTCGACCACATGGAAGCGGATGCCGTTGGCGTGAACGTCCCGATGCGTCCACGGACCGTCGTAGCGGACGGTGGACGGATCGGGCGGGGTCGGCGACACGCTGCTAGTTCGTGCGCTTTTCCAGCACGAGGTGATCCTCGTGCGCCGCCTGGCCGAAACCGCTCGGCAGCACCGTGCGGGCCTGCTTGAGCGAATCGATGGTCTTCTCCGGGGCGCGCAGCTTCTTCACCCGGCGATAACCGAGGAAGCCGAGCACCGCCGTCGCCGCGATCATGAGCAGGAAGACGATGAGGAAGGCCGCCCAGCGCGCCAGCCACACGTCCAGCAGCTCACCGAGGAAGAAGAAAAAGAAGAACGTGCTGAACAGCAGCACGGTCAACGCGAGGATGAAGAAGACGCTGCCCTGCAGGCCCTTCTTGATCTCACCGGTGACCTCGGCCTTGGCGAGCTCGACTTCGGCGCGCACCAGGGTCGACATCTGTTCGGCGGCGTCGCGCACCAGCGCGCCGAAGCTGGCGGAGCCGGGCGGATTGGCATCCGTCAACGGAATCGAGCTCACCGTGCTCCCGCTGCGCGCGTCGTTCCCGTTACCGCCCTGGGTGAAACTCACTTGGTCGACCCTTCTCCCTGTCCCGGCACTTTGCTAACGGAGGCTACCGCCTTCCGACGGGTCGCTCGCGTCGCCCTCGTCCGGTTGTAGCTCGAGGGCGTCTTGTCTGGCCTGATGGACACGCCCACGCCGCAACAGTAGCGCCGAACCGGCCAGCGAGGCCGCCAAGGAGGTGATCAGGACTGCGGCCTTGGCCAATTCGACGGTGTCGCCGTCGGGCAAGGCCAGCTCCGCGACGAGCAGGCTGACGGTGAAACCGATGGCGCCGAGCACCGAGAGGGCGAACATGTCACGGTAGCCGAGCCCGGACGGACGCGTGGCGAGCCCGAATCGGATTGCCACCCAGCTGATCCCGAAGATGCCGATGGTCTTGCCGAGCAGCAGGCCGAGTATCACGGCCAGGGCGAGCCGATCGGTGAACAGTTCTCCGAACACCGTCGCGTTCAGCGGAACACCCGCGGCGAACAGCGCGAACAGCGGCACGCAGATGCCTGCCGACACCGGCTGGATCAGGTGCTCGAGCCGGGCCGCGGGCGCCCATTCCTCGTCCGGGTCGGGGCGTACCCGGGTGAGCAGGCCGAGCGCGACACCCGCCAGGGTCGGATGCACGCCTGCCTCGTGCAGCGCGTACCAGGTCACCAGGGCCAGCGGCACGTACACCAGCGGGGTGCGCAGGCGGCGGCGCTGGGCCACCCACCAGCCGGCCATGCAGGCCGCGGCCGCGAGCAACCACAGCAGCGAGACCCCCACGGTGAACAGCACGGCGATGAGGATGATCGCGAGCAGATCGTCCACCACGGCCAGGCTCAGCAGGAACACCCGGGCGGTGGCGGGTATGCGGGAGCCGGTCAGCGCCAGCACACCGAGTGCGAAGGCGATGTCGGTGGCCACCGGGATCGCCCAGCCCTTGTCCATACCGGGTGCGCCGTGGCCGATCACCGCGGCGATCAGCGCGGGGGTCACGACACCGCCGACGGCGGCGATGATGGGCAACGCGGCCCGCTTGGGATCGGCCAGCTCACCGACGACGAGTTCGCGTTTGAGCTCCAGCCCGGCGACGAAGAAGAAGACCGCGAGCAGGCCGTCCTTGGTCCAGTCCGCCAGCGTCAGCTCCAGGTGCAACGGCTCGATCGCCAGCACGGTCTCGGTCATCCGCAGATAGCTGTCGCCCCACGGCGAGTTCACCCACAGCAACGCGATGGCGGCCGCCACCAGGAGGATGGCGCCACCGACGGTCTCGGTGCGCAGGTAGCGGGTGAGTTCGGAGCGAACGCGGGTGATCACGGGTACCTCTCGGCCGGTCGGACAGGAATCCGCGGCCGCCGCCGCACCCCCTGCGGGGACGCAGCCGCCGACCACACGCCGACCAGGCTTCCCGGCACACCGGTAGCAAGTCTAACGAACACGGCCGGCGAACTCGTCGCCGGCCGTGGTTCCCCGAGGGTGCGGTTATGCCTTCTCGGCGCGGATGGCCTCGAAGACGGTGGGGTCGACGAGGGTGCTGGTGTCGCCGAGGGGGCGGCCTTCGGCGATGTCGCGGAGGAGTCGGCGCATGATTTTGCCGCTGCGGGTTTTGGGGAGTTCGGGGACGATGTGGATGTCGCGGGGGCGGGCGATGGGGCTGATTTCTTGGGCGACTTGGGTTTTGAGGTCGGTGATGAGTTGGTCGGGGGTGGTGTGGGGGTTGGTGGTGGTGTTGGTGATGACGAAGGCGACGATGCCTTGGCCGGTGGTGGGGTCGGTGGCGCCGACGACGGCGGCTTCGGCGACGGCGGGGTGGGCGACGAGGGCGGATTCGACTTCGGCGGTGGAGATGCGGTGGCCGGAGACGTTCATGACGTCGTCGACGCGGCCGAGGACCCAGAGGGCGCCGTCGGTGTCGATTTTGGCGCCGTCGCCGGCGAAGTACCAGCCGTGGGTGTGGTAGCGGTTCCAGTAGGTGTCGCGGTAGCGGTCGGGGTCGCCCCAGATGCCGCGGAGCATGGCGGGCCAGGGTTGGTCGAGGACGAGGTAGCCGTTGGCTTCGGTTTCGCCTGGGGTGACGGGGTTGGCGTCGTCGTCGACGACTTGGGCGCTGATGCCGGGTAGGGGGGTCATGGCGGCGCCGGGTTTGGTGTGGGTGATGCCGGGGAGGGGGGAGATCATGATGGCGCCGGTTTCGGTTTGCCACCAGGTGTCGACGATGGGGGTGGTGTCGCGGCCGATGACGTGGCGGTACCAGCGCCAGGCTTCGGGGTTGATGGGTTCGCCGACCGAGCCGAGTAGGCGCAGGCTGGTCAGGTTGTGGGCGTCGGGGATGTGGCGGCCCCATTTCATGAAGGTGCGGATGAGGGTGGGGGCGGTGTAGTAGATGGTGACGCCGTATTTTTCGATGATGTGGAAGTGGCGGTGTTCGTCGGGGGTGTTGGGGGTGCCTTCGTAGAGGATTTGGGTGGCGCGGTTGGCCAGGGGGCCGTAGACGATGTAGGAGTGGCCGGTGACCCAGCCGATGTCGGCGGTGCACCAGTAGATGTCGTGGCCGGGTTTGTGGTCGAAGACGTAGTGGTGGGTGTAGGCGGCTTGGGTGAGGTAGCCGCCGCTGGTGTGCAGGATGCCTTTGGGTTTTCCGGTGGTGCCGGAGGTGTAGAGGATGAACAGGGGGTGTTCGGCGGGTAGGGGTTGGGCGGTGTGTTGGGTGGGGCGTGGGCGATGGTGTCGTGCCACCACAGGTCGCGGCCGGGGGTGAGGGGGATGTCGAGGTTGCAGCGGTTGACGATCAGGACGTGTTCGACGGTGTGGCCGGGTTCGGTGAGGGCTTCGTCGACGGCGGTTTTGAGGGGGGTGGGGGTGCCGCGGCGGTATTGGCCGTCGCTGGTGATGATCAGGCGGGCGGCGGCGTCGTCGACGCGTTGGCGCAGGGCGGCGGGGGAGAAGCCGGCGAAGACGACCGAGTGGGGCAGGCCCAGGCGGGCGCAGGCGAGCATGGCGATGATGGCTTCGGGGATCATCGGCAGGTAGATCGCGACGCGGTCGCCGGTGTTCAGGCCCAGTTGGGTGAGGTAGTTGGCGGTTTTGCAGACCTCGGTGAGCAGTTGGGCGTAGGTCAGGGTGCGGGTGTCGCCGGGTTCGCCTTCCCACAGGATGGCCGGTTGGTCGCCGTGGCCGTCGAGGACGTGGCGGTCCAGGCAGTTGTAGGCGACGTTGAGTCGGCCGTCGGCGAACCAGCGCGCCACCGGCGCCTGGGACCAGTCCAGCACCTCGGTGAAGGGGGTGTGCCAGTACAAGCGGCGGGCCTGCTCGGCCCAGAACCCCAACCGATCAGCCTGCGCCCGCTCATACAACGACCCATCAGCATTGGCCCCGGCAACAAACTCCGGCGACGGCGGGTACGACTCTCGGTGATCAGCGGTGGTTTCGGTCATCACTACTCTTTCCTCGCGGCAGCACGGGCTCATCCCGAGATTAATCAACTGTGATCCACGCCGCGCCCGTCTCCTCCCACTGATTCGGTCACCTGTCGGCACGTCGGAACGGGCCGCGCCAGTAGCCTCGTACCCCGTGAGCGATCCGTTGCAGCCCCTCGTCGACCTGCCCGGTGTGCGCGACGCCGCCGACCGTGCCCGCGATGCGCTGGCGGCTGTGCACCGGCACCGGGCGAATCTCCGCGGCTGGCCGACGACGGCCGCGGAGGCGGCGGTGCGCGCGGCGCGGTCCTCGGCGGCCATCGAGGGCGGCAGCACCGAGATCCCCGCCGACGGCCGTGTCGCCGACCCGATCCTGGCCGGGTCCCTGCGCGTCGGCCAGGCACTCGACGGCGACGCGCTCCGCAATTTGACCGCCGTGTGGCAGCGCGCGCCGCTGCAGGCGCTGGCCCGGCTGCACCTGCTCGCCGCCGCCGACCTGGTCGAGGACGAGCAGTCGCTGGGCCGTCCGCGCACCGATCCGGGCGTCGCGCAACGCCTCGATCTGCTCGTACAGACCCTGCAGGCCACCCACGCGCCCGCGCCGGTGATCGCCGCCGTGGTGCACGGCGAACTGCTCGCCCTGCGACCGTTCGGCAGCGGTGACGGCATCGTCGCGCGCGCCGCCTCGCGGCTGGCGACGGTGGCCAGCGGCCTGGACCCGCACAGCCTCGGTGTGCCGGAGGTCTTCTGGCTGCGCCGGCGACAGGCCTACCTGGACGCCGCGGCCGCGTTCGCCACGGGGGATCCGAGTGGGGTCGGCGGCTGGGTGATCCTGTGCTGCGGCGCTCTCGAGGACGGCGCGCGGGAGGCCACGTCCATCGCCGACGCCGCGGCGAGCTAGTGGACACATCGAAGCGGGCGGCGCTGCCGTCCTTCGACGACTTCACCGCCCGCTAGCACGGAGTACCCGGTTACCAAGCGTGCTGAGGTGGGTTGTGTTCCATGGCCTCGGCGATCATCCGAACTCCGCCGGTTCATCCCCGCAACCTGTGCGAGGCTCTCGCCGTCGGCAGCTCGAACTACGCAGGCCCACAACGCTTCTGCCATCCAAGCGGCGCGCTCCGCGTGGGTACCTGGCCTCCGTGCTGGGAAAGGTGGTCGGGAGACGTGACCTTCTCTTCCGGTTCCGCCTTGGCCTTCCGCCTTTCCGTAGCTACCTTTCTACCACTGTGAGGCAGCTCACTCAAGGGCTTGAAAAGTTCACCGGCGGGGTCTTGTCGCCCCGGCGCGAGCGCGGATTCCGCAGGTCAGAGCCCTGAAACGATCAGCGCCGTTTCCGCAGCAACCGATAGCTGATCGCGCCCGCCAGCACCGCGCTGAGACCGACCGCCGCGGTCGCCGCGACGGTGGTGGAGGAGGGGGACTGGAAGCGCGACCACAGTGAGACCGGGTTGGAGAACGCCAGCACCGGCCAGCCCCGCGCGAGCGCTTCCCGCCGCAGCGCGCGGTCCGGATTGACCGCGGTGGGGTGCCCGACCGCGCCGAGCATCGGCAGGTCGGTGATCGAATCGGAGTAGGCGTAGCACCGCGCGAGGTCGTAACCCTCGCTCGCGGCGAGCTTTTCGATCGCGGTGACCTTGCCCTCGCCGTAGCAGTAGAACTCCACCTCGCCGGTGTACTTGCCGTCCTCGACGACCAGGCGGGTCGCCGCGGTGTGCGCCACACCGAGTGCCGCGGCGATCGGCGCGACGATCTCCTCGCCCGAGGCGGACACGATCACCACGTCGTGGCCGCGGATCTTGTGATCGGCGATCAGATCGGCCGCCTCGGCGTAGATCAGCGGATCGACCAGCTCGTGAAGGGTCTCGGCGACAATCGATTTCACCTGTTCGACGTCCCACCCGGCGACCATCTTGGTCAGGTGTTCCCGCATCCGCTCCATCTGGTCGTGGTCGGCGCCGGAGAGCAGGTACAGGAAGTGCGCGTAGCTGCTTTCCAGGACGGTGCGGCGGTTGAGCAGCCCCTGCGCGTAGAACGGCTTGCTGAACACGTAGGTGCTCGATTTGGCGATCACCGTCTTGTCGAGATCGAAGAACGCGGCGACGCGCGCACCACCGGTCGTGCGATTCGCGGTGTGCGCGCCGGGTGCCCCTCGGCCGCTGTCCGCGGGCTGGTCGTCCTCGGTCGTCACCCGTTCAGGATAGGCACGCCGGGGTCGCGGCGGGCGCGCGGACGGGGGCCGCGCCGTGTTTGCTCGCAAGAAGCCGGAGGGGTCCGGGCGGGGCCGAAGTTCTTCGGCGTCGCACTTGCGTCGGCGGCGGGGAATGGGTGTAGTATTGCTGGCACCTGGACATGTTCCAGGCGTGTTCAGCCCGACCCCCCGGGGCTGAACCCCGACGGCCCCAGCCTCCTCCCCCCCCGGCTGGGGCCGTCCTCTATTTCCGGCCGGTGATATTTCCGGCTCCGCGAGGTTCTCCACAGGCCCTGGGTTATCCACATTCGGCATCTCGGTCCTGTCGGGGTCGCGCCGGTTCCACGACGCTGAGCGGCATGGACATCGACCTCGCCGACCTCCCGCCGGTGCGCCCCGCACTCGCGCTGATCCGTGACGTTCGGCTGCGCGAGGAGGTGCGTCGGGTCGCCGCCGCGGCCGAACGCGAGCTCGTCGAGGCCGAGCCGCCGGTCGGCAGGCACAGCTGGGCCGGCGCACCCCTGGTGATCCTCGACACAGCCAGTGCGCTGGAGTGCGCGGCGGCCGACCATCAGCGACGGATGGGCGTCGTCCTCGTCACCGAGGGCGAGCCGGGACTGTCCGCGTGGCAGGCCGCCGCGGCGGTCGGCGCCGAGCGGGTCATCGCCCTGCCGGGCGCGGCCGTCGGTCTTATCGAGAAGTTTGCTGAACACGGTGAACCACGCGCGGGCGGCGGTGTCGTCGTCGCGGTGGTCGGTGCGTGCGGTGGCGCGGGTGCGTCGGTGCTGGCCGGGGTCACGGCCTTGCGCGCGGCGGCCGTCGGCTTCCGCCGACACACGCTGCTGGTCGACGGCGCACCCCTCGGCGGTGGTCTGGACCTGCTGCTCGGCCTCGAGTCGGCGCCCGGCCTGCGCTGGTCCGATCTCGTCGTCGAAGACGGCAGGGTCGCCGCGGGCGCGCTGCACGAGGCACTGCCCACCGCGGGTTCGGGGCTGGTGGTGTTGTCCTGCGGGCGCGCAGGTGCCGGTCGATTGCCGGGGCGCATCGGTCCCGCCGCCGCGCACGCGGTCCTCGAAGCAGGCCGTGCCGCAGGCGATCTCGTCATCTGCGACGTCTCCGGTGAGCGCGGCCCCGCGGCCGAGCAGATGCTCGACTCTGCCGATCTGGTGGTGCTCGTCGTCCCGGCGCGACTGCGGGCCGCGGCGGCGGCCGAAGCCGTCAGCGCCTATGTCGGCACCCGTAATCCCAACCAAGGGTTGATCGTTCGCGGACCGGCGCCGGGCGGACTGCGCGGGCAGGAGATCGCCGAGATTCTCGATCTACCACTGCTGGCCGCCGTGCGCGCCCAACCCGACCTGCCCGGCCGCCTGGAACGCGGCGGTCTCCGCCTGCCGCGGCGCGGTCCCCTGGTCACGGCCGCCGATGCCGTGCTCGCCGTGCTCGACGCACCGGCGGGGACGGCGCGATGAGTGCGCTGGTCACCGCCGAGCTGCTCGAGCGGGTACGGCAACGGCTCGCCGGACAGTCCGGCGAGCCCGACCCGGCGCAGCTGGCCGCGGCGATCCGCGCCGAGGCGGGCGGCGTCCTCGGCGACACCGACCTGTTGCGGGCGCTGCGGCTGTTGCAGACCGAGCTGACCGGTGCCGGGCTGCTCGAACCGCTGCTGCACGACCCCCGCGTCGCCGACGTGCTGGTCACGGCACCGGATGCGGTGTGGGTCGACCGTGGCCGCGGGCTCGAGAAGACAACGATCACGTTTCCCGACGAAGCCGCCGTGCGCAGGCTCGCACAGCGGCTGGCGCTCTCGGCGGGCCGGCGGCTCGACGACGCGCAGCCGTGGGTGGACGGCAAGCTCGCCGGTCCCGGGTCGACCCTGGGCGAGTCGTTCGGCGTCCGCCTGCACGCGGTGCTCGCGCCGATCGCGCACGACGGCACCTGCCTGTCGCTGCGGGTACTGCGGCCCGCCACCCAGGGGCTGGACGCGCTGGCCGCCTCCGGCGCCGTTCCGGCATCCGCGAAAGCGCTGCTGGAAAAGATCGTTCGCGCCCGGCTCGCCTTCCTGGTGGTCGGTGGGACCGGGGCGGGCAAGACGACGCTGTTGTCCGGCCTGCTGGCCACCGTCGATCCTGCCGAGCGCATCGTCTGCGTGGAGGATGCGGCGGAGTTGGCCCCGCCGCATCCCCATGTCGTGCGGCTGGTCGCCCGCACCGCCAATGTCGAAGGCGTCGGCGAGGTGACGGTGCGCGACCTCGTGCGCCAGGCGCTGCGGATGCGCCCGGACCGCATCGTCGTCGGGGAGGTGCGCGGCGCCGAGGTCGTCGATCTACTGACCGCCCTGAACACCGGGCACGACGGGGGTGCGGGCACCGTCCACGCGAACTCGCCCCGTGAGGTGCCCGCACGGTTGGAAGCGTTGGCGGCACTGGGTGGCATGACACGGGCTGCCCTGCACAGTCAGCTCGCCGCGGCCGTGCAAGTGGTGCTGCACGTGCAGCGCGGTGCCGACGGCTCCCGCGGCTTGCGGGAGATCGGTCTGCTCGAGCCCGCGCACGACGGGCGTGTGCACATCGTCGCCGCGTGGCGGGCGGACGGCGGTCCCGCGCCCGCGGCGCCCCGGCTGGCCGAACTCTTCGCCGAACGGTCGATTCGATGAGCGGTGCCCTGGTGAGTCTCGCGGTGGCGCTGCTCGTGGCGCCCGGTCCGGCGGCAAGGCGCCGATTCGCCGGAATGTACGGGAGTCCCCGCCCCGTGCCGTGGCAACGGGCGGTCCGGCCGGTCGGTGTCGGTGCCGCAGCGGGCGCGGTGCTGTGGACCGGTGTCGGGCCGCTGATCGCCGCGGCCGTGCTGTTCGGCACGTTCACCGTGCGGCACCGGCGGTCGCGGCGCGACCGGGAGCAATCCGCCGAGTGCGGCAGGCTGCTGGACGCGTTGGAAGCCGTGATCGGCGAACTACGTGTCGGTGCCCATCCGAGCGCGGCCGCCGAGGTGGCGGCACGCGAATCCGCGGGCGCCGCCGCGCGGGCCTTCGCGGTGTCCGCGGCACGCGGCAGGCTCGGCGGATCCGGTGCCGACGGGCTGCGCGACGAGCAGTCGGTGATCGGCGCCGAACTCGCGCGCATCGCGGACGCCTGGCAGGTCGCCGAGCGGCACGGCCTCGCGTTGGCCGAATTGCTCACCGCCGCGCGGGTCGATCTCGCCGGGCGCATCCGGTTCCGCGCCCGCAGCGCCGCGGCGATGGCGGGGGCGCGGGCGACGGCGTCCGTGCTCTCCGGACTGCCGCTGCTCGGCTTGGGGCTCGGCCAACTCATGGGCGCCGACCCGCTCCGCATCCTGTTCACCACGTCGGCGGGCGACATTCTGCTGCCGTTGGGAACCGCGCTGGCCTGTGCCGGACTGCTGTGGACGGACGCGATCACCCGAAAGGCACTGGTCTGACCTATGTTCCAGACCTCAGCCTCCGTCTGGGTCCTCCTCGCCGGCGCGCTGCTCTGCTGGCCCGTCCGCGCCGGGTTGGACACGCGCCTGGCCGCCCTCTACGCACCGGCCCCGCCGCCACCCACCCGGACCGTCGGGCCCGCGGACCCGCTGGTCGTGGCCTCGGTGTTCGACCTGCTCGCCGCCTGCCTGCGCGCCGGTCTGCCGATGGCCTCGGCCGCCAGAGCCGCGGCACCGGGCTCGCCGGGCGAGCTGGGGGCCGCCCTCCTGCGCGCGGCCGATCTGTTGGCGCTCGGCGCCGACGCCACCGACGCCTGGGAACGTGCCGCCCGCGAGGCCGCGGGCAGACCGGGCGGCGCGGAGATCGAGTCGCTGGCGCGGATGGCGCGCCGGTCCGCTCGCTCGGGCTCGTCCCTCGCGGCGGCCGTCGCAGAACTCGCCGAACAGCATCGAGCCACCGTGGAGGACGCCGCCGCGGCACGCGCCGAACGGGCGGGCGTGCTCATCAGCGGTCCGCTGGGCTTGTGCTTCCTCCCCGCCTTCCTGTGTCTCGGCATCGTCCCGGTGGTCGTCGGACTGGCCGGGCGCGTACTGGACGGGGGCCTGCTGTGACGGGCGGACCATCCTCGGCCACCGGATGCGGTGGCCCATCGAACGTCCCCGCGCGGACCAACCGCCGGGGTGAACAGAAAGGAATGTCGGTGCAGATCACCAATCCGACCGGAGGTGTCCCACGGCGGCTGGGCAGCCTGCTCATGGTGCGGCGCAGCCACGCGTCGCCGGTTCCGCCGACTGCCGCCGACGGCGAGGCGAACCCGCCGGCTCCCACCGCCTCAGCGGTGTGCTCTCCGCCGGCGGCGGCCGGAGTTCCGTCGTCCTCCGCGTCCGAGGAGTCGGGGTCAGCCGAATCGGTGGGGCGGAGCGGCGTGCAGGCGCAACCGGTGGCCCTGGGGACATCGCCTGCCTCAACAGATCACGGCTCCCGCGGCGAGTTTTCGACCACCGCGGACCTTCGGCGTGCGGTCAGCTCCGAGCGGGTCGGTGTCGAGGGTGGCTGTCGTGTCGGGCGGGTACGTGCCCAGGGTGGTTGTGCTGACGTGCTCGGCGAGGCCCGTCCGTCGGCGGAACGACACGCGCTGCTGCGGCCGGCCCCTCCGGGCGAGAACAGAACGGGGCGGAGCCGAAGCGGGCGCGGTATTGCCGTGCCGCGCAGTGTGATTCGAGGTGGACAGGCGCAGGTTCGCTCGGCAGTGAAAGGTCTCGTCCACTGGTGGGGAGCAAGGGCGGAATCGAGCGCGCGGGTGCCCGCCCAGCTCCACGCGGTGCCGCAGATCTCACTGCCCGCGCCCCTTCGTGCGACCCATCGTTTCGACAGCGACGCCGCGACCGTCTGGGCCCTCCGGCGTCTCCGCACCGCCGTTCCCGCCCCCGGCGCGTCGTCTCGGCTCCCGCACACAGCGCGACGAATGAAGTCCACGTGGGGATTCCAGCGCGTGCGCGTCCGGCCATCGACGCCGCCCCCGAACCCCGCTGCCCCCGGTTGTCAGGCACTACCGAGCGCACCCGTGCCGCCCGCGCGGTGGGCGCCGCAGGGCCGCCCGCGCGGACTCCGCCTCGCCGGCCTGCTCCGCCTCCTGCGAGCCCGCGCCCTGTCGCCGTCGGTCACTCGATCCTCAGCGCCCGGTCGGCTGATACGACCGCCACAACGACCGGTGGAGGGACCGGCGCCGGTGCCCCAACCCACACCTGCATCACCGACGGATTCGACTGCGGCTCAGCTGGTTCCATCGTCCATGCCGATGCCGATGCCGATGCCGATGCCGATGCCTGAGCGGAATCCGGAGACGGCCTCGGACGTGCCTTCGGTACCTCCTTCGGCACCATCCGCTGTCGGTGAGCCGAGCATGAGCCCACACGGTACGCACCCGCATTCCACCTGCCGTGCGGCATCGACGTGTCCGACCGAAACGCGGGCGCTGCTCCCGGCCCCGCCCGCCTCGTCTGCGGGCTCGTCCGTTCCGGAGGCAGGGACGATGCCTTGCCGAACGGCCCTCGGCCCATCGTTCACGCAAGCGCTCTGCCATGCCGCATCGGCAGCGCGTCGCACCCGGTTGGCAGCTCCCGCCCCGGCGGTGGCACCGGGAGCAGCACCGGCCGCGGTGGGTGGTGGTCTGCCTTCCGTCTCGGCACTGGCCACAACACCGGAGGTCGCGGCACCGGCCACAACGCCGGGGGTCTCGGCACCGGCCACAACGCCGGGGGTCTCGGCACCGGCCACAACGCCGGGGGTCTCGGCACCGGCCACAACGCCGGGGGTCTTGGCGCCGGCCACAGCACCGGGGGTCTCGGCACCGGCCACAACGCCGGGGGTCTTGGCGCCGGCCACGACACCGGAGGTCGCGCTCGACGGGGTGATGACGGCGAGGCCATCGATCGGCGTGCAGACCGATCCCTCGCTGGCGGCTCCGGATCCGGTACCGCTGGCGATGGCCCTCGATGCCGATTGCGCCGAGGCGGATACCCGGACATCGCTGGGCTACCAGCCGACGACTGTCGCTCCGCCCCACAGCGCGACCACCGCCGCGCCAGCCGCGACGACACCCGCTGCGTCAGCCGAGGCAGTCGCCCGCGGACCGGAACCCGAATCGGACCAGGGCGACGAGATCGCATCCGCCGATTCACGTTCCTCGCTGCGCTCGGTCGTCGACCGCACCGAGAACGGTGTCTGGCGCCTGCGAACCCGCCTCCTCCATGCGGCAGTCGCCGATGACGGCATGAGCACCGCCGAATACGCGATCGGCACGATCGCGGCGGCCGCCTTCGGCGCCGTGCTCTACGGGGTGGTCACCGGTGACTCCATCGTCGATGCACTGACCAAGATCATCGACAAGGCGCTCAACACCAGCGTGTGAGGCCGGGACGTGGGTGTTCCGGGCGGCGGCCGGATAACCTACGCCGCGTCCGCTCGAGTGCCGGGCTGCCTGTCGGGACGATGTTCGTGCTGCTCCGCCGGTCCAACGGCTTCGGGGCTCGCCGTTCCAAGGGCCGGCGGCGGTTACTCAGCGGCGCGGCCCCCGGTGCTCGCTGGCTCGTCGCATGGGCTCCGGTCGCGTGGCGGTTCGGTGGCTGGCCGCGCGGTGGTAGCACCTGGTTACGGGCTCGGATGGTCCAACCGCCCAACGGCCAACGGCGCAGTGGCCCAGCGACCCAACGGCCCGGTGGCCCCAGCGGCCGGGTGGTCCAGCGGCCGGGTGGTCCAGCGGCCGGGTGGTCCAGCGGCCGGGTGGTCCAGCGGCCGGGTGGTCCAGCGGCCGGGTGGCCTCAGCGGCCGGGTGGCCTCAGCGGCCGGGTGGCCTCAGCGGCCGGGTGGTCCAGTGGCCCGGTAGGCCATAGCGGCTCAGTGGCCATAGCGGCCATAGCGGCCATAGCGGCCCAGCGGCCCGGTGGCACGTGGACCGTGGCTCGAGACCTCCGGTTGCCGGGCGGGTCAGTGGCTCGCCGCTCGGTGGGTTGTGTCAGGGCCGGTGGAGCGGGCCGTCGGGGGTGGGGTGGGTTTGTCGGGAAAGGGGGTGGGTGATGTGCCAGGGGGTGTGGGTGGACGACGACCACGCGGTGCGCTCGGTCGCTGATCGTGGGTCGGGGCCGCTTGCCGACGACGCGGTGGGGCCGGTCGGTGGTCGAGAGGCGCGGCGATGCGGTCGCCGCGTGGTCGGGGACGAGTGCGGGGCCGTCACGGTGGAGGCCGCGATCGCGTTGGCGGCGATCATGGTGGTGGTCGTCGTGTGTGTCGGGGCCTTGCTCGCGGCCTCGACGCAGGTGCGCTGCGTGGACGCCGCGCGAGAGGCGGCGCGGCTGGAGGCGCGGGGTGACCCGGTCGATGCCAGGGCTGCCGCCGAGCGCGTCGCGCCGCCGGGCGCCGATATCGCGATCCGGCGGGACGGCGACTTCGTCGTCGCGGTCGTGTCGGCTCGCGCGCCGCTGTTGCCACTGCGGTTACGCGGGGAAGCCGTCGCCGCCCGGGAACCGGGGCAGTAGACCGTGTACGGGCGGGGTGGTGAGGAGGGTGGCGCCACGGTGTTCGCGTGTGTGGCGCTCGTCGGGCTGATCGCGGTGACGCTGCTGATCGCGCAGGTCGGCACGGTGGTCGTCGCGCGTCACCGTGTTCAGGCCGCCGCCGATCTCGGTGCGTTGGCCGGGGCGGGCGCGCTGCAGGCAGGGGCGGACGAGGCCTGCGCCGCGGCCGAAGCGGTGGTGCGTCGGATGGGGGCGCTGGTGAGCGAGTGCGAGGTGATGCGGTGGGACGTCACGGTGTCGGTGGAGCGGATTGTCCGAATGGGCGCGGCGGGTGCGCGGACTGTCCGAGCGAGTGCCCGGGCAGGTCCGGCGGAACAGGAAGACTGACCGGTATGTAAACGTTCCACAGTGGGTGTTCGACGCCGACGAATTCGGGAATACCGATGAGTTGATAATTACGATGAGGTATCTATTCCCGAAGATTCTCGGTAATTCAATTCACGTGCGCGGTGTTCGCGGTATCGGCCCGCCGCAATGCCGTAGTTAACATGAAACGAATCCTCTTTATTCGGACGCACACGAGCGTCGGCGGCAGCGTGCCGGCTACGCAGCTGCCGTCCGGTCACCGGCTCGGAAGTGGCGGCGTGGTCACGTCGCGGGGACGGGCAGGTCACGGCGTGAGATCTGCGCCTTGACCTGCGCCGACCGCCGCCGACGTGCGGTCGAGTGCGCCGAGGACGGCCCGCAGCAGCCGGGCGGCGCCGTCCTTGTCCAGCGGGTTGTTGCCGTTGCCGCACTTGGGGGACTGCACGCACGACGGGCACCCGGTGGCGCAGCGGCAGGACTCGATGGCGGCGAGGGTCGCCGCCAGCCAGCGGCGCAGCTGGGCGAAGCCGCGCTCGGCGAATCCGGCGCCGCCGGGCTGGCCGTCGTAGACGAAGACGGTGGGCAGGCCGGTGTCGGGGTGTTCGGCCGTGGAGACGCCACCGATGTCCCAGCGGTCGCAGGTGGCGACCAGCGGCAACAGGCCGATCGCGGCGTGCTCGGCGGCGTGCAGCGCCCCCGGGACGCGGCGGGCGTCGATGCCCGCTTCGGCCAGCAGATCGGGGGTGACGGTGTAGAAGACGGCTTTGGTGGGCAGGGTCTGGGCGGGTAGATCGAGTTCGACCATGTCCATGACCTCGCCGGTGGGCAGCGTCCGTAGATAGCCGATCACCTGGCTGGTGACGCACACCTGAGCGAAGGCGCTGGTCACGCCGCCGTGGTGGCGCTCGGCCAGTACCGATTCGACGGTGAGTGAGGTGAGCTTGCGTGCGCTGGTGGTCCAGCCGGGGTCGGCTGCGTGGACGAAGGCGACGCCGTCGGTGAGGTCGAGTTCGTCCACCACGAAGGTCTCACCCTGGTGCAGGTGGACGGCGCCGGGGTGCAGGGTGGCCGGGGCCCGACCGGCATCCGCGGTGCCGAGCAGACGGCCGGTCTCGCCGTCCACGATGGCCACGGGGGCGCCGATGCCGCCGCGCACGTCCACGTCGTCGTGTGGATGGGTGTGCGCGGTGATGTGCCAGCGGCCTGCGCCGGTCCGCGGCGCGACCCGGCGCCTGATCCGGCCCTGCGCGGCCAGGTCGGCGAGGACTCGGGTGGCGCCGAGCTCCTCGGCTTCGGCATCGGTCAGCGGGAGTTCGGCGGCCGCGCACAGCAGCTGGGGGCCCAGCACGTAGGGGTTGGTGGGGTCGGTGATGGTGGCCTCGACGGGCTTGTCCAGCAGCGCGTCGGGGTGATGGACGAGGTACGTGTCGAGGGGGTCGTCGGTGGCCACGAGCAGCACCAACGACCCTTGGCTACGCCGGCCCGCGCGGCCCGCCTGCTGCCAGAACGAGGCCACGGTGCCGGGGAAACCCGAGATGACAACGGCGTCCAGGCCCGCGATGTCGACGCCCAGTTCCAGCGCGTTGGTCGTCGCCGCGCCGAGCAGCCTGCCGTCGGACAACGCCGCCTCGAGTTCGCGCCGGTCCTCGGCCAGGTAGCCGGCTCGGTAGGCGGCCACGCGCTCGGTCAGCCGTGGATCGACCTCGCCCAGTAGTCCGCGGGCCTCCCGCGCGGCCAGTTCGGCGCCGCGGCGCGACCGCACGAACGTCAGCGTCCGCGCGCCCTCGACCACCAGGTCGGCCATGATGCGCGCCGCCTCGATCGTCGCCGAGCGCCGAACGGGTGCACCGTTTTCGCCGGTCGCGGCGGTGAGCGGCGGTTCCCAGAGCGCTACGGTGCGCGCGCCGCGCGGCGATCCGTCCTCGGTCACCGCCACGCACGGCGCGCCGATCAGCCGCGACGCGGCCGCCGCCGGATCGGCCGTGGTGGCCGAGCAGAGCACGAACACCGGATCGGCGCCGTAGTGCGCGGCGACGCGGCGCAGCCTGCGCAGCACCAGTGCCACGTGTGAACCGAAGACGCCCCGGTAGGCATGGCATTCGTCGACCACGACGTAGCGGAGTCTGCGAAACACCCGCGCCCACCGCTGATGCGACCGCAGCATGCCGACGTGCAGCATGTCCGGGTTGGTGAATATCCAGCGAGCGTTGTCGCGCACCCATTGCCGGATCTCGGCCGGGGTGTCGCCGTCGTAGGTGGCCGGGTGGACCTCGCGCAACGGGCCCTCGTGGGTGAGTTCGCCGAGGGCGCGCAGCTGGTCGGCACCCAGCGCCTTGGTCGGCGCGAGGTACAGGGCGGTCGCCCGCGGGTCCTCCCGCAGCGCCGTGAGCACCGGTAGCTGGTATCCCAGCGATTTCCCGGACGCGGTGCCGGTACTGACCACGACGTGCTGCCCGCCCGCGGCCAGCTCCGCGGTGCGGGTCTGGTGTGTCCACGGTGCGCCGATGCCGTACGTGTCCAGGGCCGCGATGACGTCGGGGTGGACCCACGCGGGCCACTCGGTGGTCTCGGCAGGCCGCGCGGGCAGGTCGACGGCGTGGGTGAGCCTGCGATCAGGACCGCCCCGTTGGACACGATTCAGCAACGATCGCCCGTAGCCGAGGGCCGGATCGGCGCCTGCGGCGTCCCCCATGTCCGCTCCTGTCACCACGACGCGGCCGCGAGAGGCTCGCGAAGTGTGAAACGTGCGTAGTTCGGACGCGTGACCAGTGTTTTCGATACCAAATAGCGACCTGGGTCACACCATGTTTGCCGAACTACTACCCGGTTATCCGATGGCAAACCGACCCGAAGTCTGGATTCGAGCATTCTCTCCCTCACCTGCGCATTCGCAAGATCAAGTTTTTTGCAAATTGTCGGTAACTCGACTGTTGAATTGCTCGAAGACATGGTTCACTGGTTCCTGGTCGCAAGCTTCTGTGTTCGAGGGACGGATCGAAAGTCCAAACCGTCAGCAGGATCGATGTTGCGAACGGTGTGCTTGGTGCTTTCCTTGCAGGGGGAACCAAGAGTACAGCGGTCGGAACGGACCCGGTGGACGAACCCAGTTGTCCGCCGTTCCGGTAAGAAAAGAGAAGGAACATAATGGCACAGGGAACTGTGAAGTGGTTCAACGCGGAGAAGGGGTTCGGCTTCATCGCGCCCGAGGACGGCTCGGCTGACGTCTTCGTCCACTACTCCGAGATCCAGGGGTCGGGCTTCCGCACCCTCGAGGAGAACCAGAAGGTCGAGTTCGAGGTCGGCCAGGGCACCAAGGGCCCGCAGGCCACCGGAGTGCGCGCGCTCAGCTGAGCACGCCCGATTCCAGCTTCGTCCCTCATCACCGGCATCGGGATGAGGGACGAGCTGTATCCGGGGTAGGGACGTGACACCGGGCGCCCGCCCGCGCCGCAGCGCCGATCGGCCCCCGCCGAACCGCTGCCGACAACGCGCGGTCCGCCGAGCGCGCCCGGGACGGCGCCGCGGGCGGTGACATGCCGCCCGACGGGCGGGTCCGAACTACCATCTGCCATCACGTACGCTCGGTGGTTCGGGTCGCAAGCGCTCGACCGCTGCCGTCCTCAAGGTATAAACGTCTCTGGTAGCGATGTTCCTCGTCGCCGCTTGCCCCAGCCGCGCACCACACGCGAACAGCGCGTCGCGCGGGTCGAGAAGGAAAGGTGTATTCGCCGGTGGCAACACGAGACCGCGGTGCAGCCGACCAGGGCCGTCCCCTGCGTCGTCTCGTGATCGTCGAGTCCCCGACCAAGGCCCGCAAGATTGCGCCCTACCTGGGCCGCAACTACACGGTGGAGGCCTCGGTCGGTCATATCCGCGACCTGCCGCGCGGCGCCGCCGATGTGCCGGCCAAATACAAAGGACAGCCCTGGGCTCGCCTCGGCGTCGACGTCGACAACGACTTCGAGCCCATCTACGTGGTGAGCCCGGACAAGAAGGCCAAGGTCACCGAGCTCAAGAGCCTGCTTGCCGACGCCGACGAGCTCTACCTCGCCACCGACCCCGACCGCGAGGGCGAGGCCATCGCCTGGCACCTGCTCGAGACCCTCAAGCCCAAGGTGCCGGTGCGCCGGATGGTCTTCCACGAGATCACCGAGCCCGCCATCCGCGCGGCCGCGGCCGACACCAGGGAACTCGACCCGGACCTGGTCGACGCGCAGGAGACCCGCCGCATCCTCGACCGCCTCTACGGCTACGAGGTCAGCCCGGTGCTGTGGAAGAAGGTCATGCCGAAGCTCTCGGCGGGCCGGGTGCAGTCGGTGGCGACCCGGGTGATCGTGCAGCGCGAGCGCGAGCGCATGGCGTTCCGCTCCGCGGAGTACTGGGACATCGCCGCCAAGCTGGACGCGGGAACCGACGAGCAGAGCGATGCGGCGAACCCGCGCACGTTCGGCGCGCGGCTGGTGAACGTCGACGGCGCCCGGGTGGCCAGCGGTCGCGATTTCGGTCCCGACGGACAACTGAAGTCGGCCTCCGGTGTGGTGGTGCTGGACGAGGCCCGCGCCCGCCGGCTCGCCGAGGCGCTCGACGGCGTCGACCTCGCGGTCACCTCGGCCGAGTCCAAGCCGTACTCGCGCAAGCCGTACCCGCCGTTCATGACCTCGACCCTGCAGCAGGAGGCGGGCCGCAAGCTGCGCTTCACCTCCGAACGCACCATGCGCGTCGCGCAGCGGTTGTACGAGAACGGCTACATCACCTATATGCGCACCGACTCCACCACGCTGTCGGAGTCGGCGATCGCGGCGGCCCGCTCGCAGGCCACCCAGCTCTACGGCGCCGAGTACGTGCATCCGTCGCCGCGCCAGTACAACCGCAAGGTCAAGAACGCGCAGGAGGCCCACGAGGCGATCCGTCCGGCGGGCGACACCTTCGCCACCCCGGGCCAGCTGCACTCGCGCCTGGACAACGACGAATTCCGGCTCTACGAACTGATCTGGCAGCGCACCGTCGCCTCCCAGATGGCCGACGCGCGCGGCACCACGCTGACCCTGCGCATCACCGGTGTCGCGGGTACCGGTGAGGAGTGCGTGTTCTCCGCGTCCGGTCGCACCATCACCTTCCCCGGCTTCCTCAAGGCCTACGTCGAGAGCGTGGACGAGGAGGCGGGCGGGCAGTCCGACGACGCCGAATCCCGGCTGCCCGCGCTGGAAGAGGGCCAGAACGTCACCGCGATCGAGCTGAACCCCGACGGGCACAGCACGAATCCGCCCGCCCGCTACACCGAGGCCTCGCTCATCAAGGCGCTCGAGGAACTGGGCATCGGCCGCCCCTCGACGTATTCGTCCATCATCAAGACCATCCTGGACCGCGGCTACGTCTACAAGCGCGGCAGCGCGCTGGTGCCCTCGTGGGTGGCGTTCGCGGTCGTCGGGCTGCTCGAGGCGTACTTCGGCAGGCTCGTCGACTTCGACTTCACCGCCGCGATGGAAGACGATCTCGATGCCATCGCCTCCGGCCGGGAACGGCGCGGAAACTGGTTGTCCAGCTTCTACTTCGGTGGCGACAGCGGTGTGGAGGGGTCGGTCGCGCGCTCGGGCGGGCTGAAGAAGATGGTCGGCGAACAGCTCGACGACATCGACGCCCGCGAGGTGAACTCGATCAAGCTGTTCACCGACGGCGAGGGTCGCGACGTGGTGGTCCGGGTCGGCCGCTACGGCCCGTATCTGGAGCGCCTGGTCACCGATCCCGATGACCCGGACGGTGATCCGATCTCGCAGCGGGCGAACCTGCCCGATGATCTGCCGCCGGACGAGCTGACCCCGGAGGTCGCCGAGAAGCTGTTCGCCACCCCGCAGGAGGGGCGCAGCCTCGGCGTAGATCCGGCCACCGGGCACGAAATCGTCGCCAAGGAAGGGCGTTTCGGCCCGTACGTCACCGAGATCCTGCCGGAGCCCGCCACCGAGGAGGGTGCCAAGAAGACGGCGGCGAAGAAGACCGCGCCGAAACCGCGCACGGGCTCGCTGTTCAAGTCGATGGATCTCGCCTCGATCACCCTCGACGACGCGCTGAAGCTGCTGTCGTTGCCCCGGGTGGTCGGCACCGATCCGGCCACCGGCGAGGAGATCACCGCGCAGAACGGCCGGTACGGGCCGTACCTGAAGAAGGGCACCGATTCCCGTTCGCTGGCGTCGGAGGACCAGATCTTCACCATCACCCTCGACGAGGCGCTCAAGATCTATGCCGAGCCCAAGCGCCGTGGCGGCCAATCGGCCAGCGCCGCGCCGCTGCGGGAACTCGGCACCGATCCGGTGTCCGGCAAGCCGATGGTGATCAAGGACGGCCGCTTCGGCCCGTACGTCACCGACGGCGAGACCAACGCCAGCCTGCGTAAGGGCGACGAGGTCGAGTCGATCACCGACGAGCGGGCGGCCGAACTGCTCGCCGACCGCCGCGCGCGGGGACCGGTCAAGAAGACGGCCAAGAAGGCAGCGAAGAAGACCGCCGCCAAGAAGACCACCGCGACCAAGGCGGCCGCGACCAAGACGGCGGCGACCAAGACCACGGCGACCAAGACCACGGCGAAGAAGACCACCGCGAAGAAGACGACGGCCGCGAAGAAGACCGCGGCCAAGAAGGCGCCGGCCAAGTCGACGGCCGAGAACTCCTGAGTCGGCTCGGCGCCGGTGTCCGAGCCTGCGGTTAGGGTGTCAGACGTGGCGGGTGTCTTCGATCGGTTGGTCGGCCAGGACGCGGTCGAGTCCGAGTTGACGGCCGCGGCGGTCGCGGCGCGCGCGGGTTCCGTCGAGGGGGCGATGACGCACTCCTGGCTGTTCACCGGCCCGCCCGGTTCCGGGCGTTCCGTCGCCGCGCTGTGCTTCGCCGCGGCCCTGCAGTGCACCGACCCGGGCACGCCCGGTTGCGGCCGCTGTCACGCGTGCACCACCACGATGGCGGGCACCCACGGCGACGTGCGACGGGTGGTGCCCGAGGGACTGAGCATCAGCACCAAGGAGATGCGCGAGATCGTGCAGATCGCCTCGCGCAGGCCCAGCACCGGACGGTGGCAGGTGGTCGTCATCGAGGACGCCGACCGGCTCACCGAGGCGGCCGGCAATGTGCTGTTGAAGGTGGTGGAGGAGCCGCCGGAACGCACGGTGTTCCTGCTGTGCGCGCCGTCGGTCGATCCCGAGGACATCTCCGTCACGTTGCGCTCGCGTTGTCGGCACGTGCACCTGGTGACGCCCTCGGTCGCCGCGATCGCCACCGTCCTGCGGGAACGCGACGGCCTGGACGCGAAGACCGCCGAGTGGGCGGCGTCGGTCAGCGGGGGCACGTCGGCCGGGCCCGCCGCCTGGCCACCGACGCCCACGCCCGCGAACGCCGGCAGCGCGCGCTGGCCCTGGCCGCGGCGGCCGCCCGTCCCGGCGCTGCCTACGCCGCCGCCGACGAGCTGGTCAAGGCCGCCGACGACGAAGCCAAGGAGATGAGCGCCGAACGCGACGAACGTGAACGCGAGGAACTCGCCACCGCCCTCGGTGCGGGTGGCACCGGCAAGGGCGCCGCGAGCGCCACCCGCGGCTCGGCGGGCGTGCTCAAGGAGCTCGAACGCAGGCAGAAGTCCCGCGCCACCCGCACCGGCCGCGACGCCCTCGACCGTGCCCTCATCGACGTCGCCGGTCTCTACCGGGACGCCCTCGCCGTCCGCTTCGCCGCCCACGACGCCGACGCGGTCACCCTCACCCACCCCGACATGACCGAGCAGATCCACGACCTCGCCGACCGCGTGCCCCCCGAGGGCCTGCTCCGCTCCATCGACGCCGTGCTGGCCTGCCGCGAAGCCCTCGACCTCAACGTCAAACCCCGCTTCGCCGTCGCCGCCATGGTCGCCACCCTCATCGCCGCCCAATCCGGCTGACCACCCGTTTTCGCGATCCGGCGCCGGAGACGATAGACTCGCGACGCCGGAAGGCACGCCGCCTTAGCTCAGTCGGTAGAGCGCTTCACTCGTAATGAAAAGGTCGGGGGTTCGATTCCCCCAGGCGGCTCCATACTTGCTGATCGTGGCCACCGCGCTGCGGACACGGTGCGCGGTCACGTCGTCGGGGATGCCTAGGGCGTCACGAACCCGCTGCCATTCGTGCCCGACGTTCTGCGGGTCCCGCAGCGTCCCCGCGTTGGACGGAAACACCAGGTCGAGGGCATCCGTCGTGCTCGGAGGCGCGGCCAGCTGGCGGCCGCCTGGGCTTTCCGGCGCTGCGTCAGCGCTTGTACGACGAAATCGTGCAAGCGCGATGACGCCCTTGCGGTTCTTCGGGTCGTCGTCGTTGCCGATCCGCACCAGCCCCTTGGCCTTGACCCGCACGACCTTCCCGCTCGTGCGCAGCGTGCCCGCCGCCAAGTCGATGTCCGGCCACACCAGCCCGAGTATCTGGCTGCGGCGCAGCCCGGCGCCGGCGAGGACCGTCACCCAGTCGGCCAGGTCGGCGTTCGCGCAGTACTCGGCGACGGTCGGCGGCGTGTACGACTTCACCGGCTTGCCTCGTGTCCGTTCTGCCCGGGACAGCTTGCGTGGGCAGGGACCTTTTCGAACTGCGCACGGCGGACAGGATCGTGCGCACTCTTCGACGGTGACATCTCGTGGGCCGCCCGTCCGGCCCTTGGCCGCGATGTTCTGCACGAGCTGGTTTCCCGTACCGGATTCACCGTGAGCGCGTCTTCGCGCACCGCGTTGCGGAACATGCCGGAGAGGACGTTTCGGTCTGTGCGCATCGACCCGGGGCCCTTGGCCCGCCCGAGGTCCACGAGGAACGCTTCCACGGACGATGTGCTCACTTCGAGGAGCAGACGGCCACCGAACGCTGTGTTGAAGGTCACTGCATCACGTCATAGCGTTCGATCGTCGAAGGCGCCCGGTTCTGTTCGACGAGGTACCCCTGGTACTCGTCCCACAATTGCCGAACAGTCGTGCTTTCCGACAGCTCGCCGCCCGCGTCCACCCGAGTAGCGGTCGCGGCGGCCAGTGCAGCATCTGTCGCTCGGGAGCCTTGGGCGTCCGGAACCTGTCGCCCGCGTGCGTCGAGCTTCAGCGGCGACGTGCGCGTTACCTGCCGACGTTTACCGGTCTTGTCGCGCACCAGGACCCGCGCCTGCCAATGCCGGGGCGCAGTTCGGTCAGCATCACCTTGCCCGGAACGTCGATCGGTCGCGCCGGTCTGCCGCGCCGCATCAGTCGATCCGTCGAATCATCCCCGAATCCTCCTGCGCGTCCAGCGCCGCATCCAATGCGTCGAGGTCGCAACGGAAGTCCTTTCCCACCTTCCGCGGCCGGGGCAGCCACGGATCGCGATGCCGGTTCCATCGGCGTAGCACTTCGGGGTTCACACAGATATGCGCTGCAGCGACTTTCGTGGTGACCCGCCGTCGCGGCCGGTGTGCGCTGGGTTCAGCAGACATCTGCCTGTCCTTCCGGGCCAAGATCCAAATCATTGCTGTCTGTTTGCTCTGTAGTGTGGGCGGCATCCGTGCCGGTATCGGCACTATCCGCCCCTCCGGAGGCAGGACGGTAGCCGCGAGCATCGCCCGGTCGTATTCGACACGCCAGGCGAGACGCTGAGAGGTCGCGGTCATGAGCAGATGTGTGCAGGAGGGGACGCGGATAGCGGGGCCGATGCGCGACCAGGTGTGGCGATGGGGATCGCGGGCAGGTTTGTCGAGGCCGGCAAAGGCCAGGATGCGGCGCACGAACTCCAAGCGATCCGCCTTGTGGTCATCGAGGGTCTCTTCGCGCATCCGCGCCAGCCGCGCGGACATCGTGACGACCATTTCCCGCAGCAGCGTCAACGCGAACGCCGAATTGTCGTAGGCGAACCGGTCGAACCACCCCTGACCGAACCCGAATTCCACCCCGCCCTTGGGGCTCGACCACCTGCCGCTGCCTTACATCCCGAAAGGGACCGCACCGTGTCGGTGGGTACCGAGGAGTTGTCTCCTATGGATCGTCGGATGCGTCGTCCGACACGGGCAGAAGGCTGGTGAATTGCCTGATGGGAGGGGGCGGCGGCGTGCTAGGTTCGGTGCCTGTTCCACGTCGTCTACAGGGGAGTCGATGGCAGTCACACGCTTGCAGGTCACGCCGGCGCGACCAAAGCTCGGAGGTGCGTTACGCGATGCCGGGCCAGGGGAGGCGTTCGGCGACGAACTGACGGTGGCCGGCGTGAGATACACCGGCGGTGCGGCCGGAGCCGAGGGTGGTGACGTCATCGCGGTCAGTGCCTCGGAGTTCTCCGGCGCCCGGCTTGTCGGGTCGCTGACCCGTACGACTTTCGACAATTGCGTGTTCGACTCATCGGATCTCGCGGGGCTGCGTGCCGACGAGACATCGTTTCTGGAATCGGCCATCGCGCAGTCGCGTCTGACCGGACTGTCGTTGACTGACGGGGTGCTGCGTGATGTGACGGTGGAGGACACCCGTGCGGATCTGGCGTCGTTCCGTGGCAGCAAGTTTCAGAAAGTGGTGTTCACCGGCTGCAACCTTGCGGGAGCCGATTTCCAGCGGGTGCGGTTCCGTAGTGTCCGGTTCGAGGGGTGCGACCTGACCGGTGCCCAGTTCTCGCAGGCGAGTATCGAGCACAACACCACGTTCGCCGATTGCCGGATGGTCGATGTGCGCGGGGTGCGCGGGTTGAAGGGTGCGCATGTGCGCGGTGACGACCTGCTCGGGCTGGCGGAGAGCCTGGCCCGAGAGGTCGGCATCGAGGTGGACTGGTGACTCAGGACGCGACAGCGTACCGGGAGAACCGTTCGTCGGAGATCGATTCGGCGACGTAATCCCAGTCGAGAGAGAACGCGAACTCCGCGAGCTGGTGCACGAGCATCTGCCCGTAGGAGGTGAACAGATCTCGCTTGGCGTTGAGGCCCTGGCAGCATTCGCGCAGTGAGCCGGTGAACATGTCGACGAGTTCGGTTTCCCCGCGCTGGTGCTGCATCCACATCAGCGGCACCGCGACCACTGCGGAATGAAATGCGCGATCGAGTGGGCGGAGTTGCCCGAATTTCACCGCGGACAGCACACGGAACTCCTGGGCGTCGAGGTGTTTCACGGGCTTGGTGTAGAGGCCGTGGACCATTTCGCCGACGAACAGGTTCAGGTGTGTGGCCTCGTGCACGAGCGATTCGGCGAAGTCGTACACGGTCCAGTGTGGTCCGGGACTCAATGCGACCAAGCCGGGCAGGTGCGCCGCAGATCCGCCGCCGGTGCTGTCGGACGGCAGCAAGATGACATCGGTGACCAGCAAATCGACCAGGCGCCCGAGGTCGGCATTGAGGTCGCGGACGTACTCGCCGGCCTCAGCGACGCAGCCGGGCCATATGTCACGCTCTTCGGGAGTCGAGGGGCGCAGACCATTGAAGATTCCGTCGAAGACATCGGATTCGCGCAGGTACTTGCCCCACTGGCTGTCCTCGTAGTGGATTGCCGAACCTTCCGGCGGCGCGTCGATCGGCCGATGTCGGCTGACTGCTTCCCGGTAGGAGACGGGCAGCCTTGCGGGATCGGGGATTTCGCCGAGGACCGCGCGTGTGTACCGGGCGGTGTTCTCGTAGGCGTGGCCGATGTTGAGGAAATGCATGGTGGAAGCTCCTGGTGGATAAGGGGTATGGAACGAAACAGGCGGGCGGCGGAATGTGGCACTCCGCCGCCCGCCCTACGAGATGTCGGTGAGTTGGCCTATCAGGTCCAGCCGCCCATCATCGCCGCGTTGTCGTCGCTGCGGAACTGGGCGATGCGGTCGCGCACCGCCGCGTTCGTGGCTTCGGAGTCGGACGCCGCCCGCTGTACGGCTTCGTTGGTGATCGTGTCGGTGTTCAGGGTGCTCATGGCATTCCTTCCAATTCGGTTTCTTGATCCCCTGGCCAGGGCCCTATGCGCGGGCGCATCTGCCCGCGGTACCGGTTACGTTCGGGCACGGGAACGGTCACCGTGTTGTGTCCTCCGGGTGCGTCGCCCGGTACTGCGACATCACGCGGTCTATCTCGCCCTGCAACCGAAACGCATCGGCCGGCGCGTCGTCCCCCAGCGGCGACGCGACATGCCTGACAGGAGCCGTCTCGTTGTCGGCGTCGCGCATCATGTCTCCACCTCCGCGACGTACGCGGCTGCTTCCGCGAATCGCGGACACCGGTGTGCCACATGCCGATCCATCACCAGGCATGCATGCGCCTGCGAACGGATCGGCCCACCGGTCCGGCATTGCGCTGGCGGGTAGTGGTCGTCGAGCGCGCGCAAACCGGCCGCGACCCGCTCCAACAGGTGCAGAGACCTACAGCCGAACCGGTACAGATACGTGGGACGCGTTGCCGGAGTTCGCACCGGCAACGACGGCAGTCTCTCGCTCATCGGGGGGACACCTCGATCGGTTGGGATTGGTTCCGTGGGGCCGCGCCCACCCCCGAGGCATGAGGGGCGTCCCGAGGGCGGGGCGACTGAAACCAGGATTTCGCAGCATCGCCCAACATCGAAGGCACGGAAGTGATACGCCAGGGATACGCTTGGAACCGGACCGGCGTTCTGTGCCCGTGGAGGTGGAATGATCGTTTCCAGATGGACACAATCAGAGGTGCGCGCACTCCGCGTCGCCGCGCTACGGGAAACGCAGGAAGAGTTCGCCGAACGTGCCGGATTCGGGCTGCCGACGATCAAGAAGTGGCATCGTGCCACTCGTGACCGGCCGGTGCGCGGCCGGTCCGCCGAAGCACTGGACACGATGCTCGCCCAGCTCGACGACGATCAACACGCCCGGTTCGCCACAGAACTACGGATCACCAGCGCCGAGCCCGCGCCACCGGAACACCCCGCGCCGCCGAGCACCTCCACCACACACGGTTTCGGCCTCTACGCATGGGAAGTTGACGCAGACGTGAAGCGAAGGGAATTCGGGAAACTCGCAGCGGTTGCGGCGGTCTCCGCCGCCGGACTGTCCTCCGACGCCTGGCAGTTCGGGGAACACATCGGCCGAGCCGACGTCGACCGGCTACTCGCCGGCGTGGACCTCCTCGAGGCCGAGGACCAGCGGGTCGGAGGCGGCAAGCTCGTCGAGTTCGCGGTTCAGCAGTTGGCCGCCGCCAAACACCGCCTCGATATCGGCAGCTACTCACCCGAGGTCGGGGACGCGTTCGCCGCCGCGACAGGACGACTGGCGATGATGGCCGGGTGGCTCGCCGCCGATACCGACCGACAGCCCCTGGCGCGCCGCTGTTACGCCGACGCGTTCGCGCTCGCGACCGAAGCCGATGACGAAACACTCGTCGCGGACGCCTCCCTGTATGCCGCCAACCAGGCCATCGGCCTGGCCCGCCGCGGGCACGGCACCCCATATCACGCGCTGAAATACATCGACCGGGCCCGCACTCTGTCCCGCGGCAAACCGCCTGGCCGCATCCACGCGCTGATCGCCGCGCGGGAAGCCCAGGCTCGAGCGTTGATGGGTGACCGGGCTGCATTCGGCCGCGCCGTCGCCACCGCCTGGCGGGAGCTCGATCACGCCCTGATGTTCGAGGCGCTCGAGGAAGCGCCGCAATGGTTGCGGTTCGTCACCGCCGCCGAGCTTCGCGGGCATGAGGCACGCGGGTACGGCGATCTCGGAGATTGGGCGCGCTCGGTACAGGTATTCGACGAGATCCTGTCCGGAGACGAGCCGGACAGCCCACGGAACGCCACGCACACATCAGCGTGGGCCGCCTCCGCGAAAGCGCGACTCGGCGACGTGTCCGGCGCACTCGACACCGGACACGGCGTTTTGACCGAGTTGGAGTCTGTCGCGTCTGTCCGGACGCTGCGGGTGATGGAACCGGTGCGTGATATCGATCCGGGCGGAGATTTCCGGGATCGGTTCGACCAGCTCGGCGCGGCGATGAGCAGGAAGGCACTCATGCCATGAACACACCGGAGTTCCGGCGGTACAACGCGACCCAGGCCCGCGAGCTGCGGGCCGTTGTCGAGGCCATCTTCCGGCGCTCGTATACCGATGCGATCGAGTCGGGAGACCCGTTCGACACGCCTGAGGAGTTCATGCGCCGCTTCGACTCCTACACCGGCGGAAGCGGATTCGACCTCGTAATCGCCTACATCGATGGGGAGCCTGTCGGCCAGACTTGGGGTTGGCCGCTGGGTCCGCACAACGCCTGGTGGGGTGGGCTGACGCTGGATGACGATGATCCGGCCGAGTTTACCGCCGAGGACGGCACGCGGACTTTCGCGCTGTCGGAGATCATGGTGTGCCAGGAGTGGACGGGTCGAGGTCTCGCCCGTGCCCTGCATGATGAACTGCTGTCCGGCCGGCGTGAGCAGAGGGCAACGCTGCTCGTGGAGCCGGAGAACGAGCGAGCGTATGCGCGCTATCGGAAGTGGGGATGGTCGCGGGTGGGGACGTTGACGCCGGGGTGGCCGGATGCTCCGACCTTCGATGTGCTGATTCGCTCGCTGCCGGTGTGACCGAGCTGTTCGATGGTCGACAGTGGTCGACGATAGGCAGATGCGCAGGAACCGTTCCGGGACGCCGCTGGCGATGGCAATCCGTCCTCGTCCCGGGACGGTACCTCCAGCCCCGCGAAGGTCTTCGTCGGCCTCCCTGCCGATGAGAGCCCCTGACCATCTGCCACGGCCTCCTCTCGCCACGGCCATGCTCGGCTGGTCGCCATCAGCCGACATTCCGCACCGGTAGACCCGGCATGAACTCGGCAGTCCGCGTGAGGAGTACTTCGACATCGACTGACATGGTTCGAAGGTGGGCGCGGTTCGTCCGGCCGAGTGGCCGGCTCACTCGGTGACGTAGCGCAGCAGGACCGCGGTCTTGAAGTGCCGTGTTTCGGCCAGGCGCAGGCGGAGGCGGGTGTCGAGGGCGGGGAAGTACGGGGTGCCGCCGCCGAGAACCACGGGGGAGACGAACATCTGGTACTCGTCGACGAGTCCGTGCGGTATCAGCGAGGCGGCCAGTGTCGCGCCGCCGACCTCGATGACGCCGTCGCCCGCGGCCTTGAGTCTGCCGACCTCCTCGGCGGAGTTCGCGCTGATCAGCGTGCTGTTCCAGTGCACTTCGGGCACTGTCCGGGAGAAGACGACCTTCGGCTTCTCGGTCCAGAGCCTGCCGAACTCGCGCTCGATGGGCGGTGCGTCCGCGGGGACGTGCGGCCAGTACTCGGCCATCAGCTCGTACAGGCGGCGGCCGTGCAGCGAGATCTCGATCTCGCGGAAGCGGTCGTTGTGGAATTGGTGCAGTTCGTCGTCCGGCTCGGTCCAATCGATGGCGCCGGCGCGGTCGTTGATGTAGCCGTCCAAGGACACGCTGAACCCGTAGACCAGTTTCCTCATGTCGGTGTAGACGCGCCGCGCCGGCAGAAATCATCGCCGGGACCCGTCAGGCGCCGTCGAGTAACCGTTTGGGGGCCGCCAGTTTCCAGGAGTCGAGCACGATGGCGCGCAGTTCGTCATGGTCGTCGAGGGCGGCGAGGCGGACCCGGACCCAGGCGTTGTTGGCCTCGTGGGGTGCGATCCAGAACTTGGCCGGCTCGGCGGCGACGAGTTCGTCGCGGTCGATGACGGGGCAGCGGACGGCCATGGAGGTCTCGTCGTCGGGCAGGGTGAGGAACAGCGAGCGCGCGACCCGGAAGATGGGCATCTGCCAGGCGAATTCCTCGGTGGTTTCCGGGAGGGAGAGGGCGTAGGCGCGTACGTCGTCGCCGGTGGTGCTCATGGGCGTGATCTTGCCAGCGGGCACCGTCACGTGGCCGGGCCGGCGGTCACCGACACCGGCGGCGCCGGGCTGCCGGTGGTCCACCTGAACGGTCAGTTCGCCACACAGGGCTACCTCCAACATCGAGCTCGGCGAGCTGTCCCGCGAGCGGGAGCTGGGTCCGGTGCTCGACGAGATCAGGGTGCCGGTGCGGTACGTGGTCGCCTCGGGCACCTCGTTCGGCAGCCGCGGTGACGAGCAGGAACGCATCCGCAGCGGTCTGGACGCTGCCGCCCTGCCTCGCAGGATCAGCGCCGCCCTCGACGCCGGATGACGGCGGCCGTCGGTAACCGCGCCTGACCGGGCGGAACAGCGTGGCAGCCGACCGCACGTGTCCTGGTCGCGCCCGCCGGAGTTGCGCCGACCCGTGACCTACCTCTATGGTTCATTACATGAGTAATGAACCACTCCACCGAGGACGGTGAGCTGGTGCTCGAAGACGGGAAGCCGCTCTTTCTGCAGATCGCGGAGATGATCGAGAACTCGATCATCGACGGGTCGCTGGCGGAAGAGGCACAGGCGCCGTCGTCGAACGAGCTCGCCGCCTTTCACCGGATCAACCCGGCGACGGCGGCGAAAGGGCTCAATCAGCTTGTGTCGGAAGGGATTCTGTACAAGAAACGAGGGATCGGCATGTTCGTCACGGCCGGCGCGCGCAACGCCTTGCGGATGCGGCGTAGGGAGCGGTTCGCCCAGCAGTACATCGATCCGCTGATCGCCGAGGCCGACAAGCTCGGCATGGGCATCGACGAACTCAAGGCCATGCTCGACCAGCGGGAGGGATCACGATGAGCGCGACCTACCTCGACCCTGCGGTGCTCGACACCGAGACCGTCGCGTCGGTGCGGGGTGTCGGCATGCGGTTCGGTTCGGTCACGGCGCTCGACGACGTGTCCTTCGAGCTGCGCGCGAACACCATCTACGGCCTGCTCGGCCGTAACGGCGCCGGCAAGACGACGCTGATGCAGGTGCTCACCGGACAGCAGTTCCAGACCGCGGGTGAGGTCAGCGTGTTCGGGGCGACGCCGCACGAGAACGCGGCCGTGCTGCGCGATGTCACCTTCATTCGCGAGAGCCAGCCGTACCCGGCCGATTACAAGGTCAAGCATGTGCTCGACGTGGCGCGGCACCTGCTCCCGCACTGGGACGAGGATTTCGCCCAGCGATTGTTGCGCGATTTCGACCTGCCGCTCGGTCGACGGGTCAAGAAGCTCTCCCGCGGGATGACGTCCGCGCTCGGCGTCATCATCGGCCTGGCGTCCCGGGCGCCGTTGACGCTGTTCGACGAGCCGTACCTCGGGCTGGACGCGGTCGCGCGGCAGCTGTTCTACGACCGGCTGCTCGCCGACTACGCCGAGAATCCGCGGACCGTGGTGCTGTCCACGCATCTCATCGACGAGGTGGCGGATCTGCTCGAGCACGTCATCGTCATCGACCGTGGCCGGGTGGTCGCCGACGCCGCCGCCGACCAGCTGCGCGAATCGGCGATCACCGTCGCCGGGCCGGTCGGCGAGGTCGACCGCTTCGTCGCCGGACGTCCGGAACTGCGCCGCGAAGCGCTGGGCAACCAGGCGCGCGTGCTGGTGCGCACCACCGACCACGATGCCGACGTCGCGCGGGCGGGCGCACTGGGACTGCGGCTGGAGCCGGTCTCGTTGCAGCAGCTCATCGTCGAAACCGCCACTACCCAGGAGCAGTGATGATCGCCCGAGTCCTGTCCGTCGCCCGTATTCACGCCGTCTCCTGGCCGCTGCTGTTCGCCTGGCCGCTGGGCGTGCTGACGGCCGCGTTCGCCATCCCCTGGGTGATCTTCGCGCTGGTCGACACCGAGGACCGCAACATGACCGGCAGCGTCTACTCGATCCTCGGCATCGCACTGGCCTTCTACCTGGTCGCGATGACGCAGTCGCTGCCGTTCGCGCTGGGGCTCGGGGTGACCAGGCGCGACTACTTCCTCGCCACCCTGTTGGTCGCGCTGACCCAGATCGTGGGCTTCGGGGTGCTGCTGTGGGGACTGTCGGCGGCCGAGCAGGCCACCGACGGGTGGGGGGTGAACATGGTGATGTTCGGGATCCCGGCCGAATTCACCGACAACCGGCTGGTCCAACTCGGGACCTTCCTGGCGGTGCTCGCGCTGATCGCGGCCGCGGGCCTGCTGATGGGCGCCATCCAGCAGCGGTGGCGGGTGACCGGGCTCTACACCCTCGGCGCGGTGGTCCTGGTGCTCGGCGGTCTGGCCGCGATCCTGGTGACCTGGCAGCGCTGGTGGCCGGAGGTGGGCCACTGGTTCACCGACAGCCCGCGCGCGGTCCCGATGGTGCTGGTGCCCGCGGTCCTGGCGGCGGTCTGCCTCGGCGGCGCGTGGGCGCTGGTCCGCCGCGCCACGGCATGACCACGAATCCGGACGCGGCGGCGCAGGCCCCGGCTCCTCAGCCGGGGCCGTTTCCTCACACCGCGTCGGCCTGCGGCCGGTAGGCGCTGGCGGCGATCTTCGCCAACTCCGCGTTGAACCGGTCGGCCGCCTCCACGTTGCTCAGGTGCCCGGTCGGCCAGACCTGGTAATCCGCCAGCGAGCCGGACGATTTCAGCGCCTCGACGATGGTGCGGTTCATCCGCTCGGGCAGCAGGTGGTCGTGCAGCCCGGCGATGACGGTGGTCGGCACGGTCAGGTTCTTCGCCGCGTCGCCGAGGTCCATGTCGGCCAGCGCCGCCGCGTGCAGGCCGCGGGTGAGCGGACGGCAGGAGCGGACGATGCCGAGCGCGAAGGCGGCCTGGTCGGCGGTGGCGTTCCTGGTCATCACGCGGGACTTGAGGACCGCGGTGACGAGCGGGCTCATCGGGCCACCGGGCAGCGGTATCGGTGCGGTGAGCAGGGTTTCGGCGAGCACCATCGGCATCCGCACGCCACGGCCGAACACCGTGAGCGGTCGGTTGGCCACGGCCAGCGGTTTGTTCAGCAGCGGCAGCAGATCGGTCTCGAAGCGGATGTCCTTGGAGGCGGTGTTGGCCAGCACGACGGCGGCCGCGCGGTCGGGCACCTGCTCGGGATAGCGAGCGGCCCAGGCCTGCAGGGTGATGCCGCCCATGCTGTGGCCGACCAGCACGGCGCGGCGGCCACGGGGCAGGGTGGCGTCCAGGACGGTGGCCAGATCGTCGGCCAGGGTGTCGGCGCAGGGCGCCACGCGGCCGAGGGTGCTCTCGCCGTGCCCGCGCTGGTCGTAGCAGATCACGCGGTAGCGGTCGGCCAGGGCGTTGATCTGCGGGTGCCAGTACTCGATGCAGCAGCTCCAGCCGTGGATGAGCACGATGACCTCGCCGTCGGCGGGGCCGTAGGCATGCACTCGGAGGCGGGCGCCGTCGACGGTGGTGACCGGCACGATCTCCACGGGCGCGGCGGGCTTGTTCAGCGACGCCGTGGCGTAGGTCCGGGATCGCAGGGCGGCACGGTAGGCCGCGGTGAGCGGTTCGGTGCTGCGCACCCCCGCCAGGGTCTTCATCGACGTCACCAGCATCGCACACTCCTTTGTGTCTGCCGCCACCGTACCGTGCAAGCACGACTGCTTGCTAGTGCAAGCGCTCGGTGTCGGAAAACCTGGCTCCGAATGCTTGGATACCCGATATTCGGTCCACTGAACTTTCCGTCCCGACCGAAGATCTTCGGCGCCGGAGCGGCGTCCTGCCAGGTCTATCGATGGGGTACCCAGCGGCGATACCGAGTGCCGCCGACCGTTATCGAGTCGAGAGCAGCGCCGCCGCGTCGGGTGCGCTGGCGCCGGTCGGCGCGGCCCGGCTACCGTGGGTTCTCGTGGACACGCCCGTCGATCACCAGGCACCCAGGCCCGTACAGCGCGGTGGTCTGCGAGCGCTCGGCCTGCCGATGCTGACGGCCGCGGCGGGCGCCGGCGTGCTGGTGCTGTTGCACGTGCGGGATCCGCACGTCGAGGGGTCCTACGGCGAATGCCCGGTGTATGCGCTGTTCGGGGTGTACTGCCCGGGCTGTGGCGGCATGCGCGCGGTGCACAACCTCACCGACGGCCGCGTCCTCGACTCCCTGCACAGCAACCTGCTCGCGCTGCCACTGATCGTGGCGTTCTTCTGGTTCGTCGCCGACTGGTCGGTGCGGGCGTGGCGGGGACAGAAGCCGCGGGTGCCCGCCATCGACAGATCGGTCATGTGGGCGTTGTTCGCGCTCTTCGCGGTATACGCGGTGCTGCGCAACACCCCGTGGGGCACCTGGTTGACGCCGGTCTGATCACGGCGCGGGCGGTTTCCCCGGCGCGGACCGGGCACTCTGTCGATATGACGGATTCACTGAAGAAACGGGTGCGGGAGAAGTTGCTGCGCCAGCTCGGCGAGGACGGCCCGCCCGACGCCGAGCACGACGACCCCCGCCAGATCTCGGTCGAGACCGACCTGGACGCCCTCGACAGCGTGACCGAGGACGACCCCCTGGTGGAGGAACTGGCCGAACGCTATCTGGTGTTCTGAGCGCATGTTCTCGACGCGCATGTTCTCGACGCGCATGTCCTCGACGCGGCGCCCGACATCCTCAGCGCGGCACGGTCACGGCCTGTCCGCCGTGCGGCGGCAGCGGCGGCAGCGCCGTCTCGCGTAACCAGCTGTCCCACAGCGGGCGCAGCGGCACCTGGCTGTAATGGCCTGCCAGATCGGTGAATTCCTCGGTGTCCACGCAGGCGTGCCGGTAGCGACCGGTCCACTCCCGCAGCAGATCGAAGAACGCGCGGTCGCCGAGTTCGATGCGCAACGCGTGCAGGGTGAGCGCGCCGCGCTTGTAGACCCGGTCGTCGAACATCAATGCGGGGCCGGGATCTGCCAGCACCAGATCCTGAGGCTCACGGGAGAGGTTGTGCCGGGCGGCGCGGGCCAGCTGGTCGGCGCTCGGGCCGCCGGCGGCCTCCGACCAGATCCACTCCGCGTAGCAGGCGAAACCCTCGTGCAACCAGATGTCGCGCCACCGGCGCAGGGTGAGGCTGTTGCCGAACCACTGGTGGGCGAGTTCGTGCGCGACCAGGCGTTCGGAGCCGCGGCGGCCGTCGCAGTGGTTGGCGCCGAAGATCGAGATGCCCTGTGCTTCGATCGGAATCTCCAGGTCGTCGTCGGTGACGACCACGGTGTACCCGGCGAACGGGTAGGGCCCGAACAGGTCGGTGAAGACCTCCATCATCCGCTGCTGGCGGGCGAAATCGGTGTCGAAGGCGGCGCGCAGCCGGGCGGGCAGCACGGCGTACATCGGCACGGGTGACTGCTCGGACCCGATCCGATGCCAGCGGTAGGGGCCGATCTGGATGGTCGCCAGGTAGCTCGACATCGGCTCGGGTTGTTCGTAGACCCAGGTGGTCTGGCTGGCCTTGGTCTGCTTGCGGACCAAGGTGCCGTTGGCGAGCGCGTGGTACGGGCTGTCGGTGGTGATCGAGATGCGGTAGCTGGCCTTGGAACTGGGGTGATCGTCGCAGGGGAACCAGGAGGCCGCACCGTTGGGCTGGCTGGCGACCAACGCGCCCTCGGTGAGTTCTTCCCAACCCACCTCACCCCACGGCCCGCGCACCGGTTTGGGCGCACCGGCGTACTGGACCACCACCGCGAGCACGCCGCCCGCGGGGATCTTCTGCTGCGGGGTGAGGACGAGCTTGCCGTTGCGGTGGGTGTAGCGGGCGACCTTGGCGCCGTTGACGAACACCTTGGCCACGCTCAGCGACTGCGCCAGGTCGAACGCGAAGCGCGGGCGCACCGCGGTGGTCACCGCCGTGATCTCGGCGCGCCCGCTCAGCCGGTTGCCGGCGACCTTGTAGACCAGGTCCAGTTCGTAGCGGGAGACCCGATAGCCGCGATTGCCGTTCTGCGGCAGGTAGTCGTCGATCGGCTCGTCGTAGAATTTGTCGCCCATCAGCACTTCTCGCCCATCAGCACTTCTCACCCCTCAGCGCTCGCATCCGTCACCCCTCGGCGACGGTCGGCGTGGGATGGGGGCGCGGCCACGGCGCGATCGGGTTGCCCCACCAGCTCGTCGAGGCGGGCACCGCGTCACCGCGCATGACCAGCGAGGCCGGGCCCACCGTGGCACCCGCGCCGATGCGGGCCGCGGGCAGGGCCACGCAGTGCGGACCGAGGGTCGCGCCGGGTTCGAGGACGACGGTGTCCATGGCCATGATGCGGTCGTGGAACAGGTGGGTCTGCACCACGCAGCCTCGTTCCACGGTCGCGCCGTCACCGAGTGTCACCAGGTCCGCCTCCGGAAGCCAATAGGACTCGCACCATACCCCGCGGCCGATGCGCGCGCCGAGCGCCCGCAGCCACAGATTCAGCACCGGGGTGCCGGTGGCGGCGCGCGCGAACCAGGGCGCGGCGACGGTTTCGACGAAGGTGTCCGACACCTCGTTGCGCCAGACGAACGAACTCCACAGCGGATGCTCCTCGGCCCGGATCCGCCCGACCAGCAACCATTTCGCCGCCACCGCACTGCCGCAGGCGACCGCGCCCGCCACCAGCAGCACCACCCCGCTCAGCAGCGCGGCCACCGGATGGCCGACGGTCTGCGCCAGCCATGCCATCGCGAACAGCACACCGAGTCCGATGCCGAACGTCACCAGCACCGGGAGCAATCGGCAGGTCTCCACGGCCGCGCGGGCGAGCTTCAGGCTCGGCGGCGGATCGAAGGTGCGCCGGGTGTCGCCGGATTCGGCGGCGCGGCGCAACCGCACGGGCGGGCTGCCCACCCACGACGAGCCCGCCTTGGCCTTGGACGGCGCGGCGGACAGCACCGCGACCAGGCCGTTCTTGGGCACCCGCCGTCCGGGCGCGGTCATGCCGGAGTTGCCGAGGAAGGCGCGCTTGCCGACCTTGGCCTCGCCGATGCGTAGCCAGCCGCCGCCGAGTTCGTATCCGGCGATCATGGTGTCGTCGGCCAGGAACGCGCCGTCGGCGACGGTGGTGAACTTCGGCAGCAGCAGCACCGTGGAGGCCTCCACGTGCTTGCCGACCTTCGCGCCGAGCAGCCGCAGCCACAGTGGCGTGAGCAGGCTGGCGTAGAGCGGGAACAGGAAGGTGCGGGCGCCGTCGAGCAGGCGTTCGGTGGCCCAGGCCTGCCAGCCGACGCGGCTGCGCACCGGGTGATAGCCCTCGGTCAGGCCGAGCGAGAACAGCCGCACCAGCACGATGGTCGCCGCGGCGTACACCCCGAGGGCGATCAGCACGGCGGGCGGCAGTGCCGCGAACGCGCCGGTCAGGCCCGCGCCGAGCGTCGTCGTGTCACGGACGCACCAGGCCAGCCAGGCCGCGCCCGCGGCGAGCCCGACGATCGGCAGCGCCGCCAGCGCGACCGAGGTGATCGCGAAGACCGCCACCCAGTGCCGGGCCCGGGCGGGGGTGTGATCGGGCCAGCGGTGGCGCGCCTTGCCCACCTTCACCGCGGGGGAGCCCGCCCACTCCTGGTCGGCCTTGACGCGCCCGGACACCGCCGAGCCCGGTGCGATCACCGCGTTCTTGCCGATCCGGCTGCCGGGCAACAGGATCGACCTGGATCCGACGACCGCGCCCGCGCCGACCTCGATCGGGCCGATGTGCACGAGATCGCCGTCGATCCAATAGCCGGACAGGTCCACCTCGGGTTCGACGCTGCATCCGGCACCGAGCTCGAGCATGCCGGTGACCGGCGGCAGGGTGTGCAGGTCGACGCCCTTGCCGATGCGGGCGCCCAGCGCGCGCGCGAACGGCACCATCCACGGTGCGCCGGAGAGGTTCTCCGCGCCGCTGGCCTCCGACAGCCGCACCGCGGCCCACAGCCGCAGGTGCACCGACCCGCCGCGTGGATAGCTGCCGGGCCGCACCCCGCGCAACAGGATGCGCGCACCGGCCACGCACAGCGCCATACGGCCGGGCGGGGTGATGAACAGGACGAAGGCGGGCAGCGCCCACCACCAGGACAGCCGCGGCAGCCAGGGCAGCGAGCCGGACCAGGCGGCGATGTTGCCGACGATCGCCAGCCAGGTGAACCACTGCAGGCCGGTGAGGGTGGTCAGCGGCACGGTGGCCAGTACCTGGGTCAGCTGGGCGCGCCGCGGGGTCGGCACGACCGTGCGCGGTTCGACGCGGGCCGCGGGCGCGGACTGTTCCAGGAAGTCGACCAGCGCACCCAGGCGCGGATGGTCGTAGAGGTCGGCGACGGCGATGCCGGGGTGGCGTTCGCGCAGCGCGGTGACGAGCTGGGCCGCGGCCAGCGACCCGCCGCCCAGGTCGAAGAAGTCGGCATCGGGGCCGGTGACCTCGGCGCCGAGGATCGCGTCCCACAGACCCGCCACCCAGCGCCCGGTCTCGGACAGGCCGTCCTCGGCGTCGGCGCGCCCGGTCTCGGGCAGCGGCCAGGGCAGTGCGTCGCGGTCGACCTTGCCCGAGGTGCGGGTGGGCAGCTCGTCGACCAGCGCCAGGCGCGGCACCAGCGGGGCGGGCAGGTGCTCGGCGAGGGATTCGCGCGCGGCCCGCAGGTCGTAGTCGGCACCCGGGCCGGTGAGGTAGCCGACGAGGATCTTGTTGCCCGCCTTGGTGGTCCGGATGGCCGCCGCGGCGGCGGTGACGCCGGGCAGGTGCTGGAGCGCGTTGTCGATCTCGCCGAGTTCGATGCGGCGGCCGCCGAGCTTGATCTGGTCGTCGGCGCGGCCGAGGAAGATCAGGCCCGCGCGCTCCTTGCGCACCAGGTCACCGCTGCGGTATGCGCGCTCCCAGCCCAATGCCGGTGCGGGAGCGTATTTCTCGGCGTCCTTGGCCGGGTCGAGGTAGCGGGCCAGGCCGACGCCGCCGATCACCAGCTCGCCGGACTCGCCTTCGCCGACCGGATTGCCCTGCGCGTCGACGACGGCGAGATCCCAGCCGTCCAGCGGCAGCCCGATCCGGATCGGGCCCTCGCCGGTCAGTGGCGCCGCGCACGCCACCACCGTCGCCTCGGTGGGACCGTAGGTGTTCCACACCTCCCGGCCCGCGTCGTCGCCGCCGGCGACCCGTTCGGCCAGTTCCGGTGGCACGGCCTCACCGCCGAAGATGAGCAGCCGCACCGCCTCCAGAGCCTCCGGCGGCCAGGTAGCGGCCAGCGTCGGGACGGTCGAGACCACGGTGATCTCCCGGCGCACCAACCAGGGGCCGAGATCGGCGCCGGTGCGGACCAGGGCCCGGGGCGCGGGCACGAGGCAGGCGCCGTGCCGCCACGCCAGCCACATCTCCTCGCAGGAGGCGTCGAAGGCCACCGAGAGACCCGCCAGCACCCGGTCGCCCGGGCCGATCGGGTTGTCCCGCAGGAACATCCGGGCCTCGGCGTCGACGAACGCGGCGGCGCTGCGGTGGGTGACGGCCACGCCCTTGGGGGTGCCGGTGGAGCCGGAGGTGAAGATGATCCAGGCGTCGTCGGCGGGGGAGGGGCCGGCTGCCGGGGGGCGGCCGTCCGTCCCGGCCTGCTCGGCTGCCTCGATCCCCGCACCGGTCGCGACGACCCGCACCCGCGCCTCGCCGAAGACGAGGGCCGCCCGTTCGTCGGGATCGTCGGCGTCGACCGGGACGTAGGCGGCTCCGGCGTAGAGGACGGCGAGGATGGTCACGTAGAGGCGGTGATCCCCGGAGGGCATCCGGACACCGACCCGGTCGCCGGGGCGCACGCCCGCGGCCACCAGCTCGGCCACGCGCTCGGCGATCTCGGCGCGCAGTTCGGCGTAGCTGAGCACGACCTCGCCGTCGTCGAGGGCGGGGGCGTCGGGGTGGGCGGCGACGGTGGCGTCGAGGATGTCGACCAGGGTGCGCGGCTCGGGTGCGGCGACCGACCGGTACAGCGGGTCGGGCGATGCGCCCGGTGCCCGGTTGCCGTCCGCCGCGGCGTCGACCTGCGGCTGCAGCGTCACGTCCTGTCCACCTCTCCGAGAACCTGCCCAGTGTCGGGATGTTTGTTTCACAGCAGGGTTACCAGAGGGCAAACACCCCGGTGACCAGCTGTCCACGGTACCCGGACGGGTCGTGCGCGGCGGGTGCGCGGAGCCGGGACGTGGCCGGTCGGCAGGCCCGGTCCGCAGGCCCGGTCAGGAGGCCGAGGCGACCGTGCCGACGCCGAGCGCGGTGAGGATCGCCGCACTGGCCTGTTCGAGCCGGTCCCGCACCCGCGGGGTGCGCAGCAGGGCGACGGCACGGGCGGCCAGCAGGGCGAGCAGGACCATCTCCACCGCGGCCACCAGGCATTCGATCGCACCGAGGGCGAGCGTGTTGGCGAAGGTGACCTCGGTGAGGAACTGGGGCAGCACCGCCAGGTAGAACAGGCCGACCTTCGGGTTGAACAGACACGAGACCACACCGGCGGTGAACGCCGAGCGAACCGAGGGGGCGTGCCGGTCCGGCGCGGGCGGCTCCGCGGCGGTTCCGCGTTGCTTGCGGTGGTCGAGCAGTGCGCGAATCCCCAAGTACACCAAGTAGATTCCGCCGATCACCTTCAGGGCGCGGTAGGCGGTGGCGGACTGTTCGAGCAGGGTCGCCACCCCGGCGGCCACCACCACCGCCCAGGCGATGCCGCCGAGCGCCGAGCCGATCGCCGCGGCGATGCCGGGTCGGGCGTCCACGATCGAGAACCGCAGCACCAGGAACGAGTCCGGGCCGGGCGTCAGCGACAGCAGCACGCACAGGCCGACGAAGCTGAGCAGCAGCGAGGGGGTCACCTGTCGATGGGATCGCACCCCGCGCGCGCCCGCAACCCGGTTTCGGTGTGCCGGGGATCGTGGTTGACAACGCGGCGCCGGGTCTGCCAATCTCGGTCCAGGTCATGAGTGCCAGCGCAAAGCCCCGGCTCGCTGGTCGGCAACCCTCCTCCGCGGTGGGGTGCTCCGGGTGACGACCTGGCCGCCGTCCGACCGGACGCGGCAAGCGCGGACTCGACGAATCCTCTCGATCTCGGGTCCATGAACCGACGGGATGACGTGATGACTGCTGTTGTGGACCAGACCTGCGCCGCCTTCGCCCGGGTGTCCGGCGACGACCTGCGCGTGCCGCTCGTCCAGGGCGGGACCACCACCTACGCCAACTTCGACCTGGCCGCGAGCGCTCCGGCGCTGGCCACGGTGGCCGACCGGATCCAGCACCTGCTGCCCTACTACGCCAGCGTGCACCGGGGCGCCGGGTATGCCTCGCGCATCTCCACCGAGTGCTACGAGGCCGCGCGCGGCTCGGTCGCCCGGTTCCTCGACGCCGGCGACGACCAGGTGGTGGTGTTCACCCGCAACACCACCGACTCGCTGAACCTGCTGGCCGGCTGCGTGCCGGGCGAGACCGTGGTGCTCGACATCGAGCACCACGCCAACTTCCTGCCCTGGACCAGGCACGGGCGGCGGGTGGTGCGCGCGGCCGACACGATCGAGGAGACACTGCGCAGGCTGGTGGCCGAGCTGTGCGCCCGCCCCGCCGCGCTGCTCGCGGTCACCGGCGCGTCCAACGTGACCGGCGAGGTGCTGCCGCTGCGCAGGCTGGCCGAGATCGCCCACCAGTGCGGTGCGCGGCTGCTGGTCGACGCGGCGCAGCTCGCGCCGCACCGGCGGATCTCCCTGCGCGACACCGGCATCGACTACCTCGCCTGCTCCGGGCACAAGCTGTACGCGCCGTTCGGCGCCGGGGTGCTGGTGGGCAGGCGGGACTGGCTGGACGCGGCCGAGCCGTATCTGGCCGGCGGTGGCGCGGTGCGCGAGGTCGGCGTCTCCGACGTGGCGTGGGCGCCCGCGCCGCAGCGGCACGAGGGCGGATCGCCGAACGTGCTCGGTGCGGCCGCGATCGCCGCGGCCTGCGATGCGCTGGGCGCGGTCGACGCCGAAGCGCTGGTCGCGCACGAGCGGCAGCTCACCGAGCGGCTGCGCGCCGGTCTCGCCGCGGTGCCGGGGTGCCGGGTGCTGCGCGTGTTCGCCGACAGCAGCGACTGCGTCGGAATCGTGGCGTTCACCCTCGACGGGTACGAGCCCGGTCATGTCGCCGCCTACCTGTCCGCCGAGCACGGCATCGGCGTGCGCGACGGGCGGTTCTGCGCGCATCCGCTGCTGGCCCGGCTCGGGGTGGCCGCCGCGCTGCGAGCGAGCGTCGGGGTGTCGACCACCTCGGAGCAGGTCGACCGCCTGGTCGGCGCGGTCGCGCGGCTCGTCGAGCGGGGGACGGCGTGGAACTACGCGTGCACCGGCGGGCTGTGGAGCCCGAGCCCCGAAACCCGGCCGCTCGGCGGTGATTCGGCGGGCGGCGCGGCGCCCTGCCTGCGCTGAGGCCCGCGGTCGGCAGCGGCTGCCGGTGGTGCCATCGTGCGACCGGCCGCCGACCTCGGGATCACCCGTCCAGTGCCGTGGGCCGGTGGTAGCGGCCGTTGTAGTAGAGCAGCGGTGCCGCCGACGGACTCTCGTCGGTGTCGTCGTGGACGCGGGTGACCAGGCCGACGACGAAGGTGTGGTCACCGATCGGGATGAGCTGATGCACCGCGGCGCGCACCCAGATGGGAGTGCCGTGCAGCACCGGCTCCCCGGTCTCCAGCGTGGTCCACAGCGAATGGTCGGCGAAGCGCTCGGCCGCGGTGCGGGAGAAGCGCTGCGCGATGTGGCGCTGGTGTTCGCCGAGAAAGTGGATGACGACCGAGTCGGCGGCCAGCATCGCGGTCAGGCTCGACGAGGTGTGGGCGATGTTGAACGAGACCAGCGGCGGCTCCAGCGACAGCGACGCGAACGACGTCGCGGTGAAGCCGACCGGTCCGGCCGGTGAGTCGAGCGTGACCACGGTGACGCCGGCCGGGTAGTGCCGCATCGACGCTCGGTACTGCTCGGCGGTGATGCCGCTGAGGTCGTCGGGGATCCGGATGCCCGTCTCGGGGCGAGGTACTTCGCTCACACCACCACAAGCTACGCCGCATCGGCACCCGCCGAGCGCGGGCGGCAGCCGTGCTGGGTGGCTCGTCACCTCCCGCCCACCGCGGTGACCTGGAACAACGTGCCGAGCACCGGCGGGGTCGAGGATTCGATCCACGCCGAAGGAAATCCGCACCGGCGGGGTGCGGCGGCGGCCGGGAGGGGCTGGCCGCGGCCTCGGCGCGGCCGATACGGTGGGCGGATGACAGATTGGCAGGCTTTCACGGTCGAGATCAGCGACCATGTCGCCCAGGTGACGTTGACCGGTCCCGGCAAGGGCAACGCGATGGGACCGGATTTCTGGCGGGAGCTCCCGGAGATCTTCGCCGGGCTCGATGCCGACCCGCAGGTGCGCGCGGTCGTGATCACCGGCTCCGGCAAACACTTCTCCTACGGTCTCGACCTGCCTGCCATGTCCGGCACCTTCGGCCCGCTGATGGCCGACCGGGCGCTGGCGGCCCCGCGCACCGACTTCCTCAAGGAGATCCGCAGGCTGCAGGCCTCGATCAACTCCGTCGCCGAGTGCTCCAAGCCGGTGATCGCGGCGGTGTCGGGCTGGTGCATCGGCGGCGGCGTCGACCTCATCGCGGCCGCCGACATCCGGCTCGCCAGCGCCGACGCCCAGTTCAGCGTGCGCGAAGCCAAGGTCGCCATCGTCGCCGACGTGGGCTCGCTGCAGCGCCTGCCCGGCATCATCGGCGAGGGCCACCTGCGCGAGCTGGCCTACACCGGCAAGGACATCGACGCCGCACGCGCGGAGAAGATCGGGCTGGTCAACGACGTGTACCCGGACCAGCAGGCGGTGCTGGCCGCGGCGCACGCGCTGGCCCGCGAGATCGCGGCCAACCCGCCGCTGGTGGTGCAGGGCGTCAAGGACGTGCTCGAGCAGCGGCGGGTCAACGACATCGCCGAGGGCCTGCGCTACGTCTCGGCGTGGAACGCGGCCTTCCTGCCCTCGGAGGACCTGACCGAGGCGATCCAGGCGGTGTTCGAGAAGCGCGCGCCGGAGTTCAAGGGACGCTGAGCCCTGAGCTCCGAGCCCCGAGCCCGAGCCCGCCGGTCCCCACGACCGGCGGGCTTCGTCGTTCACGCCGTCCACCCGAGGGTGGGGCGCGGAGGTCCGAAGGTGGCGGTGGTGAACACCGCCAGGGTGCCCGGTATCGCCACCTAGGGGTGGCTGTGCAGGGCTTTTCCGAACCATACCGTTGTTCCTGTCACACCGACCCGCACCTTCCGACAGGAGCACGACATGCGCATCAAGTCCCTCATCGCCGCCGGCCTGCTGGCCACCGCCGCCGTCGCCGGGGTGTCGACGGCGGCCACGGCCTCCGCCGCCGCGCCGATCGAGACCACCTACCAGGCCGCCTACTACGGCGGCACCTACATCGGCACCTACGCCACCCTGGAGGCCTGCCGCGCCGACGGCATCTCCCCGAGCACCGGCGGCTACTACTGGGAGTGCATCGAGAACTGGGACGGCTGGGACCTCTACATCTACTACTGATCTCCGGTTCCGCACACCGCGACGAGAAAGGGACGCCCGGCATCGGCCGGACGTCCCTTTCGCCGTGTGCGGGGCAGGCTCAGTGGCCGCCCTTGTCCTGCAGTCGCTTGAACGACGCCTCGACCTCGGCCTCGGCCTCGGCGCGGCCGACCCACTCCGAGCCCTTCACGTACTTGCCCGGCTCGAGGTCCTTGTAGCGCTCGAAGAAGTGCTTGATCGCGGCCAGCTCGAACTCCGGCACGTCGGCCAGATCCTGGATGTGGTCCCAGCGCGGGTCGCCGGCGGGCACACACAGCACCTTCGCGTCGCCGCCCGCCTCGTCCTCCATCTTGTACATGGCGACCGGACGGGCCTCCACGATCACGCCGGGGAACACCGAATCGGGCAGCAGCACCAGCGCGTCCAGCGGATCGCCGTCCTCGCCCAGGGTGTTCTCGATGAAGCCGTAGTCGGCCGGGTACACCATCGAGGTGTACAGGAAACGGTCGAGGCGGACCCGCCCGGTCTCGTGATCGACTTCGTACTTGTTCCGGGATCCCTTCGGGATCTCGATGGTGACGTCGAACTCCACGCCATCTCCTTCTGTGGTGCTTCTGTGGGCGCGAGCGGGCACGCGGCCGACTCGCCGACTGTTCGGGGGAACGGTAGCGGAACGAGGATAGTGTGAGCGGTGCGGATACGGGTGCGCCAGGCGGTGCGCGGTGAGCGGAGTCAGGGAGACGACGGGCACGTGGTTGGTGGGAACGACAGGAAGATCGGTGACTTGGCGGCCCGGCGGCGCAGGCGGTTGTGGATCGGGGCCACGGCCGCCGCGACCGCGCTGCTCCTCGCCGTCGCCGCGGTGCTGCTGGTGGTGCGGCCCTGGACCCCGGAATTCCGGCACGGCGGGCTGACCGTCGCGGCCCCGCCCGCGCCGGTCAAGGCGTTCCCCCGGGTGACCCCGGCGACCGAGGCGCCCGCGCCGAGCCCGTCGGGGGTCTCGACGGCGTTGGCCGCGGCCGTCACGAACCCGGATCTGGGCGCGTTCACCGGCATCGTCACCGATGCCGAGAGCGGGGTGACGCTGTGGAGCGCCGACCCGGGCACACCGATGATCCCGTCCTCCACGGCCAAGATCCTCACCGCCGCCGCGGCGCTGCTGGCACTGCCCGCGGACCGGCGGGTGGCCACCGAGGTGGTCGTCGGCTCGGCGGCGGGGGAACTGGTGCTCGTCGGCGGCGGTGACCCGACGCTGACCGCCCAGCCGGACGGCAAGGGGTATTACCCGAACGCGGCGCGGCTGTCGGATCTGGTGGACCAGATCAAGGCCTCCGGACGCGCGGTCGACACCATCGTCGTGGACACCTCGGCCTTCAGCGGACCGACCATGGCGCGGGGCTGGGACCCGATCGACGTGCCGGAGGGGTCCATCGCCCCGATCGAGCCGGTGATGATCGACGGCGGCAGGCTGAGCCCGCTGGTCGAATACTCCCCGCGCACCACCGAACCGGCCCTCGACGCCGGGCGCGCCCTGGCCACCGCGCTCGGGCTCGACCCCGCCCGGGTGCGGGCGGGCACCGCGGCACCCGACGCCGCCGAGGTGGCCGCGGTACATTCGGCGCCGCTGCGCGACCGGCTGCGCGACATGATGGTGCACTCCGACAACGTGCTGGCCGAGACGATCGGCCGCGAGATCGCCCTGGCCACCGGCCACGAACCGTCCTTCACCGGCGCCGTGGCCGCGGTGCGCGCCACGCTGGAGAAGGCGGGCTTCGACGTGAGCGGCATGGACATGCACGACACCAGCGGCTTGTCGGTGGACGACCGGCTGCCCGCCCGGCTGCTCGACAAGGTGATCGCCACCGCCGCCCAGCCCACCGGCACGGCCCTGGCCCGCCCGGCCGGGACCAAGGCCGAGCCGGAGAGCGACCGGCTGGCCGCGACGCTGGCGCCGTTGCTCGACCAGCTGCCGGTGGCCGGGGCGACCGGCTCGCTCGCCGAACGGTATGTCACCCGCAATCGCGAGGGCGCGGGCTGGGTACGGGCCAAAACCGGAACTCTCACGGTTGCCAGCGCGTTGGTCGGGTATGTGCTCGACCGAGACGGGCGGGTGCTGACCTTCGCGTTGATGTCGAACGATCGGCCGCCGGAGGTGAGCAGGCCGGCGTTGGATGCCATCGCGGGCACGCTGCGCAACTGTGGATGCTCGTGACGGGTGGTTGACCATGTTCGAAGGCGCTGACGAGACCGACACCGCGGCCGGGACGACCGAGTCACCGCGCCGTTCCGGGCTGTCCGGCGCCGTCGACTGGCGGCTGGCCGCGCGCACCGGCGCCGCGCTGGTGCCCGCGGGACCGCGCACCTCGCGGTACTCGGCCGAGCAGGTGGTCGCCGAGCTCGCCGCGTCCTCCATCCGAGCCGAAGGACCGGTGCGCGAGGTCAGCGGGCTTCTCGACGACCAGCCGGTACCCGAGGCCAGGATCGTCGACCGGCCCGGCTGGATCAGCGCCGCCGCGGACTCGATGTCCACGCTCACCGGCACCGGCGCGCAGGCCGACACCGGCTTCAAGGGCAGGCTCGCCGGCAAACCCGCCGGGGTGCAGGCCGGCGCGATGCTGGCCTTCCTGTCCACCGCGATCCTCGGCCAGTACGACCCGTTCACCGGGCCGGACGGAACGCTGCTGCTGGTGGCGCCCAACATCATGGCGGTCGAACGCGCGCTCGGCGTCTCGCCGACGGACTTCCGTTTCTGGGTGTGCCTGCACGAGGTGACCCACCGGGTGCAGTTCTCCTCGGCGCCCTGGCTGGCCGACTACATGCGCAGCAATGTCGACGTGCTCGGCGAGGTGGGCGAGGAGCCGCTGGCCGAGATGCTGTCGCGGCTGGTGGCGGAGGTGCGCGAGCGCAGGCGCGGCGGTGTGCCCGACGATCCCGCCAATCGCGGGGTCATCGGCCTGCTGCGCGCCACCCAGGCGCCACCGCAGCGGGAGGCCCTGGACCGGCTGCTCATGCTCGGCACCCTGCTCGAGGGCCACGCCGACCACGTGATGGACGCGGTCGGGCCCGCGGTGATCCCCACCGTCGCGCAGATCCGCGCCGCCTTCGACAAGCGCAGGCAGCGCCCGGCCAACCCGATCCAGCGGATCCTGCGCGCCCTGCTCGGCGTGGACGCGAAGGTCGCCCAGTACGTGCGGGGCAAGGCGTTCGTGGACCACGTGGTGGGCCGGGTGGGGATGGCCTCGTTCAACACGGTGTGGACCGACGCGGAGACGCTGCCGCGCACCGACGAGATCGAGGACCCGGACCGGTGGATCGCCCGCGTCCTGAACTGAGCGCGGACACACGCACCCTGCCCGAGACCCCCGCGGCGCTCGTGCTGCGGCACGCCGTGCGCGGGTGGCTCGCCGAACACCTGCCCGGTGCCGCGCCCGCCGTCGCGGTCGCGTTGTCCGGTGGGGCCGACTCCTTGGCGTTGACCGCGGCGGCCGTGGTGGAAGCCGCGGCGGTGGACGCCCTCGTCGTCGATCACGGCTTGCAGGCGGGGTCGGACGCGGTGGCCGCGGCGGCCGCGGCCCAGGCCCGGACACTGGGCTGCCGTTCGGTGCGGGTGCTGCGCGTGCGCGTCGGCAGCGACGGCGGGCTGGAGGCCGCCGCCCGCGAGGCCCGCTACGCCGCGCTGGGCAGTGCGCGCGCGGGTCTTCCGGTGCTGCTCGGGCACACCCTCGACGACCAGGCCGAAACCGTGCTGCTGGGCCTGGCCCGCGGCTCCGGCGCGCGATCCATCCGCGGCATGGCCGCCTACACCCCGCCGTGGGGCAGGCCGCTGCTCGGGGTGCGCCGGGCCGACACCCGGCGACTGTGCGCCGACCTCGGCCTCACCCCGCACGAGGACCCACACAACCGGTCCGCCGAGTTCACCCGGGTGCGGCTGCGCACCGAGGTGCTGCCGCTGCTCGAGGACGTGCTCGGCGGCGGGGTGGCCGAGGCGCTGGCCCGCACCGGGCAGCAGTTGCGCGAGGACGGCGCGGTGCTCGACGCACTGGCCGCCGACCTCGCGAGCGCGGCCGCCGATGCCGGTGACCTGCGGATCGAGACGCTGGCCACGGCTCCGGCCGCGCTGCGCCGCCGCGCCATCCGCGCCTGGCTGCTCGACGGCGGCGCGAAGGCACTGACCGACAGGCAATTACGCGCGATCGACGCGCTGGTTACCGCCTGGCGAGGCCAGGGCGGGGTGGCCGTCGGCGGCGGAACACCGGGGATGAGGTTGGTTGCCGCGCGCGAACGTGGCAGGCTGACACTGCGCAGGCAAGCACGATCGCCCGCGCGGTGAACGTGCCGCGAACACAGGGAAGGGACACCACGACACGTGTACGGGGACGACATCGCGTCGGTGCTGATCACCGAGGAACAGATCGCCGCCAAGACCAAGGAACTGGCCGAGCTGATCGCCAAGCGCTATCCGGCCGGCGCCCCCGAAGGTGATCTGCTGTTGGTGGGCGTGCTCAAGGGCGCGATCTTCTTCATGACCGACCTGGCCAAGGCGCTGCCGATTCCGACCCAGATGGAATTCATGGCCGTCTCCTCCTACGGGTCGTCCACCTCCTCCTCGGGCGTGGTGCGGATCATGAAGGATTTGGACAAGGACATCGCCGGGCGCAATGTGCTGATCGTCGAGGACATCATCGACTCCGGCCTGACGCTGTCGTGGCTCAAGCGCAACCTGTCCACCCGCAATCCGGCCTCGCTCGAGGTGGTCACCCTGCTGCGCAAGCCCGACGCGCTGCGCACCCAGGTCGAGGTCGCCCACGTCGGCTTCGACATCCCCAACGAGTTCGTCGTCGGCTACGGCCTCGACTACGCCGAGCGCTACCGCGACCTGCCCTACATCGGCACCCTCGACCCCAAGGTCTACGGCGGCGCCTGAGCGGGGCACCCGGAGGCGGTAGCGGAGCGTCACCACGGAGGCGGTAGCGGAGCGTCACCACGGAGGGCGCCGGCTCGTTCACGCCCGGGTGGTGAGGGGCGCGAGTCCGGGCCGCGCCACCCGGGCCAGCGCCGACAGGTCGCGTTCGATCGCCCGGAACAGCAGGTAGCTGGCCACGAACATGACGATGCTGCCCAGGCACAGCACCCGCACCACGACGATGATGCGGGCGACGTCCTCGACCGGTAGCAGCGTCACCCCGGCGACGGCGAGCAGCGGGATGGACGCGGCGATCAGCAGGTAGCCCACGCAGCGGCGTTGCAGCCCACGCAGCAGGGCTCCGTCGTCGGTGCCGACGGCGCTGTGTCCGAGCAGCATCGGGTACAGGCACCGCACCACGTAGAAGTTCACCAGGAAGAACGGATACGCCAGCGCGATCGCCCCGCACACCGCGTGCGAGGCGAGGAAGTGGGCGAACGCGTGCGGTGCGAGCCGGTCACCGGCCGCCGTGACACCGAGCGGGTAGCTGGCCGCGCTGATCATCCAGAAGCCGAAGGCCACCAGCACCGCGCGGTCGCCGAGCAGGATCGCGTCGCGGCGGGCGCGTGCCAGCTCGCCCGGCGGGTAGGTCACCCCGGCGCGCAGTCCGCGCGGCACCGTGATGATCCGGCGGGACCAGTAGGTGAGCAGCGCGGCGGCCATGGCGAAGAACAGCAGGTTGGTGACGACCGTGCTGGTCGCGAACAGCTCCTGGGTGCGCTCGGTGAGCCGTCCGGTGATCAGTTTGCGGCTGTGGTCGATGTTGTAGAGCGAGGCCAGGACGTTCGGGACGGTGATCGCGGCGGCGATCAACGGCACCCGCCACCGCACCAGCCTGCGCCGCGGGCTGCCCGGCGGCGGGTCGACCAGCTCCCTGGCCCGTTCGTCGAGGCACAGGTCGAGCTGCTGGGCGAGCACCGCGCCGTCGGGCCAGCGCCGGGCGGGATCGGGGTCGAGGCAGGTGCGTAGGACGCGGACCAGGGCGGTGGGGCAGCCGGCGGGCAGGGCGGCCGTGGCCGAGTCGGGGAGTCCGCGGCGGCGGTGCGCGAGCATCTGCTCGGGGGGCAGGCCCTCGTCGTCGAACGGGCAGCGGCCGGTCAGCAGCTCCCAGAGCAGCAGTCCGAGGGCGTAGATGTCGGCGCGCGCGCCGACCTCGGGCGCGGCGTGTCCGGGTTCCCCGACCGCGCCTGTGGACGGCTGGGGATCGTTTCGCGGGCCCCGGCCCAGGACGGCGAGTTCTTCCGGGGCGCGGTAGCGCAGGGCCGCGCCGGTATCGATGCCGGTGGGGTCGGCGGCGAAGTCGGCGAGCTTCGGCACGCCCTCGGCGGTGAACACCACGTTGGCCGGCTTGACCGCGCGGTGCAGGGTGCCGTGGCGGGCTGCGTAGTCCAGCGCGGTGGCCAGGCCGCGGCCGATCCAGGCGACCGTCTCCGGCCAGCCGAGTCCGGCCAGCCGCGCGCGGATCGGCGAATCCGACGGCGGAATCTCGCCTTTCGCCTCCATCGCGGTGTCGACCGCCCGTAGCAGCAGCCCGCCGCCGGTCGGTCCGTGGCTGCGGCGGGCGGCCAGCAGGTGTTCGGCCGTTCCACCCGGCAGGTACTGCATGTAGACCAGACCTTCGGCGCCGCCCGGCAGCCGCTGGTCGTAGACGCGCACGATGTGCGGGTGATCCAGCTCGGCCATCGCGTGCGGCAGCTCGGTGCCGCGCGTCAGGCGCAGGGTGACCAGGCGCTGCATGGAGATCTGCCGGGCCAGGAAGACCCGCCCGGACGCTCCTTCGCCCAGTTCGGCGAGCAGGTCGAAGTCGTCGATCCGGTCGCCGGGACGGGCGGTGCCGTCCGTGGCGGACGGTATCGGTGTCCTGCTCGCGGTGTGTGTGCGGCCGGGCCGTGCCGCGCACGCGGTCTCGGTGTCCTCGATGTCGTCGAGGGGGGTGGCCGGCGCCGTGCGGCCGTCGGTCGACGCGGCCGAGGTGTGGTCGGGCCGTGCCGCACCGGTTCTGGTCAGGTCGGCGGCGGACCGCGTGGCCACGGCCAGCAGGTCGATGAGGGCGGAGGTGTCGGACAGTTCCGGGAACTCGGCCCGGTAGTCGTCGATGTCCTTGACCAGGCCGGGGTGTGCGGCACGGGCGCGGATGTCGGCGCGGACCAGTGCCAGCAGCACCGCGCGACGGGCGTGCGCGGCGCGCGGCACGAAATCGGCCGGGCGCGGCGGCTCGGCGCCGGTGCGCAGGGATTCGCGCCACCGCGCGGTGAACCGGGCGACGGCGTCGGCGACCGGCTGGGTCACGAGGGCGGCTCCGGGTCGGGACCGCGCGCCGAATCCGGCGACACCACCCGCTCCAGCGCCTGCAGATCCGCCTCCAACGCCCGGAACAGCAGGTAGGAGGCAACGAATGCGACGATGCCGCCCACGCACAGCACCCGCACCGCCACGATCACCTGCGGGATGTCGCCCGGGGGCAGGAAGGTCACCCCGGCCACCGCCAGCAGCGGCACCGAGGCGGCGATCGCCAGATAGCCGTTGCAGCGGCGGTCCAGGGCGCGCAGCCGCACCGCGTCGTCGGCGCTGATCTCCCCGTGCCGCAGGAAGATCGGGTAGATGCAGCGCACGATGTAGAAGGTCGCCAGGAAGAACGGATACGACGCCGCGATCGCACCGCACACCACCAGCGAGGCCAGGAAGTGGATCACCGCGCTCGCGGTGATCCCGCCGGTGGACAACTGCAGGGCCAGCGGGAAGGTGAGTCCGGCCAGCACCCACAGCGAGAACGGGATCGCCACCGCCCGCTCTCCGAGCAGCAGCGCGTCGCACCGGGCTCTTCGCAGCGTGTCCGGGTCGTACCGGCGCCCGCGGCGCAGCCCTCTCGGCACCGAGAGCACATACCGCGACATGTAGGCGACGACGACGAATCCGAGCGGGAAGAACACGCTGTTCACCACGCCGGTGATGATGAGGAAGGTGCGTTGGGCGTCCTCGGTCATCCGCGCGACGATCAGCGTCTGGTTGTGCTGGATGTTGTAGAGCGAGGCGAGCAGATTCGGCAGCCCGATGGCCACCAGCAGCACCGGCACGATCCACGGTCGCAGCCGCAGCCGCCAGCTGCCCGGCTTCGGGTCGACCAGTTCGCGTGCCCGCTGATCCAGGCACAGGTCCAGTTGCTTGGCCAGCACGTCACCGCCGGCCCAGCGGCGTTCCCGGTCGGGTTCCAGGCAGGTCAGCAGGACGCGGCGCAGGGCGGCGGGGCAGTCCGGCGGCACCCGGTCGAGCGCGGCGGGGTCGACGCCGAGGCTGCGGCGCTCCAGCATCGCCTCCAGCGTGGTGTCGTCACCGCGCCTGCCCGCGCCCGCGGTCGAGTCGTCGAACGGTTTCGCGCCGGTGAGCAACTCCCAGAGCACCACGCCCAGCGAGAAGATGTCGGCGCGGGTGTCCAGATCGGCGGCGGAACGCTCCCAGCCGGGGTGGCAGGCTTCCAGCTGTTCGGGGGACATGTAGGCCAGCGAGCCGCCGAAATAGGCCACCGGACTGGTGCCCTCCACGTTGCGGCTGAAGCTGATGTTGAAATCGGCCAGCTTCGGCACGGCCTCGGCGGTGAGCAGCACATTGGCCGGTTTCACGTCTCGGTGCAGCACGCCGTGCGAGGAGGCGTAGGCCAGTGCCTCGGCGAGCCTGCGGCCCAGCCACGCCACCGTCTCCGGCCAGCTCAGCCCCGCGATCTCGGCGCGGACGCTGGAATCGGTGGGGCGGATCTCGCCCTTCTCCTCCATCGCCGCGTCGACGGCGTCCAGCAGCAGTTTGCCGCTGCGCTCGGCGGGCGGGGTGGCGCGCACCCAGCGCAGCACACCCAGCAGGGTGCCGCCGGGCAGGAACTGCATGTACAGCAGGCGCAGCCGCCGCGCCGATTCCCCGGTACCGCGCTGGGAATCCATCAGCCGCTGATCGAAGACGCGCACGATGTAGTCGTGGTCCAGCTGCGCCAGCGTCTGCGCCTCGGTGCCGTGGTCGGCGGAGATCTTCACCGCGACCAGCCGCTGCATGGACCGCTGCCGGGCCAGGAACACCCGCGCGAACGCACCGCTGCCCAGCCCGGTGAGCAGATCGAAATCGTCCACCCGCTGACCGACGCGGATGCGATCGAGCGGGTCGAGCCGATCGTCTCCGCCGAAGCCGATCGCCGTCGCCGTCCCGGTCGCCTCCGTTCCGGTCGCGTCCGGCGCGGCGCGGGTGGCGGCTGCGGTGGCGTCCATGTCGGAGGTACGAGCCGGGGCGGTGGCGGGGTTCACCGCGTGCTCGGCGGCGGGGGTGTCCGCCGCGCCGCCGGTGTGCGGCAGCAGCGTGATGTCGTCGGTCGGTCCCGGCTGGTCGGCGCCGGACGCGACCCGCGTCGTCGCGGTGCGCGGATCGGGCGCGGCGACCGTGGTGTCGGGCGGCGACTGCGGCGTGCGGCGCGGGTCCGGTCCGGGGCCGCGCCGCGTGGTGTCGTCGACGGGGGGTGTGGCCGGCTGTCCAGGGGCCAGGACGGTGATGTCGTCGTCCCACCCGGAATCCGGTGCCGCAGCGCGGCCGGGTGCGGTATCCGCGGCGGGGGTGGCGGGTGCCGTCGCGGAGAGCGTGGTGTCGGGGGCCGATGCCTCGCCCAGTTCGTCGGGGCGGGCGCGGCGGGTGCTCTGGTCGAGGTCGTCGGCGTTGAGAAGTTCGCGCAGGGCCGGGGCCTGGACCGGGTATTCGCGCAGGCAGTCGCGCGGATCGAGGCGCTCGCCGCTGTGCCTGCGGACGACGAACTCCTCGTAGATCAGCCCGGCGGGCAACTCGTCACGATCGAGTTCGGGGAACTCGGCGCAGTAGTCGTCGAGCCGCTTGCGGCGGTCGGGGAGGGACCCGGCGGGCCGCAGCCAGCGGTGCCGCAGGTCGACCCGGATCAGCTCGACGAGCGCTTCGACGCGCAGGGTGCGCGCATCGGGCAGATAGTCGGCGATGCGCGGCGCCCGCGCGGCCCGGTCCGTGGTGGGGAGATCGTCCAGCGCGGCCCACGCGGCGGTGAAGGCGCGCACCGCGCCGGGCTCGGCCCCGAGCAGGCGGCCACCTGCCCGGCGGTCGGGGATTCGACCCGGCGGAAGACTTCTCTCGGACTCGGCACTCATTCTCGGACCTGGTGGCTGAGCGGATGATCGCGGTCATCCGCACTGGTCGGCAGTAGCGTGCCGGATTGGGTTCCGCCACACCCGACGTCATCGTCCCCGCGCGGTACCGGGAATGATACTTGCCACCCTCGCCGCCGATCATGCGATTTCGGCAACCGGGCACGGGCCGCGACCGTGCCCGGCGGCTCAGCTCGCGACCGGCTGGTGCTGCTGTTGCAGCGTGGCGAAGCCGCCTTCCATCGCCCGGCCCGCGAATTCCAGGATCGTCGGCCGGGTGTCGTCGGCTCGCCAGGCGACCGCCAGTTCGCAGGGCGCGAGCCCGCCCACCGGCCGGGCGGTGAGCCCGGGCCACCGGTACATCGGCACGTTGTTCTCCGCGAGCAGGCAGACCCCGAGACCGAGGCTGACGGCCTCGAGCTTGTCCTCCGGGGTGGCCGCCTCGGCGCCGATCTTGGGGGCGCGTCCGCCGCGGCCGTCGTTGCCGAGCCAGAAATCGCGCATGGCGCCCGCCTCGGCGGGCAGCGCGATGAACGGCTCGTCCATCAGGTCGGCGAAGTCGATCACGTCCTGGCCGGCCAGCGGGTGGTTCTCCGGTAGCAGCACCCAGCGCGGCTCGGTGCGCAGCACCTGCCAGCGGTAGCGGTTGGAGTCGGGGAGCGGCAACCACACCAGCGCGAGATCGGCCTGGCGGCCGGCGAGCCCGCTGGAGGGGTCGTTCCAGGACGCGGCGTGCAGCGCCAGCCGGTAGCCGCTGGCGCTCTCCAGGTCGTTGAGCAACCCGCGGCCGAGCGCGGACTGGATGCCGACGCGCAGCACTTCGCCCGCCTCCTGCAGCGAGACGTTGGTGACCTCCCAGAGCTCCAGGATCTTGCGGGCGCCCTCGAGCAGTTCCTTGCCCGCGACGGTCAGCGCGACGCTGCGCTGGTTGCGGTCGAACAACACGACGTCGAGCTGGCGCTCCAGCTGACGGATCTGACGCGACAGGGTGGGTTGAGCGATGTGCAGCCGCTGAGCGGCGTTGGTGAAATGCAATTCCTCAGCGACGGCCACGAAATACCGCAGGTCGCGCAAGTGCGGGTCCATAGCCCTTTGCTATCAGAATCGGTCTTGAATTTCCAGCCTTATCAGGCCCCGAAGTTCGGATAGCGCGCCGGAAACAGTCGGCAGGTTTGTTACTCGACAGCATAGAGGGTCGTGTGGTGATGCGCATCATCCGTACGGGCGAATTGTGAGCAGCCGTATCCGCCGCTGTCGATGCTGCCGCATTCGGACGTTTGACCAGTAGTAATGGGTGTCGTGAGGAGAAGTCGTCGCGGCGATCGATGGTGTTACGGCGGGTCCGGGTAATCGCGCAGAGAATGACACCGAACGGAAATGTCCGCCGCGTGGCGCATATCGGTGATCTTCATCACATTACAACCGGCAGGTTTCCCGCGGCCGTGTCCGAACACAACGAAAGGCGCTGTGGTTCACGACATGTCATGAACCACAGCGCCCCGGATGCCGCCGGTCCGTCCGGCGTGTCCGCTACTCGCTGTTGCGCTTCAGGCTCAGCAGCGCGGGGATGTTGATCCGGCGCAGGCCGCGCGCACCGGCCAGCCGCATGGTGCCCACCGCGGCCAGCAGGTTGGGCAGCTTGTACGGGTACCAGAACAGCTCGCGCTCCTGGGTCGGCAGGATCGGCTTGGTGATCGCCTTCTGGCGGCAGTACTTGCGCACGCCCGCCGCGCCGCCCCAGCGCGCCCCCACTCCCGACAGGCCCCAGCCGCCCATCGGCAGCGCGAAGCTGAACAGGTTGGCGAACACGTCGTTGATGTTGACCGCGCCCGCGTCGAGCTGACGGGCGATGCGTTCGCCCCGCTCCTTGTCGCCGGTCCACACCGAGGCCGACAGTCCGTAGATCGAGTCGTTGGCGAACCGGATCGCCTCGTCCTCGTCGGCGACCTTCACCACGGGCAGGGTCGGGCCGAAGGTCTCCTCGGTGATGCACGACATGCTCTGGTCCACGTCCACCAGCACCGTCGGCTCGAAGAACGTGCCCTGACCGGTCCGCTTGCCGCCGGTGAGCACCTTCGCCCCGGCCGCGACGGCCTCCTCGACATGGCGCTGCACGATGCGCACCTGGTTCTCGTTCGCGAGCGCGCCCAGGTCGTGCTTGATCGAGCGGTCGTCGAGGCCCTGGCGCAGGGCGCGGACCTTCTCGGTGAGCTTGGCGACGAACTCGTCGTAGACCGGAGCCTCCACGTAGACCCGCTCCACCGAGATGCAGACCTGCCCGGCGTTGAACATGCCGCCGAAGGCGATGCCGTTGGCGGCGCGCTCGAGATCCGCGTCGGCCAGCACGATCGCGGGATCCTTGCCGCCGAGTTCCAGGCTGTAGGGAATCATCCGCTCCACACAGGCCGCGGCGATCTTGCGGCCGGTGGCGGTGGACCCGGTGAACTGCACGTAGTCGACGTTGTCGATCACCGCGGCGCCCGTCGCGCCCGCGCCGGTGACCACCGCGAACACCGGCGGCGCGCCGATCTCGGCCCAGCCCCTGGCCAGCTCCAGCGCCGAGAGCGGGGTCACCTCCGAGGGCTTGAGCACCACCGACGCGCCCGCGGCCAGCGCCGGGAAGACGTCCATGATCGGCATCGCCAGCGGGAAGTTCCACGGCGTGATCACGCCGACCACCGGATAGGGGCGGTAGGCCACGGTCAGCTTCTTCACCCGGGCCAGCGGGCTGTGCGGGGAGGGATGCTCGTCGGCCAGGAACTTGGCCGCGCGCCGGGCGTAATAGCCGATCAGGTCGGCGCCGAAGGCCGGGTCGATCAGCGCGTCGCCGCGCGCCTTGGCGGTCTCCGACTGCAACACATCGGCCAGCTGCTCGGTGTTGTCGATGATCCAGTCCTGCATCTTCAACAGCCATTCCTTGCGGCCGTCGGGGCCGAGGGCCTCCCAGGCCGCCTGGTGCTCGCGCAACTTCCGCACGGTCGTGGCGACCTCGTCGGCGCCCTGCGCGGGCACCGTGCCGACGAGTTCGCCGGTACCGGGGTTGCGCACCTCGATGACGTCCGGACCGGGCGCGCTCGGTGCGGGCTCGACCGGCGTCGCTGCCTGTGCCTTCCTCGCCTGCTTCGGCGCGGACTCGGTGTTGGTCACTGCTGTTCTCCCACTGACGTCGTGCTGTGGACCGCCGTGCGCCGACCGCTGTGAGTCAGCTCACTGAACTATGATCGTGACACAATGACGGGGGAGTTTCTTGGCCCATTCGGTCAACGAGGACGGGTCGGTTTGTATCGGTGACACAAGCAGGGGAGTCCGGGGCGGTTGAGCCCAACAGCGTGGTCGTGCGCGACTGGCTGGCCGACTACGTCTCGGAGACGATGCGCGCCGAGACGCTCGAGCAGGTCGTGCGCCGGCTCGACACCGCCATCGTCGCGCGCGTGCCGGAACTGTCCGACCGCGACATGAGCCGCGACCTCGCCGCCAGCACCCGCGCCCACGCCAGGACCGTGCTCGCCGGGCTCACCAGCGACACCTTCGAGTTCACCCTGCCCGCCGAGGCGCACGCCTTCGCCCGCACGATCGCCCGCCGCGGCTTCGACCTGCGGGTGCTGCTACGCACCTACCACGCCGGGATGGAGGCGGTGCTGGACTACATGAACGACGCGGTGGGCCAGCGCGAGGTGCCCGCGGAGATCGAACGCGCCGTCATGCTGCGGATGTTCGACCGCACCACGAAGTGGATCAGCCTGTCGGTGGAACTGCTCACCGACACCTATATGGAGGAGCGCGAGCGGGTGCTGCGCGCCGCGCTGAACCGGCGCATCGAGACCGTGCACGCGCTGCTGGCCGGCGAGGAACTCGACGCCGACCAGGCCTCGGTGCGGCTCGGCTACCGGCTCGGCCTGCACCACCTGGCCTTCGTGCTGTGGACCGACCGGATCGAACCCGGCGGCGACGCGGAGGTCACCGGACTGCTCGACCGGGTGGCGGCGCGGGTCGCCGCGGAACTCGGCACCAACCGCCTGCTCACCGTCGCCTCCGGCGCCAGCGGCATGTGGGCGTGGGCCGGTCTCGACGATGCAGCGCACGCCGCCGACCTCGCCGCGCCCGGACGCATCGAACAGGTGCTGGACGGGCAGATCGAGGCGCCGGTCCGGATCGCCTTCGGGGTGCCCGGCGCCCGGGTGGCCGGATTCCGGGACGGACACCGCGAGGCGATGGCGGCCCGGCAGGTGGCCGAACGCGGCGGCGGCAGGCGGGTGGTCGCCTACCGCGACGTGGAGATCGCCTACCTCGCCGGGGTCGATCAGCACGCGATGTGGGGATTGATCCGGCGCGAGCTGGGCGCGCTCGCCGGGACCGATCCCGCGACCGTCCGGCTGCGCGACACCCTGCACGTCTACCTGTCCCGGCAGCGCAGCCCCGAGGCCACCGCCAAGGCGCTCGGCGTCCACAAGAACACCGTGCGCTACCGCCTGCAGCGCATCGAGGAGTTGCTCGGGCATCCCGTCGAACACCGGGCGCTGGCCCTGGAGACGGCCCTGACCTGCCTGGCCGCCTACGGTTCCGGGCAGGCCGTCAGTCCGTGACGACCTCCCTGACGCGGTTGCGCCGCAAGGGCGGTTCCACGCCGTCGGCGGCCGGGTGGTCGGGCAGCTCCGCGAGCAGGGTCGTGGTCGCGGCCGCGATGGTCGCCACGGCCTTGTCCACCGCTGCCTTGGTGGTGGTGGACAGGCCGGACACACCACCGACCTTGCGCACGTACTGCAGTGCGGCAGCATAGATTTCCTGCTCGGTAGCGGCAGGCTCCAGGCCGCGCAGGCGGGTGATGTCACTACACATGCGTGCACATTAGCTCTCCGAAACCGGATGCGGCACCGCATGAATACCCGGAGTGCGAATTTGCGTCCCGCAGCGGGCGAACACGCCCCCGCTGGGCGATAACACCGGCCCCGGAAAGGTCCATGGGGAACAATCGGTGACATGCCTGCCCGCGGTATACCCACATTGACGACCTTCCCGTACGAAGAGCTCGACAAGCGGGAGCCCGACCACTGGTCCGGCGCCGCGATCTCCGACGACGAACTGCGCGCGCTCGCGCTCGGCGGCTTCTACTCCACCCGCTGGGACGCCTTCCACGACGCGCTGCTGCTCGGCCCCGAACGCGAACACCCGCTCGGCGATCGCCGCGAGCTGGCGATCGACACCCTCACCGGGGCGTGGGGGATCACCGACGGCACCGAGGCACAGGCCTCGATGGAACAGCTGCTCGACGGCATGCACGCCCCGCTCTACGCGCTGGTGCACCCGCTGGTGACCGCCTCGATCAACGCCAGCGAGCGCGACCGCTTCGGCGAGCGGGCCGACCGGCACCGCGCGTTCCTGCGCCAGGTCGCCTCGTTCCGCGGCATGGACAACCCGGAGTCGCTGGTACGCGACTACGACATCTGGTCCCAGGCCATCAAGATCGGCTTCACCGAGCACCTGGCCCGCCCGCTGCCCAGCGACATCCACGCCTGGGATCTGGCCCGCGTGGTCGCGGTGGCGCGGATGTCGTTCACCGCAGGCTACATCGAGGCCGACGTGGCCTGGGGCTACCTGATGCGGGCGCTGCCGCTGGCCCAGCGCAAGTACCGCAACTGGCGGCAGTTCGGCGACGCCTACCTCACCGGCTGGACCTACTGGCAAGCCTGCGAGGACCTGGCCGAACTCAAGAACGGCGGCGTCGACCGGCGGATGGAGCTGCTCCGGCTCTGGACCAGGCCGACCAGCCCGTGGCGGCGGATCGAACTCAACGGGCCGAAGAAGGCCGCCGACTGAGTCAGCCCGCGTCCGGCAGCGAGCGCAGGATGCCGCGGCCGTAGCGCTGGAACTGCACGTCGTCGACCATGCCCAGGGAATGCCGCTCGACCAGCAGTTCCCATTCCGCGTACAGCTGCGCGACCCCGGGGTCGGCGGGACCGGTGGCGCCGTCGACCGCCTCGCGCCGCACCGCGAAGTTCACCGCGAACGCCACCCGCTCCATGTCGGCGCGATCGACGCCGGTGAAGCACAGCGTCCGGTTGCCGTCGTGCACCTCCACGCAGCTGCGGCCGCGGTCGGCGCCGATCTCGCCCGGCGCGGTGGGGGCGGTCTCGCTCCAATGCGCCCACAGCACCGCGGTCACCGGCAGTTCGTAGGCGTAACTCTCGTCCGGGCCGAGCGCGACGAACAGCACCCGGCCGGTGGTGGCGGCCAGCAGGCCGGTGCCGGTCCCCGCGGGCGGGCGGGCGGTGGCGACGGCGGTCTCGAGCACGTACTCGTCGCCCAGCACGTAGTGGTGCAGGGCGGCGACGGCGTCGGCGGCCTCCTCGTGCCTGGTCATCCGCGACACCGCCCGGTCCACGTCGCCGCGGGTCGGGCCGTCGGCGGTCCACACCGGGGCCGGGGGATCGAGGTCGGGCGCGGCGATGTCGACGCGCTGCGCGGTGAGGATCTGGTCGTTGATGCGTTCGACGATGCGGCTGGCCGCGGGCACGTCGTGCTCGGCGATGAGGACCGGCAGCGGCGTGCGGTCGGCGGGCACCCCGGTGAGCACCGGGGTCGGATACCGCAGGTAGATCTCGATGACGACGGCGTCGTCGGCGCGTCTGCTCAGCCGGACCTTGAGCAGGTCACCGATCGGAACATCCAGAACGCGCTCGCCCTCGTCGCCTTCTCCGCCCGGGCGCAGCACGACCAGTCGGCCGCCGCCGTGCCGGACGATCGCGGTGGGTGTCCGTAGCTCGACTATGTCCATACCCCCTGCGCTTCGTCTTGTGTCGTCGCTCACGATAGGCCGTACATGCCATGATTGTGACCACTCGGGGTAAACCGGCGCGCGGAATCGGGAACCACCGCCGTTCCCCGGCCGTTTACCTGTCGAACTGCACCAACTGCCGAACTGCGCGATGTATCGAGTAGACCGTACGCGGTAACGTGGCTTGTCCGCATCCGAATCCCCCGCACGCGGACGGGGCCGGGAGCGGAATGCCCCACGATGTGCCCGACGTTTCGCTAGGCAGAACCCGGAGAAACCGGAAAGGACTGGCCGCCCGGCCTACGCTCTATGAACCGCAAGACAGTGTTTCGCACCCTGGCCATAGTCTCCGGCATCCTGCTGGTGATCTATGCGTTCAGCTACTTCGGAGACGACACGCGCGGCTGGCAGAGCGTCGACACGTCGGTGGCGCTGGCCCAGCTCCAGGACAAGGGCAACATCGAGAACGTCCAGATCGATGATCGCGAGCAGCAGCTGCGGATCGATCTGAAGAACGGCAACGACGCCACCAAGGGCGCGGACCGCATCATCGCCAAGTACCCCGGCGGCAGCGAGACCTCGGCCAAGATCTTCGACGCCGTGCAGAGCTCCGGCGCGCCGTACAACACGGTGGTCAAGCAGGACAGCTGGCTCGCGCAGATCCTGCTGTTCGTGCTGCCGATGGTGATCCTGCTCGGCCTGTTCCTCTTCGTCATGGCCCGGATGCAGGGCGGTGGCCGCGGCGGCATGATGGGCTTCGGCAAGTCCAAGGCCAAGCAGCTGTCCAAGGACATGCCCAAGACCACCTTCGCCGACGTCGCGGGCGCCGACGAGGCGGTCGAGGAGCTCTACGAGATCAAGGACTTCCTGCAGAATCCGGTGCGCTACCAGGCGCTCGGCGCGAAGATCCCCAAGGGCGTGCTGCTCTACGGCCCGCCCGGCACCGGCAAGACCCTGCTGGCGCGCGCGGTCGCGGGCGAGGCGGGTGTGCCGTTCTTCACCATCTCCGGTTCCGACTTCGTCGAGATGTTCGTCGGTGTCGGCGCCTCCCGGGTGCGCGACCTGTTCGAGCAGGCCAAGCAGAACAGCCCCTGCATCATCTTCGTCGACGAGATCGACGCGGTCGGCCGCCAGCGCGGCGCCGGCCTGGGCGGCGGCCACGACGAGCGCGAGCAGACCCTCAACCAGCTGCTCGTCGAGATGGACGGCTTCGGCGACCGCACCGGCATCATCCTGATCGCCGCGACCAACCGTCCCGACATCCTCGACCCCGCACTGCTGCGCCCCGGTCGCTTCGACCGCCAGATCCCGGTCGGCAATCCCGACCTGGCCGGCCGTCGCGCCATCCTGCGGGTGCACTCGCAGGGCAAGCCGATCTCCCCGGACGCCGATCTGGACGGGCTGGCCAAGCGCACCGTCGGCATGTCGGGTGCGGACCTGGCCAACGTCATCAACGAGGCCGCGCTGCTCACCGCCCGCGAGAACGGCGCGGTCATCACCGGCGAGGCGCTCGAGGAGTCGGTCGATCGCGTGATCGGCGGTCCGCGCCGCAAGAGCCGCATCATCAGCGAGCACGAGAAGAAGATCACCGCTTACCACGAGGGCGGTCACACCCTGGCCGCCTGGGCGATGCCCGACATCGAGCCGGTCTACAAGGTCACCATCCTGGCCCGCGGCCGCACCGGCGGCCACGCCATGACGGTGCCCGAGGACGACAAGGGCCTGATGACCCGCTCGGAGATGATCGCCCGCCTGGTGATGGCGATGGGCGGCCGCGCGGCCGAGGAGCTGGTGTTCCACGAGCCGACCACCGGCGCGTCCTCCGACATCGACCAGGCCACCAAGATCGCCCGCGCGATGGTCACCGAGTACGGCATGAGTGCCCGGCTTGGCGCGGTCCGCTACGGCCAGGAGCAGGGTGACCCGTTCCTTGGCCGGTCGATGGGCATGGCCTCGGACTACTCGCACGAGGTCGCCCGCGAGATCGACGAGGAGGTGCGCAACCTCATCGAGGCCGCGCACACCGAGGCGTGGGCCATCCTCAACGAGTACCGCGACGTGCTCGACGACCTCGCCACCGCACTGCTCGAGCGCGAGACGCTGCACCGCAAGGATCTCGAGCAGATCCTCGCCTCGGTCACCAAGCGCCCGCGCATCACCGCGTTCAACGATTTCGGTGAGCGCATCCCCTCGGACAAGCCGCCGGTGAAGACCCCGGGCGAGCTGGCCGCCGAGCGCGGTGAGCCGTGGCCGCCGGAGCAGCCGGCCGAACCCGCGGTGCCGGTGGCGGCCCAGCAGCAGCGCGAGCCGGTGCCCGCCAACGGGTACCCGCAGCAGGGTTACCAGGCGCAACCGCAGTACGCCTACCCGCATCAGCAGGGCGGCGGTTACCCCTCGCCGCACGCGCCGACCCAGGCCTACCCGCGCCAGGGCGGCACGCACGGGTCGCGCCCCGACTACGGCGCCCCCGCGGGCTGGTCGGCCCCCGGCTGGCCGCCGCGCGACGAAGCGCCGCAGCAGCCGGGTGCGCAGCCCGGATACGGCGGCTGGGGCAGGCCCGCCGAACAGCCGCAGCCCGGCGGTTTCCAGCCGTGGGGCGACCCGCAGCACAGCGGCCGGGGCGAGGACCCGGCGCATCCCGGATCGCGCGGCGAGGACGACGACAACCGCGACTGGGACGGACCGAACGGCCGGAACTGATCCGGCGACGATTAGGCTCGACCCTCGCCGGTGCCGAACGATTGCCGGCGCGGATTTGGAGGTGTCCTCGATTGTCGGCCAACCATAATGCGGTGGACCAGGTCCCGAACGGGCTGGACCGGGCCGCCTTCGACGACGACGCGCAGCCCGCGGTCGCCGAGCCGCCGCTGCACGCCCTGGCCACGGGCCGTCCGTTCGACCAGCCGCGCGCGGAGGCGGCGATTCGCGAACTGCTGATCGCCGTCGGCGAGGACCCCGACCGGCCCGGGCTGATCGACACCCCGGCCCGGGTGGCGCGCGCCTATCGCGAGATGTTCGCGGGGCTGTACGTCGAACCGGATCGCGTGCTCGACACCACCTTCGACGAAGGTCATCAGGAGCTGGTGCTGGTCCGCGACATCCCGATGTACTCGACCTGTGAGCACCACCTGGTGTCCTTCCACGGCGTCGCGCACGTGGGCTACATCCCCGGCCCGGCGGGCCGGGTCACCGGGCTGTCCAAGCTGGCCAGGCTGGTCGACCTGTACGCCAAGCGCCCGCAGGTGCAGGAACGGCTGACCAGTCAGATCGCCGACGCGGTGATGCGCAAGCTGGAGCCGCGCGGCGCGATCGTGGTGGTCGAGGCCGAGCACCTGTGCATGGCCATGCGCGGCATCCGCAAGCCCGGCGCCAGCACCACCACCTCCGCCGTGCGCGGCCTGCTGCAGACCAACGCCGCCTCGCGTGCCGAGGCGCTCGATCTGATCCTGCGTAAGTGAGGGAGGCCGCGGTGTCCGCCACGAATGTCACCGCGCGCGGCGGGCGCCGCTGTGTCGTGATGGGCGTGGTGAACGTGACCAGCGACTCCTTCTCCGACGGCGGCCGCTACCTCGACCCGGACCGTGCCATCGCGCACGGCGTCGAGCTGTACGAGGCGGGCGCGGACATCATCGACGTCGGCGGGGAGTCGACCCGGCCCGGCGCGGTCCGGGTCGATCCGGCGACCGAGGCCGCGCGGGTGACCCCGGTGATCCAGGGCCTGGTCGCCGCGGGGGTGCCCACCAGCGTCGACACCATGCGCGCCGCGGTCGCCGAGGCCGCGCTCGCGGCGGGTGTCTCGGTGATCAACGACGTTTCCGGCGGCCGCGCCGACGCCGACATGGTGAAGGTCGTGGCCGAGGCCGACGTGCCGTGGATCCTGATGCACTGGCGGGCCGCCGCCGACTACCGGCACACCGGGCCCGCCGACCACTACGAGGACGTCGTCGCCGAGGTGCGCACCGAACTCGACGCGCAGGTCGAGCTGGCGGTGCGTTCCGGCGTGGATCCGGGCAGGCTGATCCTCGATCCCGGCCTCGGCTTCGCCAAGAACGCCGCGCACAACTGGGCGCTGCTGGCCGCGCTGCCGGAATTCGTCGAGGCGGGGCTGCCGGTCTTGATCGGCGCCTCCCGCAAGCGTTTCCTCGGCGCCCTGCTCGCCGACGCGAACGGACCCCGCCCGCCCGACGGGCGCGAGGTCGCCACCGCCACGGTCTCCGCGCTCGCCGCGCTGTACGGCGCGTGGGGTGTGCGGGTGCACGACGTGCGGTCCTCACTGGATGCGATCGCCGTCGTCGATGCCTGGCAGCGGGCGCAGCCGCCGAAGGTCCGAGGAGCCGTGGGATGACCGAGCAGACCGCACCGGCCGCGCGTTCGGGCGAGCCGGCCGACCACTCGCGCGCGGAACTCGACCGCATCGAACTGCGCGGTCTGCGTGTGTTCGGCAGGCACGGCGTGTTCGAGCACGAGCGCCGCGACGGCCAGGAGTTCGTGGTGGACCTGACCGTGTGGGTGGATTTCACCGTCGCGGCCGCCTCCGACGACCTGGCCGCCACCGTCGACTACGGTGCGCTGGCCGAGCGGGCCGTGCGCATCGTCGCGGGCCCGCCGCGCAACCTGATCGAGACGGTCGTCTCCGAGATCGCCGACGACGTGATGGCCGACCCGCGCATCCAGCGCGCGGAGGTCGTGGTGCACAAGCCCGCCGCCCCGATCCCGCACACCTTCGCCGACGTCCGGGTCGTCACCACCCGCACCAGGGAGCCGCGGTGAGCAGGGCGGTGTTGTCGATCGGTTCGAATCTGGGCGATCGGCTCGGGTACCTGCGCAGCGTGGTGGACGCCGTCGCCGACCGGCTGGTCGCGGTGTCCTCGGTCTACACGACGGCACCGTGGGGCGGTGTCGAGCAGGACGATTTCCTCAACGCGATCCTGGTCGTCGACGATCCGGATCGCGGCTGCCGCGACTGGCTCGCGCTCGGGCAGCGGCTGGAGCGGGCCGCCCACCGGACGCGGGCGGTGCGGTGGGGTGCGCGCACGCTCGATGTCGACGTGATCTGGTGCGCGGACACCGACGGCCCGGTGGTCAGCGCCGATCCGGAGCTGACGGTGCCGCACCCGCGCGCGCACGAGCGGGCGTTCGTGCTGATCCCCTGGCTGGAGGCCGAGCCGCACGCGCGGCTGGCCGTCGGCGACGTCGAGCGCCCGGTGCGCGACTGGCTGGCCGCGCTCGACCCGGCCGAACGCGACGGCGTGCGGCGCACCGATCTGTCCCTGCGCGCCTCGGCGGTTCCGGGGGAAGGGTTGCCCTCGTGAAACTGAAGCCGACCAAGGCGCTGGACCTGGTGGCCAACGTCCTGATCGCGGCGCTGCTGGCCTGGGCGGCCACCCGCTTCGCCTACGGCAGCCTGCCGCCCATCTCGGTCTTCGCGGGCGCGTCGCTGTATCCGGTGGCCGCCCTCGAGGTGGTGCTCGCCTTCGTGATCCGGGCCAGGGTGCGCAACGAGGAGGTGGGCACCGGGCGCAAGTTGCATCCGATCACCGCCGCCCGCGCGGTCGCCCTGGCGAAGGCGTCGGTGCAGGTCGGCTCGATCGCGGCCGGGATCTGGCTGGGCTTCCTGTGCTGGGTGTTCCCGCAGCGCGGCACGTTGACGGCGGCGGCGGCCGATGCGCCGGGCGCGATCGTCGGTCTCTCCGCGGGTGTCGCCCTGGTCGCCGCGGCGTTGTGGCTCGAGTATTGCTGTCGTGCCCCCGACGACCCCACCGATGAGACGGCAACCACATAGCAAACAATTCCGACGGTAATCACGTCCGCTGACGATGGGCGTGGGTCCCCGGGCAGGCTACCCTGGCGTGCATGGCTTCACCCTCCCGTAGCAGCACTTCCCGTCCGCGACGGGACCACGCGGGAAGATTCTTCATCGGCACGCTGATCCTGCTCGGCCTGGTTGCCAGTGTGTTCCTGATCTTCAGCAACAGCGTGCACATGATCCGGGTCGGCATGGTCGCCGCCCTGTGGGCCGCCGCCATCGGCGCGATGGCCGCCACCAAGTACCGCAAGGACGCGGCGGTGGACAAGGCGAAGGTGCGCGATCTGCAGACGGTCTACGAGTTGCAGCTCGAGCGGGAGATCACCGCGCGCCGCGAGTACGAGCTGGGAGTGGAGGCCAGGGTCCGCGAGGAGGTCGGCGCCGACGCCGCCGAACTGGCCGCGCTGCGCGCCGAACTGAGCGTGCTGCGCCAGAGCCTGCAGCGCCTCTTCGACGGCGACTTGCCGATGGATCGCCCCGCGCTGCGCGCCGAGGCCATGCGCGTACCGGAGCTGCCCGGCACCGCCGCGGCGCCGGCGAACGGTAGCTCGGCGAATGCCGGTACCGGGCAGGCGGCGCGCAATCCGCTGACGCCGGTATTCGTTCCCGAGCACCCGGCCCCGCCCGCCTTCGCCAGCCCCGACGACGACCCGGTGACGGCCGAGACCTCCGTCGTGCCCGCCGACGACGAACCGGCCCCTCCGGACGCGCCCGCCCGGCTGCGCCCGCCGACCTGGCCCCACCCCTTCGAGACCGTCCGCGACCGCGAGGTCGGCACCTGGGCCGACGCCTACGCGGCGGACGATCCCGCTTCCTCCGACGATGACGCCGCTGCCGGTGCCGCGACACGGCCTGCCGGCGGGTCGCCGGCCTCGTCCGGTCGTTCGTCCGCCGCCGGTTCGGACCCCACCCCGGCGGGTGGGAGCAAGGCCGCCACTGGGGCGAATGCTTCCGCCGCCGCCGGATCGAATCCCGCCGCCGGGTCCAGCACTGCCGCCGCCGGGTCCAGCACTGCCGCCGCGCGTACGGGCACCTCGGGGAAGACGTCGTCCGCCGCTGGATCAGCCACCGTCTCCGGTGCGAATCCCGCCGCGCCCGGTTCCGGCGCCGCGCCCACCGGTCCGGGCGTCGCCGCGGGTTCGGGTGCCACCGGTTCCGGCACGGCCGCTGGTTCCGGTGTGGCGACCGGTCCAGGCAGGGCGACTGGTACCGACGTGCCCGCTGATCCCGGTGTGCCCGCCGCTTCTAGCGGAGCCGCCGGTTCCGGCGTGGCCGCTGCTTCGGGCGCTACCGAACCGAGCGCCGCGGTGGGTTCGAGCACCGCCGTCGGTGCGACCGCTGCCGGTGCAGACCCGTCCGCCGCCGGTCCGAGCGCCCCGGTCGCCGGCTCCGGCACCGCCGCCGACTCGCCGACCGCCGGCGCGCACCCGTCCACCGTGCCTGCTGCCGCGGGTGCACCCCCCGGTTCGCCGGACGCACCTGTCCCCGACGAGCAGCAACCGTCGCGCACCCCGGCGGCCGAAACGCCGTCGCCGCGTCCCACGACGCCCACCATCGGCACCTCGTCGCGCCGTCGGCGTCGCGAGGAGGGTGGGGGTTCCGGGGACGGCCAGCGCCGGCTCTCGGTCGCCGAGATCATGGCGAATCTGGCTTCCGAGCAGCAGCAACGTCCCTGACCGGCGCCGTCGCGGCAGGTGAGCCGCAAATCACGTCCCGGCCCCGTAGCCTCGGCGAACGGCGGGCCGATATCCTCGACCCGTAACGTCCGGTACCCGCAAGGCGGGACTGGAACGACATCGAGAGGACGACGTTGACCTCGGCACGCCCGACTTCCGACAGCGCGGCTTCGGGATTCGACCCTGCGCCCGCACGCCTGACGGTGGGAATCGTCTCGGCGGGACGCGTCGGTTCGGCCCTGGGCGCCGCGCTGGAACGCGCCGGACACGTGGTGTTCGGCGTCGCCGCCATCTCCGATGCGTCCAAGCATCGCGCCCGTACCCGGCTGCCCGATTCGGAGATCCTTCCGGTCGAGCAGGTCGCGGCCCGCAGCGAACTGCTGCTGCTGGCCGTGCCCGACGCCGAACTGCCCGGCCTGGTGCGCGGGCTGGCCACCGCGACGGTGGTGCGTCCCGGCACGATCGTCGCCCATACGTCCGGCGCCAACGGCGTCGGCGTGCTCGCTCCGCTGGCCGAGCGCGGCGCGCTGCCGCTGGCCATCCATCCGGCCATGACGTTCACCGGTCACGACGAGGACCTCAGCAGGCTCGGCAATGCCTGCTTCGGCATCACCGCCGCCGACGACGTCGGCTATGCCATCGCGCAGTCGCTGGTGATCGAGATGGGCGGCGAGCCGGTGCGGGTCGCCGAGGAGAACCGCACGCTCTATCACGCGGCGCTGGCGCACGGCAGCAACCATCTGGTCACCCTGGTGCTGGACGCGGTGCAGGCGCTGCGCGAGGCGCTGGCCGGTCCCGGCCTGCTCGGTCAGCAGACCGTGGACGATCAGCCGGGCGGCCTGGCCGAACGCCTGCTCGCCCCGCTCGCCTCGGCCGCGCTCGACAACGCTTTGCGCCGCGGCCAGTCCGCCCTGACCGGCCCGGTGGCCAGGGGCGACGCCGACGCCGTCGCCGCGCACCTGGCCGCGTTGGCCGCCGCCGACCCGCGGGTGGCCGAGGGCTACCGCGCGCTGTCGCTGCGCACCGCCCAGCGCGCCGACACCAACCCCGCCCTGATCGACCTGCTGGAGGGACGCCGATGATCGACCCCACGCTGCGCGGCGCCTACCGGCCCGGCCAGCTCACCGTGCACCACGACCCGGCCGTGCTCGGGTCGGTGGCCAAGGCACTGCGCGGTGTCGGCCGCACCGTCGCGCTGGTGCCCACCATGGGCGCATTGCACCAGGGCCACCTGGAGATCGTGCGGCAGGCCAAGCGGACCAACCAGGTCGTGATCGTCTCGATCTTCGTCAACCCGCTGCAGTTCGGCGCGGGCGAGGACCTGGACAAATACCCGCGCACGCTGGACGCCGACGTGGAGCTGTTGCGGGCCGAGGGCGTGGAGCTGGTGTTCGCCCCGAACGCCGAGCAGATGTACCCGGACGGCCCACGCACCACCGTGCACCCCGGCCCGCTCGGCGCCGAGCTCGAGGGCGCGAGCAGGCCGACGCACTTCGCGGGCATGCTCACCGTGGTCGCCAAGCTGTTGCAGATCGCCCGCCCACACCAGGCGTTCTTCGGCGAGAAGGACTACCAGCAGCTCACCCTCATCCGCCAGATGGTGCGCGACCTGAACTTCGACGTCCGCATCGTGGCCGTGCCGACCGTGCGCGAATCCGACGGTCTCGCGCTCAGCTCGCGCAACCGGTATCTCGATGCGGCACAACGGGAAACGGCGCTGGCCCTGTCCGCGGCGCTGTCCGCGGGCGCGCACGCGGGCGGGCTCGGCGCCGAGGGCGTGCTCGCCGCGGCCCGGGCCGTTCTCGACGCGACCCCCGGGCTCGACCTCGACTACCTGGAGCTGCGCTCCTCGACGCTGGGCCCGGCGCCCGCCTCGGGCAACGCCCGGTTGCTGGTGGCCGCCACGGTCGGCACCACCCGGTTGATCGACAACATCGCCGTCACCCTCGGCGCCCCCATCGACGGACACCCGAACCTCGACTCCCAGCCGGAACCCGCGGGCACCGACCCCGCCCTCCTTCCTCCCGCGCGCTAGAAAGGCGACGACGACGATGTTGCGCACCATGATGAAGTCCAAGATCCACCGGGCCACCGTGACCCACGCCGATCTGCACTACGTCGGCTCGGTCACCGTGGACCAGGATCTGCTCGACGCCGCCGATCTGCTCGAGGGCGAGCAGGTCTGCATCGTCGACATCGACAACGGCGCCCGGCTGGAGACCTACGTGATCGCCGGTGAGCGCGGCTCGGGCGTGATCGGTATCAACGGCGCCGCCGCCCACCTGGTGCACCCCGGCGACCTGGTGATCCTGATCGCCTACGGGATGATGAACGAGCAGGAGATCGCCGAGTACGACCCGAAGGTCGTCTTCGTCGACGAGCGCAACCGCCCGGTCGAACTCGGCTCCGACCCGGCGCATGCGCCGGAGGGTTCGGGGCTGACCTCGCCGCGTTCGCTCACCTTCGCCTGATGGCGCGCCCGGGTCGAGCGGGACAGCGATGCTGCTGACCATCGACGTCCGCAACACCAGCATCGAGCTGGGCCTGTTCGCGGGCAGCGGAACCCACGCGCGTCTCGAGCGGCACTGGCGGATCCACACCAATCCGCTGCTCACGGCCGACGAGCTGGCCATGCAGTTGCGCGGCCTGATCGGCGGGCCGCTCGAGCAGGTGATCGGGGTCGCGGCGCTGTCGACGGTGCCGCCGGTGCTGCGTGAGCTGCGCACCATGCTGGAGCGGTACTGGTCGCACGTGCCGCACGTGGTGGTGGAACCCGGTGTGCGGACGGGCATTCCGTTGCTGGTCGACAATCCCAAGGAGATCGGCGCCGACCGCATCGTCAACGCGCTTGCGGCGCATCAGCGGTTCGGCGGTCCGGCGATCGTGGTCGACTTCGGCACCGCCACCACCGTCGACCTGGTCTCGGCGAAGGGCGAGTTCCTCGGCGGTGTGATCGCCCCCGGCGTGGCGATCTCCGGTGAGGCGCTGATCGAGAAGGCGGGCCTGCGCCGGGTGGAGTTGGCCCGCCCGCGTTCGGTGGTGGGCAAGAACACCGTCGAGGCGATCCAGTCCGGTGCGGTGTTCGGCTTCGCGGGCCTGGTGGACGGGCTGATCGATCGCATCCGCGACGAATTCGACGCCTTCGCGGGCGACGACGTCACCGTGGTGGCCACCGGCATCAGCGCACCGCTGATCGTGCCCGAATCCGAGACGATCGACCAGCACGAACCGCATCTCACGCTGACCGGCCTGCTGCGCGTCTACGAACGCAACCAGCAGCGCCGCCGCACCTGACCGGTGGTGGTGGGATGCGCGTCACCACGCCGGGCGCTGTCGTCCCACCGCCGGGCACTGCTACACTCGCTGCCGTGTATTCCCGCGTGCGCACCCAGGAGTGTTGTCGAGGCTGATCCGGCCTCGACCGTTCGAGGCTGACTTCGAGTCCCTCGACCGTTCACAACTCCTGGAGTTTCGCTCATGCGTTCCTCTGTTCTCTCCCTTGCCGGTATTCCGGCGACCACCACCGCTCCGCGTGCCGCTCGCCGTACGCCGGTGCTCACCCCCGACGACGCGCGTCTCGAGCGTGCGGTCGCGCCCGCGTTGCCGACCCGGTTGCGCCCGGCCGACCTGCTGCGCCTGACCGACGAAGGCGCCGAGGACGTACTCGACGGCCGCTACGACCATCTGCTGCCCGCGGGCGGCGCGTGGCCGACCGAAGAGCGGTGGGCCACCCGGTTGCGTGCCGACGACGAGGTCGACGTCTGGCTGATCAGCTGGACCCCGGCCAAGACCACCGAACTGCACGACCACGCCGGATCGCTCGGCGCGCTGACCGTGCTCAGCGGCGCCCTCTCCGAATTACGGTGGACCGGAACGGAATTGCGCGCCCGCACGCTGTCGGCGGGCGATCAGGCCGCGTTCCCGATCGGCTGGGTGCACGAGGTGATGCGCGCCCCCGCCGCGATCGAGCCGGTCACCGCCGAACCCACCCTCAGCGTGCACGCCTATTCACCCCCGTTGACCGCCATGTCGTACTACGAGATCACCGGTCAGGGCACGCTGCGCCGCACCCGCACCGTTCTCACCGACGAGCCCGAAGGTGACATCTGATGAGCCATCTGACCATCGACCGGATGCTCGAGCTGGCCCGTGCCGGCCTGCGCCGGATCTACGCCTGGGAACTGCCCGAGGCCCTCGCCCGCGGCGCCCTGCTGGTCGACATCCGTCCGCAGGCCCAGCGCGACCGGGAGGGCACGTTGCCCGGCGCCCTGGTGATCGAGCGCAATGTGCTCGAATGGCGGCTCGATCCGAGCAGTTCCGCGCGGCTGGCACTGGCCACCGATCACGATGTGGAGTGGATCGTGGTCTGCTCGGAGGGCTACACCTCCAGCCTGGCCGCGGCCTCGCTGCAGCAGCTCGGCCTGCACCGGGCCACCGATCTGGTCGGGGGTTACCAGGCGCTGAAGGCCGCCGGACTGCTCACCGTCGCCAGCCGGACCCCGCACTTCGCCCGGGAAGTGGCCTCGCTCGCCGCCCTGTAATTCCTCCTCGCTAGGGTTACCGGATGTGAGCACCCCGAACACGCCTTCGTCCGGTCGCTCCGCGGGTTCGGCTCCTGCGGGGCAATCCAGCCGACCAGCCCAGGACGTCGACGACGTCCCGGAGCAGATGCGGATTCGCCGGGAGAAGCGCGAGCGGTTGCTCGAGGCGGGGACCGAGGCCTACCCGGTGGTCGTGCCGCGCACGCACAGCCTGGCCGAGATCCGCGCCGCCCACCCGGACCTGGCGCCGGACACGCAGACCGGTCAGCAGGTCGGCGTCGCGGGCCGCGTCATCTTCCTGCGCAACACCGGCAAACTGTGCTTTGCCACCCTGCAGGAGGGTGACGGCACCAAGCTGCAGGCGATGATCAGCCTCAACGGGGTCGGCGCGGACGCGCTGGCCGCCTGGAAAGCCGATGTCGACCTGGGCGACTTCGTGTTCGTGCACGGCGAGGTGATCGCTTCGCGCACCGGCGAATTGAGCGTTATGGCCGATTCCTGGTCGATGGCGGCGAAATCGCTGCGGCCGTTGCCGGTGGCGCACAAGGAGATGAACGAGGAGTCCCGGGTCCGTCAGCGCTACGTGGACCTCATCGTGCGCCCGGAGGCCAGGCAGATGGCCAGGACCCGGGTGGCCGTCGTGCGTGCCCTGCGCAACGCGCTGGAGCGCCGCGGATTCCTCGAGGTCGAGACGCCGATGCTGCAGACGCTGCACGGTGGTGCGGCCGCGCGCCCGTTCGTCACCCATTCCAACGCCCTCGACATGGACCTCTACCTGCGCATCGCGCCGGAGTTGTTCCTGAAGCGCTGTGTGGTGGGCGGACTGGAGAAGGTCTTCGAGATCAACCGGAACTTCCGCAACGAGGGTGCCGACTCCACCCATTCGCCGGAGTTCGCGATGCTGGAAACCTATGAGGCGTACGGCACCTACGACGACTCCGCCACGATGATCCGGGAATTGATCCAGGAGGTGGCACAGGAGGCTTTGGGCACCCAGGTGGTGACCCTGGCCGACGGCACCGAATACGATCTTCGCGGCGAGTGGGCGACCGTGGAGATGTATCCGTCGCTGTCGGACGCCCTCGGCGAGCCGGTGACTCCGGAAACCACGGTCGAGGAATTGCGTGCCATCGCAGCGCGTGTCGGGCTGGAAATTCCGGAGGAGAAGGGGTACGGCCACGGCAAACTGGTCGAAGAACTCTGGGAACACCAGTACGGCGACAAGCTGTATGCCCCGACTTTCGTTCGCGACTTCCCGGTGGAGACCTCTCCGCTCACCCGGCAACATCGCAGCAAGCCCGGCGTGACCGAGAAGTGGGATCTGTATGTGCGCGGCTTCGAGCTGGCCACCGGTTATTCCGAACTGGTCGACCCGGTGATCCAGCGCGAGCGGTTCGTCGATCAGGCCAGACTCGCGGCCCAGGGTGACGACGAGGCAATGGTCCTGGACGAGGACTTCCTCGCCGCGATGGAGCACGGCATGCCGCCGACCACCGGAACCGGTATGGGAATCGATCGCTTGTTGATGGCGCTCACCGGTTTGGGAATCCGGGAAACGATACTGTTCCCAATTGTGCGTCCGGTCGCTCGCTGACCGGCCGCGGGCTGTTCCGGTCTCGTCTTGGAATTTTTCGACTTCACGGTATTCTTACCTCGGGTAATCGGCCTAGTCGCGGGTCGCACGATTTCGAGAGGACGTTCATCTCATGGCAAAGAAGGTCACCGTTAGCCTGATCGACGATGTCGACGGTGAGTCCATCGCGGACGAGACCATCGAGTTTGCGATCGACGGTGTGTCGTACGAGATCGACCTGTCGGCGGCGAATGCAGCGAAGCTGCGTGACGGGCTGGAGCAGTGGGTTTCCAATGCTCGCCGGGTGAGTGGACGTCGTCGCGCGAAGGCCGCCACCACCGGCGCCTCCGCCACCCCGAAGAGCCGGGTTTCGATCGATCGCGAACAAAGCGCCGCAATTCGCGAGTGGGCTCGCCGTAATGGCCACAAGGTCTCCGCCCGGGGCCGCATCTCCGCCGACATCACCGAGGCGTACAACAAGGCCGCTAAGGGCTAGTTCCGATTTTCGACTGCCGCCCGGGCGAATCGTGCGACGCCCGGGCGGCAGCATCTTTGTGATAGGACTTCGGTATATATCGCCGATGATCGGACGCTCCCGGCGTCCGGCCGGGGTGGGCGACACGGCCGGATCTGTGCGATGGTCGTCACCGGCGGTATTGGAGAGATGAGGTATCGGCGCGGTGACTGGATTCGTCGGATCATTGTTGCGGTACACCGATGACGCGGGTCGTCAGCAGGAGTTCGAGCTGACACCGGAGCGCCAGCGCATCACCATCGGCCGCTCCCCGCAGGCCGACCTCTCCCTGAGCTGGGACGCCGAGGTCTCGCGCCTGCACGCCGCGGTCGAGTACCTGGGCGCGCACTGGACCATCGTCGACGACGGGCTGTCCCGCAACGGCACCTTCGTCAACGGCGAACGGCTCGTCGGCAGGCACCGGCTGCAACCGGGCGACCGGATCCGGGTGGGCAGCTCGCTGGTCTCCTTCCACGAGTTCGGCACGCCCGCCGAGGACATCACCCGGGTGGCGACCGGCTCGATCCCGACCCTGCGTTCGCTCACCGAGACCCAGCGCGCGGTCCTCGTCGCGCTGTGCAGGCCGTACAAGAACGGGGCGGGTTTCGCGACGCCCGCCTCCAACCAGCAGATCGCCGACGAATTGTTCCTCAGCGTCGACGCCATCAAGACACATCTGCGCGCCCTGTTCGCCAAGTTCGGGGTGGAGAACCTGCCGCAGAACCAGAAGCGGGTGCGGCTGGCCGCGCTGGCGATGCAGAGCGGCATCATCTCCGACCGCGACCTGTGAGCACTGCCGATCATGCCGTAGCGGGGCGCCCTTCGTGGTGACGCTGCGCTGCCGCTTCCGGGCGCTGACCCGCTCCGGCCGGCTGGACGATCGCGTAGGCACGCGAGCGTCTCGGCGATGTCGGCCCGCCGCCGCTCCCGGTTGACTCGAGGCATCCCCGGACGCCGAGGTTCCGGGATCGTCGAGGCAGGAGAAACGGCATGGTCGCGCTGAGAATCGCCGCGCTGGTGGCGGCGGTGCTGACGACAGGTCTGATCGCGGGCGTCTTCTACGCCTACGCGATCTCGGTGATGCCCGCGCTGGCGGGCACCGACGATCGCACGATCGTCGAGGTGATGCAGAAGGTCAACGTCGCGATCCTCAATCCGTGGTTCCTGGCCCCCTTCGTGGGCACGGTCGCGTGCACGGTGCTGGCGGCGGCGCTGCACCTGGGCGGCGCGCAGCGCACGACCCTGGTGTGGATCCTGGTCGCGCTGGTGCTCGACATCGCCGCGTTCGCGGTGACCGCCGGGTTGAACGTCCCGCTCAACGAGCGGCTGGCCGCCGCGGGCGACCCGGCGGTGATCGTCGATCCGGCGGCGGTGCGGGCGGGTTTCGAGGCGGCCTGGGTGCGCTACAACATCGGGCGCGCGGTCCTGCACACGCTGGCCTTCCTGGTGCTGTGCGGTGCGCTGGTCAGCGCCGGTGCCGCGCGCGCCGAGGCGGCGCCGGTGACCCATACGGCCGGCGCGGTGTCCGCGGGGGTGTGAGCCCGCTCGTTTCGCGCCGGGATCACCCGGGTACGACTGGCACGATCCCGGCCGGCGGGAACAAACCCCCGCCGGCCGGGGTTGTAGGCGGGCAGGTACCCGTCGCCGGCGCCCGGGTCACGGGCGCGACGGGCGGTCGCGGGCTCGGCCGGGTGGCTGTTCGCTCTAGGCAAAACGAGAGCGGAAACGAATCCCGGAACGGCCACGTTATGAGTGAATGACCGTGTTGTCGCCGGTCCCCAATAGGGTGGACCGCAGGCGGCCGGAACCCCCGCCAACTAGAGTGGATGGCGGGGACCACAACCCCCGGGCTTCATGGCAGGCTGACGACCGACAGGTTGGCGACAGCACTGAAGCGTCGGATGCCACTGAAGGTCTGAGCAGGAGAGTGAGGGAGCGATGTTCGAGAGGTTCACCGACCGCGCGAGGCGCGTCGTTGTCCTGGCCCAAGAAGAGGCCCGGATGCTCAACCACAACTACATCGGCACCGAGCACATCCTGCTTGGCCTGATCCATGAGGGTGAAGGTGTCGCGGCCAAGTCGCTGGAGTCCCTCGGCATTTCGCTCGAGGGTGTGCGCAGCCAGGTCGAGGAGATCATCGGTCAGGGCCAGCAGGCCCCGTCCGGGCACATCCCCTTCACCCCGCGCGCCAAGAAGGTGCTGGAGCTGAGCCTGCGCGAGGCGCTGCAGCTCGGCCACAACTACATCGGCACCGAGCACATCCTGCTCGGCCTCATCCGCGAGGGCGAGGGCGTGGCGGCCCAGGTGCTGGTCAAGCTCGGCGCCGACCTGAACCGGGTTCGTCAGCAGGTCATCCAGCTGCTGTCGGGCTACCAGGGCAAGGAGCCGGTGGAGTCGGGCGCGCGTGGCGAGACGGGCACCCCGTCCACCTCGCTGGTGCTCGACCAGTTCGGCCGCAACCTCACCCAGGCCGCGCTCGAGGGCAAGCTCGACCCGGTGATCGGCCGCTCGAAGGAGATCGAGCGGGTCATGCAGGTGCTCAGCCGCCGCACCAAGAACAACCCGGTGCTGATCGGCGAGCCCGGCGTCGGCAAGACCGCCGTCGTCGAGGGCCTGGCGCAGGCCATCGTCAACGGCGAGGTGCCCGAGACCCTCAAGGACAAGCAGCTCTACACCCTCGACCTCGGTTCGCTGGTCGCGGGCAGCCGCTACCGCGGTGATTTCGAAGAGCGCCTGAAGAAGGTGCTCAAGGAGATCAACACCCGCGGCGACATCATCCTGTTCATCGACGAGCTGCACACGCTGGTCGGTGCCGGTGCCGCCGAGGGCGCGATCGACGCCGCCTCCATCCTCAAGCCGAAGCTGGCCCGCGGCGAGCTGCAGACCATCGGCGCCACCACCCTCGACGAGTACCGCAAGTACATCGAGAAGGACGCCGCCCTGGAGCGCCGCTTCCAGCCGGTGCAGGTGGGCGAGCCGACCGTCGAGCACACCATCAACATCCTCAAGGGCCTGCGCGACCGCTACGAGGCGCACCACCGGGTGTCCATCACCGACGGCGCGCTGGTCGCCGCCGCCACCCTGGCCGACCGGTACATCAACGACCGGTTCCTGCCGGACAAGGCGATCGACCTGATCGACGAGGCGGGCGCGCGCATGCGCATCCGCCGGATGACCGCGCCGCCGGACCTGCGCGAGTTCGACGACAAGATCGCCGACGCGCGCCGGGAGAAGGAGTCCGCGATCGACGCGCAGGACTTCGAGAAGGCCGCGCGCCTGCGCGACAAGGAGAAGCAGCTCGTCGCCAAGCGCGCCGAGCGGGAGAAGCAGTGGCGCTCCGGTGACCTGGACGTCGTGGCCGAGGTCGACGACGAGCAGATCGCCGAGGTGCTGGCCAACTGGACCGGTATCCCGGTGTTCAAGCTCACCGAGGAGGAGACCACCCGTCTGCTCCGCATGGAGGACGAGCTGCACAAGCGGATCATCGGCCAGGAGGATGCGGTCAAGGCCGTGTCCAAGGCCATCCGCCGCACCCGCGCCGGCCTGAAGGATCCGAAGCGTCCGTCCGGCTCGTTCATCTTCGCCGGCCCGTCCGGTGTCGGTAAGACCGAGCTGTCCAAGGCGCTGGCGAACTTCCTGTTCGGCGACGACGACGCGCTCATCCAGATCGACATGGGCGAGTTCCACGACCGCTTCACCGCCTCGCGGCTGTTCGGTGCCCCTCCGGGCTACGTCGGCTACGAGGAGGGCGGCCAGCTCACCGAGAAGGTGCGCCGCAAGCCGTTCTCGGTCGTGCTGTTCGACGAGATCGAGAAGGCCCACCAGGAGATCTACAACACCCTGTTGCAGGTCCTCGAGGACGGCCGCCTCACCGACGGCCAGGGCCGCACGGTCGACTTCAAGAACACGGTGCTGATCTTCACCTCGAACCTCGGCACGCAGGACATCTCGAAGGCGGTCGGCCTCGGCTTCTCGCAGTCGAACAACGAGGGCTCGAACTACGAGCGGATGAAGCTCAAGGTCAACGACGAGCTGAAGAAGCACTTCCGGCCCGAGTTCCTCAACCGCATCGACGACGTGATCGTCTTCCACCAGCTCACCAACGAGCAGATCGTCGAGATGGTGGACCTGATGATCGGCCGCGTCGCCACGCAGCTGAAGAACAAGGACATGGCGATCGAGCTCACCCCGACCGCCAAGAACCTGCTCGCCAAGCGTGGCTTCGACCCCGTGCTCGGTGCCCGGCCGCTGCGCCGCACCATCCAGCGCGAGATCGAGGACCAGCTGTCGGAGAAGATCCTCTTCGGCGAGATCGGCCCCGGCCAGACCATCCTGGTCGATGTCGAGGGCTGGGACGGCGAAGGCTCCGGCGAGGACGCCAAGTTCACCTTCACCGGCAAGGCGAAGCTGACCAAGGCCCCCACCGAGGAGAAGCCCGAGGTCGTCCTCACCGGCGCCGCCGAAGGCCCCTCCGAAGCCGCCGCCGGCGAGTAATCGCCCCGAACCCCGAGGCCCGCTCCCCCTGGGAGCGGGCCTCGGCCGTTCGTGGCCGTTCGCGGAGGGTCAGGCGGGAGCGTCGACGGTGCGGGTATCGACGATCCGCACCTCGACCGTCAGCCCGACCTTGGCCGCCAGGTTGACGAGCGTGTCCACCGAGAAGCGGCTCATCTTCCCGTTCTTCAGGTCGGAGATACGCGGCTGCGTCACTCCGAGGTTCGTCGCGGCCACCCGCTGTGACCAGCCGAATTCATCGATTCGATCACGGATCGCCCGCATCAGCTGCGACCGCACCTTGAGGTTCTCCGACTCCGCCGGCGTATCGGCGAGGGCATCGAAGACCGAGGCGAATTCCTGCTGTTCCTGGTGTTCCTTCATCGCTGTACCCTCTGCTGCGACTCCGCGACGGCCAGCCGGTACCGATTGATGCCGGTCTCGACAGCTCGTCTCGGAGTCTGGTTCGACTTCTTCTGGAAACCATGCAGGATGTACACGACGTCACCGAGGTCGGCGACGTAGAAGACCCTGAACCAGCCGTCGTCTTCGGCGATACGAATCTCACGAACACCCTTGCCGACCGAAGGCATCGGCTTCGATCCTCGCGGGGTCTCCCCGCACTGGACGAGATCGATCTGATGCCCAGCGTCCTGCCGCGCCGCTGATGGAAAGTCGCGGATCTCGTCGAGTGCGCGGCCGATGAAGACAACTGGTTTCCTGACAGCTGGTTTTCTTGTCGGTTCCCCCCTCACACAGTGATTATACACAATTTTATATGAGTGTGCGCACGCAACTTCGGGCTGCGTCGCCAACGTGCTAACTCCAGCCCGGGCGGACGAGGCCGGATTCGTAGGCGAGGACGACGAGTTGGGTGCGGTCGCGGGCGCCGAGTTTGGTGAGGATGCGGCTGACGTGGGTGCGGGCGGTGGCCGGGCTCAGGTAGAGGCGGGCGCCGATCTCGGCGTTGGTGAGGCCCTCGGCGACCAGCGCCATCACCTCGCGTTCGCGGTCGGTGAGTTCGGCGAGGGCGGTGGGCGGGGGTTGTTTGGCGTGGGCGGCGAACTCGGTGATGAGGCGGCGCGTGACGCCGGGGGAGAGCAGCGCGTCACCGGCGGCCACCACCCGGACCGCGCGCACCAGATCGGCCGGTTCGGTGTGTTTGACCAGGAAGCCCGTGGCACCGGCGCGCATCGCCTCGAAGACGTATTCGTCGAGTTCGAAGGTGGTGAGGACGACGACGCGCACATCGGTGAGCGCGGGGTCGGCGGCGATGGTCCTGGTGGCGGCGAGCCCGTCGAGCACCGGCATGCGGATGTCCATCAGCACCACGTCCGGGCGCAACTCGCGGGTCAGCCGGACGGCCTGCTCGCCGTCGTCGGCCTCGCCCACCACCTCGATGCCCTGCTGCGCCGCGAGCAGCGCGACGAAGCCGCCGCGCACCAGGGCCTGATCGTCGGCGACCAGTACTCGGATGCTCATCGTCCCTCCCGTTCCGGGTGCGCGGATTCGCCGGTGGCAGCGGCTGTCTCGCGGGGCGCGACGGGTAGCAGGGCCGCGACGCGGAAGCCGCCGTCGGGCCGCGGGCCCGCCGTCACCGTCCCACCGAGCGCATGCGCCCGCTCCCGCATTCCCGCGATGCCACTGCCGCCACCGGACCGGGCCGCCGTCCGCAGCGGCCGGGTGTTGTCGACGGTGATCTCCACCGACGCCGGGCCGTAGCGGACGCACACCTGCGCCGCGGCGCCCGGCGCGTGCCGGACCACGTTGGTGAGCGCCTCGCGCACGATCCGCGCCGCCGCCACATCGATGACGCTGGGCAACGGCCGCGGCTCGCCCCGCACCGTGACCCGCACGGCGAGCCCGGCGTCGCGGGCGGGCCGCACCAGCGCGTCGGGATCGCCGATGCCCGGCGCGGGTTCGGGCGGGCCGAGCGGTGCACCCGCGCGGATGGTCTCGAGCAGGGTGTGTACCTCGGCCAGGGAGTCCTTGCTGGCGGTCTTGATCGCCGCCAGCGCGGAGCGGGCCTGCTCGGGCTCGGCGTCGAACAGCGCCAACGCCACCGAGGACTGCACATTGATGAGCGACAGGCTGTGCGCGAGCACATCGTGCAGTTCGCGGGCGATGCTCAGCCGCTCCTCGCTGGCCCGCCGCCCGCGCTGCGCCTCGGCGTCCCGGCGGGCGGCTTCGGCGCGTTGCGCCCGCGCCTCGACGGCGGCGCGCCGCTGCCGTACTCCCTCGGCGATGCTGCCGAGCACCGCCAGCCACGCCCCGATCCCCACCAGCTGCCAGCCGTTCACCGTCTCGCCGAGCAGGACGGGCAGCGGCCACACGAACGCGAGATAGCCGATCGGCAGCAGCGGATAGGTCCACCAGCGGGAGCCGCGGGTCGCGGCGGTCAGGAAGGCGACCACCAGCGCGAGGAACACCGGCCCGTAGCCGTAGCCGCCGAGCAGGTAGCCGGCGCAGGCGGCCAGCGTCACCGCGAGCACCGGCAACGGCGCGCGTCGCCGGAACACCAGCGCGATCGGACCGGCCACGAGCAGCAGGTAGCCGAGCAGGTCGAGAGCGCGCACGCCGGTCTGGTTCAGGTTCGCCGGGCGGCTCAGGCCGACCTGGGCGACGGCGACGACCAGCGCGAGCCCCCAGTCCCTGCCGATGCGTGTGATCGCCGCCGTGCTCATCCTTCGCAGCCTAGGCGCGCGCCGGGCCGTCGGCGTCCGTCGCGGCGCGTAGTTCGAGGGTCGCCGGTGGACGGATGTGCCGTGACCACGCGCGGCCGAGGCTGAACAGCATGACGAATTCCATCGTGGTCACCTCGGGGCTGACCAAACGCTACGGCGAACACACCGCCGTCGACGACGTGGGCATGCGCGTGGCCGCCGGGGAGGTCTACGGATTCCTCGGCCCGAACGGGGCGGGCAAGACCACCACGTTGCGCATGCTGGCCGGGCTGATCCGGCCGAGCGCGGGTACCGCGACCGTGCTCGGCGGGGTGCCCGGCGATCCGGCAGTGCTGCGCCGGATCGGCGTGCTCATCGAAGGTCCGGGTTTCTATCCCTACCTGTCCGGCCGGGAGAACCTGCGGGTGCTCGCGCGCTATCGCGGTCTGGGCCGGGCCGAGGTCGACGAGGCGCTGGACCGCGTCGGCCTCACCGCCCGCGGAGGCGATCGCTTCCGCACCTATTCGCTCGGGATGAAGCAGCGGCTCGGCGTCGGTGCAGCCCTGCTCGGTCGCCCGGACCTGCTGATCCTGGACGAGCCGACCAACGGGCTCGACCCGGCCGGGATGGCCGAGATGCGCGCGCTGATCGCCGGGCTCGCCGGCGAGGGGCACACCGTGCTGCTGTCGAGCCATCTGCTCAGCGAGGTCCAGGAGATCTGCGACCGGGTCGGCGTCATCGCGAACGGGCGCCTGGTCACCGAGTCGACGGTGGCCGAACTGCGCGGCGGCGCAGCACTGTTCGTGCGTGCCGAGCCGTGGGAGACGGCACTGTCGGCGGTGCGCGGGATCGCCGGGACGGTGCGGCGGGCGGGCGAGGGCATCCGCATCGACGCACCGGCCGACGCGGCGCCCGACGTGGCGCGTGCCGTGGTCGCGGCGGGGGCGGATCTGCTGGAGCTGCGTGTCGACGAGAAGTCGTTGGAGGAAGTGTTCTTCGAGATCACCGGAACGGAAGGGGCGCTGCGATGAACGAGCTGACGACCGCGGTACGGGCGGAGCTGGCCAGGCTGGGCCGCTGGCCGGTGTTCTGGATCGTGCTCGGCACCTGGGTGGTGCTGAATCTGGTGTTCGCCTACCTGTTCAACTATCTGGCCTACCGGTCCGGCGAACAGAGCGCGATGGCCGACGCGCAGCCGAAAGAGGTGCTGCTCCAACAGATGTTGCCCGCCGCGGTGCCCGAGGTCTTCACCCAGGGCATGGCGATGTTCGGCGGTGCGCTGATGCTCATCCTCGGCGCGCTGGCGGTGGGCAGCGGCTACGGCTGGGGCACCTGGAAAACCGTGTTCACCCAGGGGCCCTCGCGCGTGACGGTGGCTGGTTCGGCGCTGGTCGCGCTCGCACTGGTGACGGTGGCGCTGGTCGTGGCGGTGTTCGTGATCGACACCGGCACCGCGGCCCTGATCGCCGCGGCGGAATCCCAGTCGCTCGCGCTACCCGACGCCGGCCGCATCCTCTCCGGAATCGCCTACGGCACCGCCATTCTGGGAATGTGGACGCTGGCGGGCGCCTTCCTGGGCGCGGTCGCGCGTGGCCCGGCACTGGCCACCGGCCTCGGCCTGGTGTGGGTGCTGGTGGTGGAGAACCTGCTGCGCGGCACCGCGGGCATTCTCGGTCCGCTGCGGGCGCTCACCGACCGGTTGCCCGGCACCGCCGCCGGTTCGCTGGCGGGCACCCTGCGCACCGTCGACGGGCCCGCCACGCCCGGCGTGCTCGACATCCTCTCCCGCGGCGAATCCCTTGTGTTGCTGGCGGTCTACGCCCTGTTGTTCGCGGGCGCGACGGTGTGGCTGATGCGCCGGCGGGACCTGGCCTGACCCGGGGCCGTGCTCGTCCGGTGGCGGCCGGGCGAGCACCCGGCGATCGGGTGCGAATGTCGATCGGGTGCGAATGTCGTTGCCGGGTCAGGACTCCGGTGCGCGCGCCTCGGCGGGGAGCGGCGAGTTGTCCGTCTCCAACGGGTGCCCGTTCCCACCGGGCGCCTCGGGCTCCGGCGACGATGCGACGCGCTCGACCGGCCGGTCCGCGCCGGAGGGGTCGGGTGCGCCGCCGCCGTTCCCGGCGGCGGTCGGCGGCGTCGGCGCGACCCGCACCGGCAGCCTGGCGGCGACCCGGTAGCCGCCGCTCGGCCGCGGACCCGCCGTCAGCGCGCCACCGAGTGCGTGCGCCCGTTCCCGCATGCCGATGATGCCGTTCCCCGCTCCCGGTGACCGGGTCTGCGGTCCGGCGGGCCTGCCGTTGTCGACGGTGATGTCGACCGATTCGGCGGTGTAGCGGACGGTCACGGTGGCGGTGGCGCCGACGGCGTGCCGGATGACGTTGGTCAGCGATTCCTGCACGATCCCCGCGGCGGCGGCATCGATGGCCTCGGGCAGCTCGACCGGATCCCCGACGACCTTGATCTGCACCGTGAGCCCGGTCGCGCGGGCGCGCTGGACGAGCGCGTCCAGGTCGGCGAGACCGGGCTCGGGGGCGCGTGGGGCGGGCGCCGGTTCGGCGGGGGTCCGGCGCGGGTCGCGGCGGGGCTCGCGGTCGTGCCGGGTGCGGTCCACCGGCAGGCCGAGTCTGCCGCTCACGCCGCCGCGCTTGCCCGGCCGCCGCGGCCGGTCCGGATCGGCGGTCTTGTCGTCGGCGAGTGGCCCGGCGAACGGGCCGCGCCGGATGGTCGGCAACAGCGCGTGCACCTCGTCGAGCGAATCCTTGCTGGCCTTCTTGATCGCCGCCAGCGCGGAGCGGGCCTGCATCGGCTTGCGTTCGAACAGCTCCAGCGCCACCGAGGACTGCACGTTGATGAGCGAAAGGCTGTGTGCCAGCACGTCGTGCAGTTCACGGGCGGCGGTGAGCCGCTCCTCACAGGCGAACCGCTCGCGCTGCGCGGCCTCGGCCCGCCGGGCCGCGTCGAAGCGCTCCTCCCGCAACCGCGCCATCGCCCGCCGCACCCGCACCGCCTCGGCCGCGGCCACCAGCACCACCAGCCACCCCGCCGCGGCGCACACCACCGCCACGCCGGGCCCGCGCCCGAGCAGGGCGGGCACCGGCCAGACGAATATCACGAAGCTCGCGGGCACGAAAGGATAAGTCCACCAGCGTGATCCGCTCACCGCGGCGGTGAGGAAGGCGACCGCGGGCGCGAGGAACACCGGACCGTAGCCGTAGTCCAGGGCCAGGTAGATCCCGCACGCGGCCAGCGCCAGCACCAACACCGGCAGCGGTTCCACCTGCCGGAAAACCAGGGCGATCGGGCCGGCCAGCAGCAACACGCAGCCGAGCACATCCAGCGAACGGACCCCGGTCTGCCCCACATTCGCCGCACGCCCACCCGCGACCTGGATCATCGCGACGATCAAGGCGATGGCGCAGTCGCGCACGATCGAGTCCCGATTCGCTATGCCTGGCGGTGTCACCCCTGCAGCCTATTCGGCCGTGCCGCTGCGGCTCCGGTCATGCGACGATTTTCCCGGGTAAGGTCCGGGCATGGTCGACCAGTCCACTCGCCTTCCCGATCTGTCCGCACGCCCGCACGAGCTGTCCGTGGAGCGGGTGATGACGGCACCCGCGTCGCTGCTCTACGCGGCGCTCACCCGCGGCTTCGACATCTGGCTCGCGGCGCCGGACTCGGTGCGGATGCGGCCAGAGGTCGGCGAGCCGTTCTATTTCGAGACCGAGTTCGAGGGCAAGCGCAACCCGCACTACGGCCGGTTCCTGCGGCTGACCCCCGACCGCGAGGTGGAGTTCACCTGGGTCACCGCCGCCACCGAGGGCGCCGAGACGGTGGTGCGGGTGGAGCTGGTGAAGCAGCCGCGCGGCATCCGGTTGCGGCTCGCGCACGCAGGCTTCGCCAGTGCGGCCGTGCGCGACCTGCACCAGCAGGTGTGGCCGCGGATGCTCGAGCAGCTCGACGAGCGGATCTCCGGCGAATCGAATCGCGCCTGACGGGACCGGGGAACGGGCGCGCGGAACGCGGCGCGCGGGTAGGTTCGATCGTGCAGGAGTAGTACGGCTCACATCGTGAAAGGACAATGATGCCAACACGTACCGCGCGCACCGCATGGACAGGTGGTCTGCAGGACGGTTCCGGTCAGGTGGAGCTGGCCAGCTCCGGCGTCGGCAAGTACGACGTGTCGTTCCCGAAGCGTTCCGCCGACGGCACCACCAGCCCGGAGGAGCTGATCGCCGCCGCGCACTCCTCCTGCTACGCGATGGCGTTGTCGGCGCAGATCGCCAATGCGGGCGGCACCCCGGAGAGCCTGGACGTGACCGCCGACGTCACGCTCGGCCCCGACCCGGCGGGCGGCTTCCGCATCACCGGCATCCAGCTGACCGTGCGTGGCCGCGTGCAGGGTCTGGACGCCGACGGGTTCCAGGCGGCGGCCGAGGCCGCCAAGGCGGGCTGCCCGGTGTCGAAGGCGCTGGCCGGTGTCGACTCCATCAGCCTGGACGCCGCCCTCGCCTGAGCTCCGGCCGCGCCGAGAAAGCGCCCTGCCGACGAGAAGAGCGGTGCCGACGAGAAGAACGGTGCCGACGAGAAAGGGCGGTGCGGTCCCGAGACCGCACCGCCCTTTCCCGTGTCGTGCGCTCAGGCGGCGACGAGTTCCCGCGACCGGGCCGCGCGTTCGGTGAGCGCGGCGAAGCCGAGTCCGAGCGCGGTCCACAGCGTGGCCGACACCGCCAGCGAGGAGACCCGGAACTGCCAGAGCAGGCTGGGCGGGAATCCCGCGGGCACCTCGTCCACGCCGGGCAACGCCACATACCCGACCGCGGTGACCGCGACGAACGCGAGCACGCCCGCGATCAGCCGAAGCGTCGCCGGGTGTCCGGCGAGCAGCCGGTGAACGAACCCGCCCGCACCCACCGCGGCGATGCCGAGCAGCACCACCGCGAACCACAACAGTGTGCGGTGATCGATGGTGTCGGGGTCGCCCACCGCGGGCGGATTGGCCGGGTACTTGAAGAACGGCACCGCCACCACGGCCGCCCAGCCGCCCGCCGCCAGCACCAGTGCGAGCGCGGGCCCGGACAGTGCGGTCCAGCGGCGGGCGTGATGAGCCGCCGCGGCGAACATCGCGCCCAGCGCCAGCCCGGTGAGCCCGAGCGCGAGGAACTGGCCGAATTTCTGCCCGGTACGGCTGACCAACGCCTCGTCGTCACCGTGCGAATGGGCAGCCGCGCCCTCGTGTGAATGCGCCGCCTCCACCGGGGCCTCTTCCGGCGTCGCGGCCAGGGCCTCTTCCAAGGCGATGGCCGCCTCGACCTTCGGCTCGCCCACGAAATGTCCCACGGTGGCCGCCAGTAGACCGGCGATCAGACCGGCCAGCAGGCCACGCAGCAGCAGGGTCTTCAGTGATCCGGTCAGTGGCACGGCACACCCAGCAGGTGACGTCCGTCGTGCATCAGCTCGTGCAGGAACATCCCGCCGCGCGAGACGGCGCCCTGATCGAAGCCGACCAGGTAGAGCGTGAGCAGTGCGAGCAGAACGACACCGACCGTGACGAGCACGGTGGCGACCGAATCGGTCGACCTGGTGGCGGGGGAATGCGCGATGGCCATGGGTGTCCTCCTCGGGATTCAGCGTCCCGTCGGCGGTGGTGCGAGGGTGCCGGTGTCTGGCTCTACAGTGGCGCGACCGCTCCGGAATTCCACCGGGATTACCGCGTCACCCTCGCTCGGTCACCTCGCACAATGGCACCGCGACGCATGCGGCGTCAATACGGTGCGGCCGAGGTGATCAGCTCATTCCGCGGCGCCGGCCTTGGCGGGCACGTCGAGCACGACCTCGAACTCGAGCAGCGAGGCGCCGGTGGCGACCGGCTTCTGCTCGCCGCTGCCGGCGTGCGCGGCCCGCGCCGGGCCGTCGCGCCAGGCCGCGAACGACTCCTCGGAGTCCCACTGGGTCACCACGAAGTAGCGGTTGTCACCCGCGACCGGCCGCAGCAACTGGAAGCCGAGGAAGCCGGGGGAGTTCTCCACGGCGTGCGCGCGGTGGGCGAACCGCTTCTCCAGCTCCGGTCCGGCGCCCTCGGGGACCTCGATCGCGTTGATCTTCACAACTGCCATGTCCCGACAATACGTCGGTCGCCGGTGCACAATCGAGGCGATGTTGTACGACGAAGGCGGCGCAGGCGCCCCGATCCTGTTGCTGCACGGACTGATGGGCAGCGCGCGCACCTGGGCCGGACACCTGGACTGGTTGCGCGGCCACGGCCACGTCTACACCTTCGACGCCGCAGGCCACGGCCGCCCCGCGCCACCGGAACTCACCACCGAGGCGTTCGTCGCCGACCTGGCCGAGGCCACCGCCGGGATCGGCGAGCCCATGGCGGTGATCGGGCATTCGATGGGCGGGCTGCACGGCTGGGTGTTCGCCGCGCACCACCCCGAGCGGGTGCGGGCGCTGGTGGTCGAGGACATCGCCCCGGATTTCACCGGCCGCACCGCCGCCGACTGGGCCGCGATGATCGAGTCCTGGCCGCAGCCGTTCCCCGATGCCGACGCGGTGCTGTCGTACTTCGGCCCGGTGGCCGGGCGCTACTTCCTCAACTCCTTCGAACACGGCCCGCAGGGGTACCGGCTGCACGGCTCGGTGGCCACCTTCCGCGACATCTCCGAGGAGTGGGGCGGGCGCTCGTTCTGGGCCGAGTGGCGGGCCGTGCGGGTGCCCGCGCTGCTCATCGAGGGCGAGCACACCATCACCCCGCCCGGTCAGATGCGCGAGATGGCGGCGGTCAATCCGCACGCGGAGTACGTGCGGGTCGCCGGCGCCGGGCATCTGGTGCACGACGAACAGCCGCGGCGTTACCGCGTGGAGGTGGCGAGGTTCCTCGACCGGGTGCTCGGCGCGCCCTAGCTCCGGTTCAACGTTCGCCTTCGCCCGCCAGGGCGAACAGGCCGTCGGCGGTCTGCTCGATCAGGCCGTCCACCAGCAGCGAGTCCAGCGCACGGTCGCGCTGGCCGGGGTCGCGGGTCCAGGCCAGGTCCAGGCGCACCCGCTCCACCGGGCCGCTGGCCGCGCGCAACACGTCCAGCAGCCGGCCGCGCGCCTGCCGATCGGTGCCCTCGTACTTCTGCGTGCGCCGCACCACCTCCGAGGCGGGGCGCCCCGCGCTCACCCATGCGCAGTGCGGTAGCGGGCAGCGGCCGCAATCCGGGTTGCGGGCGGTGCACACGGTGGCGCCGAGCTCCATCAGCGCCGCCGAGAAGCGGGCGGCCGGTTCGACCTGCGCGGGCAGCAGCGCCTCGGTCTCGGCGAGATCCCGCGCGGACGGATTGCCCGCCTCGGCGCGGCCGTGCACCGCACGGGCCACCACCCGCCGGACGTTGGTGTCCACCACCGGCACCCGCATGCCGTAGGCGAAGCAGGCCACCGCGCGGGCGGTGTAGGCGCCGATGCCGGGCAGTCCGAGCAGGACGTCCACGTCGGCGGGCACCTCGTCGCCGTGCTCGGCGGCGAGCACCCCGGCGCATTCGTGCAGCCGCAGCGCCCTGCGCGGATAGCCCAGCTTGCCCCAGGCGCGCAGCACCTCGGCCTGGGAGGAGGCCGCCATCGCCGAGGGCACCGGCCAGCGCCGCACCCACTCCAGCCAGATCGGCTGCACCCGGGCGACCGGCGTCTGCTGGAGCATGATCTCGCTCATCAGGATCTGCCACGCGGTCACGCCGGGGCGCCGCCACGGCAGGTCGCGGGCCGCTGCGGCGTACCAGTCCAGCAGCGCGTCGTGGTCGATTCCGCCGCCGTCGGCCACCTGCGCGCCCACCTGTCGATCCGCCCCGCTCCGCACTGTCCTCACCGTCTCCGCCGCCACCACGCCAGGTCCTCTTCGCCCGCCCGTAACGGGACCGACTCGCTGGTAATGATGCTCGTGTGCACAATGGTTGATATGCCTCGCTCCAACCCGATCAGCGCCTGGAAGTCCCTCCGCGAGGGAAATGAGCGATTCGTCAGTGGCAACCTGCTGCATCCTAGCCAGGGCGCCGCGGACCGAGCCAAGCTCGTCGCCGGGCAACATCCTTCCGCGATCCTGTTCGGTTGCGGTGACTCCCGCGTGGCCGCCGAACTGATCTTCGACCAGGGCCTCGGCGACATGTTCGTGGTCCGCACCGCGGGCCACGTCATCGACAGCTCGGTCCTCGGCTCCATCGAGTACGGCGTGGCGGTGCTCGACGTGCCGTTGATCGTGGTGCTCGGCCACGACAGCTGCGGCGCCGTCAAGGCCACCATCGACGCCCTCGACGGCGGCGAGGTGCCCGGCGGGTTCATCCGCAGCGTCGTCGAGCGGGTCGCCCCGTCCATCCTGGTCGGCCGCCGCGAAGGGCTGTCCAGCGTGGACGAGATGGAAGCGCGACACGTGGTGGAGACGAGCAAGCTGCTCATGCAGCGTTCGATGATCATCTCCGAGAAGGTCGAGTCCGGCCAGCTCGCCATCGCGTGCGTGACCTACAAGCTGGCCGAGGGCAAGGTGCAGCTGGAGCGTGTCGTCGGCAACATCGGTGAAGTCGTCTGAACCAGACACAGCCGACATAACTCCAGCGTGCGGTGGGCGTCGACCTCGGCGCGCGGCCCCCTGCGGGGCCGACACGCCGAGGTCCTGAACCAACGCACCCCGCGGTGGCCGTAAGTTTGAATCGTGCTGGAACCGACTGGACCGCTGCCACCGGAGATCTACTGGCGTCGTCGCGTTTTCGCCGTCGGGATCCTCGTCGTGGTGCTCGCGCTGGTGATTTGGCTCGTGCTGATGGTGGCGCGCGGCGGTGACTCGCCGGGTGACGCGGCGGCCGCCACGACCACCTCGACCTCCTCGGCCGACCGGGCCACCGAGACCACCAAACCGTCCGGCAGCGCCGATCCGAGCGCGCCCAAGTCCTCCGGGGCGAGCACGACCGCCGAGGCGCCGGTGGCCAACCAGTGCCCGGACCAGTCGCTGGCGGTGAAGGTGACCGTCGCGCAGCCGACCTACCGGGTGGGGGAACAGCCGGTCTTCGGCATCGTGATCACCAACATCTCCGCCGAGCCGTGCGCGCGGGACGTCGGCTCCGCCGCCCAGCAGGTCTTCGTCCAGACCCTCGACGGCACCCGCAGGCTCTGGGCCAGCACCGACTGCTACCCCGACGGCCATCCCGACGTGCGCACCCTCGATCGCGGCGAACAGGCGGCCTTCCAGGTCACCTGGTCCGGCTCCACTTCGCAGCCCAACTGCGCGGGCGAGCGCGTCCCGGTCCCGCCGGGGGCCTATTCCGTTGTGGCGCAACTGGGCTCGGTGCGCAGCGCCGCCGAGCCGTTCAACATCGCCTGACGGGTATCGCCTGATCGGCGCGGAATCAGTCACCGCCGGACTTGCGTCCGCGTAATCCGCTGATGCGCAACGCCGAACGCACGTCCCCGACCTCGTGGACGCGAATGGTCGCGCCCTTCAACCGCTCCGAGCCGGGCGGCACCAGCGCGGTGGTGAAACCGAGCCGCTCGGCCTCGGCCAGCCGCCGCGCCACACCGGTCACCTTGCGCACCTCGCCCGCCAGGCCGACCTCGCCGAGGATCACCCAGCCGGCGGGCAGCGCGGTATCGCATTCCGCGCTGGCGATGGCCAGTGCGATGGCCAGGTCGGCGGCGGGTTCGGCCAGCCGCATGCCGCCGACGGTGGCGGCGTACACGTCGTGCTTGCCGAGGAACACCCGGCCGCGGCTCTGCAGCACCGCGAGCACCATCGCGACCCGGTTGTAGTCCAGGCCGCTGACCGCGCGGCGCGGTGCCGGGATCTCGGTCTTCACCGTCAGCCCCTGCACCTCGCCGACCAGCGGCCGCTTGCCGTCCATGGCCACGGTGACCGCGGTGCCCGGCACCGGGTCGGTGCGGTGGTGCAGGAACAGCCCGGACGGGTCGTCCACGCAGGCGATGCCGTCCTCGTGCAGTTCGAAGCAGCCCACCTCGTCGGCGCTGCCGAAGCGGTTCTTGATGCCGCGCACCATGCGCAGCGTGGAGTTCTTGTCGCCCTCGAACTGGAGCACCACGTCCACCAGGTGCTCGAGGGTGCGGGGCCCGGCCACGTTGCCGTCCTTGGTGACGTGACCGACCAGCAGCACCGCGATGCCGCTGGCCTTGGCCAGCGAGGTGAGTGCCGCGGTCACCGCCCGGACCTGGGTGACACCGCCGATGACGCCCTCCGCCTCGGGCGCGAGCATGGTCTGCACCGAGTCCACCACCAGCAGCGTCGGCCGCACCTGCTCGACGTGGCCGAGCACGATGGACAGGTCCGACTCCGCGGCGAGGAAGACCTGCTCGTGCACGGCGCCGGTGCGGTCGGCGCGCAGCCGGACCTGCCCGGCCGACTCCTCGGCGGTGACGTAGAGCGCCTTCTCCCCGGGCCGGCGCGCCCACTGGTGGGCGACCTCGAGCAGCAGGGTGGACTTGCCCACCCCGGGTTCACCGGAGAGCAGCACCACCGATCCGGCCACCACCCCGCCGCCGAGCACCCGGTCCAGTTCCGACACTCCGGTGGGGCGGGCCTTGGTGACCTGCGAATCGATCGCGGAGATCGGTGCGGCCGCGGTGCTCGGCAGCATCGCGCGCCGACCGGGCGCACCCGGCGCCGTGGCCGAGACCGCCACCTCGTCCACCGTGCCCCAGGCGCCGCAGTCCGGGCACTTGCCCACCCATTTGGCCACTTCGTGCGAGCAGGCCGAGCACCGGAAGATCGCCTTGGTCTTTGCCACACCGGCACGATACGCAGCCGGGCCGACAGAACGAGAAAGGCTGCCGCACCGGGTGCGACAGCCTTTCGGTCTGGATCGGGGTGGCGGTGGGGCGCCTCAGTGGCCGCCGCCGTGGCCCTCCGGCGCCGGGCCGGACAGCGGCGACTCGTGCCGCTCGGCCTCGGTGCCCGCGTCGACGGGCACCTGGACCTGCACGGTGCCGTTCTCCTTGAAGTTGAACGAGACGGTGTAGGCGAGGCCGGGGGTGATGTCCTTGGTGAGCCCGGTGATCTCGATGAGGGCGTGCTCGGCCTCGTCCTGGTCCGCGGCGGGCTGTGCCGTGGTGGTCGGGGCGGGGGAGGTGGTCGCGGAACCGTGGCCGTCGCCGTGCTCGCCCGCGGCGGACGCGCCGGTCTGCGCGGGGGCCGCGACGACGATCTGCTGCGGGCCGATCTCGAAGCGCGACTTGCCGGCGGGCGGGGTGATCTCGACCTGGCCGAGGTCGGTGGTGATGCTGGTCAGCTCGTCGGCGGTGGTCTCGCTGTTGTTCACCACCGACAGCGCGAGCAGCGCCTTGCCGCCCTGGGTGTTGGTATAGCCCTCGCCGGGGAACACGATGTGCACGTTGCGCAGCGAGATCTCCTCGACGTCGGCAAAGTTGCCGTTGATCGCCGAAGCCTGATTCGCGGTCTGCGAGATCTGACCCGCGCTGCAGCCGGACAGCGCGAGCGCGGCGCCGGCGGCGAATGCGGCCACCGTCACCATCAGACGTGAGTTCAGGGCAGTCACGGCTTGTCCTCCATGTCGACCGGGCACACTCCGCTACGGAGAGTAGTAACTAGGCAGCGTAGTAGTCGACTCGCGCGCGCTGGTTACGGGGTCGTCGACACGGGCGCGTCGGCATCCGTTGCATAACGGTTGACGGGTTGCGCGGGGGTTTGCCACGTGACCGCCACGACACCCGTTCCGGGCAGCCGCAGGTGATGCCCGTCGATAACTCGTTCTGGCACAACGTGATGCACACCCCGGCTGTTCTGTCAACCCCGGCGGTGCCCTCGTTGTGGCCCTGACCTGCACAGTTGATCGCGCCGTTATCGAGTCGCATGTTAAACTGTGAACATCGAAAGGGGCACGGGACACATGATTTTTAAGGTCGGAGACACCGTCGTTTACCCCCACCACGGAGCGGCGCTGATCGAAGCAATCGAGACTCGCACCATCAAGGGTGAGCAAAAGGAATACCTGGTCCTCAAGGTCGCCCAGGGCGACCTGACCGTACGCGTACCCGCGGAGAACGCCGAATACGTCGGCGTGCGCGATGTCGTGGGCCAGGAGGGTCTCGATCGAGTCTTCCAGGTGCTACGTGCGCCGCACACCGAGGAGCCGACCAACTGGTCCCGCCGCTACAAGGCCAACCTGGAGAAGCTCGCCTCCGGCGATGTGAACAAGGTGGCCGAGGTCGTGCGCGACCTGTGGCGCCGGGAGCAGGACCGCGGCCTGTCCGCCGGTGAGAAGCGGATGCTGGCCAAGGCCCGGCAGATCCTGGTCGGTGAGCTGGCGCTCGCCGAGGGCACCGACGACGGCAAGGCCGAGACGCTGCTCGACGAGGTCCTCGCAGCGGCTTCCTGACCGTGAACGACGCCGACAACGACGGTTCCGTCGTTGCGTTGGTTCCTGCCGCCGGTCGTGGCGTGCGCCTGGGTGAGCAATCTCCCAAAGCGTTCGTCCCGGTCGGCGGCACACCCATGGTTCGACTCGCTGTCGACGGCCTGCTGGCCGCCGGGGTGGTCGACCGCATCATCGTGATGGTGCCCGCCGAATGGGTCGAGAGCGCAGTCGCCCTGCTGCCGCCCTCGGAGGTCGTGCGGGTCGTGGTCGGCGGTGCCGAGCGGACCGATTCGGTTCGCGCCGGACTCGCCGCCGCTCCGGATGCCGGATATTTCCTGGTGCACGACGCCGCTCGGGCGCTCACCCCGCCCGCGCTGATCGGGCGAATCGTCGGCGAACTCCGCGCGGGTCGTCGCGCGGTGGTGCCCGCCCTCCCGGTGGTCGACACCGTGAAGTCCGTCGACGCCGCGGGCGTCGTCACCGGCACGCCCGACCGCGCCGCGCTGCGCGCCGTCCAGACTCCGCAGGGCTTCACCGCCGATCTGCTGCGCGCGGCGTACGCGGCCGACGTACCGGCCACCGACGACGCGGGCCTGGTCGAGCGGCTCGGCGAGCCGGTGCACACCGTCGCCGGTGATCCGCTCGCCTTCAAGATCACCACGCCGCTGGATCTGCGGCTGGCCGAAACGCTGCTCGACCGCCGCGCCGCGCTGTGACCGAACTCGCGCCGCCCCCGCTCGGCGCCCCGTCGACGGTGTGAGAACGTCGTCGGCATGCGAGTGGGAATCGGCAGCGACGTGCACCCCATCGAGCCGGGCCGTCCGTGCTGGATGGCCGGGCTGCTCTTCGAGGGCGAGGACGGCTGTTCCGGGCATTCCGACGGTGACGTGGCGGCGCACGCGCTGTGCGACGCGCTGCTCTCGGCGGCCGGGCTGGGCGACGTGGGCGCGGTGTTCGGCACCGGCCGTCCGGAATGGGCCAACGTCTCCGGCGCGGCCATGCTCACCGAGGTCAGGCGGTTGCTCGGCGAAGCGGGCTTCGAGGTCGTCAACGCCGCCGTGCAGGTGATCGGCAACCGGCCGAAGATCGGACCGCGCCGCGCCGAAGCCCAGCGGGTGCTCGGTGACCTGCTCGACGCGCCCGTCTCGGTGTCCGGCACGACCACCGACGGACTCGGCCTCACCGGCCGCGGCGAGGGCATCGCCGCGGTCGCCACCGCGCTGCTGCGGCCGCGCGTATAGCACCGCGGCCGCGTTCCGTCGAGCCGCGACACGAACGCCCTGCTACGACCGACTAGGATCGCCCCCGTGACACTGCGCCTCTTTGACACCGAAAGCCGAACCATGCGCGAATTCGCGCCGCTGGTTCCCGGCCGCGCTTCGGTGTACCTCTGTGGCGCCACCGTGCAGGGCGAGCCGCACATCGGTCACGTGCGCTCCGGAGTGGCCTTCGACGTGCTGCGCCGCTGGCTGCAGGCGCACGACTACGACGTCTGGTTCATCCGCAACGTCACCGACATCGACGACAAGATCCTGAACAAGGCCGCCGAGGCGGGCCGCCCGTGGTGGGAGTGGGCGGCCACCTACGAGCGTGCCTTCGATCGCGCCTACCGGCTGCTGGGTGTGCAGCCGCCCTCGGCCGAGCCGCGGGCCACCGGGCACATCACCCAGATGGTCGAGCTGATGCGGCGGCTGATCGAGCGCGGGCACGCCTACGCCTCGGCCGGCAACGTCTACTTCGACGTGCAGAGCTACCCCGAGTACGGCGCCCTGTCCGGCCACAAGCTCGACGACGTACACCAGGGCGAGAGCGCGGGCGAGGGCAAGCGCGACCCGCGGGACTTCACGTTGTGGAAGGCCGCCAAGCCCGGTGAGCCGAGCTGGCCGTCCCCGTGGGGCCCCGGTCGCCCCGGCTGGCATCTGGAGTGCTCGGCGATGGCCGAGTTCTACCTCGGCGCCGAGTTCGACATCCATTGCGGCGGTATGGATCTGGTGTTCCCGCACCACGAGAACGAGATCGCCCAGTCCAAGGCGGCCGGTGACGGCTTCGCCCGCTACTGGCTGCACAACGGCTGGGTGACGATGGGCGGGGAGAAGATGTCCAAGTCGCTGGGCAACGTGCTCTCGGTGCCGAACATGCTCACCAAGGTGCGCGCGGTGGAGCTGCGCTTCTATCTCGGCAGCGCGCACTACCGCTCGATGCTGGAATACTCCGACAAGGCGCTCGACGACGCGGTGGCGGGGTACCAGCGCATCGAGGCGTTCCTGCACCGCACCGCCGAGCGGGTGGGGGAGATCCCGGTGGGCAAATGGACCGACGCGTTCGCCGAGGCGATGGACGACGATCTCGCGGTGCCGCGCGCGCTGGCCGAGGTGTTCCGCCTGGTGACCGAGGGCAACAAGGCGCTGGAGGCGGGCGCCGTCGACACCGCGCGCGAGCTGGGCGGTCAGGTCCGCGCCATGCTCGGCATTCTCGGCGTGTGCCCGTTCGACCCGCAGTGGGACGACAAGCAGGACGATTCGGTCGCCCAGACGGCGCTCGACGTGCTGGTCCGCGCCGAGCTGGACCGACGCCAGCAGGCGCGCGCCGACAAGGACTGGGCCACCGCCGACGCGGTGCGCGACCGGCTGCACGCCGCGGGCATCGACGTCACCGACACCCCGAACGGCCCCGAGTGGTCGCTGCGCACCGCGCGCGGAAAGGCGAACTGATGGCAGGGAATTCGCAACGACGCGGCGCCGTGCGCAAGAGCGGCACCAAGAAGGGGCAGGTCGTCGGCTCCGGCGGCAAGCGCAGGCGCGGACTGGAGGGCCGCGGCGCCACACCGCCCGCGGAGATGCGCACCAAGCATCCGGCGGCCAAGCGGGCCGCCGCCAAGGCGAAGGCCGCGGCGAAGGCCGGCCCGCGTGGTGCGGCGGGGCGTCCGGCCGGCCGCAAGAACGACGACGGCCCGGAGTTGGTGCTCGGCCGCAATCCCGTGGTGGAGTGCCTGCGCGCGGGGGTGCCCGCGACCGCGCTGTACGTGGCCGTCGGCACCGAGAACGACGAGCGGCTCACCGAGAGCGTGAAACTGGCCGCCGACACCGGCATCTCGATTCTCGAGGTGCTGCGCACCGACCTGGACCGGATGAGCTCCAACGGTCTGCACCAGGGCTTGGCGTTGCAGGTGCCGCCGTACCGCTACGCCCACCCCGACGATCTGGCCGAGCGGGCGCGCTCCTCGGCCGAGCCCGCGCTGCTCGTCGCGCTGGACAACATCTCCGATCCGCGCAATCTCGGCGCGGTGATCCGCTCGGTGGCCGCGTTCGGCGGTCACGGCGTGCTGATTCCGCAGCGCCGCAGCGCCAGCGTCACCGCGGTGGCCTGGCGCACCAGCGCGGGCGCGGCGGCCAGGCTGCCGGTCGCGCGCGCGACGAATCTGACGCGCACGCTCAAGGATTGGGCCAACCAGGGGATGCAGATCGTCGGCCTGGACGCGGGCGGCGACACCTCGCTCGACGAATTCGACGGTACCGATCCGACCGTGATCGTGGTCGGTTCGGAGGGCAAGGGCCTGTCGCGGCTGGTGCGCGAGACCTGCGACTCGGTGTTGAGCATTCCGATGGCGGGGCCGGTCGAATCGCTGAACGCCTCGGTCGCGGCGGGTGTGGTGCTCTCCGAGATCACCCGCCAGCGTCGCCGCTGACCGAACGCCACTGCGCCGCAAGCGCTTACGGTCGCCGTCCGCGGCCGTGCGCGAAACGCCCGGGTGACCCGGTGCGGCGGTAAAAGACGCGCGGATGCGCTCGGGCCCCGTAGAATTCGGCTGGTGGTGATACCCAATCAGCCCATCGGCACGCCGATCGAGCATCCACACGCCACGGCGGTGTTGTTTCTCGGTGCGGCGAGCATCCTCTGCTGCGGTGTCCTCGGCCCGGTGGCGTGGGCGCTGGGCAAGCGGGCACTCGACCAGATCGAGGCGTCCGGCGGCGCGATCGGCGGCCGTGTGCAGGTGATGGTCGGCTACATCCTCGGCGTCGTCGGCACCGTGCTGATGATCATCATGGCGGTGCTGTTCCTGCTGGTGGTGCTCGGCGGCAACGCCTGAGCGGGTGCCTCGGGTGCGCTGCCGGGTGCCGAGGCGGTCAGTCGAGGCTGGGGCGGTCCGGCTCCGAATTCTCGTCCCAGGTGGGCCATTCGGTGCTGATGCTGCCGGTCCAGTTCGGCTGGCGGCGGTCGCGGAAGGCCGCCATCGCCTCGCCGCCGTCGACGCTCTTGGCCACGTGGGCGTTCAGTTCCGACTCGAGCCTGCCCACCATGCCCGGCGTCATGCCGAGGCTCTCCCAGAGCAGGCGCTTGGACAGCGCGACCGGTAGCGGCGCGGAGCCGTTGGCCAGATCGTGTGCCACCGACAGCGCCGTCGGCAGCACTTCGCCGCCGGCCAGGCAGGCGTTCGCCAGGCCCATCGCCTTGGCCTCCTCGCCGTCGAAGGTGCGGCCGGTGAGCATGATGTCGGCGGCGTTGGCCATGCCGGCCAGGCGCGGCAGCGTCCAGTGCGCGTAGCCGTCGGCGAGCACGCCGCGGCGCACCTGGTTGAGTCCGTACACCGCGTCGCGGGCCAGGTACCGCAGGTCGCACTGCAGGGCCAGCGCCAGCCCGAGGCCGACCGCGTGCCCGTTGACCGCCGCGATCACCGGCTTGCGCACCCGCCAGGGCGCGGGCTCGATGGTCGCGCTGACCTCGCCGACGCGGTGGGACAGATCGGCACCGGCGCAGAACGCCGGCGGCGTGCCGGTGATGACCACGGCCCGGATCGCGTCCTCGGCGTCGCAGCGGGCCAGGGCCGCGCCCAGCTCGGCCGCCATCGTGGGGGTGAAGGCGTTCTGCTGGGCGGGGCGATTGAGGGTGAGGACGGCGATGCCCGCGGAGACATCGACGAGCAGTTCCGAACTCATGGGGGGATGGTAGCCGAAATCAGCGGAGGATTTTGCGGCCGATCGCGTACTTGTGGACCTCGGTCGGGCCGTCGTACAGCCGGAATGCGCGCATGTCACGGAAGATCATCTCGACCACCGTCTCGTCGCTGATGCCGATGCCGCCGAGCACCTGCACGCACCGGTCGGCGACCTTGAACAGCTCCTCGGAGACATAGGACTTCGCCATCGAGCTCTCGTGGCGGGCCTTCTCGCCCTGGTCCATCAGCCAGCACGCGTGCCAGATGGTCAACCGGCACTGGTGCAGGGCGATCTCGTTGTCGGCCAGCATGAACGACACACCCTGGTGCTCGCCGATGGTCTTGCCGAACGCGGTACGGGTCCTGGCGTGCTGCACGGCGATGCTCTGCGCGCGCTCGGCCGCGCCGAGCCAGCGCATGCAGTGGGTGAGCCGGGCCGGGGCCAGCCGCAGCTGGGCGTACCGCAGCGCCTGTCCGGCCTCGCCGAGCAGGGCCGACCTGGGCAGGGTGAGGTTGTCGAAGCGCACCACGCCGTGGCCGGCGACGTAGTTGCGGTCCATCGTGTTCATGGTCCGCTCGATGACGATGCCGGGCTGGTCGCCGTCGGTGAGGAACAGGGTCGGCCCTTCGGGCAGGTGCGGATTGGGCGCGAGGCGCGCCATGATGATCCAGGTCTTGGCTCCGTCGGCGCCGGTGATGAGCCACTTGCGCCCGTTGACGACGAAGTTCTCGCCGTCGAACACCGCCTCGGTGGACAGCTGGCCGGGATCGGAGCCCGCGCCTTCGGGTTCGGTCATGGCGAAGACCGAGCGCTGGTGCCCGTTGATCACCGGCATGAGGTAGCGGTCGATCTGGTCGCGGTCGGCGATCTTGCCGAGCAGGTACATGTTGCCCTCGTCGGGGGCGGCACAGTTCATCGCGACCGGGCCGAGGGTGGACCAGCCCGCCGCCTCGTAGATGACCGCCTGTTCGACGTGGCTGAGGCCGCGGCCACCGAACTCCTCGGGCGCCTGCACGGTGAGCAGCTTCTCCGCGCGGGCCAGTTCCACCAGTTCCTGGCGCAGCTCGTCGGTCGGGCCGTGCGCGGTCAGGCGCGGGTCGCGCTCGAACGGGACGATCTTGTCGATGACGAATCGGCGGACGCGGTCGCGCTCGGCGGCGAGGTCGGCGGGAATCGAGAAGTCGATCACGGTGGCAACCATTCGTTCGGTGGGCGGTCGGATCGAGCATACGAAACCGCGCGCACCCGACTGAGGTCGGCTGCCCTCAAAAGTTGCCGACGATCAGCGTACCGCCACGGACCTGCGGCGACGTGCGCCGATGAGGCGGCAGAGCAGGTAGATGGCGAACGAGATGGCGGTGACGAACGTCGACACCGGCACGCCCGGCGCCAGCGACAGCAGGATGCCGCCCACGGCCGCCAGCTCGGCGAACACGATCGCCAGCACGGTGGCCCGCACCGGATTCGCGGTCACCTGCGCGGCCGCCGCGGCGGGGGTGATGAGCAGTGCCAGCACCAGCAGCGCCCCGACGATCTGCACGCCGAAGGCGGCGGTCACGCCGAGCAGCACCGCGAACACCACCGCCAGCGCGCGCACCGGCACGCCGCGCGCGACGGCCACCTCGGGGTCGGCGCTGGCGAACAGCAGTGGCCGGTAGATCGCCGCCAGCACCGCCAGCACCAGCACGGTGCAGGTGATCAGCAGCGCGAGGCCGCTGTAGCCGACGGCCACCACCTGACCGGTGAGCAGCGAGAACTTCGATCCGGCACGTTCGGGCCCGAGCCACAGGAACAGCACCGACAGGCCGAGACCGAACGAGAGCACCACCGCGATCACCGAATCGCGCTCGCGGGCGCGGGTGCCGAGCAGGCCGAACAGCACCGCCGCCACCACCGACCCGGCGATCGCGCCGATGCCCACGCCGATGCCCGCGAGCAGCGCGGCCGCCGCGCCGGTCAGCGACAGTTCACTGGTGCCGTGCACGGCGAAGGACATCTGCCTGCTGATGATCAGCGGACCGATCGCACCGGCGAGCAGGCCGAGCAGCGCGGCCGCGAGCACCGCCTGCTGCACGAAGTCGTAGGAGAGCAGGTCGGCGGTGGTGGACAGGTCGAACATCTTGCCGAGTACGTCGGCCAGTTTGTCCATCAGGCGTTGACCCCGCTGTGGCTCGGCTCGGCGTGACAGTGTTCGGCCCCGGCCGAGCCGAGGGCGTCGAGGGTGTCGCCGGTGCCGACCACGACCAGCCGCCCGCGCACCCGCAGCACGTCGACCTCGGTGCGGTACAGCTCGGAGAGCACCTCGGAGGTCATCACCTCGGCGGGGGTGCCGATGCGGAATCGCCCGTCCACCAGATACAGCACCCGGTCCACCAACGGCAGGATCGGGTTGATCTCGTGGGTGACGAACAGGACGGCGGTGTCGTGGCTGCGCCTGCGCTTGTCGATCAGTTCGGCGACCAGCCGTTGATTGGCCAGGTCCAGGCTGAGCAGCGGTTCGTCGCACAGCAGCACCTCGGGATCACCGACGAGGGCCTGCGCCACCCGCAGCCGCTGCTGTTCGCCACCGGACATGGTCTCGAGCGGCGCGTCGGCGTAGTGCTGCGCGCCCACCGCGGCGACGGCGGCGGCCACCTTGCGGTTGCGCTCGGCGCGCCCGCGCAGGCCGAGGCCCCAGCGGTGCCCGTCCACACCGAGGCCGACCAGATCCACCCCGCGCAGCTGGACTCCGGCGTCGATGGTGCGCTGCTGCGGGATGTAGCCGATGTCGGCGTTGCCCGCCCTGGCCGGCTTGCCGACCACCTCGGCGGTCCCCTCGGTCAGCTGGAGCTGGCCGAGCAGCACCTTGAGCAACGAGGTCTTGCCCGAGCCGTTCGGGCCGAGCACCGCGACGAATTCGCCGGGCCGGATGTCCAGGTCGAGGCCGTCCCACAGGGTGCGCTCGCCGAAGGACAGCCGCGCCGCGCGCAGCCGGACCGCGGGCACGGCGGACTCGCGCCGCGCGTCCGGGGTGACGGCGGCGGGTGCGGCGGCGTCGGGCGGCGTGGCCCGTTCGATCGGCTCGGTCAGCGCTGCTCCCTGGGGGCGAAGTGGACGGGTCCGGGGCATGTCTCAGGCGAGTGCGGTGGCGAGTGCCTCGGCGTTGCGGGTCTGCCACTGAATGTAATCCAGGCCCTCGGGCAGGGTTTCGGTCACCTCGACCACCGCGATGCCCGCGGTGTCGGCGAGGGCGCGGATGTCCTTGGTGATCTTGTCCTCGGTCTGCACGTTGTAGATCAGCGCGCGCACCTGCTTGGTGGTGATCAGGTCGTGCACCGCGGCGACGGCGGCCGGCGAGGGATCGGTGCCCTGCTCGATGGCCTCCTGGAACTCGTGCGGCGTGCGGTCGTCGGCCTTGGCGGCCAGCACCAGGTACTGCGCCAGCGGCTCGGTCTGCACCACCGGCTGGTTCGGGTGCTCGGCGGCGATCCGGTCGACGACGGCGTCGATTCCGGCCAGGCGCGCGGTGAAGGCGGCGGCCCGGTCGGCGTAGGCCTGCCGGTGGTCGGGGTCCAGTTCGCCCAGCGAATCGGCGATCCGCTCGGCCACCTCGCCCGCGACGTGGGTGTCGTACCAGACGTGCTCGTTGTCGTGCTCGTGCGCGTCGTGCTCGTGGTTGCCGTGATCGTGGCCGTCGGCCGGGGCGGCCTGGGCGTCGCCCTCGGCGCCGTGGTCGTGACCGTGCTCGTCCGCGCCGCCGCCGCCCGCGATCTCCACGGCGTTCACGGTGCGCTTGTTCTTGCCACCGATGGCCTTGTCGATGAACTCGTCGTAGTGTCCGCCGTTGTAGACGATCAGGTCGGCGTCGGACAGTTCGGCCGCCTGGACGGCGGTCACCTCGTAGGAGTGCGGGTCGGCGGCGGGGTCGGAGATCAGCGAACTCACCTCGGCATCGGGCCCGGCCACGGCCGCGGCGATGTCACCCCAGACGTTGGTGGAGGCCACCACGGTGATCCGGTCGCCGCCGTCGGAGCCGCCGGAGCAGGCCGTCGCGGCGGCGATGGTGACCGCGCCAAGGGCGATGCCGGCGAACCGGGTGATTCTGTTCCTCACGACGGGACTCCACACTACTTGAAACGGAAACGATTTCCATTAAAGAGTAGCGCACCTGTGCGATATCACCGGCCTCGGCCGGCGATGTTGTGGCCGGTGACACGACGACGGCCCCGCGGTCGGTCGCGGGGCCGTCGCCGGAATCGGGTCAGACCAGCACCTGCACCGGCTGGGAGAGCAGCTGGGCGCAGCGCAGCAGGCCCAGGTGGCTGTAGGCCTGCGGGTGGTTGCCCAGCGAGCGCTCGGCCACCGGGTCGTACTCCTCGCTGAGCAGGCCGGTCGGGCCCGCCACGTCGACCAGCTGGGCGAACAGCGCCTCGGCGTCGGAGCGCTTGCCGATCAGCAGGTACGCCTCGACCAGCCAGGCCGCGCACAGGTGTAAGCCGCCCTCGCCGCCGGGCAGGCCGTCGTCGTGGTGGTAGCGGTACACCGTCGAGCCACTGCGCAACTCGGCCTCGGTGGCCACCACGGTGGCCGCGAAGCGCGGGTCGGACGGGTCGATCAGCCCGCTCAGGCCGATGTGCAGGGTGGCCGCGTCCAGATCGGTGCCGTCGTAGGCGGCGGTGAACGACTGGACCTCGTCGTTCCAGCCCTTGGACTTGACCTCCTCGGCGATGGTCTCGCGCAGGCTCACCCACTCCGGGTCCACCGGCCGGTCGAACTTCTGCGCCAGCGTCAGCGCGCGGTCGACCGTCAGCCAGCCCATCACCTTGGAGTACACGTGGTGACGGGGGTTCCCGCGGATCTCCCAGATGCCGTGGTCGGGCTCGGTCCAGCGGCGCTGCACCGCGGCCACCATGGCGTGCACCAGTTCCCAATCGGCATCCGGCAGTGCCTTGGCGGGCTCGGTGATGCCCTTGCGCTCGCGCGCGTGCGCCAGCGTCGAGATCAGGTCGACGATCGGGCCGAAGACGTCCAGCTGCACCTGCATGTTCGCCGCGTTGCCGACGCGCACCGGCCGCGAGCCCGCGTATCCGGGCAGCTGGTCGATCACGGCCTCGGGCGGCAGCGTCTCGCCGTAGATGGTGTAGAGCGGGTGCAGGCGCTCGGGGCCGGGCAGCGTCTCCAGCACCCGGTGCACCCAGCCGAGGAACTGCTCGGCCTCGGTCAGCGAACCCAGGGTGACCAGCGACTGCGCGGTGAGCGCCGCGTCGCGCAGCCAGCAGTAGCGGTAGTCCCAGTTGCGCACTCCGCCGATGTCCTCGGGCAGCGAGGTGGTGGCCGCCGCGAGGATCGAGCCGGACGGCGCGTGCACCAGCCCGCGCAGCGTCAGCGCCGAACGCTTCATCAGGTCCGGCTTGAGCGGCGGCAGCTCCAGCGAGTTCGCCCACTCCCGCCAGTACCGCTCGGCCTCGCGCCTGCGCTCGGTCTCGCTGGCCGATGCGGGGTCCAGATCGTGTGTGCCACAGCGGAGTTCGAGCACCACCGGGCCCTGCGCCGGGTCGACGACGGCGGTGGCGACGTCGTGCACGCCGTCGTTGTCGATGCGCCACTGCACGCCGGGGGAACGCAGCACCATCGGGTCGTTGGTGCCGAGCACCTTGAGCCCGTCCCGGTCGGCCTCGAGGCTCACCGGCACCTGGCCGAACTCCGGCCGGGGCGCGAAGGTGACCACGGCCCTGGCGTGGCCGCTGATCACCCGGGTCAGGTCGGTGCGGGTGGGGGCCACGTCGTGCGGCAGGTAGTCGGTGACCTGCAAACTGGCCCAACGCGTTTCGACGGTCATGGTGCCGTCCACGTAGCGCTGCGACAGCGGCAGGCCGGGCCGTTCCGGCGCGACGCCGAAGTGCCCGGCCTGCGGCCCGCCCAGCAGATGGGCGAACACCGCGGCCGAGTCCGGTTCGGGGTGGCAGAACCAGGTGACGGTGGCGTCGGGGGTGAGCAGCGCCACCGAGCGCGGGCTGGCCAGCATGGTCAGCCGCTCGATGCGCGGTGCGCTCGCACCGGCCAGCCAGGTGCGGCGTTCCTCGAGCAGGAAGGCCAGCGCGCAGGCGACGGCCTCGGTGCTGTCCACCCGGTACTTGGCCAGGCTCTCGCCCTCGCCCACCTTGATGCCGACATCGGGGCCCGACAGCACGCGGAACGCCTTCTCGTCGGTCACGTCGTCGCCGAAGAACACCGCCGCCGTCGCGCCCTCCTGGTGGCGGATGGTGTCCAGGGCGGTGCCCTTGTCGGTCTGGATGACGGCCAGTTCGATGACCGCCTTGCCCTCGGTGACCTGCACCCCGACCCAGCGCGCCGGACCCTGGCGGACCGATTCCAGCGCCCGGCGCCCGATCTCGGGGGCGGCGTTGCGCACGTGCAGCGCGACACTGGCCGGCTTGGTCTCCACCGAGGCGCCGGGGTTGTCGTCGGCGATCTGGGTCAGCGCGGCCTGGACCTCGTGCAGCAACTGCTTGGCGTCGTTGTCGATGGCGTGCACGAAGCCGACGTCGAACTCCGAGCCGTGGCTGCCGATCAGCTGGACCTCGACGGGCAGGCGCGAGAGCGCCGCCAGATCACGCAGGGCGCGGCCGGAGATCACGGCCGCGGTGGTGCCGGTCAGCCCGGCGAGGGCGCGTAGCGCGCTCACCGACTCCCGGTGGGGATACGCCTTGGACGGATCGGAGACGATGGGCGCGAGCGTCCCGTCGTAGTCCGATGCGACCAGCAGCCGTGGCTCGCGCGCGACCGTCGACAGTGCACGGCGAAGTTCTTGTGGCAGATCCTGTGCGCTCACGCATCCAACCTAGTGATCGGAGGGGATGATTCAGGGGCGGCCAAAACAATACTGTGTTGAATTTGCCGCACCGCAGCGCGCCGGTCGGCGTGCGGACGATCGCGAGCCCACATCGCGGATTCGTCCGGTCGCCGCACGGATAACCGACGGGTAACCCCCTCGACGGCACCGCGGCATGACTACCACGGTAACCCGCTCACGGGCACTGTGCGCACCGGGGAAGCGAGGCGCCGATCACGCCCCGCCGCCTCACTCCTTGTCGCCGAGCAGCAGATCGACGGTCAGTTCCAGCCGGTCGCTCACGTCGGTGGCCGAGGCGCGGCGGGTGAGCCAGGCCACCAGATTCGACAACCACACGTCGCTGATGACGCGGGCGATGGCGAGCTGGCGCTCATCCGGCTCGCCGTCGTTCATCGCCCGGGCGAAGACCCGGTCCATCACCTTGCCGACCCGGTCCACCTCGGCGGCCGCGGAGGCGTCGGCGAACATGAACGCCCGGGTCATCGCTTCGGTGAGCAGCGGGTCGCGCTGCATCATCCGGGTGATCTGGGTGAGCAGCAGGTGCATGCGCTCGCGCGGCGTGGAGCCCGCCAGCGGCTTGCGTTTGCTCTCGAACTGCTCGAACTCCCTGGCCAGCGCGGACACCAGCAGATGCACCTTGGACGGGAAGTACCGGTAGAGGGTTCCCACGGCCACGTCGGCCCGCTCGGCCACCGCGCGCATCTGCACCGCGTCGTACCCGCCCTTGGACGCCAGCGCGAGGGTGGCGTCGAGGATGCGCTTGCGGCGCTCCCGCTGCGCCGCCGAGCTCAGCTCGTCCTCGCTCAGGGTGGTGACTGTCGCGGGGCGCGCGGCGGCGGGCTGCGATCGGGACGGACTGGCCATCGATGAGAGTCCTTTCCGGAAACGTCGTTTCGTCTGCCTGGCTGCGCGGTCGAGGAGAGGACGGCGTTGTCTTGACTTCCGCCCGGCAGGGATATTAGAACATGTTCTAGGTGTGGGAGTCACGCCGGGAAAGGCGGTATGGAGTGTGACCATCGCCACCACTGACGAGCATAAAGCCGTTCAGGAGTCGATGCGGGGCTGGGCCGGATCGGTCCGCCCGATTGCAACAATGCGAGCCGAACCCGAGGGATTCTGGCGTGGGTACTGGCCCGCGCTGGCCGACCTCGGCGTCTTCCGCGTCGCGGTCGCCGAGGAGGCGGGTGGCGCGGGCGCGACGGTCGCCGACCTGGCCGTGCTCCTGGAACAGGCTGCGCACGATCTCGTCGGCGGACCGGTGCTGACCACGGCGTTGGCCAACCTCGTCACCTCCGGTGCGCTCGCCGAGGATCTGCCCTGCGGCGTCGCGCTCGATACCCTCGATACTCTCGACAGCGTTGCCGAGACGAGCTTTTCGCCCGAATCGGCACAGAGTTTACCCGCGCTCGCCGAGACCGGGTCACTCAGCGGTAGCTGGCCCCTCGTGCTCGGCGCCGCGCCGGGCACCGCGGTGTTGCTGCCGGTGCGCTCGGCCGACGGCCCGCGCTGGTGCCTGCTGCCGCCGGACGCGCCGGGCCTGCGGGTGGAACCGCTGCGGCCCACCGATCCGAGCACGCCGCTGGCCGCCGTGCACTGCGCGGAGACGCCGGTCACCGCCGGGCAGGTGTTCACCGCACCGCACCGGGTCGAGGACCTGCTGGTGGTGCTGGCCGCCGCGGAACTGGCCGGGCTGGCCGGCTGGTGTCTCGAGACCGCGGTCGACTACGCCAAGGTGCGCGAGCAGTTCGGCCGCAAGATCGGCTCCTTCCAGGCGGTCAAGCACATCTGCGCGTGGATGCTGTGCCGCACCGAGCTGATCCGCGCCGTCGCGCTGGACGCCGCGGCCGCGGTCGACGAGGGCGGCGCCGAGCTGCCGATCGCCGCGGCCATCGCGGCCGCCATCGCCCTGGACGCGGCGGTGGAGACCGCCAAGGACTGCATCCAGGTGCTCGGCGGCATCGGCTTCACCTGGGAACACGACGCGCACTTCTACCTGCGCCGGGCCACCGCGCTGCGGCAGCTGCTCGGCGGGTCGGCGCGCTGGCGCGCCCGGGTCACCGAACTCACCCGCGCCGGGCATCGCCGCACCACCGGTGCCGATCGGGTGCTGGCCGCCGACGGCGTGCAGGTCGACGGCGCCGCCGCGACCGGCCTGGCCCGTGAGGTCGCCGCGATCGCCGCGCTGCCCGCCGAACAACAGCGCGCCGCGCTGGTCGACGCGGGCCTGGTGATGCCGCACTGGCCGCCGCCCTACGGCCGCGGCGCCGATCCGATGACCGGCCTGATGATCTCCGAGGAACTGCGCCGTGCCGGCCTGGCCGCCCCGGATCTCGCGATCGGCGGCTGGGCGATCCCGACCCTGCTGCAACACGGCACCCAGGAGCAGATCGACCGCTTCGCCTGGCCGACGCTGCACGGTGAGGTGGTGTGGTGCCAGCTGTTCAGCGAGCCCGAGGCGGGATCCGACCTGGCGGCGCTGCGCACCACCGCGACCCGGGTCGACGGTGGCTGGCGGCTGCGCGGACAGAAGGTGTGGACCTCGCTCGGCGACCGCGCGAACTGGGCGATCTGCCTGGCCCGCACCGACGCCGAGGCGCCCAAGCACCGCGGCATCAGCTACTTCCTGGTCGACATGAAGAGTCCCGGCCTCGAGGTTCGTCCGCTGGTGCAGATCACCGGGGAGGCGCGCTTCAGCGAAGTGTTCCTCGACGACGTCTTCGTGCCCGACGACTGCCTGGTCGGCGCGCTGAACAACGGCTGGAAGATCGCCCGCTCCACCCTCTCCGCGGAACGGATCGCCATGGGCGGCAACGGGATCGGGCCCGCCCTCGAGGAGTTGATCGCCAAGCTGCCCGCCACCGGGCCCGGCGCGGAGCTGATCGCCGACCGGCTCGGCGGATTCGTCGCCGACGCGATCGGCGGGTTGCTGCTCGAACAGCGCGCCGCGCTGACCGTGCTGGCCGGTGGCGACGCGGGCGCGCAGAGCAGCGTGCGCAAACTCGTCGGGGTGCGGCATCGGCAGGCGGTGGCCGAGTTCGCCGTGGAGGTCGCCGGGCCGCTCGGTGCGCAGGAGACCGCCGAGGTCACCGAGTTCCTGCTCACCCGGTGCCTGTCCATCGCGGGCGGCACCGAGCAGATCCTGCTCACCGTCGCCGCCGAGCGGATCCTCGGGCTGCCCCGCGACGCGGACAGCTGATCGAAAGCCAACTGGGAGAACACCGTGGATTTCACCAGGGACGAGGGCCAGGACGCCGTCGCCGAGGTCGTCGTCGGATTGCTCGAGCGCGAGCCCGCCCGCGACATGGGGCTGTGGCCGAGCCTCGTCGAGACCGGCCTGCTGGGGCTGGCGCTGCCGGAGCGCTTCGGCGGTGACGGGATGGGGCAGGCGGAGATCTCCGTGCTGCTCACCGAACTCGCCACCGATGCCGTCGCCGTGCCCGCCCTGCCGACGCTCGGATTCGGGTTGCTGCCGCTGCTACCGGTGCTGCCGGACGCGGTCGCCGAAGTGGTCTACCCCGAAGTCGGCAAGGGCGCGGTGCTCACCGCCGCGCTGAGCGAGCCCGGCCGCCCGTTCACCACCTCGCCGAAGACCACCGCGGTCGCCGACGGCGCCGTGGTGCGGGTCAGCGGGCACAAGATCGCCGTGCCCTACGCCGAGGAGGCCCGCTGGCTGCTGATCCCGACCGACGCCGGTATCGCCCTCGTCGACGGCGACGCCGAGGGGCTGACCCGCACCGCCTCGCCCGCCTCCGGTGGTCTGCCGGAATGCACGGTACGGCTGGCGGATGTGGCGATCCCGGCGGAGCGGCTGCTGCCCGGCGACCTGGCCGACCTGCACCGCTACGCGGTGTCGGCGATCGGGTCGGTGGCCGACGGGCTGCTGAAGGGTGCGCTCACGCTCACCGCCGAGCACCTGCGCACCCGCCGCCAGTTCGGCAGGCCGTTGGCGGAGTTCCAGGCGGTGGCCCAGGAGGTCGCCGATCTGTATGTCGTCTCCCGCACCCTGCACGCGGTCGCGGTCTCCGCGAGCTGGGCGCTCGCGCAGGAGGAGGGCGACGCGGACCACCGCGCGCGCGTCGACGACGACCTCGACGTGCTCGCCTACACGGTGGCCGCGGAATTGCCCGCGGCCATGCAGAAGTGTCATCACCTGCACGGCGGCCTCGGCGTCGACATCACCCATCCGATGCACCGCTACTACTCACAGGCCAAGGACCTCGCCCGCTGGCTCGGCGGCGAATCGCTGCGCCTGGATCGTCTAGGAGCAAGATGTTCATCGATCTGACCGCCGAGCAGCGCGCGCTGCGCGACGAATTGCGTTCCTACTTCGCGGGTCTGGTGACCCCGGAGGAAGAAGCCGAGATGGCGGTCAACCGCCACGGCGACGCCTACCGCGCCGTGGTGCGCCGGATGGGCCGCGACGGCTGGCTGGGTGTTGGCTGGCCGAAGGAGTTCGGCGGGCAGGGCTTCGGCCCGGTCGAACAGCAGATCTTCTACAACGAGGCGGTGCGCGCCGACGTGCCGCTGCCGCTGGTGACACTGCTGACCGTCGGACCGACGTTGCAGGTGTACGGTACCGAGGAACAGAAGCAGAAGTTCCTGCCCGCCATCCTCACCGGCGACATCCACTTCGCCATCGGCTACTCCGAACCCGAGGCGGGCACCGACCTGGCGGCGCTGCGCACCAGCGCCGTGCGCGACGCCTCCGGCGACTGGATCGTCAACGGGCAGAAGATCTTCACCACCGGCGCGCACGAGGCCGACTACATCTGGCTGGCCTGCCGCACCGGCACCGTGGAATCGCGCCACCGCGGCATCACCATCCTGATCGTCGACACCAAGGATCCCGGCTACAGCTGGACGCCGATCATCACCTGCGACGGCGCGCACCACACCAACGCCACCTATTTCGACAACGTCCGGGTACCGGCGAACATGCTGGTGGGCGAGGAGAACCGGGGCTGGCAGCTGATCACCACCCAGCTCAACCACGAGCGTGTCGGCCTCGGCCCCTCGGGCAAGATCGAGCAGCTCTACGACCGCGTGCGCGAGTGGGCCGCCGCCCAGGGCGTGCTCGCCGAGCCGGACGTGCGCCGCACGCTCGGCCGGGTGCACGCGATGGTGCGGCTCAACGAACTGCTGAACTGGCAGGTCGCCGGAACCGCGGAGCGCGCGGACGCCGACCAGTCGCAGGTCATCGCCGACGCCTCGGCCACCAAGGTGTTCTCCACCGAGAAGTTGCAGGAGGCGGGCCGGCTGGTGGAGGAGATCGTGGGCCGCTACGGCGACCCCGCCGAACCGGCCACCGCGGAACTGCTGGGCTGGCTGGACCGGCGCACCAAGCAGAACCTGGTGGTGACCTTCGGCGGCGGCGTCAACGAGATCATGCGCGAACTCGTCGCCACCGCCGGGCTGAAGCTGCCGCGCGTGCCGCGCTGACCCGGCGTATCCGACCCCCCTACCGACAGAGAAGGAGCCGCGCGTGCCGGACACGACGACGCCGGAGGCCATCGTCGCCGCCGCGGAGCAGATCATCGCGGCGGGCGAGTGCGCACCGCGCCTTGCGCGCGACCCGGTCAACCAGCCGATGATCAACAACTGGGTGGAGGCCATCGGCGACACCAACCCGATCTACGTCGACGAGGCCGCCGCCCGCGCCGCCGGCCACCCCGGCATCGTCGCCCCGCCCGCGATGGCGCAGGTCTGGACGATGTTCGGGCTGGGCGGCGTCCGCCCGCCCGACGATCCGATGGCGCAGACCAACGACCTGCTCGACGCCGCGGGCTACACCTCGGTGGTGGGTACCAACTGCGAGCAGATCTACCACCGCTACCTGGTGCCCGGCGAACAGGTCACCGTGACCAGCAGGCTGGACAGCATCTCCGGCCCCAAGCGGACCGGACTGGGGGAGGGGTGGTTCGTCACCTTCCGCACCCTCTGGTACGTCGGCGACGAACTCGTCACCGAGATGCTGTTCCGCATCCTGAAGTTCGCACCGCGACCCGCCGCCGAGCGGCCCGCGGGCGAGCGGGTCAAGCCGCTGGTCTCCCACGACACCGAATTCTTCTGGGCAGGCACGAAACTCGGCGAGTTGCGGATCCAGCGCCTGCCCGACGGCACGCTGCGGCATCCGCCGATCCCGGCGGTGTGGAAGGACAAATCCGAACAGACCGACTACGTGGTCGCCAGCGGCCGCGGCACCGTGTTCAGCTACGTGGTGCACCACGCGCCGAAGGTGCCCGGACGGCAGCTGCCGTTCGTGGTCGCCCTGGTGGAACTGGAGGAAGGGGTGCGCATGCTGGGCGAACTGCGCGGCATCGACCCCGGTGAGGTGCGCGTCGGCCTGCCGGTCGAGGTGGCCTTCGAACAACTCGACGACGACGCCACGCTGCCCTACTGGAAGGTGACGGCATGACCGAGACGACCGACGCACCGCCGATCCCGGCGCGGATCGAGGTGGGCACGACGCTGCCCGAACTGGTCATCCACGCCGATCCGACCTTCGTGATCAGCACCGCGATCGCCACCCGCGATTTCCAGGACGTGCACCACGATCGCGACAAGGCGGTCGCGCGGGGCTCGAAGGACATCTTCGTCAACATCCTCACCGACACCGGCCTGGTGCAGCGCTTCGTCACCGACTGGGCGGGTCCTCGCGCGGTCGTCAAGTCCATCGCGCTGCGCCTGGGCGTGCCGCTGTACGCGGGGGACACGCTCACCCTGACCGGCACCGTCACCGAGGTGTCGGACACCGACGTCACCATCGCCGTCGTCGGCCGCGACAGTCTCGGCGACCACATCACGGCGACCGCCGTCATCGGCTTCACCGGAGGCAGTCTTGACCAGTAAATCGCCGGCCGACCGTTCCCCCCTGAGCGGCCGCGCCGCCATCGTCGGGATCGGCGCCACCGACTTCTCCAAGGAGTCCGGGCGCAGCGAATTGCGGCTGGCCGCCGAGGCCGTGCACGCGGCGCTGGCCGACGCCGGGCTCACCGCGGCCGATGTGGACGGGCTCACCACGTTCACGATGGACAACAACACCCAGGCCGCCGTCGCCCGCGCGACCGGCATCCCGCAGCTCACCTTCTTCAGCCACATCGGCTACGGCGGCGGCGCCGCCTGCGCGACCGTGCAGCAGGCCGCGATGGCGGTGGCCACCGGGGTGGCCGAGGTGGTGGTGGCCTACCGAGCGTTCAACGAGCGGTCGGTCTCGCGGTTCGGGCAGTTCTCCACCGCGCTGGCCACCGCGCCCACCTCCTCCGGCATCGACGCGGGCTGGTCCTACCCGCACGGCCTCGGCACGCCCGCCGCGCAGGTCGCCATGGTGGCCCGCCGCTACATGCACGTCTACGGCGCCACCAGCGAGGATTTCGGCCGGGTCGCGGTGGCCGACCGCAAGCACGCCGCGGTCAACCCGGACGCGTTCTTCTACGGCAAGCCGATCACCCTCGAGGACCACCAGCGCTCCCGCTGGATCGCCGAACCGTTGCATCTGCTCGACTGCTGCCAGGAATCCGACGGCGGGGTGGCCATCGTGGTCACCAGCGTGGAACGAGCCCGCGACCTGCCGCAGAAGCCCGCGGTGATCGTCGGTGCCGCCCAGGGTTCCGGGGCGGACCAGTACGTGATGACCAGCTACTACCGCGACGCCATGACCGGCCTGCCGGAGATGGGCCTGGTCGGGCAGCAGCTGTGGGCGCAGAGCGGGCTCGGCCCGCAGGACATGCAGGCCGCGATCCTCTACGACCACTTCACCCCGTTCGTGCTCATGCAGCTCGAGGAACTCGGGTTCTGCGGGCGCGGCGAGGCCAGGGACTTCATCGCCGACGGCGCCATCGAGCACGGTGGCAGGCTGCCGCTGAACACGCACGGCGGCCAGCTCGGCGAGGCCTACATCCACGGCATGAACGGCATCACCGAGGCGGTGCGGCAGATCCGCGGCACGTCGGTGAACCAGGTCGAGGGACTGGCGAACATCGTGGTCACCGCGGGCACCGGCGTGCCGACCTCGGGGCTGGTGCTCAGCGCGGGCTGAGTCGCCCGCGCTACCGTGGCTGCGGTCCCCGCGCGAAGGAGTCCGATGACCGTCCGCCACTTCGTCGATGTGCACGTGCTGCTGGTGCGCGACGGCTCGCTGCTGCTGAGCCGCCGCCGGAGCGCGGACCGCTTCGACGGGCGCTGGCATCTGCCCGCGGGCAAGCTGGAGGCGGGCGAACCCGCCCGCGCCGGCGCCGCGCGGGAGGCGCTCGAGGAGGTGGGCGTCCGGATCGATCCGGCCGACCTGCGGCTCGTGCACACCGCGCACGTCGTGGACGTGGGCCTGGAACCGCGACTCGGGTTGTTCTTCCTGGCCGAACGATGGACGGGCGAGCCGGTCAATCGGGAGCCGGACAAGTGCTACGAGCTGCGCTGGTTCGCGCTCGACGCGCTGCCCGCGGACGTGATCGACTATCCCGCGGCCGGTGTCCGGGCACTGCGTTCCGGCCGGCCGTACTCCGAGATCGGCTGGGCGGCAGTACCTCCGGGGGAGCCCTAGCGGCCACGCACCCCGCGCAGGTAGGCCGTCACCAGGCCGGTGAGCTGTGCGCGGCTCTCCGCTGTGCCCGCCACCAGGGCGCGCCGGTGGCCCGCGAACCGGTCGAACACCGCGCCCTCTAGCACGGCGACGAAGTCGAGCGCGGCCCGATGAGGATCTCCGATTCCCCAGGCGGCGAACAGTTCTCGGACCCGCTCCACCGAGAACAGCCCGGCGGCCAGCCGCTCGCGCAGTTCGGTATCCGCGCCGAGCTCGAGGATCAGGGCGTGCCGGACGAGCAGCTGCGCGCGGCGGGCGGCCAGCAGGTCGTCGAGCCAGTTCCCGATGCCGTCGGCCACCGCGTCGACGTCGTCCGAGGCAGCGAGTCCGGCCTCCCGGAAATCCGCACGCGAGCGTTCGGCGATGTGGTCGACCACCGCGGCCAGCAGCGCCCGCCTGGTGCGGAAGTAGTACGACGCCGATCCGGCGGGCAGCGCCAGCGCGCGGTCGAGCGCGCGGTGGGTGAGTGCCCGGATGCCTGCGTCGGCGATCAGGTCGACGGCCGTCGCCACGATCTGTGTGCGCCGGCCGTCTGTGGACATCGTCACCTCCGCTGGTCGTCTCGCGCGTCCCCCTCTACAACTGTAGAGGAGACGGCGGTGACGACAGGAGGAGGTCGCGGTGAGCGGGATCGTGGAACTCGATGCCGGGCAGCGCGCGGCGGCGGACCGGCTGGCCGCGCTGCTCGACGGCGGTCGGCCACGCCGTCGTGCCCGGGGCGTCTACCTGCACGGGCGCCCCGGCCGTGGCAAGACCATGCTGATGGACCACCTCCTCGCCGCCGCGACCCGCACCCGAACGCGCCGTTGGCATTTCCACGAGTTCTTCGCGCTGCTGCACCGCGCCCGGCAGGACACCGGGTCCGTCGACGGCGCACTGACCGCGTTGATCGGGGATGCCGAACTGGTGTGCTTCGACGAATTCCACGCCGACGACATCGGCGACGCCATGCTGGTGGCCCGGCTGCTCGACGCGCTGTTCGCCCGCCGCGTCCCGCTGGTCGTCACCTCGAACCAGCGTCCGGAGCAGCTGCTGCCCAATCCGCTGTTCCACGACCGCTTCCTGCCCGTCATCGCGGCCATCCGCGCGCACCTGGACGTGGTGGCCGTGGACGGTCCACTGGATTACCGCAGGCACGGCTCCGGCCGGACCGCAGCCGGATTCGCGGCCGGCCGGTATCTGCTGGGTGGCCCGCCCTGTGCGGCGACGACCGCGGTGCGGATCGGCGCGCACACCGTGCCGGTGCACGCGGCCACCGCGGGCACCCTGGTGGCGTCGTTCACCGACCTGTGCGGCAGCGCGGTGTCGGCCGCGGACTACGTGGCGCTCGCCGCCCGGTTCGAGCGCTGGGTGATCGGCGCCGTCCCGCTGCTGCGCACCGTGCACGCGGACCTGGTGACCCGCTGGATCACCCTGATCGACGTGCTCTACGACGCCGACCGGCCGGTCATCGTCCATGCCGCCGCGCCGCCGGCCGTGCTGGCGGCGGGGATGCCCGCCGGTAGCGACCTCGACCGGACGGTCAGCAGACTCTATGAGATTTCACAGCCGGCGGTCCGCGGGGCTGTGTGATCATCACCCCGCCGTCGACCTGCGGCGACGCCGCGCATCCGGGGCGCTCGAACTCTGCGATTCGGTCCCGGGCGGACCGTCCGGCATGTAACTATGTGGCTGTTTCGAGCAGTTCTCAGGTTTGGTGGTAATGCTGGTGGCTCGGGCGCGTGCGCCGATGACCCGCGTGATCGTGCTGATCATGCTGATCGCGGTCGCCACCGTCGCGTTGCGCGGTCACATCCCCGGCGCTCCCGCCGCCGGACCGGCCGAACCGGGCCCGCCGTCGGCGCTCACCGTCGCCCTGATGCCCGTGCTGCTGACCGTCTCGATCGTGGTGTTGCTGGCGGGCGTGCTCGCCAGCCAGCACCGGTTACCGCTGAGCATGCCCGAGCCCGAGCGCGAACCGGAACCCGTGCAGTGGCGGCTGGGCCGCACGGGCCTGCTGGTGCTGGCGGCCCTCACCGCGTTCGCCCTGCTCGTCGCCGCCGCCTCGGCGGTCTTCTTCGTCGTGCTCCCGGCACAGGCTCCCACCGAGCCCGCCCCGGCCACCGGGAGCGGTGCGCCACCGGAACCCGCACCCACCGGCGCGCCGTCGCCCGGTTCCGGTGCGGCCGAACTCAGTGGCACCGCCCTGACCCTGGCGGTCGTCGCCGCCGTCGCGCTGGTCGCCGTCGCCTGCGCCGGGCTGCTGGCGGTCGCGTTGGCGACCCGGCGCCGGGCACGCGAGACCGTCCTGGTCGAGGCGCCCGCGCCCCCGGCCGAAGTCGGTTCGCTGGCCCGCGCCGCCGAGATGGGCCTGGCCGCGATGAACGCCCCCGGCCAGGACCCGCGCACCGCGATCATCGCCTGCTACGTCGCCATGGAGCGCGGTCTCGCCTCCGGCCGCGCCGCCGCCCCCTTGGCCTCCGACACCCCGATGGAGGTGCTGGCCCGCGCCTTCGAACGCGGCGCCCTGCACGACACCTCCGCCCGCGAGCTGGTGGCATTGTTCGAGGAGGCGCGGTTCAGCCCACACGCCATGCTCGAATGGCAGCGCATGCGCGCCGAGCAACTGCTGCGCGTCGTGCTCGCCGACCTGCAGGGCGAGATGCCGCAGGAGGAGACGGTATGACCAGGACCGCCGTCGCGGTCACCGCGATCGGCGCGGTACTGCTGCTGGAGGCGATCGCCGCGGCCCGGCTGCGCGAGGCGCTGCTGCCGCTGGCCGCCGTGCCGGTCGCGATCGCGCTGGTGCTGCTGCTGGCGTCGCTGCGGGAGCGCACCGCGCGCGCCGCCGACGACCGCGCCGACGAGATCGACAACGGCCCGGTGGAGATGCTGCGGCGCTGGGAGGCCAGGGCGCAGATGCTCGCCGACCGCGCCGACGGCACCCGCGCCGACTGGGACCGGCATCTGCGGCCCCTGTTGGCCAAGGAATTCGAGCTGTCCGCCGGCATGCGGGTGGCCAAGAACCGCCGCGCGATGGAGGCCGCGGGCCTGCACCAGTTCGGCCCGGAGTTGTGGCGGTGGGTCGACCCGGCGAACTCCGAGCTGCGCGACCAGACGACCCCCGCCCCCGGCCGGGCCGCGCTGGACGAGATCCTGCACCGCCTGCAGAGAATGTGAGACGAGTGCCATGACCATGCCCTTGGACGTGACGGTCCAGCGTGCCGAGGCGGTGCTGCGGGAACTGTCCCGCGTCGTCGTCGGCAAACAGGAAGAGCTGCGGCTGATCATGATCGCCGTGCTCTCCGGCGGCCACGTGCTCATCGAGGACCTGCCCGGCCTCGGCAAGACCCTCATCGCCCGGTCCTTCGCCGCCGCGCTCGGCCTCGAGTTCACCCGCGTGCAGTTCACCCCCGACCTGCTGCCCGCCGACCTGCTCGGTTCCACCATCTACGACATGAACTCCGGCCGGTTCAACTTCCGGCGCGGGCCGGTGTTCACCAACGTGCTGCTGGCCGACGAGGTCAACCGCACCCCGCCCAAGACCCAGGCCGCCCTGCTGGAGGCGATGGCCGAGGGACAGGTCAGCATCGACGGCGAAACCTTCCCGCTGCCACAGCCTTTCATCGTGCTGGCCACCGACAACCCGATCGAGTACGAGGGCACCTACCCGCTGCCGGAAGCGCAGCTCGACCGCTTCGCCGTGCAGCTGCGGCTGGGCTATCTCTCCGAGGCCGACGAGACCCAGATGATCCGGCGCAGGCTCGAGCGCGGTTCGGTGCAGCCGGAGGTCGACCAGGTCGTCGACGCGCACGCGTTGCTGGAGATGCGCCAGTCCGTCGAATACGTCTCCGTGCACCCCGACGTGGTCGGGTACGTGGTGGCCCTGGCCGGGGCCACCCGCGGGCATCCCCAGGTGGAGGTGGGGGCGAGCCCGCGCGCCGAACTGGACCTGGTGCAGATGGCCCGTGCCCGTGCCCTGCTGCTCGGCCGCGACTACGTCATCCCGGAAGACGTGAAGGCGCTGGCGATTCCGGCGATGGCGCACCGCATCACGCTGCGCCCGGAGATGTGGGTGCGCCGGGTGCGCGGCGAGGACGTGATCGGCGAACTGCTGCGCAGGCTCCCGGTGCCGCGCGCCACCACGACATGAGACACCGCGACGCCGAGACCACCGTCGAGGCCGAACTGCGCTGGCAGCCCGCCCCGCTGGTCTACATGCTCGCCGGCTGCGCGGCCGTCGCGTTGCTGGCGGCGGTGGTGTTCGCGCGGTGGCAGCCGGTGGTGTTCGCGGCGCCGCTGCTCGGAGTGCTCGCCACCGCGCCGTGGCAGCGTTCGCCCACCCGGATCGAGGTCGACGGCGGCGGCACCCAGCGGTGCTTCGAGACCGAGGAGGTGGTGTGCACGGTCGCCGCCTTCGTCGAATCCGGGCACGCGCTGCTGCGCATCACCCCCGAACCGGTGCCGGGGCTCGACGTGACGATCGAGGAGACCAGCGATTCCGGTGCCGCGCCCGCCGGGCTGCGGCTGGCGTTGTCGGCGTCGCGGTGGGGCCGCTATCCGCTGTCGGTGCGGGTGTCGGCACTGAGTCCGGCGGGACTGGCCGTGGCGACCGAGATCCTGCCCGCCGGTGAGCTCTTCGTCTATCCGGTCACCGATCCGCAGCTGATGCGGATGCCGCGCACCGAGCTGCCCGAGCGCCTGGGCACCCACCTGACGCGCAGGCACGGGCCCGGCGTCGAATACGCCGACATCCGCGCATACACCCCGGGCGACCAGCTGCGCACGGTGAACTGGCCGGTCAGCGCCCGGCGGGGACGGCTGTATGTCACCGAACGGCTGACCAACCGGTCCGCCGACGTGGTGGTGCTGATCGACACCTCGCTCCAGGCGCCCGGCCCCGCCAGCGACGCGCTGGAGCTGTCGGTGCGCGGCGCCGCGCAGGTCGTGCAGTCGACGTTGTCGGCGGGCGACCGCACGGCCGTGGTGTGCCTGGGCGAGCAGCCGCGCTGGCTGCGCCCCGACATCGGCCGCCGCCAGTTCTACCGCATCGTCGACACCGTGCTCGCCGTCGGCGACGAACACATCCCGACCACCGGCACGCTCGCCCCGCACGCCGCGGTGCCGTTGGGCGCGATCGTCGTCGCGTTCTCCACACTGCTCGACACCCAATTCGCGCTGGCACTCATCGATCTGCGCAAGCGCGGGCACGTGGTGGTCGTCGTGGACGTGTTGCGCGGCACGCCTTTCCGCGACGGACTCGATCCGACGCTGGCCAGGATGTGGCATCTCGAGCGCGCCACCATGTATCGGGACATGGCGGCGATCGGCGTGGACATCGTGCCGTGGCCCGAGGACGTGCGGCTGGACCAGGTGATGCGCCTGCTGCCCGAGCACCGCCGTAGTACGAGGGTGCGCCGATGACCCGATTCCTCGCCGCGCTCGCCGGTGCGCTCCTGGTCGCCGCCGTCGCGCTGATCTTCGCCCCCGCCGCGCTGCCCGCGCTGGTCCTGGTGGTGCTGAGCTGGTGGTTCCGGTCCGCCGCGGTGGGCGCGGTGCTGCTCACCGTCGCCGTGCTCGCGCTGGCCGCGGACATCGGCGTGGTCGAAGCCGCCGCCACCGGCCTGGTCGCCACCGCCTACCTGCTCAACGCCGCCACCGTCGCCGCCCCCGCCGGCGTCGTCCCCACCACACTTCCGTCGGTCCTCGGCGCCGTCGGCGGCACCGCCTGCGCCGCCACCGCCGCCGTCCTCCCGCTCCACCTCGCCTGGCTCCCCGCCCTCGCCCCGGTGGCCGTCATCGCCCTCTACGCCGTCCTCGTCCCCACCCTCACCCCCCGCCCCACCCCGGCCGCCACGCCGAGCACCCGCCGGGAATGACGACTACTACGTCACCGAAAGCGAACTCGTCATCGTGGTGGTGGGCGGGCACTATGCCGAGTAGCCCGCCCACCCGGCGGGGTCCGCTACTGGAAGGTCAAGGTGACGTCGCCGAGGACCGGGGCGTCGTCGCGGTCGGCCACCGTGGCGGCGATCGTCAATTCGCCCGCGCCGCGCCAGATCCGGGCGCGGATGGTCTCGCCGGGGAACAGCACACCGGCGAAGCGGGCCCGGAAACCCGTGACGCGGGTGGCGTCGGAGTCGAGCACGGTGTCGGTGGCGGCCTTGCAGACCAGGCCGTAGGTGCACAGGCCGTGCAGGATCGGCGCGGGGAACCCGGCCGCCTTGGCGAACGCCGGGTCCGAGTGCAGCGGATTGCGGTCGCCGAGCATCCGGTACAGCAGGGCCTGCTGCGGCAGGGTGGGAATCGCGACCTCGGCGTCGGGATCGCGGTCGGGCAGTTCGGTTCTGGTACTCGGCCCGCGTTCACCGCCGAATCCGCCCTCGCCCTTGGCGAAGATCGACGAGCGGGTCGTCCACAGCGGTGCGCCGTCGGAGCCGGTGATGGTGTGCTCCTGCACGATCACCGCGGCCGAACCCTTGTCCCACAGCTCGCTGATCCGGCCGGTGCTGGTCGCCTTGCCCGCCGCCGGAATCGGCCGGTGCACCTGCACCTCCTGGTAGGCGTGCACCACCTTGGCCAGATCGATGTCGATGCCGGGGAAGCTCACCTTCGGTGGCTCGGTCTCGTGCAGGGTCTGCGCCACGGTCGCGAAGGTGGGCAGCACCTGCGGCTCGCGATCGTCGAGGTAGCGCAGTTCGGCCTCGTCGGTCCAGCGGGTCCCCGCGCCCAGCCCCAGGTGGTAGAGCTGCACGTCGGAGGGGGTCCACGCGAACTCGCGGCTCGGCAGCTGCGCGCCGAGGGCGACGGACGGATCGATGGGCATGGGGAAATCTCCTTGTGGATACGTGGGGACGGCCGGACCGTGCCTCCATCCTGAGGGGAGAGCTCCGGTCCGGGAAGACCGGAGCCCATCAGGCGGACAGGTGGTGCACCGCTGACCGCTCAGGCTGTGCCTGTTGTGCCTGAGCGGGGCGGCTTCGTGGTGACGCTGCGCTGCCGCCTCCGCCGCTGACCGCTCAGGCTGTGCCCGAAGCGGCTGGGGACTGCTCGTTCTTGCGCGCGAGGATGTCGAGTACCGAGAGGTAGCCGAAGGTGATGGCCGGTCCGATGGTGGCGCCGGGCCCGGCGTAGGTGTGGCCCATCACCGGCGTCGAGCAGTTGCCCGAGGCGTACAGGCCGGGGATCGGCGAGCCGTCCTCGCGCAGCACCCGCCCGGACTCGTCGGCCACCAGGCCGCCCTTGGTGCCGAGATCGCCCGGCACGATCTTTGCCGCGTAGAACGGGCCCTGCACCAGCGCGGCCAGGCACGGATTGGGCTTCACCGTCGGGTCGCCGTAGTAGCGGTCGTAGTGGCTGTCGCCGCGGCCGAAGTCCTCGTCCTTGCCGGTCTCGGCGAACTTGTTGAACCGCTCGACGGTCGCGGTCAGATTGCCCACCGGCACGCCGATCAGTTCGGCCAGTTCGGCGAGGGTGTCGGCCTTGACGATGTTCTGATCTTCCATCCAGCGGGACGGGAAGCGCTGTCCGGGCTGGAGTCCGGCGAATATGTAGCGGTTGCGGTAGCGCTGGTCGAACACCAGCCACGCGGGGATGTTCTCCCCGGGCCCTTCACCCTGCCCGTATTCACCGCCGTACATCGCGTGCACGGCCTCGACGTAAGGAGCGGACTCATTCGCGAACCGCTTGCCTTGCGCGTTGACGATGACGCATCCGGGCAGATTCCGTTCCGCCAGCGCGAACCACGGCCGACCGCCCTTGAAGATCGTCGGACCCCACCAGGCATCCTCCATGAAGTCCACGTCGGCGCCGATCTCCATGCCCGCGCGGATGCCGTCGCCGGTGTTGGCCGCCGCGCCCGTCGTCCATTCGGTGGTGATGGGCTGGCGCTGGTATTTCGCGCGCATCTCCGCGTTGTGCTCGAATCCGCCGCTGCCGAGCACCACCCCGTAGCGCGCCGAGAACACCACCGGCTCGCCGTCGTGCAGCGCCTCCACGCCGGTCACCCGGCCGTCCTCGACCACCAGCTTCGTCATCGGGGTGTTCAGCAGCAGCGGCACGTTCGCATCCATCAGCCCCTTGCGCATGGCGGCGATGATGGCCTGGCCCATGCCGACGATGTGCTTGCCGGTGAACTTGGCCCAGTAGGTGCGCGCTCCGACGCGCATGGCCCGCAGCATGCCCTTCGGGTGGCGGCGGATCAGGTTGAGCCGCACGAAGTCGGCCTGCATGACGACCACGTTCAGCGGCGCCTTGGCGTAGGCGGGCTCGAGCTTGTCCTTCTCCGGTCCGAGCACCTTCAGGTCGAACGGCTTGGGCTCGCACGAGCGGCCCTCGCCGCGCCCGCCCGGCGCCTCCGGGTAGTAGTCGGAGTATCCGGGCACCCACTTCATCTGCAGCGGGGTGTGGTCGAGCACGAAATCGAAGGCTTCGGCGCCCCGGTCGATGTAGGTGTCGATCCGTTCCTTGGGCACCACGTCGCCGATGATGCTGTGCAGGTAGGTGCGGGCTTCCTCACGGTCGTCGGGACGACCGGAGGCGCGCAGCGCCTTGTTCCCGGGAATCCACACGCCACCGCCGGACCGGGCGGTCGAGCCACCGTAGTGCGCCGCTTTCTCGAGGACGACCACGCGCAGGCCGTGGTGCGCGGCGGTGAGGGCGGCGGTCATACCGGCGGCGCCGCTGCCGACCACCACCACGTCGTAGCTGTGTGGGTCCAGAACCGGATCAGTCATGTAGAACACGTTATAGAATGGACGCGCCTTTGGTCTATGTTGAGTGGCAGAAGACCTGCTCGGCGTTCCATCTGCCGAGAAAACTTGTTTCAATTCGGAGTGGAGTGCATGGCCAGTCGAGTGCAGGTGGGCGCGGATGCGGACCTCGCCGCCGATGTCGTCGTCATCGGGTTCGGGGCGGCGGGCGCCTGTGCCGCGCTGGAGGCCACCGCGGCCGGTGCGCAGGTGCTGGTGCTCGAGCGGTTCACCGGCGGCGGCACCTCCGCGCTGTCCGGCGGCATCATCTACGCGGGCGGCGGCACCTCGGTACAGCGGGCGGCGGGCGTCTCCGACACCCCGGAACAGATGCTGGCCTACCTGACCCGCGAGGTCGGTGACGCGGTCGCGCCGGAGACGCTGCGCCGGTTCGTCGAGGAGAGCCCGGCGATGATCGACTGGTTGCAGGGGCACGGCGTGCCGTTCGAGCCCTCGCTGTGCCCGTACAAGACCTCCTACCCGAACGACAAGTACTACCTGTACTACTCCGGCAGCGAGGTCTCCGGCTACGGCCGCGAGGTCGCCGAGCCTGCCCAGCGCGGCCACCGCGTCAAGGGGCGTGGCACCTCCGGCAAGAAGCTGACCGGCCCGCTGGCCGCCTCCGCGGCCCGCCACGGCGTCCGGGTCGAAACACTAACCACCGCAACGCGTCTCATCGCCGACGCCGACGGCGCGGTCGTCGGGGTCGAGTGCCGCACGCTGCGCGATGCCCCCGCCGCCGTGCGCGACCGCTACGTCCGGATGGCGAAGGTCGCCGCCAAGCCCGGCATCTACTACCCGCCGCTGCGCAAGAATCTCGAGCGCCGCCTGGAGGCGCTGGACCGCCGCTACGGCACCACCATCCGGGTGCACGCCCGCCGTGGCGTGATCGTCAGCGCGGGCGGCTTCATCGCCAATCGTGAACTCGTGCACCGCTACGGCCCGCAGTACCGGCACGGCCTGGAACTGGGCAGCACCGGCGACGACGGCAGCGGCATCCTGATGGCGCAGGAGGTGGGCGCGGCCACCGACCGGATGGGCAACATCTCCGCGTGGCGGTTCATCCTGCCGCCCAGCGCGTTCACCGGTGCCCTGCTCGTGGACGCCGAGGGCCGCCGGGTGATCGACGAGACCCGCTACGGCGCCGCCGTCGGCCACAAGCTCGTCAACGAACACGACGGGCTGGGCTGGGTGCTCGCCGACGACGAGCGCATGCGGCTCGGCATCGCACAGATGCGCACCCAATCGGCCTGGTTCCAGCGCGCCCAGTTCGAGGTGATGCGCCGCAAGGCGATCCGCGGCGCGACCCTCGAAGACGCCGCGCGCAAGGCAGGCATCGATCCGGCCGGACTGCGCGCCACCGTCGAGGCGCACAACGCCGCCATCGCCGCGGGCGCGCCGGACCCGGTCGGCAAGCCCGCCGAGTTCTGCGAACCCGTGCGCAGCGGGCCCTACTGGCTGTTGGATGTCGGTATCAAACCGAGCGTCATCAACCCCTGCCCGATGCTCACCCTCGGCGGTGTGGTCGTCGACGAGACCACCGGAGCGGTGCGATCGACGGCCGGGCACGACATCCCCGGATTGTTCGCGGCGGGCCGTACCGCCGTCGGCATCTGCTCGGAGTCCTATGTCAGCGGACTGTCCCTGGCCGACTGCGTCTTCTCCGGCCGCCGGGCGGGTCGCAGCGCGGCGGGCGTCCTCGAACAAGCCTCAGCGGAAGGAAATTAGCGTGCTGTCCGACGCGGTACGAACCGAACTCGCCGACGAGCTCTGGCGGGCCGAGACCGAGCGGGTCGCCATCGACCCGCTGGTCGCCAGGCACCCCGACATCGACGTCGTCGACGCCTACGAGATCCAGCTGATCAACATCCGCCGCCGCCTGGACACGGGCGCGCGGGTGGTCGGGCACAAGGTCGGCCTGTCCTCGCTGGCCATGCAGCAGATGATGGGCGTCGACGAGCCCGACTACGGGCACCTGCTGGCCGAGATGGAGGTCTTCGAGGACGTTCCGGTGGAGGCCGGTCGCTACCTGTTCCCACGGGTGGAGGTCGAGGTCGGCTTCGTGCTCGGCGCCGACCTGCCCGGCGCGGACTGCACCGAAGCCGACGTGCTGACCGCGACCGTGGCCTACGCGCCGGCGATCGAGCTGATCGATTCCCGCATCAAGGACTGGAACATCGGGTTGTGCGACACCATCTCCGACAACGCGTCCTCGGCCGGTTTCGTGCTCGGTCCGCAGCGGGTGGCGCCCGCCGACATCGACATCAAGGCCATCGACGCGGTGCTCACCCGCAACGGTGAGGTGGTCGCCGAGGGGCGCAGCGACGCGGTGCTCGGCGACCCGGTGATCGCGGTCGCGTGGCTGGCCCGCAAGGTCGCCTCGTTCGGGGTGCGGCTGCGCAAGGGCGACATCGTGCTGCCCGGCTCGTGCACCCGCGCCATCGACGCCCGCCCCGGCGACACGTTCCACGCCGAGTTCGCCGGACTCGGTTCCGTCCGTCTGCAATTCACCTAGGAGGCCTGTCGTGTCCAACGGGACCGTCACCGCCGCGATCGTCGGGTCCGGCAACATCAGTACCGATCTGCTCTACAAACTGCTGCGTTCGCAGGCCATCGAGCCGCGCTGGATGATCGGCATCGACCCCGAGAGCGAGGGCTTGAAGCGCGCCCGCGGCCTGGGGTTGGAGACCTCGCACGAGGGCGTGGACTGGCTGCTGGCGCAGTCGGAGCTGCCCGACATGATCTTCGAGGCCACCTCGGCCTACGTGCACCGCGCCGCCGCCCCCCGCTACGCCGAGGCGGGCATCCGCGCGGTCGACCTGACCCCGGCCGCCGTCGGCCCTGCGGTGGTGCCGCCGGTGAACCTGGGCGCGAACCTGGACGCCCCCAACGTCAACATGATCACCTGCGGCGGGCAGGCCACCATCCCGATCGTGGCCGCCGTCTCGCGCGTCGTGCCGGTGCCCTACGCCGAGATCGTCGCCTCGGTGTCGTCGGTCTCGGCCGGGCCGGGCACCCGCGCCAACATCGACGAGTTCACCAAGACCACCAGCCGGGGCGTGGAGACCATCGGCGGTGCGCAGCGCGGCAAGGCGATCATCATCCTGAACCCGGCCGAGCCGCCGATGATCATGCGCGACACCATCTTCTGCGCGATCCCCGAGGACGCCGACACCGACGCGATCGCCGACTCCATCCATCGGATGGTCGCCGACATCCAGCAGTACGTGCCCGGCTACCGGCTGCTCAACGAGCCGCAGTTCGACGAGCCGTCGGTGGTGTCCGGCGGCTTGGCGAAGGTGTCGGTGTTCGTCGAGGTGGAAGGCGCGGGCGACTTCCTGCCGCCGTACGCGGGCAACCTCGACATCATGACCGCGGCAGCGACCAAGGTCGGCGAGGTCATCGCCGGCCAGATCACCTCGGCCCGGGTGTAAGGAGCGATCAACCATGGCTTATTCCGCAGAACTCGACATCCGCGTCACCGACACCTCGCTGCGTGACGGCTCGCATCACAAGCGCCACCAGTTCACCGCCACCGAGGTGCGCGACATCGTCGCCGCTCTCGACGGCGCTGGCGTGCCCGTCATCGAGGTCACCCACGGTGACGGGCTCGGCGGTTCCTCGTTCAACTACGGGTTCTCCAAGACCCCGGAGCAGGAACTGGTCACCATCGCCGCGCAGACGGCCAAGCAGGCCAAGATCGCGGTGTTGATGCTGCCCGGCGTCGGGGTGAAGGAGGACATCAAGGTCTCCCAGGACAACGGCGCCTCCATCTGCCGCATCGCCACCCACTGCACCGAGGCCGACGTCTCCATCCAGCACTTCGGCCTGGCCCGTGAACTCGGCCTGGAAACGGTCGGCTTCCTGATGATGTCGCACACCCAGCCGCCGGAGGTGCTGGCCAAGCAGGCCCGCATCATGGCCGACGCGGGCTGCCAGTGCGTCTACATCGTCGACTCCGCGGGCGCGCTGGTGCTCGAGCAGGTCTCCGACCGGGTCGCCGCCGTGGTCGCCGAACTCGGCGACGACGCCCAGGTCGGCTTCCACGGCCACGAGAACCTCGACCTCGCGGTCGCCAACTCCATCTACGCCATCCGCGCGGGCGCCACCCAGATCGACGGCAGCGCACGGCGTTTCGGTGCGGGTGCGGGCAACACCCCGGTCGAGGCGCTGGTCGGCGTCTGCGACAAGCTCGGCATCAGGACCGGCATCGATTTCTTCGCCATCGCCGACGCGGCCGAAGACGTGGTGCGCCCGGCCATGCCGCAGGAATGCCTGCTCGACCGCCAGGCCCTGATGATGGGCTACGCGGGGGTGTACTCGAGCTTCCTCAAGCACGCCGAACGCCAGGCCGAACGCTACGGGGTCTCCGCCGCGGAAATGCTCGTGCGCGCCGGCCGGCGCAAGCTCGTCGGCGGGCAGGAGGACCAACTCATCGACATCGCACTGGAATTGCAGCGCGAACAGCAGACCGCCACTGTGTGAGCGGGATGCGGGCCGCCGTGTGACCGGATAGGTCGACCGTGCGCCACGACCCGGGTCGTCCGTTGCGGGCGGCCCGGGTCGTCGCACGTGGTTGGCGTCGGCGCTGAACTGCGCACCGTCAGCTACGTCAGCCGCTCGAAGGCGCCCGACCTCGACAACCCCATCCTCGTCCGCACCCTGGCCGCCGATCGCGGCGTCCCCGACGAACTGACCCCCGCCCAGGCCCGCGAGATCTTCGCCACCGTCCGCCTTGTGGAGTAGGCCTACTCGCTGTACGGATCCCGCAGGACGATCGGCGTCCGGGCCAGTTCCATCGCCCGTTCCGGGAAACGCGGCCCGGCGACGTAGTACCTCGCCCTGGTTCGGCCGACCGGCTCGAGAATGCGCATCTTGACCAGGTCGCGCAGGTCGCGTTGGGCCTGTTGCATGTTCAGACCTTCACTCCGCTCGTACCGGGAACGTCGCACGCGACCCGACATCGCCACGTCGTGCAGGGCCGATACCGTCCGAGGATCGAGGCGCTCCTGCGCGGCTGATTCCGCGAGTGCGGTCCACACCCGGCCGGAGATGTCGAATCGTGCGTGGACGGTCTGCGCCTGCTGGTGATACGCCGTGAGATTGAACCTGAGCCAGTCCGATACGTCCTGGTCCGGCTGGTATTCGGGGCCGCGGCGGGCGAGCACCTGGTAATACTCCCACGTGTTGCCCGGTCTACCGAGCCACGCTTCGATCGAGGAGAACTCGGGGGCGAGCACACCTTCCCGCGCGATGAGCAGCGTCTGCAACGACCGAGACATCCGGCCGTTTCCGTCGGCCCAGGGATGGATGCACACGAGGTGCAGGTGCGCCATCGCCGCACGTACCAGCGAGTGCGTCCCGTCGTCGTCCTCGAGCCAGTCGACCAGCTCTGCCATCAGGGCCGGTACGGCGGCGGCGTCGGGGGCGACATAGGCCGCGATGTTCGGGTCGCGAGCGTCGGTGACATACACGGGCCCGCGCCGCCACTGGCCGGCCGGCTTGCGCGTGCTGTGGCGGTGCCCCTGCAGCATCCAGTGCAGTGAGTTGAGCAGTCCCTTGCTGTAGGCGAAGTCGGGGACGTCGTGCAACGTCTGGATGTAGGTCATCATCCGCTCGTAGGCGAGCGTCTCGGCGCGATTCTCCTCCGAGACCTCGACATCTCGTTCGCCCGCCATGAGGTCTTCCACGTCGACGGTCGAGACCTTGAAGCCCTCGATCGAGTTCGACGCGGCTACGGCGTCGGCGGTGAGGAACTTGCGCAATCCTCCTGTCCACGGTGCTGGAGTCCCGCGAAGCTGGTGCTGGAGGTCGTGCCGAATCCGGTCGACGTCGGCCAGCACCTTCTCGTCGCGGGGACTCAAGGGCGGCGTCGGAAACAGCATGACCCGCATTCTAGATGACGTAATGATTCAATCAATCTGATGTCAGGACGCTCGGACGGGCGGCTTCAGGCGCCTCGGGCGGTCGTCTGGGAGTCGGGGCTGGTGCGGCGGGTGCGTTTGCCGCGGGCCACTTCGGTGGCGAGGGCGTCGAGGGGTTGGGTGAACGGGTGCAGGGGGTCGAGCAGGGTGGTGAGCCAGGTGCGGGCGGTGTCCAGGCCGGTGGGGTCGAGGGCGTAGAGGCGGCGGGTGCCCTCGGCGCGCACGGTGACCAACCCGGCGTCGCGCAGCGTTTTCAGGTGCTGGGAGACGCCGGGCTGGGAGATGGCGGCGTGTTGCTGCACCGCCGCGACGAGGGCGCCCGCGGGTTGTTCACCCGCCGCGAGCAGCTCGAGCAGGTGGCGGCGGATCGGGTCGCCGAGTGCCTCGAAGATCTTCGCCGGGGATGCCGCCATCAGGACTCGGCGCCCTCCTCGGGTTCGGTGGTGTAGAAGACGATGGTCTGTTCGGCGGCGGTGTGCGCGGTGGTGGGGTCGTCGCCGTCGGCGATGGCGGCATCGGCCCACGATTCGGCGGCGGTGCGGATGAATGTGATCCCGTCGGGCGTGGTGTGCAGGGTCAGCGCGGCATCGGTGTCCACCGGTTCGCCGGTGCGCACATGTTCGTCGAGCCCCATCAGCGCCAGATCCCAGCCGACACCGACCGCGCCCGGCCCGAACTGTTCCCACATCTGGGGATCGACCGGCGCCTCGTGCTCCAGCTCCAGCACGGTCCCGTCGTCGCCGGGGGTGAGCGTCACCCGCAGCCACGACACCTGCGGTCCCATCTCCCAGGTGACGGCGAACTGGCGCGGCTCGTCGCATTCCTCGACGATCCCGCCCGCGTTTCCCTCGAGCTGGTAGCGACCGCCGATGCCGAGTTCCCCGGTGATCGGCAGGAACCAGCGCGGCAGCCGCTCGGCGTTGGTGAGCGCGTCCCACAGGTCCGCCTGCTCGGTGGGGTAGCTGCGCCGCGCCACCGCGATCCGGGTCGGTACTCCCGCCCGGCTCCCGGTCCTGACCTCGCGCGTCACCAGTCCGGCCGTGGCGACCGGATTTGTCAGCAATGCCATGACGACCTCCTTTGATAAGTGTGAACTTATATTAGCAGGAGGTCGGGGCCACCGGCAGGGCCCCGGTGGACAGCTACAGCCAGGTGTCCAGCGTGGTGGTGGTGAGGAAGTGGTCCAGATCGGCGCGCCAGGGGGCGGGGGTGGTCTTCTCCGGCTCGATGGCGGTGTACTGGCCGCGGTAGAACAGCAGCGGGCGGCCGGAGTCGGTGGATTCCGACAGGGCGAGCACCCGGCCGATGACGATGTAGTGGTCACCGCCGTCGATGACGCTGTCGACCCGGCACTCGACGGTCGCCAGCGCGTCGTCGAGCACGGGCAGGTCCAGTTCCGAGGTGTGCCAGGAGGTGCCTGCGAACTTGTCCTCCTCGCGGGACCCGAACCGGGCACACACCGGTTGCTGCGCCTCGGCCAGGATGTTCACGCAGAAGCGGCCGGACCGCTCGATCGCCGCCCACGAGCGCGACCCCTTGGTGGGGCAGAACAGCACCAGCGGCGGATCCAGGGACAGGGCGGCGAACGACTGGCAGGCGAAGCCGACCGGCGCCGCGTCCGCACCGAAGGTGGTGATGACGGTGATGCCGGTGCAGAACTGCCCGAGCACAGTGCGGAACTGCCGGGGATCGATCACCGGATTGGCGTCGGCGGTCACATTCGTCTCCATCGTTGCTGCCCTGTCCCGTCCCCGGAATCCGCCGGGGCCGCTCGAATCACTGCTGCTCGCGCATGCCCACCGAGAAGTCGTGACCCCACAGGCTCACGGCGGTGGACTCCCGGGCGATCCAGTCGCTGTCGTCGACTTCCAGCCCCTCGCAGCCGAATTCGACGTCGAAGCCGCCCGGGGTCTTCATGTAGAACGAGAGCATCTTGTCGTTGACGTGCCTGCCCAGGGTGGCCGACATCTTGACCTTGCGCCGCAGCGCGCGGTCCAGGCACAGGCCGACGTCGTCGGCGTTCTCCACCTCGATCATCAGGTGCACGATGCCGCTGGGGGTGGGCATGGGCAGGAAGGCCAGCGAATGATGGCGCGGGTTGCAGCCGAAGAAGCGCAGCCAGGCCGGTTCGCCGTCGGCGGGCCGGCCGACCATCTGCGGCGGCATCCGCATGGAGTCGCGCAGCCGGAAGCCGAGCACGTCACGGTAGAACTCGAGCGCGGCCTTGTCGTCCTTGGTGCTGAGCACCACGTGCCCGAGGCCCTGTTCCTCGGTGACGAAGCGGTGCCCGTACGGGCTCACCACCCGCCGGTGCTCGAGCGCCACGCCGTGGAACGCCTCGAGCACATTGCCGGAGGGGTCTTCGAAGCTGATCAGCTCGTAGACGCGGCGGTCGGCCTTCTCCGCCTCGGTGCCCTCCTTGTAGGGCACGCCCGCGCGGTCGAGCCGGTCGCGGATGTCCTGCAGCTCCTCGGCGTTGGCGGTCTCCCAGCCGGAGACCAGCAGGCGGTCCGCCTCGCCCGGCACGATCACCAGGCGGGCGGGGAACTCGTCCATGCGCAGGTAGAGCGAGTTCGGATCGCCGCCCTTGCCTTCCACCATGCCGAGCACCTTGAGGCCGTACTCGCGCCAGGCCGCCATATCGGTGGCCTGGATGCGCAGGTAGCCGAGCGATCGGATGCCCATGTCTAACTCTCCTTGCCGGGCCCGGACAGGAAGTCCGTTGCCAGCCGGTTGAATTCGTCGAACTTCTCCAGTTGCGCCCAGTGTCCGCAGCCGCCGAACACGTGCAGCTGCACGCGCGGGATCATCTTGGTGGCGACGATCGCGCCGTCGAGCGGGTTCACCCGGTCCTCGCGACCCCAGATCAGCAGCACCGGTTGGCGCAGCTTGTACGCGTCGCGCCAGAGCATGCCGAGCTCGAAATCCGGGCCGGCGAAGGACTTGCCCATCGCCCGGGTGGCGGCCAGCGCCTCGGGTGTCGCGGCCGAGGCGAAGCGCTCGTCGATCAGCTCGTCGGTGATCAGCTTCTGGTCGAACACCATGATGCGCAGGAACGCCTCCAGGTTCTGCCTGGTGGGCTCGAAGTTGAAGCGGGAGAGCAGCTTCACACCCTCGGTGGGGTCGGGCGCGTAGGCGTTCATGCTCAGCCCGCCGGGGCCCATCAGCACCAGCTTGCCCGCGCGGTCGGGGTAGTCCAGGGCGAACCGCACGGCCGCGCCGCCGCCGAGCGAATTGCCCAGCAGGTGCACCCGTTCGGTGACGCCGAGGGTGTCCAGCAGATCCTTCAGCGCCGCGGCCGAGTGCGAGAAGTACTGCGGATGGTCGACCGGCTTGTCCGACCGCCCGAATCCCGGCTGGTCCACCGCGAGCACATGGAAATTCTGCGCCAGCACCGGGATGTTGCGGGCGAAATTCGACCAGGAGGAGGCGCCGGGGCCGCCGCCGTGCAGCAGCACGATCGTCGGGCCGTTGCCCACACCGGCCTCGTGGTAGTGCAGTTTCAGATCCGGGCGGACCTGGGCGTAGCGGGAGGTCGACTCGTAGGTCAGTTCGGCGGTCGAGGTCATCACACCATCCCGTCGGTGACCGGCAGCCCGAACTCGTGCGTGCCGTACATGACGTAGGCGCGCTCGGGGTCGTTGGCGGCGTGGACCCGGCCGGCGTGCGCGTCGCGCCAGAAGCGCTGCAGCGGTGTGCCGTTGGCGAGCGCGGTGGCGCCGGAGGCCTCGAAGAGCTTGTCGATGGAGGCGATCGCGCGGCCGGTGGCGCGCACCTGGTCGCGGCGGGCCCGCACGCGCAGGTCGAAGGGCACTTCCTTGCCCTCCTTCAGCAGCGCGTACTCCTCGGCCACGTTGCCGGAGAGCTGGCGCCAGGCGGCGTCGATGTCGCTGGAGGCCTCCGCCACCCGCACCTTGGTGAAGGGATCGTCCTTGGCCTTCTCCCCGGCGTAGGCGGCACGGATGCGCTTGCCCTGGTGTTCGACGTGCGCGGCGTAGGCGCCGTAGGCCATGCCGACGATCGGGGCGGAGATGGTGGTGGGGTGGATGGTGCCCCACGGCATCTTGTAGACCGGGTCGGTGTTGCGCTCCAGGCCGGGCGACTTCATCTCGTTCATGGCGCGGAAGCTCAGGAAGCGGTGCCGCGGCACGAACACGTCCTCCACGACCACGGTGTTGGAGCCGGTGCCGCGCAGGCCGACGACGTTCCACACGTCATCGATGCGGTAGTCCGAACGGGGGATGAGGAAGCTGCCGAAATCGACCGGCTTGCCGTCCTTGATCACCGGGCCGCCGACCACGACCCAGGTCGCGTGGTCCGAGCCCGAGGACCAGGCCCACGACCCGGAGACCCGGTAGCCGTCCTCGACCGCGGTGCCCGCGCCCATCGGGGCGTAGGAGGAGGAGATGCGGACCTCGGTGTCCTCACCCCACACGTCTTCCTGGGCCTGCTGGTCGAACAGCGCCAGATGCCAGTTGTGCACGCCGATGATGCCGGCCACCCAGCCGGTGGAACCGCACGCGGCCGCGATCCGGCGGACGGTGTCGTAGAAGACGACCGGATCGGCGGCGTAGCCGCCCCACTGCTTGGGCTGCAGCAGTCGGAAGAAGCCGGTTTCCTGTAGCGACTTCATCGTCTCGTCGGGGATGCGCCGCAGGTCCTCGGCCTCTTGCGCGCGTTCGCGCAGCGTCGGCAACAGCGCTTCGACCCGCTCGGTCACTTCTTGCGTCATCTCGGGACCTGCTCCTGCCTGGTCGGATTGGTAACCGGTACTCATTTGTCTCTGAGACTAGAACACGTTCTTATTTATGTCGAGAAGTGCGGTTCATCGCAGGTACTCGGACGCGCCCATGCAGGAAGTGGGCCGAATCGCTGGCATGGAGCGCGACATTTTTGTAACGTGTTCTAGTACAGAAGGAGGAGGAATCGCGATGGCAGATACGCCCAAGGGCGGTGCGAAGGTCAGGGAGCTCGATGTGGGTACCACGCCCACGCGATATGCGCGCGGCTGGCACTGCCTCGGCCTGGCCAAGACGTTCCGGGACGGCAAGCCGCACGCGGTCGAAGTCTTCGGCACGAAGCTGGTCGTCTGGGCCGACAGCGCGGGCGAACTGCGGGTGCTCGATGCCTACTGCAGGCACATGGGTGGCGACCTGAGCATGGGCGAGGTCAAGGGTGACGACATCGCCTGCCCGTTCCACGACTGGCGCTGGTCCGGCGTCAACGGCAAGTGCACCGCGATCCCGTACGCGCGGCGCGTGCCGCCGCTGGCCCGCACCCGCAAGTGGACGACGCTCGAGCGCAACGGCCAGCTGTTCGTCTGGCACGACCACGAGGGCAACCCACCGCCCCCGGAGGTCACCATCCCCTACATCGAGGGGCCCTACGCCGACGCCGAGGGCAACCCCAAGGACGGCCACGACAGCGGCTGGACCGAGTGGACCTGGAACTCGCTGCTGATCGAGGGCGCCAACTGCCGCGAGATCATCGACAACGTGGTCGACATGGCGCACTTCTTCTACATCCACTTCGCCTTCCCGACGTACTTCAAGAACGTCTTCGAAGGGCATGTCGCCACCCAGTTCCTGGAGACCAAGGGGCGCCCGGACGTCGGGATGGCGGCCAAGTACGGCGGTGAGACGCTGCTGAAGTCGGAGGCGTCGTACTTCGGCCCGTCGTACATGATCAACCCGCTGACCAACATCTACGGCGGGTACGAGATCAAGGTCGTGCTGATCAACTGCCACTACCCGGTCACCCAGGACTCCTTCGTCCTGCAATGGGGCTTGACGGTGGAGAAGCCGACCGGGATCGACGACGCGACCGCCGAGAAGCTCGCCAAGAGCATGACCGAATTCTTCGGCACCGGCTTCCTGCAGGACGTGGAGATCTGGAAGCACAAGTCCAAGGTCGAGAACCCGCTGCTGTGCGAGGAGGACGGCCCGGTCTACCAGCTGCGTCGCTGGTACGAGCAGTTCTACGTGGACGTGGCCGACGTGACCGAGAAGATGACCCAGCGCTTCGAGTTCGAGGTGGACACCACCAAGGCGAACGAGGCATGGGAGGCCGAGGTGGCGGAGAACCTGCGCCGCAAGCGCGAGGCCGAAGAGGCCGAGCAGGCCAAGAAGGAAGCCGAGGCCGGGGTCTGATGGGCGCGAGCTGGGCCAAGGCGCCGGACTTCGCCGATCAGCCCGCGCGGCGGGCGGCGGTGCAGGCCCAGACCGCGCTCGACAAGCAGCGCTACCTCGAGGACGGCATGACACCCCTGCACTGCCAGGGGTGTCACAGCCGTGTGCTGGTGCGCAAGTACAGCGCGCACCAGACCTCGGTGGAGTGGACCGAGCCACCCGCTACCCGCTGCCCGGTCTTCGCCGGCCTCGCCGAATCCGGTGCCGCCCCCGGCCGCCCCGACACCTGCCCGAGCCTGGAGAAGACCATCAAGTGGGCGGTCGACGAGGGCGTCCTCCCGATCCCGGAGTGAGTCTCGGCCGGCGACCGTTCTGTACGTCGCCTGCCGGTTCCGTCACGGGGAGTGACGGGTCAGTCGTCGCCGAGGGTGATGGCCTGGGCTTCGGTGATCGAGTGCGGGGCCGGGTCGTGGTCGTCGATGTGGGCCAGGGCGTTGCGGCCGAGGAGCAGCACGGCGACGGCGGCGGCGGTGCAGGCGGCGCCCACCCAGAACGGCAGCGCCACCATGTGCTCGCCGAGCTTGCCCGCCAGCCACGGGGCCACCGCGCCACCGGCGAAGCGGACGAAGCTGTAGGCGGCCGAGGCGGTGGAACGCTCGACCGGCGCGGAGATCATCACGGCCTCGGTGATCAGGGTGTTGTTCACGCCCAGGAAGGCGCCCGCGAGCACCACGCCGACGATCAGCACCGGCTTGTGCTCGGCGAACATCGCCATCACCGCCAGGTCGAGGGCGAACAGGCCGAGCACGGTGGCGATCATCGGCAGCGTGCCGAAGCGGCGCTGCAGGCGCGGGGCCGCGAACACCGAGGTGATCGCCAGCAGCACACCCCAGCCGAAGAAGATGAAGCCGATCGCGTAGCTGCCCATGTCCAGCGGGAACGGGGTGTAGGCGAGCAGGGTGAAGAAGCCGAAGTTGTAGAGCAGCGCGGTGATGCTGACGATCAGCAGTCCGCGGTGGCGCAGCGCCCGGAACGGGGCCGCGAGCGAGGTGGGCTGCGCGGGCTTGGGCAGTTCCGGCAGCAGCGCCACGATCGCGACGAAGGCGATCGCCATCAGCGCCGCGACGCCGAAGAACGGCCCGCGCCAGCTGATGTCGCCGAGCACACCGCCCAGCAGCGGGCCGGCCGCGATGCCGATGCCAAGCGCCGCCTCGTACAGGATGATCGCCTTGGCGACCCCGCCGCTGGCGGCGCCGACGATGGTGGCCAGCGCGGTGGCGATGAACAGGGCGTTGCCCAGGCCCCAGCCCGCGCGGAAACCGACGATCTGCCCGATCGAGTCGGACATGCCCGCCAGCGCGGAGAACACCACGATGATGGCGAGACCGGCCAGCAGTGTCTTCTTCGCGCCGAACCGGCTGGACACCACACCGGTGACCAGCATCGCGATGCCGGTGACGGCCATGTAGCTGGTGAACAGCAGCGACACCTGCGAGGGGGAGGCGTGCAGCTGTTCGCCGATCGGCTTGAGGATCGGGTCGACCAGGCCGATGCCCATGAAGGCGATGACGCTGGCGAATGCCACCGCCCAGACTGCCTTGGGTTGCCTGGTCGATTCCGGCGCGCTCGGGCGCGCGTGGGTCGCGGTGCTCATGGGTGGGGAGTCCTCGACGGGTCGGGCCGGGGCGCGGGCGTGGACAGCGCCGCCAGCAGTTCGGTCATGACGTCGTGTGCGGAGCGCAGGCGTTCGGGGTCGATGCCGTCGGCGAGCCGGGCGGTCATCGCCGTGCCGTAGGCCGCGCGCACCCGGGCGAGCCGTTCGCGTCCGGCCGGGGTGAGGGCGACGACGACGGCCCGGGAATCGGCGGGGTCCTTGCTTCTGCTCGCATAGCCCGCGTCGACGAGTCGGCCGAGCAGCGCCGTTGCCGCCGGTTGGGACGACCCGTAGTTGCGGGCGAATTCGCTGACGCGCACCGCGTCGTGCTCGTCCAGGACCGCCAGGGCCCGGGCTGTCGCCCTGGGCAGATCGTCGTCGGCGATCGCCCCGGCCAGCCGGGTGAGCCTGCTCGCGGCGACGACGAGATCGACGACCGTGTCGTCCGCCCTGGTCACCGCAGCATGCCGCACCAGAACATTATTACCTAAGCTAACTATATATTTCTCGTGAAATATCCCACTCCAGACGCCGAAGACCCCGGCGAGCGGGCTCGCCGGGGTCTCGTCGGTGCAGGTCGGGCCCGTACCGGGGTCAGGCGGTCAGCGGCAGGGGCCGCCGGGCCGGGCCGAACAGCTGCGCGTCGCCGTGGGCGCGTTTGAAGAACAGGTGCGCGTCGTGCTCCCAGGTGATCGCGATGCCGCCGTGCATCTGCACGGTCTCGGCGACCACGTCGGTGAAGGCCCGCGAGCACTGTGCACGCGCCACCCACACATCCTCGGCCGCCGATTCCGCACCGGTGGCCACCGACTCCGTCGCCAGCCGGGAGGCGGACTTCGCCGACTCCACCAGCACGTACATGTCGGCCATCCGGTGCTTGAGCGCCTGGAAGCTGCCGATCGGCCTGCCGAACTGCACCCGCGACTTGGTGTACTCGACGGTCATCTCCAGGCACCGCTGCGCCGCGCCGACCTGCTCGGCGGCCACGGCGGCCCACGCGACCTCGCGTAGCCGGGCGATCACCGGGGCGGGATCGCCCGTGCCGAGGCGCCGGGCGGGCACCTCGGTGAAGGTGACCTCGGCGAGCTTGCGGGTGGGATCGAGGGTGGGCACCACCCGCCGGGCGACGCCCTCGGCATCGGCCGCGACCTCGAACAAGCCCTCCGCCGTCACCACGATCAGCGTGCCGGCTCCGGCCGCGTCGAGCACGTAATGCGCCGTGCCGGACAGGCTCTCACCCCGGGCGCGCACGCCGGGCTCGTCCCAGCCGCGCGGGCCGGCCCAGCACACCGCCAGGGTGCGGCCGCCCTCGGCCACCTCGGGCAGCAGCCGGGCGCACGCCTCGTCATCGCCGGACAGCAGCAGCGCCTGCGCGCCGAGCACCGCCGAGCCGAGCATCGGCACACCGGCCAGCGTGCGGCCCAGTTCGCCCACCACCAGCAGGGATTCGACCAGGCTCGCCCCGATGCCGCCGTACTCCTCGGGAATCGCCAGCGCGGCGACGCCGATCTGCTCGCACAGCAGCCGCCACAACGCCGGGTCGTAGCCGAGGTCGGTGTCCATCGCCGCCCGCACGGCCGCGGGCTGGGCGTGCTTGCCCAGCAGCGCCCGCACCGAGTCGGCGAACTCCTTCAATTCGCTCTCGCTCATGCTGTACCTCTCTTGCGTGATCGGGGCGCCCTGCGTGGTGATGCTGCGCTGCCGCCTTCGGGCGCTGACCCGCTCACGCTGTGCCTTTCTCGCGTGATCGGGGCGCCCTGCGTGGTGATGCTGCGCTGCCGCCTTCGGGCGCTGACCCGCTCACGCGGTGCCTCGCAGTGCTCGTTCGCGCAGCGCCTCCTCGCGGAGCGCGCGGGCGATGCGCCCGCGGTGCACGTCGGCGGTGCCCCACGCCGATCGCAGTGCGGTGACCTTGGTCAACCACAACGACAGGTCGTACTCGGCGGTGTAGCCGATCGCACCGTGTACCTGCAGGGCCGCGCGGGCGGCGGTGTACGCGGCGTCCCCGCAGGCCACCGCGGCCGCGGACACATCGCGCTCCCGGCTCGGCTCGTCGAAGGTCAGCGCCGCGCGATACAGCAGCGGCTCGGCCAGGTCGAGCGCGATCAGCACGTCGGCCAGCTTCTGCTTGACGGCCTGGAACTCGCCGATCGGCCTGCCGAACTGCTTGCGCTGCTTGGCGTATTCGGTCGCGGCGTGCAGCAGCGCGCGGCCCGCCCCCAACTGCTGGGCGGCGCAGGCGAGCACACCCGCGTCGAACGCGCGGGCCACCGCGGCGCGCGCCGGCTCGCCCTCGGCCACCGTCTCACCCGGCGCGACCGTGCTCAACCGCCGGGCCGGATCCACCGAACGGACCTCGCCTGTCGCCCGGCCCACGGTGATCCGGTCGCCGGAGACCACGAACACCACGTCGGCGGCCTCGGCGTCCAATGCCACTGTCGTACCGGCGGATTCGAAGGCGATGGTGGCCAGCGCCGACCCCTCGGCGATGCCGGGCAGCCAGCGTTGCGCGGCGTCGGCGTCCGGCAGCGCTTGCAGCAGGGCCGGAATCGCGGCGGCGCTCTCCACCAGGGGGCCGGGGGCGGCGGCGCGGCCGAGTTCGACGAACGCCACCACCAGGTCGATCGGTTCGGCGCCCATGCCGCCGTTGTCCTCGTCGATGGCCAGACCGAGCACGCCCTGCTCGGCCAGCTGTCCGAGCAGCGCCCGGCCGGGTTCACGGTCGCCCGCCGCCCAGGCCCGCACCGCGGCGGGCGTGCGGCCCGCGTCGAGAAGTTTGCGCACGCTGGCGGCGAAATCGGCCTGCTCGGGACTGAGCGCGAATCTCATCGGCTGCTTCCTCTCGGTAGACCGAGCAGCCGCTCGGCGATGATGTTGCGCTGGATCTCGTTGGTGCCCGCGTAGATCGGGCCCGACAGCGCGAACAGGTAGCCGTCGGTCCAGCGCCCGGCCAGTTCGGCGTCGGCGCCGAGCACGTCGAGCGCGGTCTCGTGCATGGCGATGTCCAGCTCGGACCAGAAGACCTTGGTGATGGAGGATTCCGCGCCCAGCTTGCCGCCCTCGTTCAACCGGGTGACGGTGCCGAAGGTGTGCAGGCGGTAGGCCTCGCTGCGGATCCAGGCGTCCACCACGGCGTCGCGCTGAGCGGTGTCGGTGCGCTCGCCGCGCTCGAGCCACAGGTCGATCAGCCTGCTCGCGGTGGCGGTGAACCGGCCCGGGCTGCGCAGCGACAGGCCGCGCTCGTTGCTGGAGGTGCTCATCGCCACCCGCCAGCCCTCGCCGGGCGCGCCGATGACGTCCTGGTCGGGCACGAACACGTCGTCGAGGAAGATCTCCGCGAATCCCGGCTCACCGTCGAGCTGGGGGATCGGCCGCACCGACACGCCCTCGGCGGTGAGCGGGAACATCACGTAGGTGAGGCCCTTGTGCCGCTCGGCCTCGGGGTCGCTGCGGAACAGCCCGAACGCCCAGTCCGCGAACGACGCCCGCGAACTCCACGTCTTCTGGCCGCTCAGCAGCCAACCGCCCTCGGTGCGCCGCGCCGTCGAGCGGATGCCCGCCAGGTCGCTGCCCGCCTCCGGCTCCGACCAGGCCTGCGCCCAGATGTCGTCGCCGCGCGCCATCCGCGGCATGATCCGGTCGAGCTGCTCGGGGGTGCCGTGCTCGAACAGCGTGGGCGCGAGCAGGAAGATGCCGTTCTGGCTGACCCGGCCCGGCGCCTGCGCGGCGTAGTACTCCTGCTCGAACAGCACCCATTCCAGCAGCGAGGCATCGCGCCCGCCGTATTCGCGCGGCCAGGACACCACCGAGAACCGGGCCTCGGCCAGGGTGCGCTCCCAGTCGCGGTGCGCCTCGAACCCGGCCTTGGTGTCCATCGAGGGCAGCGGCTGCGCGGGCTTGTTCGCGGCGAGGAATTCCCGGACTTCCCGCTGGAAGTCCTGCGCCGCCTGATCCAGTTCCAGATCCACTACGCCGTCCCGTTCTGCTCTGCCGTGCGCGCCGAGTCCCGCATGGAACGGGCGTTCATGCCGCCCAGCGAGTCGGCGCCGACCTCGGCGTTGTGCGCGTGCGCGAAATGGTGCAGGCCGAACACCGAGTCCATGCCGGTGCGCATGCCCATCAGGTCCTCGGCTTGGTTGACCGCCTTCTTGGTCAGCGCGAGCCCGAAGCGCGGCATGGCGGCGATCTTCTCGGCCAGCGCCATCGTCTCGGCCTCCAGCTCGGCGCGCGGCACCACCCGGTTCACCATGCCCCACTCCTTGGCCTGCGCGGCCCCGAACCGGTCACCGGTGAAGAGGAATTCCTTGGCCGCGCGCGGCCCGAGCACCCACGGATGGGCGAAGTACTCCACGCCCGGAATGCCCATGCGCACCACCGGATCGGAGAAGAACGCGTCGTCGGAGGCGACGATCAGGTCGCACACCCAGGCCAGCATCAGCCCGCCCGCGATGCAGGCGCCCTGCACCATCGCGATGGTCGGCTTCGGGATCTCCCGCCAGCGCCGGCACATGCCCAGGTAGACCTCGGACTCGCGGGCGAAACGCTGATCGCCGCCCGCCTTGTCGACGTGGTCCCACCACAGCGTGGCCTTGTTCTGGTAGCGCACGTGGTGGTCACGGCCCGGTGTGCCGATGTCGTGGCCCGCGCTGAAGTGCTTGCCGTTGCCCGCCAGCACGATCACCCCGACCTCGTCGTCCTCGACGGCGCGCTCGAAGGCGGCGTCGAGGGCGTAGGTCATCACCGAGTTCTGCGCGTTGCGGTAGTCGGGGCGGTTCATGGTGACGATCGCGACCCGGCCGCGCCGTTCGTAGGTGACGACCTCGCCTTCGTCGGGCACCCCGGCGGGTTGGTCTGACATCACTGCTTCTCCTCACGTAATTGACGCTTGAGCACTTTCCCGGCGGCGCTGTAGGGCAGCTGGTCGCGGAATTCGACGAAGCGCGGCACCTTGAAATTGGCGAGCACGGTCTTGGCGTGCGCGATCACCTGCTCCTCGGTGAGCTCGGCACCGGGCTTGCGCACCACGTACGCCTTGCCGACCTCGCCCATCCGCTCGTCGGGCACCCCGATCACCGCCGACTCGGCCACCCCGTCGAGCCGGGCCAGCGCCTGTTCGACCTCGGCCGGATAGACGTTGAAACCGCCGCTGATGTACATGTCCTTGAGCCGGTCGGTGATCTTGAGGTAGCCGCGCTCGTCGACGGTGCCGATGTCGCCGGTGTGCAGCCAGCCCTCGGCGTCGATGGTCTCGGCGGTGGCCTCCGGATCGTCGAGGTAGCCGAGCATCACGTTCGGTCCGCGCAGCAGCACCTCGCCCGCCTCGCTCAGCTTCAGTTCGAAGTCCGCGATCGGCCTGCCGCAGGTGTTGGCGACGGTGACCGCGTCGTCGTCGGGGCTGCACATGGTGCCGAAGCCCGCCGACTCGGACAGCCCGTAGGCGGTGAGCACCACGTCGAAGGCCAGCTCCGAGCGCATCCGCTCGATGAGCACCACCGGCACCGTGGCCGCGCCGGTGACGGCGACCCGCAGCGAGCTCAGGTCGTAGGACTCGCGGCCGGGGAAGTCCAGGATGGTCTGGTAGATGGTGGGCGGGCCGGGCAGCACGGTGATCCGCTCCGAGCCGATCAGCTGCATCGTGCGCGGCACGTCGAAGGTGACCTGCGGGACGATGGTCGCCCCGGTGACCATGCACGCCAGGAAGCCCGCCTTGTAGCCGAAGTTGTGGAAGAACGGGTTGACCACCAGGTACCGGTCGTCGGCCCGCAGCGTCGCCCGTTCGGCCCACGCCCGCACCACCGACATGGCCTGGCGGTGGGCCACCAGGGTGCCCTTGCTGCGGCCGGTGGTGCCGGAGGTGAACAGGATGTCGGACAGGTCCTCGGGGTCGACCTCGCGCGCCCGCTGTTCGGCCTCGGCCGGCGTGACCGTCTCGGCGGCGGCGTCGAGATCCGGCCAGTTGAGGGTGCGCGCGTCGGTGGGTACCGAGGTGCCCGGCTCGACCGGGATCACCACCACGGTTTCGATGGCCAATTCCGGTGCGACGGCACGGAGTTCGGTGAGACGGTCGCGGCCGAGGAAGGTGCCTGCGACGAACAGTGCCGCCGGGCGCACCCGGCCGAGCACGTCGGCGGCCTCGTCGGCGACGTACCGGGTGTTCAACGGCACCAGCGCGGCGCCCGCGTAATGCGCGGCCAAGGCGGCGACCACCCAGTGATAGGTGTTCGGCGACCAGATGGCGACCCGGTCGCCGCGGCGCACGCCCCGCGCGATCAGCGCGCGCGCCGTGCGCTGGACCTCGGCCAGCAGCTGGGTCCAGTCGAGCCGGACCTCGCCGTCGGCCAGCGCGGGCGCCGCGCCGTGGGTGCGCGCGGCGTCGTGCAGTGCCATCGGTGTCGTCTGAGCAGGGGGAGTCACGGAGTTTCCTCACCGTCGGTGCGCGAGCCGGATCCGGGGACTTGGGCCGGCGCTCTACAAAGCAAGTGCTTGGTAGGTTATCCTACCGACGTGGTTGCGATCCAGACCTCAGAATCCGGCACCGCCGCGCAGGACGCGGCGTTTTGCGCCGAAGTGCGGGAGTGGTTGGCGGAGAATCTCGACGGAGAATTCCGCGAGCTGCGCGGACTCGGCGGTCCAGGCCGCGAACACGAGGCATTCGACGAACGGCTGGCCTGGGACCGGCACCTGGCCGCCGCGGGCTGGACCTGCCTGGGCTGGCCGAAGGAGTACGGTGGCCGCGAAGCGAGCGTGCGCCAGCAGGTGATCTTCCACGAGGAATACGCCAGGGCCAACGCGCCCGCGCGCGTCTCGCACGTGGGGGAGGAGCTACTCGGCCCGACCCTGCTCGCCTTCGGCACCGAGGCGCAGAAGCAGCGCTTCCTGCCCGGCATCCGCACGGTCTCCGAGCTGTGGTGCCAGGGCTATTCCGAACCCGGCGCCGGCTCGGACCTGGCCGCCATCACCACCGCCGCCCACCTCGACGGCGACCAGTGGTCGATCAACGGGCAGAAGATCTGGACCTCGCTGGCGCACGTGGCCGACTGGTGCTTCGTCGTCGCCCGCACCGAGAAGGGGTCGAGCCGGCACAAGGGCCTGTCCTACCTGCTCGTGCCGATGAAACAGCCCGGTGTCGAGGTGCGCCCGATCATCCAGCTCACCGGCACCTCGGAGTTCAACGAGGTGTTCTTCGACGATGCCCGCACCGACGCCGACCTCGTCGTCGGCGAGCCCGGCGACGGCTGGAAGGTGGCGATGGGCACCTTGGCCGTCGAACGCGGCATCTCCACCCTGGGCCAGCAGATCCGCTTCGCCCGCGAGCTGGCCGACATCGAGGCGCTGGCGCGGCGCACCGGCGCCGCCGACGACCCGCTGATCGCCGACCGCATCGACCGCGCCTGGGTCGGCCTGCGGGTGTTGCGCGCCCACGCGCTGCGCACCATGGAGGGCGGCGGCATCGACGAATCCGGGCAGGCCTCGGTGGCGAAGCTGCTGTGGGCCAACTGGCATCGCGGGCTCGGCGAGCTGGCGATGGCGGTGCGCGGCGCCGAGGGCCTGGTGGCGGGCGAGGGCGATCTCGACGAATGGCAGCGGCTGTATCTGTTCACCCGCGCCGACACGATCTACGGAGGTTCGAACGAAGTGCAGCGCAACATCATCGCCGAGCGAGTGCTCGGGCTCCCTCGGGAGGCCCGCCCATGAGCGGACCCTTGTCTGTCGCCCCGCAGCCGATTCCCGGTCACGGCCTGCTGACCGGTCGCGTCGCCGTCGTCACCGCCGCCGCGGGCACCGGCATCGGCTCGGCCACCGCCCGCAGGCTGCTCGCCGAGGGCGCCGACGTGGTGATCTCCGATTGGCACGAGCGCAGGCTCGGCGAGACCGAGGTCGAGCTGAAGGGCGAGTTCCCCGAGCGCCGGGTGGCCGCCATCGCCTGTGACGTGCAGAGCACCACCCAGGTCGACGAGCTGGTGCGGGGCGCGGCCGCCGCCCTGGGTCGCATCGACATCATGGTCAACAACGCCGGTCTGGGCGGTGAGACCCCGGTCGTGGACATGACCGACGAGCAGTGGGACCGCGTCCTCGACATCACCCTCAACGGCACCTTCCGCTGCACCCGCGCCGCGCTGAACTACTTCCGCGCGGCCGGCCACGGCGGCGTGATCGTCAACAACGCCAGCGTGCTCGGCTGGCGCGCCCAGTACGGCCAGGCCCACTACGCCGCCGCCAAGGCCGGCGTCATGGCCCTGACCCGGTGCAGCGCCATCGAGGCCGCCGAACTCGGTGTGCGGATCAACGCGGTCGCGCCGAGCATCGCCCGGCACGCCTTCCTGGACAAGGTGAGCTCGTCCGAACTCCTCGATCGCCTCTCCGAACGAGAAGCCTTCGGCCGCGCCGCCGAACCGTGGGAAGTGGCCGCCACCATCGCCATGCTCGCCAGCGACTACACCACCTACCTCACCGGCGAAGTAGTCTCCATCAGCAGCCAGCGAGCCTGAGATGCGACAGCTTGGGCTGGCACCAAGCAAATGCTTGGTTGTATCATGGCTCGCGTGACCGCACCTGACGCCTCGAAATCGACCCGGCGCACCGAGCTGCTGGGGCTGGCCGCCGAGCTGTTCGCCGAGCGGGGGTTGCGGGCGACGACGGTGCGCGACATCGCCGACGCCGCGGGCATCCTGTCCGGCAGTCTCTACCACCATTTCGATTCCAAGGAGTCGATGGTGGACGAGATCCTGCGCGGCTTCCTCGACGATCTGTTCGGCCGCTATCGCGAGATCGTGGCGGCGGGCCTGAGCTCGCGCGACACCTTGGAAGCCCTCGTGCTCGCCTCCTACGAGTCCTTCGACCGCAGCCACGCGGCCGTGGCCATCTACCAGGCCGAGGCCAAGCGGCTGCGCGATGCGGAGCGGTTCGCCTACATCGACGAATACAACCGCGAGTTCCGCGCGCTGTGGCATCGGGTGCTCACCAACGGCGTCGCCGACGGCAGCTTCCGCCCGGAGCTGGACGTCGAGCTGGCCTACCGCTTCCTGCGCGACACCGTGTGGGTGGCGGTGCGCTGGTACCGGCCCGGCGGCCCGATCACCGTGGAGAACCTCGCCAAGCAGTACCTCACCATCGTGCTCGACGGGCTCACCGTGCCCGAGCGCACCGACCAGGCGTAGCGCCTGCGCACCACTAGGAGTTCTGATGTCTGCACCTTCGGCCCGCCGCCCCTACGCCCCGTTGCGTGACGCCTACGTCGTCGACGCGGTGCGCACCCCCGTCGGCAAGCGCGGCGGTGCCCTGGCCGGCGTGCACCCGGCCGACCTCGGCGCGGCCGCGCTGCGCGGCCTGTTCGATCGCAACTCCATCGACCCGATCAACGTCGACGACGTGATCGTCGGCTGCGTCGACAACGTCGGCCCGCAGGCCGGCAACATCGGCCGCACCATGTGGCTGGCCGCGGGCTACCCTGAGGAGGTGCCCGGCGTCACCGTCGACCGCCAGTGCGGCTCCAGCCAGCAGGCCATCAACTTCGGCGCGCAAGCCATCATGAGCGGCACCGCCGAAGTGATCGTCGCGGGCGGCGTGCAGAACATGAGCGCCATCCCGATCTCGGCGGCCATGCTCGCGGGCAAGGAATACGGCTTCGACTCCCCGTTCGTCGGCGCCCAGGGCTGGGACCACCGCTACGGCACCGAAGAGGTGTCGCAGTTCCGCGGCGCGCAGCTGATCGCCGAGAAGTGGAACATCAGCCGCCGCGACATGGAGGAATGGGCGCTGCGCAGCCACGAACGCGCCCGCGACGCCATCAAGAACGGCCGCTTCGACAACGAGATCGTCCCCGTCGGCGACTTCTGGATCGACCAGGGCCCGCGCGAGACCAGCCTGGAGAAGATGGCCTCCCTACCCCCGCTCGCCGAGGGCAGCCCGCTCACCGCGGCGGTGGCCAGCCAGATCTCCGACGGTGCCAGCGCGACCCTGCTCGCCTCGGAATGGGCGGTGCAGGAGTACGGGCTGAAGCCCCGCGCCCGCATCCACCACGTCAGCGCGCGTGGTGCGGACCCGATCTTCATGCTCACCGCGCCGATCCCGGCGACCAAGTGGGCATTGGAAAAGACCGGGCTGAGCATCGACGACATCGACGTGGTGGAGATCAACGAGGCGTTCGCGCCGGTGGTGCTGGCCTGGATCAAGGAGACCGGCGCGGATCCGGAGAAGGTCAACGTCAACGGCGGGGCGATCGCTTTGGGCCACCCGCTCGGCGCGACCGGCGCGAAGCTGTTCGCCACCCTGCTCAACGAGCTCGAGCGCCGCAACGGGCGTTACGGGCTGCTCACCATCTGCGAGGGCGGCGGCACGGCGAATGCGACCATCATCGAGCGCCTGGAGTCCTGATCTCGGACGGTGCGGGGCTCGCAGTCGCCGGGTCCCGCACCCGAAGTTGGTGATGTCGGTCAGATCGGCCTCGCGTCAGTGTCATTCGTTATTCGCCGCTGTCCTCGGCGGGGGACATTTATCACTTTCATCCAGGGACCAAAGCTATTCCTATGCCGGCGGGCGGAGCACCCGTCAGAATAGTTGCTGCGCAACATAAAAGCGCTGACACTCCAACTGCTACTCCACGTGCCTCCGCACGGATACCGCTCGACATTCGTACCCCCCTGAGGAACATTCTCGATTTCGGCATCGACCGGATCGCCTTCACTGAGCGTGAAAACGTCCCCCTTTTCCACCGTCGACAAGTGGAACCACGCGAGCGAGCCGTCCGTCCGCGTCAGCACGCCGGTGCCGTTGCGGATGTTCCAGCGGTAGACCGTCGCACGCTCCATGACCCGCCCCCTCGCTGCACGGTGTGGTCGACCAGAGGTCTATCGTCGCACAGCCCCCAGCTCTCCGCGGCTGGAAAACGGTCTCGAGCTGCGCGCCTGCGCCTACGACGTCAACGCCCGTGGCGCGGTGATTACACTTTGGCCGATCCCGCGCACTGAAGCGGGTCCAGTGTGTAGATCGCAGGGGGAGCCACGTGGTGATCGAGGCGGTCGTGTTCGATGTCGGCGAGACCCTGGTGGATGAGACCCGCGAATATGGCACCTGGGCCGACTGGCTCGGAGTTCCCCGGCACACCTTCGTCGCCGTACTCGGCGCGACCATCGCTCGGGGGCTGGACTACCGCGAGACCTTCCAGGTGTTTCGCCCCGGCTTCGACCTCACCGCCGAACGGGAGGCTCGCGCCGCCGCAGGTCGGCCCGAATGGTTCGGTGAGGACGACCTGTATGCCGACGTGCGCCCCGCCCTGGCCGAACTCGGGGCAGCGGGAATTTGGGTGGGCGTAGTCGGTAACCAGACGGCGCGCGCCGGTGAGCTGCTCCGTGGACTCGATCTGCCCTGTGACTTCATCGCGACCTCCGATGAGTGGGGTGTGAGCAAGCCCGACACCGCGTTCTTCCATCGAATCATCGAGGAGGCGGACAGGCCGGCCGACGTCATCTTGTATGTCGGTGACCGTCTCGACAACGACATCGCCCCGGCCAAGGCGCTGGGGATGCGGACGGCGTTCATCCAGCGCGGTCCATGGGGGTGGATCCACCGGGACTCGCCTTCGGTGGCCGAACTGGCCGACTTCCGCATCGACTTCCTGACCGAACTCCCCGCCCTTGTCGCAACAGGTGCCGACATGCTCGACTCCCCCTCACACCATCGGCGCGGTTACCCAGTACAGCTCGGCGCGGCTGGTGTGCTCGATGAGCGCCTCGCGTGCGGGGAGGGTGGCGTCGTAGACGCGTACGGCCTCCCGCACCTCCGCTGGAGCTTGGTCCCCGTGGGCGCGTGCCACGTCGATGTCGCGGCCCTGCCGACCCAATTCAGACGACAAGGCCCGTGTCCAGGCGTCCCGTAGGCGGGGTAGCCCGGACGCGGACCAGTCGCGTCTACGTCGGCGGCTCATTGCACGTAGGCGCCGCGGCTGTTCGGCCACACCGCGGCGTCGGCGGCGGGCGGGACCTCGCCGGTGTTGTGGTCGTAGAGGTTCGCCATGGTTACTTCCTTTGTGACGGCGCTCATCGGAAATTCTCCAGTGATGCTGCCACCTTGTCCCCTATCTCCTGACCGGATACCGCTCAGGACAGGTGCTCGACCTCCCCGCCGGCTTCCCTGGCATAGGACTCGGCCTCGGCGAGTTCGGCAGCAGAGAATGCTCGTGTCGCGGCGACGTTGCCGGGTGCCGCAGCCGCCGGCAGGTCGAGGACTGTCGACGTACGCAAGCGATGTAGCAGGAACGCTGCCCCGAGCCGGCTACGCCCGAATCCCTCGAACGGGTTGAACCCGAGTGTCGCAGTGATGGTATCGATCCTGCCCTGAAGAGTGCTGTGGTGGATGTTGAGCAGTCGCGCCGCTTCCCGAACGGACTGCGCAGCGACGACGGCGTCGATCGTCTCCATCCCCCAGGCGTAGTGTGCGATGGCTTCGACGCGGTCGGCGTCGCTGTGCGGAGCGTGCTCATCGGCGTCGGCAAGCAGTTCGATCAGACCCCCGTAGGAGTCGGCAACGACCTGGGGTTCCTTCGGCGCTCGGCACAGGCGCAGAGCGACCATCGCGGTCCGGAACGACCGATCCAACGAGTCCGGCGACGTGGCCGTTCCGATACCGCACGGCGAAGCGCCGAACGGCGGGTACCGCTCCGGCACAACGACGGCGTGGACCGGACCGAACGGGGTGGCGATCACGTCCTCCGGGCCGGCGGGATGATTGCGCCACACCGCGAACAGCGGTGCCACAACGAGGCGATACATGCCCGTTGCCGACAATCCGAGCGCACTCGCCGCGGTCAAGCGCTCGTCGGGAGTGCTCTCGCGACCGGTGAGTATGCCGAGGTGGCGGCGATTGTCGATCTCCCGGGCTCCACGCCCATTCCGGATCCGCACGGCCAGTGCCAGGCGCTCGAGGATGAGTGCGTCGTTCGGCCCAGCAGCACCGTCGCGTTCGAGCCAGACATCGATGCCGTCCTCCGACGCCACGTGCAGATTGGAAGAATCTGTCGGCGATTCACCCTGCACTGCTTCTCCTTTCGGAGTGACTCGTAGAGTCCGTGGCGGGACGCTCTGCCGGGACCCTGCAGTACAACCGGCCAGCGCGGCGGCGGTTGCCAGCAGGGCACGGGTGTTGACGTTGCCGACGATCAACTCGTCGAAGCACGCGATGACGCGCAGACCGAGACTGGCACTGGGATCGAGGCGAGCGATCCGACCGAGTAGCTCTTGCATGTCCGTTCCTGCCCTCAGTCCGCAAGGATTTTCTCGACCCAGGTGTTGCGGGTCCGGATCATGGACCGGCCCACACCGGTATGCGGGGCGAAGATGTCGCACGCGTGGAAGGCACCGGACCATACGTGCAGCTCGGCATCGCCACCGGCTTGCCAGATCCTGTTGGCGTAGTCGATCGCCTCGTCCCGGAAGATCTCGGCCGCGCCGACGTCGATGAAGGCCGGCGGCAACCCACGCAGATCCCGCGCGCGGGCCGGGGCGGCATACGGAGAGACAAAATCGGTGCCCCGCTGTTCACCGAGCAGCGCGGTCCAGCCGGTTTCGTTGCTGATCCGGTCCCACACACCGATACCGTCGAACTGCTCGATCGAGGCGGTCATGCACCGGTCGTCGAGCATCGGATAGTCGAGCACCTGCCCACACAACCGGGGACCACCGCGATCCCGCGCAGCCAGCGCGAGACCGGCTGCCAGTCCGCCACCGGAGCTGGCACCGGCGACCAGGATTCGGTCCGCCCGCACGTCCAGATCGGTGACATGCGCAGCCAACCACTCCAGGGCGGCATACATGTCCTCACGCGGGCAGGGGTCGGGATACTCAGGGGCCAAACGATAATCGACCGTGACAAGGACCGCCCCCAGTTCGGTCACCCAGTCCAGCACCAGATCCAGGCCGCTGAACATGTCTCCGAACATCAACCCTCCGGAGTGCGCGTACAGCACCGCAGGACGGGGCCCGCTGACGTCCCGGGAACGAAGCACCGCAGCGGTGACGGCAGCGCCATCGCCCCCTGAGAAGGTCACTTCGTTCACCGCGATCCGGCGGCGGTCGAATTCCTCGTCCATCGGAGGGGACGCATAGGACGTACGCATGAACTCGATCAGGTCCGCAGTGACGGTCGGAGGGAACATGCCGCCTACAACAGCCAATCCCGCCTTGAGTTCGGCATCGAATGGTGGATGGGGCACGGCTCGGGCCATCGTCACGTCACCTCCTCGAAGACTCGGATCGAGAATACGGCGGCCCTTCGACTGAGGGACCCGCCATTCGGCGGGGAAACAGAGCGAAACTGCGCCGCCACGGCGGTTGAGACGTCCATCACACGTTCGTAAAACTTGGAGCAGCGTCACTGTCGACCGAACGAGAGGAACAACCTCGCATGTCCGATACCCAGCGCGTCGTCGACGCAGCCCGCGAAGCCATCCACGCCACGGTGAACAGCGGTGCCGTGCCCGGAGTAGTGGCGGGCATGACGAACGGCCAAGAAACTATGTTCATCGAGTCCGCCGGGGTGCGGTCTGTCGACAACGACCAGCCGATGACCGATGACACCGTCTTCAGCATCTTCTCGACCACCAAGGCGCTCACCGGCACCGTGGCGCTGCAACTCGTGGAGTCCGGTGATCTCGACCTTGATTCCCCGGCCGAGGAGTACGCGCCCGCGATCGGCGAACTCCAGGTCATCGAGGGCTTCGACTCGAACGGCGAGCCGCTGCTGCGAGCACCGAAGACCGACATCACGACCCGCCAACTACTGCTGCACACCGCCGGCTTCGGATACGACTTTTTCAACGAGACGTACAACCGCCTCGCCGAGAACCATGGTCAGCCCAGCATCGTCACCGCCACCAAGGACGCGCTCAAGACACCGCTGCTGTTCGATCCCGGCACCCAGTGGGAGTACGGCGCGAATATCGACTGGGCAGGCCAGGTGATCGAAGGCATCGTCGGCACCCGCCTCGGCGAGGCGCTGAAGACACGAGTCCTCGACCCACTCGGCATGACATCGACGTCCTTCACTCCGTCCGACGACATGCGCGCGCGTCTGGCGACCATGCACCAGCGCACCGACGACGGGCTCCAGGCCACCGATTTCGTCATCCCTACCCCGCCCGAGGTCGACATGGGTGGGCACGGACTGTTCTCCACCGTCGGTGACTACCTCGCCTTCATCCGGATGTGGCTCAACGACGGCAAGGCAGACGACGGCACCGTCATCCTCCGCCCCGACACCGTCGAGTGGGCGACCAGAAACGACCTCGGCGACCTGACCGTGAAGATGCTTCCGGGTGTCATCGGGTCGCTGTCGAACGACGCCGAGTTCTTCCCTGGCCAGCGCAAGGGCTGGTGCTACACGTTCATGACCAACGAAACCGAAGCACCCACGGGCCGTCCCGCAGGCTCTCTCGCCTGGGCAGGCCTGGCCAACCTCTACTACTGGATCGACCGGCACAACAAGATCGGAGGCTACTGGGCGACGCAGATCTTCCCGTTCGCCGACCCCGGCTCGCTCGGTGGTTACCTCGACATGGAGACCGCCGTCTATCGAGCCCTTTCCTGACCCGGTTCCATCCCAGGCCGCGGCATCGGACATCGACCTCGATCCGTTGACCGCTCGCGTAACCGGTGCGCTCGCCGAACAGCCACACGACGACATCAACGAGATCGGGTGAAATCCCCCACCCGACGCACGGAAACCACACCGCTGCGGGTGTCGAAACACCCGCAGCGGTGTGGTGTTGCCACGCCGTTCGAGGTCTGGGTGCAACAGGTCGAGCGCGAACACCATCTCCCACGGGCTTGCCGCAAGGGCGATCGATTTCCCGAGGTCGCCCGGAGACGAACCATCCTGCACCCTGATACTCGGCCATGAGTCCGGTCGGGCTGTGCTGCATACCGATTGCGAGAGAGCAGCCCACCTGCCCTGCAAGCGCGCGCCACCGCCACGCTTGCCCAGGGCGTAGGCAGCTCGACACCACAAACAGATACAACAACGACATCGTGTGTGTTCAACTGTGCCCCGGCACCGCGGTCGGCCTCCGGCATGATCGACCACCACGCGATCGTGCGTGAATTCGATGGTCAGGACTACACATTCAGCCACACCTCCCCGGGCAGACTGAACTACCCGAGCACCTGCGATCAGACCTGGTGCGTCGGAAACCTGCTCTCCGGCATGAAATCAACTGCACCTCCCGACAGTCACCGCTACCGGACGCAAGGCCATAGGACGACTCTCGGATCACCGCATTCTGCGCGATCACACGTGGATGCCGAACGTGTCGATCTTGCGGTAGAGAGACGACCTCGCGATCCCCAGTAACTTCGCGGCGGCGACGCGATTGCCACCGCTGTCCCGTAGCGCAGCCACTATGGCATCGCGCTCGACTCTTTCCATTGCCGTCATCGTCCGGCGAGGCGCGGAGCTGAGCGCTGAAGGCAGATCAGCTACTGCGATCGGGGCTGGTGCACGAACAGGTGACAGTGGTTAGGCAGCGTGTCGGGCTGCCGGGGTCATGATCGCTTCGTACTCGATCGGGGTCAACCGGCCGAGCCGGTCCTGGCGCCGCCGCCGGTGGTAGGTGCGCTCGATCCAGACCACGATCGCGATCCGGAGCTGTTCACGGGTGCCCCAGCCGCGCCGGTCCAAGACGTTGCGTTGCAGCAGGCTGAAGAAGCTCTCCATCGCCGCGTTGTCACCCGCGGCGCCGACCCGGCCCATCGAGCCCACCATGCGAAACCTGTTCAGCGTGTGCACGAAGCGCCGCGAACGGAATTGCGACCCTCGGTCGGTGTGGACCACGCAGCCAGCCACCTCACCGCGGCGAGCGACCGCGTTGCGCAGAGCGGTCACCGCCAGCCGCGAGGTCATCCGGGAGTCGATCGAATAGCCGACGATCCGACCGGAGAACACGTCCTTGACCGCGCAGATATAGAGCTTTCCCTCACCCGTCCGATGCTCGCTGATATCGGCCAGCCACAACCGATTCGGGCGATCAGCGGTGAAGTCCCGGTGGACTCGGTCGTCGTGGACCGGTGGTCCTGGCCGTTTTCCCGAGCCGCGGCGGGGTTTGCCGAACGCACTCCACCACCGGTTCGCCGAGCAGATCCGCCACGCTGTCCGACCGGCCATCGGCTCACCCGCGGCACCGGCTTCGTCGGCGAGGAACCGATAGCCGAATTCCGGGTCGTCGCGGTGAGCGTCGAACAGGGCGTTCGCCCGGTAGGCCTCGGCGAGTTCCGCGGCGGTGACCGGGCTCGCCAGCCACCGATAGTAGGGCTGGCGAGCGAGCTCGAGCACCCGGCACGTCACCACGACGGGTATCCCGTCGGCGGCGAGCTCTTTCACGAGCGGGTAGATCTTTTTCCCGGCAGCTGAGCCTGGGACAGATAGGCAGCGGCCCGGCGCAGGACCTCGTTCTCCTGCTCGAGCAGCCGGTTACGGCGCCGCAGTTCCCGCAACTCAGCCGACTCCGAGGTCGTTGCTCCCGGCTTCACGCCCTCGTCGACATCAGCTTGGCGCATCCATTTCGACAAGGTCATCGGATGGATCCCGAAGTCGGCGGCGATCTGGTCCAGGGTCACCCCTTCGTCGCGGTTGCGGGCAACGCGGACGACGTCGTCACGGAACTCGCGGGGATAGGGCTTGGGCACGATGACATCCTTCCAGGCCCGCCTCCCGGCAAGCCAGATCGATGACACCTATCCCTGCAGCAGCCCCCCGCGATCGCCGCGCGCAAAGCGGGCTTCACGGTCAACAACAAACGCATCCGCCGCCTGTGGCGCGAGGAGGGGCTGCGAGTTTCCCAGCGCCGCAGGAAGAAACGGCTCACCGGAATCGGGACCGCGGTTGGGGCGATGTGCCCAATCCGGCCGAACGTGATCTGGGCGATGGACTTCCAATTCGACACCACCGCCGACGGCCGAACCATCAAAATGCTCAACGTGATCGACGAGTTCACCCGCGAAGCCCTGGCGATCCACGTCGACCGCGTCATCAACGCCGATGGCGTGGTTGACGTTCTCGACCGCCTGGCCCTGATACATGGTCCACCGTGCTACGTGCGGTTCGACAACGGACCGGAATTCGTCGCTCACGCCGTCAACGACTGGTGCCGATTCAACGGCACCGGATCACTATTCATCGACCCCGGCTCCCCGTGGCAGAACGCCTGGATCGAATCGTTCAACGGCCGCCTGCGCGACGAGCTGCTCAACTCCTGGCCCTTTGACTCCCTGCGCGAAGCCCGGGTCATCATCGAAGACTGGAGGATCGACTACAACGCCAACCGACCCCATTCGGCCCACCACGGACTCACCCCCGCCGAGTTCGCCCTACAGTGGACCACGACCCACCAACCCCAAGCCGCATAGCGACTGGACCATCGAATGGGTCCCCCTCAATTCCGCAAGAGTCCGTGGACATTGCTGAGACGCACGCGGGACTCATTGGCTGGGACGTGGGGGCGCGAGGATTTCGGCGCCCGACGATGCCACCGTGATTTCCGATGGCCGCCAGTGCCAGGGTACGACGCTGAGTGCTCGACGCCTTCTTCCAGCACACCAGCCAGGGAGTAGACGCCCGCGAGATCGACGCGGGGCAGCGTAACGATCGGGTGATTCGAATACTGATCTAGAAGCAACGGTGGAACGGCCTCGCCTCAGTTGGACGAGGCGAGGCGTTCCACTTTCATTGGGCAACGCTCCGATACTCAGGGCCGGTCGAACTGGCCGTCCCGCACCCCGGCGAGAAAGGCATCCCATTCGGCCGGAGTGAAGGTCAAGACGGCTCCGCTCGGGTTCTTGGAGTCGCGCACACGGACCCCACCGTTGTCCATGTGGGCGATCTCGACGCACTCGCCGCCCGCGTTGCTGAATGTGCTCTTGAACCAGTGTGCGCCGGATAGGTCTGCACTCACGCTGTGTACTCCTTCGCGATCTGTCCCACCAGTTCCCTGGTGCTCTCTTCGTCCAGCGCTACTCGCTGGATGTCCTCTGCGGCCGCTCGGTGGAGCGCGACCAGTGCATCCTCCTCGAGGAACAGCGCGCCGGTGTAGCCCTCCACGTACACGATCGGTGGTTCCGGTTCCACGTGCACCGAAAGCGGCGGGAAGTACAGGAGGACGAAGCTCTGTGTGCGCAGGCCCATATGCGGCCCCGCCGTGAAGGGGACGACTCGAAGAGAGACATTGGGCAAGCGGCTGACATCGATGAGGTGGTGCAACTGCTCGGCCATCACCTCGGCACCCCCGATCTGGTGGCGAAGGGCAGCCTCGGAGAGCAGCGCGTTCAGTTGGAGGCCGGGTGACTCGATAAGTCGATGCTGCCGCCGCGCAAGCAGTTCCAGCCGCCGTTCTACGTCGACGGCGGTTACCGCCGGATCGGTGGTGCTCTCGATCCAGCGTCGGTAATTGACCGTCTGCACGAGACCGGGCAAGAGCGTCAGCTGGAATGCGGTCACCCGATCGCTCGCCTGCTCGAGGCTCATGTAGTGGTTGAAATGCGGATTGACCACGTCGGAGTACGCGCGCCACCACCCCTGCGTCGAGACGCTGTCGTTGATCGCCCGCACCTCCCTGTGCAACTCGAGCACTTCCTCTCGCTCCGCCTCACTCGCCCCGTAGAGGTCGAGCAGTTCCCGGTACTGCGCGGTGCTGATCCGTGCGGGCCTTCCCACCTCCACGCGGCCGATCGTCTGCTTGGACACCTCGATGCGCGTGCCCGCGGCGAGCTGGCTCTTGTTCGCCCGCTCTCTGAGCTCGCGCAGCCTTCGGCCGAGCGCTCGCCTGGGAAGTGTCGAACCTGTCATCCTCCGTGCCTCCCTACCAGGGTAGGTCCACCACGCACCGGCGCGTGGTGGACCGTGCCTTCGTGGACCGGTCCTTCGTGCACCGCCCCACGATGGACGACCAACGAGTTTCGTGCGAATTGGCTTGCGAGGCACCAATTCTAGGTTGATTCAGTGTGTACTTGAGGGGCTTCGGCGGTGGGGGAAACCGGGGCTCGGCGATATCGCGGCAAATCCAACACCCTTGTGTCCAGAGGATCTGAGATGCCTGTGTACGAATTGTGTCTGCTCCTTGCGGTTCTGCCGCTGGCGGCCCTCGGCGTGCTCGTGCCGTTCCTTGCCGCGTCACGAAAGTCGGCGCGACTGCTTCCATTGCAGCCCAACGAGTTCCGTCGGCGACGGGCTGATGTGGTCGGTCCTTCGGTTCGGTACGACGGCCGAGTGGGTGCCGGCAACCTCGACCGCCCCAGCGTCCGATACGGCGTGAAACCGGCGGCGCCCTCCCCGTCGATCGGCCCGCACAACAGCATTACCCCCAGCAAATGCCCCATCGGACGCGGCTCGCCACCCGACGCCGACAACACTGCCCGTGTTCCGCTCTACACCGCGCAATTCGCAGCCGACCCGCACTCCGCCTACGCCCGAATGCGAGCACACTTCGGAGCGCTGGTGCCGGTCTGGTTGGCACCGGGCGTTCCCGCGACCCTGGTGATCGGCTACTGGACCGCACTGAAGATCCTCAACGACCCAGAGCATTTCCCGGCCGATCCCAGCTCCTGGCAGCGCGGCATCTCGCCGGACTGCCCGGTCCTGCCGATGATGCGGCAGCGTCCGAATGCCCAGCGCAGCAGCGGTGGTCGGCACGCTCGGTATCGCGCGGCCGGTGTGGACGCTCTGCGCCGCGTGAACACGGCCGCGCTGCGCACCGGGGTCGAGCGCAGCGCCTTGCGGTTGATCGACGGGTTCAGCCGCGCGGGTCGGGCCGATCTGCTCGGCGACTACGCGCGCCCGCTGGTCTTCGAGGTAATCGGTGAGCTGATCGGGTGCGATCCCGATATCGGCGCGCGAGCCGCCGCCGGGATCGCGATGATGTTCGATTCCACGGTCGATGCTCCGCGGGGAGACCGGTTGGCGGTGACGGCGTTGGGCGAGCTCGTCGCCCGCAAGCGCGGCCGGCCGGGAGACGACCTCACGTCCTGGCTGCTCGCGCACCCGGCCGACCTGGACGACGCGGAAGTGATCCACCAGCTGGTCGGCCTGTGCGCGGCGGCGGGTGAGCTGTTGACGAATCTGATCGCCAACACGGCGTTGTCGATGATGAGCCGCCCGGATTTCGGGGGCCGGGTCGCCGCGGGTGCGGTCTCGACTCGGGAGGCACTGACCTACGTGTTGTTCCGCGATCCGCCGTTGGCGAACTTCTGCATGTCCTACCCGCGGCAGCCGCAGCTCATCGGCGATACCTGGGTGCCCGCCCATCAGCCGATCGTGATCAGCCTGGCCGCCTGCAACAACGATCCGGCCGTGATGGGCGGCGACCTCTTCGGCAACGAGTCGCATCTGGGTTTCGGCGCGGGTCCGCACCGCTGCCCCGCGCGGGCCCTGGTCGAGCTGATCGCCGGTGCGGCGATCGAACAGCTTCTCGACGTCCTGCCCGAAATCGGATTGGCGGTTCCCGTCGACCGGCTCCGCTGGCGGCCGGGACCGTTCCATCGCTCCCTACGAGCGCTGCCGGTCGTCTTTCCTCCCGTTCCGTCCCCGTCGGCTCCGGCCCTCCGCTGAGCGTTAGGCGATCACTCATGAACGACTCGCACACAACTCCCGCACCTGGTCGGCCCGACCCGACCCGGCGGGGCGCGCCTACGTCCGCCGGCCTCTCGCCGATCGGCGCCGTCGTCCCGCTCGCTCGGGCATCCATTCTCCGCGCCACCGCCGACGAGCACCGCCACGACAACCCGCGTTGGCCGACGCGCTCACCTCGGGACGCCGCGAACGCACTGGAACTCCACGGCGACTGCGCGTGGCACTGCTCCACCAAGGTCGCCGCTCTCCTGGTCAGCCGGGACGACTACCGGTACTTCCGCGACCGCGTCCGGACGGACGGAACCGTACGGTCGCTCTCGGACTGCTGAATCTCGCGGTCGGCGCCGAGGCCGACCGGCACACGCTGGGCGAACTCGCCGCCGCGCACGGCTGCCGCGCGGGGAAGCGGCATGCCGACCGCCCTCGTCAATTCAGCACCGCGGTCAGGTCGAGGCGGGCCAGACGAGCGGGGTCGGAGAGGATGTCGATCGCGGTGATGCGGTCGTTGGCGACGGTGAAGCCGATGACGGAGAACGGGGCGCCCTCGACGGTGTTGACCAATCCCGTACCGCCGTTGACCACTGCCGGGTGAACAGTGCAGAGGGTGGCCATGCGCTGGAACGTTTCGGCTTGCCCGGCCACGGCGGCCGCGCCGCGGATCACGCGCATCGCTTCGCCGGCGTCGGCGCGCAGCACCACGTCGGGGTCGAGGAGTTGCAGGAGTTCGTCGAAGTCGCCACCGCGGGCGGCGGTGAGGAAGGCGTCCACGACGCGGCGTTGCCGGGGCAGGTCGGGATCGGGGGCCGGTGTCATGCCCTGGACTCGGCGGCGCGCTTGGCTGGCCAGCTTCTTCGCGGTCTGTGGAGTGCGGTCGACGATGGGGGCGATCTGCTCGTAGGGCATGGCGAACATGTCGTGCAGGACGAACGCGAGTCGTTCGGCCGGGCTCAGTGATTCCAGCACCACCAGCAGCGCCAGCCCCACCGAATCGGCCAGCAGTGCTTCGTGTTCCGGGTCGGAGGTGTTCTCGCCGAGAATCACCGGGTCCGGCAGATGCTCGGTCTCGAGGGGCTCCTCGTGGCGGGTCTTGCGGGCGCGCAGCATATCCAGGCAGACCCGGCCCACCACGGTGGTCAGCCAGCCGCCGAGATTATCGACATCGCCGGTATCGGTGCGGGCCAGCCGCAGCCACGCCTCCTGCACGGCATCGTCGGCATCGGAGAGCGAGCCGAGCATCCGGTAGGCGACCGCCCGCAGATGGGTGCGGTGCTCTTCGAAACGGTCGGCCAGGTACTGCTCATCGTGCACGGGGTCCTCCTCGGTTTTCGTCCCGTACCGATGACGAACGGGCGACGGGAAACGTGACCCTAACCGTTTTCGCGTGCAGGCCGCCGGGGTCGTGGGCCGGGAACACGGCCCCGGCGGCCCCAGACCGGCTACCCAGCGGGTCTACCTGCTGCTTCTCGTGCTGCGGTCACGTTTACCCACCGCCGTCCGTCAGTGCACCAGAAGTCGAATCGCGGCGAACTCCGGAGCCGAAGACCTCCCGCCGCGTGAACCCCATCAGCTGCTATCGAAGGGAACAGCACAGTGCAAGCGATCGAAGTACACGGCACCGTCGCCGACGGATATGAGCAGGTGCGCGCCGAGTTCGCCGCCGTCGTCGCCGAGGAGGACGGGGAATCGGGTGCGCAGCTGGCCGCGTTCGTGCGGGGCCGGAAGGTGGTGGACCTGTGGGCCGGGCGCGAGGTGTCCGGCACCACCCTCACGGGTCTGCATTCCACGAGCAAGGGCGCGGCCGGGCTGGTGGTGGCGTTGCTGATCCAGGACGCGGCCCTCGATGTCGACCGGCCGGTGGCCCACTACTGGCCACGGTTCGCCGCAGCGGGCAAGGACCGCATCACGGTGCGTGACGTGCTGGTCCACCGCTCCGGAGTGGTAGGGGCCGACGGTGGTTTCACCGTCGACGAGCTCGCCGACGAGCGTGTTGTCGCCGAGCGATTGGTCGGTCAGCGACCCTTCTTCGAACCGGGGTCGGTGCACGGCTACGGCGGGTTCGTCACCTACGCCATCATCGGCGAAGTCGTGCGCGCGGTCACCGGAAGCACCATCCAGGAGCACTTCGAGCAGCGCATCCGCGCACCGTACGGACTAGATGTGTATCTGGGCCTGCCGGCCGAACTCGATCACCGCTACCTGCCGATCCTGCCCTGGCGGGCCACACCGGAGATGGAGGCGGCCTTCGACGCGAACTCGCCCAATCCGCACGGGATCGCGGGTGTGTCCTACAACCTCAACGCCCGCGGTTTCACCGCCGCCGACGTCATGGCCCTGCCCAACGACGCGAAACTGCGCCGCCTCGGCCAAGGTTCGGCCGGCGGGGTCGGCAGTGCGCACGGCGTGGCAGCGATGTACGCGGCGGCCACCACCGGCATCGGTGATCGGGAACCGCTGCTGTCGCTGGAGACCATCGCCACCATCTCCGCCATCCATTCCCACGGTCCGGATCTGGTGCGCGGGGATCGCGTCGCCTACACGCTGGGTTTCGAAGCCAAATCCCTGCTGTATCCCTTCCTGGGCGCGCACGCCTTCGGGCACACCGGCTCCGCCGGCTCCGACGGATTCGCCGACCCGCACAGCGGCTTGGCCTACGGCTACACCCGCCGCCGCGCCGCCTTCGCCTTCAACGCCCCCGAAAACGCCCGGCTCGCCGCCGCCCTGCACCGCGCCGCGACCACCACCGGTCTCGCGACCGCCGCCTGACCCCAGCGACCACCCCTCTCACTGTCTGGAGCAACACGACCATGTCCACTCGCACCACCACGATGCTCACCCGCGGCCTCGAACTCGCCCGCTGGGTCCCCGTCACCGCCGTGCTCGCCGAAACCGCCGTGGGCGCCTACTGGGATCTGGCCCGGATCTCCTACGTCCGCGAATCCTTCGACCACCTCGGCTATCCCCTCTACTTCGCCACCATCCTCGGCGTCGCGAAGACCGCCGCACTCGCCGCGATCCTGACCCCCGGGCACCCGCGGACGAAGGAATGGGCCTACGCCGGGCTGGTCTTCGTCTACGGCGGCGCCGCCGCCTCGCACATGGCCGCCGGTGACGGCCCCGACAAGTGGGCGATGCCCGTGTTCTTCGCCGCCGCCACCTTCGCCGCCCGCGCCTGGCTGCCGCGAGGCGGATCCCTCACCGCCGCACTGCGCGCCCTCGGCACCACCGCTCGCCCCCAGACCGCCTGACCACACAGTTTTCACCCCAACAGAGAAGGAAGTATCACCATGAGCATCACCACCCAGCAGCGCGACGGCTCCCGGCTGCCCAACCCCCAGCAGCTCGTCCCCGAACTCGGCGAGATCGGTGCCGCACTGTTCAAAGCCACCGGCAACGGGACGATTCCCCGGACCACCATCGGCCTCGTCCAACTGCGGGCCGGCCAGGTCGTCGGCAGCACCTACCTGGCGATCCTGCACGCCGGGAACCTGCGCGCTGCCGGGGAAACCGAGGAACGGATCGCCGCGGTCGCGACCTGGCGCGACGCTCCCTACTACAGCGACGCGGAACGCGTCGCGCTCGCCCTGGTGGAAGCGGTGCTGCAACCGACAGCACAGGGTGAGCGGGTCCCCGAGGAGCTCTACGCCCTCGCCACCGAGTACTACGACGACAAGGCCCTTGCCACCCTCGCCATCGCCATCGGGCAGGTGAACTTCTTCGTCCCGCTGGCACTGATCGGACAGCCGCTGCCCGGCCGGGCCCCGGCCGAACAATGGACCCCCGTGTCCGCCTGACACATCGAACGTGGCGACGGGCCGCTCGGCCGTGACGGCCCGTGCCGCCAGGCCGTATTCCCGCCGAATCACCGGGACGCCAACCCTGTTCGGCCGCCTTCCACCCGGCCTACCGTCGGTCGGGTGGGAGAGCAGAACACGCGTCGCAGGCCACTGAAGACCGTCACCGGGGTGAGCGGGGGAGAGGACATCTACGCGGCGGCGGTGGACCCGGCCCGATCCACGCTCGCCTCCGCGCTGGACGTCGCGAAGATCGCCGAGGACAACAGAATCGACGCGCTCTTCGCGGCCGACCTGCTCAGCTTCGGTAAGCAGGGGGCCATCGGCGCGCAGGAGCCGTTGATCTATCTGGCGGCGTTGAGCGCGGTCACCTCGCACGTGGGGCTGATCGCCACCGTCACCACCACTTTCCACCACCCCTACAACCTGGCCAGGCTGTTCGGCACGCTCGATCACGTGAGCAACGGGCGGGCGGCCTGGAACGCGGTCACCTCCTCCCTCGGCGAGGAGAACTACGGCGACGAGGGGCTGCCCAGCCCCGAGGAGCGTTATGCCCGCGCCACCGAATCGCTCGAGGTGGTCAACGCGCTGTTCGACTCCTGGCAGCCGGGGGCACTGGTCTCCGACGGCGCGGGCGGCGCGAAGCTGGACCCGGGCCTGGTCCGCCCGATCGACCACCGCGGCCGGTACTTCACCGTCGCCGGCCCGCTCAACATCCCACCGCTGCCGCAGCGCAGGCCGGTGCAGTTCCAAGCCGGACAGTCGGTGGGCGGCGTCGAACTCGGCGCTCGGTTCGCCGAAGTCGTCTTCACCTCGCTGGCCACCCTCGACGACGCCCTGGACTACACCACACGAATCCGCGCCAGAGCCAAGGAACTCGGTCGCCCCGACGGCCTGCCCCTCATCTTCAGCTCGCTGCACGCCACGTTCGGCGCCACCGAAGCCGAGGCGGCCCGCCTGGCCCGCGACCGTGACGAGGCCACCGACTTCGAGGAAGGCCGCCTGCGCCTGGCCGACATGCTCGGCGGCGGCGTCGACCTCACCGACCTGCCCCTCGACAAGCCGCTACCCGAATCCTTGCTCCCCGCCGTCGAATCGGTGAACCGCCGCCGCGGCCGGGTCGAGATCTTCACCGAACTCGCCCGCTCCGGCCGCACCCTGCGCGAACTCATCATCGCTGCCAAGGACACCGGCCACTGGGCGGCCGCAGGCACGCCCGAACAGCTCGCCGACGCGGTCGAGGAACGCTACGCGGCAGGCGTCCTCGACGTCATCGGCCTCGGCGGGCTCGGCGATCCGCGGACCAGGGATTTCGTCACCAACGGACTGCTCCCCGAACTGCGCCGCCGCGGCATCGTCGGCACCGACTACGTCGGCGGAACCTTCCGCGAGAATCTCGAACTCCCCGCCCTGCCGGATCAGCGGCACTGAACACTCGGCGCGCCACGAACCCCGCCGGGTGAGGACCCCACCCGGCGTGTGCTTGCGATTGATCGCTGCGGTCAGCTCCGGCGTTCGCTGCCCGGCAGCGCCAGGGGGACGAGCGGCCGGGTGCCTTCGGCGAGTTCGCGGAAGACCGCTTCGGCGGGTGAGCCGGGATCGGCGCAGTACACGATGATCCGCTGATCGCTGTCCGGTAGGTGCAGCACCTGGCAGTCGAATTCGAGCACGCCCAGGTCCGGATGGGTGACGCACTTGCGGTGGTTGCGGCGTTCGGCGACGTCCTGGGCGGCCCACATCTCGGCGAAACGCGTCGAGGTGCCGAGCAATTCGGTCACCAGGGCGGACAGGCGGGGATTGCCGGGGTAGCGGGCGTAGGCGGCGCGCAGGTCGGCGACGGTGGTCGTGGCGAACTGCAGGGTCTCGGGATCCGACCAGCTCGGGTCGTCGGCCGGGCGGCGGAACGCCCAGCGCACCATGTTGCGGTCGGATTCGGGGGTGTCGGTGAGGTCGGAGATGAAGAACACGGCCATGGCGTTCCAGGCCAGGATGTCGTAGCTCGCGTCGACCACATAGGCGGGCATGGTGGTCAACCCGTCCAGGATGGTGCGGACCGCGGGGGAGACAGTGCGATCGGGGCCGGCCACGACGGGCGGCGGGTGCCCCGCGGTGCGGAACAGATAGTTGCGTTCGTCGGCGGTGAGCATCAACGCCCTGGCGAGCGCGCCGACCACCTGCGCCGAGGGGTGCGGGCCGCGCGCCTGCTCGAGGCGCACGTAGTACTCGACGGAGATGCCCGCCAATTGCGCGACTTCTTGCCGCCGCAGGCCGGGGGTGCGGCGGGGGCCGGTCTGCGGCAGCCCCACATCGGAGGGTTGCAGATCGGCACGGCGCGCCCGCAGGAACGCCGCCAGATCGGTCCGGTTCGCCATGTTCCCAGTGTGCGCGCCCGCGACCGGGTCAGGGTGGTACCGGTGATACCACGCTCGCCCGGCCCTCCCCGGCCGCCGAACGCGCTGCAACCGTGGTGGCCATGACGCACAACGACACCGCCACCATCGCGCTGATCACCGGAGCCAACAAGGGCCTCGGCTACGAAACCGCCCGCGCCCTGGCCGCGCGGGGCTGCACCGTCCTGGTCGGCGCCAGGGATCCCGAGCGCGGGCGCGCCGCCGCCGAGAAGCTGGCCGCCGACGGCGGTGACGTCCGGTTCGTCCGGCTGGACGTCACCGACGCCGCCACGATCGCCGAGACCGCCGCCTACCTCGAGGCGGAGTTCGGCAGGCTGGACATCCTGGTCAACAACGCCGCCATCACCGGGGGCTTCGACACCGGCCTGCTGCCCTCGACCACCTCGATCGACATCATGCGCACCGTCTACGAGACCAACGTGTTCGGACCGGTCGCGGTCACCAACGCGCTGCTGCCGCTGCTGCGCCGCGCCGAGGCCGCGCGCATCGTCAACGTCTCCAGCGAGGTCGGTTCGGTGCAGCTGATGAACGACCAGGACGGCCCGATGTGGCCGATGGTCTCGATCACCTATCCGTCGTCCAAGACGGCGCTGACCATGATCACCACCATGTACGCCAAGGAGCTGTGGGACACCCCGATCAAGGTCAATGCCGCCAACCCCGGGTACTGCGCCACGGATCTGAACCACAACTCCGGGTTCCGGACCCCCGAGCAGGGCGCCGAGCCGATCGTGCACCTGGCCACCCTGCCCGCCGACGGCCCCACCGGTCAGCTGTGGGGCTACCGGTGGGGCGCCACCGACGGGGTGGAATACGGTCCGTTGCCCTGGTGAGGGCGCCTTGGTCGACCTGGGCGCCGGCGCCACCGTTCCCGGCCAGGGACCGGCGCGTCGGCGCTCAGACCAGCGCCGCGGCCGACTGCCCCTGCTGTGCCGAGGCCACCAGGTTGCTCTTGCCCAGCGGCGCACCCGACGCCAGCGCCGACACCCACTCCGCGGTGCCGGCGACGGCGGCGAGATTCGACTGGAACAGCACCATCAACGTCTCGTGCAGGACCTGCGCCGACACCGCGCCCGCTTCGTTGGCCAGGTGGATCGCGCCGGTCGCGTCGGCGAGGATCTCGGCGGCGAAGCCCAGACCCTCCGCCTCCACCACGGTGGCGATGTCGCAGTTGTTGGTCATGTACCCGACGACGGTGATGGTGTCGACGCCGCGTTCCCGCAACCACTCGGCGAGATCGGTGCCCGCGAAGACGCTGCCGTACACCTTGTGGATGTGCTTGGTGTCCGGCGTGATCCGCTGCGCCACCTCGGGCCGCAGCGCCCAGCCGGGGGTGCCCTCGACGAACACCGGCGCGCCCTCGGGGGAGCGGTGCTGCACGACGGCGACCGGAATGTTGTGGGCCGCAGCGGCATCCATCGCGGCCACGATGTTGGCGAGAGACTCCTCGCGCGGCGGGTGCTGGACCTCGAGCGGGCCGCCGAAGTACTCCTGCTGAACATCGACGACGACGAGGGCGCGGTGTGCTGTGGTCATGGCTGCTTGTTCCTCCGTGGCGTTCCGACGTGCCGCGCGCCCCGGTGAGGCGCGCCGCTGACCGATTCTTCGGCACCCGCCGCACCGCCACGAGTGGCACGGATGCATACTTACGATGGAATCGGGCCAACCTCGGGAGTCGCCATGCAGATCGCCGTCTACGCCTTCGACGGGTTCCCCATGTTCCATCTCGCGGTGCCGCTCACGGTGTTCGGTGAGGTCGGCAGGCTCGCTCTGGCGGCGGACTGGCAGACCCGGCTGTGGTCCGACCGCGCCGGTTCCGTGCGCACCGCCGAGGGCTACCCGATCGGGGACGTCGCCGGGCCGGAGATCCTGGCGAGCGCCGACATCGTCGTCGTGCCCTCCTGGCTGCAATCGCTCGCGCCCGCGGGGGACGACCTGAAGAACCAGCTGATCGACGCCCACCGGCGCGGCGCGACGATCGCGGGCCTGTGCTTCGGCGCCTTCCCGCTCGCCGATGCCGGTCTGCTCGACGGACGCGCGGCCGTCACCCACTGGGAGGTGCTGCCGCTGCTCGCCGAACGCCGACCGGACACCTCGGTGGACGCTTCGGTGCTCTACATCGACCACGGCGACGTGCTCACCTCCGCGGGCACCGCCTCGGCCATCGACGCCTGCCTGCACCTGGTCCGCAAGCACCTCGGCGTGGCGGCGGCGACGCGGGTGGCTCGCAGCCTCGTCGTCGCCCCGCATCGCGAGGGCGGCCAGGCCCAGTACATCGAGCGCCCGCTCGCGCGCCCCGCCACCGACGGCGCGATCGGGGAGGTGCTGGACTGGGCCCTGGCCCACCTCGACCACCCGCTCACCGTCGACCTGCTCGCCGAGCGCGCCCGCATGAGCCGCCGCAGCTTCGTCCGCCACTTCCAGCAGGCCACCGGCACCACCCCCGCCCGCTGGATCCTCGACCGCCGCCTCGACGAAGCCCGCGCCCTGCTGGAAACCACCGACTGGCCCGTCGACACCATCGCCTCGGCCTGCGGCTTCGGCAGCCCCGTCACCCTCCGCCAGAACTTCGCCGCCGCCTACGGCACCACCCCCACCACCTACCGCCGCCGCTTCGCCCCCACCCCGGCATAGACCATGCCGACGCGCTCGTGGCCCGTCCCACCTCTCGGGGTCAGCAGGAGCAAGAACGAGTTCGGCCGGGGATGGAAAGGGCCCCGGAACCCAAGGGTTCCGGGGCCGGGGCGATGAGCCCTATTCCGCGGTGGCCGGGGCCGAGGCGCGGAGGGAGGCAAGGGCGTCCAAGCGTTCCTCGGCTTCGGTGACGATCCGTTCGATGAGTTCCTTGCAGGTGGGCAGGTCGTCGATGATGCCGGTGACCTGGCCGGCCGCGAGCACACCCGCCTGGGTGTTGCCCTCGACCAGGCCGGCGCGCAACAGCATGGGGGTGTTGGCGGCCATGATGACCTGAGACCAGGTGAGGTCTTTGGTCTTGCGCATGGCGAGGCCGTCCTTGACGATGGTGGACCACTTCATGCCGGTCATGCTCTTGAACCGGGCCGCGTTGGAGACCGCGGCGGCGAACCCGCGCCACCGGCCCGAATGCTCCAGGCGCTGCACCAGTTCGGTGTTGAGCACGCGGTGCGGCATGCCGTCGACCTTGAGGGAGACCACGGTGTCCTGCAGGTGGCGGTTCAGGTACTCCTGCTTCACGGCGTCGGGCACCGAACTGTCCTGGGTCAGCAGGAATCGGGTACCCATCGCCACGCCCGCGGCGCCGTAGGCCAGGGCGGCGGCCAGGCCGCGGCCGTCGAAGAAGCCGCCCGCCGCGACGACGGGGATGTCCACCGCGTCCAGCACGGAGGGCAGCAGCAGGGTGGTGGCGACCGGGCCGGTGTGCCCGCCGCCCTCGCCGCCCTGCACGATCACCGCGTCGGCGCCCCAGGAGGCCACCTTCACCGCGTGCTTGGCCGCGCCGATCGACGGGATCACCACCACCCCGGCGTCTTTCAGCTTCGCGATGAGGTCCTTCTTGGGCGCGAGCGCGAACGAGGCGACCTTGACGCGCTCGCGGATCAGCAGGTCGATGCGCTCGTTCGCGTCCGAGGCGTCGGCGCGGATGTTCACGCCGAACGGCCGGTCGGTCTGCGCCTTGGTCTTGGCGATCGCGGCCTCGAGTTCCTCGTAGGTCATCGTCGCCGAGGCGAGGATGCCGAGGCCGCCCGCGTTGGCGGTGGCCGAGACCAGGCTCGGCCCGGCCACCCAGCCCATGCCGGTCTGCACGACCGGGTGCTCGATGCCGACCAGGTCGGTCAGCGCGGTGCGCAGTCGCGGGGTCGGTGCGTTCACGACGAGGGCACCTCCTTCTCGCGGATCTTCTTGGGATCGAGCACTTCCCGGATGATGCGCAGTTCCTCGGCGGTGGGCTGCCTGGTCTGCGGCGCCTCACCGAGGCCGGCGACCTCGAAGGAGGTGTTCTCCGCGACTTCCTCGGGGGTGACGCCGGGATGCAGGCTGCGCGCCCGCATGGTGTGGCCGGGGCCCTCGAAGTCGAAGACGCCCAGGTTGGTCACCACCCGGTGCAGGTGCAGGAACCGGAAGGCCGGGTTGTCCTGATCCACCTTGTCGTAGCCGACCCCGCACACGATGTCCACGCGGTCGACGAAGACGCGCTTGCTGTGCCGGGCCACCCAGTAACTGGTCGGATGGTTGATGGTGTTGCCGGGCGCGCCACGCACACCGAACATCTGCCTGCTCGGCTGCTGGTGCGCGCCGAACGCCGACAGGTTCTGGTTGCCGTACCGATCGATCTGGTTGGCGCCCATCACCACGTGCCGACGCCCGGAGGCGACCACGTCGAACACCTTGCGGAACGGGATCCAGCCCTCGACCGGCGCCTTGCCGCCCAGCGGGGGAGTCTCGGCCAGCAGCAGCGCCTCGCCGTCGGAGAGCAGCAGGTCCGGCTCGGTGGTGAGCTTGGCCAGCCGGGCGCCGAGAGTCGCCATCGGCGTCATCGGCGAGGCCATGATCTCGCCCGCGCCCGCGAAGATCTCCGCGCAGGCGATCGCGCAGTACTCGGCCCTGGTCACGGTCTCTGTCGTAGTCATCACGCCTCCTGTGTTCTGCGGGACACCCGCACCCGGTCGGCTGCGATGAGTGCTTCGCGATGGTGTCTCATCTACGCCTCCTGGTCGGCGAACCGGCGGACGGCGGCCTGGTACTCGTCCTCCGAGACCGCCAGATAGGTGTCGACGAAGGTCTGCCAGCTCTCCGGCGACTTGGCCGCCTCCACGTAGTGGCGCTGGAACTTCTCGTCGCGGCCGTAGTCCTCACCGGCGAGGGTGAAGTGCGCGCCGCCGGGCGCCTCGACCACGCCGTCGACCATCATCCGGTTGAGCAGCAACTGCTGCGGCGGAACGGTTTTCACCAGTTCCTCGGTCTCCACCACGCGCTCCACCGACAGGTAGCGGCGCTCGGCGGCCAGGCAGTACAGGTCGTCGAAGTAGGGGTCGACGCCGAGATAGGCGGCGTTGCCGTGCTTGTCGCCGAGGTTCAGGTGCACCAGGGCCGCGTCGAGGGTGAGCGCGGGCATGGCGGTGAGGGTTTCGGGCGTGCCGTCGGGGCCCGGGTAGGGCGAGGTGACGGTCTTCAGCTCGCCTTCCCAGAAGGTGAACACGTCCGAGCCGAGTCCGGCGCGGATCGGCAGGAACGGCAGCCGGGCGGCGGCCGCCTGCAGCCCGCACTTGAGCATGCCCTCGTCCATCTCCCGGACCACCAGCTCACCGGAGGTGCGGGCCTTGCCGAACCAGGGGTCGTAGAACGGCGTCGAATCCAGCGAGACGAAGCCGTAGTAGGCCTTGCGCACCTTGCCCGCCGAGCACAGCAACCCCAGGTCCGGCCCGCCGTAGGTGACCACGGTCAGGTCGGTGAGGTCCGAGCGCAGGATGGCACGCACCAGCGCCATCGGCTTGCGCCGCGAACCCCAGCCACCGATGCCGATGGTCATGCCGCTGCGCAGCTCGCCGACCACGTCGTCGAGCGACATTCGTTTGTCTTTCATCACTGCTCCTGGTTTCCGGCCTTGCGTGCGGCGAGGTCGTCGTCGAAACGCGCGCGGATCTCGTCGGCGACGCCCGCCAGGTTGAGCTCGAAGGTGAAGCCCTGCTCGTAGCGGTAGCTGCGGTGCACGTCCTGCACATCGATGCCGTTGAGCGCGCGCTTGGCGGCCCGGATCACCCGGCCGTCCTTGGCGGCGATGTTCTTGGCCACCTCCATCGCGGCGGCGTCGAGTTCGGCGCGCGGCACCACCTGGTACACCGAGCCGTGGTGGTGCAACTGCTGGGCGGTGATCGTGCTCGCGGTGTAGAACAGCGCGCGCATCAGGTGCTGGGGGACCAGCCTGGCCAGATGGGTGGCCGCGCCGAGCGCGCCGCGGTCGACCTCGGGCAGGCCGAAAGTCGCGTCGTCGGAGGCGATCACCACGTCGGCATTGCCCACCAGGCCGATGCCGCCGCCCAGGCAGAAGCCCTGCACCACCGCGATCACCGGCACCGGGCAGTCGTACACGGCGCCGAAGGCCTCGAAGCAGCCGTGGTTGGCGTCGATGAGTGCCTGGTGGCCGGGCTTGCTCTGGATCTCCTTGATGTCCACCCCGGCGTTGAAGCCGCGGTTCTCCGCGCGCAGCACGACCACCTTGGTCTCCGGGTCGCGGCCCGCGGCGCGGACGGCGTCGGCGATGGCGAACCAGCCGTCGGTCGGAATGGCGTTGACCGGCGGATAGTCCACCGTGACCACGGTGATGCCGGTTGATTCGGTGTGACGGTTGATCCCCATCGCGGACCCTTCGTGGTTGGCAAAGCAAGCAGTTGCTTGGTAGGTTAGCACGGTGGGACTCGAAATCGACCTGTCCGATCGCGTCGTCTTGGTGACCGGCGGGGTGCGCGGCGTCGGAGCCGGAATCAGCAGGGCGTTCCTCGCCGCGGGAGCCACCGTCGTGGCCTGCGCCCGCAGGCCGGGTGAGCAGCCGGTGACCTACGAGGGCAGGCAGGCCCACTTCCTGCCCTGCGACGTGCGCGACGCCGCCGCGGTCCGCGCGCTGATCGAGACGCTGGTGGACACCCACGGCAGGCTCGACCACGTGGTCAACAACGCCGGTGGCGCGCCCTTCGCCTCGGCCGCCACCGCGAGCGTCAACTTCCACACCAAGATCATCGAGCTGAATCTGATGTCCGCCCTGTGGGTTTCGCAGGCCGCCAACGCGGTGATGCAGGACCAGCCCGAGGGTGGTTCGATCCTGATGATCTCCAGCCTCAGCGGCCACCGGCCCTCGCCCGGCACCGCCGCCTACGGCGCCGCGAAGGCGGGCGTCGACAGCCTCACGCAATCGCTGTCGATGGAGTGGGCGCCGAAGGTGCGGGTGAACTCCCTGATCGTCGGCCCGGTCGAGACCGAACTGAGCGAACTGCACTACGGCGACCGCGACGGCATCGAGGCCGTCGGCGCCACCATTCCACTGGGCAGGCTGGCCCGCCCCGAGGACGTCGGCCGCGCCGCGGCGTTCCTGGCCTCCCCGCTGGCCGCCTACATCAGCGGCGCGATGTTGCAGGTGCACGGCGGCGGCGAACGACCACCTTTCCTCGCCGCGTCCACCGCGGCCAACGGCGAGCAGCAGCGGGCCTGACTCGCACCGTCGAGCAATCCCGCACCGACCAACGAAAGAGGACAACGGAATGGACGAGCAGATCTGCGCGGGGCGCGTCGTCATCGTCACCGGCGCCGGACGCGGGATCGGCCGCGCGCACGCGCTGGCCTTCGCCGCCGCGGGCGCGCGCGTGGTGGTCAACGACGTCGGCACCTCGCTGCACGGCGACAGCACCGGGGAGACCCCGGCGCAGCAGGTGGTCGGTGAGATCACCGCGGCCGGTGGCGAAGCGGTCGCCAACGGCGACGACGTGGCCGACTGGGCCGGTGCGCGCAACCTGATCCGCCAGGCGGTGGACACCTTCGGCCGGCTCGACGTGCTGGTGAACAACGCGGGCTTCGTCCGTGACCGGATGCTCGTCAACCTCAGCGAGGAGGAGTGGGACGCGGTGATCCGGGTCCACCTCAAGGGTCATTTCGCCACCATGCGGCACGCCGCCGAGTACTGGCGCGGCGAAGCCAAGGCCGGGCGCCCGGTCGACGCGCGAGTGATCAACACCAGTTCGGGCGCGGGCCTGCAGGGCAGCGTCGGCCAGGCCAACTACGGCGCCGCCAAGGCCGGAATCGCCGGACTCACCCTCACCGCCGCGGCTGAGTTCGCCCGCTACGGCGTGACCGTCAACGCCATCGCGCCCTCGGCCCGCACCCGGATGACCGAGACCGTCTTCGCCGACATGATGGCCAAGCCCGAATCCGGCTTCGACGCGATGGCGCCGGAGAACATCTCCCCGCTGGTGGTGTGGCTGGGCAGCACCCAGTCGGCGGGCGTCACGGGGCGCATGTTCGAAGTCGAGGGCGGGAAGGTCGCCCTCGCCGACGGCTGGCGGCACGGTGTCGCGGTGGATCGCGGCGCCCGCTGGAATCCCGCCGAACTCGGCCCGGTCGTGGCCGACCTCATCGCCAAGGCCGCGCCGCCGGAACCGGTGTACGGAGCCTGATCCGGGGTTGCTACCTTTTCCTGCAGTCATGCGGGCGGCACATTAGGATGTGCACCCGTTGCACGAAAAGTCCCGGATGAAGTCGCGACCGGGCAAGATTTGCGCTGTACAGAGGGGAAGGCTGGCGCATGGCCGTTGGTCGCACGTTCCGTGCGTTGGCAGTAGCGAGTGCTGTTGCCGGCATTGCGCTGCTCGGTTCGGGAGGCGCCGCGGCCAAGCCGGACGGTGATCCCCAGGGCGGGCCGCCGGCCCATTCGGCGCCCGCGGCCCCACCCGGGAACGGTGCTTCGTCCGGCGGCCACGGCCCGGGAAGTCCTGACACCCCCACCGGGCCGGGTCGCTCCGCCAACTCGACCGGTGCCGGGAACCAGACGGGAACCGGCCCGAACGGCGATCCCGCACCGGTGTCCGGCGCTGCTCCGGGTGTCCGGTCCACCACGACCTCGCCGACCGGCTCACCCGCTGGCCCGCTGTCGTCCGGTTCGGCCGGTGGCCCCGGCTCGAGCGGTAGCTCGCCGGCCGACGCGGGCCCGGTCGGCCCGTCGCTCTCCCTTCCCCCGGCCACCCAGAGCCCGGCTGCCGAGGAGATCGGCTCCGCCGCGTCCGGCTCGGCCGGTGCCGCGGGTTCCGCGGGCGCGGGTTCGGCCGCGACCGGTTCCGCCGCGGGCGGCATCCTGCTCGGCTCCGGCTCGGCCGGCCTGGCCGCCGTGCTCGGTACCGGTTCGACGGGCCTGGGAGTCGGCCTGGTCACCGGTTCCGCAGGGGTCGGCGCCGTGCTCGGCACCGGGTCGGCCGGGCTGGGCCTCGGCCTCGGCACCGGCTCGGCGGGTCTCGGGCTCGGCCTCGCGACGGGTTCCGCCGGTCTCGGCGCCGCGCTGGGCTCGGCCGGCGTCGGCGGTGCCGCGCTCGGTTCCGCGGCGGTCGGCTCGGCAGGCGTCGGTTCCGCCGCCGTCGGTTCCGCCGGAGTGGGTTCGGCGGGCGTCGGCTCGGCCGGTGTCGGATCCGCGGGTGTCGGTCTCGGCTCGGCCGGTGCCGGTTCGGCCGGACTCGGCTCGGCCGCGGTGGGTTCGGCCGCGCTCGGTTCCGCCTCACCGTTGTTGCTGCTGCTGATCCCGCTCCCCACGCCACCGGCCCCCGAGGCGCCCTCGGTACCGCTGGTCATTCCGCCCGCGCCCGGCGTCCCCGCGGCACCCGCCGTCCCTGCCGCCCCCGCGCTGCCGTCCGCGCCGGGCCTGCCGCCGATCGCCGTCGCCGCACCGGAGGCGCCCGCACCCGCGCCGGCACCCCAGGCGCCCGCCCCGCCGCGCCGTCGGCCCCCGCGCCCCAGGCGGCCGCGCCGACTCACGATGTCCGGCCGACCAGTGCCGACGACGGCCTGCCCGCGCCCAACGCGCTGTCGGTGATCGGCGGTCTGGCGGCGATGGCGCTGGCGGCGGCCGGTGCGGGCGCGGTCAGCTTCCAGAGCGCGTCCGCCGCCCAGGCACGGGTGGACGCCGCTCGCGCCGAGTTCTTCGGCCCGAGGTCGTGAGAGGTAGGCCATGAGCCAGAGCAGGACGCAGAGTAGCTCGCGGTCCTACCGCCGGGTCGCCGCCGCGGTCGACGCGGTGTGCGCGGTGGCCGCCGACTTCGACGCCACCACGCTGGACGAGGTGGTGCTCGCCATCGCGGCCGAGCGGCAGCGCATGATCGAGATCGCCGACGCCGAACTGGGCCCGGGCGTGTGCGGGCAGCGCCGCTTCTACCCCGACCGCGACGTGATCGTCCTCGCGACCGCGTTGCCGAGCCGCGAGCACACGCTGGCCCACGAACTCGGCCACATCGTGTTCGACCACGAGGGCGCCCCCGCCACCGAGGTCACCCTGGAGGCCAGTGACGATCTCATCGCGTACATGCTGAGCCAGCGGGCCCATCAGCAGATCGTGGACGACGGCGCCGACGAATTGGCCGAATGGGAGGCGGAGACCTTCGCCGCGATGCTGATGACCCGCTTGCGCGTCTTCAACAACCGGGGCGCAGGCGTCTCGGTCCTTCGATTCGATGAGGCTCTCGGATGACTCTCTGGTTGACGGCCCTGCTGGTCTGGGTTGCCGCCGGGGCCCGGGTGGGCCGGGTGCTGGTGAAGCCCGCCACGACCGCCCGCGTTGCCATCGTCGTCGCGGTCGCCGCGGCGGCGGTCGCCGCCACCCTCGCGGTGCCGGAAATCGCGCTCGCCGTGGACAATCTGCTGCCGGAGGGCGCGCCGCCCGGCATGCTCGCCGACGGCGTGCAGGTCGCGGCCTGGCTGGTCTTCGCCACCGCCACATCGGTGGTGGCCGCGGCGGCCTGGCCGGTCGTCTCCCGGCGCAACCTGCGCCAGATCGCCCTGGTGATCTACGGGGCGGGCACGCTGGTGATCGCCGCGACCCTGGTGTGGTCGTTCACCTTCGGTTGGTGCGCGCTCGCACTGGCCTGTGTGTTCATCGTCGTCACCGGACTGCGCAACCTGGACTGGACCGCGCTCGGTCGCGGCATCGCCATCTACACCACCGGCACCGCGCTGACCGGCCTGCTCGCCGTGCTCGAGGTCCGGCGCGCCTGGGTCGGCGAGCCGGCGGCACCGGCGGGCGAACCGAATTGGGGCTGGCAGGCCTGGGAGATCGCCGCGCTGCTGATCGCGCTGGGCGCGGTGTGGATCGTGGTCGAACTGTGGATGCGGGCCAGGGCGGTGCTGCGCCAGACCCGCGCGCTGCACCGCACCATGATCAAGCGCTTCCCCGAGGTGATCGCGCACGAACAGCCGAGTTCCTCCACTCAGCTGCGTGCTTCGGATCAGGTCGCCCAGATCATGGACGCGCTGTACCTGCAGTCCGGTGGCGGCGTGGAGTTGGCCGCGGCCGGTGCGCCGCCCGCCTCCATCCCCGAGCGGGCCGAGCGGGTCGCGCGCTGGGCCAGGAACCCCCTGGGAGACATCGTCATCGACGCGCGGTGGATCGCGCCGCCGGAGGGTGTGAGTCCCCGTGGCTGGGTCCGGGCCATCGCCCGCGCCTTCGACACCGTGGACACCCCGGTGCTGGAGCACACCGCGTCACGGTGACGAACCGGGGGCGACTGTCCGGAGGCAGTCGCTGTGTGGTCACCCGAGTGCCGACAATCGCGCTTCCACGACATGTCATGGAATCGCGGCTGGGCGCGAGCACATTCCAATTGGTGTAGTCAGGTATCCGTTCGTGAAAATGTACTCGCGCCTGCACTTACATCTGTGACTTACCACGAGGCGGACAATAGGCGAATTGGTTCGCCTCCCATCGCCGCTGCACCGCACCGCCTCTCGCGCGGTGAGCTCGTGCACAACGCAGCGCAGTGCGACCCGAAAGCCGCACTGCGCTGCGCTGTGGGAGAACCCCTATTCCGTTCCGTCCGGAGGAATCTCGGGCAAGCCTTCGCTGGCCCGCAACTTCTCCGCCATGGAGGTCAGCAGGTTCTGTGATTCTTCGGAGAGGTCGAAAGCCCTACTCGACAGCCGTCGCAGTCCGTAGCCCTGCAGCTGGGACAGCAGCTCGAGATCGTGATCGATCTTGGCGGCATAGATGTCGTTGAAGAAGTAGTCCGGCTTGACCTTGAAGAACTTGGCCAGTGCCGCCACCGTTTCATCCGAGGGATTCGTCCGCTGCCCCGACCGCAACTGGGACAGATACGGTTTCGAGATCGGATGCCCGGAGGCGGTCAGCGCAGCCGCAACCTCCGCGTTGGTGTGTGGCTTGCGCCCCGGGGGATGCACGGTTTCGAACAGCTTGTTCAGCCGCGCCGCGAAATCAGCCATTGTGAGCCGCCCAATTCCCTTCGCTGTACTAACAGACGTTATCTCGGATACCTATCATTGATATTAGCGGCTCAGTAACTGAAAACCTACGCCTGATTCAGGTTTTCCTCGAGGAATCCGGCCCTGGGCACGGGGGAGCCGTCGCGACCGCCGCGTTTGCGGGTCATGCCAACGTCTCTAGGAGACCGGCGGTACGCTCCGGTTCTGCCCCGTCGCAAGGCCCTTCCCGATTCATCCGATGATAGCCGACGGATAGCTGACATCTCATCTACCTGCCCGGTCCGTGGGATGTGTGGCGTACGACACGTTTTCGGCTCCCGGGGATGAACGTTCAACCACCGAAGGGGAATTGGGTCCAAAGGCTCTGGCGCGCCGCTAGATCCGTTCGATGATGGTACCGGTGGCCATGGCTCCACCGGCGCACATCAGGATCATCGCCGTGGCGCCGCCGGTCCGCTCCAGCTCGTGCAAAGCGGTTGTGATGAGGCGCGATCCGGTGGAGCCGACGGGGTGGCCGAGGGCGATCGCGCCACCGTTGACGTTGACCCGATCCATGTCCGGCTTGTGCACCGACGCCCACGACAGCGCCACCGAGGCGAAGGCCTCGTTGATCTCGAACAGGTCGATGTCGCCGATGCTCATACCCGAGCGCTCCAGCAGGCGCGAGCAGGCCTGCACGGGTCCGTCCAGGTGGAACTCCGGCTCGCCGCCGACCAGCACCTGGGTGCGGATACGCGCCCGCGGCCGCAAACCCGTTCGCTCGGCGGCCTTCTCGTCCATCAGCAGCACCGCGGCCGCGCCGTCGGAGATCTGCGAGGAGCTCCCCGCGGTGTGCACGCCGCCCTCCAGCACCGGCTTCAGCTTGGCCAGGCCCTCCTTGGTGGTCTCGCGCAGCCCCTGGTCGCGCGTGACGTCGAGCTTCTCGCCGGTGAGGGTGCCCTCCTTGTCGACGGCGGGGGCGGTGACGGGGATGATCTCGCGCTCGAAACGACCCTCCGCCCAGGCCTGGGCGGCCAGGCGCTGGGAGCGCAGCCCGAACTCGTCGACGTCGTCGCGGGTGATGCCGCGCCGCTTGGCGATCCGCTCGGCGGCCTCGAACTGATTCGGCAGATCGATGCTCCACGACGCCGGGCGGCGCGGGCCGGCGTTCTCGCCGACGTTGGCGCCCAGCGGAACCCGGCTCATCGCCTCGACACCGCACGCCATGCCGATGTCGATGGCGTCGGCGGCGATCAGGCCGGCGATCAGGTGGTTGGCCTGCTGGGCCGAGCCGCACTGGGCGTCGATGGTGGTGGCGCCGACCTGCCACGGCAGGCCCGCGTGCAGCCACGCGACCCTGGTGATGTTGTTGGACTGCTCGCCTGCCTGGGTGACGCAGCCGCCGACGACCTGCTCGACCAGGGCCGGATCCAGGTGGGCGCGTTCGAGCAGTCCGCGCTGGGCGAGGCCGAGCAGTTCGGCGGCGTGCAGGCCGGCGAGCCAGCCGCCGCGCTTGCCGATCGGGGTGCGAGCGGCCTCGACGATGACGGGTGTGCCCATCTCGATTCTTCCTCCTGATGCGAACGAACATGAAAAACTGGAACGTGTGCCAGCAGTATGTGCCGCGCTTCTTTACTAGTACAGCCTGCTGTGCTGGAATTGATTGTAGAACGTGTTTCAGTTTGTCGAAGGAGACATCTGGTGGTTGAGACCCGCAGCGCTCGCCCGAATCTTCCGGACGGGTTCGATGTGACGGACCCGGACATCTACGCCGAGCGAGTTCCGGTCGAAGAATTCGCCGAGCTCCGTCGGACCGCTCCCATCTGGTGGAACCCCCAGCCGCCCGAGGTCGGCGGCTTCCACGACGACGGGTTCTGGGTCGTCAGCAAGCACGCCGACATCAAGGAGGTGTCGCGGCGCAGCGATGTGTTCTCCAACTTCGAGAACACCGCCATCCCGCGCTTCAACGACGACATCTCGCGCGAGCAGATCGAGCTGCAGCGCATCGTCCTGCTCAACATGGACGCCCCCGAGCACACCAAGCTGCGCAAGATCATCTCCCGTGGCTTCACTCCGCGCGCCATCAACGGCCTGCGTGCGGAGCTGTCGGCCAAGGCCGAGCAGATCGTCAAGGCGGCGGCCGCGGCGGGCTCGGGCGACTTCGTCACCCAGGTGGCCTGTGAGCTGCCGTTGCAGGCGATCGCCGAGCTGATCGGCATCCCGCAGGAGGACCGCATGAAGGTCTTCAACTGGTCCAACCAGATGACCGGCTACGACGACCCGGACAACGACGCCGATCCGGTCACCGCCTCGGCCGAGGTGCTCGGCTACGCCTACCAGATGGCCGCCGCGCGCAAGGCCTGCCCGGCCGACGACATCGTCACCACGCTGATCGAAGCCGACGTCGACGGCGACAAGCTCACCGAGGAGGAGTTCGGGTTCTTCGTCATCATGCTGGCCGTGGCGGGCAACGAGACCACCCGCAACGCCATCTCGCACGGCATGATCGCCTTCCTGGAGAACCCCGACCAGTGGGAGCTCTACAAGAAGGAGCGCCCCGCCACCGCCGCCGACGAGATCATCCGCTGGGCCACGCCGGTCACGTCCTTCCAGCGCACCGCCCTGGTGGACACCGAGCTCGGCGGCGTGCAGATCAAGAAGGGCCAGCGCCTGGTGCTGCTCTACCGGTCGGCCAACTTCGACGAGGACGTCTTCGAGAACCCCTACAAGTTCGACATCATGCGCGCCGACAACCCGCACCTGTCCTTCGGCGGCACCGGCGCGCACTTCTGCATCGGCGCCAACCTGGCCCGGCTGGAGATCGATCTGATCTTCAACGCCATCGCCGACCACCTGCCCGACATCACCCGCCTCGGCGATCCGAAGCGACTGCGCTCGGGCTGGCTCAACGGCATCAAGGAGTTCCCGGTCGACTACAAGACCGCGGCCCGCTGCCCCGTCTCGCACTGAGCGCGGCAGCCGAACCCGCGACAAGGGCCCCCGAACCATGCCGTTCGGGGGCCCTTGCCGTGCCGCCCGAGGGGAGGGGCGGCGAGTCTCTCACTGCGCCGGTCGCGCGGTCCGCATGGCGCGGTCGACCTCCCAGTAGGCGCGCAGCGCCGCGAGCTTGCCCGCGGCGTCGACGCGGTAGGTGAACACGCCTTCGGCGTCGATCACGTGGCCGCCCAGGCGGCTGCGGATGACGCCGGTGAAGGCCACCTCGTTCCCGCAGGCGAAGGAATCGCCGAACAGGAATTCGATGGATTCGGTGGGGGCGATGGCCTTGTCCCAGAACGCGGCGATCGCCTCGGTGCCGTGGTGGCCCTTGCCCTCGGGATCGAATCCGGAGGGCCCGATCGGATCCTCCACCACCGCGTCGGGGGCGAACAGGGCCAGCCACGCCTGCTTGTCGCGGGCCCGCACGGCCGCCTGGGAGGCCAGGCCCGCGGTGCGGGCGGGGTGATCGGTGACGGTCGTCATCGTGCGTCCCTTCCGACGATCGGATCGGCGATGTACTTCTCGGCGAACCGGCGCAACGCGTCCTGCTTGGCCGCGAGTTCGCCGTCGAAGCCGATGCCCTCGAGCAGCCAGGGCACCACGATCGCGTCGGTCACCCCGGCGTCGGCCAGGTCCTGGTATCCGGCCCGGCCGCCCCTGTCCACGCAGACCGCCTGGATCTCGAACGGTTCCGCCGACCGGTCGAACTCGGCGCGCAGCGCGTCGAGCTTGCCGATGGTGGCGGTGAGCTCGTCGAAGGTCATCATCGCCGAGGTCCACCCATCGCCCACCCGGGCGGCGCGACGCAGCGCCGCCTCGGTGTGGCCGCCGATGTAGAAGGGCACCGGCGCGCTCGGCGCCGGACTCATCTGCAACGGCTCGAAATCGTAGAACTCGCCGTGGAATTCGACCATGCCGCCGCCCAGGACGAGCTTGATGACCTCGATCATCTCGTCCACCCGGGCACCGCGCCGGGCATAGGGCTGGCCGCACCACTCGAACTCCTCCGGCGCCCAGCCGATGCCGACGCCGAAGCCGAAACGGTTGTTCGACAGGTTCGCCACCGAGCCGACCTGCCTGGCCAGCAGCAGCGGATTGCGCGAACCCAGCTTCAGCACATTGGTGTAGAAGCGGATGCGGCTGGTCACCGCGGCCATCGCGGTCGCACCGATCAGCGGGTCGACCCACGGGGTGTCCGGGCCCCAGAAGCGGCTGCCGTCGGCGGTGTAGGGGTACTTCGCCGCCTGGGACTGCATGTAGAACAGCGAATCCGGCAGCGCGACCGAGGAGAACCCGCACTCCTCGGCCGTGACGGCCAGCGCGGTGAGCTGGTCGAGCGGGCTCAGCGCGATGCCGACGGTGAACTGCAGCGGCGCCGTCATGACCGCGGACGTTCCGACCCGACAACCCACATGGAGAAGTACTGCGAGCCGCCGCCGTAGGCGTGCCCGAGCGCCTTGCGCGCGCCCTTGACCTGGTAATCGCCCGCCCGTTCCATCACCTGCTTGGCCGCCTCGGCGAACCGGATCAGCCCGGAGGCGCCGATCGGGTTGGACGACAGCACGCCGCCGGAGGGGTTGACGGGAATGCGGCCGCCGATCTCGGTCTCGCCCTTCTCGGTGAGCTTCCAGCCCTCACCGGGGGCGGCGAAGCCCAGATTCTCCAGCCACATCGGCTCGAACCAGGAGAACGGCACGTAGATCTCGGCGGCGTCGATCTCCTCGAGCGGATCGGTGATGCCCGCGGCCTCCCACAGCGCGGCCGCGGCGTGCCTGCCCGCCTCCGGGTTGACCTGGTCGCGACCGGCGTAGGTGGTGGGCTCGGTGCGCATCGCGGTGCCGTGCACCCACGCCACCTTCCGGCCCTCGGCTTCCACGCGCTCGGCGGCCTCGGCATCGCCGAGCACGATCGCGCAGGCACCGTCGGAGGAGGGGCAGGTCTCGTCGAAGCGGATCGGATCCCACAGCATCTGCGAGGCCAGCACCGACTCCAGGGTGATGTCGGGCTGACGCAGATGGGCCAGCGGGTTCTTCGCGCCGTTGCGGCGATCCTTCACGGCCACCATCGCGCCGATGTGGCTGGGCGCGTTGGAGCGGCGGATGTAGGAGCGCACGTGCGGGGCGAAGTAGCCGCCCGCGCCCGCGCCGACCGGCATGGTGAAGGGCACCGGGATCGACAACGCCCACATGGCGTTGGACTCCGACTGCTTCTCCCAGGCGACGGCCAGCACGCGCTTGTGCACACCGGCCTGCACCAGATTGGTGGCGACGATGCCGGTGGAGCCGCCGACCGAGCCCGCGGTGTGCACGCGGATCAGCGGCTTGCCCGAGGCGCCGAGCGCGTCGGCGAGGAAGAGCTCGGGCATCATGACGCCCTCGAACATGTCGGGCGCCTTACCCACCACGACCGCGTCGATGTCGGCGATGGTGAGCCCGGCGTCGGCGAGCGCGCGATCGATCGCCTCGCGGCACATGCCCGCCATCGACACGTCGTGCCGCTTCGTCACGTGATGGGTCTGTCCGGTGCCGAGCACCGCGGCCGGGAAGCTCATCGGCTCGCCTCCGAATCCAGGACGGTCACAAGGTTCTGCTGCAGTGCCGGGCCGCTGGTGGCGTGCGCGAGCGCGCGTCCCGCGGTGCCGGTCATGATGGCGCGCGCGGCGAAGCCGATCCGTTCCAGACCCGCCGCGAACATCGGGTTGGCGGCCAGCGCGCCGCCGGACGGGTTGACGGTGGTCTCCGGCTTCAGACCGATGGCCTCGGCGAGGATCAGCTGCTGGTGGCTGAACGGCGCGTGCAGTTCGGCGATGTCGAACCCGCTCAGATCACCGCCGGTCGCCTCCTGCGCCGCCTTCGCCGTCGAGGGGGAGACGGTCAGGTCGCGGGCACCGAGCACCGGGGTGTCGATGCGGTGCGCCATCGAGGTGATCCAGGCCGGGCGTTCGCACAACTCCCTGGCCCGGTCGCCGACCGCGAGCACGATCGCCGCGGCGCCGTCGGTGATCGGTGCGACGTCGTGCGCGCGCAGCGGGTCGGCCACGTACGGCGCGTCCAGCAGGCTGTCGACGTCGCCGCCCGCGCCCGCGGCCACCGCCGCCATGTCCCGTTCGCTCCAGCGACCGGCGTCGATGCCCGCCCGCGCCTGCAGGCCCGCGATCGACAGGGCGTCCGGCCACAGCGGCGCGACCAGGTACGGGTCGAGCTGCATGGTGAGCACCTGGCGCAGCGTGCCGGCCGAGGACTTGCCGAAGCCGTACACCAGCGCGGTGCGCGCCTGGCCGGACTTGAGTTTCACGAACGCCTCGTAGAGCGCCCACGCGGCGTCCATCTCCACGTGCGACTCGTTGATCGGCGGCACCGCGCCGATCGAGTCGACCGCGGAGATGAAGGAGAAGGCGCGCCCGGCCAGGTAGTCCGAGGAGCCCGAGCACCAGAAGTCGATGTCGGACTTGGTGATTCCGAGTTCGGTGTAGAGCTGCTGGAAGCAGGGCACCAGCATCTCGACACCGTTGGTGGTGCCGTAGGTCTCCGGCACGTGCGGTGCGTGCGCGAAGCCCACGACCGCGATGTCGGTGGCGTTGTCAGTCAACGTGCATGCCTCTCAGAGGTGGTGCTTGTAGGTCTCGTAGTCGGCGTCGGGCTCCCCGCTCGGCTCGAAGTGGTCCACGTTCTCGAGCCCGTGGCCCCACTGCTCGCGCGGCTTCCAGACCGCCTTCACCCGCATGCCCATGCGCACTTCGCTTGCGTCGCAACCCAGTACGAGGTGCAGCACCGGAATGTCGGCGCCGTCGAGCAGCACATAGGCCGCGACGTAGGGCGGCTTGATCCGCTGCCCGAGGAACGGCACGTTCACGATGCAGAACGTGGTGACGGTGCCGTGGTCGGACAACTCGATGTAGTCCTCGGTGGGCCTACCGTCGGTCGGATTGGCCCCGCGCGGCGGGAAGTACACCTTGCCCGCGGCGTCGGTGCGCGCGCCGATCAGCTTGCCCTCGGCCAGCCCGCGCAGGTAGACCGTCTCCTGCGGGGAGGCGGTGTGCTTGTAGGACAGGTCGACCGGCGTGGTGATCATGGTGACCGGCTCGCCCTCGTCGACGGGAGTGGCCGGTGCCGTGGAGGTTTCGCCGGGCTCGAAGCAGACGATGTCCTTGATGAACCCCTCGGTCTGCTCCGCCCAGCGGGCCCGCACCCGCATTCCGGTGCGCATCTGGTCGGGCGAGTCCACGTCCACCGCGTGCAGTAGCGCGCTGTCGGCGCCGTCCAGGGTGATCAGTGCCCAGGCGAACGGGCGGTCGAAGGGCTGGCCGGGCAGCGGGTCGCGCACCCAGGTCCACGTGCTCACGGTGCCGGTGTCGGCGACGTCGACGAATTCGGTGAGTGCTTCGCTGGTGACCGGATCGTATTCCGGCGGCGGCACCAGTACCCGGCCGTCGGAGCCGCGGACGCCGACGATCTTGCGCGCCCGCAGACCGGTCAGGAATCTTCCGATGGTCGGTCCGACCGACCTGGTGTAGTCGAAGCGCATCCGCAGGGGTGCGCTCAGCACATCGGGTGCCGTGCTGGTGCTCAATTCCGACCCTTTCTCAGCAGTGTCCGTTCCCGCCCCGATCCCCCGGGCTCGCACCGCGCCGGACGCGACCGCGCCGACGCCGCGGTGTTCATTCCCGCCCGCGTCCCGACCCGGCGCATCGGCGGCGTGATTACGCCGGATGCGCTATTCCCCTCGGTCACGCTATCGAGTAGAACAGGTTCTTATTCTGGTGTCTAGTAGTTAGCGCGGGAAAGGGTCGATGATGAAGTTCGGACTGCAACTCGGATATTGGATGGCGCAGCCGCCCGCGAACGCGGGGGAGTTGGTGGTGGCCGCCGAGGCGGCCGGCTTCGACGCCGTGTTCGCCGCCGAATCCTGGGGCTCGGACGCGTTCGGTCCACTCATGTGGTGGGGCTCGCGCACCGAGCGGGTGCGCCTGGGTACCTCGGTGGTGCAGTTGTCGGCGCGCACGCCCGCGGCCACCGCCATGCACGCGCTGACCCTCGACCATCTCAGCGGTGGACGGGCGGTGCTCGGCCTCGGTGTGTCCGGGCCGCAGGTCGTGGAGGGCTGGTACGGCCAGCCGTTCGCCAAGCCGTTGCAGCGCACCAGGGAGTACGTCGGGATCATCCGCACGGTGCTGGCCCGCGAGGCGCCGGTGACCAGCGACGGCCCGCACTACCCGCTGCCCTACACCGGGCCCGGCGCGACCGGCCTCGGTAAGCCGCTCAAGCCGATCGTGCACCCGCTACGTGCGGATCTGCCGATCTGGCTGGGCGCGGAGGGGCCGAAGAACGTCGCGCTGACCGCCGAGATCGCCGACGGCTGGCTGGCGATCTACTTCGCGCCGCGGCTGGCCGACATGTACCACGGGTGGCTGGACGAGGGCTTTGCCCGGCCGGGCGCGCGCCGCACCCGGGAGGACTTCGAGATCGCGGCCAGCTGCCAGGTGGTGATCACCGACGACCCGGCGGCCGAACTGGAGCGGATGCGCTGGATCATGGCGCTCTACATCGGCGGGATGGGCGCGCCCGAGCTCAACTTCCACGCCCAGGTCTACCGCCGGATGGGCTACGACCGCGAGGTCGACGAGATCGGCGCGCTGTTCCAGGCGGGCAAGAAGGCCGAGGCCGCGGCCGCGGTGCCCGACGAGCTGATCCTGGACACCGCGATCATCGGCGACGAGAACCACGTGCGCGAGCAACTGAAGGTCTGGGAGGCCGCCGGGGTCACCATGATGCTGGTGTCGGTGCCCGACGTCGAGCAATTGCATCGGCTCGCACCCCTTGTCGAACAGTAGAACACGTTCTAAATTCGATGGGGTGACGACGCAGGAGTCAGAAATTCTCGGTCTTTGGAACATCGCGGACGCCGAACCCGATCGGATCGCGTTGGTCGATCCGTCGGGACGGGAGGTGACCTATCGCGAACTGGCCACGCTCGCCAACCGGTACGCCACAGGTCTACGTGACCTCGGCCTGCGCACCGGCGACGTGCTGGTGAGCATGGTGCACAACTGCGTCGAGGCCATCGCGGCCTACTTCGCGGCCTACCAGTCCGGCCTCTACATCGTGGCGGTGAACTGGCATCTCACCGGTCCCGAGGTGGCCTACATCCTCTCCGACAGCGAGGCCAAGGCGTTCTTCGCCGACGAGCGCTTCGCCGCCGCGGCCGAGGCGGCCGCGGACGAGGCCGGATTGCCGGCCTCGGCCCGGTTCTCGGTCGGCGAAATCAACGGCTTCACACCGCTTTCCGAGCTCGGCAACGCCGACGCCGGCCGCCCGGACGACCGCACCACCGGCGCGCCGATGCTCTACACCTCCGGAACCACCGGGCGGCCCAAGGGCGTCCGCCGCCCGCTCACCGGGGCCGACCCGGACGTCGTGTCCCCGGCCAACACCTCGTTCTTCGCGCTGTTCGGGCTACAGCCCTACGACGACCACGTGCACATCTGCGGTTCACCGCTGTACCACACGGCGGTGCTGAACTTCGCGACCATCTCGATCCAGTTGGGCCACAAGGTGGTTCTGATGGACAAATGGGACGCCGAGGAGATGTTGCGGCTCATCGAGAAACACCGGGTGACCCACAGCCACATGGTGCCCACCCAGTTCCACCGGCTGCTCGCACTGCCCGACGAGGTGCGCGCCAAGTACGACGTCTCCTCGCTGCGCAGCATGGTGCACGGCGCCGCGCCGTGCCCGGAGGAGACCAAGCGCAGGATGCTCGAGTGGTGGGGGCCGACGGTCACCGAGTACTACGCGGCCACCGAGGGCGGCGGCACCGTCATCAGCGGTGCGGAGTGGTTGCGCAAGCCCGGCTCGGTCGGCAAGGCGTGGCCGTACTCGGTGATCAAGGTGCTCAGCGAGGAGGACGGCTCGGAGCTGCCGCCGGGGGAGACCGGTCTGGTGTACATGAAGATGGGCGCCTCCAGCTTCGAGTACCACCACGACAAGACCAAGACCGAGGAGTCGCGGGTCGGCGACCTGTTCACCGTCGGCGACATCGGCTACCTGGACGAGGACGGCTACCTCTACCTCTGCGACCGGCGCTCGGACCTGATCCTCTCCGGCGGGGTGAACATCTACCCGGCCGAGATCGAAACCGTGCTCATCACCCACCCCAAGGTGGCCGACGTCGCGGTCTTCGGTATCCCGCACGAGGATTGGGGCCAGGAGGTCAAGGCCGTGGTGCAGCCCGCCGAGGGCGTCGAGGCCGACGCGGCACTCACCGAGGAACTGCTCGCCTTCGCCGCCACCCGCCTGGCCAAGTACAAGATGCCCCGCTCCATCGACTACCTCGACGAGCTCCCGCGCGACCCCAACGGCAAGCTCTACAAGCGCAAGCTGCGGGAACGGTACGTCCCCGCCTCCTGACCACCGGCACCGGACCGGCCGGCCGCGACCGCGGCCGGCCGGTCCCGCTATGGTCAGGTGCCCGGTGCGCCGCGGACCCCGAACAGGCCTTCCGCACCTTGCTCGCCGGCGGTCGGCACGAGTTGCCAGCGTTCGAAGACGCCTGTCCCGGTGCGGGCACGGCGGTGCGAGAGCTCGGGCAACCGCGCGGCTGGCTGCGGCACTGTGCCCGCCGGGGCGAGACCCTGGTCTGCTTCCACCGCTGACGGCGCGGCAGCCGTGGCGGTGTCGTTCGTACGCCCCGGGGAGCTCAGGAGGCCGGCTCGCGCAGTTCCATGGGTAGGCCGAACAGCGGGAAGAGGCGTTCGGTGTCGAGGAAGAAGTTCAGGCCGCTGATGACGGGGCCGTCGAACTCGAGCACGGTGATCGACCACGGCGCGTACACCCCGGGGGTGTCGGTGCGCTTGTAGTGGCCGAACGCGGGCAGGCCGTTGGCGCCCTCGAGGCGGACCATGCGCGAGCCTTCGCAGCCGCTGCCGTGACCGCGCATGAAGGCTGCGACGTTCTCCGGGCCGCGCACCCACAGCTCGATCGGCGGCATGGACAGCGCCACATCGGCCTTGAGCAGGGCGGTCAGCGCGTCCATGTCGTAGGCCTCGAACGCGGTGACGAATTCGTCGACGAGCTTGCGCTGGTTCTCGTCGGTCTCGTCGTAGTCGTCGGTGGCGGTGGGCCGCACCTTCGACATCGTCGCCCTGGCCCGCTGCAGCGCGCTGTTGACCGAGGCGGGCGACATCGTGAGCGCCTCGGCCGTCTCGTTGGCCGAGAACCGCAACACCTCGCGCATGATCAGGATGGCCCGCTGGGTGGCCGGCAGATGCTGACAGGCGGCCACGAACGCCAACCGCAGCGAATCCTTGGTGGCCGCGTGTTCGGCCGGGTCGGCGCCGAAGGCCAGCGCGTTGGGGATCGGCTCCACCCACACGTAGTCGGGCTGCGGTGCGGGCAGCGGCGAATCCGGGCGCGAAGGACCGGACAGGTCCATGGGTCTGGCCCGGCGCTGCGGCCCGTCGAGCATGTCCAGACAGACGTTCGTGGCGATGCGGTACAGCCACGAACGCAGGCTGGCGCGGCCCTCGAACGAGCCGTAGGACTTCCAGGCGCGGGTGAAGGTCTCTTGCACCGCGTCCTCGGCCTCGAAGGACGAGCCGAGCATGCGGTAGGCGTAGGCGCACAGTTCACGCCGATGCGCCTCGAACGAGGCCAGCACGTCGGCATCGGCGCCCGGGGCACCGGCGGCGGCCACGGAGGCACCGGGAGTGGCGGGGGAGGCGGCAACGGTCGAGTCGCTCATGGACGTCACCCTGCCACAGCCCACCGACACACGACAGGGTTCTGACGAGGGTGGTATCCGGGTACCGATGAGTTCGTGTCACGGCGGTCGTCTCTACCGGTGACCCTACGTACCCGAGAGGAAACGGCCATGAGCAGCAAGATGATCTTCATCAATCTCCCGGTCCGCGAGCTGTCCCGGTCCAAGGACTTCTACCAGGCGCTCGGCTGGAAGCTGAACGAGGATTTCACCGACGACAACGCCGCTTGCATCGTCGTCGACGACAACATCTGCCTGATGCTGCTCACCAGGCAGTACTTCCAGACCTTCACCAAGCGTCCGGTGGCCGAGACCACCGGTGCGACCGGTGCGGCCTACGCGCTCTCGCTGGGCAGCGCCGCCGAGGTCGACGCGCTGACCGAAGCCGCCCTGGCCGCGGGCGGGAGCGAGGAGGTCAACGAGGACAAGCGGGCGCAGGAGGCCGAGGTCGGCATGCACGGCCGCACCTTCCTCGACCCCGACGGGCACCAGTGGGAGCCGTTCTGGATGGACTACCCCGGCGGTGCGTGAGCAGCCAACACGGCACGGCCCCCGACCGTGAAAGCGCCGGGGGCCGAGGCATTTCCGATTCGTTCAGGCGCCGGTGAAGTTGGGCTTGCGCTTCTCGGCGAAGGCGCGCGGGCCCTCCTTGGCGTCGGCGGACTTGAACACCGCGGTGCCCAGCTCGGCGTCGATCTTGAACGCCTCCTCCTCGTGCATGCCCTCGGTCTCCCGGATGGTGCGCAGGATGGCCTGCACCGCGAGCGGTCCGTTCGCGGCGATCTGCGCGGCGAGCTCGAGCGCCTTGTCCAGCGCCGTGCCGTCCGGCACCACGTGCCCGATCAGGCCGATCTCCTTGGCCTCGGCCGCGCTGATGTGGCGTCCGGTGAGCAGGATGTCGGCGGCGACGGTGTAGGGGATCTGGCGGACCAGCCGCACCGCCGAGCCGCCCAGCGGGAACAGGCCCCAACGAGCCTCGGACACACCGAATTTCGCGCTCTCGCCGGCCACCCGGATGTCGGTGCCCTGCAGGATCTCGGTGCCGCCCGCGATGGCGGGGCCCTCGACCGCGGCGATCAGCGGCTTGGTCAGCCGCCTGCCCTTGAGCAGCGCCTCGATCCGGCTCAGATCCCAGCCGCCGCCGGAGAACTGGTCGCCGGGATGGGTGCTGGTCATCGCCTTGAGATCGGCGCCCGCGCAGAACGCGCCACCGGCGCCGGTCAGGATCGCCGCTCGGATGTCGGGATCGTTGTCCACCTGATCCCAGGCGTCCTTCATGATCGCCATCATCTCGCCGGAGAGCGCGTTGCGCGCCTCGGGCCGGTTCATGGTGACGATGAGGACGTGGTCCCGCTTCTCGACGAGGCAGTGGGGCATTGCTGATTCTCCTGACTTTCCCGACTCTCGAGCCTTGTCAGAAACAGTAACACGTTCTATTTTGAGGGTGTGAGCTACAACATAGCGGACCTCGTCGAACATGCCATCGATCTCATGCCGGACCGCGTCGCGCTGGTCGACGACGCCCGTGAGGTGACTTACGCACAGCTGGAGGAGCGGACCAACAAACTGGCCCACTACCTGCTCGAACACGGTGTCCAGCCGGGCGACAAGGTGGGCATCTACTCGCGCAACACCATCGAGGCCGTCGAGGCCATGGTCGCGGTGTTCAAGGCGCGCGCGGTGATGATCAACGTCAACTACCGTTACGTCGAGAACGAGTTGCAATACATCTTCGACAATTCGGACATGGTGGCGCTGATCCACGAGCGGCGCTACAGCGACAAGGTGGCCGCGGTCCGCGCCAGGACGCCGAAGCTGCGCACCGTCGTCGTCGTGGACGACGATACGACCGGGACGGTGCCCACCGCAGCGGATTCGGTCGAATACGAGACCGCGCTGGCCCAGTCCTCGGCCGACCGCGATTTCGGCGAGCGCTCGCCCGACGACCTGTACATGCTCTACACCGGCGGCACCACCGGCATGCCCAAGGGCGTGATGTGGCGCCAGGAGGACGTGTGGCGGGTGCTCGGCGGTGGCATCAACTTCCTCACCGGCGAATACGTCGCCGACGAATGGGATCTGGCCAAGGAGGGCCAGGCCAACGGCGCGCTGACCCGCTACCCGATCCCGCCGATGATCCACGGCGGCTCGCAGTGGGCCACCTTCCAGAGCCTGTTCAGCGGCGGCAAGGTCGTGATGCTGCCGGAGTTCAGCGGGCACGGCGTGTGGCGCACGATCGACCGGCACGGGGTGAACGTCATCTTCATCACCGGCGACGCGATGGCCCGCCCGATGCTGGACGCGCTGCTCGAGGGCAACCCGGAGACCGGCAAGCCCTACGAGCTGGCCAGCCTGTTCGCCATCGCCAGCAGCGCGGCGCTGTTCTCGCCGGCGATCAAGGAGAAGTTCCTCGAACTGCTGCCCAACCGGGTGATCACCGACTCGATCGGGTCCTCGGAGACCGGCTTCGGTGGCATCAGCATGGTCGCCAAGGGCGCCGAGCACACCGGTGGTCCGCGGGTCAAGATCGATGCCTCCACCGAGGTGCTCGACGAGCAGGGCAACCCGGTGACGCCGGGCTCCGGCCAGATCGGCATCCTGGCCCGCAAGGGCCACATCCCGCTGGGCTACTACAAGGACGAGGCGAAGACGGCCGCGACCTTCAAGGAGTTCAACGGCGTGCGCTACTCGATCCCCGGCGACTACGCGCGGGTGGAGGAGGACGGCACCGTCACGATGCTCGGCCGCGGCTCGGTGAGCATCAACTCCGGCGGCGAGAAGATCTTCCCCGAGGAGGTCGAGGGGGCGCTCAAGGCGCACCCGGACATCTTCGACGCGCTGGTGGTCGGCGTGGAGGACGAGCGCTGGGGTCAGCGCGTGTGCGCGGTCGTGCAGTGCCGCGGCGAGAAGCGGCCCACCATCGAGGAACTGCGGCCGGTGCTCACCCAGGAGATCGCCCCGTACAAGCACCCCCGCAGCCTCTGGTTCGTCGAGGAGATCAAGCGCTCGCCCGCGGGCAAGCCGGACTACCGCTGGGCGAAGGAGCAGACCACCGCCCGGGCCGCCGACGTGCACGCCGAGGTGAGCGCCAAGTAGGCAACTGCCACCCGTGACGCCGACCGACCCGTCGCCGACCAGGTGGCGGGTCGGTCGCGGTGGCGCGCACCCTGGCGAACCAACCGTTACGGCAGCACCGTAGCCTCGCAGACATGGATATCCCGTTGGCCTTCTTCGAGCGCACCGAGCGCGGTTTCGAGGCACTGCCGATGGCGGTCAGCGCGTGGTCGCCGGACATGGTGAACGGTCCGGCGATCTGCGGTCTGCTCGGCGGCGCGCTGGAATCGGCGCACCGGCCCGACGGGTTCATCCCGGCTCGGCTCACCGTGGACCTGTTCCGCCCCACGCTGCGCAAGCCCCTCGAGGTGACCACCACCGAGGTGCGCCGCGGGACACGCATCGCCGTCGCCGACGCCGAACTGCTCCAGGAAGGCCGGGCCGTCGCCCGCGCGACCGCGGTGTTCCTCCGCCCCTCCGCGCAGCCGCCGGGCCGGGTGTGGACCCGTCAGGAGCGCCCGGACCTGCCGCCGGCCGAACTGCTCGACGGTTCGATCTCGCATCTGTGGCACACCGACACGACCGGCTGGTCGGCGCGGTTGAGCGAACACCAGAACGCCGAACGCAAACGCAACTTCCAGCAGCCGATCCCGGTGATCCTGGGCGAGCCGCCCAGCCCGCTCGCGGCCGCGGCCACGATCGGCGAATCCACCAGCATGATGACCCACTGGGGCGACCGCGGCGTCGGCTTCATCAACGCCGACCTCACCCTGACCATGAGCAGGCTGCCGCACGGTGCGATCGGCGTGCAGGCGGAGAACCATTTCAGTACCGACGGTGTCGCGGTGGGCAACGCGACGCTGTTCGACCGGGACGGGTTCTTCGGCGCCTGCGTGGTGACGGCGCTGGCCAATCCCGCGGCGCAGGTCGACTTCTCCGGAGCCTGACCCCCGGCCCACACGAGACGGCCCCCGCCGGTTGTTCCGGTGGGGGCCGAGCCGTGTGTGTGTGGGCGGAGCCGAGGGCTCAGGCCGGATCCGCCAGCAGCGCGCCCAACGCGCGCAGGTGATCGGTGGCCCCGCCGAGCGCGAACTCGTTGTGCTTGGCGGCGGTGAAGTAGTTGTGCACGATGTGGTCGCGGTCGATGCCGACCCCGCCGTGGATGTGCACGACGGTGTGCGCGACCCGATGCCCGGCGTCGGCGGCCCAGAACTTGGCGGTGTGCACGGCCTCGGCGGCGGACAGGCCCTCGGCCAGTCGCCATGCCGCCTGGGTGACGGCCAGCCGCAGACCCTGCACGTCGATGTAGGCGTCGGCCAGGCGCTGCGCGACGGCCTGGAAGCTGCCGATGGCCTTGCCGAACTGCTCGCGTTCGCGCGCGTATCCGGCCACCAGGTCCAGTGCCTGCTCCAGGGTGCCCAGCTGCTGGGCGGCCAGGCCGAACCAGGCGCGGGTGAGCAGCCAGTCCAGGATGTCGCCGCCCTCGGCGAGGGTGCCCACCAACTCCGCGGGGGTGTCGGCGAATTCGACGGCTGATTCGGCGCTGAAGTCGACCACCTCCTGCTGGCTGATCCGCACACCCGCGGCGGCCGGGTCGACCAGGAACACGCCGGTGGCGCCGGAGACGGTGGCGGGCACCAGGATGCGCGCGGCGCGGTCGGCGTAGGCGACGGTGGTCTTGGCGCCGGTCAGCCGCCAGGTGCCGTCGCGTTCCACGGCGACGGTCGCGGGGGCGGTGGGCTCGTAGTTGTGGTCCTCGGCCAGTGCGGCGGTGAGCACGACGCTGCCCGCCCCGGCCCGGCGCGCCCACTCCCGCTGCTCGGCCGAGCCGAAGCGCGCGAGCGCGCCCGCACCGACCACCACCGACCACAGGTAGGGGACCGCGGCCACCGACTTGCCCAGTTCGCGCAGTACCGCCGCCTGCTCCAGCGGGCCGAGGCCGCCACCGTCCACCTCCTCGGGCAGGGTGGCGGCGAGGATGCCGGTTTCGGCCAGCGCCGCCCACAGCGGTTCGTCGAACCGGCCCGCGGTGTCGAGTTCGCGCAACCGGTCCGCGGTGACCAGCTTGCCGCACACCTCGCCGGTCAGCGTGCCCAGATCGAGCTGGCCCTCGGTGGGAGTGAAGTCCATGGTGTCGTCTACCTTTCCGAGTCTCGGCGGGCGGCGGTCAGCGGGCGGCCGCGGGCTGGCGCAGCGCGGTCATGGCGATGATGTCGCGCTGGACCTCGTTGGTGCCGCCGCCGAAGGTCAGGATCAGGGCGGCGCGGTGCAGGCGTTCCAGCCGCCCGCGCAGTTCGGCGCCGACGGAGTCCTGGCGCAGGTAGGCCTGCGGCCCGAGCACCTCCATCAGCAGCCGGTAGGCCTCGGTGGCCAGTTCGGTGCCGTACACCTTGCAGGTGGAGGCGTCCCACGGGCGCGGGGCGGCCGCACCGCCCTGATCGGCGCGGCTGGCGATCTCCCAGTTCAGCAGCTTGAGGTACTCGACCTTGGCGTGCACCTTGGCCAGGTTCACCCGCACCCATTCCCGGTCGATGACCCGGCTGCCGTCGGCGGCCTTGGTGGTCCTGGCCCACTCCACGGTCTGCTGTAGGCCGGTCAGCAGCGACCCCGCCGAGGTCAGCGCGACCCGTTCGTGGTTGAGCTGGTTGGTGATCAGCGCCCAGCCGCCGTTCTCCTGCCCGACCAGCGAGCTCACCGGCACCCGCACGTCCTGGTAGTAGGTCGCGCTGGTGTCGGGGCCCGCCATGGTGTGCACCGGGGTCCAGGAGAAGCCCTCGGCGTCGGTGGGCACGATGAGCATGCTGATGCCCTTGTGCTTCTTGGCATTCGGGTCGGTGCGCACCGCCAGCCACACGTAGTCGGCGTAGGCGATGAGGCTGGTCCACATCTTCTGGCCGTTGATCACGTACTCGTCGCCGTCGCGGACCGCGGTGGTGCGCAGCGAGGCGAGATCGGTGCCCGCCCCCGGCTCGGAGTAGCCGATGGCGAAGTGCAGCTCACCGGCGGCGATCTTGGGCAGGAAGAAGCGTTTCTGCTCCTCGCTGCCGTAGTGCATGATCGTCGGTGCGACCGAGTTGATGGTCAGGAACGGCACCGGCGCGCCGGCGATGGCGGCCTCGTCGGTGAAGATCAGCTGATCCATGGTGGGGCGGTCCTGGCCGCCGAACTCCTTGGGCCAGCCCAGCGCCAGCCAGCCGTCGCGGCCCATCTCGCGCACGACCTCGCGGTAGACGTTGCCCTGGCCGTACTCGCCGGTGGTGGCACTGAGCGCGGCCCGGCGTTCCGGGGTGATCAGGCGCGCGAAGTAGTCGCGCAGCTCCGCGCGGAGCTCCTCTTGTTGCGGCGTGTACGCGATGCGCATGGCGTGACCTCGTGTCGTGGCGGCAGTCGATTGACCCGATGATTGCATATCGACTGAAACATGTTCCAGTATTGGAGGTGAATCCGGCCGATGCGTGCGTTCGCGCCCGCCTCGGCTTGTAGGCTGGCGTCCGAGTCGGGTGTAAAGGAGTTCTCATGAAGGTCAGCGTCGATCTCGACCAGTGCGAAGCGAACGGAATCTGCGTCGGATTCGCCCCCGACGTGTTCGAACTCGACGACGACGACCAGTTGCACATTCTCGCCGACGAGGTGCCCGCCGATCGTCGCGCCGAAGTCGAGGACGCCGTGGCGCAATGCCCGAAGGCCGCGCTCAAACTTCTGTGAGCGATGCTTGCCGTTCTGTAGGAACACGTTCTAAAGTCGGCCCGGTGAGCGAAAGTAATCTGAGCTTGGCGGGCCGCGTGGCCCTGGTGACCGGCGCCGGTGCGGGGCTCGGCAAGGCCGAGGCGCTGGCGCTGGCAGCGGCGGGTGCCGCGGTGGTGGTCAACGACCTGGCCGAGAACGACGCGGTGGCCGAGACCATGGCCGAGATCCGTGCCCGCGGCGCCAAGGCCGAGTTCGTCGCGGGCAGCATCGCCGAGCGGGCCACCGCCGATGCGATGATCCGCACCGCGCAGGAATCGTTCGGCAGTGTCGACATCGTGGTCAACAACGCGGGCATCACCCGCGACCGGATGCTGTTCAACATGTCCGACGAGGAATTCGACGCCGTCGTCGCGGTGCACCTGCGCGGGCATTTCCTGCTGACGCGCAACGCCGCCGCCTACTGGCGGGCCAAGTCGAAGGAGGCGGGCGCGCCGGTCTACGGCCGGTTGATCAACACCTCCTCCGAGGCCGGGCTGCTCGGGCCGGAGGGGCAGGCCAACTACGGGGCGGCCAAGGCGGGCATCACCGCGCTGACCCTCTCGGCCGCGCGGGCGCTGAGCCGCTACGGCGTGCGCGCCAACGCGATCGCGCCGCGGGCGCGCACCGCGATGACGGCGGCCGTGTTCAGCGACGCGCCCGAGGGTGGGATCGATCCGCTCTCGCCGGACCATGTCGCGCGGTTGGTCGCCTACCTCGCCTCGCCGGCGGCGGAGGCGGTGAGCGGGCAGTTGTTCGTCGTCTACGGGCCGATGGTCGCCCTGATGGCGGCGCCGGTGGTCGAGCAGCGCTTCGACGCGGCCGGCGAAGCGTGGGACGCAACGGAACTGGCGAGCACGCTGAGCGGCTATTTCGCCGACCGGCCGGCGGGGCGGACGTTCTCGGCGTCCGCGCTGACCGAACTCGGCTGAGCGAACTCGGCTGAGCGGATCGGCACCCGCGGAGAGGCGGCGGCGGATGGCCGCGGCGGCGCTTCGGCCGGTCGGTGGAAACGCCGTCGGGCAGGCGCGCGGCGCCCGCTTCCGCGGGTGTGGGCGGCCGACGTTTCCGGCCGCAACTGATCGGATGTCCAATTGTTGATCATGGGTCCGGCACTTGGTAGACATGTGTGTCCGGCTATGTGTGGCGGCTCACAAAGCTGCCGCGCATCAGCTTCTGGCACGTGTTCCAAATTTGGCGGACGGGCATTAGAAAAAATGCAGGTAAAAAGTGGTCGAAAGCTCACAATTATCCTGTGAACATGTTCTAATCATGGTGGCGGTGCGGCCACGGCGGTTGGTCGTGCCGTGCGCAGTACGTGCTGAACGACCAAGGAGGATCGCGGATGAACGAGGTCCTTGCTGTCCCGTTACGGGCGGTCGGCGGGTTCTTCGAACTCTCCGCCGACGTCGCCCGGGCGAGCGTCCGCAGGCCCTTCCAAGCGCGTGAGTTCATCGATCAGTCCTGGTTCATCGCACGAGTCTCCATCGTGCCGACCCTGCTGGTCGCGATCCCGTTCACCGTGCTGGTGAGCTTCACGCTGAACATCCTGCTGCGTGAGATCGGCGCCGCCGATCTCAGCGGCGCGGGCGCCGCGTTCGGCGCCGTCACCCAGGTGGGTCCCATCGTCACGGTGCTGATCGTGGCGGGCGCGGGTGCCACCGCGATCTGCGCCGATCTCGGCGCCCGCACCATCCGCGAGGAGATCGACGCGATGCGGGTGCTCGGCATCAACCCGGTCCAGCGCCTGGTGGTGCCGCGCGTGCTCGCCTCGATGTTCGTCGCGCTCATGCTCAACAGCCTGGTGTGCACCATCGGCATCGTCGGCGGCTTCCTGTTCTCGGTGTACCTGCAGGACGTGAACCCCGGCGCCTTCGTCAACGGCATCACGCTGCTCACCCACCTGCCCGAGCTGATCATCTCCGAGGTGAAGGCGGGCTTGTTCGGGCTCATCGCCGGACTGGTGGCCTGCTATCTCGGGCTCAACGTCAAAGGCGGTCCCAAGAGTGTCGGTGATGCGGTGAACCAGACCGTCGTCTTCGCCTTCATGGCCCTGTTCGTGGTGAACGTCGTGGTCACCGCGGTCGGCATCAAGTTCACGGTGCGGTGACGCGATGGCCTTCGTGATCCAGTCCCGCTTCCCCCGGGCGGTGCGCCGGGTCCGGCGCATGTCGGATTCGCTCGACTCGGTGGGCAAGCACGCGGTGTTCTACGCCCAGGCGCTGGCCTCGATCCCCCGGGCACTGATGCACTACCGCACCGAGACCATCCGGCTGATCGCCGAGATCAGCATGGGCACCGGTGCGCTGGCGGTGATCGGCGGCACGGTGGTGATCGTCGGGTTCCTGACGCTGTTCTCCGGCGGCACCATCGCCGTGCAGGGCTACAGCTCGCTGGGCAACATCGGCGTCGAGGCGCTGACCGGCTTCTTCTCCGCCTTCCTCAACGTGCGCATCGCGGCGCCGGTGATCTCCGGCATCGGCCTGGCCGCGACCATCGGGGCGGGTTCGACCGCGCAACTGGGCGCGATGCGGGTCTCCGAGGAGATCGACGCGCTCGAGACGATGGCCATCCGGCCGGTGCCGTACCTCATCGGCACCAGGGTGCTGGCCGGGATGATCGCGATCGTGCCGCTGTACGCGCTGGCGGTGATCGCCTCGTTCTTCGCCGCGCGCTTCGCCACGGTGGTCATCTACGGGCAGTCGGCCGGCGTCTACGACCACTACTTCTCGACGTTCCTCATCCCCAGCGACATCCTGTGGTCCTTCGCGCAGGCGATCCTGATGGCGCTGGCGGTCATGATGATCCACACCTACTACGGCTATTTCGCCGCGGGTGGTCCGGTGGGCGTCGGGGTCGCGGTCGGTAACGCGGTGCGGGCCTCGCTGGTCGCGGTGGTCACCGTGACGCTGCTGATGTCGCTGGCCATCTACGGCACCTCCGGCAACTTCAACCTCTCCGGGTAGACGAGTAGGGACATGGCGGATTCCAAGCAGTTACGCGATGCGCTCGGCCTCAAACTGGCCGGGCTGGCGATGGTGCTCGCGCTGGTCGCGATCGTCGCGGTCGCGTTGACCATGTTCGTCGGCGGTTTCACCAGGACCGCGACGGTGCTGGTGCAGGCACCGCGCAGCGGTCTGGTGCTCGACCCCGACGCCAAGGTGAAGGTGCGTGGCGTGGAGATCGGCAAGGTCGCCGCGGTGCGCCAGGACGAGAACGGCGCCACGCTGGAGCTGGCACTCGACCCCGAGAAACTGAAGCTGGTGCCCGCCAACGCGGGCGTGGACATCAGGTCCACCACGGTGTTCGGCGCCAAGTACGTCAATTTCGTTGTGCCGCAGGTGCCGTCCTCGGATTCGCTGCGGCCCGGCGCGACCGTGGTCGCCGAGCAGGTCACCGTCGAGTTCAACACGCTGTTCCAGCACCTGTCCGATGTGCTGGCCAAACTCGAACCGCAGAAGCTCAACGCCACGCTGGCGGCGCTGGGCCAGGCATTGCAGGGCCGCGGCCAGACCCTGGGCACGCTGCTGGCCGATCTGGACGTGTACCTGCGCGAGATGAACCCCACCCTGCCGACGCTGCGCGAGGATCTGCGCGCGACCGCCGACGTGTCGCACCTGTACGCCGACACCGTCGGTGATCTACTGCGCACCGTGGACAACGCGGTGGTCACCAGCCAGACCCTCGTCGACGAACAGAGCAGCCTGGACGACATGCTCGCCAACCTCACCGGGCTGGCCGACACCACCGGGTCGGTGCTGCGGGAGAACGAGCAGAACCTCGGCACCGCACTGGATCTGCTGCGACCGACCACGGCACTGCTCGACGAATACGCGCCGGGCCTGAACTGCATGATCAACGCGGTCGCGAATCTGCTGCCGGTGGGCGAGGCGGTGTTCGGCGGCAACCAGCCCGGCGTCGCGATGAACACCAACTTCATGTTCGGCGCCGAGCCCTACACCTATCCCGACGACCTGCCGAAGGTGAACGCGACCGGCGGCCCGCGCTGCGAGGGCCTGGTCGACCGGGTACCGGGCAGCCATGCGAACTACGTCGTCACCGACACGAGCGAGGGCGGGCCGTACGTGCCGTCGATGGAGCTGAAGTTCAACGGACCCAAGGTGTTCCAGCTGCTGTTCGCCGGCCTGCCGGGGGTGAGCGCGCCGTGAGGAACACCGCGACCACGGTCAAGCTGGCCATCTTCACGCTGGTGATGACGCTGATCTTCGCCGGTCTCGCCGTCGTGTTCAGCCAGATGCGCTTCGCGCGGGAACACGGCTACCACGCGGTGTTCACCAGTTCCTCGGGCATCCTGCCCGGGGCGAAGGTGCGCATCGCCGGTGTGCCGGTCGGCTCGGTGACCTCGGTGGAGGTGGGCAAGGACTACCTGGCCCACGTCGAGTTCGACGTCGACCGCAAGTACCGGCTGCTCACCAGCACCCGGGCCCAGATCAAGTACGAGAACCTGGTCGGCGACCGCTACCTGGAACTGCTCGACGGGCCGGGCTCGGCCGACGTGCTGAAGGCGGGCGGCACCATTCCCAAGGAGCGCACCGCACCGGCCCTCGATCTGGACATGCTGCTCGGCGGGTTCAAACCGCTGCTGCGCGGTCTCGACCCCGGCCAGGTGAACGACCTGACCGAGGCGCTGTTGCAGGTGTTCCAGGGACAGGGCGGCACGCTGGTGTCGTTGCTCGACAGCGGCGGCTCCTTCGCCAAGACCCTCGGCGAGCGCGACGCGCTGATCGGCAGCGTGATCGACAACCTCAACACCGTGCTGGCCACCATCGACGAGCGCGGCGAGCAGTTCGACACCACCCTGACCGAACTGCAACGCCTGGTCAGCGGGCTGGCACAGGACCGCGACCCGATCGGTGCGGCGATCCCGCGGATCGCGGGCGCCACCGGTGACCTCACCGATCTGCTCGCCCAGGCCCGCCCCGATCTGCGCAACACCGTCGAGCAGACCGGCCGCCTGGCAACCAACCTGAACGCGGGCGAGGACACCATGCAGTGGGTCATCGAGCGGCTGCCCGAGACCTACCGCAAGCTCATCCGCATCGGCTCCTACGGCTCGTTCCTGGCCCTCTACGTCTGTGCCACGAACTTCATCATCGACGGACCCGACGGCAAACCGTTGCTGGTGAACATGCCCGGCGGCCAGGACACGGGAAGGTGTGCGTTCTGATGAACGAGCAGCGATCTCCCGCCGTGACCATCGGCATCGTCGGCATCGTCGTCGCGGTCGCCGTCGCTCTGTCGGCCCTGCAGTTCGACCGGTTGCCGTTCATCCGGGCGGGCGCGGCCTACACCGCCTACTTCGCGGACGCGGGCGGGCTGGTGCCCGGCGACAACGTGCAGGTGGCCGGGGTGCGTTCGGGACGCGTCGACGAGGTGGAGCTGGCCGGCGACAAGGTGCTGGTGCGCTTCACCCTCGACGAGTCGATCGTGTTGGGCGACAAGACGTCCGCAGCGATCAAGACCAACACCGTGCTCGGGCGCAAGTCGCTCGAGGTGGTGCCCGCCGGGGCAGGGGCGCTGCGCCGCGCGGACACCATCCCGCTCGAGCGCACCACCTCGCCGTACTCGCTCAACGACGCGCTCGGCGAGCTGGCCACCACGGTGGACGGGCTGGACATGGACAAGGTCGACCAGACACTGGATGCGCTCTCGGCCACCTTCGCCGACACCCCCGCGCCGCTGCGCGCGGCGCTCGACGGGGTCACCGAGCTCTCCCGCACGATCAACAGCCGCGACCAGGCGCTCTCGCAGCTGCTGGAGCGGGCGCAGAACGTCACCAAGATCCTGTCCGACCGCAGCGCGCAGATCAACGCGCTGCTGCTGGACGGCAACCAACTGCTCGGCGAACTGGACGCCCGCCGCACCGCGATCGGGCAGCTCATCGTGCACGTCAACGGGCTGGCGCAGCAGCTGCGCGGGCTGGTCGCCGACAACGAGGCGCAGCTGCAACCCGCCCTGGACCGGCTGAACTCGGTGCTGGACGTGTTACAGCGCAACCGGCAGAACATCACCGAAGCGCTCGACGGGCTCGGGCCGTTCGCGGCCGCGCTCGGTGAGCAGGTGGGCAACGGCCCGTGGTTCAACGCCTACGTCGTCAACGCCACCAGCGTCGGTCTGCAGCCCCTCGTCGACGCCCTGGTCTGGCCGGAGCATCTGCCCGCCGACCTGCGCAACTTCTTCTTGAACCCGCCGCCCTCGATCGAGCCGGCCGTGCAGGAGCCGCCCCGATGAACAGCTCGAAGATCTTCCGCAAACCGCCGCGCTGGGTGTTGCTGCTCGCGGGCGCCGTGGTGGTGGCGCTCGTCGCCGCGGGCGCCTATCAGGGCATCACCCGCCTGGGCACCACCACGGTCACCGCCTACTTCCCGTCCACCAACGGCCTCTACGCCGGCGACGACGTGCGGGTGCTCGGCGTCAAGGTGGGCCGCATCGACAAGGTCGAGCCGGGCCACGAGCGGGTGAAGGTGACGATGACGGTCGACCGCGGCGTCGACCTGCCCGCCGACGCCCGCGCGGTGATCGTCTCGCCCTCGCTGGTGACCGCCCGCTTCATCCAGCTCGCCCCGGCCTACACCGGTGGGGAGAAGCTCGGCGACGGCGACGAGATCCCGATCGAGCGCACCGCGGTGCCGGTCGAATGGGACGACATCAAGGCCGAGCTGTCCAAGCTGGCCACCACCCTGGGCCCGGTCGGCGACGACCAGCAGGGCTCGTTCGGCCGGTTCGTCGACACCGCGGCGGAGAACCTCGACGGCAACGGCGAGCGCATGCGCGAAACGCTGCGCGAACTGTCGGCCACGTTGAACACGCTCTCCGACGGCCGCACCGACCTGTTCGGCACCATTCGCAACCTGCAGCAGTTCGTCGAGGTGCTCTCGGCGAGCAACGAACAGATCGTGCAGTTCGGCGGCAGGCTGGCCTCGGTGTCGTCGGTGCTGGCCGGGGTCTCGGAGGATCTCGGCGCGGGCCTGGACAACCTGGACCTGGCCGTGGCCGACGTGCAGCGCTTCCTCGACAGCAGCGGCGCCGAGCTCACCGAGAGCACCCAGCGCCTGGCCGAGGTCACCCAGATCCTGGTCGACAAGCGGCCCGAGGTGGAGCGCGTGCTGCACTCCGGGCCGACCGCGCTGGTGAACTTCTACCAGCTCTACAAGCCCGCGCAGGGCACGCTCACCGGCGCCGTCGCCCTGAACAACACCGCCGACCCGCTGAGCTTCCTGTGCGGTTCGGTGCGCGCGCTGGAGGAGAACGACTCCGACCGCAGCGCCGACCTGTGCGCGACCTACCTGGCCCCGGTAATCGACTCGCTGGCGATGAACTACGCGCCGATCATGCTCAACCCGGCCACCGGCGTGCAGGCCTTCCCGAACCAGCTGACCTTCAGCCCACCGAGCCTGGCGAACGAGGTGCCCGACGAGGTGAAGAACCCGCGGCCCGTCCCGGCGGTCACGGTGCCCAACGGCCTGGCCGGGCTGGCGATTCCGGGAGGTGGACGATGAGACGCGCGCGTCGCACCGCGACGGTTCTGGCGCTGGGCGTGTCGCTGACCCTCGGCCTCACCGCCTGCGAATGGGACGGCCTGAACTCGCTGCCCATGCCCGGCGCCGAGGGCACCGGCGAGGGCGCCTATCAGATCCGGATCCAGATGCCGAATGTCACCACGCTGACCGCGAATTCGCCGGTCCGGGTGGACGACGTCGACGTGGGCTCGGTAACCGACATCGAGGTGCAGGACTGGCACGCCCTGGTGACCGTCTCGCTCAACCGGGACGTGCGCCTGCCCGCCAACGCCATCGCCAAGATCGGCCAGACCAGCTTGCTCGGTTCCAACCACGTCGAGCTGAGCCCGCCGACCGACGTCGTCCCCGAAGGGCAGCTGCGGCCGGGTGACGTCATCCCGCTGGACCGGGCCGGCGCCTACCCGACCACCGAGGAAGTGCTGTCCTCGCTGTCGGTGGTGCTCAACGGCGGCGGCATCGCGCAACTCGAGACCATCACCAAGGAGCTCAACGCCGCGCTGACCGGCCGCGAGGACGCCATCCGGGACCTGCTGCCGCAGCTGAACGAGCTGACCACGAACCTGCGCGACCAGACCGGCGACATCATCGCCGCGATGGAGGGCCTGGACCGGTTCGGCGGCCAACTCGCCCAGCAGCGCACCGTGCTCGAGACCGCGCTCGACGGGATCCACCCGGCGCTGACCGTGCTGGCCGACCGCCGCGAGAACATCACCCGCGCCATCACCGCGCTGGGCGAGCTCAGCGACGTCACCCAGCGGGTCATCGACACCAGCGGGGAGAACCTGAAGGCGAACCTGGCCAGCCTCGGCCCGGTGCTGCAACAGCTGGCCGACACCGGCAACAATCTCACCGAGTCGCTGAAGATCCTGCTGACCTTCCCGTTCCCGATGAAGAACCTGGACAACGCGATCAAGGGCGACTACCTCAACCTGTTCATGACCGTCGACATGACCGGCAAGCGGCTGGACACCAACTGGCTGACCGGCACCCCGCTGGGCGGGCGCTTCGGCGGCGTGGAGGGCATCGTCGGCAGCTTCGCCCCGACCACGGCCAGCGACACCGGCAACCCGGCCACCGGCCCGATCGCCGGGCCGACACCCACCCCGTCGCCGACGCCGACCATCCCGGGCCTGCCGCCGATTCCCGGTCTGCCCGCCATCCCCGGGCTCACCGTTCCGCTCGAGGGGGGACAGGGCCGATGAAGCTGACCCGATTCGTCCGCATCCAGCTCGCGATCTTCGCGGTGCTGACGGTCGTCGGCCTGACCGTCATGGCGGGCACCTACGTGCAGCTGCCCGCCATGTTCGGCATCGGGCGCTACGAGGTGACCGTGGAGCTGGCCGCGACCGGCGGGCTGTACGAGCACGCCAACGTCGCCTATCGCGGCACCAATGTCGGCCGGGTGCAAGAGGTTCGGCTCACCCCGGACGGGGTGGCGGCGAAGCTGTCCATCGACTCCAGCCAGAAGATCCCCGCCGACGTCGACGCCTGGGTGCGCAGCGTCTCGGCGATCGGCGAGCAGTACGTCGACCTGATCCCGCCCGAGCAGCCCGGCCGCGGCAACCTCGCCGACGGCGCGGTCATCCCGGTGGGGCGCACCAAGCTGCCGCAGGACGTGGGCACCCTGCTCGACCAGACCGACCGGCTGCTGTCCAGCGTCGCCGACACCCGGCTGCGCCAGGTGATCGACGAGGCGTTCAAGGCGTTCAACGGTGCGGGCCCGGACCTGCAGCGGTTCATCGACTCGGCCTCGCTGCTGGTGCAGGAGGCGCAGAACAGCACCGAGCCGACCAAGAAGCTGATCGAGCAGATCGGGCCGTTGCTGGACACCCAGGTGCGTTCGGATTCGGCCATCCGCTCGTGGACGGCGGATCTGGCGACGGTGACCGATCAGCTGCGCGCGCACGACCCGGCACTGCGCAACCTGCTGCGCGACAGCCCGGCCGCCATGCAGCGGGTCACCCAGCAGTTCAACGAACTGCAACCGACGCTGCCGATCCTGCTGTCGAATCTGGTGAGCATGGGTCAGGTCTCGACGATCTACCACGCGGGCATCGAACAGATCCTGGTCGTCTACCCGCCGCTGGTCGCGGCGCTGATGACCGCGATCCGCGGCCCGCTGGAGTACGGCGTGCTGGTCGACTTCATGACGACGGTGCACGATCCGCCGGCCTGCACCACCGGCTTCCTGCCGCCCGACCAGCGGCGCTCGCCGAGCGACACCACGTTCGTCGAGACCCCGCCCGGCCTGTACTGCAAGATCCCGCAGGACTCGCCGATCGAGGTGCGCGGCATCCGCAACACGCCGTGCATGGAGTTCCCCGGCGTCCGGGCGCCCACGCCCGAGCTGTGCCGCACGGGGTATGTGCCCGAGGGCGACAACCCGCCGTTCGGTCCGCCCAACCCGGTCGCGCCCGCCGGCGGGCCCGGCACCACCGAGTCGACCGAGGTCGCACCCGCCGCGTACACCGCGCCGGCCGCCGCTCGGTCCTATGATCCGTCGACCGGTGTCTACATCGGCACCGACGGCCGCACCTACCGGCAAGGCGATGTCGGCCCCGGCGGTTCCGGGACGGTACCGGCGAGCTGGCAGGCGATGCTCGAGGAGCAGCAACGATGAGCGACAGCAACGATCAGTCCCGCCGCACGCGCCGCAAGGCGGTCCGCTCGGCCGGTCCACCGGTGGGGGAGCCGGGCGAGGCCCCGGTCACCGAGGCGGCCGCGCCGGGCGAGGGCGCGGGTGCGGCCGAGGTCACGGGTAGAGCCGAGGCGTCGAGTAAGACCGATGCCGCGGGTTCGACCGAGGCTGCGGATTCGACGGAGACTGCCGGTTCGACCCAGGCTGCCGGTTCGACCGAGGCCGTGGGGCAGAGCGAGGCCGCGGGGGAGGCCGAGGCCGCGGAGGCGGTGTCGGCGAAGGACGGCACGCAGCACACGGCGAAGACCAGCCTGGCCAAGTCCGGTTTGTCGAAGTCCGGCCCGTCGAAAGCCGGTCTGTCGAAGGACGGGCCGGACGAGAAGCCCGCCGACGGTGCGGCCGACGACGCTGCCGCCGCCGAGCAGACCGACCGCCGTACCGGGACCGGCCGCAGGATCTTCCTCGCGGCCGCCGCGGTGGTGCTGCTCGCCGCGCTGATCACCGGCGCGGTGTTCTCGGTGGTGACGGTCCGCGACATCGACCAGCGCGCCGAGCGCCGCACCGAATACGTGCAGACCGCCAGGCAGGCGATCCTGAACCTCACCACCATCCGCGCCGACTCCGCCAAGGAGGACATCGACCGGATCCTGTCGCTGGCCTCGGGGCAGTTCAAGACCGAGTTCGACGGCCGGGTGGATCCGTTCCTGAGCATCGTGCAGCAGGCCAAGGTCGTCTCCAACGGCGAGATCGTGGAGGCCGCGCTGGAGAGCGACGACGACGACTCGGCGAAGGTGCTCGTCGCCGCCAAGCAGACCCTGACCAATGCGGGCCAGGCCGAGCCGCAGACCAGGTACTACCGGTTCCGGGTCACCGTGACCCGTTCGGACGCCGGCCTCACCGCCTCGAATGTGGAGTTCGTGCCATGAAGCGCACCGACCGACTGATCGCCTCCTTCCTCGCCGGTGCGGTGGCGTTGACCGCGCTGATCGTGATCGGCTTCGGCGGGTGGCGCTATTGGAGTGCCGAACAGGACGAAAAGGCCAGGGAGCAAGCGCTCACCGCCGCCGACCGCGCCGTCTCGGCGATGTTCACCTACGACCACACCACCGTCGACACCGAACTGCCCAAGGCGGCCGACAACCTCTCGCCCAGCTTCCGGGAGGACTACCTGAAGCTCATCACCGCCGCCATCGCCCCCGGCGCCAAGGAGAAACAGCTCACCGTCAAGGCCACCACCCAGGCCGCGGGCATCGTCTCCGCCGACCGCGACAACGCCGTGGTGATGCTGTTCCTCAACCAGGTCACCACCAGCAGCGACAGTCCGCAGGGCACCACCACCGGCAGCCGGGTGCGGGTGAACCTGAACAAGGACGGCGACCGCTGGCTGGTCGACGCCGTCACGCCGATCTGACGTTCCCGGCCGCGCCCCGGTGCGGGGCACGGCGGCCCGCTCGCGGCAGCCGCACGGTGAACGTCGCGCCCGCGCCGGGGGCACTGTCCACCGACACGCTGCCGCCGTGCGCCACCACCAGCGCCTGCACGATCGACAGCCCGAGCCCCGACCCGCCGCTGGCCCGCGCCCGGGAGACGTCGGTGCGATAGAAGCGCTCGAACACCCGCTCGGCGGCCTCCGGCGTGAGCCCGGGGCCGGTGTCGGCGACCGCCAGGATCACCTCGTCGGGCTCCGGGGTGAGCCGGACGGTCACCGCGGCGTCCGGTGGTGTGTGCGTCAGCGCGTTGTTGAGCAGATTCGCCAGCACCTGCCGCAGCCGGTCCTCGTCGCCGGGCACCTCGAGGGTGCCCGTGCCCGCCTGGACGTCGAGTTCGATCCGGCGCCGGGGGCCGGCCGGGTCCGCCGCCGCGGCCACCGCGCGGGCGTTGTGCACCGCGTCGCCCGCGACCGTCAGCAGATCCACGGTGCCGATCTCGAGCGGGCGTTGCGCGTCCAGGCGCGCCAGCATGAGCAGATCCTCCACCAGCAGGCCCATCCGCCGCGCCTCGTGCTCGATGCGGTCCATGAACATCGCGGGATCGGTGGTGGCGCCCTGCCGGTACAGCTCGGCGAAGCCGCGGATCGTCGTCAGCGGGGTGCGCAGTTCGTGGCTGGCGTCGGCGACGAAGCGGCGCATCCTGGCCTCCGATTCCCGCGCCGCCGCCTCCGAGGCCTCCGTCGCGGCGAAGGCCGACTGGATCTGGGCCAGCATCCCGTTCAGCGAGCGGGAGAGCCGGTCCACCTCGGTGTTGGTGCCGCGCACCGGGACACGGCGGAACAGATCGCCGCGCGCGATGGCGGCGGCGATGTTCTCCACCCGCCGCAGCGGGCGCAGACTGCGCCGGATCACGAAATAGGCGGCCAGCGCCAACACCGCCAGCACCGCCAGTCCCACCACCACTTGCAGCATCACCAGCCGCTGCACGGTCTCCTCGTTCTGCGTCATCGGCAGCGCGATCGTGGTGCGGTCGTCGCCGCTGACGACGGTGAGCACCCGCCAGCGCACCGGCGCGTCACCCACCGAGTCGACGGTCACCGGTTCACCCACGGGCGTGCCGGACAGGTCGGGTGCGGCGTCCACGTTGAACGGCCGCAGCACGAGCGTGCCGGTGCCCGAGGTGCTTTCGCTGACGATGTAGAACGGGCTCGGCGGGGTGCGTGGATCGGTGGCAGGCGGCGGCACCGTCGGGCGCACCCGTGGGCGGGTCATCACCGCGTCGCGCAACTGCTGATCGGTGCGGGCCAGCAGCGACTTCTCCAGCGCCGAGGTGACCACCGCGCCGGAGACCAGCAGGCCGAGCCCGGCGAACACCACCAGCGCGAGCACCAGGGTCACCCGCAACGGCACGGCGCCGAGCCGGTGGCCGATCCACTCGCGCGCCTGCCGCAACCGGCCCGGCGCGGTGCGGGCGGCGTCCCGGCCCGGTCGCCCCGTGCTCACCGGCCCGGCGCCCGCATCACGTAGCCGACGCCGCGCAGGGTGTGGATCAGCCTGCGCTCACCGGTGTCCACCTTCTTGCGCAGATACGACACGTAGGTCTCCACCACGCCGACTTCGCCGCCGAAGTCGTAGCGCCACACGTGATCCAGGATCCGCGGCTTGCTCAGCACCGTGCCCGCGTTCACCATGAAGTACCGCAACAGGGTGAACTCGGTCGGCGACAAAGACACCGGCACACCGGCTTTCCACACCTCGTGGGTGTCGTCGTCGAGTTCGATGTCCTCGAACCGGATCCGCGAACTCTCCCGCACCGGCGCGCCGTGCCCGGCCCGGCGCAGCACCACCCGCAGCCGCGCCACCACCTCCTCGAGGCTGAACGGCTTGGTGATGTAGTCGTCGGCGCCCAGCGTCAGCCCGGCCACCTTGTCCTGCACGTCGTCGCGGGCGGTGAGGAACAGCACCGGCGCGTCGATGCCGTCGGCGCGCAGCCGCGGCAGCAGGCCGAACCCGTCGATGCCGGGCATCATCACGTCCACGATCATCGCCTGCGGGCGGAACGAGCGCGCCTTGTCCAGCGCTTGCGCGCCGTCGACCGCCGTCTCCACCTCGAAGCCCTGGAAGCGCAGGCTCACCGAGAGCAGCTCGACGATCATCGGCTCGTCGTCGACGACGAGGACGCGCGCCTCGGGCGGCGCGGCAGCGGGCACACCGGTCATGCACCCATCCTGCGCCGCCCGGCTGGGACCGCGCTGGACGGTCCCTGGGAACTCGCTGTGTGTCCGGCGTCACCGGGTGGGCGCGTCGTTGTCCCCGTAGTCGTCGTTCTCGGTGATCAAGGCGCTGCCTGCCACCTGGTCCTGGGCCAGCGCGTCGAGGAAGGCGCGGGCCCAGCGGTCGACGTCGTGGGCGAGCACCTGGCGGCGCAGCGAGCGCATCCGGCGGCGCTTGGTCTCCCGGTCGTCCTCGAGCGCGGAGACGATGGCGTCCTTGACACTGTCCAGGTCGTGCGGGTTGCACAGGTAGGCCTGGCGCAGTTCGGCCGCCGCACCGGTGAACTCGCTGAGCACCAGCGCGCCGTTGAGGCCGCTGTGGCAGGCCACGTACTCCTTGGCCACCAGGTTCATGCCGTCGCGCAGCGGCGTCACCAGCATGACGTCGGCGGCGACGAAGAAGGCGAGCAGTTCGTCACGGGGGATCGGCCGGTGCAGGTAGTGCACCACCGGGTAGCCGACGCGGGCGAACTCGCCGTTGATGCGTCCCACCTGGCGCTCGATGTCACCGCGCATCTGGATGTAGCTCTCCACCCGCTCTCGACTGGGGGTGGCCAGCTGTACCATCACCGTCTCCGCCGGATCGAAGCGGCCCTCGACCAGCAGCTCTTCCAGCGCGTTGAGGCGGATGTCGATGCCCTTGGTGTAGTCGAGCCGGTCGACGCCGAGCAGGATGTTCTTCGGATTGCCCAGCTCCGCGCGGATCTTGGCGGCGCGCTCGCGGATCGACCGCCGGCGCGACTGCTCGTCCAGTTCGGCCGAGGCGATCGAGATCGGGAAGGCGCCCACCCGCACCGTGCGGAAGCCGACCTGCACCACGCCCAGCTTGGACCGCACACCGACGGTGCCGCGCGAGGTCGGCTGACCGGCCAGCCGCCGCGCCAGATACAGGAAGTTCTGCGCGCCGCCGGGCAGGTGGAATCCGATCAGGTCGGCGCCGAGCAGACCCTCGATGATCTCGGTGCGCCACGGCATCTGCATGAACAGCTCGACCGGCGGGAACGGAATGTGCAGGAAGAAGCCGATGGTGAGATCGGGCCGCAGCATCCGCAGCATCTTGGGCACCAGCTGCAACTGGTAGTCCTGCACCCAGACCGTCGCGCCCTCGGCGGCGACCTTCGCGGTCTCCTCGGCGAAGCGCCGGTTGACCTGCACGTAGGCGGCCCACCAGGCCCGGTCGTAGGTGGGCCGGACGATGACGTCGTGGTAGAGCGGCCACAGCGTGCCGTTGGAGAAACCCTCGTAGTAGTCGGCGACCTCCTGGGCCGAGAGCGGCACCGGATGCAGTTCGAGCCCGTCCTCGATGATCGGGTCGACGTCGACGTCGGGGACGCCGGCCCAGCCGACCCAGGCGCCCTTGTTGTTGCGCAGCACCGGCTCCAATGCCGTCACCAGACCACCGGGGCTGCGCTTCCAGCGCGTGCTGCCGTCGGGCAGACGTTCCAGGTCGACCGGCAGCCGATTGGCCACCACGACGAAGCCGGAACCCGCGCCCTGCGGCGCGTTCGCGCCGGTGCGCACCGCACCGGTCTCCGGGTCGGACGGGGCGTGCTGGGATTCGTCGGACGGCTGATCGGTCATCTGGTCCACTCACGCATCCTTGTTCTGTTCTTCGGGCGGCGCAGGAGCCCCTCGCTCGCGCCGCGGTCGCGCTGGTCGGAATTGCCCGTTCCGACGCGGTTATTCAGCGCGGCTGTTGGGCCCGATACCCAGCATGGAGAGCAGCATCCGGCACTCGTCGGCGTCGGCGGCGTAGGCCGCGACGACCCGCTGCGCCTGCCGGGCGGTCTCGTCGGCCAGTGGTTCCAGGTCCTCGTCCGCGATATCGTTCGCGCTGCCCTTCGCGGCCATTCTTCTCGTCCTCCCGACTCGTTACGCTCGAGCGTTTCGAAGTGTCCATGGTATGCGACAAAAGTGAGCGGGTTGCCATCGCCCGCGAGCATCATCGCGCCCCCCGGCTCGATGCGGGCGACCGGTGGTGCCTATACCGTGGGTGCGCAGCACCAACTGACGAAAGGGTCGACAATGCCGCTGGCCACGGTGAACGGAATTTCCCTGAACTACCAGGTCAAAGGTGATCGAGCCAAGGGCACCGAGGCGAAGGGATCGGCGCCGCTGGTCGTCATGATCATGGGCACCGGCAGCCCCGGCCGGGTCTGGGAGCTGCACCAGGTGCCCGCGCTGCTGGCCGCGGGCTACCGCGTGTGCACCTTCGACAACCGCGGCATCGCGCCGTCGTTCGAGGCCGCCGACGGCATCACCATCGACGACCTCGTCGGCGACACCGCGGGCCTGATCGAACTCCTCGACGAGGGCCCCGCGCTGGTGGTCGGCACCTCGATGGGGGCGCGGGTGGCCCAGGAGCTCGCCCTGGCCCGGCCCGACCTGGTGCGCAAGGCGGTCTTCATGGCCGGGCACGGCCGCCTCGACCAGTTCCAGAAGACCCTCTCCCTCGGTGAGCACGACCTCGACGCCAGCGGCATCACCCTGCCGCCGAAGTACGAGGCCGCCGTCACCGCGGTCATGAACCTCTCGCCCGCCACGCTGGCCGACGCCAACGCCGCCCGCGACTGGCTCGACCTGTTCGAGTTCACCGGCGGCCCGGTCACCCCGGGCATCCGCGCCCAGCGGCGGATGGATCACGATTTCGACCGGGTGCAGGCCTACCGCGGCATCACCGTGCCGTGCCTGGCCGTGGGGTTCGCCGACGACCGCATGATCCCCGCCTACCTCACCCGCGAGGTGGCCGAGGCCATCCCCGGCGCCCGCTACCAGGAGGTGCCCGACGCCGGCCACTTCGGCTACCTGGAGCGGCCGGAGATCGTCAACAAGATCCTGCTCGACTTCTTCGCCGCCTGAGTTCGGCCGAGGTGGATCGAATACGGCGGGGGAATCGAATACAGCCGAGGTAACCACCTACGCGTAACGTGTCCCTTGCTAGGGTCGACACAACGCTCGGGGAGTCATCCGGTGCGGGGCTCGTCGTGGCACGACCCACCGCAGCGGACGGGCCCAGGAGCCTAATCCCGTACAAGCGCCAGTATCCAGTGAGGTGAAATGAGCACCAACCCCTTCGACGACGAAGACGGCCGGTTCTTCGTCCTGGTCAACGACGAGGAACAGCACTCCCTGTGGCCCGCCTTCGCGGAGGTTCCGGCCGGATGGCGAGTGGTGTTCGGTGAGGACAGCCGCGCCGCGTGCGTGGAGTACGTCGAGAAGAACTGGACCGACATGCGTCCCAAGAGCCTGCGCGACGCGATGGCCGCCGACGACGCGGCCCGGCAGGGCGCCCAGTCCTGACGCCGCGGTAGTCGATACTGCGCCGGGAATCTCTCGCTTGACCGCCGCCGCGTGCACCGATATCCGGTGCCACGCGGCGCGCGGGCGCGGTTATGATGACACCCTCCCGCCTCCTTAGCTCAGTGGTAGAGCACTCGCCTTGTAAGCGAAAGGTCGTCAGTTCAATCCTGACAGGGGGCTCGATGTGAAAAGGCTCTGGCCCAGGTCAGAGCCTTCTTTTCGCTGTCGGCCAGCGCCGTTCCCCGGTAATTGGCCCGCACCGGGGAACGCATTCCCCTCCCTCCGCCCCGCTACCGCGTCAGATTGTCATCGAAGAAGTCCGCTGAGACGTCGAGCGTCATCGCTGACTTGCGCCCGCGCATCTTCTGGCAACCTTGACGTTCGGCTCGGCCGACACGGTCAGGGAAGCGGCGGTGTGCGCCGGGTCGTAGGTGGTGGCCCGCGTCATCCGGCTTCACGAGGGCATCCGGCGGGGGAATCAGGTGTGCTCGATCCACGTCGGCCTGAACACTCCGTTGGTGGACGACCCCATGACGTCCGAACCCATGACCGCGCAGGCGGAAGCGCGCAGGCGGCCCGGTCAGTCGTCGTAATCGGACGGCCAGAAGATCATCACCAGCACGACCGCGAGTGGCAGCACAACCACGCCGGCGAGCCCGAGCTGTGCGGCGGTCACGGCTGCGCCCCAGCGTAGCGCCAGCGCGCGAAGGACAGCCGCGGTAGCACGACCTCGACGTCGGCAAAGTCCATGAGTTGATTGACCTCCAGCGGGCCAAGATGGCCGGGACCGGGCAGGATCACCACGTCCGCCCCGGCGTTGCGCGTCTGATCCACGACAGGCAGCACCGAGCATTCATCGGCCCACACCAGGCGGTAGCCGAGCCGCGCGGCCAGCCGCTGCACCTGCGCGCGGTCCCACTCCGGGGCGGTGCTCACGTCGTAGTCGATCCACCCGAACGCAATCGGTTCCATCTAGTACCCCCTTCGACACGTTTTGGCGTGCGCCCGCCGCCGAGGACCACCACTGTCGACCCGGCGGCGAGGCGTAGGGGAAGCGTCCAACGTCGCTGAACCACAGCTCAATAGGAGTTCGGCCGGTGGGAGGGCATAAGTACTGGAAACCGTGCATTGGCGATGAGACAGCCGTAACGTTGACACATGGCTGAACTCGGGGACCGGCTGCGCAACATCCGAAAGCGACGCGGCCTCACGCAGATAGAGCTTGCCGACCGATCGGGTGTGTCGGTCGCAACCATCCGCGCTGTAGAGCAAGGGGCACAGGAACGGGTACGCACCGAGACCGCTCGGCGGCTCGCGGTCGCGTTACGGGTGGAGACCTCCGCGCTCATCGTCACGCCCGACGCCGAGGAACCGGCCGCAACCGATGTCGAGCTGTGGGCGGAGGTCCGGCGCGCGCTCGAAGGCTCTTACGCGGCCGACGATTCCAGCGAGCCGCCCACCGTCGCCGGTGTGGCGCAGACCTTTTCCGAAGCGAAACCGCTTTTCCGCAGGGGTAGGTTCAGCGAACTGGCCCCGATGCTGGTGCCGCTGCTGCGTGACGCCGACCATCTGGTGAGCGCGGCCCCCTCCGGCGACACGTCTGCGCGGTCGCTGCGCAGCCGCATCCGACAGATGGTCGGTTGGCAGATGGTGTTGAGCTGGCAGTTCGACGCCGCCGATACCGCGCTGCGCCTGGCCCTGGACGACGCGCCGGACCTGCGCGCGGCGGTGCCGCTCATGGACGCCGAGTGCTGGCGTTACATCCGGCAAGGCGACCTCGCGAAAGCACGGGACACCGCGACCCGCTGGGCTGACGACCTGGAGCCGCGTCGGATCACCAGGGCGTCGCGTGATGAATTGGCCGGATGGGGACTGATGTTGCAGCGGGTCAGTACTACCGCCGTGCGTGACAACAGGCCGGGGGAAGCGGCCGACGCGCTGACCTTCGCAAAGATGGCCGCGACCGGTATTCGATACGGCGAGCACGATTCCAAGGACGGCCTGCTCCACACCTTCGGCCCTGTCACAGTCGCCATGCTGGAGGCCGAGAATGCGATGGTGGCCGACCGGCCCGACGTTACCCTCGCCATCGGTGAGCGGCTGGAGGGCGTGAAATACCCACTGCCTTGGCCGTGGAACCGGCACCGGCTCGACGTGGCCGCGGCCTACGCTGCGACCGGGCGGCCCGCCGACGCATTGGCGGTGCTCCACCAGATTCGGCGCGACCTACCAGAGTGGCTGGTCAAACAGCGGTACGCCCGCGACATCATGGCCGGCATGATCGACAAACGGCGCACTCTCACGCCCGAGATGCGCGAGCTTGCCGATTTCGTCGGCGTGCCTTACTGATCGGTCCGCCTCGCGCTGGATGACCTCGGCGTGCGGGGACAGCGCCTGGGGTGTGTTGGATTGACCTCGGACACATGACTACTTCATCCGGCATCACTTGGATTGATCGTGTTTGATCTGTTTCCGCAGGTGGAGTGCGACGACACCTGCATCGGCCAGCGGGTGCGCCGGATTCGTGCGCGGCGCGGTCTCACTCAGCAAGTGCTTGCCGACCCGGGTTGACATCGCTCGAGGCGGAAGGGAAAGATCGCTCGAGCAGATGAGCGATTGGGGGGTTTGTGGACTACGACCTGGATGAGCTACGCCGCCTGCAGGAGTTGAGCGCCCAGCAACTCGCGACAGCCCGTCGGCGGGTCAGCGAGATCGAGGCCGACGGTGCAGAGTTGTCGTTCGAGGCGACCTCGCATCGAGGCGAGGTAACCGTGCGAGTGAGTAGCACAGGTGTGGTGACGGACATTTCGCTCGCGTCAGGTTTCGGCGATCCGGGCAAGCCGACGTGGATGTTGGCCGATGACATCGACAACGTGTCGCGGGCGATCGTGGAGGCGGTCTCGCGCGCACGCGCGAAAGCCGCCGAGGAGATGCGGGGTCGGTTCGCCCAGGCATTCCCCGAGGCCTACGAGTTGCTCGATGACCTGCGCGGCCCCGCGGCGGAAAGGGGAGCGGTGTGACCGACTTCGATCGCATCTATCACATGGTCGCGGAGATGAACCGCGACTGGGCGCAACTCATCACCGATATTCGGTCGGGACGAAAGGCCGAGCAGCGGGCCGCCGAACGGCATCGGGTGCCGGTAGTCGACCACTACACCGGCGCGGAGTACGGCACTATCATCATCGACGGTATGGGCGCGTTGCGCGGCCTCGATCTCGAGGCCTATGAGGTGTCGCAGTCCAACGAATCCGATGTCCTGGCCGCGATTATCGCGGCCCTGAACGCACCGGCAGCGAAGCCGCAGGTGAAACGAACGCAGGAACTGAGCGGGGGGAGCTTCATTGGCTGACACCGATTTTCGGGTGTGCCCGGCCGCGCTGCGGCTGCAGGCCGTGGAGGTCCGGCAAGCCTCCGAGCATTGGAACAACGCCAACGCGGCCATCGGCGGTGCTCCGATGGACGGCGAGGCGCTGGGCTATTTCGGCACCGACATCGTCGCCAAGTTCAACACCGCGGCGAGCACGGTGAGCGGCAAGCTGATCGCGGGGAGGCAGTCCATCCAGTCGGCGGCGACCGGTCTGGAAAAGTGCGCGACCCATTTCGAGGCCGTCGACGCCGAGTGGTACCGCCAGTTCGGCTTCATCGACGCGCAGGCGGGGTACTAGGTGGGCAGCAGGACACGTGAGGGCTATCCGATCCCGGCCGACAAGAACCCCTTCGGTCTTTCGGCCGAGCTGATCTTTCCCTACGATCAAGCCGCCACCCTGGTGACCGCGGCGCAGCGGGTCGGAAACACTGCCGTGCGCGGTCAGGTCGAGCTGATCCGCAAAATGCTCGGCAACCCCAACGACGTCTCCACCGTGCTGGGCGCCTGGCAGACGGCGATATCGGAACTCACCATGTCCATCGACGGAAGTGACGACGGCAACGGGCTCACCACCGCGCGCGCCTCCGTCAATGCCCGGTGGAACGGTAGCGCGAAAGATGCAGCGGTCGCCTACCTCGACCAGTTGCTGGAGATGACGCCGGCGCAGCGCACCGTGATGAAGGAGATCACCGACCAGATCAACAATTTCAGTGCGCTGGTAACCCAGAACTACGCTACCGCCATCGTGCACATCACCAAGTACGCCGCGATTGTCGCCGAGCTCTCCGGGGGGTTGCTCGAGGAGATCAGGGAAGCGCTGACCCTCGACGGTGGCAGCATCGAGACCAAGATCCTCGAAGCTCTCGGCCAGTTCATGGAGGAGACCGGCAAGGTGATCGAGTCGGTCATCACCTACAAGAACAACCTGGCAGGCACGATGGACGCCATCATCACCAGGGCGGGCGAGATCGCGGTCCCCGCGGCGATCGCTCCCGATGCGCTCGACACCACCGGATGGCAGCCCCGCAACCCCACCGGCCCCGGCTGGGGCAGTCCGTCATGAGCGCGCGGCTGGACCTCTCGCGCCGTCGCATGGGCAGATATCGGGCGAGTGCGGCGGCCGCCATGTTCTGTGTGCTGGCCGTGGCCGGGTGTTCGACATCCGAGCAGGACCCGCCGCCTGAGACGCTGAGCTACCGGTCCGTGCCTAGCGAGTGCCATGCCATCAACGACCGGGTGGCCACGCTGGTACGCGAGTTCCTCGCCGATGTGACGGCACCCGGGTTGCCCGGCGAACTCGACCCTGAGCGGACCTCGAAATCGGTCACTCCGACCTCGATCTCCTGCTCAACACATCGCGACCGCTACGGCCAGGACCTCACATTGTCACGGCTGGTCACGATCAAGTTCCTGCTGGCCACCGAACCGTTTCATCGGCCTGCCGCCGCCGTGCCCGTGCCACTGCTCGGCGACAGCGCACATCAGCAGACCGCCGCGAAACTTGGTACACCCGGCGCATTCTCTCGCGTGATCTTCCGAGTGCGTAATCTCGAGGTCAATGTCACCGCTATGGGCGACACTCTGCCGCCGTCGTCGCCCGACGTCACCCAGCATGCCGAGAAGACCGCGCTCGCCGTCGCCACCGAGCTGGCGGACAACATCGATGACCTGATGCCCTGGCCCGAATAGGCGGCGACACCAGCACCGGCGAATCCCCGCGCGGCTCCAAGTTCGCGGCCTCGCCGGAGGTGCTCCCACCGAGAGCTGCGCTGAACGCCGCCTTGGGGCCGAAAGGTGTGCGTGCTTGGCGGGCAACGGCTTACGGTGGTGCCGGGGTTCCGGCTGAACCGGAGGATCGTATGCACAGGGGTGCTCGGTTGCGGGCCGCGCGGGAGGCGGCGGGCGTCGGCCTGCGCGAGATGGCGAGGCTCACGCATTATTCGCCCGCGTATCTGTCGCTCGTCGAGTGCGGGAAGCGGCCGGTGCCGCCCGCGGTCGCTGCCGCCTACGGCGCGGTGCTCGGCGAGCCCGCCGACGGGGACCCTGCCGCAGCGGAATGGGTGGCGCGGGTCGCGGCATCCGATGTCTGCGGCGCGACACTCGAGCGGCTGGAGACGGCGGTGGACGATCTGGCGGTGGCGTACGCGACGACACCGCCCGCGGAACTCCTGGTCGACATTCGCCGGCAGCTCGGCGGCGCCGCCCGCCTGCTCGCCGGACGGACCACGCTCGTGCAGCACCGCCGCCTGCTGGTGGCCGCCGGGTGGCTCGCGCTGCTGGCGGGCACCTGCCACATCGACCTCGAGCACCGGCGGGCCGCCGATGTCCGGCTGCGCGCGGCTCGGGAGATCGCCCGGGAGTGCGAGCACCGGGAGATCGCGGCGTGGACGCTGGAGACCCGGGCCTGGCAGCACCTCGTCGATCGCGAGTTCGGGGTGGCGGCCGAGTTGTCCGAGGCCGCGCGCCGGATGGCGCCGGGCAGCGGTTCGGCCCGCATCCAGGCCACCGCGCAACGGGGGCGGGCCCTGGCGCGGCTCGGCGACAGCGCGGGCAGCTACGGCGCACTGCGCGGCGTCGCGCGCCTGGTGTCCGGCCTGCGCGCCCCGGAGCGGCCCGAGCACCACTTCCGTTACGACCCGGCGAAGGCCGACGCCTACGTCGCCACGACGCTGTCCTGGCTCGGTGATCCGGCGGCGGAGTCCTACGCCCGCCACGTCCTGCTGGATCTGGAGCGCGCGGCGTGCGTGCGGCCCCGTCGCATCGCCATGGCGCGGCTCGACCTGGGGCTGGCGCTGGTGGCGGCGGGCAAGCCGGAGGAGGCCACGGACGTGGCGCTGGCCGTGGTCACCTCCGGGCGGTTGGTGCCGTCGCACCACTGGCGGGTGGCGGACGTCGTGGCCGCGATCGGGCAGCACGACCGGCGCGGCGCCGCGCTGGTGCGCGCGGCGTTCCGGGACACCTACGCCTGACCGCTCAGTCCGGGACGTTGGCCGAATGCCCGAGATCCCGCAGGGCCTGCTTGATCTTGGCCTGGGCTTCGTCGAGGGATTCGGGGGAGGGGTCGGGGTCGGCGCCGGAGATGTCGAAGTTGCCCATCTCGTAGGCGGGGAAGACGTGCAGGTGCAGGTGCGGGACCTCGAGGCCGGCGATGAGCAGGCCGGCGCGCGGGGCGTCGAAGGCGGCGCGCACGGCCTGGCCGATCTTCTGGGCGACGCCGGTGAGCCGGGCGAACAGCTCGGGGTCGACGTCCTGCCACTGATCGATTTCCGCGCGCGGCACCACCAGGGTGTGGCCCTGGGTGACGGGGGCGATGGTCAGGAAGCCGACGAATTCGTCGTCCTCCCAGACGAATCGACCAGGAAGCTGACCGGCGATGATCGCGCTGAAGACAGATGCCATAGTCCGCAGACTAGTCAGGCCGCGGACCGGCCGCCCGCGCTACACCGCCACGAAGTGCGACAGGATGCCCTGCACCTCGTAGATGTCGACCTGTCGGTTGAACCGCTTGTGCACCGGTTCGGCGGTGCCGGCGATCCAGATCAGCAGTTCGGCGTCGAGGTCGAACGTGCCCGCCGTCTCCACCGCGAAATGGGTGATGGCCCGGTAGGGGATGCTGTGGTAGTTCACCTTCCGCCCGGACAGCCCCTGCTTGTCGACGATGATCAGGCGGCGGTTGGTGAACAACATCGCGTCCCGCACCAGAATGTAGGCGGCGTAGACCTGCTCCCCGTTGCCGAACAGCTTGGCGTACTCCTGCTGGGCCTGTGCCGGGTCGACCCGCCCGGCGTTGCCCATCAGTCCGTCGATCAGACCCATGATCTCCCCGTGTCCCCTCGCGGTACGGCCCCGGCGGCTGCTCGGGGCCTCCCTCTCCACTATCCCCGGCGCGGGCCGCGCGTGGGGGAAACGGCGACAAGCGTTTTCGCGGAGCACTGCGAACGGCGGGTGAACGGGCCCGTCCGGCCGGGCGAACGGGAGCCGTCCGGAAGGCCGATGCCCGGCGGAGCGGCACCGCGCTTCACCTAAGCTGTTGCGGGTGCGCGTACTCGTCATCGGATCCGGAGCCCGTGAACATGCCCTCGTCCTGGCACTGCGCCGGGACCCCGCCGTGACCGCGCTGATCGCGGCACCCGGCAACGCGGGCATCGCCCAGCACGCGCAGGTGCGCCCGGTCGACGCCTCCTCCGCCGACGCGGTGGTCGCGCTGGCCACCGAGGTCTCCGCCGACCTGGTCGTCATCGGCCCGGAGGTGCCGCTGGTGCTCGGCGTCGCCGACGCCGTACGCGCGGCGGGCATCGCCTGCTTCGGCCCCTCCGCGGCGGCGGCCAGGATCGAGGGGTCCAAGGCGTTCGCCAAGGACGTCATGGCCGCGGCCGGGGTGCGCACCGCGCACAGCGAGGTGGTCGACTCGCCCGCCGAACTCGACGCCGCGCTGGACCGCTTCGGCCCCACCTGGGTGGTCAAGGACGACGGCCTGGCCGCGGGCAAGGGCGTGGTCGTGACGGCGGATCGGTCCGCCGCCCGCGACCACGGCGCCGAGCTGCTCGAACAGGGCCATCCGGTGCTGCTGGAATCGTTCCTCGACGGACCGGAGGTGTCGCTGTTCTGCCTGGTGGACGGTGAGACGGTGGTGCCGCTGCTGCCCGCGCAGGACCACAAGCGGGTCGGCGACGGCGACACCGGCCCCAACACCGGCGGCATGGGCGCCTACACCCCGCTGCCGTGGCTGCCCGCCGAGACCGTCACCGAGATCGTCGAGGACGTGGTGCGTCCGGTCGCCGCGGAACTGGTGCGGCGCGGCTGCCCGTTCTCCGGTCTGCTCTACGCGGGGCTCGCGATCGGTGCGGCCGGTCCTGCCGTCGTCGAATTCAATTGCCGCTTCGGCGATCCCGAGACGCAGGCGGTGCTGGCGCTGCTGGAGAGTCCGCTGGGCGAACTGCTGCACGCCACCGCCACCGGCACCCTGGACAAGGTCGCGGCGCCGCGCTGGCGCGACGGCGCGGCGGTGACCGTGGTGCTCGCGGCGGAGAACTACCCGGGCAGGCCCCGGCTGGGCGATGTGATCAGCGGCGCGGGCGAGAGCTCCGGCGACGACACCGCGACCGTGCTGCACGCCGGGACCGCCACCAGGGAGGACGGCGCGCTGGTGTCCTCGGGCGGCCGGGTGCTCAACGTCGTCGGTGTCGGCGCCGATCTGGCCGAGGCGCGGGCGAAGGCCTACCAGCGGATGAGCGGAATCAAGTTGCCGGGCGGGCATTTCCGCACCGACATCGGGCTGGCGGCGGTGGAATCGCGCATCAGCGTGTAGTCCTCAGTAGCTGAGGCCGCGGGCGGCCAGCCAGGCCCTCGGGTCGACGTGCCGGCCGTTGACGATCACCTCGAAATGCAGGTGCGGCCCGGTCGAATCGCCCCGGTTGCCCATGCGCGCGATCTGCATACCGGCGGGGACGCGTTCGCCTACCGAGACGAAGAAGTCGTACATGTGGCCGTAGACGGTGATCGCGCCGTCGTCGTGCCGGATGCGTACCCAGAGGCCGAAGCCCTGGGCCGGTCCGGCGTCGATGACGGTGCCCGCGGCCACCGCGTAGATCGGGGTGCCGATCGGGCCCGCCACGTCGATGCCGTTGTGGAAGGTGCCCCAGCGGGAGCCGAAACCGGAGGTGAACATGCCGCGCGCGGGCAGCACGAAACCGCTGATGTCGGGGATGACCGAACCGGGGACGATGACGGTGCCGGGCTCGTTGATCCACGGCTGCCATTCCCCCGCGGCCGCGGCGGCGGCCTCGGCCTTGGCGCGCTCCAGGGTGGCGCGGGCGGCCGCGGCGACCACCGCCTGCTCGCGCAGCCGCTCACCGTTGGCGATGGCGTTGAGGTAGCGGCGCACCGAGGGCGGGGTGGACTGGAACTGCTGCGGGTGCGCGAAGAACACCCGCTGCGCCTCGTTCGGGCCGAGCGGACCGGTGCCCGGACGGGAGGCGACCCCATCGGCGGCGGCGACCAGCAGCACCGCGGCCAGGCCCGCGATCAGCCACTTGTGTGTGCGCAGCAGCGCGCGATACTCGGCCTTCTTCTGCTCGGTCCACCACCGCCGCGGGTCCGGGCGCGGCCCGCGCCGCAGGGCACGCGCCTCGCGGCGAGCGCGCCGCCACAGGGCGGTGAGGTCGCGGCCCGCGGCCGTGGTGCGCGGGCGGGCGCGGGTACGCCAATCCGGCGGAACGACGACGATGCCTCCCGCTTCGCGTACCCGATCCAGCCCAGCGCGGCGAGCCTTGTCAAGCATTACGCCGACCATAACCCGGACCGCCGCCGCGACGGTGCTCTACCGTCGGACGGGTGTCACGAGAATCTCGCCGGTCGACCATCCCACCTTTCTACGTGATGGACGTCTGGAAAGCCGCCGCGGAACGCGCCAGAACCCACGGTGACGTTCTGGTGCTGGCCGCCGGCCAGCCTTCCACGCCCGCGCCGGCGCCGGTGCTGCGCGCGACCAAGGCCGCCATCGACGCCGAACTGCTCGGCTACACCGAGACGTTCGGTATCCTGCCGCTGCGCCGCGCCATCGCCGAACACCACAGCCGCACCTACGGGTACGCCGTCGACCCCGACGACGTGGTGGTCACGACCGGCTCCTCCGGCGCGTTCACCCTGATCTTCCTGGCCGCCTTCGACGCGGGCGACACCGTGGTGGTGGCCCGGCCCGGCTACCCGGCCTACCGCAACACCCTCACCGCGCTCGGCTGCCGCGTCGTGGAGCTGGACTGTGGTCCCGACACCCGCTTCCAACCGACCGTGGCGATGCTCGACGCGCTGCCGGAGCCGCCCGCGGGGCTCATCGTGGCCAGCCCGGCCAACCCGACCGGCACCATGATCGACCCCGCCGAACTCGCGGCGCTGGCGCGCTGGTGCGACGAGCACGGCACGCTGCTCGTCTCCGACGAGATCTACCACGGCATCACCAACCCATCCGCAACTACGGGCGCCGACGCCCGCACCGCCTCGGCCTGGGAGACCTCGCGGACCGCGGTGGTGATCGGCTCGGTGTCGAAGTACTTCTCCATGACCGGGTGGCGGCTGGGCTGGATGCTCGCCCCGGCCGATCTGCGCCCTGCCCTGCAACGGCTGGCCTCGAACATGACCGTGTGCCCGCCGGCGATCTCGCAGTACGCGGCCGTGCACGCCTTCGGCGCGGAGGCCAAGGCCGAACTGGACGGGCACGTGCGCCGCTACGCCACCAACCGGCGGCTGTTGCTGGACGGACTGGCCGCGCTCGGCATCACCGATCTGGCGCCCGCCGACGGCGCGTTCTACGCCTACGCCGACATCGGCCACCTCACCGACGACTCGCTGAAATGGTGCGCCGAACTGCTCGGGCAGACCGGGGTCGCGCTGGCGCCCGGCATCGACTTCGACACCGTGGCCGGGCACCGGTTCGTCCGGTTCTCCTTCGCGGGCGCCACCGCCGAGATCGAGGAGGCGCTGGCCCGTCTCGGTCGCCATCTGGCCTCGTGAGTCGTTGGCGGCCAACAACTCAGCCCGGTCCGGCACCCGTCCGGGCCGGATGAGGTAAAACAACCTCGGCTGGGTTTTCTCTTTCGATTTCGCACGGATGAACTGATGACGACTGGCACGATGGCACGGTGATAACCGCGACGACCCCGAAAGGCGAACGGCGTCGCCAAGCCCTGGTCGCCGCCGCCGCCGAGTTGCTGCTCGAAGGTGGTTTCGATGCGGTGCGGCATCGCTCGGTGGCCACGCGGGCGGACCTCCCGCTCGCCTCGACGACCTACTACTTCGAGTCGCTGGAAGACCTGATCGCGCGCGCGGTGGAGTTCAGCGGCAACGCCGAGCTGGAGGCGATGCGCCGCCGCATCGGCGAGGTGAGCCACCGTCGTCGCGGCGCCGAGGCCACCGTCGAACTGGTGCTCGACCTGCTGATCGGCGGTGACTGGCAGGACGAGGCCGCGCGCGGGCAGCTGATCGCGCGCTACGAACGCTCGGTCGCCTCGGCCCGGCATCCGGAGCTGCGCGAGGTGCAGCTACGACTACGCGCCCAGCTCGAGGAACTGCTCGCCGACGTGCTGCGCCGCTCCGATCGCGGCGTGCGGGCCGAGCATCTGCGCAGGCTGGTGGCGGTGGTGGACGGTGCCGTGGTCGCCGCGCTCACCGAGAACGACCCCGATCCCCGCCGGATGGCCAGGGCCGCGCTGCTGGAGGTGATCGACATCGTCGCGCCGCCGCTGCGCTCGCCCGGCCCGGAGCACGTCAACGGCCACGGAGTGCGGCAACTAGACTGACCCCACGTGAGCCTCGTCCCCAACGTCCTCGCCACCCGTTACGCCAGCCCCGAGCTGGTGCACCTGTGGTCGCCGGAACACAAGATCGTGCTGGAGCGGCGGCTGTGGCTGGAGGTGTTGCGGGCGCAGTCCGAGCTGGGCATCGACGTGCCCGACGGGGTGCTCGCCGATTACGAGCGAGTGGTCGACCGGGTCGATCTCGCCGCCATCGCCGAACGTGAGCGGGTGACCCGGCACGACGTCAAGGCCCGTATCGAGGAGTTCAACGCGCTCGCCGGGCACGAACACGTGCACAAGGGCATGACCAGCCGCGACCTCACCGAGAACGTCGAGCAGCTGCAGATCCGGCTCTCGCTCGAGCACGTGCACGCCCACGGCGTCGCGATCGCCGCGCGGCTGGCCGAGCGGGCCGCCGAGTACCGCGCGCTGGTGATGGCTGGCCGCTCGCACAACGTCGCCGCGCAGGCCACCACCCTGGGCAAGCGCTTCGCCTCGGCCGCCGACGAACTGCTCATCGCGCTCACCCGCCTGCGCGAGCTGATCGACCGCTACCCCCTGCGCGGCATCAAGGGCCCGATGGGCACCGCCCAGGACATGCTCGACCTGCTCGGCGGCGACCCGGCCAAGCTGGCCAGGCTCGAGCAGCAGGTGGCGCGGCACCTCGGCTTCGCCACCGTGCTGACCAGCGTCGGCCAGGTGTATCCGCGGTCGCTGGACCACGACGTGCTCTCGGCGCTGGTGCAGGTGGGCGCTGGTCCGTCGTCGCTGGCGCACACCATCCGGCTGATGGCCGGGCACGAGCTGGTCACCGAGGGCTTCCAGCCGGGTCAGGTGGGCAGCTCGGCGATGCCGCACAAGATGAACACCCGCTCCTGCGAGCGCGTCAACGGCCTGCAGGTGGTGCTGCGCGGTTACGCCTCGATGGCCGCCGAACTGGCCGGGGCGCAGTGGAACGAGGGCGACGTGTTCTGCTCGGTGGTGCGCCGGGTCGCGCTGCCGGACGCGTTCTTCGCCGTCGACGGCATGATGGAGACCTTCCTGACCGTGCTCGCCGAGTTCGGCGCCTACCCGGCGGTGATCTCCCGTGAGCTGGATCGCTACCTGCCGTTCCTGGCCACCACCCGCATCCTGATGGCGGCGGTGCGCGCCGGTGTCGGTCGCGAGACCGCGCACGAGGTCATCAAGGAGCACGCGGTGGCGGTGGCGCTGGCGATGCGCGAGCAGGGCCGCGAACCCGACCTGCTGGACCGGCTGGCCGCCGACGACCGGCTGCCGTTGGACCGGGCCGCGCTCGACGCCGCGCTGGCGGACAAGTCGGTCTTCGTCGGCGCCGCCGACGACCAGACCGGCGCGGTGATCGCCCAGGTGCAGAAGCTGGTGGAGGCCTACCCGGAGGCCGCGCGGTACACGCCGTCGCCGATCCTCTGAGGTCGTGTCCCCGCTGCCGCGCCCCGGCGTGCGAATCCGGTTGCGGCGCAGGCTGCCCCGGCTGGCGCGGCGGCTCCGGTTAAGGTTCGGTGTGGATCCGTACACGATTTTCTCCGACATCATCGCCGGTCGCGCGCCCGCCTCGACGGTGTACGAGGACTCCGACGTGCTCGCGTTCATGGACATCCGCCCGATGACACCCGGCCACCTGCTCGTGGTGCCGAAGGTGCCCGCCCGCAGCCTCGCCGAACTCGATCCGGCGATCGGCGGCAAACTGTTCCAGGTGGGGCAGAAGCTGGCCGCGGCTCTGCGCGCCAGCGAGGTGGCCTGTGACGGGGTGAACTTCTTCCTCGCCGACGGGGTGGCGGCCGGGCAGGAGGTCTTCCACGTGCACCTGCACGTCATCCCGCGCACCGCGGGTGACGGTTTCGGCCTGCGCGGACGGCCGACCAGCCCGCCCCGCGCCGACCTGGACTACCTGGCCGGTTCCATTCGTGGCGCGCTGACCAGGGCGGAATCGGCGTCGTCCTGAGCCGCACGGACCTTCCGGTTTGCTGGCGAAACGCCGGGGTACCGGGGTGCGGGTGTGTCATGATCACCTGGGTTACGTTTGACGGCGTTGTCTTGCGGTGACGGAGGTGGGGACGTGCGGCGGAGAAGAATTGCCGGTGCGGTGCTGGCGGCGGTGCTCGCGGTCCTCGGCCCGCTGGTCGCCGTGCAGGCCCCGGCCTCGGCGGCGCAGGTGGTGCGGGTGGACGAACTCAGCCCCACCCGGTCGGCGGTGTTCGTCGACTCGCCCGCGATGGGCCGCGTCATCCAGGTCCAGGTGCTGCACCCAGCGGGCGGCGGCGCCCGCCCCTCGTACTACCTGCTCGACGGCCTCGACCCCGGCGTCGGGCAGAGCACCTGGACCAACGCCACCGACGCCGAGGCGTTCTTCCGCGGCAAGAACGTCAACGTCGTGCTGCCCGTCGGTGGGCAGGCCAGCTACTACACCGACTGGCAGACCGACGATCCCAAGTTCGGCCGCTACAAGTGGGAGACCTTCCTCACCAGGGAACTGCCGCCGATCATCGACGCGCAGTTCGCGGGCAACGGCGTCAACGGCATCGGCGGGCTGTCCATGGGCGGCAACGCCGCCTACATCCTGGCCGCGCGCAACCCGCACCTCTACACCGCCGTCGCCGGTTACAGCGCCTGCCCGGACACCGGCCTGGCCACCGGCGCGGTGATGTTCTCCATCGCCAACCGCGGCGGCAACCCGCTGAACATGTGGGGCCCGCCCGGCAGCCCCGCCTGGGCCGAGCACGATCCCGCGCGACTCGCGGGGAACCTGCGCGGCAAGACGCTCTACCTGTCCACCGGCACCGGCATCCCCGGGCCGCACGAAGCCGAACTCAAACCCCAGCTGGCCGAGAACATCTTCCTCGGCGGCCCGGTGGAAGTCGGGGTCAACATCTGCACCGTCGCCTTCGAACAGCGCCTGCGCGGCCTCGGCATCCCCGCCCGCATCGACTACAGCCCGGTCGGCACCCACTCGTGGTCGTACTGGCAGGACACCCTGCACGCCTCCTGGCCGACCATCGGCCGCGCCCTGGGAGCCTGAGCGCGGCTCACGCCCCCGGGCGGGCGCGGGCGACGCGGACGACCGCGATCACCACGACGGCCGCCGCCAGGCCGGCCGCGCCGAGGACGACGTATCCCGCGGGGAGGCCGAACAGCATCACCTCGTCGGTCTGCACGAACCGCCTGCGGTAGTCGGCGTCCTCGGGGGCGGCGGTGAAGGTGAAGTCGGCGGTGACGGTCGCGGGATCGGCGATGTGGACCTGCATTTCGGTGAGGTAGTCCTGCCCGGCGGCGGTCAGTTCACGCAGCAGCGGGTCCGCGACGTCGGCCGGGTCGACGCGCCCGGCGAATTCGACCGACGAATAGTGGTGCGCCGCATCGTCGTCGGCGCGCGCCACCCGGTGCCGGTCGAGGACGTACAGGTGCACCGACTGTGGCGTGCGCGCGGCGGCCGACATCCGCATCGGGTAGACGAGCCGGTCGGAGTCGAAACTCAACCGCACCGGATCGAGCGCGCCGTCCAGCGGTTGCGCCCCGGTGAGCCGCATCGCCACGAACGACCAGCCCTCGCGCACATACGGCGCCAACGTGGCGGTGACCTCGGGGCGGAGCGCATAACCGTTGGCGCCCAACCAGGTTCGCAGCCCGGTCAGATCGCCGCCGGACAGCGTGGTGGCTTCCAGCGGGCCCAGGCGCACCTGGTCCAGCACCGTCGGTGCGACCGCCGCGGGGGCGCCGGAGCCGTCCGCCGCGTCGGCGAACCACTCGGTCTCCACGACGAATTCCGGTGCGGTGAGCCGGGAGAGCTCGGCGAAGGTGTCCGGTGACCCGGCCGTGACGGTGGCGGGCCGCGGGGTGGGCACGATCAGCGCCGCGTGCTCGGACTCGGCGGTCAGCGCCAGTCGCATGAGGATCGTCTCGCGGCGGCCGTCCCAGGCCAGCACGGCCGTCTCCTGGTCGACCCGGGCGGTGTCGCCGGGGCTGACGACGCCACCGCAGGCGCACGCCGAGGCGGGCGCCACCGCCCCCATCCCGAGCGCGGTGCACAGCACCGCCGCGGCGGCGGCGAGACGGGCGGCCGTGGCGGTACGCATTCCCCGAGCCTAGTGGGCCGGTGGGTGGGCGGCGGATCGGCCGGGCGGGTCGGGCGGGGATCAGTAGGGTGGAGCCCATGTCTGTCGAGAGTGGGGTGGCGGCGCCGATCGCCAAGCGGGTGCCGACCGAACGGGTGCATCACGGCGACGTGTTCGTCGACGAGTACGAATGGCTGCGGGACAAGAAGAACCCGGAGGTCATCGCCTATCTCGAGGCCGAGAACGCCTACACCGAGGCGCAGACCGCGCACCTGTCCGGGCTGCGCGAGAAGATCTTCGAGGAGATCAAGTCGCGCACGCAGGAGACCGATCTCTCGGTGCCCACCCGGATGGGCGAGTACTGGTATTACTCGCGCAGCTTCGAGGGCAAGCAGTACGGCGTGCACTGCCGCTGTCCGATCGACACCACCGCCGACGCGGCCGCGGCCTGGAATCCGCCGCAGCTCGAGGCCGAGGGCGAGATCCCGGGCGAAGAGGTGCTGCTCGACAGCAACGAACTGGCCGAGGGTCACGAGTTCTTCGCCCTCGGCGCGTTCTCGGTCAGCCACGACGGCACCCTGCTGGCCTACTCGGTCGACACCGTCGGCGACGAGCGCTACACGTTGCGGTTCAAGGATCTGCGCACCGGCGAACTGCTCGCCGACGAGATCACGGGCACCGCACCGGGCGCGACCTGGTCGCTGGACGGCACGCACGTCTTCTACCAGACCGTGGACGAGTCCTGGCGGCCCGACACCGTGTGGCGGCATCGCCTCGGCACCGGTACCGACGCCGACGTGCGGGTGTTCCACGAGCCCGACGAGCGCTACTGGGTGAGCATCGGCGCCACCCGCTCGGAGAAGTACCTGATGATCTGGGTCGGGTCCAAGATCACCACCGAGGGCTGGGTGCTCGAATCCGACGATCCCGAGGGCGAGTTCCGCGTGCTGCTGCCGCGGCGCGAGGGCGTCGAGTACTCCGCCGAGCACGCGGTGATCGGCGGGCAGGACCGGTTCCTGATCCTGCACAACGACGTCGTCGACGGGGTGAAGGCACAGAACTTCGTGCTCGCCGAGGCACCCGTGGACAACCCCGCCGACCTGCGGATCCTCATCGGGCACCGCGACGACGTGCGGCTGGAGGACATCGATGCCTTCGCCGACCACCTGGTGCTCAGCTACCGGCGCGAGGCGCTGACCCGGCTGGCGGTGTGGCCGCTCACCGAGACCGGCTACGGCGACCTGCGCGAGCTGGAGTTCGATCTGGAACTGTTCGCCGTCGGCATGGGCGGCAACCCGGAGTGGGCGCAGCCGACGCTGCGGCTGGGGCTGACCTCGTTCATCACCCCGATGCGGGTCTACGACTACGTGCCCGCGACCGGGGAGCTGCTGCTGCGCAAGGAACAGCCGGTGCTCGGCGGCTACGACGCGGGCGACTACCGGCAGCGCCGGGAGTGGGCGGTCGCCGCGGACGGCACCCGGGTGCCGATCTCGCTGGTGTGGAAGACGGGCGTCGCCGACCCGGGCGCCGAGCCCCGGCCGCTGCTGCTCTACGGCTACGGCTCCTACGAGGCCAGCATGGATCCGTCGTTCTCGGTGGCGCGGCTGTCGCTGCTGGACCGCGGCATGGTGTTCGCGGTGGCGCACGTGCGTGGCGGCGGCGAGATGGGCAGGCTCTGGTACGAGAACGGCAAGACGCTCACCAAGAAGAACACCTTCACCGACTTCGTGGCCTGCGCCCGGCACCTCATCGACACCGGCGTGACGGCACCGGACCGGCTGGTGGCCGACGGTGGCAGCGCGGGCGGGCTGCTGATGGGCGCGGTGGCGAATCTGGCGCCGGAGCTGTTCGCGGGCATTCTCGCCAACGTGCCGTTCGTCGACCCGCTCACCTCGATCCTGGACCCCTCGCTGCCGCTGACCGTCATCGAATGGGACGAGTGGGGCAACCCGCTGGCGGACAAGGATGTCTACGAGTACATGAAGTCCTATTCGCCGTACGAGAACGTCGAGGCCAAGGACTACCCGGCGATCCTGGCGATCACCAGCCTCAACGACACCAGGGTGCTCTACGTCGAGCCCGCCAAGTGGGTCGCCAAGCTGCGCGCGACCAAGACCGGGGACGCGCCGTTGCTGCTCAAGACCGAGATGAGCGCCGGGCACGGCGGGGTGAGCGGGCGCTACGCGAAGTGGAAGGAAGTGGCGTTCGAGTACGCGTGGGTGCTCGACACCGCGGGCCTGGGCGAATAACGGTCGTGACGGGGTGTTCGTCGCCCCGTCATCCGCCCTGCACGGGGCGTACATGTCGATCCGGCACCGTTGGTGCATGAACGCCGAGCTGATCGTGTCCGTGTCGGGGATCCGGGACACCACGCGGGACGCGGCGATCGAATTCGCCGCCGAGATGGACCGTCGCCAGGTACGGCTGTCGCTGCTGGTCGCGCCCCGGCTCAAGGGCAAGTACCGGCTCACCGACGACCCGGCCACCCAGGCCTGGCTGCGGGGCAGGCGTGCCCGCGGCGACGCCATCGTGCTGCACGGCTACGACCAGGCCGCCACCAAGCGCCGCCGCGCCGAGTTCGCCACGCTGCCCCGGCACGAGGCCCGGCTGCGGCTCACCGCCGCCGATCGGGTGATGGAGCAGGTGGAACTGCGCACCCGGCTGTTCGCCGCGCCGCGCTGGAACGCTTCGACGGGCGCGCTGGCCGCCCTGCCCGAGGTCGGCTTCCGGCTCGCGCTCGGCCTCACCGGCATCCACGACCTGGAACGCGACACCGTGCAGCGGGCCCGCGTGTACGGCATCGGCGAAGGCTTCCGCGCCGAGCCCTGGTGGTGCCGCGCCCTGGTGATGGGCGCCGCCCGCACCGCACGCCGCGGCGGGGTGCTGCGGCTGGCCATCTCCGGCGCGCAGCTGCAACGGCCCGGACCCCGGCAGGCGATGCTCGACGCGGTGGATCTGGCGCTTTATCACGGCGCGGTCAGCGAGGTCTACCGCTGGCAGCCGGGTCCGGTCGCGCAGGCGGCCTGACCCCCTTCGGCGGCCGCGGTGCGCCGCGGCTGATCGGCGCCGCCGCAGGCGACCCGGCGAGCAACCGGCGGCGGCGCCGATCCCAGCCGGCGGGCGGCGCCCCCGGTGCGGCACGCCCGGCGATGACCCGGCCCGCGCAGCGGCGGGCGCGATACGGTGACCGCACCGGTCGCCGCCGCGGCCGGGTGGAGCCATGAAGTGAGGCGCTGACGATGACTTCCGAGGAACCCCACGTCGCCGCACTGCGCGCGCGGGTCGCCGGGCTGATGGGCCAGGCGAAACAGGATCTCACCCAGCTGGTGTCGTTCAAGTCGGTGGCCGACGCGCGCCAGTTCCCGCCGCAGGAGTGCGAGGACGCGGCGCAGTGGGTGGCCGACGCGTGTGCCTCGGTCGGTCTCACCGACGTCGGCCTGCACGAAACGCCCGACGGCACCAAGGCGGTGATCGCCGCGCGCCCGGCGCCGCCCGGCGCGCCGACGGTGCTGCTGTACTGCCACTACGACGTGCAGCCGCCGCTGGACGAGGCGGCGTGGCGCACCCCGGTGTGGACGCTCACCGAACGCGAGGACGGCCGCTGGTACGGCCGCGGCGCGGCCGACTGCAAGGGCAACATCGTCATGCACCTGACCGCGCTGCGCGCGCTGGGCCCGGACCTGCCGGTGGGCGTGACGCTGGTGTCGGAGGGCTCGGAGGAGCAGGGCACCGGCGGCCTGGAGAAGTTCGTGGTGGCCAACCCCGAGCTGCTGCGCGCCGACGCCATCGTCATCGGCGACTGCGGCAACTTCGCCCCCGGTGTCCCCACCCTCACCGAGACCCTGCGCGGGAACGTCAACGTGGTGGTCACCGTGGAGACGCTGGCCGGGCCGATGCACTCGGGCATGTTCGGCGGCGCCGCGCCCGACGCGATGACGGCGCTGGTGCACCTGCTGGCCAGCCTGCACGACGCCGACGGCAACACCACCGTGGCGGGCCTGGCCGCCGACCAGGGCTGGGACGGCGTGCAGTACCCGCCCGAGCAGTTCCGGCTCGACGCGGGCGTGCTCGACGGCGTCGAGCTCGCCGGTTCGGGCACGGTCTCGCAGATGCTGTGGGCCCGGCCCGCGCTGACGATTCTCGGCATCGACGCACCCCCGGTGGTCGGTTCGGCCGCGGCCGTGCAGGCGGTCGCGCGCGCCCGGCTCAACCTGCGCATTCCGCCCGGTGTCGAGCCCGAGGACGCCCACCGAGCGCTGGTGGCCCACCTGCACGCGCACATCCCCCTGCACGCGCGGCTCACCGTGGACCTGGAGGGGCTCGGCGCCCCGTTCCGGTCCTCCATCGGCGGCCCGGCACGTGCCGCGATGGAGGCCGCGCTGACCGCCGCCTACGGCAGGCCGACCACCACCCAGGGTCAGGGCGGCTCGATCCCGCTGTGCAACGTCTTCGCCGAGACCTACCCGGCCGCGGAGATCATGCTGCTCGGCGTGGAGGAGCCCAGCTGCCTGATCCACGCACCGAACGAGAGCGTCGACCCGGCCGAGATCGAGCGCATGGCGTTGGCCGAAGCGCTGTTCCTCCGCGACTACGCGGCACGCTGACCGGACATTCGACCGAATCCGGCGAAACGACACCGGATGCCCGCCGGACCGCCGAATTTTCGGAGTTTCGGTCGGATCTTTCCGGATCGAGCCGAGCCGGTGACGCGAAAATCCTGGCGCCGGAAAGAAATTCGAGAAATTCCGGGGCGGCGGCGTTTGCGCTCCCGCGAAACAGCAAATCCTATGAGTGCAGTACCCATCCGAGAGTGAAAGAAAGGAAAGCCCTATGTTCGACGACTTGCTCGCCGCGATCGTGCTACTGATCGACACTCTCAGCGCCGGTGACGACGTGATCACCTGACCGGCACTGCCAGGCTTGCGACCCCGCCCCGCTCCCGGTATCCCCCGCCGGAGCGGGGCGGTTTCGTCTGGTCGCAGGCCGATTCCCCGGTGCCGGGCGGGATTCGGCGCAACAATCGCGGCTCAGGCGGAGAAATCCCGGCTGTCCTCCGGGTTCAGCACGGTGAACTCGGTACCGTCCGGGCCCATTTCGGTGAGCCTGCCGAAGTAGATGCCCCTCGCCTCGGGCGCCACCACGCCGAAATGAATGGGGATGGCCGTGCGCGGATTGACCGCGCGCAGATAGTCCACCGCCTCGCTGATCTTCATCCACGGCGCAGCCGCGGGGGTGGCCAGCACGCCGACCGGCACCGGCGGCACCCACAGCGAATCGCCGGGGTGCACGAGCTGCGCCGGATCGTCGGCGGTGCCGAGCTGGAAGACCGTGTTATCGATCACGGGAATCTCCGGGTGGATCACGGCGTGCCTGCCGCCGCCACCGGTGATCCGCAGCGCGTCGAGGTCGAGCACGGCGCCGGCGTGCACCGCTTCCCAGCGGCCGCCGCGCTGGGCGGCGGTCTGCGGGTCCGAGAGCAGGCGCGCGCCGGGATTGGCCTCGACCAGCGCGTCTATGCGCTCGGGATCGATGTGGTCGGGGTGCTGGTGGGTGACCGCGATCGCGTCCAGACCGGTGATGCCCTCGAAGCCGTGCGAGAACGTGCCCGGATCGAACAGGATCTTCTTGCCGTGCAGCTCGACGAGGATACAGGAGTGACCGAAGTGGGCTATGCGCATGCCGCCATGCTATTGGTCGGCGGCGGATTGTCACCCTACCCCGGAGCGCGCGCGGCGCGGCCGGACGACTAGGCTACCCAGGTAATCCCCCCACTCCAGCGCTGCGGCCGGGCGCCTGCCCGGACTCCGCGCAACCACCACCCCTAGGAGCAACGCGTGGCACGAGTCGTGGTCGAGGTGATGCCGAAGGCCGAGATCCTGGATCCCCAGGGGCAGGCCATCGTCGGCGCACTCCCGCGCCTGGGTTTCGCCGGCATCTCGGATGTGCGGCAGGGCAAGCGATTCGAACTCGACGTGGACGACAGCGTCAGCGACGCCGAGCTCGAGCAGATCGCCGAGAGCCTGCTGGCCAACACGGTCATCGAGGAGTGGAAGGTGGTCCGGCTCTCGTGAGCGCGCGCATCGGTGTCATCACCTTCCCCGGCACCCTCGACGACGTGGACGCCGTGCGGGCGGTGCGGCTGGCCGGCGCCGAGGCGGTGAACCTCTGGCACGCCGACGCCGATCTCAAGCAGGTCGACGCCGTGATCGTGCCCGGCGGCTTCTCCTACGGCGACTACCTGCGCGCGGGCGCCATCGCCCGGTTCGCGCCGGTGATGGGGGAGGTCGTGCGCGCGGCCGAGCAGGGCATGCCGGTGCTCGGCATCTGCAACGGCTTCCAGGTGCTGTGCGAGGCCGGGCTGCTGCCCGGTGCTCTCACCCGCAACGAGGGCCTGCACTTCATCTGCCGAGACCAGTGGCTGACCGTCGAGTCGGTGTCCACCGCGTGGACCTCCCGCTACGAGCCGGGCGCGCAGATCCTGATCCCGCTGAAGTCCGGTGAGGGCCGCTACCAGGCCGCCCCCGCCGTCCTCGACGAACTCGAGGGCGAGGGCCGGGTCGTGTTCCGCTACTCCGGCGACAACCCGAACGGCTCGCAGCGCGGCATCGCGGGCATCTCCTCGGCGAACGGCCGCGTCGTCGGCCTGATGCCGCACCCCGAACACGCCACCGAGGCCCTCACCGGCCCCAGCGACGACGGGCTCGGGCTGTTCCTCTCGGTCCTGGACACGCTCGTCACCGCCTGACCGGGTCAGCGGCCGGAGGCGGTAGCGGAGCGTCACCACGCAGGCCGCCCCGGTCGGGCGCATCGGATACCGCCTGACCGGGTCAGCGGCCGGAGGCGGTAGCGGAGCGTCACCACGCAGGCCGCCCCGGTCGGGCGCAAATGGCACCGCCTGACCGGGTCAGCGGCCGGAGGCGGTAGCGGAGCGTCACCACGCAGGCCGCCCCGGGCGGGCGCATCGGAGACAGCCTGACCGGGTCAGCGGCCGGAGGCGGTGGTCTCTACCAGATGCGGTCGACGATCTCGAAGTCGACGCCGTTCACCCTGGCCAGGTATCCGGTCTGCACCGCCTGATTGCCGCGGAATCCCCGGGTTCCGCCGGGGGTCTGGTATCGGACGCCGTCGAGCAACGCCCGGTGCAGTCGCGGTACCTCGAGCGAGCCCACGGCCCCGGCCAGCCCGGCCAGCGTGTGCAGCGCCTCGTAGGCGGCGTTGCTGAAGGTGGTCAGCGCCGGGGCGAAAGCGCCGTAGCGGCGGCGGTAGCGGGCCCGCCGGGCGGTGCCGTCGGGGCAGCGGTCGCCGAGGAAGAAGCTGGACGGCACGAACAGATTGCGGTGCGCGGCGGGCCCGGCGGCCAGCAGCACGTTCTCGTCGGCGGCGGGGCTGAGCCGCATCTGCCGGTCGGCGCGTCCGGTGGCGGCGAACTGCCGGTTGAAGGCGGCCACTTCGGCGCCGACCATGAGGATCAGCACGCCGTCGGCCCGGTCCAGCGCGGGGTGGGTGAGGAAATCGGTGTGGTCGGGCAGGCCGTGCGGTACGAACTGCTCGAGCACCACGTCGGCCGGGTCGGTGAGCATGCGGCGCACGGCCTTGGCGATCTCGCGCGGCCAGATGTAGTCGTTGCCGATGATCGCCCATCGGCGCACCCCCAGCTCCCGCCGAGCCCAGCGCACCGCCGCCAGGGTGTGCCCGGCCGGGTGCTCGCCCAGCATGAGGACGCCGGGCTGTTCGTCCGGCAGCCCTTCGTGGCTGGTCGCGAACAGATAGGGCACCCGTCCGCCGTTGGCCGCGGCCACCGCCCGGCGGACGGCGGAGGTGTGCCAGCCGGTGATGGCGTCCACCATGCCGGTGGCCAGCAGCGCGGCGACCTCGGTCGCGACGAGCTCGGGCGCGCGGCCACCGTCGATATTCGTGGTACGAATTTCGCGGCCCAGAATTCCCGCGCCCGCGTTGATTTCCTCGGCCGCCAGCGAAATGGCCGCCTCGCACGACGGCGCGAGGATACCGCCGGGCCCACGCATCGGGACGATGTTGAGGATCTCGATAGTGCCCTCTGGGGTCTCGCCGAACGCGGCCATTCGGTACTCTTCTTCTCGTTCGAGCGAAATTCTTGGCAGGCGGGGAAAACCGATGACCACCATTGTAGGCGGCCATGCGACGCTGCATGGCGCGCTGCGGGCCGCGGAACGCCGGTGGCTGCGGCATCTGGACGCGGCGCTGTGCGCCCGGCAGCTCACGGCGGACCAGTGGTCGATGCTGTGCAATCTGTCCGCCGAGGCGGGCATCACGATGAGCGAACTCGCCGCCCGGTCGCAGCTCGCGCCCTCGTCGGCCACCCGGCACGCCGACTACCTGGCCGAACGGAGCCTCATTTTCCGCGTCGCCGCCGAGGAGGACCGGCGCCGCATTCTGATCGGCCTGAGCAAGCGCGGCGCCGAGCTGGTCGCCGCGGTCCGCGCCGACGAGGAACAGGCCGAGCAGGCGCTGCGCGCGAAGTTGGGTGCGCGCCGCTACGCCGAGTTGCTGCGCCTGCTCGACGCCGTCGCCGAGCAGTAGCCGACGCCGTCGAGCGCGCGAATGCGCAAGAGGCGAAACGTAATCCACGTTATCGTTGTGTGATCGGGCAGTGTGCTCACGAATAGCGCGCTGCGGCGGTGCGATCGCGCCCCCCCGCATTCTCGTCCGCACACGCGTTGGCGGATAACGACATTCGGCGTCCGAATTGTCCGGTGGGTGCCATTGTCCGGCGAGTGCCGGTCGGGTGAGTGCCTGGGAACGAAATATGCCGACGCGGAGAATCGGTGCCGCGACCGGCCCGCGGCGCGTTGCCTAGGATCGGCGTATGCCAGTTGCCACCACCGACGCCACGGCCGCGGGCCTGTGCGCCTTCGTCGACGACTCGCCGTCCCCGTTCCACGTCTGCCACACCGTCGCGGGTGAACTCGAGGCCGCCGGATTCACCCGGCTGTCGGAATCGGCCGCCTGGGCGGGCGGGGAGCCGGGCCGGTACTACGTCGTGCGCGGCGGCTCCCTGGTGGCCTGGGCCGACCGGGACGGCTCGCCCTCGGCGCCGTTCCGGGTGGTCGGCGCGCACACCGACAGTCCGAACCTGCGCGTCAAGCAGCATCCCGATCTGGCCTCGGCCGGCTGGCAGGTGGTCGGGCTCGAACCCTACGGTGGCGCCTGGCTGAACTCCTGGCTGGACCGGGAACTCGGCCTGTCCGGCCGGCTCACCGTGCGCGAAGGGAACAGCGTGCGGGCGCGGCTGGTTCGCATCGACGACCCGATCCTGCGGGTGCCGCAGCTGGCGATCCACCTGTCCGAGGACCGCCGCGGCGTGAGCCTGGACCCGCAGCGGCACGTCAACGCGGTCTGGGGCGTCGGCGAGAAACCGCGCTCGTTCCTGGCTTTCGTCGCCGAATACGCCGAGGTGGACCCGGACGCCGTGCTCGGCTGGGAGCTGATGACCCACGACCTGGCGCCCAGCCGCCTGGTCGGGCGCGACCGCGACCTGGTGAGCGCACCCCGGCTGGACAACCAGGGCACCTGCTACGCGGGCCTGCGCGCCTTCCTCGCCGCCGTGGCCGAGCCGGGCACGGCGATCCCGGTGCTGGCCATGTTCGACCACGAGGAGGTCGGCAGCCAGTCCGACCGCGGAGCCCAATCCGACCTGCTGCCCGCCGTGCTGGAACGCATCGTGCTGGCCCGCGGTGGTGGCCGCGCCGAATACCTGGCCGCGCTGGCCGGTTCGGTGTGCGCCTCCGGCGACATGGCGCACGCGACCCACCCGAACTACCCGGAGCGGCACGAGCCCGCGCACCGCATCGAGGTCAACGGCGGGCCGGTGCTCAAGGTGAACCAGAACCTGCGCTACGCCACCGACGCCACCGGCGCGGGCGCGTTCGCCCTCGCCTGCGCGCAGGCCGGGGTTCCGTTGCAGCGCTACGTGCATCGCGCGGATCTGCCGTGCGGCTCGACGATCGGCCCGATGACCGCCGCGCGCACCGGGATGCCCACCGTGGACGTCGGCGCGCCGCAGCTGGCGATGCACTCCGCCCGCGAGTTGATGGGCGCGGCCGACGTGGGCGCCTACGCCGCGGCGCTGGCGGCGTTCCTGACCCCGGACGGGTAGGGACGATAGGTCAGCGCCGCCACCACCAGCACCGCGAAGGTGACGAGCACGTAGCCGCTGCCGACGATCTGCTGCCACCAGGCCCAGTCCAGCTCCCGGTCGTTCGAGTGCGGCAGCAGCCACTGCGGGCCGATCAGGTACAGCACGGTGAGGGCGGCCACGGTCGCGGTGAGCAGGCGCACCGGTCGCCTGCCCGCGCGCCTGCGCAGGATCGCGTCCACCGCGACCAGCAGCGCCGGAGCCACCCAGATCCAGTGGTGCGACCAGGACACCGGCGAGACGAGCAGGATCGCGGCGGCGTTCACCAGCAGCGCGGCGACGGACTGGCCCGCCTCGATCAGCCGGTGCATCCACAGCGCCGCCAGTGCCACCGCGATCACCGCGAGTCCCAGCCAGATCAGCGTCGCGACCGAATCGGGGACGCCGAGCCGGAAGGCCAGGCCCTTGAGCGACTGGTTGCCCGCGAAGTACGGCGGGCCGATGCGGCCGGTGTCGGCGAGGGTGCGCAGCCAGTACTCCGCCGAATCCGAAGGGAACAGCAGGAATCCGAGCCCGACCGCGCCGATCGCGGAGACCACCATGGTGCCCGCTGCCTTCCAGTCCCGGCGCAGCAGGAAATACAGCAGGAACCCGGCCGGGATGAGCTTGATGGACACGGTGATGCCGATCAGCATCCCGCGCGGCCAGAACGGCTTGCGCACCAGGCAGTCCAGCGCGACCGCGGCCATCAGCACCAGATTGATCTGGCCGAAACCGAAGGTCTGGCGCACGGGTTCGAGATAGAGCGCCAGCGCGACCGCGGCGATCACCAGCGTCGTCATGGTGCGCGGGTCGAGGCCGGGGCGCAGCCGCGCCAACACCAGCCACAGCGTGAGGCCGAGGCAGCCCAGCGAGGTCGCCAGCACCACGACCTCGGCCAGGACCAGCGGCATCAGCGCCAGCGGAGCGAAGAACAGCGCGGCCAGCGGGGGATAGGTGAACGGCAAACCGATCCCGTAGACCGGCGGCATCGGGCCGTAGAGCTCGCCACCGTCCAGCCAGACCCGCGCGCCGTTGCGATAGACCTGCAGATCGATGAACCCGTGCCACCAGTGCGCCAGCAACGACACGAGCGCCGAGACGGCGAACAACGCCAGCGCGGCCAGCAGCAGGCGCGTGCGCGCGGGCGAATCCGGCGCGGGCCCCGCGACGCGGGGGTGCGTGGTCTCCGTGGCAACAGGCTGCTCGGCCGAATCGGCCACCCCCGATCGTTCGCTCACCCGCACAGAGTATCCGGTACGTTTCCGCGGTCGGGGGCTGGTCCCGGGCCCGCAACCCCGGCCGTGCGGCGGTGATCCCGGCTCCGACCTCGCCGGACCGCGACGGTCCATACGGCCGGGCAACAATGCAGCGACCCGCACGGGTGTGCGCCCGGTCGCGGTGTCGCCCCGCCCGTCCCGGGCACCCGCCCTCACCTGCGGGGCCGCCGCCGGTGCCCCGTAGACTGGTGCCCGGCATCTCGCCGCCGCCCCGTGACAACGCTCGTCGCTTCACCTTGCCCGGCCGAAAGGACCCTGGTACTCCGTGACTCCGCAGGTCGACACCGTCAGCGCAGCCGCAGCAACCCCCGATGTGGCGCAACCGTACAAAGAGCTGGGCCTCAAGGACGACGAGTACGCCCGCATCAAGGAGATCCTCGGCCGCAGGCCCACCGACGCCGAACTGGCGATGTACTCGGTGATGTGGAGCGAGCACTGCTCCTACAAGTCGTCCAAGGTGCACCTGCGCTACTTCGGTGAGACCACCACCGAGGAGATGCGCAAGTCGATGCTCGCCGGTATCGGCGAGAACGCCGGCGTGGTCGACGTGGGCGACGGCTGGGCGGTCACCTTCAAGGTGGAAAGCCACAACCATCCCTCCTACGTGGAGCCGTACCAGGGTGCGGCCACCGGCGTCGGCGGCATCGTGCGCGACATCATGGCGATGGGCGCCCGCCCGGTCGCGGTGATGGACCAGCTGCGCTTCGGCGCCGCCGACCACCCCGACACCCGCCGCGTCGTCGACGGGGTGGTGCGCGGCATCGGCGGCTACGGCAACTCCCTCGGCCTGCCCAACGTGGGCGGCGAGACCGTGTTCGACGCCTCCTACCAGGGCAACCCGCTGGTCAACGCGCTGTGCGCGGGCGTGATGCGGGTCGAGGACCTGCACTTGGCGTTCGCCTCGGGCACCGGCAACAAGATCATCCTGTTCGGCGCGCGCACCGGACTCGACGGCATCGGCGGCGTGTCGGTGCTCGCCTCGGACACCTTCTCCGGTGACGAGTCCGGCGCGGGCCGCAAGAAGCTGCCCAGCGTCCAGGTGGGCGATCCGTTCACCGAGAAGGTGCTCATCGAGTGCTGTCTCGAGCTCTACGCGGCCAAGCTGGTGGTCGGCATCCAGGATCTCGGCGGCGCCGGGCTGTCCTGCGCGACCTCCGAACTCGCCGCGGCGGGCGACGGCGGCATGCGCATCGAGCTGGACAAGGTGCCGCTGCGCGCGGCCGACATGACCCCCGCCGAGATCCTGTCCTCGGAGTCGCAGGAGCGCATGTGCGCGGTGGTCACCCCGGAGAACGTCGAGGCGTTCATGGCCGTCTGCCGCAAGTGGGACGTGCTGGCCACGGTGATCGGTGAGGTCACCGACGGCGACCGGCTCGTGGTCACCTGGCACGGCGAGACCGTGGTGGACGTGCCGCCGCGCACCGTCGCACACGAGGGCCCGGTCTACGAGCGTCCGGTGCAGCGCCCCGACTACCAGGACGCGCTGATCGCCGACACCCCCGACACGCTGCCCCGTCCGGCGACCGCCGACGAACTGCGCGAGACCCTGCTGCGGATGATCTCCAGCCCGCAGCTGTGCAGCCGCAAGTGGATCACCGAGCAGTACGACCGCTACGTGCGCGGCAACACCATCCTCGCCGAGGACGCCGACGCCGGGGTCATCCGCATCGACGAGCAGACCGGCCGCGGGATCGCCCTGGCCACCGACGCCTCCGGCCGCTACACCAAGCTCGACCCCTACGCCGGTGCGCAGCTGGCGCTGGCCGAGGCGTTCCGCAATGTCGCCAGCACCGGTGCCACCCCCAAGGCCGTCACCAACTGCCTGAACTTCGGCTCCCCGGAGGACCCGGGCGTGATGTGGCAGTTCCAGCAGGCCGTGCGCGGCCTCGCCGACGGCTGTGTCGCCCTGGGCATTCCGGTGACCGGCGGCAACGTCAGCTTCTACAACCAGACCGGGCAGGACGCCATCCTGCCGACGCCCGTGGTCGGTGTGCTCGGCGTGATCGACGACGTGCACCGCCGCATTCCCACCGGCATCGGCCTCGAACCCGGCGAGACGCTGATCCTGCTCGGCGACACCCGCGACGAGTTCGGCGGCTCGATCTGGGCGCAGGTCGTGCACGACCACCTCGGCGGCGTGCCCCCGAAGGTCGACTTCGCCCGCGAGCAGTTGCTCGCCGAGGTGCTCACCGCCGGCTCGCGCGACGGCATGATCAGCGCCGCGCACGACCTGTCCGAGGGCGGCCTGGCGCAGGCCGTCGTGGAGGCCGCGCTGGCGGGGGAGACGGGCTGCCGCATCCTGCTGCCCGAGGACGCCGACCCGTTCGTCACGCTGTTCTCCGAGTCGGCGGGCCGCGTGCTGGTGGCGGTGCCGCGCTCGGAGGAGACCCGCTTCACCCGCATGTGCGAGGCCAGGCAGCTGCCGTGGGTGCGCATCGGCGTGGTCGACCAGGGCTCGGATGCGCTGGAGGTCCAGGGGCACTTCTCGATCCCTTTGACCGAGCTGCGGGCGGCCTTCGAGGGCACCCTGCCGAAGCTGTTCGGCGCCGAAACCGCCTGAGCGAGCGGGGGCCGCCGCCCCCGCAGTGGCCTCTCTCACAGCGGACACACGCCCGCTGTGCGATGCCACGGCGGACGGGCGGGGATTGTGACCGCGCATACTGTTCGGGTGCTCGAGAAGGCGGACACCCTGACGAGGCTGCGTGCGCGCGGCGTCGTCGTGGTGCGCCGGACCGAGGACGTCATCGATCTGAACTACGTCGGCCTGGTCGTGGCCACCGTGTTCTTCGCGCTGTCGGTGACGCCCTCGCTGGTGCCACGCGACTGGCTGTTCCAGGGCTTGATCAGCGGTATCAACGCCGCCCTCGGCTACGGCCTCGGCTGCCTGCTCGAATGGCTGTTCCGGTTGTGGGTGCGGCCGCGGCTGAAAGTGCCGCCCGCCCCCACCTGGGTGCGCTACGCGGTCAAGACGGCCGTGCTGCTCACCGCCGCGCTGACCGCTGCGCTGATGCTCGTGCAGTCGGCGCGCTGGCAGCGCGAGATCACCGCGCTGATGGGGATGGAAGGCACCACCACCCCCGCCTACCTGCGCACCGGCCTGCTGAGCCTGGCCGTCGGCGTGCTCGTGGTGGCCGGGTACCGGACCGTGCGCGAGATCATCCTGTTCCTGGCCAGGCAGCTCAACCGCTGGGTGCGGGTGCCGCGGGAACTGGCACCCGCGGTCGGCGCGCTGGTGCTGGTGGTAGCGGCGGTGACGATCTTCAACGGGGTCGCCTCCCGTGCCTTCTTCGCGGTCGCCAACTCCGCGTTCAGCGTCCGCAACGACCACACCTCCCCGAACGCCGTGCAGCCGCAGCAGCCCGAGCGGTCCGGCAGCCCGGAATCGCTGGCCGCCTGGGACACCCTCGGGTTCGAGGGCCGGTGGTTCGTCTCGCACGGGCCGACGGCGAGCCGGATCGCCGCCGTCACCGGCAGGCCCGCGCGTGAACCGATCCGCGCCTACGTCGGCTTGGAGTCGGCCGAGGACGGCGAGGACCAGGCCGAACTCGCGGTGCGAGAACTCGAACGCACCGGCGCGTTCGACCGTCAGGTGATCGTCGTGGTGACCACGACCGGGACCGGGTGGGTCAATTCGCTGGCGGCGGGCGCGATCGAGTACATGTTCGGCGGCGACACCGCGATCGTCGCGTCGCAGTACTCGTATCTGCCCAGCGTGCTGTCGTTCCTCGCCGACCGCGGCAAGGCGGCCGCGGCCGGCGAACGGCTCTTCGACGCCGTACACGAACACTGGTCGCAGCGGCCGCCGGACCAGCGGCCCAAGCTGTTCGTCTACGGCGAGAGCCTGGGTTCGCAGGGCTCCGAGGCCGCCTTCGACGGGCTGGCCGACCTCCGCGCCAAGGTCGACGGTGCGCTCTGGGTCGGACCACCGAACTCCAACCGGCTGTGGGAGCAGTTCGTGGCGCGCCGCGACCCCGGATCGCCGGAGGTGCTGCCCGTGTACGCCGACGGGCTCGTCGTCCGGTTCGCCGCCAACCCACCCGATCTGGCCGTGCCCGGCCCGGAATGGCGTTCGCCGCGCATCGCCTACCTGCAGCACGCCTCCGACCCGATCGTGTGGTGGTCGACGGACCTGATCTTCTCGCGCCCGGACTGGTTGTCCGAGCCGCGCGGCTCGGATGTGTCCTCGCAGATGCGCTGGGCGCCGTTCGTGACGTTCTGGCAGGTGACCGCCGACCTCACCAACGCCCAGGGCGTCGCCGACGGCCACGGCCACCGCTACGGCAGCCTGGTCCTGGACGCCTGGGCCGCCATCGCCCAACCCCCCGGCTGGACACCGGAACTCGCCGAACAGGTGCGCTTCCAACTGGAGGCGGCCGAGGAGTTCGAACGAGTGGTGAAGTGAGCGTGCGGCGTTCCGGCAGGCACGCGAAAGCCGCTGCGGCCGTGCTGCTTCCCCTCGCCTGGAACAACCGGCTCCTGCCCGCCCTCGGCCTCGGCATCCGCGGCCGCACCGCCGCCCACCTGACCTTCGCCCTCGGCTACGCCACGGCGTTGGGCGCCCGCCCGAACTGGCTGTCGCCCCGCGGCTTCCGCGCCGGCCTGCTCATCAGCGCCGTCGTCGCCGCCGGTTCCGCCGCCGCCCTGACCTGCCCGCGCACCCGCGCCGCCCTCGCCGCCGCCCCCGACCGCACCCCCGAAGTCCGCACCGCCGAATGGATTACCGTCCACATCCCCCTCGGCACCGCCCTCCCCGAAGAACTCATCTTCCGCGCCACCCTCGACCCCCTCCTCACCACCGCCCTCGGCCCCCGCCCCGCCCTCGTGATCGGCCCACTGACCTTCGGCCTCTGGCACATCCACTCGGCCCGTGCGGCGGGGGATCCGATCCTGCCGACCATTGCCGCGACAACGGCGGCGGGCGTGGTCTTCGGCTCCCTGTATCGCCGCACGGCCGGCGCTGTCGCCCCCACCCTGGTGCATCTGACACTGAACACAGCAGGCGCCGTGATCACCACATCGGCCAGGAAGCGCGCGCGGCGCGGGAGGTGAACGACCCGTCGCTGGTGCTCGGGGGGACAGCACGGGGTCGCAGATCTGTGGTCGAGTACATCCGATCCAACGCCAGACGATCTGCAAACCAGTCCGGGTGCGGTGCCGGGGGAAGAATCGAAAAATGTGGGGCCACAGCATGAATGAGAACAAGCTGCGGTGTGATGCGGGGTGCTCCTACCCACCGGATGATCGGTCACGGGTAGTGCGAGGCACACTGATGAGAGGCTCGATGATGATTACCAAAGTTCAGATCATCGGCGAAGTGAGTGACGAGGAGTCGGTCCAGCACTTCCAGCCGTTGCTCGACCGGGTCCCCGAACGCCCCACCCTGGCCACCCTCATCCGCAAGCACGGGGTGGAAGGCAGCGACAACCTCGAAATCGAACTGCTCGACAAGTTCCGGAACAAACAGCGGTTCTCCCTGGCCCCCTTCGCCGATGTCGATCCTGATGCCTACATCAAGATCCGGTTCCTCAGCGGTCCCGTCGACCTGGAGTTCCCTGCTCTCGAGCCCGGTGCTGTCCTCCTGAAGGAATACCTGGTCGCCGGCCCTGAGGACTGAACTTCCGAGGGCACGCTGCGAAGACGCAGAGCAGCCAGTGCTTGTGCCTTGGGCTGATCTGCGCTCCGGGCACATGCCGTCGGTCATCTGCCGAGCGGATGCGTCCGCGTAGACGCGGTGGGCGCCTTCGTGACGTGCTAGCAGCTGATCGCCTGCTCATCAGCCCCTCACCTTCGACCTCCGGCACATACACTCGGCCGGGGCGGTGCCGGAGCCGCCTCGCACCGGCGGATGCTAAGCGGTTCGCAGCTCGTCTTCGCGGAACAGGCCGGGCACCGCTGACTCGCTGGAGAAGTGCATATCGACGTGGACTCGGTCGCCGGACGCACTGGTGACCACGCCCTCGACCTCTCGCTGACCGTAGGTGAACCGCACACGGTCACCCACCTTGAAGCGGCTCGTCTTCACCTTCGGCGGCTTCGCAGGGTCCGGCTGGGACTTCGCCTTCTTCGCCTTCTTCGCCTTCAGGAGCGCGGGTGCCCGCTTGTGCTCGGCTGTTGCCATCGGGGTCACCTCCTCTACCAGCTCTTACCAATCGTGTCCTGCAAGTATGCCTCTACAACCCGGTCGATTCCAGAAGCGAGGGAATTGAGCGTGGCCCGCCATCTCTTGAAGGTACGCAGGGTGAGAGGGTCCGTGACAGCCGCCAACTTGGTGTCATCGCGGTGGGCGATGGCATTGCGCGTGTCGTTCATCTTGGTCAGAAACTTGACCCAGTCGCTGGTCTTGGCCGGATACATCGCCTGCACCGAGGGCCAGAAGTCCATGCCGAAGAACTTGAAATCGTTGCCGAGGGCGCCGGGGCTTGCATTGCCGGTGCTCAGCTTCCGGTTGCGGATGAGTGCGGAACGTGCCCAGACCAGTCGTGGATCGCCCGACGAGGCGAGCCCATCGGTTGCGGCGAGGACTGCGATGTCGTGCAAATCTCGGCAGTAGCCCTGGAATTCGCTTGCGAGTGCGATGAACAGAGCCTGGTTGAGGCGTTCGGTAGCGTATTGGCGGCCGCGTCGGCCGTCCACGACCTTGGCGTGTACGGCGACGAGGCTGCCGAGTGCGGCCGCACGGTCGGTGCGCCATCTCTGCAGCGCGGGTGATGGGCTGTAGGGCACAACGCGAGAATAGCCGCGAGCCTGCAGAACCATGGCGAAATCCGCTGTGCTCCAGTGCTATCGACGAGCTTCATGGGCTCGGCCTCCGTGTCTTCGCCGGCGTATACCGAAGCCGGGGCACTGTCGGAACTCTGCGGCGGCGGCCGATGGTGTCGCTCTGCTGACGAAGTCGCCGGCACAGGCGTGAGACGACCGGCCCTTGCCGCTGCGATTCGGCGTCGGTATCCGACGGTAATCTCGGCCGGGTGGGACGTCGGAGTGTGGATGCGGGGGAGTTGCGGGCGGCGGTCGGCGCTGTGCGGGGGTGGTTGGTCGAGGCGGGGGCGGGGAGCCGGGGCGGAAGGAGGTGGGGGCGGCGGTGCGGGCGACCGCGCGGGCGTTGGCCGGGTCGGCGCCGGGGCATTCGGTGGAGGTGCGGGTGCCGCCGTTCGTGGCGGTGCAGTGTGTGGAGGGGCCGCGGCATACGCGGGGGACGCCCCCGAATGTGGTGGAGACCGATCCGCGGACGTGGTTGCTGCTGGCTACCGGTTTGCGCGATTTCGACGAGGCGGTGGCGGCGGGGGAGGTGACCGCGTCGGGGAGCCGGGCGGGGGAGATCGCGCGCTGGCTGCCGGTGGTTCGGGTCGAGTGAGCGGGTGAACGCGCCGCGACGGTCGGCGTCATCGGAGGCGTCGGTTCCCTGTGAGACAGTGCCGGGGACATTCCCGCCGAGAGGAGAACCCATCGTGTGGCCGTCGGACTGGCCTCGGGAACCGCGCGAGATCGCGACCGCCGTGGACGCCGCGGTGGCGGCGGCACGGGCGGGTGATGCCGCCGCGTTCCGGGAGGCGACCGGGGAACTGGCCGAACTTCCCGGCGAGCAGGTCGGGCTGGTGCTCGCCGCGATCGTGCGGGAACTGCTGGAGACCGCGCACCCGGACGGGCTCACCGGCGACGACGCGCGTGCGGTGCTCGAGCAGGTGGTGCGCGGCGCGGCGGCGTGGTTGCCGGAGGTGGACACCGGCGCGGTGGTGGCCGCGCTCACCGGTGCGCTGGGTGTCGCCGATCCGGAGGACACCACCGCGCCCGCGGCGGTGCCGCCCGCGGCGGTGCTGTTGACCGCGCACCTGGCCGACCTGGCCCGGGTCCCGGTGCGCGACTACATCCGCCGCGCCCTGGGCGAGATCGCGCGCGCCGAGACCGTCGAGATGCCCTGACCGCTCAGGCGGCGCCGTTGTTCGCGCCCCGGTGCAGTCCCTTGTAGTCGTAGTACCGGGTGATCACCACGCCGAAGACGAGTCCGATGACCAGTCCGAGAATCGTCATCAGCAGGCCGCGGGTGAGGCCTGCGGAGAAGTCGGCGTTGAAGTAGAGGATCGCCCGTACCGCCAGGAACACCTGGTGCATCGGCTCGAAGGTGGCGAGCCAGCCGAAGTAGTGCGGGGTCGCCTCGATCGGCACGGTGCCGCCCGAGGAGGGCAGGCCGAGGACGACGAACAGGATCAGGTTCACCAGCAGACCGGCCGAGCCGATCGCCGCGAGGGTGGACAGGCCGGTCACGCCGACCGCGATCATCGCGAACGCGCTGTAGAGATACAGCGCGAGCGGGTGCTCCAACGGCATGTCGAGGGCCTTCGCCACCAGCAGGAAGATCCCGGCGACGATGGCCGCCATGAGGGCGAACACGCCCCACTTGATCAGCAGGGTGCGGAACCGGGAGATCGGCGTCGGCGGATAGTGCACGTACCACGGGCCGTACTCGGTGGGCACGAAACCGAGCGCCGCGTCGACCATGGTGTGGATCGTCATCGCGCCGACCACGCCGACGAGCAGCAGCAACAGCGCGTAGAAGAAGGCCGTGAGGCCCTGGCCGGTGCCGCTGGGCAGCGGCCGGAACTCCTCGACCACCAGCCGCAGCGGGCTGTCCAGCGACAGCCGCGTCGCCCCGCTCAGCTCGGTCGGCTGCCCACCCTCGGGCGGGGTGAGCTGCGCCTGGACCTGCTCGGTGAGCTGCTTGCCGACCTGCTCGTTCACCTGCGGGAACATCTGATCCGCCATGCGGGTGACGATCGCGGTGGCGTAGGGGCCGACGCGCGGATTGGTCTGCACCGTGAGGATCGGCTGCTCGATCTCGCCGGGAATCACGCTGCCCACCCCGAGAATGCCCAGCCGCTTGCTGAAGTCGCCGGGGATGATGATCGCGCCGTACACCTGGCCGGTACGCATCTGCTGCTGGGCCTCGTTGATACCGAGCACGCGCAGATCGATCTGGTCCTTCGGCACGGCCTCGCGGATGCCGTCGGCCACCTGTGTGCCGAAATTCACCTGCCGGGGCTGCTCGGGCGTGCCGAGCGTCTCACCCACGTCCAGGTTCACCAACGCGATCGGGAAGTCGTGCAGGTTCTCCTGCGGATCCGCGACGTAGGCCAGGTACATGTAGCCGAGCAACGTCGTGAGCAGGGCGAGCACCACCACCGGGAACACCACGATGCGGAGCACGGGATGGGTGACCGGGGGTTGCAGGGGGCCGCGGGCCGTCGGAGTGTCCTTCTCGCTCGTCACGGTCGAACCGTACCGCCGCGCGGACGGCGTTTCGACGGAAGACACGTGTGATTGCCGTCGGTATGCGGAAGCGGTGATCGCCGAGGCGTGTTGCACCCGTAGAATGGCGAAAGCCCCCAGCCCGCCCGAACAGGGAGCACACGGTGACCAACGCCGAATCTTCGGTCGACAGCCTCGCATCCGCCTCCGATCAGGACGAGAACGAACCACGCGAGGAGTGTGGTGTGTTCGGTGTCTGGGCGCCGAGCGAGGACGTGGCCAAGCTCACGTACTACGGCCTCTACGCGCTGCAGCATCGCGGCCAGGAGGCGGCGGGCATCGCGGTCTCCGACGGTCAGCAGATCCTGGTGTTCAAGGATCTGGGCTTGGTCAGCCAGGTGTTCGACGAGCAGACGCTGGCCGCCATGCCCGGCCACATCGCCGTCGGCCACTGTCGCTACTCCACCACGGGCGGCGTGACCTGGGAGAACGCCCAGCCGATCTTCCGCACCACCGCGGTCGGCTCCGGCCTGGCGCTGGGCCACAACGGCAATCTCGTCAACACCGCCGAACTGGCCGGGCGCGCACGCGAACTCGGGCTCATCGGCACCCCCGTGTCCGGCGGCCGGCCGCAGCCGGTGGGCGCGACCTCCGACTCCGACGTGATGACCGCCCTGCTGGCGCACGCCGCGGCCGACTCGAGCATCGAGCAGGCCGCGATGGAACTGCTGCCGCAGCTGCGCGGCGCGTTCTGCCTCACCTTCATGGACGAGCACACCCTCTACGCCGCCCGCGACCCGCACGGGGTGCGGCCGCTGTGCCTGGGCAGGCTCGACCGCGGCTGGGTGGTGGCCAGCGAGACCGCCGCGCTCGACATCGTCGGCGCCGCCTTCGTCCGTGAGATCGAACCCGGCGAACTGCTGGCGATCGACGCCGAAGGCGTGCGGTCGATGCGCTTCGCCAACCCCGAACCCAAGGGTTGCGTCTTCGAATACGTCTACCTGGCCCGCCCCGACTCCACCATCGCCGGGCGCTCGGTGCACGCCACCCGCGTCGAGATCGGCAGGCGGCTGGCCAAGGAGCATCCGGTCGAGGCCGATCTGGTCATCCCGGTGCCCGAATCCGGCACCCCGGCCGCGGTCGGCTACGCCCAGGGCTCGGGTGTGCCCTACGGCCAGGGTCTGATGAAGAACGCCTACGTGGGGCGCACCTTCATCCAGCCGAGCCAGACGATCCGCCAGCTCGGCATCCGGCTCAAGCTCAACCCGCTGCGCGAGGTGATCCGCGGCAAGCGGTTGATCGTGGTCGACGACTCCATCGTGCGCGGCAACACCCAGCGCGCGCTGGTGCGGATGCTGCGGGAGGCGGGCGCGGTGGAGATCCACGTCCGCATCGCCTCGCCGCCGGTCAAGTGGCCCTGCTTCTACGGCATCGACTTCGCCTCCCGGGCGGAGCTGATCGCCAACGGTGGCGGCGCCGACGACAGCTACGACGACATGGTCGAAGCCGTGCGGCGCTCGATCGGCGCCGACACCCTCGGTTACATCTCCACCGAGGGCATGATCGCCGCGACCGAACAGCCGCGGACCCGGCTGTGCAGCGCGTGCTTCGACGGCCAGTACCCGATCCCGCTGCCCACCGAGGCCTCGATCGGGAAGAACCTGCTCGAGGGGATGCTCACCGGGCAGCCGGAATCGGTGCTGCTCGGCGACAACGCCAACGCCAGCGCGTTGAGCCGCCCCTGACCGGCCGGTGGACACCATGCGTGCCCGAGATCCGGTTCGGGTAGCGTGAGCAGGCATGTATCCGCCGAACCGGTTTGGAGCTTTCCCCGAAGATGACTGAACAGACCCCCACCGGTGGCGCTTCGTACGCCGCGGCCGGCGTGGACATCGAAGCCGGTGACCGCGCAGTCGAGTTGTTCGGGCCATTGGCGAAGAAGGCCACCCGCCCCGAAGTCCAGGGCGGCCTCGGCGGATTCGCCGGTCTCTTCGCGCTCAAGGGTGGCTACCGCGAGCCGCTGCTCGCCGCCTCCACCGACGGCGTGGGCACCAAGATCGCGGTCGCCCAGGCGATGGACAAGCACGACACCGTCGGGCTCGACCTCGTCGCGATGGTGGTCGACGACCTCGTCGTCTGCGGCGCGGAACCGCTGTTCCTGCAGGACTACATCGCCATCGGCAAGGTCGTCCCGGAGAAGGTCGCCGAACTGGTCTCGGGTATCGCCGAGGGTTGTGTGCGCGCCGGGTGCGCGCTGCTGGGCGGGGAGACCGCCGAACACCCGGGCCTGATGGATCCCGACGACTACGACCTGTCCGCGACCGGCGTGGGTGTGGTGGAAGCCGACGCCGTGCTCGGCCCCGACCGGGTGCGCCCGGGCGATGTCGTCATCGCGATGGGCTCGTCGGGCCTGCACTCCAACGGCTACAGCCTCGCCCGCAAGGTGCTGCTCGACATCGACCGCATGTCGCTGACCGGCCACGTGGAGGAGTTCGGCCGCACCCTCGGTGAGGAACTGCTCGAGCCGACCCGCATCTACGCCAAGGACTGCCTGGCGCTGATCGCCGAGACCGACGTGCGCACCTTCGCCCACGTCACCGGCGGTGGCCTGGCCGCGAACCTGGCGCGCGTGATCCCCGCCGGGCTGGTCGCCGAACTCGACCGCGGCACCTGGAATCCCGCCCCGGTGTTCAAGATGATCGCCCAGCGCGGCCGCGTCGAGCGCGCCGAGATGGAGAAGACGTTCAACATGGGCGTCGGCATGGTCGCCGTGGTCGCGCCCGAGGACGTGGACCGCGCGCTCGCGGTGCTGACCGCCAGGCACATCGAGTGCTGGACGCTGGGCACCGTGAAGAAGGCCAAGGACGCCGACGCGCCGCGCGCGGAACTGCTGGGCGAGCACCCGCGGTTCTGAGCGGCGTCCGTTCCCAGCCGGTCGGGGGCCTGCCGCCGGGGCATGCCCCGCACTGATTCGATTCCCGACGCTGACGACGGCGCGGTGTGCGACCGCGCCCGAGGTCGGGTGTGTGACCGAGTTCGGCTCCGCCTGCGGCGCGGTGCGGACCGCGTTCAACGGCGAGCCCCGGGGTGCGGTGACCCACGTTCGGCTCCGCCGACGGCGCGATGTGGACCGCGTCCAGGTTCGGGCGGGGTCGTACGGTGTCCAGGCTCGGCGAGAACCAGGGAGCCCAGCCGACGGTGACGACTCACCGAGCCGGTTCGTTCCGCCCGCTGCTGCCGAATCGGCGAGCGATCGGAAACGGTGATCGGACGGGTGCCGAGGCCCCGTGCGCTCGCCGCATCGCAGCGGTGCTAGCTGGGATGTTGCCGACGGGGCGGCCGAACGGGGTCGGCGGACCGCCGGGGGCGGGTTGCTCCGGATCGGGGCGTCGCGAGAGACGCGCCTGGGGAGTACCCGGTGAGAGTCGTTGTCCGGCAACCTATCCGGCTGCCGGCCGCCGACATGTCATGGCAAGCCTTCTCGACGGAGGCCGCGGTCCCGGCAACGTGGAAAGGGGAGGCCCGGTCGGCCTCCCCCTTCTTGACGTTGTATCCGAGTCAGCGGCGCCAGTCGTCGTAGTCGTCCTCGTCCCAGCGGGACAAGGAGTCGTCCGAGTCGTGCTCATCGGACAGCACACCACCACTGCGCTTGGTGGGGTGTCCCGAGAGCTCGCGCTGAAGGCTCGCGAAGTCGGTCGTCGGCGAGCTGTACTTCAGCTCTCGTGCGACCTTGGTCTGCTTTGCCTTAGCCCGGCCACGGCCCATGGCTGACCCCCTCGCGTCACAGCGGGGCGGCCTGGGGTTTGTTGGCGGCCCCGTTCGAATTAATACTCTTCCTGACAGACACTTTAGCGTGTGTCCGGCGGTCGCGCCTCCATGAGTCGGGGAAGTGCCGCTACCAGGGGTTCCGTTTGCCGGGGCTTCGCCGTATGTCGTGTCGCTCAGAGTACGCCGGGAATCGCCCGGATCACTCCCACCCGGGCGCCGCCGCCGAGCACCGGCTGGGCCGCCAGCTCGGCGTGCGTGGTCGTCCACTCGACGCCCATCCGGTGCAGAATCGCCAGCGTCAGGGGCATCCGCGCCCGGTCGCCGCCGTCGTCGATCTTGTAGGCGAAGGCGGTTCCGTCGGGCAGCGCACCGGCGTGCACACCGTCGGCGCCGATCTTGCACACCAGTCCGGGGGTCGCGGTCATGATCTGTAGATCGGGCGCGTTCGTGCCCGAAATCACTCGCGGATGCGCGCGGATCGCATCGGCGATTCGCCGTTCGGGCGTGCCGGGCGCCGCGGTGGCCAGCCGGGCGTAGGCGCGGGCCAGGTTCACCAGCGAGACCGGGATGATGGGCAGCCCGCAGCCGTCGATGCCGAGGTCGGTTTCGGGTTCACCGGTCAGCTCGACCACGGTGTCGGCCACCGCCTGCTGCAGCGGGTGCTTCTCGTCGAGGTAGTCCTGCACCGACCAACCGTTGACCGCGCAGGTGGCCAGCATCGCGGCGTGCTTGCCCGAGCAGTTCATGTAGATCGGCCGCGGCCCGCCCGCCAACGCCGCCGCGCGCGCCCGCTCCTCGATGGGCAGCTCGGGCGGGCACGCGAGGGCGCGTTCGTCGAAGCCGAACCGCGCGAGCAGCCGCTCGACCAGCCGGACCTGGTCGGCCTCGCCGTAGTGCGAGGCGGTGGCGATGGCCAGCTCGGGGTCGTCGAGCGGCTCGAAGCCGTTTCGCAGCAGGGCCACCGCCTGCATCGGCTTGTTGGTGGAGCGGGGAAAGATCGGCAGGTGCACCTCGCCGAGCGCGACGACCGGCTCCCCGGCCGGATCGAGCACGACCAGTGACCCCCGGTGCACGCATTCACGGAACCCGGAGCGCACCACCTCGACCAGTTCCACGCTCACGACACGGCCTCCTCCGCCAGGTCGTCGCCGATTTCCGGTAGTGGCCGGCCGTGCCTGCGGGCGTGCCGTTCGATCTGCATCCGCACGGTGTCGGTGACGGTCGGCTCGACGGTGAGCAGGGTGACCAGGCGGTCCAGATCGGCACCGGTGAACACGTCGCGCACGGTGATGCCGTGCGCGGGGGTGTATTCGACCCGCACCGGATCGCCCGCGCCGATGCTGCCCGCCCGCAGCACCCGCAGATACGTGCCGGTGTCGCTGCGCAGGGTGAACCGTTTGACCCACTGCGCCTCGCCGGACCAGTGCCCGAACGTGGCGCACGGTACTCGGGGCGCGCTCACCTCGAGCAGGGTGTCGCCGATCGACCACCGGGCACCGACCACGGCGTCGCTGACGTCGAGCCCGGCGATGCGCAGGTTCTCCCCGAACCAGCCCGCGGGCAGATCCCGGCCGAGTTCCTCGCTCCAGCGTCGCGCGTCCTCCTCGGCATAGGCGTACACGGCCTGGTCGACGCCGCCGTGATGCTTGGTGTCGCAGACGTGGTCGCCGGCCAGGCCGAGCGTGCCGACCGCGACGCGGCCCGGCACCGGGCGCTTGTCGATCGCGGTGCGCCCCACGCGGGTCGGCACGGTGAGATCGGCGTGCACCACGCACACCGCCAGTACCCGGGCGTCCTCGGACGTCATCGTTTCCCCTCCCTGTCGCGGCCGGTCCGCCGGCCCGCCGTGCTGCGGCACGCGCCCCGTCACCGGCCGCGCAGCCGGTCGACCGCGAGCCGGCCCGCCTGCGGGGTGTCGTCGACGGGCACCGAATCCGGGTCGATCGCGGCCGCGCTCGGACCGGTGGTGAGTTGCGCATCGGCCGGGACCGCGCGTTTGACCAGCGCCAGCGCGATCGGCCCCAGCTCGTAGTGGTCGACCACCGAGCCGAGGCGGCCCACCGTGCGGCCACCCGCGGTGACATCCGCACCCGGCTGCGGCCGCTCGTCGGCGGAGCCGTCCAGGTGCAGCAGCACCAGTTGCCGGGGCGGCTTGCCGAGGTTGTGCACGCGGGCGACGGTCTCCTGGCCGCGATAGCAGCCCTTGTCCAGGTGCACCGCGCCGTGTTCGGCCGGGCCGCCGATCCAGCGCACCTCGTGCGGGATGGTGCGCTCATCGGTGTCCAGGCCGATCCGCGGCCGCAGCGCCGCGACGCGCAGCGCCTCGAAGGCCCACATGCCCGCGGGTTCGGCGCCCGCCTCGGTGAGGGTCCTCCACCAGGCGCCGAGCCGCTCGCGCGGGACGACGAGATCGTAGGAGTCGGCCGTCGGCCAGGGCATCCGGCGCAGGAAGCCGCCGTCCGGCAGCGGCGTCACCGCGTAGATCTCCGGCAGTTCGGTGATGCCGAGGGCCTCGCGCAACCGGGCGACCTCGGGGCCGAGCAGGCTCAGCACGGCATGGTCGGTGGCCTCGGCGGGCTTGGCGTCGGCCCAGAAGACCATCTTCGTCAGGAAGTCCAGCAGGGCGGGCCCGCGGTCGGCTTCGGTGTCGACCCAGACGGTGCCATCGAGGTCGCTGAGCACGAAATGGTGCTGGATGCGGCCGTTCAGGTCGAGGTCGAGGTTCTCCGCCGACTGCCGGTCGCCGAGGTTCGCGACGTGCTGACTGGAGATGGTGTGCAGCCAGCTCAGCCGTTCACCGCCGGTGATGCGCAGCACGAACCGATGGGAACGATCCACGATCGCGACCCGCTCGACCGCGGCGCGCTGCTCACCGAACGGATTGCCGTAGTGCCAGGCCACCGTGGCGTCCGGCGAACCGGGCGGACCCGCGACAGCGCCCGCGACGGAGAGGAGGGGGCTGGGTGCATCGAGCACGGACACACGTCCACTCTAGGCGGTCCTCGCCGCACCTGCGTGCGGCGGCCTCGCGGTGCGTCCGAGTTTCCCCCTCCCGGTCGGCTCGGCGATTCCCGCGTGGGCGCGCCGAATCCGGCAAAACGAACTCTGCGTTGACATAGGCACGGGCAGCGCATTCCGCCTACGCTCGTCGCATGGTAGATCGAGTTCTTGTCACACTCGACGGTGTGGTCCGCGACGCGGACGAGCCGTTGTTGTTCGCCGACGACATCGGGGTGCTGCGCGGTGACGGTGTCTTCGAAACGGTGCTGGTGCGTGACGGTGACGCGTGTGCGATCGAATTCCACCTGGGCCGGTTGCGTCGCTCGGCGCAGGCGCTCGATCTACCCGAGCCGGAACTGTCGCGTTGGCGCGAGGCGGTGCAGACCGCGGCCAAGGAGTGGGGCAGCGAGCGCGAGGGCATGATGCGCCTGGTGCTCACCCGCGGCCGCGACACCGAGCTGGGCGCCCCGTCCAGTGTCACCTCCGGCGATCTCGCCGCCGCGGTGCCGGTGCCGACCGCGTATGTCCTGGTGGTGCCGGTGCCCGAGCGCGTCGCCAAGGCGCGCGCCGAGGGTGTCTCGGTGGTGACCCTGGCCCGCGGCATCTCGATCGACCTGGCCCAGGCCGCGCCGTGGCAGTTGCTCGGCGCCAAGACGCTGTCCTACGCGACGAACATGGCGGCGCTGCGGTTCGCGCACCGGATGGGCGCCGACGACGTGATCTTCACCAGCACCGAGAACCGGGTGCTGGAAGGCCCGCGCTCGACCGTGGTGATCGCCAGGGACAAGGAGCTGATCACCCCGCCCGCCAAGAACGGTGTGCTGCCGGGCGTGACCCAGCGCGCGCTGTTCACCGAAGCGAAGAAGGCGGGCTGGGAGTGCCGTTACGCCCCGCTCTTCACCGCCGACCTGCTCACCTGCGACAGCATCTGGATGCTGTCGAGCGTCACGCTGGCCGCTCGGGTGAATTCCCTGGACGGCCTTCGCATGTCGGCGCCGGACAACGCCGAGGAGATCATCGAACTCGTCGACCGCGGCGTGCAGCGCGGGGGCGCGATCGGCGACTGGTGAGCGCTGCGGCCGTGGTGCGCGCCACCGCCCGGGCGTGACCCTGCGCACTCCCGGGCGGCGCCGACCTCGCGCAGGGCGGAAAACCGCTGGTCATCGGTGTGTTGTCGCGCGTCATAGTGATGCGCGCCTCCTAGGGAAAGGTCTCCGCCGGAGTTATCTTTACTACGACACGTCGTAGTAAGGGGTTGGAGGCCGGATGAGCGTTCTGGACATCTCCCGGTGGCAGTTCGGAATCACCACCGTCTACCACTTCCTGTTCGTGCCGCTCACCATCGGCCTTGCCCCGTTCGTCGCGGGCATGCAGACCGCCTGGGTGATCACCGGCAACGAACGCTGGTACCGCTTGACCAAGTTCTTCGGCAAGCTGTTCCTGATCAACTTCGCGCTCGGTGTCGCGACCGGCATCGTGCAGGAATTCCAGTTCGGCATGAACTGGAGCGAATACTCCCGCTTCGTCGGTGACGTCTTCGGCGCACCGCTCGCACTCGAGGCACTGGTCGCGTTCTTCCTGGAGTCGACCTTCATCGGCCTGTGGATCTTCGGCTGGTCGCGGCTGCCGAAATTGGTGCACCTGGCCACGATCTGGCTGGTCGCGATCGGTGTGAACGCCTCGGCGTACTTCATCGTCGCCGCCAACTCCTTCATGCAGCATCCCGTCGGCGCCCGCTACAACCCCGAGCGCGGCCGCGCCGAGCTCACCAGCATCTGGGAAGTGCTCACCAACAACACGACCCTGGCGGCGTTCCCGCACGTCATCGCCGGTTCCTTCCTGGTCGCCGGCACCTTCGTGGCGGGCATCGCCGGCTGGTGGATGGTGCGCAACGCGCGCAGCGCCGATCCGGTGCGGCGCGAAGAGGCCCGCACCATGTGGCGGCCCGCCGGACGCGCGGGAATGTACGTGATCCTGGTGTCGATGGTCGCCGTGGTGCTCACCGGCGACATCCAGGGCAAGCTGATGTTCGAGCAGCAGCCGATGAAGATGGCCTCGGCGGAATCGTTGTGCCACACCCAGACCGACCCCGATTTCTCGGTGCTCACGGTCGGCACGCACAACAACTGTGACAGCGTCACCCACCTCATCGAGGTGCCCTACGTGCTGCCGTATCTGGCCGAAGGCAAATTCGAGGGCGTCACCCTCGACGGTGTGAAGGACCTGCAGCAGGCCTACATCGAGAAATTCGGTCCCGGCGACTACCGGCCCAACCTGTTCGTCACCTACTGGTCGTTCCGCGCGATGATCGGCCTGTCGGCCGGTTCGGTGCTGCTGGTGCTGGCCGGGCTGTGGCTGACCCGGCGCGGGCGGGTGCCCGATCAGCGCTGGTACTCGTGGCTGAGCCTGCTGGCCATCCCGACGCCGTTCCTGGCCAACAGCGCGGGCTGGGTGTTCACCGAGATGGGCAGGCAGCCCTGGGTGGTGGTGCCCAACCCGACCGGTGATCCCGCCCTGCGCATGACAGTTCAGCAGGGCGTCTCCGACCACTCGTTCAGCACGGTGCTCATCTCGCTGGTGGTGTTCACCCTGCTCTACGGCGCGCTCGCGGTGGTGTGGTTCTACCTGATCCGGCGCTACGTGATCGAGGGACCGGAACCGGCCGCGCCGCCGAAGCCGGACCGCCCCGACGACAGCGGTGGCCCCGGCAGGACGTCCGGTGCGGCCGAAGAGCCTGCCGTCGAACAGCTTTCGTTCGCCTACTGAGGAGCCCGACGATGAGTCTCGCAGAGTTCTGGTTCGTCCTGATCGGCGTCCTGTTCACCGGCTACTTCGTGCTGGAGGGCTTCGACTTCGGCGTCGGCATGCTGATGCCGGTGCTTGGCAAGGGCAGTGACGCGCGGCGCCGGGCGGTGCTCAACACCATCGGCCCGGTGTGGGACGGCAACGAGGTGTGGCTGATCACCGCGGGCGGCGCGCTGTTCGCCGCGTTCCCCGAGTGGTATGCCAGCATGTTCTCCGGCTTCTACCTCGCACTGCTGCTGGTGCTGGTCGCGTTGATCCTGCGGATCTGTGCCATCGAGTACCGCGGCAAGATCGACGACCCGCGCTGGCGGGCCCGCTGCGACATCGGGATCGGCATCGGCTCCTGGGTCCCCGCGTTCGCCTGGGGCTGGGTGTTCGCCAACATCGTGCGCGGGGTGCCGCTGGACGCCGACAAGCAGCTGGTCGGTTCCATCGGTGACCTGTTCAGCCCGTACGCGCTGCTCGGCGCGCTGGCCACCGGCCTGCTGTTCGCCCTGCACGGGGCGATCTTCCTGGGCCTGAAGACCGGTGGTGACGTCCGCGCCGACGCGGTGCGGGTGGCGAAGCTGCTGCTCGGTCCGGCCGCGCTCGTCGTCGGCGGGTTCGGCCTGTGGACCCAGCTCGCGTATGGCGCGGACTGGACCTGGATTCCGTTGGGGGTGGCGGTGATCGGGCTGGTGGGCGCCGCGGCCGCGGTCTTCGCCGACCGCGACGGGTGGGCCTTCGCGGGCACCGCGCTGACCGTCGCCGCCGCCACTGTGCTGCTGTTCGGCTCGCTGTTCCCGAACGTGCTGCCCTCCACCCTCGGCGAGGCGTTCTCGCTGACCGTCGACAACGCCTCCTCCACGCCCTACACCCTGAAGGTGATGAGCTGGGCGGCCGTGGTGGTGACCCCCGTCGTGCTCGGCTACCAGGCGTGGACCTACTGGGTGTTCCGCAAGCGCATCTCGGTCGAGCACATTCCCGCCCCCGTGGGGCTCACCCCGCGTCCGGACAAGGACTGACACCGTGGCCCGCCCGCCCGTCGACCCGCGCCTGTGGCGGCACGCTCGCTCGGCGCGCCGCTACCTCGGCTACAGCGTGGGACTGTCGTTGGTGACCACCGTCTGCATCGTGGTCGCCGCGACCGCGCTCGGGCGGGTGCTGGCCGGCGTCATCACCGACCCCACGCGGCGGCGGATCACCGACTGGACCGCAGAACTCGTGGTCCTCGCCGTCGCCCTGGCCGGGCGCGCGGTGGCGAGCTGGTGGCAGGCGCGGATCGCGCACCGGGCCGGAGCGAGCGTGGTCGCCGAACTGGAGACCGCTGTGCTGGCGGCGGGCGCGGCCCTGCCGCCACGTGAACTCGACCGGCGCCGAACCGAACTCGCGGTCGTCGTCGGAACCGGGCTGAGCGGCCTGCGCGCCTACCTCACCGGCTATCTGCCTGCCCTGCTGCTCGCGGTGCTGGTGCCCCCCGTGGTGCTTGCGGTGATCCTGGCCCACGACCCGGTCTCCGCGGGCATCGCCGTGGTGACCCTGCCGCTGATCCCGATCTTCATGGTCCTGATCGGGCTGCTCACCCAGGGCCGCGCCGCCGCCACCCTGGCGGCGACCACCCGCCTGTCGGACCAGCTGCTCGACCTCTTCGCGGGCATGCCGACCCTGCGCGCACTCGGTCGCGAACACGCCGACGGCGGCCCGGCGGCCCGCACCATGGAGCATCGGGTGCGCGCCCTCGGCGACGCCCTGCGGGTGCGCACCATGCGCGCCCTGCGCATCGCCTTCCTGTCCTCGATGGTGCTGGAACTGCTCGCCACGCTCAGCGTCGCGCTCATCGCCGTGTCCATCGGCCTGCGGCTGGTGTACGGCGGCATGGACCTCTACGACGGGCTCGTCGCGCTCATCCTGGCGCCGGAGGTGTACCTGCCGCTGCGGATGGTGGGGGAGAGGTTCCACGCCGCGCAGGACGGGATGGCGGCGGCCGACAAGGCATTTGCCGTGTTGGAGCCTGAGGGGGTGCGGCGGGGTCGGATCGATGACCGGACGCTCGTCGGGGCGACGGACCGCCCGGCAGTGGATGAGCGGGGCGGTCTGGCGGTGGGTGGACGGGGTGGCCCGGCGCTGGGTGGGCCGGGTGACCTGGCGGTGGATGGGCGGGGTGGCCCGGCGGTGGATGGTCGGGGTCCGGCGCTGGTCGAGTTGGCCGGTCTGGGTGTGCGGGCCAGGGACGGATGGGCTCCGGCGGACTTGTGCGCGGTGATCCGGCCCGGGGCCCTGACAGTGCTGGCCGGACCGAACGGCAGCGGCAAGTCCACGGCGCTGGCCGCGATTCTCGGGCTGGTGGACGCGGACGCGGGCCGGGTGCGCGTCGACGGGATCGACGTGCGCGAGCTGGACCCGGACGCGTGGTGGCGCCGCCTCGCCTGGCTGCCGCAGCGCCCGGTGCTCGTGCCCGGCACGCTGCGGGAGAACCTGGAACTGCTGGGCGCCGACCTGGTTGACCTGAACCGCGCTTGTGCGGCAACGGGATTCGACGCCGTCCTCGACGAACTGCCGCACCGGTGGGACACCGTGGTCGGCGTGGGCGGAGTCGGATTGAGCCTCGGCCAGCGGCAGCGGCTCGCCCTCACCCGGGTGCTCGCCGCCGACCGGCCGGTCCTGCTGCTCGACGAGCCGACCGCGCACCTGGACGAGGCGAGCGAGGCCGGCGTCCTCGCGGCGCTGCGCGAACGTGCGGCGGCGGGGGCGACGGTGCTCGTCGTGGGGCACCGGCCGACCGTGCTCGCGGCAGCCGACCAGGTGATCGAGGTGCGGTCGGCGGTGCCGGTGGGGCGGTCGGTGGAATCCGGCGGTGCGTCGTGAATTCGACACCGGCGGAGCGGGTTAGGGCCGTCCGGACGGACCTGCGGCGGATGGGGGAACTGCTGGAGCCCGCGCGTGGCCGCGTCGCGGTGGCCGTGACGTGGGGTGTGGTCGCGCTCGGTAGTGCGCTCGGGCTGGCGGCGCTGGCCGCCTGGCTGATCGCCCGGGCGTGGCAGATGCCGCCGGTGCTCGACCTCAGCGTCGCGGTGGTGTCGGTGCGGGCGCTGGGCATCTCGCGCGGGCTCGCCCGCTACCTCGAGCGGCTCGCCACCCACGACGTCGCACTGCGCTCGATGACGAACGCGCGGGCCGCGGTGTACCGGAGGCTGGCCCGCTCGGACGTCTGGTTGCGCCGCGACCGGCGCTCCGGCTCCGGCGCGGCCGCCGACAGCGCCGCCCGGCTCCGCCGCGGCGATCTGCTCGTGCGGATCGGCAGCGACATCGACGACCTCGGCGCGGTGATCGTGCGCGCCCTCGTGCCGATCGCGGTGGCCGCGGTGCTCGCGCTGGCCGCGGTGGGATTGATCGCCACCATTTCGGTGCCCGCCGCGATGATCCTGGCCGCCTCGCTGGCGGTGGCGGGCGTGCTCGCGCCGTGGCTGTCGGCCCGCGCCGCCCGGTCGGCGGAAGTCGCGGTGCGCGCCGACCGCGCCGAGTTCACCGCACGGGCGCTGACCGTCCTCGACCACGCCGCCGAACTGCGGGTGGCGGGCCGCTTGGCCGGTACCGTCACCGCGGCGCGTGACGCGGGCCGTCGCTCGGTCGCCGCGGAGGACAGCGCCGCCGCCCGCACCGCCTGGTCCGCGGCCGCCACGCCGCTGGCGCTGGGTGCCAGCGTCCTCGGTGCGCTGCTCATCGGCGTCGTCGCCTACGGACCCGGCGGCGGACTGCCCGGCGGCATGACCCCGATGGCCCTGACCATCCTGGTGCTGCTGCCGCTGTCGGCCTTCGAAGCCACCGCGGCCCTGCCCGCCGCCGCCCAGTCGCTCACCACCGCCCGTGCCGCACTGCACCGCATCGAGGGCGCCACCCGCGCCGCAGTCGCGACGGACGGCGACGCGGCGCCGGTCCGGCCCGATCTGCCACCGGGCCGCCGCATCGCCGTCGTCGGTCCCAGCGGTGCCGGCAAGACGACGCTGCTCATGTTCTGGGCGGGCTTGTTCGACACGCCCCGGCCCGACGTCACGTTCTTCGCCGAGGACGCCCACCTGTTCGGCACGAGCGTGCTGGAGAACCTGCGGGTCGCGCGGGGCGACGTCACCGAGGCGGAGGCCGAGCGCGCGTTGCGTTCGGTCGGTCTGGGCGACTGGCTCGACGCCCTTCCCGACGGGCTGTCCACCGATCTGGTGGGCGGCGCCGCGGCCGTCTCCGGCGGGCAACGCCGCCGCATCCTGCTCGCCCGCGCGCTGGTCTCCCCGGCCCGGGTGCTGCTGCTCGACGAACCCACCGAACACCTGGAGGCCGGGGCGGGCGCCGACCTGCTGCGCGCGCTGCTCGACGCCGACTCCGGACTGGTCGAACCGGACCGCGTGGTGGTCGTGGTCACCCACCAGCTGCCCGCCGACCACCGCGCCGACGTCGTCGTGCGGGTGGACTCGTCCTGGCAGGTCGCCGTCGAGCGTTCGCCCCGGTCGGCCCCGGATTCCGCCCCCCGCGAAAATACGTTGCCGACCTCCTGACGGCCGACTACCTTCGGGCGTACACGAGGAAGGAGGTGGTTCGAAGAATGGATAGTTCTAGGACACGTGAGGTGGCTGTCCGCTAGCGCCACCGCTGCAGGTGGTATCCGCCCGCGCGAGCGCTGAGCGAATACCAGGCAGTCACCCGGCCCCCGAGCCCCCGGTCTGTCCGACCGGGACCCGTGCAGGCACCCGCCGCACCGGTACGGCTCGGGGGCCGTTCCCTTTCCCGACCAGGTCCGCCCCACGGGCGCTACGCTGGGGCAATGACCGTCGAGCCGCTACCCGACTGGGTGATCCCTCCTGCGGGCGGCTACACCGTCGACGCGTTCCTGAAGCTGCGTGGTCTTCCGAAACACACCGAACTGATCGACGGGGGTCTGGTCTTCGGGACCTGGTCCTCGCCGTCGAAGCGGTGTCCCCGGACTCCGAGGAACGTGACCGGGAAACCAAGCCGCTGAAATACGCCAACGCCGGGATCCCGCATTTCTGGCGGGTCGAGCGGGGCAGCGACGATCGAGTGGTGGTCTACGCCTACGAGCTCGACCGCGTCTCCGCCCGGTACGTGCCGATCGGCATCTTCCACGACCGGCTGAAGCTGCCGGTCCCCTTCCCTGTCGACATCGACCTCGAGGCCCTCGGTCGTCGCGGCTGAACCGGTGCTGCGGGTGGTTCAGCCGATGTAGCGCTGGAGGCGGGCCGAGAGGCGCGGTTCCAGGGGGCCGTCGGCGACGACGCGTTCTTCGACGTAGGCGAGGTCGCCGCCCTCGACGATGCCGTACAGGCGCTTGGCGCCGCCCACGACGACGCCGGACTGGCTGCGGATCACCACGTCGGTGGCCAGCTCCCAGGACGACTGGGTGAGCGCGGTGCCGTAGAAGAGTTCGACGATGCCGGAGCTGTGCGTGAGCAGCAGTTCGATGACCTCGTCGTCGCCGTCCACACCGACCCGCCAGAACCCGGTCTCGCGCAGGTCGGGGCCGCCGTAGCTGCCGTCGGCTTCGATGAACCAGCTGCGCGACTCCCAGGACAGGTAGTCGCCGCCGTCGTGGGAGACGATGATCTGCTGGCCGAAGCGGTAGTCACCGCGGGCGGGATCGTTGCCCTCGCCCTCGCCGCGCCACACGCCGACCATCGGCAGCAGCGCCAGCATGGCGGGGCTGAGATCGGGGCCGAGGCGCAGATTCGCGGTGTCCTCGGGCAGCGGAAGATCCGGCAGCACCGGAATGTTCCGGCTGCCGGTGGCCTTGGCGCGCTCGGCGGCGTCGGCTACGGCCTGGTCGCCGCTGCGCCGCGCGGGCCGGTCGGCCGGCGCGTTGCCGTTGCTGTGTTCACTCGCGCGCTCGGCCGGATCGGAACCTTCGCTCGCGAGATCGCTCATGACTCGGTGAACAGCCGGTAGAAGACGTACAGGCCGAACCAGCCGATCAGCAGCGACACCAGGACCAGCAGAATCTCGAAGAAGAGGACCACGCAACCGAGTCTATCCACCTCGGTCCCCGGCAACGAAACGGCCCCGCGGCAACCCACCGGTAGAACCGGCGGGAGCCGCGGGGCCGTCGTGCCCTGCTGTTCTTACTTGGCGACCGCGACGTCCACGGTGTGGATGCCCGCGCCCTCGGGGCGCACCTCGGCCGAGCCGTTGCCCGCCGAGGACAGCGCGCGCACGGTCCACGTGCCCGGCGCCGCGAAGAAGCGGAAGTCACCGGTGCCGGAGGCGACGACCTCGGCGGTGAAGTCACCGTTGCCGTCGAGCAGGCGGACGAACGCGCCGCCCACCGGCTGCCCGTCGGAGGCAAGGACGCGGCCGGTGATGACCGTCTCCTTCTCCACGTCGACGCCTGCCGGAATGGCCTGTCCCTGGGTAGGTGCTGCACACATGCTGATTACGCTCCCAACTCGATCGGTGCACCGACGAGGGAGCCGTACTCCGTCCAGCTCCCGTCGTAGTTCTTGACGTTCTGGTGGCCCAGCAGCTCCTGCAGGACGAACCAGGTGTGCGAGGACCGCTCACCGATGCGGCAGTAGGCGATGGTCTCCTTCTCCGGATCCAGGCCCGCTTCCTTGTAGATCTCGGTGAGTTCCTCGTCGGACTTGAAGGTGCCGTCCTCGTTGGCCGCCTTGCTCCACGGCACGTTGATCGCGCCGGGGATGTGGCCGGGACGCTGGCTCTGCTCCTGCGGCAGGTGCGCGGGGGCGAGGATCTTGCCGGAGAACTCGTCGGGCGAACGCACGTCGACGAGGTTCTTGGTGCCGATGGCCGCGATGACCTCGTCACGGAAGGCGCGGATCGACAGATCCGGCGCGGAGGCCTTGTACTGGGTGGCCGGGCGGTTGACCGGCTCGGTGGACAGCGGGCGGCCGTCCAGTTCCCACTTCTTGCGGCCGCCGTCGAGCAGCTTGACGTTGTTGTGGCCGTAGAGCTTGAAGTACCAGTAGGCGTAGGCGGCGAACCAGTTGTTGTTGCCGCCGTAGAGGATCACCTCGTCGTCGTTGGAGATGCCGCGCGCCGAGAGCAGGTCGGAGAACTGCTGCTGGTTGACGAAGTCCCGGCGAACCGGATCCTGCAGGTCGTTCTTCCAGTCGAGGCGGACGGCACCCTCGATGTGGCCGTTGTCGTAGGCGGAGGTGTCCTCGTCGACCTCGACGAAAACCACGCCGGGGGTGTTGAGGTTCTCTTCGGCCCAGTCCACGGAGACCAGGACATCGGAGCGAGCCATTGTGTTCCTTTCAGCGATGACGAGCAGGGTCAGTTCGATGCCGGGGACCCGGCGGGGCGGAAGCGGGCGACCAGCGGATAGATCCGGCAGCCCAGGCAGAGGCCGAACGCGGCGTTCAGGAACGCCGCGAACAGCGCGAAGCCGGCGAACACGGCGCCGACGACGGTGGAGCCGAGCACGAAGCCCAGCAGTGACACGGCCGCGAAGACGAAGCCGAGCAGTTGGGCGAAGCGCAGCGGCGGGGTCGGCTCGGTCTCGCGCACCGGCCCGAGTCGCGGTGCGACCAGGGCGGCGAAGACCAGTCCGTAGGGGTGCTTGCGCGGCCCGGCCAGCGCGCCGATCGCGAACACGACCGCCTGCACGGCGATCAGGACGGCGGCGAGCCCGGGGGAGACGGCGGCGGCCAGCAGGACCAGCACCAGCACGGCGGTGGTGATCCAGGCGACGAACCGCGGCCCGCGCACGTCGACCCGGTCGAGGGCGCCGTCGGCTTCGGTGGTGGTGGAGGTGGTGGACATGGTGCGTACTCCTGCGCTGATTGCTTCGATGGCGGGATTGCCAGATCGCCGGGGGATCGTGAGATCACTCGCACGGCGGGCAGCGGTCGGCGTCGGAGAGACGAGAGGACGGCCGACCGATCAGCGGCACAGGCAGCAACAACCACCGAGCCGACACAGATCCACTGTGCGGCGTCGGGTGAGCATCAGCTCGTGGTTGGCTTGCACGTGAGGCAGTTTACCCAATCGGCGCGGGAAATTGGACCGGGGGTGCGCGGCCGGTGTTCTCAGCCCTGGTCCGCGGCCGTCAAGGGGGCCAGCGCGGAACGCAGATCGCCGGCCTTGGGCACGCCGGAGATCCGGAACCGCTCGCGGCCCGCGGCATCGAAGACGAAGGTCGTCGGCAGCGACAGCACATTGAGTTCGCGGGCCAGCGCGGGCTCGGCGTCGATGTCGATCTCGATGTCCTGCGGCGGGTGCGGCTCGGCCGCCAAATCCGCTGTGACACCGGCGACGACGCGGCGCACGGCCGCGCACGGGCCACACCATTCCGCGGAGAAGTGCAGTACCGCCGGGCCGGTACCGGTGACGCCCGCGGCGGCGAGCAGCCCGGCCCGCTCGGGGTTGGTGCTCGCGGGCGCCGCCGGGCGCGCGCGGCCCTCGCGGCGCCGGATCAGCAGCCCGATCAACACCGCCAGCACCAGCACGACGATCAGAATTGTGATTTCGGTCATGGCCGCTGCAACTGGTCGAGATCGATGGTCACGTTGTCTCCTCTGCCGTCGACCACGATCTGGCCGCCGAGCGCGATCACCTTGGTGGGGTGCACGCCGAACGGCAGATCCTTCGTATCGATGGTGCGCGTGAAGCGGGCCAGCACGGCGGGCTGCTCGGCCTCGGGCACCACCGCGGTGGTGCTCAGGTCGCTGTCGCTGCTGCGGTGCAACTCGGTGGCGGTGATCCGGATCTGGTCGCCGTCGAGCACGAGTTCGGCGTCGACCGCGACCTTCTCCCCGCCCTGGCCCGCCGCCTTGCCCGGCTGCGTGCCGGTGCCGGGCAGGGTGCCGGTGAGCACCAGCGCGCCCTCGGTGGTCATGCCGGAACCGCCCGATCCGCCGGTGCCGTCCGATTTGTCCGCCGGACGCGAATGCACTTGCAGATCCGGGATGTTGAACAACCTGCCCAGCTCGGTGGGCTCGATGCGCATCGCCGCCTCGACCCGCTCGACCGGCACCCGCCTGCCGCCGCCGTCGTTGAGCTCGCTCAGGCTCAGTTGCACGCCGGTGAGGGTGGCGTCGACGGAGATCTCGCCGGGGATGTCCGGCCGCTTGACCGCCGCGCGGATGACCACACTCTGGTACCGGCCGTCCAGCGCCTGGGCGAGGAAGGGGAACCCGTGGATGGTGACCTCGGGGTCGGCGCTGAGATCGGCTCCCTCGCGCAGCGTCCGCGAGACGCGGTACTCCGAGTAGGCGGCCGCGGCGAAGTCCACGAGCACGGCCACGCCCGCCAGGCACAGCAGGCCGATGATCAGCTTGCGCATGCCCTGCACACTAATGCGGGAAGGGCACGGTGGCGGCGACGGTGCCCGATGGTGGCCGGAGTGCGAGGTCATCGGGCTCTACGCGCTAATCTTGCTCCGATCACCTGTATCAGCAATGTGGCTTTCGGCGGTGCTGCTGTTGCCCGTGCTATGAGATGGGAGGAGGGCTTGTGGAGCTGCTCCTGCTGACCTCCGACCCCAACCCCGAGTCGGTGTTGCCCTCGCTCGCGCTGCTCGCGCACACCGTGCGACCGGCGCCCACCGAGGTGGCCTCGCTGCTCGAGGCGGGGACCGCGGATGTCGCCCTGGTCGATGCCCGCACCGACCTGGCCGCGGCTCGCGGCCTGTGCCGACTGCTCGGCAGCACCGGTTCGTCGGTTCCCGTCGTCGCGGTACTCACCGAAGGCGGCCTGGTCGCGGTCAACGCCGACTGGGGCCTGGACGACATCCTGCTGCCCGGCACCGGCCCGGCCGAACTGGACGCGCGTCTGCGCCTGCTCGTCGGCCGCAACGGCGGGGTGGCCAGCCCCGAGAACACCGGCAAGATCACCCTGGGTGAGCTGGTGATCGACGAGGGCACCTACACCGCCCGGCTGCGCGGCCGCCCGCTCGATCTCACCTACAAGGAGTTCGAGCTGCTGAAGTACCTCGCCCAGCACGCGGGCCGGGTGTTCACCCGCGCCCAGCTGCTGCAGGAGGTCTGGGGCTACGACTTCTTCGGCGGCACCCGCACCGTCGACGTGCACGTGCGGCGCCTGCGCGCCAAGCTCGGCAGCGAGTACGAATCGCTGATCGGCACCGTGCGCAACGTCGGATACAAGGCGGTGCGCCCGGCGCGCACCCCGGCCAAGGGTGAGGCGGTGTCCTTCCCCGAGGACGACAGCGAAGGCGACGATTCGTTCGCCCCCGTCAACGGATCGGCGCAGTAATCCATGGGCGACATCACCGTGCGCTGGGCGCAGCGGCTGGACGGCGAGACCGCCGACGCGGTGCGCGAACTCCTCGCCGCCGCGAGCGCGGCCGACGGCGTCGCGCCCGTCTCCGAACAGGCGGTGCTCTCCCTGGGCGAGCCCGGTGCGGCCAGGCACCTGCTGGCCGAACACGACGGCGAACTGGCCGGCTACGCGAATCTCGTTCCGGCACATGGAGATCACCCCGCCATGGCGGAGGCCGCCGTGGCGCCGGCGCGGCGCGGCCGTGGCATCGGCACCGCGTTGGTACGCGAGGCGCTGGCGGCGGGCGGTGCGGACGCGCGGGTGTGGGCGCACGGTGACCGGCCCGCGGCCAAGGCGGTCGCCGCCCGGCTCGGGCTGCGCACCGCCCGCGAGTTGTGGCAGATGCGCCGCAGCCTGGCAACGCCGCAGTTACCGGAGTTGGTGGTTCCGGACGGGATCGTCCTCCGTACCTACGCGGGTCCGGCCGACGACGCCGAACTGCTCCGCGTCAACAATGCGGCGTTCGACTGGCATCCCGAACAGGGCGGCTGGACCGAGCGCGACATCGCGGTGCGCCGGGCCGAGTCCTGGTTCGATCCGGCCGGCCTGTTCCTGGCCACCGACACCGCCGCGCCCGACCGCGTCCTCGGCTTCCACTGGACGAAGGTGCACGCCGACGAGCAGCCGCCGGTGGGCGAGGTCTACGTCGTGGGGATCGATCCGGCGGCGCAGGGGCGTGGCCTGGGCCGACTGCTCACCCTGGCGGGTCTGCACCACCTGCGCGAGCGCGGGCTGGGCGGGGTGCTGCTGTATACCGAGGCCGACAACACCGCCGCGGTGAACACCTACACCAAGCTCGGGTTCGCGCCCGCGCACGTGGACGTGGCGTACGCCGCGAACGGGGCCTGACCGGGGGTCGATCACGGAACGCGAGGTGGCGCGGGAGTGTCCGCAGGTAAAAATGCGGCAAATATCACGCAATTCGGACGCAATCGGACGGCCCTGTTCACCTCGCGTTCACTCCGGCTCGTCCAACTGTCAACCGGGCGACTCTACGTTATTTGTGGGCAGCAGGCCGTTGCCCGGTGCGCAAGTTCCCCGTGAACGGCCACCACAACCACCCGCCCGGGCCGGTGAGGGACCGGGCGTGTCGGACGCGATTCCCGGAGGAATAGTGAATTTCAAGCGCAGCAGCGCCCTGGTGGGTGCTCTGGCCGTCGTCGCCATGCCTCTCGCCGCCTGTGGCAGTGACGACAACACCAGCGGTGACACCAGCAACGCGGCCAACAGCAGCGTCGCCTGCGGCGGCAAGGAGTCGCTGAAGGCCAGCGGCGCCTCCTCCCAGAAGAACGCGATGGAGCGCTTCATCGCCGCCTACGAAGCCAACTGCGACGGCTACACCCTCAACTACACCTCCAGCGGCTCCGGCGCGGGCGTCAACGAGTTCCTCGGCGGCCAGACCGACTTCGGTGGCTCGGACTCCCCGCTCAGCCAGTCCAAGGGCGAGCCTGCCAAGGCCCAGGAACGCTGCGGCGCCCCGGCCTGGAACCTGCCGACCGTGTTCGGCCCCATCGCCATCACCTACAACATCGACGGCGTGACCGACCTCGTGCTGGACGGCCCGACCGCGGCGAAGATCTTCAACGGCACCATCAAGACCTGGGACGCCCCCGAGATCAAGGCGCTGAACCCGAACGCGCAGCTGCCCGCCGCGCCGATCGCGGTGATCTTCCGCTCCGACGAGTCGGGTACCACCGACAACTTCCAGCTCTACCTGGACGCGGCCTCGGGCGGCGCCTGGGGCAAGGGCGGCGGCAAGACCTTCAACGGCGGTGTCGGTGAGGGCGCCAAGGGCAACGAGGGCACCTCGGCCGCGATCAAGAACACCAAGAACTCGATCACCTACAACGAGTGGTCCTTCGCCAAGTCGCAGAACCTCTCGGTCGCCCAGATCGTCACCTCGGCCGGGCCGGAGCCGGTGAAGCTCTCGGTCGAGACCGCGGGCAAGGCCATCGACGGCGTGAAGATCAAGGGCGAGGGCAACGACCTGGTCCTCGACACCAGCTCGTTCTACCAGCCGACCGTGGCGGGCTCCTACCCGATCATGATGGCGACCTACGAGATCGTGTGCTCGAAGTACGCCGATGCCGCCACCGGCCAGGCCGTCAAGGCGTTCCTGACCTCGGCGGTGACCAACGGGCAGAACGGCCTGGAGGACAACGGGTACATCCCGATCCCCGAGCAGTTCAAGACCCGGCTGACCACGGCGATCAACGCCATCTCCTGAGCCAGCCATGACCGTGCACCCTGAGGTGGCCGCGACGGGCTCGTCGGATTCGACGGGCCCCTCCGCGGCTGGAGATACTGCGCACATGCCGAGTGAACCGAACACCGAATCGGCCCCCACGAAGACCAGGACGCCGCACAGCGGGCGCGCGGAGACGATCTTCCGGTCGCTGGCCACCGCCGCCGGCGCCGTCATCGTCGCCGCCATCGCGCTGATCGCGCTGTTCCTGCTGATCCGCGCGGTGCCTTCGCTCAGGGCCGACACGGTGAACTTCTTCACCAGCACCGAGTTCAGCACCAGCGACCCGGACAACCTGCGGTTCGGCATCCGCGACCTGTTCATGGTCACCGTGTTGAGCTCGGTGTTCGCGCTGGTGATCGCGGTGCCGATCGGTGTCGGCATCGCCCTGTTCCTCACCCACTACGCGCCCAAGGCGCTGGCCAGGCCGTTCGCGACCCTGGTCGACCTGCTGGCGGCGGTGCCCTCGATCGTGTTCGGTCTGTGGGGCTTCCTCGTGCTCGCGCCGAAGATCGAGCCGGTGCAGCGTTTCCTGAACGAGAACCTGGGCTGGTTCTTCCTGTTCTCCGACGGCAACGTCTCGATCTCCGGCGGCGGCACCATCTTCACCGCGGGCATCGTGCTCGCGGTGATGATCCTGCCGATCATCACCTCGGTCTCGCGCGAGGTGTTCAACCTGACCCCGGTCGCGCACATCGAGGCCGCCCAGGCCCTCGGCGCGACCAAGTGGGAGGTCGTCCGGATGACCGTGCTGCCCTACGGGCGCAGCGGTGTCATCGCCGGCTCCATGCTCGGTCTCGGCCGCGCGCTCGGTGAGACCATCGCCGTGCTCGTCGTGCTGCGGACCTCGGCACAGGCGGGGAGCTGGTCGCTGTTCGACGGCGGCTACACCTTCGCCTCCAAGATCGCTTCGGCGGCATCGGAGTTCAGCTCGCCGCTGCCGACCGGTGCCTACATCGCGGCGGGCTTCGTGCTCTTCGCGCTGACCTTCGTGGTCAACGCGCTGGCCCGGCTCGCGGCAGGCGGAAAGGTGAACGGCTGATGACGACGCTGACCAAGTTCGACCAGCCGGTCAAGGCACCGACCTTCCGGGACATCAGCACCTCCCGCAAGGTCAAGAACCACATCGCCACCGCCGTGGTGAGCATCTGCTTCGCCGTCGCGCTGATCCCGCTGGGCTGGGTGCTGTGGATGGTGGTCAGCGAGGGCATCGGCGCGGTGCTCTCCTCCACCTGGTGGATGAACTCCCAGAAGGGCATCCTGCCGGACCAGTCCGGCGGCGGTGTGTACCACGCGATCTACGGCACCATCATCCAGTCGGCGGTGGCCGCGATCATCGCGGTGCCGCTGGGCATCATGGCGGCGGTCTACCTGGTCGAATACGGCCGCGGCCGGCTGGCCAAGGTGACCACCTTCATGGTCGACATCCTCGCCGGTGTGCCCTCGATCGTCGCCGCGCTGTTCATCTTCGCGCTGTGGATCGCGACCCTCGGGTTCCCGCAGAGCGCCTTCGCGGTGTCGCTGGCCCTGGTGCTGCTGATGCTGCCGGTCGTGGTGCGCAGCACCGAGGAGATGCTCAAGCTCGTGCCCGACGAGCTGCGCGAGGCTTCCTACGCGCTCGGCATCCCCAAGTGGAAGACCATCGTGCGCATCGTCGTCCCGACGGCGCTGCCCGGCATGATCAGCGGCATCCTGCTGTCGCTGGCCCGAGTGATGGGCGAGACCGCGCCGGTGCTGGTGCTGGTCGGCTACGCCAAATCCATCAACACCAACCTCTTCGACGGCAACATGGCCTCGCTGCCGCTGCTGATCTACCAGGAGCTGGCCAACCCCGAGGCCGCGGGCCGGGAGCGGGTGTGGGGTGCGGCGCTGACGCTGATCCTGCTCATCGCCCTGCTGTACGCGGCGGCCGCGGTCGTCAACAAGCTGCTCACGCGGAACCGATAGAAGCGAACGGAAACTCACATGGCCAAGCGGATCGACGTCAAAGACCTCAACATCTACTACGGCAAGTTCCACGCCGTGGCCGATGTCTCGCTGACCGTGCTGCCGCGCAGTGTGACCGCCTTCATCGGTCCCTCCGGCTGCGGTAAGTCCACCGTGCTGCGTTCGCTCAACCGCATGCACGAGGTGACCCCCAACGCCCGCGTCGAGGGCGTTGTCGCCCTCGACGGCGAGGACATCTACGGCGAGAACGTCGACCCGGTCGGCGTGCGCCGCACCATCGGCATGGTGTTCCAGCGCCCGAACCCGTTCCCCACCATGTCGATTCGCGACAACGTGGTGGCCGGCCTGCGCTTGCAGGGCGTGCGCAACAAGAGCGAGCTCGACGAGGTCGCCGAGCGCTCGCTGCGCGGAGCGAACCTGTGGAACGAGGTGAAGGACCGCCTCGACAAGCCGGGCGGCGGCCTGTCCGGCGGTCAGCAGCAGCGCCTGTGCATCGCCCGCGCGATCGCGGTCTCGCCCGACGTGCTGCTGATGGACGAGCCCTGTTCGGCGCTGGACCCGATCTCCACCCTGGCGATCGAGGACCTGATCACCGAACTGAAGAAGGACTACACGATCGTCATCGTCACGCACAACATGCAGCAGGCGGCGCGCGTGAGCGATCAGACCGGCTTCTTCAACCTGGAGGCCCAGGGCAAGCCCGGCAAGCTGATCGAGATCGACGACACCGAGAAGATCTTCTCCAACCCCGGCCAGAAGGCGACCGAGGACTACATCTCGGGCCGCTTCGGCTGATCGACCCCGGATACCGGAAAGGCCCGCGCGAATCGCGCGGGCCTTTCCCGTCTTTCGACGCTCTGCCCGGGCGTGACCCGGGCCGAGCGTCCGGTCTCAGTTCTCGACGTCGGGGTCGGGCGGCAGGGTGCCGGTGACCAGGAAGATGACCCGGCGGCCGATCTCCACCGCGTGGTCGGCGAAGCGCTCGTAGTAGCGCCCCAGCAGCGTGACATCGACCGCGGCGGCGACGCCGTACTTCCACTCCCGGTCCATCAGCAGCGTGAACAGATGGCGGTGGAGGTCGTCCATCGCCTCGTCGTCCTCGTTGAGCTGCGCGGCGCGCTGCGGGTCGCGGGTCTCGAGCACCTCCTTGGCGCCCTGGCCCATGCTCACCGCGATCCGGCCCATCTCGGCGAAGTAGCCGTTCACCGCCTCCGGTAAGGCGTGGTTGGGGTGGCGTCTGCGGGTGACCTTGGCCACGTGCAGTGCCAACGCGCCCATCCGGTTGACGTCGTTGACGATCTGGATGGCGCTCACCACCTGGCGCAGGTCGCCCGCGACGGGCGCCTGCAGCGCCAGCAGAGCAAACGCCCGCTCCTCGGCATCGGAGATCATCTCGGCGATCCGGTCGCCCTCGCTGATCACCTGCTCGGCCAGGGCCAGGTCGGCCTGGAGCAGCGACTGGGTGGCCCGATCCATCGCCGAGCCGGCCAGGTCGGCCATCTCGCCCAGCAGGCGGGCGAGATCGGTCATTTGCTCGTTGTAGATGACACGCATGAACGCTGACATTAGTGCGATGCGGCGACCAAGTCACCAACACCGGGTTAACCGGAGGTGGGCGCGTCCGCCGAGGTCACTCGCAGGTCACGGCCGCGCCCACCGGGTTCGATCAGCTGTAGACGTAGAACCGCCACACCTGCCACGAAGATCAGCTTTCGTACCACTAAAACCCCCTTCTCGAAGTCGAACACCGTCGAGTACTGCGGGCGAGGTGGGAGTCCCGCGATTTCGCCTGCTGCCGAGCATATTTTCGGAATGCAAGGCACAGCTGACGGACCGTCTACTTGCAGATCTCGTCGGCCGCGTTGACGTGTTCCAGATCCGCGGGGAGGACGGCCGGAGCCGACTCGACCGACGTGCTCGTCGCGACGTTGCTGATCACATCACCGACCGGGGTCGGAGCCTGCACGGTAACGCCGTTGGCGGAGTCGGTTCCGACGACCACCTCGACGATGCCGCCGAGGTCGTCGGCGGCCTCGATGGTCGCGCCGGGGACCGCCGAGGCCACCGTGGCGGCCTCGGCTTCGAGCCCCGCGCCGTAGCGAACCTTGGTTGTTGCCGATGTGCCGTTGGCGTAGTTGCTGACGTTGTAGATCGTGAAGCCGTGGTTGTCGAGCTTGGTGGCCGCGGTGCGGGCCAGGCCGTCGTAGCCGGAGCCGTTCGAGACCAGCAGCGAGACCGTGGAGGGGTCCACCGCCGTATACGTCGACGGGGTCGGCGCGGCCGGGGCCGGGGCCGGCGCGTCGGCCGGGGTCGTCGGCTTCTCGCCGGGCAGTGGCTGGTCGTCTCGGATCGCCTTGAAAATCGCCTTGATGTCCGATTCGCGAGGGATCTCGTTGCCGTAGGCGGTGGTGCCTGCGGTCGGCACGGTGAGGAAGGTCACCGTACCGGCGTCGAGTTTTTGCAACGAGCGGCCGAGCGTCAGCAGATCCTCGGGCTTGGTCGTTTCGTCGACCATCGTATGAGCGGTGAATTCCTTGATGAAACCGTTCAGCTTGCCCAGATCGAGGAACACATTGCTCGACAGGGCGCCGCGCAGCAACGAGGCGAGGAACCGTTGCTGGCGGTTGATCCGGTCGTAGTCGCTGCGCTCCTCGCCGTAGACGTGCCTGGCGCGCACGTACTTCAGAGCTGTCTCGCCGTTGATGCGTTGCTTGCCCGGTTTCTCCAGGATGGTGCCGAGCACATCGTCGACGAGTGGCTTGGTCGCGCAGACCTCGACCCCGTCGATCTTGTCGACCATCGCTTCGAAGCCGGCGAAGTCGATGGCGATGAAGTGATTGATCGAGGCGCCGGTGAGGCGCTGGATCGTGGAAACCAGGCACTGCGGGCCACCGAGGGCATAGACAGCGTTGAGCTTGTCGCCGATGGCGGGCGGGAAGGTCTCCTTGGTGTAGGTCTTGTCGCCATCCCAGCCGTTGCACTTCGGCCTGGTCACGTCGAGATCACGCGGGAAGGACACGATGACGACCCGGTTCCGCGCCTTCGGAATGTGCACGAGCATGGTGGTGTCGGCGCGAGAACCCTCGGCGTCGTCCAGGGTGCCTGCGCCCAGTTGCCCGTTGGCGCCCGCACGGGTGTCGGTGCCCACGAGCAGGTAGTTCTCGTCACCGAGTTGTGCGTCGGAATCGACGATGTCCTCGGAGTTCTCGTCCAGCGCCGACACCTGGGTGAAGTCGTTGCCGGTGGAGCGCAGGTAGCTCCAGCCACCGCCGGTGATCAGCAGGGCAAGCACGGCGGACAGCGCCGCGGCCGAGCGGCCGAAGGCCTTGGCGCGCCGGGTGCGGCGCTGCCTGCTCGCGGCCAGCCGCGACAGCGGCGGGCTCGGCACGGCCTTCGGCTCGGCGGGCTTGTCCGGCTCGTCCGCCACGTCGTCGGTGGTGGGCCAGCCCATCGCGTTGCGGGCGGGCTCCCGCTCGGCGACCGGCGGGATGATGTCGGTGACCTCTTCGGCGTCCTCCGGCGGCGCCACGGGCTCGGCGTGCCTACGGCCGCTCGTCGGCTTGGGTGCGGCGGCCTGGCCGCCGGTGATGTCGTCGACGATCGGGGAGGACTTCGACCGGCGGCCCGGCTCGGGCCGGGCCGTGGGGGGCTGGGCTGGGCGGCGCGCGGACGGGGCTTCCTGGCGCGGAGCGGCGGGCGACGCGGCGCGCGGGTCGGTCGCGCGCGATGGTGTGGCAGGTGCGGCCGTGCGCGGGTCGGTCGCGCCCGGTGCCGTGGCCGGCGGTGCGATGCGGGGGTCGGCTGACCGCGGTGGGGTGGTGGGTGATGCGGCGCGGGGGTCGGCTGACCGCGGTGGGGTGGTGGGTGATGCGGCGCGGGGGTCGGCTGACCGCGGAGGGGTCGCGGGTGAAGCGGCGCGGGGGTCGGCCGAGCGGGGTGGGGTGGCCGCTGACGTGGCGCGCGGATCGGCGGCGCGGCGGCGCCGGGCGACCCGCTCGCTGTCGACCTTCTCGACGAGGTCCTGAACGGTCAGCGGGGTGCCCTCGTCGGGGGCGTCGAGGTGCCGGGACCGCCGCGACGTGCGCGAGCCCTCACGATCGGGCGTCTCCGCCGCGGGATAGCGCTCCCACGGGGCGCGACCTCCGGGCCGCTGGGCATGCCCGTGCCGATCGTCACCCACCAACGAACCTCGCTTTACTTCTTTGCTGTCGCCCGGGCCGAGCTCGACCGGCATGACACGATTGCGCCAATGATAACGATTCCGCCACGGTGAGCCACTCTGGTGCGAATCCGGCTGTGCCGTCACACCGTTTCCGCAGATCAGCCCCCGCTGTGCATGACGTCGGCCGCGGTGGGCACGGCGGGATCGTCCGGGTCGTCGAGCCAGCCGTGCGGCAGCGCCACCTTGCCCGGGGAGCCCTGGCGCCCGCGCGGGCCCTCGGCGTCCTTGGGGAACGGCGCGGTCGGATCGAGCCGGCCGATCAGGTCACGCAACTGGGCCAGGCTCGACACCGTCGCGAAGGACCGGCGCAGGTCCGCGCCGACCGGGAAGCCCATCAGGTACCAGGCCATGTGCTTGCGCAGATCGCGCATGGCCTTGTCCTCGCCGAGGTGTTCGGACAGCAGCGCACCGTGCCGGTACAGCACTTCGCCCACCCGGCCCAGGTTGGGCGGCTCCGGCAGCGGCTGACCGCGCAACGCCGCCTGCAACTCGGCGAACAGCCAGGGCCGCCCCAGGCAGCCGCGGCCGACCACCACGCCGTCGCAGCCGGTCTCGGCCATCATCCGCACCGCGTCCTCGGCGGCGAAGATGTCACCGTTGCCGAGCACGGGGATGGTGGTGACGGCCTCCTTGAGCCGGGCGATCGCCGACCAGTCGGCCTGGCCGGAGTAGCGCTGCGCGGCCGTGCGGGCATGCAGCGACACCGCGCGGGCGCCCTCGGCCTCGGCGATGCGGCCGGTGTCGAGGTAGGTGTGGTGATCGTCGTCGATGCCGATACGGAACTTCACCGTCACCGGCACGCCCGCCGGTTCCGCGGCGGCGACCATCGCGCGCACGATCCGCGCGAACAGCGCGCGCTTGTAGGGCAGCGCGGCACCGCCGCCGAGCCGGGTGACCTTGGGCACCGGGCAGCCGAGGTTCATGTCGATGTGGTCGGCCCAGCCCTCGCCGACGATGATGCGCACGGCCTCGCCGAGCGTCTGCGGGTCCACGCCGTAGAGCTGCATCGACCGCGGATGCTCGTCGGCGTCGAAGGACATCATGTGCAGGGTCTTCTCGTTGCGCTCCACGACCGCGCGGGCGGTGATCATCTCGCACACGTAGATCGAGGTGGCGCTGCCGAACTCCCGGCACAGCTTGCGGAACGCGAGATTGGTGATGCCCGCCATCGGCGCGAGCACGACCGGCGGATCGACCGGATACGGGCCGATCCGCAGCGTCGAGGTCGCCTCGGTAGTCATCGTCACGCCCTCCAGTGTCTCATCAGGGCACTACCGGCTGGTAAGCGCCCGAGCGCGACCCCCTAGTCTGTGACCACCCACAATTAGCGATACCGGGCGTAACGCATTCATCTGGACGCCTGCACGACGACATCGGAGTTCCCCATGCCAGCCGAGGACATCGAACCGGGCCAGCCGCGCGAGGCGGCCGAGTCCGCGCCCGCCCGTCCGAAGGGCGCCACCGTGTCGATCCCGCTGTCGACGATCGGATGGTCGGTGGCGCTCGCCGTGGCCACCGTGCTCGCCGTGGTGTTCGGCGCACTGTGGTGGTCGGCCCGGGGCGACCTGGACGAGCGCGACGCCCGCGCGGCCGACGAGCGCCGCGCCGAGCAGGTCGCCACCGATTACGCCGTCGGCGCGGCCACGGTGAACTACCAGGACGTCACCGCCTGGGTCGGCAAGCTGAAGGCCAACACCACCCCGCAGCTGGCGACCAAGTTCGACGCCACCGCGCCCAAGCTCGAGCAGATCCTGGTGCCGCTCAAGTGGACCTCCACCGCGTCGCCGATCGCCGCCGAGGTCGCCTCCGAGGCCGACGGCACCTACAAGGTGAACGTCTTCGTCAACGTCACCTCCACCAACGCGCAGAGCCCCGAGGGCGCGCAGACCACCGTCACCTACACCGTGACACTCGACAAGAACGCCGACTGGAAGATCACCGACGTCGGCGGGGTGGACGGCGCGCTGCCGATCAAGTGACCCGACACGACAGCGCCGCCGCCGAGCGATTCGGCGGCGGCGCTGTGCTGTTCAGGAACGACGCGCTGTTCGGGAACGACGCGCTGTTCGGGAACGACGCGCTGTTCGGGAATGGGGCGCTGTCCGGGTCGAGCTGTGGCGTCAGCTCGCGGCGGCGTCCGCCATCTCGCGCTTCTTGGCCTCGCGAGCCAGCATGCGGTCGCGCTGCTCCTCGAACTTCACCACGTCCTTGGACAGCTTGTCCAGGAAGGCGGCCAGCCGCTCGCGGGTCTGCTCACCGCGCGCGGTGAAGTCGGTGCGGTCGAAGACGTTCCACTTCTTCAGCACCGGCTGGACGACCTCTTCCAGGTGCTGGCGCAGGTCGTAGATGCCGTGCTTGGCCATCAGCACGCCGTTGCGGCGGAAGTTGGGCATGCCCGCGCCCGGCATCTGGAAGTGCTCCAGGATCAGCGTGATCGCCTCGATGGCCTGGTCGGGCACCAGGTCCAGGGCCGCACCGCACATGTTGCGGTAGAAGATCATGTGCAGGTTCTCGTCCGCGGCTACGCGCTGCAGCATGCGGTCGGCGATCGGGTCGTCGCAGACCTTGCCGGTGTTGCGGTGGCTCACGCGGGTGGCGAGTTCCTGGAAGGTGACGTAGGCGACCGAGTGCAGGAAGCCCGCGTCGGCTTCGGCGGGCGAGGCGAAGCCGTTGGTCATGTGGATCATGCGGGCCTGCTCGAGCGCGACCGGATCCACACCGCGGGTGACCACCAGGTAGTCGCGCATCACGATGCCGTGCCGGTTCTCCTCGGCGGTCCAGCGACCGACCCAGGTGCCCCAGGCCCCGTCCTGGGAGAAGTTCTCCGCGATCTCGCGGTGGTAGGAGGGCAGGTTGTCCTCGGTGAGCAGGTTGGTGATCATGGCCGCCTTGGCGACCTCGCTCAACTTGGACTGTTCCGGATCCCAGTCCACGCCGCCGAGTGCCGCGAAGTTGCGGCCCTCGTCCCACGGGACGTAGTCGTGCGGATGCCATTCCTTAGCCAGGGAGAGGTGACGGTTGACGTTTTCCTCGGCAACCGGCTCCAACTCCGTGAGCAGTTCGAGTTGAGTCAGATCCCTTGCCATGTATCAGCCCTTCATTGTCTGCGTGCACGCTTGCAGGTCGTATTTCCGGAGTAGACCGTGCCCGATGCGGCCATACCTTACGGCACCGTAGGTGTGAGGCGAAACGCATCGGGCGGTGACAGGGGGAAGTCACGACCGAAGGCCCCGTCGGTTGGGACGAAGGTCCCGGTTTCAGCGGCGAAACCCGGCCCGACCTCCCCCGAGTGTAGGCGCAGGCGGTCGCCGAGTGGGCTCCTTGCTCGCTCGTTCGGTCCCCGACAATCACCGATCTATCGCCGCGCCCGCGCCGCCGTTACGCCGGATCGCCGGATTCAGCGCTTCCCGCCGAGCAGGCCGCCGAGCACGTTGCCGAGGGCGCCACCCGCGTTCTTGGCGATGGCTTCGCCGATGGCGCCACCGATGCCGCCCTTGCCGCCACCGAGCAGGCCACCGAGGATGTCGCCGATCGCGCCGCCGGCGGAAGGCGTGGGCGTGGGCGCGGGTGCGGGCGCCTGGGGTGCCGCGGCACCACCGGTGAGCTGCTTGGCCAGGTAGGCGAGCACGATCGGGGCCAGGATCGGCAGCAGCTGGGCCACCAAGTCGTTGCCGCCGGTTCCCGCGGTCGAGCCGAGCGCGCTGATGACCGTGTTCTTCTCCGCGCCGAACACCTTGTCGACGATCTTGGCGCCGTCCGCCACGTCCACCTGGGCGATGTCGACCGCGCCCTGGCCCTCGACCAGGCCGGGATCGTGCTTGTCCAGCGCGCCGACCAGCGCGGTCGCGCCCGCGGGCTCGGCGGCGTTGGCCTGCAACCCGCCGAGCAGCGTCGGCAGCGCGGCCTGCACGGCGGTGCGCGCGGTGGACTCGTCCACGCCGAGCTTCTCGGCGATCTGGCTGATCGGAACGTTGGAGAGCAATTCGTCGAAGGAAGTCATCGGCTCCGCCTGTCTCGAAGGATGCCCCCGATGTGCCGGGGACGGCCTCACAGTAAAGGAAACCCCGGTCGTGATGCCGACATTCATGGTTGCTGTGGCCGCTGGGACCGCCCTGTGTGCCGGCGGTGGATCCCCTGGGAACGACCCCTGGGAACGACACAGGCGCCCGGGCGACCCCGGGCGCCTGCCGCCTGGTGCCCCCACCAGGGCTCGAACCTGGGACCTGCGGATTAAAAGTCCGTAGCTCTACCAACTGAGCTATAGGGGCGCGAGGGGCAAGTGTAATGGGCTCGGGCGGGGTTGGGGAAACCGGGGGAGCGGAGCCGCGGGGCGGCATGGTAACGGCGCGGCCGTGGTGACGGCAGCGGTGGGCTGGGCGTGGGGGCCGGGGGTGCTGGTCGCGGTATCCGGTTGGGGCCGAGCTTTGTTCATTTCGGCCGGGCGCGGATACTATCGAATCGTGTTGCCTACCAATCAGTTTGGTTTCGCAGTCGGTAGGTCATCCGGCGCCGCTGCGGCGAGGGCCGGCGGATGCGGGTCGGCGCGGACGATCGGCGGCGGCGCCGGGCGCGGTCGCGTGGTGCCGGGATGTCGGCATCCGTGGTGAATTGGAAATCCGCCCCGGACAATCATTTTCGATTGCGCAATGTTAGCTGTCACAGTTATCCGCGCGGTCGGCTATCTGACTCGCCGGTTTGCCGCGTGTCGGAACGCGATTGCGGGTACGGTGACGCTCTGGTGAATTCCGGAAGAATCGCCGTGCCACCCGGGGCGGTCGGAATTCGACTCGTCATCGTGGTGCCCGCAGGTGTTGCGACCGGCCGGTCCGGTTGTGGCAATCAAGGAGTCTATGCCGCAGGAGGCTGATCCGAGACAGGTCCGAGACGTAGGTACGCCCGGGTGCGCACCCCCTGCGGCGCACCCGGGCAGAGAAATTATACCAGCTGGTGTGTTTAACGGAATTCTCGAGTTTTCGTACCTCAGGTCCGAATTTCCGCGAGAAACCGGGCTTCAAGTATTTACCTTTATTAACTGTGCGCCAGGGGTCCAGTCCTACGGGGGGCTTCGATTGGCGGTGAGTAGCTTCGGAGGCGTTTCGAGCATGGCACGGCAGCAAGAGCGGGCCCGCCGGACACGGGCGGCGATTATCAGGTCCGCCGCCGTCGAATTCGGGAAGAGCGGCTATGCCGCGGCATCGCTGAACCGGATCCTGGAAGGATCGCGCGCGACCAAGGGTGCGATGTACTTCCACTTCGACTCCAAGGAGGACCTGGCAAGGGCGGTGCTGGAGACCGCGGTCGAACGCTACCGTTCCTCGGCCGAGAGATGGCTGGCCAGAACGGATCTCGGTCCACTCGACGTACTGCACGGCATGATCGACGAGCTCGCGCTGCGGCTCGAGCACGACATCATCGTGCAGGCGGAGTACCGGCTCATCATCGAGCCCGACTTCTATCGCGACGTGCAGGTCGGTGGTGGGCGCATCCTCACCCGCGCCACCCGCTCGCTGGCGGTCCGCGCGATCGACCACGGTCAGCTGCGCGAGGACGCCGACCCGGACCGGTTCACCCGCACGCTCACCGCGGCGCTGGCCGGCCAGCGCTACCTGGTGGACCTGCTCGGCGGCGCGTCCGATCTGCGCAGCCGGTTCCAGGAGGCGCTCGAGGTCGTCGTGGCGTCGATGGCGACGCCCGAGTGGTGCGAGAAGTTCGCGGTGGACGGGTGGGGTGCCTCGGCACGGCTGGAAGAGCTCGGACTGGGCCTCTGACCAGCCGATTTGGGAATCTCGGCGAAGCTGTCATAAGCTATGCGAGCTCCCAACGGACAGCCGTTGAAAGCCGGTCCGGAGAAATCCGGGACGAGCCCCCTTCGTCTAGCGGCCTAGGACGCCGCCCTTTCAAGGCGGTAGCGCGGGTTCGAATCCCGTAGGGGGTACGGTCCACGGATCGTTGGTAGCAGAGCATGGCCCTGTGGCGCAGTTGGTTAGCGCGCCGCCCTGTCACGGCGGAGGTCGCGGGTTCGAGTCCCGTCAGGGTCGCAAGTAAGCGCCGGAGCAATCCGGCGCTTCGCGTATGGCAGCGTTTCGCGCAGTAGCCCGGAACGGGTGCCTGCGGCCAGGTAGCTCAGTTGGTACGAGCGTCCGCCTGAAAAGCGGAAGGTCGCCGGTTCGATCCCGGCCCTGGCCACCACATCCCCCCGGCATATCACCAGGTCGGGGGGATTTTTCATGTCAGTACCCCGGTGGGGTTCTCACTCGGCGTTGTCCGTGGCTGACCGCCGAAGACTGTGAGATGTTGCACGTAGAGTGCACGGGCTTGGCCCTGATGGTGGTCGGCCTGCACACCTCGGGGGCTGGCTCACCGCCTGCCCCTACGGCCTGCCCGTCACGCGCGGAGGCTCACGGGTCAAGGGTGGCGATAGCCATCACGCAGTGACGCCGAAGGCGCCCTTGAGGCGTGAGGGGCGCGGGATCACAATGCAGGCCGACCACCATCAGGGCCACGCGGCCGGAGGACGCGCAAGGACGCGGGCTTGTCCGGCAATTGTCCTGGAACTGCTGTCGGGTTGCTGATGGTCCGGGGGCTACTGCCAGGTGCTCTGTGTGCCAGGTGCTCTGTGCTCTGGTGATGCGTGGGAGGCGACCACAGCCAGTCGACCGGGCGCATGCCGGCCGATTCGTGCTCGGCTGCGGGAGGCAAGTCCGGTAGGGCACTCGTCGTGCCCAGCACCGCCCGGTTGTTGGAGAAGGCGGCCAGACAGGAACACGGACCGTCCTGCCACGGCGCAAACGTGCCGCCGACGCGCCGACGCGCCGCGGGCGACGCCTTATCAGCCAGCGCCGCGCGTCGTAGCGCGGCGGCGGCGCGTATGCGCCGCCGCGGGCGCTCTTGATCCTGTATGGCGAAATTCGGCAACAAGTTGTCTAGGTGTGGGCACGAAGAAGGCCGACCGCTGCGCAGCGATCGGCCTTCGACGCACGGAATCTAACTAGGCGGTCACCGTGTTGCTGGGTTTGAATCGGGTGGTTTCGTGCAAGACTTCGGCCCGAGCTGCGATTAGTGCCATCCGGGCGGCGATCTCGTCAGCTTCGGTGTGTGCAGGGTGCGCGGTCACCTGGCCGTGCCACTTCCGGTAGAGCAAGCCCGGCTCCGACGAAAACCAGCCGTCCGCGACAGCATCGGCCGCGAGTAGTAGCCCGGTATCTTCGGACGCTGGCAGAGCCATCCAACCACCCAGCGCCAACAGCAGATCGCGGCGGATGCACAGGGTCGCCGGGTGCACCGGAGCCCGGTAATTGTGGGTGCGCCAGTGCTGAACGACTTGTTGCGATTGAAGCCGACCGCCGTCAGGATCGTATTCGAACCCGACCGTCGTGCCGTCCTCAAGCAGGTCGAGAACCTTGGATGTCGCCCAGCCGATCCCGGGCTGACTCAGGGCCGTGATATCGCGCAGCAGGGTTCCGGGAGTCAACTGGTCGTCCGCGTCGAGCACTTTGACAAGGCTGCCCTCTGCTCGCGCCAGGGCGAGCGATCGGCACACTCCCGGCCCCCCGTGCCGACCCATCCCGAAGCTGATTCGCGGGTCCTGGGGCAACAGGCGAGCAACATCACCCGTTAGGCCGTCCTCTTGCACCAGCCATTCCCATTCCCAACCCTCGGGAAGCTCCTGCGCGGTCAGCGATTCGTAAGCTGCACTGAGGAATTCAGGGACAGGACGGTATACCGGCGTAATGACGGAGATCAGTTTGTTGTTCATCGGCGGTCCCACCTCGTGAGCTTGGTTTCGAAAGTCATCTCGGTTCGGTCGCCGGGCAAGATTACGTCGGAGTACTCGACGGTGTGGCCGGACGTGTCAATCATCCTCTTACGAACAACAAATACCGAGACGGTGGGCGTGATATCGAGCTCCTCCACTTCCGCTGTGGTCGGCGGGCGGGTCGATACCGTCTCCACAACTCGGTCGACCTCGATGCCGAGGGTGTAGAGCTGGTGGTGAGTGCCGCCCGGCCACGGCTCGTTAGTGTCGTCAACGAGCTCCGGATTCGCGGCAGCTACGTCGTACACCATGTACGAGGTACTGAGGTTCAACGGTGCTGGCTCATTCCGCAACTTGGTTCGGTAATTGCGTTGCAGAAGCGTTGTGCCAACAGGAATTTCAAACACGGCCGCGAGTCGTTCGTCAGCCTCCACCCTGTCATACCAGGCCGTGAACTGGAGGTCATCAATCGCAAGGCCGGTGTCGCGTTCCGTTGCTCCCGTGGCTCGCCGCTCCGTCTCAGCCGAACGTGCACGGTCCTTTTCCCATTGGTGACGGGCCGAGTCGCGGCGGACCTTTTGACGGGGTGCACGAACATATGTGCCGATTCCCTGCCGGGACTCAATCAACCCTTCCGCTCGGAGTACGCCCATCGCCTGGCGGATGGTGGGCACGCTGACCTTGTATTCCTCGCTTAGGGCAGTCTCGGCGGGGAGCCGTTCACCCGCTGGTAGCTGCTTGGTTCTGATCTTGTGACGGATGCTCTCGGCCACCCGCTCATACTTCGCCACCATCGCCGCCTCCTTGTCTGGTCGCACATCGAGTCTAAATCAGTCCCCATGGGGACTTGACGAGCGCATGCGACCGTGGCCATACTCAGATCAGTCCAAAGAGGACCGGAGGACATGAGGGTAAGCCCTCACTACGACACTCGATGACCCAAGGAGATTGACATGGCACTCAAGGGCTACCGCTTCCCGATCGCTCATGCTGAGGCGTTCCCGCAGGGGCTCGTGCTGGTCGGCCAGATCGAGCCGTTGATCAAGTACAACCCGGATCGGAACGCGGTCCCCGAGCAGCAGATCGACTACAACCCGAAGACCGGCGCGGGGTCGCGTCTGCCGATGTGGAAGGCGACGGTGACCGATCCGTCGGAGACCAACGCCAAGCGGGCGAGCTTTCAGCTGATCTTCCTGTCGGAGGTTCAGCCGGTGCCGTCGACGCCGGAGGTGCTGCCGGGGATGCGGCAGATCGAGTTGGAGGGTCTGTTGGCCGAGCCTCGGGTGATGGGTCAGGGTGAGTTCAAGTACCAGGGGTTCGTGTTCTACGCCGGTGGCATCAAGGGGGACACCTCGGGTGCGCGTGGCAAGTCCGCTGCTGAGTCCCGGGTGGCGTGACGATGAGCGCGGCGGATCAGCAGTCCAAGGGAGTTCGGTGGGCTCGCTGGTCCGCTGTGCTCGTTGTCCTGGCCATTGGTGGGGCCGCGTTCGTGTTGTCGTTCGCGGCCCTGCGTGACCTGGCGATCAAGGCCCATACTCCGACACATCTGGCGTGGCTGTTCCCGGTGATCGTGGACGGCACCATCATTCAAGCCACGATTGCGGTACTCGCCCTCGCGGACTCGCCGGAGCGCCGCTGGTTTACCGGGGTCCTCGCCGCGGGTGCGGCGGTCTCGATCGGCGGCAACGTCGCTCATTCCCTGGTCTCCGGTCACGGCTATCTCGCTGCGCTGCTGGCGGTGATTGCTCCAGCTGCGCTGCTGATCGATACCCACGGCTTGGCGGTGCTGCTGCGTACCCGCCGAGCGTCTGAGCAGTCCGAACCGGTGGCGGATTCCCCGTCTGTCGTTCCGGCTGCTGCGCCGACACCGACACCTCGGCCTGCGGCTGCGTCTGTGCCGACACCGCAGGCTGTCGCGGTCTCCCCGGTGCCGGTGCGACCGATCGCAACACCACCGATCGCAACACCACCTCGGGTGGTTCAACCTCCGCGCCCGGTCCGGCCGGTCGTGGGTCCTAGGAGTTGAAATGTCGACTGTTGCAACGATTGCCGCTGCTGGCGGTGCGCTGGCTGGGGCGGGCTGGCTGGCCTGGATGCGCCATTTGGGGACTGGTCCGCGTCCGGTGAGTGTGGATGACATCGTGGCTGCTGCCCCGCCTGAGCTGCGGCCGGCGGCCCTGATTCTGGGCGACCGTGCCCAGACGAATCTCATGTTCGCTGCCTTGGGTCTGGGTTCGATTGAGGGCGGCTGGCCGTTCGTGGATCGTTGGGACTACGCCGAGCACGGCGTCGATGTCGACGTGATGATGTTGGGCGGTCAGTCGTTCTCGGACTGGTCCAACGACGAGGTGTTGAGCCAGTTCGCTACCTATTTCTCGGTGCCCGAGGTGACAGTGTCGTCGCCTGCGCCGAGCTGGGTTCGTCTTCACGTCAAGACCTTCGACACGTTGGCGGCTCCGGCACCGGCGCCGGGTGTGGTCCATCACGGGGTGGACTTGGAGGCGGTCCCGGTGGGTGTGACCGAGGCCCATGACGTGTGGCGGTTGCGGGTGCTCTACGGGCACATCCTGGTCGCGGGTGCGACGGGGTCGGGTAAGGGCTCGGTGCTGTGGTCGGTGCTGGCCGGGGTCGGCCCGGCGATCCGTGACGGCCTGGTGGATGTGTGGATGGCCGACCCGAAGGGCGGCGTGGAGTTCGGGCGCGGCGAGAACAAGCTGTTCGTGCGGTTCGCCACCGACACCGAATCCATCCTGGCGATGCTGCGCGAAGCGGTGGAAGTCCTGCAAGAGCGTCTGGCGCACATGCGCGCCCACGGCATCCGCAAGCACCGCCCGACCTCGGAGCAGCCGCTGGTGTTGATCATCGTGGACGAGGCGGCTTCGCTGTCGGCCTATGCCGAGCCTGACCAGGCCAAGGAGTTCCGCCGCCTGACCGGGTTGATCCTGTCGCAGGGCCGCGCGGCTGCGGTGTCGATGGTCGCGGCGCTACAGGACCCGAGCAAGGAAACCATGCCCAACCGGCAGCTTTTCCCGATCCGGATCGGGCTGCGCCTGGATGAGCCGACGCAGGTGGCGATGGTCCACGGCCAGGGCGCCCGTGATCGCGGGGCACGCTGCGACAAGATCAGCGAGCGCACGCCCGGTGTCGGCTATGTCGGCGAAGACGGCACCGCGGAGTTCGTGCGGGTGCGAGCGTTCTGGGTCTCCGACGAGGCCGCCGACGCGATCGTGGACGCCTACTCGCCTGCCCCCGAAATCACCGGTCCCACAGAGGATTACAGCGAGTTCGATCCGGACTACATCCCTGGCGAGGACGGGGCGGCGGCGGCATGAAGCGCGGCTTCCAGACCGAATCTCACGTGGTCGTCTACTGCGACATCTGCGGTGACGTCTACACCGAGCGGGGCGGGTCCCTGACCTGCTTCGCCACCACGAGCGAGGCCATCGGCTACCTGACCCGCCGTGCCGGTATCGGCTGGGTCTATGACGGTGACCGCGTGGTCTGTGATGCCTGCCTGGCCACTCGCGAGTGCCAGGACCACGGCCACGACTTCCCGGCCCGCTGGACCACGACCGTGTGGCCGCTGGGCGAGATGACCCATACCCGCGCCTGCACCCGCTGCGGCGTCCCCGAAAACGAAACCGAGGTTCTGTGATGAGCAACCACCGTTCGACTGAGATCGACGCCACCGTGATCGACCTCGCGGCCCGCCGCCGCTGCCGGTGGGAAGCCCGCGGCCTGGACCCGGCTGCGGTCGCGGTCCGGCTCCTGGTCGAGACCGGCACGGCCCCGGCCTGGACCCCTGATGGCTTCGACTACGACGACGACGGTGACGGCGGGTGGGCGGCATGACCCGCAAGCCGAAACCCGCTGCGCCACAGGTGAATCCGATCGTGCGCGCTGCCGCTGAGAAGGTCACACGGACCAAGCGGCGCACGCCGACCGACCTGCACGCTCCCTGCCCCGATCAGTTGTCTCTTTTCGACCCGAAGGACCTGCGATGACCACGAACACTGCGATGCTGGGTTGGCTCGGCCTGGCGGTGCGCTGCTTTGCTACCGGTTTCCTGGCCGGGATTCTCGCCACGGCCCCTGTCGCTGTCTCTGTTGCGGCCGGCGTTTTCGTGCACCCGCTGGCGGGCGTGGGGGTGGCTGGTGTGGCTGTCGCGGGGATGGTGCTGTGGCGAGGCAGGAGCCCGCAGACCTTCGAGCGCTGGATCACCGGCCCCGCCCGCGCCAACGTCGTGGCCTGGGTCCGGTACCGGCGACGCTGGACGCGCCTGGCGACTGCCTGCAACCTGGTCATTTGCGAGGGCACCCGCATGCGTGTGCCTCGCCTGGTGGATGTGTGGGTCGGCCACACCGACGACCTCGTGATCGTGCGAATGCTGCCCGGGCACTGCCCAGCCGATTTCGACAACCGCGCCGACATGCTCGCCCGATTCGTCGGCGCGCACGACTGCCAGGTCGGCCTTGCCGGTCCCGGCCTTATCGCTTTGACCTTCCACTACACCGACACGCTCACCGCACCGGTCGTCTTGTCCCACCTCGACGCCGCGATCCGCTTCGGGAAGGACGCCGCGTGACCACCACCGAGGTTCCGCCCCGCCTGACCGCCGCCCAGCGTCGCGCCCTGCCCGACTTCACCGACGTCGCGCAGGCCACGGCCGAGAGGTTCGGGGTGTGCGTGCGGCCGGTGACGATGAGGGCTGTCGACCCGATGACCGGGCAGACGACTTACCTGGCGGCCCCGTGCAAGTCGACAATCGCCAGCGTGTGCAAGCCGTGCGCGGACCGTGCTCGTTGGCTGCGCATGACCCAGTGCCGGGAGGGCTGGCACGCCGACACCGAACCGATCGATGAGACGCGCGAGCCCTCCGAGCAGCAAACCGACCTGCTGGCCGCGCGCGCTGATGCGGTGGCCGACTATGGGCAGGCACGCGAGGACGGCGACACCGAGCTCGCCGACGCCCTGGCCGACGTGGTGACCGAAATCGACTGCGAGATAAGGGAACTCGGGTTCCGTGGCCCTCTGCCGCCGCTGGAGGCCAAACCGCGGGCTCGGCGGGTGCGGTCGACCAAGCGCCGCCAGGACGTGCCCAACCTGCCCCGCAAGCGCATCGAACGGCGCACGGTCGGTCAGGTGATCGGCGGTTACCGGTCCTCGATGATGGTCACGCTCACCATGCCGTCCTACGGTCCGATCAACCGCGACGGCGCGATCGACCAGGACGGCAAGCCGTGCTCGGACGGGTCTCCGCGTGATCCGGAGACCTACGACTACGCCCGCGCTGCCCGCGACATCGTGTTCTTCTCCAAGCTGGTGGACCGCTGGATTCAGAATCTCCGCCGCTGCGTCGGCTATGACGTGCAGTACTTCGCCACTGTGGAGCCGCAGAAACGCGGCGCCCCGCACCTGCACCTGCTACTGCGCGGCGCGATCTCCCGCGAAATTCTGCGGATGGTGACCGCGGCGACCTATCACCAGGTGTGGTGGCCGCACTTCGACCCCGAGCACGAGGTGTATTCCGGTGACCGGCTCCCGGTCTGGGATCACCGGCTCATGACCTTCGTGGACCCGGATACCCGCCGGCCGTTGACGGGCTGGGATGAGGCCCTGGACATCCTCGACAGCGTGGACGACCTCGAACCCGCCTACACGGTGCGGTTCGGCGAACGCATGGACCCCGGCCACATGAAGGGTTACATCCCCGGGGAGAAGGCCGATCGCGCGATCGGCTACGTGACCAAGTACCTCACCAAGTCGGTCAGCGAGGTACTGGACACGACCTCGGCCCGCACGGCGGCCCACTACGACCGCCTGCACGCCGAGCTTCAGCACACCCCGTGCTCGCCGCGCTGCCCGGTGTGGCTGCGGTACGGCATCGTGCCCAAGGGCGCCAGCGACAAGACCGTGGCCGGCCGCTGCAAGGGCAAGGCCCACCGCCGTGACACCCTCGGCCTGCCCGGCCGCCGAGTGCTGGTCTCCCGCCGCTGGTCCGGGAAGACGCTGCCCGACCACAAGGCCGACCGCGCGGAGTTTGTTCGGCAGTTGCTCGCCGCTGTGGGTATCAGCAAGCCGGATACCTCGCACTGGATCGTGCGCCCGGTCGAGCCTGGCGACCAGTCCGCCCCGCCTCGGGATCACCTGATCATGTCCGCCATCGCCCAACGAACAGCCTGGCGAGCGGAATACACACGTGCACTGCTGGCAGCGGGACCAGCGGCGGCACAACACAGTTCGGCAATCGCGGTAGCAGCGTAGGGGGAAGGATGCAGACACGATCGGAGTATGTGAACGTGGAGGGCGCCGCGGAGTATCTGGGCACGGGTGAGCGGTTCATCCGGCGTCTGGTCGCTGAGCGGCGAATCACCTTCTACAAGGTAGGCACGCACGTGCGGTTCAAGGTCTCGGACCTGGAGGCGTTCGCCCAGGCCGGACGGGTGGAACCTGTGGCGGTGCGTTGGAGCGGTGGCCGGGTGGTGGCCTGATGGGGCGGCGTCGCTTCGGCACGGTTCGTAAGCTGCCGTCCGGCAAGTTCCAGGCGTCTTTCATTGGCCCGAACGGCAAGCGGCAGACCGCACCGAACACCTTCCGCACGAAGACCGATGCGGACCGCTACCTGGTCAAGGTCGAGGCCGATATCAGCCGCGGCGCCTGGCTGGATGAGCAGCTGGGTCGGCAACGGTTCGAGGACTACGCCAGGGCCTACCTGGCCGAGAATCCGGACGTGGGCGCACGCTGGCAGGAGACCTGCTTGCGCAACATGCGCTTGCACATGACGGAGCTGCTGGACAAGCCACTGGTGGCGATCACGGCGCCGGTGGTGAGGTCGTGGCACGCCAAGGCGCTCGCGGGCTCGGGCGGTCGGACCTCGATCCAGCAGTCCTACCGGTTCCTACGGGCGGTGATGAATCAGGCGATCCGGGACAACGCGATCACGGTCAATCCGTGCACGATCAAAGGTGCGGGTTCGGACCGAGCGAAGGAACGCAACGTTGCGAGCGTCGCGGAAGTCGCTGCGCTGGTCGATGCCATCACGCCGCGGTATCGGGCTGCGGTGCTGCTGGCCGCGTGGTGTGGTCTGCGTCGTGGCGAAATCATCGGGCTGGCGGTCACGGACGTGGACCTGGCCACCAATCAGGTGTGGGTTCGGCGGACCCGTGTCGAACTACTCGAATCCGGCGCCGCCTTCGATAAGGACCCCAAGACCGACGCCGGGAAACGGCCCGTGTCGATCCCGCCGCATCTGCGGTCGTACCTGGTGTCCCACCTCGAACAGTGGGCGGGGCGTGAATGGGTGTTCGTCGGCCGTGACGGACAGCGGATGCGGGGGAACGCGATCTACCAGGCATTCGTCCGGGCGCGCAGCAAGGTCGGTGTTGACGTGACCTTTCACGACCTGCGGCACACCGGCCAGAGTTTGGCCGCGCTGACCGGGGCGAACCTGGCCGACCTGAAAAAGCGGCTCGGGCACTCGTCCAACGCTGCGGCGATCCGGTACTTGCACGCGGTCGATGGCCGTGACAAGGAGGTCGCCGCCGAGCTGAGCAAGCTGGCTGCGCGCGCCAACGCCGTGCAGCTGCCTCGCTCGATCATCGTGAAGCACTGACCGGCCACTGATGCACGGATGATGCACGACCCAGCAAACGGCATCGCTGAGCTGCGATTATGTGCCTGACTGAAAAGCGGAAGGTCGCCGGTTCGATCCCGGCCCTGGCCACCGAGAAGACCACCTGGTGACAGGTGGTCTTTTTCGTCTCCGGGGCTGGATGCGCCGGGCGGGGTTCTGGAATCGAGTAGTGCGGTACGCGTTCGCGGACGAGTCCGCCTCCCTACCGTCGTCGGTGTGATTCGGCGCACTCTGTGGTGATCTCCGCTACGGCGCCGATCCGGCCGGGCCGCACTCGCGGGTGCCGGTCCGAGCCGTCCTCGGTGGAGGAGGCGATGGTGGTGCGCGGCGCGGTGGTGGGAGTGCTGGCGGTGATCGGGGTGGCGGTGCTCGGGTGCGCGGAGGACGGCAGTCCGGCCGGACGGGAGCCGGTCACCCGGGCCGGTGCGGGGGCCGTGACACAGGACGACTCCGAGGGTGGGCCGCAGGCGCCGGGGATGCCGGAAGGCGGGAATTCCCAGGGCGCACCGGGGAATCCGGGCGGGCAGCAGCAGGGACGGGTCGCGAAGGGGCTGCCGGTCGATCTGGGGGAGTACCAGTTCAGCTTCCAGAACACGGCCCAGTCCGTGGCGGAAGTGCTGGCGGGCCGGGTGGCGGTCGGGTGCCGGGCGCAAGGGCTGCCCGCGGACTGCGTTCAGGTGCGGGTGGTCGTCGATCCCGCGGCCGTCGAGCCGGAATGCCCGAACCCGTCGGGCGACGAGACCACCTACCCGGCGGGGACCGTGCTGCTGTCGAGCGCGTCGGGCGTCAACGGGATCGACCGGCCTTTCCCCTCGGGCGGTATCGGGCCGAAGGCCACCGCCGCCCCCGGCGAGACGGTGACCGTGTACGGCGTGCCGTGCCGCGCCGCGGTCACCACCGCGGGGCCGACCACCGACACGGGGCCGTCGACACCCGAATCCACCCCGCCGGAATCGACCCCACCCGAATCGACCCCGCCCCGGGCGACCACGACCGAACCGATCGAACCGGGCCCGATCGAACCGGGCCCGACCGAACCGGCGAATCGGCTTCCCGAGGGCACCCCCGCCGCTACGGAGCCCGGCCATGGCTGACGAGCCGGCCCCGGTCCGCGACAATTCCACCTTCGCCGGCCTCTCCCAGGTCGCCCACGTGGTCGGCCAGTTCGTCGCGCCCGCCACGCTGCTGGCCGGTCTGCTGTTCTACTGGGGCTTCTTCCACGCGCGGGGGTTCTGCGGCTACCTCGGTGTGAAGTCGGATGTGCTCGGCCTGAGCACCACCGACTACGTGATGCGCAGCGCCGACGGGCTGTTCGTGCCCTTGGCGGTGGTGGGTGTGACCGCGCTGGCGCTGCTGTGGGGCTGGGGCGTGCTGCCCAACCGGGTGCGCCGCGCGCCGTGGCCGCCGTGGCTGCTCGTCGTTCTCGCCGGGCTCGCGGTGCTGCTGATCGCCAACGGCGCGTCCCGATTGCTGTTCGAATGGTGGGGCAACCGGCGTCTCGCGGTCGCGCCCGCCTGCCTGATCGCGGGTGTGCTGCTGTTGCGGGTGGTGGTGCGGGCGCGCCAGTCGCCGCTGCACCGCGCCGACGGCGAGCGCGGTGCGGTCGACCGCTCGGTCGCGCCGCTGGAATGGGGCCTGGTCCTGCTGCTGGTCGGCGGCGCGTTCTTCTGGGGTGCGACCGACTATTCGATGGCGGTCGGCACCGGCCGGGCGGCCACCTACATCGCGGAACGGTTGGCGAAGGAGCCCGGCGTCACCGTCTACAGCGAGAAGAACCTCGAACTCGCCGTGCCGGACGTCACCGCCACCGCCTGCACCGACCCGGCCGCCGCCTACCGTTACCGCTACGAGGGCCTGGTGCTGGTGATGAGCACCGCCGACAACTTCGTCCTGCTCCCGCGCACCTGGAAGCCCGGCACGGGCACCGCGGTGGTCCTGCCGCGGTCGGGTATCGGGGCCACCAGGGTCGAGTACTCCGGTACCGACGCGGGGCCGCGCCCGGCGTGCTGATCCGCGCCCGGCGCCCGCACGGTGGTGACCCGCATGTCGAGGGCGCGCCGCACCTGGCGCGAACCCGACCCAGCGAACCGCCGAGGTGGGATGCTGGGGGTATGGCTGAACGGTGGTACTACTGCTTGAAGCACCAGCGTGCCGAGCGGGGCAGGCAGTGCTGGTTCCGGGACCGGATGGGGCCCTATCCGGACCGCGCGACGGCCGAGCGCGCGCTCGAGATCGCCCGGGCCCGCAACGAGTACGAGGACGCCCGCGACCGCGCCTGGCGCGAGGGCGACCGATAGCGCCGCTGCGGCGCAACCCTTTTCACCGGCCACACCGGTGCGGCGGCGTCGTCGCAGGTCGGTGACTTGATCTTGGTCCGGCGCCGGGGCGCCGGCCGGGTCGCGGCCGCTCAGGTCCTCGTCAGGTGGATCAAGTACGGTTTCTCAGAAATCGACGATTGCTCGGCGGTCCGGCGTGGGCCCGCGAGCTGGACCAGGTGAGCAGGGAGGGCGACCCTTGAGGGTTACCGTTGTTGTGCCGACCTACAACGAGCGGGAGAATCTGCCGGTGGCGGTGGCGCGGCTGACCGCGCTGCCGGTGTCGGACCTGCACATCCTCGTCGTCGACGACAACTCGCCGGACGGCACCGGGGAGGTGGCCGACAAGCTGGCCGCCGATCTGCCGAATGTCGTCGGGGTCCTGCACCGCACCGAGAAGGACGGCCTCGGCCGGGCCTACGTGGCGGGCATCACCCGCGCGCTCGACGAAGGCGCCGATGTGGTGATCCAGATGGACGCCGACCTCTCCCATCCCGCCGAGGTCATCCCCGCGATGCTGGACAAGCTGCGCGACACCGACGCCGGTGTGGTGCTCGGCTCCCGCTACGTGCCGGGCGGTTCCACCGCCGAGGAGTGGAAGTGGTACCGCAAGGCCCTGTCGGCCTGGGCGAACTTCTACGTCAACCTGATCCTGCGGCTCGGCGTCAAGGACGCGACCGCCGGGTTCAAGGCGTGGAAGGCCGAGACGCTGCGTGCCATCGACGTCGCCTCCATCCGCAGCAACGGCTACTCGTTCCAGGTGGAGATGAACTACCGCACGGTCAAGAAGGGCATCACCATCGCCGAGGTGCCGATCCGCTTCGAGGAGCGCACCAAGGGCGCGTCCAAGATGAGTCTGAAGGTGCAGCTGGAGTCGGCGCTGATGCCGTGGAAGCTGCTGTTCGGCCGCTCGGTCTGAGTCAACGGTCCGGCTCCGGCCAGTCCAGCAACGTCCGCAGGAACAGCAGGCGGACCTGCTCGACGCGTTCGTCGAGGTCGGCGGGATCCCAGTCGCGCACGTCGATCGGGTCGAGGATCGCCACGTCGACGGTGCCGCTGCGCGCGATCATCGAGTTGCGCCAGGCGATGTCGCCCGCGTTGCGGATCACCACCGGGATCACGGGCACACCCGCCTGGAGCGCGATGTGGAAGGCGCCCTTCTTGAACGGGCCCACCTCCGGGCTGTAGGACCGGGTGCCCTCGGGCGCGACGGCGATCGACAACCCGCTGCGCAACGTGTCCACCACCGGGGCCAGTGCCGCCCTGGCCCGTTCGGTGCTGGAGCGGTCGATGAAGGTGACCCCGACGAACCGCATGAGCGGTCCGAACACCGGATTGCGGGTGAGCTCCTTCTTGCCGATGCCGGTGACCCCGCCGCCGAGCACGTACGGGACGATGATGACGTCGAATTGGCTCTGGTGGTTGAACAGGAACACCGCAGGCCGCGGCGAGCGCGCGTTGTGCGCCCCGCTCACCCGTACTCGCACGCCGAGGGTGGCCAGCGTGGCCCGCGTGCCGAGGGCCATCAGCCCGTCGGCCATCGCCCGGCGCCGCCGGGTGGGCGCCTTGACCAGCACACCGGCCGACGCACCGCCCAGCAACGCCGCGAACCCGGCGACGGTGCGCGCGTAGTCCACCGGCCGCGGGTTTCGCCTGCGGCGGAACGACGCCGCGTCGATCGGCGCGGGCTCGGGGCACACCGGAACGGGGTGACCGGCCAGGCCGAGCAGCGCGGTGTCCCCCGCGTTACCGGTGTAGACCCAGCCGCGGGCGGGATCCAGGCCGCGCGCCTGTGCGAAGGCGCGGACGGCCTCGGCTTTGTCGCCGCGCCACAGCGCCTTTCCGCGTACCTGGCCGGTGAGCACGCCGTCGCTGTCGGTGTCCAGGGTGGTGCCCAGCACATGCTCGATGCCGAGTTCCTCGGCGACGGGGGCGAGCTGGTAGCGGGTCTGCTCGCCGACCAGCACCACCGTGTGCCCGCAGGCGCGGTGGGCCCGGACCAGCTGCCAGGCTTCGGGATACAGATGCCCGTAGACCCTGCTGCGGAACAGCCGGCGGCCGACCGCGGTGATCTCCTCGTGGCGCCGCCCCGCCAGCGTCGTGCAGGCGCGGTGCAGGAACCGGCTGTACCGGCCGTCGTCCATGCCGCCGCGCAGGCCGTCGAGCAGCACCCGCGCGACCGGGTCCGTGCGCCGGGGCAGCAGGCGCCGCGGCGGCGGGGTCTCGTCGAGTACGGCCGACAGATCGAAGACCGCGAGCACCGCGGGGCCTTCGGGTGCCGCGCGCACGGCCGCGAGCAGCTCGTCCTGCCGCACGCTCATCGCGTCACCGGGCCGAGGGTGTTGGACGGGTCGAGCGTGGCCGCCAGCGAGATACGGGCCCCGATCGCGCGCAACTGCTCGGCGAATTCGGCGCGGCGCCGGGCCAGGTCGGCGCGCTCGGCGGTGTCCTCGGGGTCGGCTGGGCCGAGCAGGTCGTGGTTGTCGGCGAGTTTCACCGCGGACGCGAACAACTCGGTCGACACCGATTCCGGGCTGTGCAGACGCCGTTGCAGCAGCATCTGTCGGCCCACCGCCACGCATTCGGCGATGAGTTCCTTCCGCTCGATCGGGGTGGCCGGGTCCTTGTCGGCCAGCCGCTCGGCGAGCACCAGTTGCGCGTCGAAGAACGAGCGCAGCACGCGGTGGGCCATCATGAAGCCCGAGGCCCGCAGCTTGGCGACGATCTCGCTGCCGAGGGTGTCGCGGCGGCGGCCGTTCCAGTCCGGGTCGACCAGCAGCATCTCGGCGGTGAGCTGCGCGGTGAACTCGGCACGGTCGGGGAAGAAGAACTCGAACTTCAGCAGGTCGCGCAGCCGGAAGGCCTCGTCCCAGCCCGCGCGCAACTCGTCGGTGCCGGTCGTCTCCACGGCGGCCAGGATGGACAGTTCCATGATGGCCCGGTTGACGAACCAGTGCACCGCGCTGTTGCGGTAGAACGCCGCCTCCAGATGCGCGCCGCTCTCGATCGAATACACCGGCTCGATACCGCCGCGATAGACGGTCACCACCTTGGCCAGCGACAGTTGTTCCAGCACAACGGCCAGCGAGCGCTCGTCGCACAACGCGTCCAGCTCGCCCGAGGGCAGCTCGCGTTTGCGGATGTAGTCGATCACCGGCGCCAGCAGGGTGCGCACCTCGCCGAGGGTGAGCGCGCGTTCCTCGACCCCCAGCAGAGCCAGCGTGACCAGTGCGTTCACCGTGATCGGGGTGACCTTGTTGATGCCGACGGCGACCTCGAAGGCCAACCGCTGCACGGCCCGTCGCTCGCGGTCGGCGAGTTCGGCGTCGGCCTGTGTCGCGCCCGCCTGCTGCCCGTCGCCGCCGTGCAGCGGGATGGTGAGCGGCGGAGCGTGCAGCGGGTCACCGTGCGCGGCGAGCCGCTCACGCGCGGAGAGCGGATCGCCGAAGCGCACGTAGACGTGCCCGGCCGAATGCTGCTGGCTGCGGATGTAGCGGGCCAGCCAGGTCAGGCCCTCGGGTTTCTTGGTGCCGCCCAGTTGTTCGGTGGCGATGGCGCCGAGCTCGTTGAGCCGTTCGTAGGTGATCGAGACCGGCACCAGCATCACGTCTTCGATGCGGTCGGTGCGCACCGCGGAGGCGAGGTAGTTCAACAGGCCGTAGCGGGGCGGGCGCAGTTTGCCGGTTCTGGTCCGACCACCCTCGAAATACCACTCCATGTTGAAGCGCTTGGTCAACAGGTAGGCGAAGTACTCCTCGACGACGGCCTTGTAGACCTCGTCGTCGCCGAAACTGCGGCGGATGAACACGGTTCCGGTGCGCCGGGCGATCGGCCCGATCGGCCAGAACCGCAGGTTCGCCCCGCCGATGACGTGGTTGGGCGGGAAGTCGTTGCGGGCGAGCACGTCACCGAGCACAAAGGCGTCCACATACGAGCGGTGCGAGGGCAGGAACACCAGCGGATACCGCCGGTTGAGCGCGCGCAGCTGCGCCAGGCCGGAGGAGTCGGTGTCGACTTTCCAGGTCGAGGCGTGCACCGGCCGCATGGCCTGGGTGAACAGGTCCGACACGAACCGGGATTGGGCGGCGACCAGTTCGTGCAGCGCCTTCTCCGCGCGGCGGTACACCTCCTGCGGATCGGCGCCGATCCGGTCGGCGATCAGTTCGAGCCTGCGGAGGAAGTCCGGTGAATCCAGGATCTCCTCGGCCACCAGCCGCGGCACCTTGTACCGGTCGCCGATGATCGATCGCTCGGCCCGCTCCAGTGCCACCACCGCGGCGCGCACGATCGCGCGGGCGAACGGTTCGCTCGTTCCCGCGGCGTGCAGCGCGGCGGCTTCGGGGTTGTTGGCGCGCAATTCGCTCAGCCGGGCGGGCTGACCGGTCAGGATGACGTGGCGGTCGGGCGCCTTGCGCACCAACCGCCGCTGCACCAGCCGATTCGGCTTGCGCGGGTTGGTGAGCAGCGCCAGGTCGGCGAAGCTCATCCGCCGCACGCCGTCGCGTTCGGGCGGTAGCCACAGCACCCGGACCGGCACCACCAGCGGATCGTCGCGGCGGCCGACCAGCCGGGCGGCGACGGCCTGCGCGTCGAGATCGAGTTGCGTGACGGGCGCGCCGGTGCCGCATTCGCGGGCGACGCCGCCCTCGGCCACCCAGGTGCCGATCAGCTCGCGTTCCACCCCGGAGCTCGCGTCGACCAGGGCCACCACCGACCGTGGCCCCGCGTCCGTGGTGTCGGGAACGCCGGCGTGATCGATCATGGGGGCCTCCGTGTCTGTCTGCCGTGCCGGGCATCCCGGCGGGCTCCCCATTGTCGCGCGCCGGGTCCCGCGCGCGCCGCGACTTCGCCGGAGCGGGTGCGTTGCGGGGACGTGCCGCGGTCTCCGCTGTGGTCCCGGGCACACCCGTGCGACACCGAGGTAATGCTAACCTTACCTCTCACAAGTTAGGTCAGCTTAACCTTTGGAGGATCGTTGTCGACCACGGACGAGCGCTCGCGCGTTGAGTATGTGACCGATCCGGCGGCAGCGATGTCCCGGTTGGCGTCGGCGGACCGGTTCGGCGAATACGTGATGTACGAGCGCCCCGGGCAATGGGTGTTCGCGGCCGACCCGATCGGCAGCATCGAACTCGACGCCAGCGAACTGCGGGTCACGTGGGAAGGCGAGACCACGGTGTCGCGGTGGGAGGGCTCGCCCGCGCGCGCCCTGGACCGCGCGCTCGGCATGCTTCCCGCGGGTTCGGCCAAGGCCTACGGCTGGATCGGTTTCGAGTTCTGCGCGTGGGCGCTCGCGGCCACCGACCACGTCGACGAGCGGACCTCGCTGGCGCACCTGATGATTCCGCGCATCGAGGTGGTCGTGGACGAGTCCGGCGTGCGGATCGGCGGCGCGACGCCCTCGGAGACCGCCGACATCCACGATCTGATCGCGGCCGCCCAGGACACCGAGCTGCCGCAGCCGCATCCGATCGACGTGCGCATCGATCCCACCGGCTATCGGGACCGGGTGGCCGAGGCGGTCGCCGAGATCGGCGCGGGCCGCTACCAGAAGGTGATCCTGTCGCGGAAGGTCGACCTGCCCTTCACCGTCGACGTGCCCGCCACCTACCGGCTCGGCCGCGCGAACAACACGCCCGCGCGCTCGTTCCTGCTGCGGCTGGGTGGCCTGGAATCGGCGGGCTTCAGCCCCGAACTGGTCGCCTCCGTCGACGAGGACCGGGTGGTCACCACCGAGCCGCTGGCGGGCACCCGCGCCTTCGGCCGCGGCCACGAGGTCGACATGGCCGCCCGCGCCGACCTGGTGAGCGACCCGAAAGAGATCGTGGAGCACGCCATCTCGGTGCAGACCTCCTTCGCCGAGATCAGCGCGGTCGCCGATCCGGGCACCCCCGCGGTGTCGGACTTCATGGCCGTGCGCGAGCGCGGCAGCGTGCAGCACCTGGCCTCGACCGTGCGCGGCAGGCTCGCGGCCGACCGCTCCAGCTGGGATGCCCTGGAAGTGCTGTTCCCGTCGGTCACCGCGTCGGGCATCCCCAAGCGCGAGGGCGTCGACTCGGTCTTCCGGCTCGACGGCGCACCGCGCGGGCTGTACTCCGGTGCGGTGGTGACCGTTTCGCCGACCACCGGCGCGCTGGAGGCGACGCTGGTGCTGCGGGCGGTCTACCAGACCGCCGAGGGCGCGTGGCTGCGCGCGGGCGCGGGTGTGGTCGGGCAGTCGCGGCCGGAGCGGGAATTCGAGGAGACCTGCGAAAAGCTCGGCAGCATCGCGCCCTACGTGGTCAAGGCCTGAGACACCCGAAGACGACACCGGCGAAACCACAACGGGCGGCGCACCTTTCCGGTGCGCCGCCCGTCGTCGGTCTCAGGAGTCGGCCTCGGCGACGGGTGTCAGGACTGGGTGGCCCGCAGCACCTTCTTGTCGATCTTGCCGACCGCGGTGAGCGGCAGGGTGTCGGCCTGGCGCAGCACGTCGGGCAGCTTGAAGGTGGCCAGGCCGCGGCCGAGCAGGAACTTCTTGACCTCCGCCAGACTCGGCATGTCACCGTCGACGACCAGCACGGCGCAGACCTTTTCGCCGAGGGCGGCATCGGGCAGCCCCACCGCGGCCGCGTGCCGCACGGCGGGATACGCGAGCAGGTGCTCCTCGAGCTCGTCGCAGGAGATGTTCTCCCCGCCGCGGTTGATGACGTCCTTGATCCGCCCGGAGACGATCAGGTGTCCCGACGGCAGCACCCGCACCAGGTCCCCGCTGCGGTAGTAGCCGTCGGGGGTGAACGCGCGGGCGTTGTGCTCGGGGGCGCGGTAATAGCCGCGAATGGTGTAGGGGCCGCGGGTCAGCAGCTCACCCTCCTCGCCGGGCGCCACGTCGTTGCCCTCGCCGTCGACGACGCGCACCTCGTCGGCGGGGGAGAGCGGGCGGCCCTGCGTGGTGCAGATCAGATCCTCGGGGTCGTCGAGACGGGTGTAGTTGAGCAGGCCCTCGGCCATGCCGAACACCTGCTGCAACGTCGCGCCCAGCGCGGGGGTGACCTCCCTTGCGTTCACGTCGGCCAGGCGCGCGCCGCCCACCTGCAGCAGCCGCAGCGAACCGAGGTCGGCCTCCTCCCATTCCACGGCCGCGCACCACAACTGGGCCAGCGGCGGCACCACGGCGGTGACGGTCACCCGGTGGCGCTCGATGACGGCGAAGGCGTTCTCCGGGCTGGGATCGGTGACGAAGGCGACCGCCGCGCCGACGCTCACGCTGCCCAGGATGCCGGGGCAGGCCAGCGGGAAGTTGTGCGCGGCGGGCAGGGTCGCCAGGTAGACGTCCTCGGCGGTGAGTTCGCAGAGCTCGGCGCTGGCGGTGGCGTTGTAGACGTAGTCATCGTGGGTGCGCGCGATCAGCTTCGGCAGGCCGGTGGTGCCGCCGGAGACCAGCATCAGCGCGATGTCGCTCGGGTCGATCTCGGGCAGCGAATCGCCGTCGCGGGCAATGCCGCTCAGGTCGGTGAACGGGCCCGCGTCGCCGAGGACGAGCACGTGCCGCAGGCTCGGGACGTTGTCGCACACGGTCGCGGCCAGTTCGCGGTAGTCGAAATCGCCCTGCCGGTCGGCGATGATGTAGGCGACGGCCTCCGACAGCGTGGCCAGGTGCTCGATCTCGGCCCGGCGATGGGCGGGCAGGGTCAGCACCGGGATGATGCCGGCGCGGAGCAGACCGAACAGCACGGTGAGGAATTCGGGCACGTTGGGGAGCTGGACGACCACCCGGTCGCCCGGGGCGATGCCCAGCGCGAGCAGGCCGTGGGCCATCCGGTCGGCCTCGGCGTCGACCCAGGCGTAGTCGCGGGCGCCGTCGTCGGTGAGCAGGGCGGTGCGGCCGGGATGGGCGCTCGCGGTGGCGCGCAACAGGTCGCCCAGCGGCCTGCCGGTCCAATAGCCCGCGGCCCGGTACGCCTCGGCCGTCTCGGCGGGGAAGGGCACGTAGCCGTCCCGATGGTCGGTGGTTGTCGTCACGGTTGCCTCACAGGTCCGGATATTTGGTTAGGCAACCCTATCTCAGTCCTCGGCGGCGCGGACCCCGGCGGGCTACACTCGCCGCATGAGCCGTTGGGACACCGCGAACATCCCGGATCAGAGCGGTCGGACGTTCATCGTCACGGGGGCCAACAGCGGGCTCGGCGCGGTCGCCGCTCGCGCGCTGGCACGGGCGGGCGCGGACGTCGTCTTGGCCTGCCGCAACCTCGCCAAGGCGGAGAAGGTGGCCGCCGAGATCGGCGCGCGGGCCACCGTCCGCGAACTGGACCTGGCGGATCTGGCCTCGGTGCGGGCCTTCGCCGCGGGTACCGAGCGGGTGGACGTGCTGATCAACAACGCCGGTGTGATGGCGGTGCCGCACCGCACCACCGCGGACGGTTTCGAGATGCAGATCGGCACCAATCATCTCGGTCACTTCGCGCTGACCGGGCTGCTGCTGGACAAGATCACCGACCGGGTCGTCACGGTGTCCAGCGGCGCGCACGCGGTCGGCCGGATCGACCTGGCCGATCTCAACTGGGAGCGGCGCCGCTACCAGCGCTGGCTCGCCTACGGTCAGTCCAAGCTGGCCAATCTGCTGTTCGCGTACGAATTGCAGCGCAGGCTCAGCGCGGCGGGCTCGCCCATCCTGTCGGTGGCCGCGCACCCCGGCTACGCGGCCACCGAATTGCAGTCGCACACCGAGACTTTCCTCGATTCGGTGATGAACGTGGGCAACCGCATCCTCGCGCAGACCGCGGAGATGGGCGCGCTGCCCGAACTGTTCGCGGCCACCATGCCCGTCGAGCCGGGCGCCTTCTACGGCCCCACCGGGCTCGGCGGCATGCGCGGCTACCCGGGCCGCTGCGGCTCGACCAAGGCCTCCCGCGACGAGCGGGTGGCCGGCGAGCTGTGGGCGTTGTCGGAACGGCTCACCGGGGTGACCTACTCGTTCGACTGACCGCGCTCCGGTTGCTGTGACGGGCCTCACAATTCGTGGTGTCACAGTCCGGCGGGCCACGTCGTCGTCTCGGTATACACGCCCGGTGACGGACCGGGCGGGAGACGTGACAGGAGCAGGTCATGGAACAGCGGTTCGACTTCATGGGGCAGCAGGCCGGCGCGAAGTTCATCAAGCGGATCAACAACGCGGGCATGGTGGTCGGGGAGACCACGCTGCCGCGGTCGACGCAGGAACTGGTGCTGCTGCGGGTGAGCCAGGTCAACGGCTGCGGGTTCTGTGTCGACATGCACTACAAGGACGCGGTGCACGAGGGCGAGGATCCGGTGCGGCTCAACCTGGTCGCCGCCTGGCGGGAGGCGACGGTGTTCACCGAGGCCGAGCGGGCGGCGCTGGCCTTCGCCGAGGAGTCGGCCCGGCTCGCCGACGCCCACCAGGGCGTGTCCGACGAGACCTGGGCGCAGGTGCGCAAGCACTACGACGACGATCAGATCGCGGGCCTGATCATGGTCGTCGCACTGATCAACGCCTACAACCGGATCAACGTCATCACCCGCACCCCCGCGGGCGGATACGTGCCGGGGCAGTTCGCGTGAGCGTCGCTCGGGCGACATCGGGCACTGCCTGAGGGTGAATTCGCGGGGGCCATCGGCGTCCTCCGTTGGCCCCCGCGTCACCCGGCTGCCTGTGCCTGGTACAGTCTTCGTCGTGCAGCGCGCGTATTTCTGGTTTAGCAAGCCGGCCCTGGGTGGGTCGGTCTGCGGCAACCACATGCGCTGACTCTTCCACCCCGAGCCGGATGATGGACCGGCTCGACGGTGTTCGCAATCTTCCGTGGGTCGGCCTGACGAAAAGGAAACCGACACACGATGACTACCGCAGCCGATGTCGACGCGCGGCATTCCGATCTCGACGACCAGCGCACCCTGTCGGTGAGCCCGTTGCGCTCGCCCGCCGAGGTGCGCATGGTGCACCCGATCACCGACGACCTCGCCGATACCGTCCGGGCGGGCCGTAAGGCCACCGTCGAGGTGCTCGACGGCACCGACGACCGCCTGATGGTGATCGTGGGCCCGTGCTCGGTGCACGACCCCGCCGCCGCCCTCGACTACGCCCGGCGCCTGGCCGCCAAGGCCGCCGAACTCGACGACCGCCTGCACGTGGTGATGCGGGTGTACTTCGAGAAGCCGCGCACCAGCCTGGGCTGGAAGGGCCTGGTCAACGATCCGCACCTGGACGGCTCCTTCGATGTCAACACCGGTCTGGGCATCGGCCGCAAGCTGCTGGTCGACATCACCGCGCTCGGCCTGCCGGTCGCGTGCGAGTTCCTCGATCCGATCACCCCGCAGTACATCGCCGATCTGGTGTCCTACGGCGCGATCGGCGCGCGCACCGCGGCCAGCCAGGTGCACCGCCAGCTCAGCAGCGCGCTGTCCATGCCGGTCGGCATCAAGAACGGCACCGACGGTGACGTCCAGGTCGCGGTCGACGGTGTGCGCGCGGCCGCGGCCAGCCACGTCTTCCCCGGTACCGATCTCGACGGGCGCGCCGCGCTGATCCGCACCACCGGCAACCCGGACTGCCACGTCATCCTGCGCGGCGGCAGCAACGGCACCAACTACGACGCGGCCTCGGTGGCCGAGGCGTGCCTGCGGCTGGAGAAGGCCGGGCTGGCGCGCCGGGTCGTCGTGGACGCCAGCCACGGCAACAGCAACAAGGACCACAACAAGCAGGTCGACGTGGTGGCCGACATCGCCGAGCGGATCGCGGGCGGTGAGCGCGAGGTCGTCGGCGTGATGCTGGAGAGCTTCCTGGTGGCGGGCCGCCAGGACCTCACCCTCGGCCGGTCGGCGGATCTGGTCTACGGCCAGTCGATCACCGACGCCTGCCTGGACTGGGAGACCACCGCCGCACAGCTCGACCGCCTGGCCGAGGCCGTCGCGGCGCGCTAGCCTCGCGCGATGGGCGACGAGCGGTTCGGCTGGTTCGCCGAGATGCTCGACCTCGGCGAGGGTGATCTGGTGCTCGAGATCGGCCCCGGATCCGGGGCCTCGCTGGGGGAGCTGGCGCGGCGGCTGGTTCGGGGGCGGGTCGTCGGCATCGATCGGTCGGCCAGCGCGGTCGACCGCGCCGCCCGCAGGTACGCCGCCGCCATCGAGTCGGGCCGGATCACGGTGGCGCACCTCGACTTCCGTGCCCTCGACGCCGGCCGGGTCCGCGCCGACTTCGACGCGCCCGCGGGTTTCGACCGGATTCTCGCGGTGAACGTCAACCTGTTCTGGACCACCCGGGCGAGTGCCGAGCTCGCGTTGATCCGCGCGTTGCTCGCGCCAGGTGGTTCGCTGCTGCTCGGTTACGGCTACGGCGTGGTGTCGGAGGGCCCGGTTCCGTCCGCCGACCGGCTCGTCGAGCATCTGGCCGCGGCGGGTTTCGGGTCCGAGGTCCGCACGCGTGGTGCGCTGCTGGCGGTGCGGGCGAGGCCGTCCTGACCGGGAAACGGCGACGGTGCCGCACGAAGAACTCCGTGCGGCACCGTCGTCCGGCTCGTTCGGGAAGGATCACGGGTAGCTCGAGCCGGTGAACCAGTCACCGGTCGAGGAGCCGACACCGCCGTCGGGGGTGGACGAGCCCAGGCCCGCGTCTCCGGTGGAGGAGCCGGTGAACCAGTCACCGGTGCCCGCGATCAGATCGTGCGCCACTTCGCGAACCAGACCGAGTACCGTTCCGGCGACCTCCGACGCGGCCGGATGCAGCAACAGGTCGAGATAGGCGGCCATGTGCGCCCCTTTCGATGCACCGCCGCCGGGGCGGCGGCTGTGTTGTGAGGTAGAACACGCAGAGGCTAGCTGTCGCTCGGTCAATCCACAACAGCGCAGGTAGAAGCGCGAAATTGAATGTGAAATATAGCCTTTCGCTATCTGTTCGCAACTTTGGCGATCGCCCGGCTAACCCGACTACCCTCCGGATATGCCCTCACGCCCCGCCACGGTCGAGCGCCTGCGCCCCTTCGCCTCCACGATCTTCGCCGAGATGACCGAACTCGCGGTCCGGCACGAGGCGGTGAACCTCGGCCAGGGCTTCCCGGACACCGACGGCCCCGCCGGGATGCTCGAGGTGGCACGGCAGGCCATCGCCGACGGCGTCAACCAGTACCCGCCGGGCCGCGGCATGCCGGTGCTGCGCCGGGCGATCGCGGCCGACCGCGCCCGCCGTTACGGCACCGAGTACGACCCCGACACCGAGGTGCTGGTGACGGTCGGCGCGACCGAGGCGATCAGCGCCGCCCTGCTCGGGCTGGTCGAACCCGGCCAGGAGGTGGTGCTCATCGAGCCCTACTACGACTCCTACGCCGCCGCCGTCGCGCTGGCGGGTGCCCACCGCCGCACCGCCCACCTGGTCGCCGACGGCGACCGCTTCGTGCTCGACCTCGACAGCCTGCGCGCGGCCGTCACACCGCGCACCCGGATGCTCGTGGTCAACTCCCCGCACAACCCGACCGGCACCGTGCTCGGCCGCGCCGACCTGACGGCGATCGCCGAACTGGCCCGCGAGCACGACCTGCTCGTGCTCACCGACGAGGTGTACGAGCACCTGGTCTACGACGACAACGAGCACATCAGCCTGGCCACGCTGCCCGGCATGGCCGAGCGCACCATCGTGGTCAGCAGCGCGGCCAAGACCTTCAACGTGACCGGCTGGAAGATCGGCTGGGTCTGCGCGCCCGCCTACCTGGTGGATGCCGTGCTGGCCGCCAAACAGTTCCTCACCTTCGTCGGCGGCGGACCGTTCCAGCCCGCCGTCGCGCATGCGCTCACCGAGGAGCAGGAGTGGGTGGCCCGGATGCGGGAATCGCTGTCGGACAAGCGGATCCGGCTGTCGGCGGCGCTGGCCGAGACCGGCTTCGGGGTGCGCGCGAGCGGGGGCGGGTACTTCGTGTGCGCCGACGTCACCCCGCTCGGCACCGCCGACGGACTCGCGTTCTGCCGCGCCCTGCCCGGCACGCTGGGGGTGGCGGCGGTGCCGGTGAGTGTGTTCGCCGACGACACCGCCGCCTGGAACCACCTGGTGCGCTTCACCTTCTGCAAGCAGGACCGGACCCTCGACGAGGGCGTGCGGCGGCTGCGGGCGGGCGCGCGAGTCGGCTGAAAACCTTGCCGCTCGTTGTCAGGTTTTGCTGCGACGATCGCTGCATGACGACGACGCAGTTCTACACCGCCACCACCCTCGACGGCTTCCTCGCCGATTCGGACAATTCGCTGAGCTGGCTGTTCGCCGTGCCGGGTGCGGGGGACGCCGAGGCCGAGACCGAGACGTTCTTCGCCGGGGTCGGTGCGATGTGCATGGGCGCCACCACCTACGAATGGATCCTGGCCAACGACGCGCCGGAGAACTGGGTGAAGAGCTACGGTGACACGCCCTGCTGGGTGTTCACCCACCGCGAGCTGCCGCGCGTTCCCGGCGCGAACCTGCATTTCGTCGCCGAGGACGTGCGGCCCGTCCACGAGCGCATGCGCGAGGCCGCGGGCGGGGCCAACATCTGGGTGGTCGGCGGCGGGGATCTGGCGGGCCAGTTCGCCGACGCGGGTCTGCTCGACGAACTGATCCTCGCCTACGCCCCCGTCACCCTCGGCGCGGGCGCACCCCTCCTGCCCCGCCGCATCCTCGCCGACCGCCTCACCCTGACCAAGTCCACCACCGTCGGCCAGTTCGCCATGCTCACCTACCGCCTCGCCGCCCCCGCCTGATCGGGATCAGGTGCCGGGCTCGGCGCCGTCGGGAGCGATCGACGGCAGTCGCGGGCGGTAGGTCCGGTAACGCGCGACGTCGCGCGTCGACAGCCGCGGTCCGGGCACCGCCGCGGGTGGGCTCGCGGCGGTGCCCGGACCGGTGTTATGCGGGGGTCGGGCGGGTGCGGTCGGTGACGAGGGCGACGGCGACGCCGGCCAGGGCGGTGCCCATCAGGTAGCGCTGGGTGCGCAGCCAGGCGGGGCGGCGGGTGAGGAAGGCCACGAGGGTGCCTGCGCCGAGGACGATGAGGGCGTTGACGGCCAGGGCGACGGTGATCTGGACGGCGCCCAGGCTCAGGCTCTGCAACCAGAGATGACCGCGGGCGGGCACCACGAACTGCGGGATGAGCGCCATGTACATCACGGCGATCTTGGGATTGAGCAGGTTGGTGACCAGGCCCATGGTGAACAGCCTGCGGGCCGGGTCGGCGGGCAGGTCGGCGGGCTCGAACACCGAGGCGCCGCCGGGACGCAGCGCCCGCCACGCCAGCCACAGCAGGTAGGCCGCGCCGGCCAGCTTCACCGCCAGGTACAGGCCGGGCACCAGGGCGAAGACGGCGGTCAGGCCGGCGGTGGCGGCCGCGAGATAGACCGCGAATCCCGCCGCGACACCGCCGAGCGACACCAGCCCGGCCCGCCTGCCCTGCGCCACGGTCCGCGACACCAGGTACATCATGTTCGGTCCCGGCGTGAGGACCATCGCCAGCGCCGCCGCCGCGACACCGAGCACCGCCGCACTCTCGATCATGTCTCGATCCTGGCCCGGCCCGGTGGTGCCCGTCTCGGTCCAGTCGGACATCGCTGGACCGCGCATTCCCGGCCCGCGCATGTCTGGACCGAGCATCCCGGCTCGCGCATCTCTGGCCCGCGCATCTCTGGCCCGCGGAACAAAACGCGCACGTCGGACGCTGGAGAGGGGAGAGTGTGCCGCGGGGCCTGTCGGTGGGGTCGGGGACAATGGGCGGCGAATCACGAGTGCGCGGGCCGACCCTGCCCGGCGTGCCGACGACGAGGAGAGACTGTGACCGACGGTCCGCTGATCGTGCAGAGCGACAAGACCCTGCTGCTCGAGGTCGACCACGAGTCGGCCGATATGGCCCGGCAGGCGATCGCGCCGTTCGCCGAGCTCGAGCGCGCCCCCGAGCACGTGCACACCTACCGCATCACGCCGCTGGCGCTGTGGAACGCGCGCGCGGCCGGGCACGACGCCGAGCAGGTGGTCGACGCGCTGGTCAGCTACTCCCGCTACGCGGTGCCGCAGCCGCTGCTGGTCGACATCGTCGACACGATGGCCCGCTACGGCCGGTTGCAGCTGGTCAAGCATCCCGCGCATGGGTTGACCCTGGTCAGCCTGGATCGCGCGGTGCTGGAAGAGGTGCTGCGGCACAAGAAGATCGCGCCGATGCTCGGCGCCCGCATCGATGACGACACCGTGGCCGTGCACCCCTCCGAACGCGGCCGCATCAAGCAGATGCTGCTCAAGATCGGCTGGCCCGCCGAGGACCTGGCCGGTTACGTCGACGGCGAAGCGCATCCGATCGAACTGGACTACGAGGGCGGGCACTGGAAGCTGCGCGACTACCAGGAGATGGCCGCCGACTCGTTCTGGGCGGGCGGCTCGGGCGTGGTGGTGTTGCCGTGCGGCGCGGGCAAGACGATGGTCGGCGCGGCGGCCATGGCCAAGGCCAAGGCGACCACGCTGATCCTGGTCACCAACACCGTCGCGGGCAGGCAGTGGCGGCGCGAGTTGCTGGCGCGTACCTCGCTCACCGAGGACGAGATCGGCGAGTACTCCGGTGAACGCAAGGAGATCCGCCCGGTCACCATCGCCACCTACCAGGTGATCACCCGCCGCACCAAGGGCGAGTACAAGCACCTGGAGCTGTTCGACAGCCGGGACTGGGGCCTGGTCATCTACGACGAGGTGCACCTGCTGCCCGCCCCGGTCTTCCGGATGACCGCCGACCTGCAGTCCCGGCGCAGGCTCGGCCTGACCGCCACCCTGGTGCGGGAGGACGGTCGCGAGGGCGATGTGTTCTCCCTCATCGGGCCCAAGCGGTACGACGCGCCGTGGAAGGACATCGAGGCGCAGGGCTGGATCGCGCCCGCGGAGTGCATCGAGGTGCGGGTGACCCTCACCGACGCCGAGCGCATGGCCTACGCCACCGCCGAGCCGGAGGAGCGGTACAAGCTGTGCTCCACCGCGCGCACCAAGATCCCCGTGGTCGAGTCGATTCTGGCCAAGCATCCGGATGCGCCCACCCTGGTGATCGGCGCCTATCTCGAGCAGCTCGAGGAACTGGGCGCGGCGCTGGACGCTCCGGTGATCCAGGGGTCGACGAAGAACAAGGAGCGCGAGGCGCTCTTCGACGCCTTCCGGCGCGGCGAGATCCCGGTGCTGGTGGTGAGCAAGGTGGCCAACTTCTCCATCGACCTGCCGGAAGCCTCGGTGGCCGTGCAGGTTTCGGGCACCTTCGGTTCCCGGCAGGAAGAGGCGCAGCGCCTGGGCCGGCTGTTGCGGCCCAAGCACGACGGCGGTCAGGCGCACTTCTACTCGGTGGTCGCCCGCGACACGCTCGACGCCGAATACGCCGCGCATCGCCAGCGTTTCCTCGCCGAACAGGGCTACGCCTACCGCATCACCGATGCCGACGATTTGCTCGGCCCCGCCATCGGATAAGCGGAGGCAAATCCTCCGCAACGTGTGCTAGGAAGGGTACGTGCGACGCTTCGAATTCGCGGTGGACCGCGGACATGCACACGCGGTGAACGAAGTGCTCGCCGCCATGCGTCGCAGGCGCGTGCTCGCGATCGCCACCGCGATCGCGGCGGCGCTGATCACCGCCGGTCTGATCCGGCTCGACCACCCGTGGTCCTACCTGCTGGCCGTGGCCTTCGCCCTGTGCGCGGTCACGGCGCTGTGGGTGGCGCTGTGGGCGCCGCACCGGTTCGGCATCGAACGGCTCTACGCCGAGGGGGAACTCGTGCCCGCGGTGGTCTCGCAGACCCGCCCGCGCGCCCTGGTGCTGTTGGCGCTGGTCGACGTCTCCGGGCCGGACGCGGCCGATCCGCGCTACGCCCTGGTCACCCGCAAGGTCCGCGAGTTGCCGGGGCACGCGAAGCGGCGCGGGGAGCGGGTGCCCGCCGTGACCGTGCGCACCGACGGCGCGCCGCGCCGGGTGGGGGAGCGCAGGCAGTCGGTCAGCGCGATGCCGATCGCCTGGGCCACCAGGGACCCCGCGGTGATCGACAGGGCCCGCGCCGCCATCACCGAAGTCGAATGGCGGCTGCTCACCGAAAACCTGGATCTCGCCGAACGGGTGCGCCGCACCGCGGCCAAGCGCCTGCTGCTGGACAACCGGTATCTGCCCGACCTCGGTTCCTGACCGCCGCCGGTGCGGCATCATGGGCAGATGGTGCCCGTGGCGAACCTCCTGGCCTTCACGGCGGCGGCCACCCTCATCGTGGTGATCCCCGGTCCGGGCGTGCTGTTCGCGATCGGCCGGGCACTGGCCCTCGGCCGCCGTGCCGCGCTGGTGTCGGTGGTCGGGCACGCCGCGGGCGTGCTGGTGTGCCTGCTGGTCGTCGCGGTCGGGCTCGGCACCGTGCTGGCCGCCTCGGCGGTCGCGCTGACGGTGGTGAAGATCGCGGGCGCGCTCTACCTGATCCACCTGGGCGTGCAGGCCATTCGTGAGCGCAAGGCGCTGCACACCGCGCTCGGCGCGCCGGTCGCGGCCTGCCCCGATGCGCGGGTGTTCCGCCAGAGCGTGCTCGTCGGGGTGACCAATCCCAAAGCCATCGTGTTCTTCTCGGCCGTGCTGCCGCAGTTCGCCGATCCCGCGGGTTCGCTGCCGGTTCAGTTCCTGATCCTCGGCGCGGTGTTCCTGACGATCGCACTGGTCTCCGACAGCGCCTGGGCGTTGCTGGCGGCCTCGGCGCGGTCCTGGTTCGCGCGCTCGCCGCGCCGGCTGGAAGCTGTCGGCGGCGCGGGGGGAGCGATGATCGTCGGCCTCGGCGCGTCGGTGGCGTTGACCGGTACCGCGAAGTGAACCCGCTACCGTGCTGGTCGAGCCGGTGCGACCGCACCGGCGCGGGGCACGGTCGGAAGGGGTGGTGGCGGGTGCGCTGGGCGGTTCTCGCGGGTGTCGCGACGCTGGGGCTGGTGCTGACGGGTACGGGCGCGGCCCCGGCCGGGGCCGATCCGTTCGTCGGGGCGCCCGGGCTGGACGACCCCTACTATCCGCTCGACGGCAACGGCGGCTACGACGTGCGCCACTACGACGTGCGCATCGGCTACGACCCGCCCAGCCGGTGGCTCGACGGCACCGCCCGCATCGACGCGGTCGCCACCCAGCTACTGCGCGCCTTCAACCTCGACTACAGCGGTCCGCCGGTCGATGCGGTGACGGTGAACAACCAGCCCGCGGCCTTCGAGCGGCACGGCGAGCACGAACTGACCGTCACGCCACTGCTGCCGTTGCTGCCCGGCCTCCCGTTCACCGTGACCGTGCACTACGCCGGACCGGCCGCCGACACCGCGGGCGCGGGGTGGACGCTCACGCCGAGCGGCGGTGCGTTCGCCGCGGGCCAGCCGCATTCGGCGAGCACCTGGTACCCGCTCAACGACACGCCGCGCGACAAGGCCACCTTCGCGTTGCACGCCACCGTCCCCGCCGAGTGGGAGGTGGTGTCGAACGGAGTGCGCACCGAGAACACCGTCCGGGACGGGTCACGCACGGTCGGCTGGGCATCCGCGTACCCGGTGATCGGCTACCTCACCACGATCGCGATCGACCGGTTCTCGTTCCTGGAACAGGCCCGTGCGAACGGCACCCCGATTCTGAGCGCGTTCGCCCCGGCGGCCGAGCGCAACCGGGCGACCGAGCAGCGGCTGCCGGAGATCCTCGATTTCACCGAGGAACTGTTCGGGCCCTACCCGTTCGACGCGGCGGGCGGCATCTACGTCGACGCCGACCTGTCGTTCTCGCTGGAGACCCAGACCCGTCCGGTGTACGCGCCGTGGACCGACCTGGCCACGGTGGTGCACGAGATCGCACACCAGTGGTGGGGCGATTCGGTGTCGGTGCGGTCCTGGTCGGACATCTGTCTCAACGAGTGCTTCGCCAGCTACACCGCCGACTATCTGTGGCCGGAGCGGATGGACGGCGTGGACGTGGACGCCCGCTATCGCGAGACCGTCGCCGAGTTCCACGACACTCCACGATTCTGGGAGATCCCCCTGGAGAATCCCGGCGCGGGGCGGGAATTCACCTCGGTCTACTATCGCGGGCCGCTGTTCCTGCACGCGCTGCGCAGACAGCTCGGGGACGAGGTGTTCTTCCCCGCGCTGCGCGAATTCCTCGCCACCCACGCCTACGGCAACGCGTCCATGCCGGAACTGCGCACCTTCCTGCAGTCGAAGAGCGCCACCGACCTGACCGGCTTCTTCACCGCCTGGCTGAACGACACCGCGCCGCCACCGGCGGAATACCTCTATCCGGGGACGCTGGGCACGCCGGACCGCTGAGCGGACCGGTGCGCCGACCACGGTCGGGCACGGCTAGGACAGGTCCTCCACGCGGGCGCGCGCCCGCCGCGCCCAGCGCTCGACCCGATCGAATTGCCGCTGGGCGGTGCGGAGTTCGTCCTGCGCGGCGCGATCGGCGGTGCGGGCGAACTGTCGCTGCTGTTCGGCGCGTTCGAGTTCGGCGCGCAGTTCCTCGATCCTGGCCTCGTCGTCGGCCAGCGTGCGCGCGGCCTGCTCGGCCTCGGCTTTGGCCGAATCCAGTGCGGTGCGGGCGGATTCCACGGCCTCGAGCGCGTCGTCGAGTTCCTGGCGGGCCTCGTCGAGTTCGCGCCGCGCGGCTTCCTCGGCCTCGCGCGCCTTGCGCTGCGCGTCGCGCGCCTTCCGCTCGGCCCGGGTGCCGCCCTCGCTCCCGGTGTCGCGGCGCGCGGGCTCGCGGTCGCGAGAACCGGTGCGGCGCTCGGTCTTCGGGGACGCGCCCCCGTCCAGCGCCACCAGCTCCGGGCCCGCCGGGCCGAAACCCTCGTAGCTGGCGGCGGTGGCGAGCGTGCCGCTGCGTACCTGCTCGGCGACCTCGGCATCGGCCAGTGCCGCGGTCAGGGTCTGGGTGACCTCGCGAAGAACGTTCTCGCCCACGGACTTTCCGTGCTCCTCGGCGATGGCACCGGCGCGGCGGGCCAGCGCGGAGACCACCTGCTGGCGCTGTGCGGTGAGGGCGCGCAGCTGGTCGCCGGACAGTTCCCGCTGCGCCTTGCGCAGTGCGTCCCCGAGGGCGAGCAGCGCGTTCACCTCGTCGGGAACCGTCCTGGCCAGCAGATTCACCGTCCAGGCGGTGACGGTGGGCTTGCGCAGCTTGCCGATGGCGGCGGCGAGCTGCTTGTCGCCCGCCTTCTTGGCCGCGGCGACCCGCTCGGCGCGGGCGGCGACGAACTCGGACGGGTCGATCCCGTACAAGTCGACGGCGACGTCTTCGAGCGTCATACTTGCCAAGCGTAACGACCCGGCTCCGGGCGACGACACAGTCCAAGAATTGGACATACGTCCACATAGTGGACGTTCTGCGAAAGGCTTTGTCAGTGGATTACTTCGGATACCAATTGCTCGGCCAGCTGCTTCCGCGCGTGCTCGGCCTGTCCCTGCTGGGGATGTACGGACTGAGCATCTGAGGCCGGGCCGGGGTCAGGGTATCCTCACTCCGCGTTCACGACCAGCGTGAACGCTTTCGGTGAGAGAGGTTTCCACGTGAAGTTCCCAGGAACGAGGCTGCTGGCACGGCTCGTGCTCGCCCTCCTGGCGGCGGCCGCCCTCGCGGTGGCGATGAGCGGCTGTTCGGTGATCGATGACGCGACGAAATCCGACGTCGCCAAGACGAAGGTCGGTGACTGCATCAACATCACCGACAACTCACCGACGGCCACCGAAGGCGAGCCCATCGACTGCTCCTCGCCCAAGGCCGTGTACAAGGTGCACCAGACCTTCGACGAGGCCACCCAGTGCGCGTCGAACGAGTACACCAGCTACACCGAGCAGCTGCCCAGCGGCGGCACCACCTTCATGTGCCTGGCCCCGAACTTCGCGCAGGACAACTGCTACAACGACGTCAGCACCTCGCCGTACATGTGGGTGGACTGCTCGTCGACCGAGGCGACCTTCAAGGTGTTGCAGCGCATCGACGGCCAGACCGACGAACTGCTCTGCGAGAGCGGCGACGAATTCCTCGTCGTCTCCGACCCCAAGACCCTGTTCTGCCTCGGCAAGCCGAACGCCTGAGACACTCCAGCGCCTGAGGCGATCCGGCGCACGAGTCACTCCAGCAGGGCGACCGACGCGATCCGGTGCAACGTGAAGTGCCGGACCGTGCCGGTCACCGGATCGAGCGCGTCGAGCTGGCCGTTGCCGACCTTCAACGGCTCGACCACCCGCTGGGACGCGACGCCCTGCGCGTCGACGTAGCCGATGTTCACCGGCCGCCGCACCCGCGCCGCCAACTGCAGCAGCGCGAGTGTGGCGGCCGTGCTCGTCCTGGTGCCGTCGGTGCGCACCGACCGGGCCGCGCGGGCACTCGCCGCGCGCTCGCCCGCGCGCAGTTCGGCCACCAGCAGTTCGAGTTGTTCGGTGGTGGGCGGATTCGGCCGGTAGCTCTGCCGCGCGTTCGGCCGGGTCGCGATGCGGGCACCGCGCGGGCGCAGGTCGACGATCCCGCCCGCCGAATCCTCGCCCGCCGGTGCGAAACCCGCGGCGCGCAGTTGTTCGAGCACCTCGCCGAGCGGGGCCTGGGAGATGGCGACCGTCGGCGCGACGGCCCGCAGTGCGAGCACGCCCGCCACCGGTGCGGACAGCACCTGGGCCAGCAGCGCCGGATCGTCGCTGCGCACGAACGACTGCGCCATGCCCGCCCGCAGCTGGCCGTGGCGGCGGGCGACGTCATCGATCAGGTAGGTCAGCGCCTGCGGTACGGGCGTGCGCGAATGGGTGGCGAACAGCGCGTGCAGTTCCGCGGCCGTCAACCCGGCGTCGAGCGCGCGCCGCACCGAACTCTCGCCGATGCGGTAGACGGTTGCCGCGCCCGCAGATTCGACGTCGGCGACCAGGGCGATGCGCTGGGCCAGCTCGGGCACCAGCGGGCCGGGCGCGACCACCGTCAGGTCGGCCTGCACCAGCACGTGGTCCACCGGCTCGGGCAGTGCCGCCGCCATCTCGGCCTCGGCGTCGGCGGCGCTGGTGGCCGCGCCGTGCAGCAGGGCACGGGCGGGGGAGGCGAGCGCGCCACGGCCGAGCAAGCCGAGCGCTGCCGCCTCGGCGAGGGTGTGCTCGACCGCCTCGCGTCGGAACTGCCTGCGCCGCCGCGGCTGCCGCCAGGCCAGCACCCGGCCCAGATCCGCAGGATCGAGCGCGGTGCCCGTCGGTTGCTCGGCCAGCAGCCCGAGAATCGCCCTGCGGTCGCGCGGCGCGTGCGGCACCCGTAACTCCACCGACAGGGCCGCCAGCGGCTTGTCGTTGGTGTCGCGCATGCCGATCATCCACGGCATCCGGTCCAGATCCAGCCAGACCATCGCCAGCACCGTCCAGCGCCGGGCGGGCGGGCTTTCCAGCCAGCCGTCCGACGCCGGGGTCGGCGCCCAGAAGTCGTCCACGGAATCGATGTCCGGGGGCGGCTCGGGGATGCCCTTCTCGATCAGTTTCGCCGCGGCCAGCACCTCGACCAGCAATCCGGCGCGGGTCTCGTCGATGCCGGTCTGCTTGGCGATGCGGCGCAGTTCCCGCACCCCGAGACCGCCCGCCCGGAGTGCGGGCGCGGGCGACTCGCTCAGCGCGGCCAGGATGTCGGCGCAGTGCCGCAGCAGCTCGCCGACCTCGCCGGCGGCCACCGCGTTGACCTCGGCGGGAGTGTACTTGGTCGACGGCGGCTTCGGCGGGGTGAGCACGCTCGGCGCGGTGACCGGTTCCCGGCGCAGGAGCTGCCCGACCGTGACGGGCAGCTCGACGGTCTCGTCGTCCACCCGGCGCAGCAGCCCGCGCGCCAGCAGCCGCGGCACCGGGCGGTCCGTGGGCGCGTCGGGCGCGGCATCGCGGGTGCGCCCGCGCGGACCGGTGGTGGCCAGCTTGTCCAGCAGCGCGCGCTCGGGCGGGGTGATCTCGGCCAGCGCGGCGTGCACCTCGGGCTCGGTGAGCGCGTCGGAGAGTTCGGTGGCACTGCCCATCGGCCACGGCAGCGCCTCGGCCGCGGCGGGCACCAGGTGCAGGGCCTCGCCGTCGGTCCACACCAGGGCGCGGTCGGTGAGGCGTTCGAGCGCGGCATCCACCGCCGCCTTCGTCGCCCGTCCTTTCAGGTGCGCGTGCAGCGCCTTACGGGTGAGCGGGGTGCCGTCGCCGGGGGCTTGCCGGGTGCCGTGCACGGCCAGGCTCTCGATGATCGCGAAGTCGAGGGTGTCCAGCTCCTCGGTCGCCCGCAACACCGACGCGCGCTGTTCGGCCCTGGCCGCCAGCACCGTCATCGAGGAGGGCAACGGCACCGCCAGATCCGGCCGCAGCTGCAGCAGCGCCACCAGTCGGGCATCGCTCCGGGATCCCAGCCATCCCGCCAGTGAATCGGTCGCGCTCATCCTGACCAGCCTACGACCCGCTCGGTCGCGCTCCGGCGGCGCGGCGGATTCTGCCCATGTCAGAATGACCTTGTGGTGAACAAATCGAAGAAGCCCTATGTGGACAACGGTTGGCCGAAGGTGGCGGACGGGGACCATGCGGTCACCGAGCTTGCCGCCAGCCGGGCAGGCAATCTCTCACCCTTCGGGGAGGACACCGAATTCCCGGTGCCCGCCGAGCAGTTGCCGTACCGGCACCCCTACACGGTGATCAACCGCTGATCCGGGGCGCGTGTCGCGGATACGAATCAGGCCCCCGCCTCGAAAGGCGGGGGCCTGATTCGTGTTCGGGGGAGGATTACGAGGGCAGCAGGCCCTTGTTCGCCTCGAAGAAGTTGACCACGTGCGGGTCGAGCTGCACGTTGTTGGCCTTGGCGGCGTTGAAGAAGTCCAGCGCGGGCTGCGGGATCTGCACGCCCTGCTGCTGCACGGTGGCGATGGCGCGGTCGACGGCCTGGAACAGTTCCTGGTTGGCGTCGGGCACGGCCTGCGGTGCGGGCTGCGCGGGGTTCCAGCGCGGGGTCTCGGGGGCGCTGGGCACCTCACGCGGGGTGGCGCTGCTCTTCAGGCCGAGCGCGGCCGAGCAGGACGGCCAGGCGCCCCAGCCCTGCGAGGCGAGCACCTTCTCGGCGACCGCGATCTGCTCTTCGCGGGTGGCCTGGTTGGCGGTGGGTGCGTACTGCTGGCCGCCGTGGGCGGTCCAGGTGCTCGGCGAGAACTGCAGGCCGCCGTGGTAACCGTTGCCGGTGTTGATGGCCCAGTTGCCGCCTGCTTCACACTGCGCGAGGCGATCCCAGTCGGAGTCGGGAGCCGCGCTGGCGTTTCCGGCGAGGGCGGCACTGGCGGTGCCGAAGATCGCGCCGGTGACGGCGACCTTCGCAACGGTGCGCCCGGTGGAGGTCGGCTTGCGATGGCGTCCACTCATATCGGGTGTCTTCCTCTCGTACGCACCTGCGAGGATTCGCTCGGGTTCGGACTGAGAGGTCGTCCGTCCCGCCCTCGCCCCTGGCTCCGTCGGGGTCCGGTACCCGCGGGGCGAGGTTCGGTGCGGCGGGCCGGTGGTGCCGGGTGTCCCCGGCTGGGATAGACCGTACGACGATCGCCGCGAAAAATCACTATTTGGTAACCGGCGTGTACGGACCGGTCTCAGGGCGTTATCGGACGCTCACGGAGGGCGTCTGCGCAGCTAGAAGTGGGGTCTGGCGGGCCTTGCGCCGCCGTGCCCGCGCCGTTACCTCGCCGTTATGTGAGGAGGATCACAATACGATCGGTAACGATCACCGCGCGGGTATCCCGGAGGGCGGCCTTCAGCGGGCGCGGCGGCCCGACCACAGCGCGAACACGATCGCGCAGAGGAAACCCAGCGGGGTCAGCATGGCCGTCAGATACAGCCACAGGCCCGGCTCGCCGTCGGTGAGGATCGGGGTCAGGAAGATCGCGATGATCGCCACCAGGCCGACGGTGAACAGGGTGAGCGCCAGCTTGAGCAACCAGGTGGCCGACTGTCGAGAGTTCGTCACCGCAGCACCGTAAAACTGATGTGCTCGGCGTATCGCCACCGGGGTAGACTCGACACCGATCGCGTCCTGCACCGCTTGTGGGGCGCGTTCTTTTGCAAACTGGCCGAAGTTGTCCCGCGCGGCTCTCGCGCGGTGGCTTCGAGCAGACGGATGTGCTCGGACCAGATGGGTTCGAGTGTCGAACGATGAACGGGTGAGCGCAGTGCCGACCGGCAGGGTTAAGTGGTACGACGTCGAAAAGGGCTTCGGCTTCCTTTCCCAGGACGAGGGTGAGGACGTCTACGTCCGCTCCTCGGCGCTCCCCGAAGGGGTCGAAGGGCTCAAGCCGGGGCAGCGCGTCGAGTTCGGAATGGCCGCGGGCCGTCGCGGCCCGCAGGCGCTGAGCCTCAAGCTCATCGAGGCGCCGCCGTCGCTGCGGCAGGGCCAGGACCGGGGCCGCAAGGAGCCCTCCGGCCCGCGCCGCACGCCCGACGAGCTACACGGCATGGTCGAGGACATGATCACCCTGCTCGAGACGAAGGTGCAGCCGGACCTGCGCAAGGGTCGCTACCCCGACCGCAAGACGGCGCGCACCATTTCCGAGGTCGTGCGCGCCGTCGCGCGGGAGCTGGATCACTGATCGCCGGCCTCGCCCGCGCGCGGCTGGGTGCTGATGCTCCAGGACGCGTGCGGGACGGTGGTCTCGCGGCCGAACTCGTCGATCGCGGGCACCGGTAGCTGGATCTCCACACCCACCAGACGCAGTTCCGGCGCGGGCTGGGAATCGATGGTCAGCGCGGGCGTGCCCTTCGGGTGGTCCTTGTGGCTGATCACCTCGGTGACGGTGGTGTCGTCGGGCAGCGCGTAGACCAGGTAGGCCAGCCACGGCGCGTCGGCGATGTCGCGCGGCAGCGACAGCTGCAACGGGTAGCCGGGCGGCACCTCCAGCTCGACCGGCTCGCCCTGCCTGCAGTTCGACATCTCCAGCCGCTCCTCGTCGAGCAGGCGCAGGTCGCAGAACTGGTAGGGCGGCACGGTCACCGCCCGGCCGTGCGCGTAGGCGGTGATCTCGGGATCGTGGTCGGGCGCGTCGCGCACCGCCAGCGCCACCGTGCCCGCCACCACCGCGACGAGCAGCAACAGGCCCGCGCCCACCAGCGCGGCGATCAGGCGTCCCCGGCCGCGGCTCACGAGCGCGTCCCCGGTTCGGTCGGTCGGCTGGAGCTGCTCGGCTCACTCACGGATCGGATCTCCCGTCGCTGGTCGGCTGGTCGTGGTCTGCCCGCGCGCGGTGTGCGCCGCCGGGACTTCTTGTTCGGCGTGCTGGGGCCGATTGCCGCCGAGGCCGGGCAGCAGGCTGTGGCCGCGGTAGCTGAGGAATGTCTGGATCAGCCCCAGCACGAGTATTCCCGACACCACCGCGAAGCCCTTCCAGTAGTCGGTCGGCAGCAGCACCCCCGCCGCGCCGCCGATCACCCAGCTCAGCTGTAGCACCGTCTCCGACCGGCCGAACCCGGAGGCGATCGACTCCGGCGGCAGGTCGTCCTGGATGGAGGCGTCCAGCGAGACCTTCGCCAGCGCGCTCGCCGCGGCCGCCACCAGCGCCGCCACCGCCGCGCCGAGCAGGTTGTCGGTGAACACCGCGAACAGCGCGACGGCCGCGCAGGCCGACGTGCAGCCGATGACGATCACCGAGGGCCTGCCCAGCGGGATGCGGGCGCCGGTGGCGTTGCCGGTGAAATTGCCGATCGCCGCGGCCGCGCCCACCACGCCGAGCATGGTGGCCTGCTGCAACGGACGGTGCTCGGTGGCCTTGGCGACGAAGGCCACGTAGAAGGTGAGGAAGCCGGTGAGCACGCGGATCGTGCCGTTGCCCCACAACCCGGACACCACCGCCCGGCCCAGCGGCTGGCGGCGCTTGCGCGGCGGCACCGCCGATTCCGCACCGGGCGCCAGCACCTCGGTGCGGGTGTCGTCGCCGCGATAGGTCAGGGTCGCGGGCACCTCGCCCTCGGTCACCTCCACCCAGCGTGGAATGCGCAGGCTCAGATAGGCGCCGCCCGCGGCGATCAACCCGGCCAGTACCAGCGCGCCGGTCGACCCGGCCAACGCCGCCACCAGGGCCGCCACCGCGCCCGCCCCCATGGTGCCGCCGACCAGGCCGAAGACCGTCAACCGGGAGTTGGTGCGGACCAGATCGATCTCCGGTGGCAGCACCCGGGGTGTGACCGCGCTCTTGAGGACGGAGAACGACTTGCTGCCGATCATCATGCACAGCGCCAGCGGATACAGCGCCCAGGTGTCGAACTCCAGGATCAACACCACGGCCAGCACCGCGCGCACAGCGAAGGAGGTGGCCAGTGCCAGCCTGCGGCCCCGCTGCAACCGGTCGAGCAACGGGCCGATGAGCGGTGCGATGACGGCGAACGGCGCGATGGTGATGAGCAGATACAGCGCGACCTTCGATTTCGATTCCGCGGTCGCGCTGGCGAAGAACAGGGTGTTGGCCAGCGCGACGGCGATGGCGGCGTCGAGGGCGAAGTTCGCCATCGTCGCGTAGGTCAGCGCGGTGAGCCCGGACTTGTCGGCACCGTCGGCCTTGGCGGCGCGCTGGAAGGTGGCGATGCCTTTCTCGGTGAGCTGACGCGAGCGCATCGCGGCGACCCTGGTGACGGTCAGCTTGCGCGGCATGCGCGGCGCGCCGGGGCCGGTCTCGGCCTGCTCGTCCACGGCAGCGGTGGGTGGCGGAAGCTGGGGGGAGGTCCGCCGCACCGGCTTGTCGACCCGGCTCGTCGATCCCCGAGTCCCCGGGTCGTGTTCCGGTGGTCCACCCCGTTTCCCGAGCGGGCGCAAGGGCGGCGGCGCGGTGTAGCGGTCGGGGTCCAGCGGCGGCAACGGCCTGCGGCGCCGCGTGGGCGCGTTGGGCGGGGGATACCGGTCGTAGCCGGGATGCCGTTCGATCGGCGGCGTCTCCTCGTCATCCCACGGACCACGCTCGGGACCGTAGGGATCGCGCGGAGTAGTCACCCCTCAATTCTGGCGTACAACGCGGTCGGCGGTTCACCCGCGCTCGTCGTGGCGCGCGAAGGTGAGCGAACCCACCCTCACTCGGGAACGAAGCGGACCTCGAACATCGTCGGCCAGTACTTGCCGGTCAGCAGGAACCGGTCGGTGCCGGGTAGCGCGGCGATGCCGTTGGGCACGTCGGCGTCGGCGCGTTCGGCGCGGGTGAGCAGGCCGCCGGTGTCGGCCACCCCGGTGACCTCGCCGGTGTCGGGATCGATGCGCAGGATGCGGTTGCTCGGATAGTCGTTGGCGTAGACCGAACCGTCGGGGGCGCAGTCCAGTTCGTTGAGCCGGGCGCCGCGCCGGTCGCGCAGCGTGCGGGTGCCGGTGACGGCGAAGGTCTCCGGGTCGCGGAAGGTGAGCGTGTCGCTGCCGTCGCTCATCACCAGCCGGTCGCCGCGCGTGCACAGTCCCCAGCCCTCGCCCTCGTAGCGGACCTCGCGCAGCACCCGCAGCGTGGCCGGGTCCCGGGCGAAGGCCACCCCGTCGCGCCAGGTGAGCTGCCACAGCGTCGCGCCGGCCTTGGTGATCCCCTCGCCGAAGTACTCGCCGGGCACGTCCGCCCGCGCCAGTTCCGCGCCGGTGGCCAGGTCGGTGGCGCGCACGAACGAGCGGCCGGTGAGCCCGGTGCCCTCGTAGAGCACGCCGTCGGCGACCTCGAGGCCCTGGGTGAAGGCGGTCCGATCGTGCGGCCGGGTGGCGACCACCTCGATCCGCAGCCGGGGTGCGGGGTCGGCGGGCCGGCCACATCCGGCCGCGACGAGCGCGCCGACCAGCACCGCGACGGCCGACGAACGCCGATTGCGTTCCATACGGCAAAATGTAGGCCGTGAGCGCAGTTTCTGTTTCCGAGCCCGACGTGCGGCCCGTCCTGGCCGATGCCGTTGACCTGGCTCGCCGTGCGCTCGTGGAGCTGGAACCGGACGCGGTCGGCGCCTACCTCGGCGTCACGGCCGAGGACGAGACGGCCGCGACCCACCGTTTCGAAGCCACCCTGCCCGGCTATCGCGGCTGGCAGTGGGCGGTGGTCGTGGCCGCGCCGCCCGGCGCCGCGCATGCCACGGTGAGCGAGTCGGCGCTGCTGCCCGGCCCCGAGGCACTGGTCGCACCCGAATTCGTGCCGTGGGAGCAGCGCATCCGCCCGGGCGACCTCGCCCCCGGCGACCTGCTGGCCCCGCCCGCCGACGACCCGCGCCTGGTGCCCGGCTACGTCGCCAACGGCGATCCGGAGATCGACGAGCTCGCCCGCGAGGTCGGCCTCGGCCGCACCAAGGTGATGAGCCTCGAGGGCCGCCTCGAAGCCGCCGAGCGCTGGTACGCCGAGCACGGCCCCGACACCGAGATGGCCAAGGCGGCGCCCGCCACCTGCGGCACCTGCGGCTTCTACCTGCCGCTGGCCGGTTCGCTGCGCGCCGCCTTCGGCGTGTGCGGCAACGCGATGGGTGCCGACGGGCACGTGGTCCACGTCGAATACGGCTGCGGCGCGCATTCCGACGTCGAACTGCCCACCGGCGACGGATCGCCCCGATACGAGGCGTACGACGACGCGGCCGTCGACGTCATCCCGGTCGAGGAACTGCGCGGGGACGCGGGGGAGTCCGGTGGCACGCAGGCCGCGTCCGGGGACACGACGGCCGCAGGCGCCTCCGCCCGCGTCGGCGCGGTGGCTGCCACGGCCGCCGGCGAATCGGAAGCGCCTGGCTCCGAAGGCGGTTCGGGCGACGTCGCCGCCGACCCCGCACCGAGCGAGGAAGCCGCTGCGCCCGCCGATCCGGTGGACGAGGATTCGGCGCCGCGCATCGCGCTCGGGGGCGAGGCGCCGGGCGCGGTGCGGCCGGAGGCGTCGTCATCGGCGCAGAGCTGAGCGGCTCGGCGGATCCGTTCGGGACGGCGGGGCTGCGCGCGGGCGTGCTCGCGGCGTGGCGGGATTCCCCGACCCGGTTGCGGGAGGACGCCGCCACCGAAGCGGATCTGGTGCGCGCGGGCTACCGCGACCGGCTGCTCACCGAGCTGGCGCAGAACGCCGCCGACGCCGCCGCCCGGGCCGGCGTGCCAGGCGCCGTGTGGGTCCGGATCGACGGCGCCGAGCTGCACATCGCCAACACCGGTGCACCGCTGGATCTTTCGGGTGTGCACGCGCTCACCGCCCTGCGTGCCTCCGGCAAGACCGGCACCGCGGTCGGCCGCTTCGGCGTCGGTTTCACCGCCGTCCGTTCGGTGAGCGACGAGATCGAAGTGCGCTCCCGGCACGGCGGTCTGCACTTCTCCCTCGACCGTACCCGGGCCGCCCTCCGCGAGTCCGGCATCACCGCGACGATCACCGCGCCCCCGGTGCTGCGCCTGGCCTGGCCCGCCGCCACGCCACCCGCCCCGGACGCCGACACCGAGGTCGTGCTCCGGCTCCGCCCCGGCGTGGATGCCGCCGCCCTGCTGTCCGCCATGCGCGCCGAAGCCGTCGACCTCCTGCTGGAGCTCCCCGATCTGCGCGAAATACACATCGGCGCAGAAAAATTCACCGTCCGGTCGGCTCCCGTGGCATTGCCCGGTGATCGCGACGGCGCGGGCGGGATCGAGGACGTTCGGATCGCGGGCCCGGAGGGGGAGAGCCGGTGGTGGCAGTTCCGAACCCGCCGAGCGCGCTGGCTCCTGCCGGTTCGTGACGGCCGTCCGGTCCCCGCGACCCCGGACGTGCTGCGCGCCCCGACCCGCTCGGACGAGGAACTCTCGCTGCCCGCCCTGCTGATCGCCGACATCCCCATGCAGCCGGACCGCCGTCGCCTGCTGCCCGGCGCCCGCGTGCGCGAACTCGCCGAGGGCTACGCCGATTTCGCCCGCGCCCTCCCCGAACTCGACCGCCTCGTCCTGGTGCCTGCCCCCGGCTTCGCCCGCAGCGAAGCCGACAGCCTGATCCGGGAGGCGCTGCTGCACGAATTGCGCACGCGCGCCTGGCTGCCCGTCCTCGGCGCGCCCGAGACAGCGCGATCGCGCCGCGCCGAGGACGTCCTTCCGTCCGGCGGATTCGCCCCCGACCTCGCCTACCGGGGGATCACCGGACCCGAGCCGGGCCCCGACGGTTCGCCGCGCTCCGGCCGGCACGGCGTCGCCGTCCCCACCCGCGCGAGCGTCCTGCCCGGCCTCACCGCCGATCTCGCGTCGGTGCTCGGTGAGCTGACCGGTCCGCTCGTCCCGCCGGAGCTGTCCACCCCCCGCTACCTCGAACAGCTGGCGGTGCTGGACGTCCACCGCCTCGGCTTGGCCAGGTTGGCGGAGTTGTCGGCGGGCCTGGAGCGTTCGCCGTCGTGGTGGCGGGAGTTCTACGCGGCGCTGGAGCCCTTCGTGGTGGATCCGCTCGCGGCCGAGGAACTCGGGGCGCTGGCGGTGCCGCTGGCCGACGGCAGGCTGGTCACCGGCCCGCGCACGGTCCTGCTGGACGACCAGCTCGCGGAGGTCGTGCCACTGCACTGGGCGCGGCTGGTGCATCCGGAGGCGGCGCATCCGCTGCTGTCGCGGCTGGGCGCGCGGTCGGCGACGGCCGCGGACCTGCTCACCGACCCGGCCCTGCGCGCCGAGCTCGAGGACCGCCCCGACGACGAGGACACCGTCGACGCCGTGCTGCGGCTGGCGCCGAACGTCGCGCCGGAGGCCAGGCCCGGCTGGCTCGGCATGCTGGAACTGCCCGACGACAGCGGCGGCACACTGCCCGCCGACGAGTTGCTGCTGCCGGACGCCCCGCTGCGGGACCTGCTCGTCGCCGACGCGCCGTTCGGGACGGTCGCCCCGGCGATGGTCGAGGCCTACGGCGCCGAGGCGTTGCGCGCGGTGGGGGTCGGCTGGGACTTCACCCTCGTCACCGAGACCGACCCGACCGGCCCGGACCACCACCTCGACGACGAGGAGACCTGGTGGGCCTCGCTCGACGAGGATCCGCCGACCCTCGTCGCGGTTCGCGACCTGGACCTGATCGACGACCGCGCCTGGCCGCGCGCCCTGCGGCTGTTGGCCGCCGACCCGCGCACCCGGCCCCTGCTGGCCGATCCCCGCGGCTACACACCCTGGTGGCTGCGCAGGCACGCCCACCTCGACGGCATTCCGCTGGGCCACCATCGGCATCCGGCCGATCCCGAATTCACCGGTCTGCTGCCCGACTTCCCGGCCGCGGGCTTCGATCCGGCCGAACTCGCCGCCCTGCGCCCGGTCCTGGCCGATCCGGAAGCGCTGGACCTCGATCTCGCCGAGGCGCTGCTCGCCGCCCTCGCCGACCCGGATCGCAGCCCCGAGCCGGGCGTCGTCGCGGCCGCCCACCGCAGGCTGGCCGCCGCCGTGCAGGCCGGCCGGCTCGAGGTGAGCGACCTGGAACCGCCCGAGCGGGTGCGGGCCCTGTCCGGCGCGGCCGTCGATCCCGCCGACGCGATGGTGCTCGACGCGCCCTGGTTCGGCCTGGCGGTGGCGCCGAACCGGCTCGTCGCCGGAGCCGCGGACACCGCCGACTCGCTGGCCGCGCTGTTGGACCTCCCGCTGGTCTCCGAGGCGGTGACGGCCGAGGTGCTCGGCGAGGGCAGGCGCACCACCTGGGCGGCCGAACCGCTCGCCGTGGTGCTGCGCGAAACGCTGACCGCCCCCGCGGACGGCGATCTCGTCCTGCACGAGGAGTTGCGGGTCCGGCTGGACGGCGCGGTACGCGGCACGGTCGAGGTGCCGTGGTGGCGGACGGGCACGACCACGCACGTGCGGGCGCCCGAACTCCTGGGCTGAGCGCGCGGTCGGGTCAGGCGGCGTACCCCGCGACCATTTCGGCCAGGAGGTCGAGCTGGTCGCGCACGGCGGCGCTGTCGTTGTCGACCAGCCAGCGCAGCACCAGGCCGTCGATCACGTTGAGGGTGAACCGGCTCAACGTCTGCACGGGCACCGACCACTGCGTGCCGGTCGCGTCGCGCGCGTGGTCGAGGATGTCGGCGACGGTGGAATCGTTGAAGGTGTACTGCTCCCGGGCGATGGCCAGTTTCGCCGGGGTCTGCTCACCTTCGCGCAGGGCGTAGGTGGTGGTTTCGTAGGTGAGCAGTTGGCGTTCCGGGGTGGCTTCGATGTTCAACCACATCAGTTCCAGTCCGGCACGAACCAATTTCTGAAGCGCATCTTTTCCGCTTCCGACGTCCTGCCACACCGTTTCGTCGGCGTCCACGGAATCGCGCAATTCCATGGACAGCGCTTTGACCAGCTCGGTCATCAGCGCGTCCTTGTTCTCGAAGCAGTAGTGCACAACTCCGAGCGAAACGCCGGCCGCCTGCGCGACATCGCGCGTGGTCACGCCCGCGACGCCCTTTTTCTCGGCGAGGCCGATGGCCGCCTCGATAAGGTGGGCCCGTCGTTCTTCGACGCTCAATCGGGAGGACACCCCAGCGAGTTAAGCGCTCGTGACGCGCACAGTCAATTCTCCCCGCTGGATTCCGGCACTGGACGAGCGTCCAGTTGTGTGGTTCGCTGCCTGAATGACCGGATGGCTGGAGGGAGGCCGGATGACCAGGACGATCGAGGGCGAACAGCGCGCGGGACTGGACCGCCGAACCCTGCTGGCGCGCAGCGCGGTCGGCACGGTCGCGCTTGCCACGGCCGGGACGGTCGGCACGGTCGGCCAGGGCGTCGCCGCCGCGCCCGCGCTCGCCGCACCCGATTCCGGATACCGGGTCGGGCTCGGCATCTCCGACATCACCGGTCCCGCCGCTGAGTGCGGCATGATGGGCTACTCGCAGTTCGGCCAGGACACCGCGGGCATCCACCTGCGGCCGCGGGCCCGCGCGTTCGTCTTCGAGGCGGGTGCGGCCAGGGTGGTGTTCGCGGTCGCGGAGAACGGGATGATCGTCCAGTCGGTGCACCGCGGCGTGCTGCTGGAACTGGCCCGTCGCTTCGGCGACCGCTACACCGAGCAGAACGTGCTGCTCACCTCCACCCACTCGCACGCCACCTGCGGCGGCGCCAGCCACGACTACGCCTACAACCTGTCGGTGCTCGGCTTCCAGCAGCAGGTCTACGACGCCGAGGTGCAGGGGATCGTCGAGGCGATCGTCGCCGCGCACGAGGATCTCTCCCCGGCCACCCTCGCGCTCGGCCGGGCCGAACTGCACGACGCGAGCGTCAACCGCTCCCGGGTGGCGTTCGAACGCAATCCGGCCGAGGACCGGGCGCACTTCCCCGGCGCCATCGATCCGGCGGTCACCGCACTGTCGATCCGCAAGGGCGGCAGGGAGGTCGGGGCGATCACCTGGTTCGCCACCCACAACACCTCGATGACCAATCAGAACCGGCTGATCAGCTCCGACAACAAGGGCTATGCCGCCTTCGCGCACGAGCACATCGAGCACGGCGTGCGATACCTCGACGGCGCACCGGAATTCATCGCCGCCTTCGCCCAGACCAACGCGGGCGACATGTCACCGAACCTGAACCTGCGCCCCGGTTCCGGGCCCACCGACGACGAGTTCGCCAACACCCGGATCATCGGCGAACGCCAGCACGCGGCCTCGAAAGCCGCACTGGCCCAGGCCGCTCCGGTGCGCGGGCCGGTCCAGTCGCTGCTGTGCTACATCGACCTGGCCGACATCGCCGTCGACGGCCGGTTCACCCCGGACGGGCAGCCGCGGCGCACCGCGCCCGCCGCCGCGGGCGTCTCGCTGATCGCGGGCAGTGTGGAGGACGGTCCCGGGCTGCCCGGCGCGCCCATCCCCGAGGGCGTGCGCAATCCATTGATCGACGCGCTCGGCGACCCCCGTCGCCCCGCACCGTCCTGGCTGGCGGATGCCCAGGCCCCCAAGGTCATCGCCGCCCCGCTCGGACTGCTGCCGCCGGTGCCGTGGGTGCCGAACGTGGTGCCGATCCAGCTGGTGCGCATCGGCGAGCTGTACCTGGCGGCCGCGGGCGGTGAGTTCACCATCGTGGCGGGGTTGCGGGTGCGCCGCGCGGTCGCCGCCGCGCTCGGTGTCGACCTCGAGCAGGTGCTGCTCCAGGGCTACGCCAATGCCTACCACCAGTACGTCACCACGCCCGAGGAGTACGACGCCCAGCAGTACGAGGGCGGCTCGACGCTGTTCGGCCGCTACACACTGCCCGCCTATCAGCAGGAATTCACCCGGCTGGCAACGGCTTTGGCCACCGACGGCACGGTCGCGCGCGGCCCGGCCCCGCGCGACGTGTCCCACCTGCAACCGAATCTGGTGCCCGCACCCGGACCGGACACCGCCCTGCCCGACCTGACCTTCGGCGACGTGCTCGTCCAGCCCGCGCCCGGCTACGCGCGGGCGAGCAGGTGGTGGCCGAGTTCGTCTCGGCCCACCCGAAACACGACACGCGCCGCAACGGCACCTTCCTCGAGGTGCAGCGCCGGACGGCGGACGGCTGGGTGCGCGTGGCCAACGAGGGGGAGTGGGCGGTCCGCTTCCACTGGCGCAAGACCGGCACGGCCACCTCGATCGCCCGGTTCACCTGGGACATTCCCGCCGACGCCGCACCGGGCCGATACCGGTTCGTGCACTTCGCCGGTCGGCTCGCCCCCGACGGCAGCAGGCATCCGGTCACCGGCGTCACCGACGAATTCGACATCGCGTGAGCGCTCAGAGCCCGGTCTGGGCGCCCTTGTCCCCGCGCCGGGCGGCGCGGCGTTGAATCAGGAAGATCACCAGGCCGATCAGGCCGACGACCAGGCCCATGACGCACACCGGGCGAGCGGCCTCCCACCGCGGGCCGCCGACCCAGACCACGACCAGCGCGACCAGCCACAGCAGGCTGCCGACGGCGAGCACGGGCCGCGGGTCGGTCAGCCGCGGCGGGATCTGCGGCACGTTCGGGGTCACCACCCCAGCGTAGCGGGACAGATCGTGCGCAGCGACGCCGGCGGTTCCCGTATCGTTTGGCGGGTGACGACGCCATCGGATGTGAGAGCCCTGGCCGGCGAGCTGTCGCTGGCGGTGGTCCGGCTCACGCGGCATCTGCGCGGTCGCCGCACCGATTCGCCGGTGTCGCTGACGCAGCTCTCCGCGCTGGCCACGCTCGCCCGCGAGGGCGCGATGACACCGGGCGCGCTGGCGGCCAAGGAACGGGTGCAGCCGCCGTCGATGACGCGGGTGATCGCCTCGCTGTCGGATCTGAAGCTGGTGGAGCGCAAGCCGCATCCCACCGACGGCCGCCAGATCATCGTCTCGCTCTCGGAGTCGGGCCGCGCCCTGATCGCCGACGAGGCCAGTGCCCGCGAGGCATGGATGACCGAGCAGCTGTCCGGCCTCACCGGCGAACAGCTCGACGTGCTCGAGCAGGCGGTGGCGATCATGAAGCAGATCGTCGCCGAGTCGGAGTAGCGGCCGAGTCAGCGCGCGCCGAAAGGCTGGTCGCTGTCGACGATCTCGCGGCCGAGCGGGAACAGCGACAGCGGGATGAATTTCAGATTGGCCCAGCCGAATCAAACAGACTTCCAATGAATGACCTGGGAAAACACGAAACCCCTGACATGGCGGAACGTGTCGGGCCACGAATCGGGCTATGCGTGCAGGCCCTGGGCGCGATAGGCTCCCGGCATGACATCTTTGTTCCGTGCGGGCCTTGTCGTCCTAGGTCTGGTGATGGTGTGGCTTGGCCTGTCGGACTTCGAAGAAGCTTGGTGGGTCACCGTCCTGGGTGGTGTGCTGGTGCTCTGGGTGATCTTCGACGCCATCGAGCACCGGGGGAGTACCCGAACAGACACACCGCTTCCACGGCGCGAGCCGTAAGACGAAAAAGGCCCCTACCGAAAGGTAGGGGCTTTCTCATGTCACCCGGACGTACGAGTCCGCACCTCCGAGAAGACTAGCGCCGGCCGAACTGCTCGCTGCCGCCTGGAGCTTGATGATCGCGCCAGCAGTCACATCCTGTGTCACCTGGAGTGTGAAAGTCTGTGTCTTTCCTGCTGAGACAGACACCGATGCGTGCGTGGCGATGATCGCGCCGTTGTAGAGCAACTGGGTCCGGTACGTCCTTGAGATAGCCGAGCCGTTCTGAATCCTCACGCTGCCCGTGATGGTCGCTCCGGTCTTGTTGCTGGCGACCACTAGGCCAGTCGTGCCGTCCAACGTGGTCCCGGTGTAGGCCGGATCAGCAATCCAGTCCGGAACGTCCGTGAAGGTATTACCCGGGATGGCGTGATTCCCGTCCTTGTACATCGACACCGGCAGGAATGACGCGAAAACCATTGTGTCCCCGGCATATATTCGAGACACGCTCGAATCACCCACCCGGAACGTAGGGGTGGCGTCGCCTAGTCGAGTCGGCATCCGATCACCCCACGATCACGTAGAGCGTGGTGGACGGACGGCCAGCGCCTAAAGCGTCGTATGCGGCCTGAGTCAGCCGAACGACGTTGAGCACGGTCCCGTCAGTGCCCACCTTCCCGGCAAGCGCTGTGGTGAGCCCGGTGACCTCCGATTGAGGGTGCGTGTGCGCAGTCGGCGGACGCGAGTCCGATAGCCGGGCATCGTTGCCTTGGCAGACGGTTCCGGCCGAGGTGCCGAACATGCTTTGAACGCGCGTGGTCACGCGAGCATCGGTGTAGTACCTGTTCGCGCTGCCTTCCGGGACAGCATCTGTTGACCCTGGGGAAGGTGAGATTTCGACGTAGCCGGACCCGCTCCAGCGGTAAATCTTGCCGGTGTCCACGGCCACATAGATTTTCCCGCCTTCCCCGGTCGTCGGAAAGGTCTCCAGTGCTGAGCCTTCGACCACATCGTCCACGTAGGACGGGAGATAGGTCGATGGGATCAGCGCCGACGAGTCCAGCGGTGCGTACCCACCGGGCACGCCACGGTTAGCCATGGATTCCTTGCCATCTAGGGCCGACTGGAGGCCGGAGACTTCCCCGATTGAATGCGTGTGTGCGGTTGGTGGGAACGTGCTCGGTTTGTTGGTCAGAAGCTCGAAATCTGTCGGTCCGGGTGGACCGGGATCACCTTGGGGTCCCGGATCACCTTGTGGGCCGGGAACACCCTGGGGACCTTGAGGTCCCGGGTATGTCCCTTCGGACTCGGTAGGCCATGCACCACCGGTGCGGCGGTACAACTTCCCGCCTGCCAACCACACCGACCCATCGGGGGCGGAAGCCGGTAGGTCTGCGTAGGTAGGGACCTGTCCGGCCAGCGCAAGGCCGTCACCCGGAGGGCCTTGCTCGCCGGGCACTCCTGGATCACCCTTCGGCCCGGGTGGGCCGGGCATGGGCACTAGGACGCCTTCGGCTGGAGCAACGGATTCAGGTCCGATGGACGGCGGGGCGGTCCCGGACTCTTCGATGATGATCACTACGGCACCACCCATTCGACTTTTCCTTGTAGCAGCACCCGGTCGAGGGACGGGGTTTCATCCGTGTGCTTGAATATCAGTTGATACGGCGTCCGGTCCTCGATGGCGGCTCGCGCCGCTTCGGACTCGACACGGCAATACGCCGTGCTCCCGGTGATGGTGAACGGCCACTTGGTCCCCCCGGACCAATCGCCATCCGTGCCGTTCTGGAACTGGTAATACAGTTCGTGGCCGGTAGGATACGGCGCGGGAACGCCGTTCACCTTCCACGTATAGACGATCTCGAAATCGTCATTGACGATCAGATACAGTTTTTCGGCTTTGATCTTACGTCCAGCCATTGAAGCCCCTTCCTTATCCGATACCCGAGAAAATTCGGACATCGTTCCAAGAATTCGAGTCCGCGAATGACGCTCGGCTGACGCGCAGACCCGCGAACGTATTGGTCGGGGGTATTACTCGATGGGCGTTGCCTGTGTACAAACGTGGAGTGCCGTTAATTTCGATCCATGCAATACCCTGATAGACACAGAACGCCACCTTGTCCCCTGGGCTGACCGATACTCCGCTGGTGAGCTGATCAAAGTCGATCATGGACGGGTTGGTGAGCGATCCGGAGTAGCGAGCAATGTAGAGGGAACCGGCGAAGATGTTCGCGGATAGACCTTCCGTGCCAGCCGCGTTAGAGCACAGGATGAGAGACGAATCCGCACCGGTCTTCGGGGCGCTGAAGGTTCCCGCTGTGGCTTCCACACGGACCATTCCCGACGTGATCCCGGTATCGCGGATGAGTCCTCGGGAACCGTCTGTAGTTCCGATGGTCGACCACTCTCCGCTTCGGAGCGCCGCATTCTGGCCTATCTGAGTCCAGCCGTTCCCGGCCTCACCATCGGGCCGGTTGAAGTCGTCGTAGAAGACTTCCGACCACACCTGTTTCGGCGGGATCGAAGACGGCCGGTCGTAGTGGTCCAACCAGAGCATCTGTGCGTTTGCCAGCGCGGTATTCAGGAATCGGACACAGCGACGATCAGGCCCTAGTTTGAACGATGGCTTGATCATGCAGGACCCGACATAGGTCCCGTTTACCCAAATCCGAACCCACTCGTCCCGCTCGCACCACACCCGCAGCCAGACGTTCCCACTGCCACCGAACGGCACCGGGGACGCCCATGTCGCGGCGTCACCATCCCAGGACATGACGTTTTGGAAGTGGCTGACCATCACTTGATTACCGCCAGCGGCAGGCGCGTACATCAACCGAACGCCGACCACGTTCTGAAAGGACGCGCCGATCCGCGACCATGAATCGGTGAAGTACGTTGAGAAGCCCTGAGAGGCCAGCCCCTCTACGGGCCAATAGATTTCAAAGTCCAGGCCCCAATTCGGGGTGAAGGGCTGCCACTGGTACGACGGGCCTCCGCCGTTGACGGTGAGAAAGTTGCCGTTGACGAGTAGAGAGCTACCGGTGAAAGCGCTTGCTCCATCGCCCAGGTGGACCCAGGGCCGCTGCAACGGCCCTGGTAGATAGTCGAACTCGTCCCGCCAACCTGCCCACGCTAGGGGCAGGTTGCGCCTTAGAAGAAACACGTCACGGCTCCACTAGTCCGCTGACCGTGGCATCCGGGAACGTCACGAGGATGTCCCTCATGCTGTCGAGCATCTGACGCACCTGCCGGAGCCCTAGGCCCTCTAGGTGCTGCCGGTAGCGGTCCGGGTCGGCTTGTAGTTTCGCCTTTGCGTCATCAATGCACGGGATGACGACGGCGGCAGTGTCCATGTCGAACACTCGCCCATCGAAAAGATCATTGATGATCGGCTCGAACTGGGGAGGGATGCGGATATGGTCCGCCATCACTCCGCCGTTGGAGATGATTTCAAACTCTTTCATGCCACCTCTGAAGGCTCTTGGATATTCGGGTCGTACAGGACGCCGAAGACCAGAATTTGCAGGACTACCGGAGCGACAGAACCGGTAACCGAAGTGACGTTTACGTATAGTCGCTCGCGGTTGGACACTTCGTGTCCACCGAGAATCTGCCAGTTCGCGCGGGTTTGATTCGCAGTCAGCGTGTACGTCTCGACCACGGAATTAACGGTTCCGGCAGCATTCCACTTCTTCAGCTCGAACGTCATACCGTTCGGCTGCGACAGCAAGGCGACGTGAATATCTGTCACTTTCCGCTTCAGTCCAGCGGGTACGTTCTGACAGAGGCCGATCAGTAGCTCATTCTCGCCCAGCACTACGGCGGCAGATGCCGCAACGAATTCAGCTTCCCAGTATGAGGCTGCGTTGTAGGCGGTGGCGGCGGTAGCTTCAGCCGCAGCGGCAGCGTTGACCGCTGCCTGAGCTTCGGTAACGGCCTGTCCGGCGGCCCCGGAAGCCGCCTGTGCGATGGAATACGTATTGTCAATACGTTCCCGGACATTGGTCCGGTGCTCGTCTTGGGCCTTGATCGCCTTTGTCTTGGCACCGTTGGTGACGATGCCCAGTACGGCATCCTCTTCGATCCCTTGGCCGTACCGGCCACTGTCCCCCAATTGCCACGCGCCATCGGGCTTAGGGCCTACGGGGTAACTCACCTAGATCCCCTTCGGTCGTTCCAACTCTCGTAGACGACCGTGCGTGTCTCGAAGGTGCTCGCGAATACTCGCCATGTCCTTGCGGTACTCGTCTCGGAAGTCTCGATGCTCATCCCGGAAATCCCGGAACTCATCTCGAATCGCGTCCAGGTCGTCCCGAAGATTTGTGTCGTGCGTATTCGCTACCTGCTCGTGAACTTCGGTGATTGTCTGCTTCTGCTCTTCCTGGGAGGCCCGGAGGCCGCGCGTCTGAAGCCATTGCGATACGACGTAGGCAACGATCATCAGCGCGGCCAGCCAGCCAGGAGCGCCAGCGGGAATGTCGATCAAACGTCACTCCCGAATTTGGAAAGCGCCGACCGTAGCGCCCGGACCATCCTCCGCCGGGGAGGCGGCAGGGGCGTTGTCGGCACTATCCGACCGGTTCACGTTGAAAGCGGCCAGCATGGCAATCAGAGTGCCGATAGCAGGTCCGACCGCGTTCATGATGGTGTCGGACTGGTCGGCGGTAATGACGCCCAGGAGCATAAGCACACCACACGCAACACCAGCGACGCTGTAGATCACCAGGCGGATAGCCGAATTCTTCTCGTACATCACTAGGCCGCCTTCATATCCTTGGTTCCGGGAACTTCGAGCTTCGCGGCAATGGCCGCTTGGAGGTCGTAGGCAGACCGATTTCCGCCTTGTGCGAATCCGTCGAACTTCGCAGCCTTACCGTCTCGAATGGCCTCTGCGACGCCAGCACCGCTGAGTTGATCCAGGGCAGCCATAAGCATTCGTTCCATACGAACCAAGCGGAAGTCAATCCACTTAATCATGTCCTCACGGCTGACCTTCTGGCCCTCCTTGTTTTCGATAATTTCGCCCCAGCTCAATTCATCCTCACTTTCGCCAGTACCGGCGTACTTGTTCACGTAGGTGGTGAAAACGTCCCAGGGGAATCCGTCGCCTACGTCTGTATGGGTCCCGATACCTAGAACCCGGGTCACGTATCGGTGATCGGAAATGCCCGGCGCTCGCCTATAGGGCGGCGCGATAACGTCTGTTGGGATGCCGTATTTCCGGCAATCTTGGACGGCTAGGTACGCGGCAATCTCGATATCGCGTTCCCGCATGAGCCATTCAGCACGCGACCAGCTTGCACGCGACCCGGCAAAACACAGATTGATGGTGTACGCGTTCGCATCCAAGACGGACCACGACGCGTAGTCGGTATCCACTACGTCACACACAATGCCGTCGCGGACCGTGTAGTGGTATGAGACTCCGTTGCTTCCATCACAGTATCGGGCGAGCGCTTCAGCACTCGAGTTTCCTTCCTCGGTGTGAAGAAGGAAGTTGACCGGTGGGCGGGTGCGATTACTCCGCCCTCCGCCCGTCATTCGGTCGATTTCGGTAAATGCAGGCTTGGACATAGGCAACCTTTTTTCGGCGGGCACAAAGCCCGCTAGGCGGTCGTAAAGGGCTTGCGCGTCTTTCATCCGCTCGTCGTAGCGGTGTGGGTATGCGGACCGCTGGACTGCCTGGGCGTACCAGCCCGGGGAATGCTCGTTGGAGTTGTAATCAAGACGGGCCAGCCGCTCGAAGAACAAACCCGCGCTGAGCGTCGGGTCCATGCATGTTGCGCAGTCGGCCCACCAATAAGCCCCGCCCGCGCCGCGAACGATCTGCTGTTGGAACAGGCCCACCGAGAAGCCATCTCGTCCCACACGTTCGTGTGGTAGGCGTAGGGACTCAGGGACCTTCTCGTTGGCGTACATGATGAAATCGCACTCCACGTACACCGTCGCGAACGCGATCACGATTCCTCGGGGCGTGATGCCCCGCCGACGCCCTTCGGCCAGGATGGCTAGGGCGTACTCATCTTTCTTGCTCATCTGTCCTCGATCTTTTGAGAAATATCGAGGAATCCCCCGGACTTCGGTCCGGGGTTTTTCGTTTCTAGATTCCTCGGTTCTTCCGAAGGATTCCGTCGCGCTTCTTGCCGACCATTTCCGCCGCGATCACGCGGCGGGCTTCAGCAGGGCTACAGGCCATTAGATATCCGTTGACCGTACTGACACTATGGTCGGACGGATTGAACGGCTCTCCGTTCGATTCAGAGGCCGTAGCGTCCGGGTCCCACTTCGGTACCCGGTCACCGAGCATTCCCGCGTGATACAGCCTTTCGGCCATTACGGCCTGCTCATGCGGCGTGTACGCCAGCGGGTCCGGGATCGTCATAGGGTCCGGTTCCTCGGCGTCGACATCCACGATCTCTGCCGCACCGTTCAGGTACGTTTGTTGGCCGCGCCACGGAGTTCGAACCTTCTTGGTCTGCAACTCCGGGTGGTGCCGGAAACCCAGGTCCCAGAGAAGCTGCGACCATTGTTCCTGTGCCTCGTCCTGGACGAGTAGCGGAGTGGAGCCGACGAACGGCAGTACAGCGAGAGCCCACCGGAAAATACGTCGGGGATTCGGCTCTTCGCCTTCGGCCGGTTGGCAATTCTCGTACGTAGGTCTTGCCACTTAGATGACTCCCAAATCGTGAAGAATGCTTAGAATTTCCTCGAACTTCTCCCACGCCTTGACCACCGGGTCCTCGGGCTCGCGAGCGCCGACGATGATGTCCCAGTGAGGGGACTCGGTACGAGACCAGGAAAGCGTCAGCTCGGATACGCGATCCACGAAGATTCGGCCCGGTGCCATTCCCTGTACGGTGGAGCCGATACGGTCACCGATGAAGAAATGGCCGTAGCCCTTCTGGCCGACGAAGTAGCCACTGGCACCGTCTTGTACGGTGATCTTGTGGGATGTCGTTTCCCGGGTTTCCCAGAGGCCCGCTCGCATGGCGAGAAGCCACGCGATTGTGTACGCCCTGTCCCCACCATCCGCGAATTTCTCGAAGTAGTGGAATCCCTGGGTAGAGAGCCGTTGTGCCCGTGCTGGGTCTTTCCACTTGCCGAAGGCCAGAAAAACGTCACTATAGATAGGCTTCAGTGCCGTGTCAGCGATTCCGCCAAGGGGCGGAACTCCTGGTATCGCGGCCGTCAGATCAAATACAGCCTGCACGGCTATACTGATCATTTCATTCACGCCGGGCATGGATTTACCACCGGAGACGACCCCGACATCCGTCGCGGGCCTCCAGCTGAATTCGGAGGTTTCTACCCCTCCACCCTTGGTGGACTCGTAGAAGATGACGCCAGGGACTTCCGGCAGCGTGCCCTTGTAGCCCGGCTGGAAGTACTCCGGCGGCATATTCGGGTCTGGAAGCGTCCTACGCACGTCGGACAAGTAGTTGTCCCCAGACGAGACGAAAAAGTCCGTTACGGCGTGCGTGAGGCCGCCGAAAATGTCACCGCCGAAGCTCGTCCCCGTGGCGAACCCGGAATTGTCGATGAGGTCCCACACGAGGCAGCCGTGACGCACGTTCGCGCCCGGCCAAGGCGGCTCATCACCTTCCAACCACCTACGGCATTCCCAGGTGAGCTGAGCATCCTCGGCCACTTTCTTCGACACGTCGTGCATGTACTTGAATCGGCCGTGAACCAAGGCACCGATTGTGTTATCCGGCGTCAGGTCCGGTTTGACAACCTGGGTCCATGTGGTCTGATCCAAATTGAACCACTTCGACGGGTCCATTGGATTGTCCGGTAGCGTCCAGAGGGAAGACTCTAGGCGTAGTAGATTTACAAATAGGGTGGTCTTTAGCGCCCACCGAGCTTTTCCGAACAGAATCCAAAGCTTTGGAAACTGCACCTCGGGGGGTAGGAACGGATTCGAATAGACGAGGATGTGCTTCAGGTGCTCGTAATCGTGTTTGAAGGTGGCGCGGACATACCGCTTACCTTCCGAGTCCTTGATAATCTTCAGCTCGTCAATGCTGCCGGACCAACGAGCGCCTTCCTTGTCACACGTAATGTGGACGTTCGTGGTCTGCCGCTCGTCAATGTCGACCAGCCAGCGGGACAGGTAGTAATCCAGCGGCATCTCGATAACCGCAGTACCGGTTTCATTGAGTAGCCACTGAAAACTAGCCTCGTATTCTTGCTTGACGTATCCGCGAAGATTCCAATCACCATCCCAGAGACGCACCAGGGGCGGCCGTAGCCGCCTCTCGGCGTCCCTCTTGAGACGTTCGGTAATCTCTTCGAATACGGCGTCAAAGTCGATTGTCTCGACTGGAGCCGTCATAGAAACCTCTAATCAAGGCCCCACGGGCGGGACCAATTCAACGGACAACGGACTTGCACACCCACGCCAGCGGGCGCACCCTTGACCCCGACCGGCAGCACGACCGGCTTTTTCACGGTCGGGTGATTCCGAGTCCCCAGATAGGGAGGAATCGGGTATAGGAATCGCACGCCCTTCATGCGCTGGTAGACCTGGGTGTCGATATTCGAGACCACTTGGTCTTGTTGCTCATCGGTGTTGACCCGCAGGTGCTCGCCCGCGATGAGTGCGGGAAGCTTGATCTTGCGCTGAGCGTCCGCGTCGGGACGCTCGTACCTGTCGTCTCCGAAAGAGAAGTCCGGTAGCTCGTAGACCGCACCCGGGTACGCCTGTACAACCCACACCAACCACATTTCTGTGTCGGTGGGATTCGACACCGTGACCGTGCCATACGACCATGTGCCGTTAGTGGTATCGGTCGGGTTGATCCACTTTGCGGTGACGTCTGGTTGTCGCCAGCGGGGGAATCCCGCTGTCAGGAAATAATCCGCGTGAACGTACTGCCGCTTGAAAGGGTCAAGGTCTAGGACATATTCGGGCTCGCTGGTGAGCCGTAGATCAAGCCATCGGCTACCCCACTCGTCGGTGCGGCACCAGAGCTTGGAGTCCTTGTCTGGCCGGAAAGCCTTGCGAAATTCTGAGTCGTTGCGCTGAAACGTCTCGTCGTCGGTTCGGACGAATTCCAGGGGCAGGGTGATGTCGCGCTTTTCGACACGGTAGCCACCGGGAGTAGAGCCGATCTGATACGCGGTAGCGTTCCAAATCGTCTCGACGGGCTCGTCCATCAGACCTTGCGGGCCGGGTCCCAGGATCACGCCCCGGGACCCGGCGTTCTCCCCGTAGATCGGGAAGAAGTCGTTTCCGCGCCAAGACTCAATTTCGAAATTGAGTCCTGTATCCAAAAATTACCTCCGCATATAGGTGCGAACCGCGCGGGAGTTCTCCGAACGCACCTTTCGGATGCCTTCGCTCACGCGATCCGTATTCACGGTCACGTTCGGTCGGGCGAGTAGTGCGCGTTCGAATTCCTCGCGGCTGATGCCCTGGGACGCTGGAGCGTCCAGGGTCGACCCGGCGAACTGGCGAAGTTGCTCGGGGCTGGAGAAAATCGGCTCTGGCCTGGAGGAAAGGTTGATGCCCATCTCTCCGGGCTCCAGCCAGCCGCCGTTATCGAACACCTTCGGTGCCTTGGCGCGGGCCTTCTTCACCCAGTCCGGGGCCTCACCATCGGGGCCGGGGATGAATCCCAATTGTTGAAGAACTTCGGCCGGATTGAAGTGCGTAGAGCCGGTGACGCTCCTCGCGTCGTCCTCGTCGTCGTCCTCATTGGCGAGCGCGACGACTTGATCGGCCACGTCCCACCAGTGCGAGCCCGATACCTTGTCCGGCAACTGCTCTTTGAACGCGTCGAACGCGGCACCGGCAGCATTGGAAGCTGCATTAGTGAAGATGTCCCGGACGGTCTGGGCCGGGGTCTTCTCGTCCTCATCCGGGGCCTGAGCCTCTTGGATCGCACGGGAGTACTCCGCGTCCGCCTGGGCCTTGTCGATGGCGGTCGACGTGGGGTCGTCGTAGACCTCGTTCCGGCGCTCTCGCGCCGCCTGGACAGCGGCTAGCTTGCTGATCCGGTCGGCTTCCTCCTCGGAGTACATCCGGCTCAGCTCAGGCGCTTCAGGCGCGATCCGTTCGCCGCCGTCGATCTGCCCTTGACGGTCCTTCTGCCGCTGCTTCTCGATCACCTTGTCTTCGGCGTCGGCAACGTCCAGGTCCGCTAGGCGACGATCAGACGGAGACGATTCCGCGTCGGCGTAGACCTCATCGCGACGTTCCTTCGCCTTCTGGACAGCGATATGGAGCCGCTCTAGTTCCCGCTCATCCTCGGCGGTCCACTCGATGAGCGTCCCGCCACTGATGCCTCCACCACCCTCTAGGTAGCCCTTGATCAGGCTGTTAGGCAGGTGGAACTTGAACGGAAACTGTGAATCCGTCGCGCCAGCACGACTACCACCGATTCCCGAAGTGCCATGCGCCCCACCGGATTCGACCGGCTGCCCGGCCAGTGTCGCGGCCATGTGCTCTTGCGAGACACCAACACGGAAGTATGTCCCAGAGGGGCCTAGGCCCGGCTCCAGTCCGGCTGTGCTGCCGTCCAATAGGCTGTACGTGGTATAGAGCCTCTTGGTAGAGCCTTCGATGCCCATGAGAATTTGCTGAAGCCAGCCGACGAATCCAGAGCAATCGAAGTTGGTCGGCCCGGTCCCGCCCCACACGTATTTGTTGCCTTCGACAGACCTTGCGGCTTCGACTGCCTTTTGCACGCCGTAAGGGACACTTCCGCCTGCGGCGTACATCGGAAGTTGTTGTAGTTGTTGCAGCTCCGGGGCATCCCGGTTGATCATCTTCAGCAGTCCGCGCCACTTCCGGGCGGACTTCTCCTTAACGACCTCTTCACCCGGCGATACCCAGGCGGTGGGCCTTCCCGTCGTCGGATCAATACCTAGGATGTTGTCCGACGTACCGGTACCCGGGCCTTGGATGGTCCCGCCCGTAGCAAATCCGGGAATCGTCCCGCCACCCGCACGTGCGGGTAGCGGACGTGGACGAGCGGCTTCCGGGATTTGTAGAAATGCCTCGTTGCCGACTTCGTTTTGAACCCGGACCCGGACCACCTTGTCGGGAATTTGCTTCGCAATCAGCTTGTCGATTTCGGCAATGACGTTCGGAATGTCCGGTGCCTCCACCGAGAAAACTCCCGGCTTGCCCGTGACCTCCGTGACCTTCGCCCCGGCAGCCTGAAGCTGCGCGATAACTTCAGCCGACCCGGTGAGCTTGGTGTCGATGGTGACACCTTCACGGTTTGCGTCCATCAAGGCCCGCATCACGGTCAGCTTTTGTGTAACGTCGCTCGCACCACGGAGATTGACCAACGTAGTGATCTGGTCCGGCATGTAGCCGACCGATTCCGCGAGCTGAACAATCTGTTCCTCGGTTAGCCCGACCGCGCTACCCAGGTCCCGCAAGACCTGAGCGTTGCGCTCGAACACCGGTCCCATATCGCCACCGGAGGCAGCCACTTGGGCGGTCTCGTCCCGAAGTTCCTTGAGAACGTCACGGAGCTTCGACCCGTTTTCGGTGAGCGTATTCACGCCACCAGTCGCGGCGTCGATCAGCTCCGCGCCGAATCCCTTCGACGTGTCCCACTTGTCAGAGGTCGACCCGATAACGTCTCGGATCGCGTCGTTGTAGGACTGCATCGCGTCTTCTAGCTCCACCGGCTTACCCGACAGAGCATCAAGCGCCTTTTTAAGGGCGCTCACGCGGTCGTCAGCCTCCGCAGAAGAGCTAGACAGGGTTTCTACCGCTTCGGTCAGCGAGCCTAGCCCTGGCGTCGAATTTCGCGCCGCGTCGAGCATAGACACGATATCCGAGCGAGTATCCTGGAATATCTGTGCAACACGTTGTCCCGAGTCACCGGCAGAATTGAGCGCGTTGATGAACTGGTTGTATGCGTCGCCGCCTTCAGCGACGACTTTGCCCAGATCATCTACGTCTAGCTTTTGCTGATTCAGGACGTCCAGCAGAGTGTTATTCTGCTCAATGGCACGTTGCGTCTGTGCGTACCCAGAATTGTCGATAGGCGGTGCAGGCGCACCAAGTCGCATCCAGGCATTCGTAGAAAACTCGTTCTTGAACGACTCCCAGGCCGAATGCCCTTCGTCCGCAATCTTCTGGATCGCGGAGATGCGGGCTTGAACTAGGTTTCCGGCTTCCTGGATGGCCTTCGCATCCAGTTTGCCGCCCGTTTCATTGAGCGCGCTCTGTAGCTTTCGCTGGGCCTTCTCGCTTGCGACCACCGACTGTGTGAAGGCGTCTTGTACCTTCTGGGTCTTGCTCGTATGGCCCTGGTAGACCATATAGCCCGCAAAGGCACCGGCCAGCGCGATAGCCCACGGACCGCCGAGCATGTTGACAACGGACGAGAGTCCTCGGCCCACAGTCGCTAGTCCGGCCGTGGCGTACGCCTGGAGCCGACCGGCAGCCGCCATCGCGGCAGCACTACTGCGATACAGCGCACCGGTAAGTGCGTTGGTGGAGGTAGCGGCAGCAGCCGCCTGTCCAGCCCATCGGGTGAGTGCGTTCGTTGCCAGGTTCGCGTTGTAGGCGTTCTGCGCGAACGCACGGGCCGACGCCAGACGCGAGCGGATCGCACCTTGGGTTACCGGGACCTCTTGGCCGATACTCGCCAGGTAGGCGCGAATGGCCGCATTGTGCATGACGAGCGCGCGGGACAACGCGGCCTGAGCGGCAATCGTGGCCGGAGACAGCAGATTTCGGAAAGCCGTCATCGCCTCGAAGCCGACATGCACCGCCTTCGCGGTGGTCATCGCAGCGGCGTACGCCGTAAGGCCCGCCGCGACCAGCCACGTGTTATCAGCCACCAGGGCTAGGGTTCGGGCGAAGTGCTCCAGCACCACGGAGCCGACGACACCGGCGTCACCAAGGATCGACGCTAGAGAGCGTCCAACGGTTTGCGCCGCATCGCCAAGCTTCTTGAAGGTCTCGGCCAGCGTCTCACCGATGCCCTTGACCTCGGTGTACCCGCTCCCGTCAACCTTTCCGCCGCGTAGGGCGTCGAAGAAGTCACGAACCCCAGACAGGTCCTTGGACCGGATCGCATTCCACAGCGAAATTACCGCTTCGCGGATGCGGAATAGGTATTCGACCGGCTTCGAATCTTCCTCGAAGCCGAAAGTCATGCCTTCACCGAGATACTTCCCATCCTTCAGGATGGAGAAGACTCCACGGATACCGTCGACGGTTTGCCGCGCCCTGACACCGAACTTCTCCCAGTTCGAGGCCGCGCCCGTAATCGATTTACCGTGTGTCTGGAACGCCTGTCCCATCTCGGTAAGGTTGGTGGCGACACTGGTAGCTACCCGCTTGGCGATTGGGGTTACCTTGTCGGCCCACCCGGTGAAGAGTTTCAGTGCTTCCTTGGTCATCGGCAGGAATGGCGCTAGGACCGCCTCACCGATACGGCCTAGGGCCGCTTGGAAGTTCTTCCACCCGCCGCGAAGAGTCTTGCCGGACTCCAGCGCGGCACCACCAATATTTTCCTCGATGACCTTGCGGAAAGTCTCAGCGTCGACCTTGCCCGACTTGACCATCTCGGACAGCTCTTCAGCGGACTTGCCATATTCCTCTTGAAGCCACTGAAAAATAGGAATACCACGATTGGCAAGCATATTCAGATCGTCTGTATATGCTTTTCCGCTCGTGGTGACCTTGTTCAGGATGAAGCCCATTTCACCCAGCGACGCACCCGCGATAGTCGCGGCGTCGGCGGTGAGCTTCAGGTACCGAGTTAGTTCCTCGCCCGGCTTGACACCGGCAGCAACAGCAGACGCCGCAATGGTGGCGGCTTCGCCCATGCCGAAGGCCGTGCCACGCACGGCAGCCATAGCGGACTCCATGATGGTCGCTACGCCTTCGGCCGTGTGCCCTAGACCGGCTAGCTTGCCCTTGGCGTCGTCAATCGCGACCATGCGCTGAAAGCCCTTGGACAGGGCTGTACCAACGAGGGCACCGGCCACCAGGCCGACACCCGTCGCGGCAGTTTTCAGCGTCGAGCCCAGACCAGCGGCCAGCCGCGAGCCCATGCCCTCACCGGTACGAGTCGCCTGCGGCTCCAAGCCACTGAGCGACTGTTGTACCTGACCGGGGACCTTGGAGGACTCCACGACCAGCGACACATACGCGGTCGCGATTTCAGCGCCTTGCGTCGTCACGCGTCAGCCCTCCCATAGTCCATTAGTCAGCAGTTGCGCGAGCCTGAGCCGCATTTCTGCGACGCTGAAGCTCTGCGCGGATTTCGCTAAGGTCGTAGCCTTGCGATTCAGATTCAGATTCATTGCCCTCACTTGGTCGCGTGAGGATTTCCGGCTTCTCGCCTTTTCCGCCCGCCCGCTGCCAATTGGCACCTTGCAGCGTGTAGATGGCTAGTGCCCACATGTCGAATTCCGGCGTCCAATACCACGATTTCGGGTACCTAGCGCGGTAGAGCGCACTGTCAGGGGTTGGCGGAAAACCCCATTTGAGGAGTGACCGGAATTCTGCCCATGACAGGCGCTCTGTGCCGATGTCATGCAGGTGAAAGCCGCGTATCAGTAGGTCAGCCTCGATAGGCTCCCCGTAGTCCTCTAGGACTCGGCAGAGCCTTCCGATTCCCCCACCGTGATAGCGCTCGCGGCGGTCCAGCGCTCCGACAGCCAGAGCACCTGGTCAGCGTGCAGGCTGTCGAGTTCGGCAGCCGCTTCGGGGCATTCAATGCTCAGTAGACGACGGGTAAAAGAAACCTCGTCCAGTCCCTTGCCCAGTTGCTCAGCAATGAACTTCGAGCCATCACCCGACATGTATTGCAGCTTAGGCACCGAGTAGACCTTTCCGCCGTCCTTGAGGCGGAACGAGTAGCGGTTTTCACGCTTAGAAGCCTTGGAAGCGGGAACAGTATCAACAGCCATGACCAGACCTTTTCGATAGAAGTTTGAGGGGACCGGACCCGTTCCCGCCCGGACAAGGGCAACGGTCCGGTCAAGGGATTAACCTTGTCCGGGCAGAAAAACAGTGACTAGGAAGTCGTTACGGAGTGGTGGCGAAAACGCCATCATCAATGAACTCGCGAATGTGGAAAGCCGTATCGCCATCCACGTATTCGAAGCACTCGAAAGTAACTGCGTACTTCACAGCGTCGGTCGACACCTGCGACACGTCATCGACGGTGATCGGCTTCGCGATAGGAGCAACCTGCCGACGCACGCCGGTGCCTTGGACGGTCTCGGTCACAATGACCGATTCCGGCAGCGGGGCCGAGTTGTGATCCACGGTGATCAGCGCACCCTTATTTGCGGTGGCTGGCGTAAAGGTCACATTGGAAGTACCGAAGACGGTCTTCAGCGTCTCCAGGTTGATAGCCTCCACAAATTCGACCTTCAGAGTCTCCGAGTAGTCGCTTTGCGGAGTCGCGATGGTCTTTCCACCGAAATCCTTGATCTTCTGGACTTCACGCGCCATAGCGTTGACGATTCCGGCATCCGAAATGCCGCCCTGGTCGACGTACGCCGCAGCCAGCGCAGTAACCGCGTCAGTCGGTAGGGCAGTGCCCAGCGGTGCGCGATAGATAACGCCCTTCACCTTCGGCGCGCTGGGGACGTAAACCTTACTAGTATCAGTAGGCATAGGTATCCTCTAATTCGAAGGCACCGAAGTGCCTCTATGATTTAAATGTTTGTCGCTATTCCGAGACGCGCCGTGAAAGTCCACCGGTCGCAATCGGGTACCTGATCGTCGGGAAGCTGGACCGGTCCGCCTACTTCCTCGCATGACGAAATCCAAGCGGTTTGCGCGTTGCCGTCGTCATCGACGTACGGCACCATTTCGCCCGGAGAGCCCTCGATAATGTCAGCGACGCGGCAGGCCAGCGCCTCTGCACTCACCGGGTGCCAGCAATCAAACGTGAGCATCGGACCATCGGTGACCATGTTCAATTTCGGTCCACCAACGCGCGTTACGCGGATGAATGATTGCGGCCTGTCGCTGTCCACACGGTCCATGACCGGGACAGAAACCCGGGGTGTCAGATAGGCGATAGTGACGAGCACGGCGGGATGTCGTCTACTACCGAGCAGCATCTAGCGCCTTCAGCAAAGTGTGATGCCGGGCGTTCTTGCGTCTCGCCCGGAAATCAGCGGTCGTCACCGACGAGCGGGCGCGACCCTGGGGGTTGCGCTCACCGACCACCGTACGAACCTCGTACTTACCACCACCTTGGGCAGTGGCAGCGGCCTTTACTCGCTTGGCGCGGGAATCCACTTCGGCCAGTGCTCCCGGACCGGTGCGGAGCTTGTAAAAGCCGTCATGATTCCACTTGATTCGGACGTTGCTAGCCATCGAGCATCACCGCCCCGGACCAGGCTCCGCCCGACCAGGCTGCGACAATCCGGCCGTCAGAGCCGATCACTTCCAAATTGTTGTGCTCTTCCTCGGTCTTGAAGCCAGCGGCCGATTTGAACTCATACAACTTGCCGTCCCGGTCGATAACCTTCACTCCCATTTTCAGCCTTCCGCTCGAATCAGGTTGACTACGTATCCGGGTTGAAAGGCGAAGGGGCCGAAACAGAAGTCTTCCGGGTAGCCGACTGCAAAATATTCCTTTGCGGGCATCACGCCCGTTGCCGGGATGATCACCCGGTCTTTAGGCCCGACCCGGAAACCGGGCGGGACGAATAGCTCAACTTCAATGACGACGCGATCATGTCCGATCACTTTCGGCTCCGTCGATTGCGGAGCCGCCCAGCCGATCACCGACTGAGACACCGGGAAATCCCACGACTCGATCAGCGATCCGCGAGGATCGCGCCCAGGTCCTTGCCGGTACGTCCTGGTCTGCACGGTGTACGGGGTAGGGAACATGGGGTCACCACGTCCTTACCGAGAAGGCACCGAGCTTGACCCGTCGTAAAGCGATCCGGTCCGCCTTCGACAGCCACGGGGAGCCCGAACGGGACTCAGCCGTGAACGTGTTCGAAATTTGGAAAGGCCCCGCCGTCATCTGTTGTCCCTGGAGGGACGGCGTTGTGTTGGGGGACTCGAACATTCGGGCCACCATCCGCGACACAACGCGGGTGACCGCACCGGGAACCGGGTCCAGCCGGGCCGGACCCAGATACCCGACAACTTGGTCGCTGGCTTCCTCAAGAAGCCCGTCCACGCGGGCATTCTCCGAGTCCGTCAAACTTCGGCCTAGACGCTCTTCTACGTCACTTCTCGTCGCTAGTGGCATCATTTACCGCCGAAGCATTTCGCGGCCGTCCACGGCGCGGCTGGGCCTTGTTTTCGGCCGGTTCCGCTGTCGGCTCCACCGGCTTCGGTGCAGACTTGCCGCTGTCGACCAGATGCGACCCGAGCGCGATATCGGCGGGGATTTCATCCCCGGCCTTGAGAACCACGGTTTCCCCACTGGCCCGGAATGCGTAAACGACGCCTTCCAGGTCTGCGCGAATCTTCGCCACGTTTTCAACCTCTCCCGACCGGGAGCCCCGAAAGGCTCCCGCCGTTCTGTGTCAACATTCGCTCAGGAAACAGTCGAAACGAACAGCTTCTTAGCGTCCTCGAGGACCGGTTGACCCACCGCATCCACGTAGGTGAACTGCCTGAACGGTGGCCCTTCCTTGACGACGACGCCGACGATTCCGGCCGCTTCCTCAAAGCTGTAATCGGTCTGATTGGCGTCTAGCAGCTCCAGCGCGGTAGCGCTCATGCCGTATGCCATGTACCCCAGGTCCCGGACGTTGTCCGGCAGCATGATCACCCTGTTGTCCGGCAGGACACGAGTGTCCACGCCGTCCACGTGAAGCTTGGTGTCATACGACGGCAGCAGCGACGGAAGCCCCTCCGACTCCAGCAAAGTGTTCAGCTCCGCGAGAGTGACACGGGTACGCCCGGCGGTCGCGCCGAAAACGGCGTCGATCACTTCCTTGTTGCGCTGCATCAGACGGATGTTCTTGCGAGAGGTGAGCAGCTTGCCCGGCACATCACCGTTGGTGTCATTCCAGGTGTCAGACCACGCGGCAATATCCGTGAGCGGCTTCGAATTGGTCAGGTCGGTCCACAGAGTCCCGGCCGTCGCAACATGATTGCCTGGAAGACCGTAATCGGCTTCCGAGTTGAAACCGTTCTCGCTGATGGTGAGCTTGCCGTCTAGAAGAACGTCGCCCCAGGCGAGTTCGATGCGGTTAAGAATCTCGTTCGTCAGCCGAACGCCGTCGTTGTAAATGGCGTTGACCAGACGTTCGGTGAAGGTGCCACCCATCGAAGCGAATTCGAGTTGTAGGCGTTCGTACTCACCCATGCCGATGGAGGTCGACAGGGGAGCAAGCTTCACTCGCTTGCTCGAACCGCTGTCCCGCTCCGACACGACGATTCGGCCGTCGAACGCGCGGTACTTCGCGGTGCGGTTCTTCAGGATGATCTCCGACCAGTCAATCGTGTTGGTCGGCTTGTACTCGGTCGGGAAAAGCCGCGACAGAGCATTACCCTCCGGGGTAGGGACATTCTTGACCACAGTAGTCAGAGCGTCCGGCTCCACGGGGGCATCATAGAAAATAGGCATTTAGAAAAACCCCGATCAGTTGGTATAAATGATGAGCTTCAGATCGGCACGCGCGTTCGCGTCCAGGCCGCTATTCGCGGGGAGCTTCGCGGCGTCCACGAATCCATGCACGACCAGAGCCCCGCCGACCTTGGTTTCGCCCTCAACTGGCAGCGAGCCGTAAAGGTGACCGGCTGCCACTTCGCGGCCATCGGTAGCGCTGTTGTCATACGGGCCGTAGAGGCCGGTCGCGGTGACCTTGCCGAGCACCATTCCCGAAGGGACAAAACCATCGGGGTAGTGGGTTGCCTGAGTGAACAGCGACACGTCCAGGGTCACGTTCGGGTTGGCGTTGGGGTCGGTGCCGTGGGCCGATTGCAGCCACGAGCGGTTTTCACCCCGATAAGTGGGAAGAGTCTTGACCGAAATACTGGTCATCTATGAATACCTCTCAGAATGGGTAATTAGTTGAGCTTCTTGCCGAAACGCTTTTCGACTTCAGCAGCTCCAGCGGCCCTGCCGGACGGCTTGGTGTTCGACTGCCGACCCTGTTGGGGGTTCGGCGTCACTCCGCCCTTTTCCGGCTCGGCATTTCCGCGCCACGTAAGAAGCACGTCCGCAGACGCTTCGATTTCCTCGCGAGTATTGCCCGAAAGTAGTTGGGCGGGCACTCCCTTTTCACCGGCAATCGTCAGCCGCAAGTTCTGGACGCGAAGCTTCTCCGCTTCCTCCTGCGCATCACGGGCCGCCTTCTCCGCCTTCTGAATCTCGGAAAGCTTCTCAGCCTCCGCAGCGTCGTAGGCATCCGCCTTCGCTTTCAGCGCCTCATAATCTGCGTACTTCGCCTTTTCACGCGCCAGGCGATCCCGGATGATGTGATCTAGAACGTCCTGAGACATGATCGGCTCAAAACTCCCGCCGTCGCCGGTCTTATCGCCCGCGTCCGGCGGAGTAATGTCCCCCGACCCTCCAATAATCGGCCAGATGGGCCCACGCTTGCCGATGCCCAGGGCTCGAACGCCGGTAACGGGGTGAATCGGAAGTGCAGAAATAGGCATGAAAGAACTCCGTAAACTCGTCAGTATGAAAACCGCCCATTGACCGCTGAGCGTCGGCGTAAAATCACTGGCTATCCATCCGCCGATATTCGGCCATGATGGATTTCATATTCCGAGACCCGGCGTTAGTCGCGGCGGTCTCGTATTCTTCTTTCCACTGGGCCACATAATCGGGTGGCTCATAAGTCGACCCGGGGTGTACCGGGACGGCTACGCAGTGGCAGTTTTTGTGGTACTTGTCGCTATCGCCGCCGATAAGGGATTCGCCGGTGGCGTTCTTTTTGCTGCCGTACACCGCGCCACGAGTGGCGAGGACCTGGCAGAAACGGCACGCATTCGCCGACGCGTGCCTAGCCCAGGCCGTACCACGCTCGCTGTTCGTGATCGTCTGGCGAGCAACCCCCCACATGTCCCGCTGTGCCACGCCCACCAGGGCCGCAAGGACAGCGGGACGGGCTAGCGCCCACTCGGCCTGCCCCGACAGCGCCGCTGCCGAAGGCAGCTCAGCAGGTGGGACGTACAGGCCACTGGGTGGAGTTCCCGGGGGAGCGGTAGCGGCGTAGAACGCGCTCGACAGCTCCCCGGCCGCTGCACCGTAAGGTGTCCAGACCTCCGGGTATGCGTCCCGGACGTACCGAGCACCGCCCGCCGAGTCCAGCTCGGCGGCGGCACCTAGCATCTGGTCGAGGTCCTGAATCATCGTCGCTGAAAGGTCACTCAGACCAGCGCGATATCCTTCAATCAGGCTCGGATCAATTACTGTCGGTGGCATCGTCCACCCTCTGAGCGCTCAAATTCGCCACATTCGGACTCTGCCGCGCCTGATTAGCTGCATTCGGAAGCCGTTGCAATAGCTCGGCTACTCTCGCCTGCCGCTTGTCATTCTTGATGCGTTCCTGGTCCTGAATCGACAAGCCGATACGGTCGTACGTCACGCCGGAATCCGGCGTCAAAATCCCCGCACTCGTCAACTTCAGTGCCTCGTCAGCCGCAGCCGCACGCGTAGGTGTACTGGCATCTTTCCATCTAGGCTCAATGGCCCGAAATGCGTCGGGGTCCACCTCACCATCTCGCACCAAAAGGGCGAGATATCCGACTTCACGCCAGGACTGTCCGAAGGCGATTTGTCGACGCTCCGCGCGCTTCACCAATCGGTATTCGAGCTGCCGGATGGAGTCCGCCGAAGCCGGATTGTCGGTCACGAATCCCAGGTAGGTCGGCGGAATACCAGACTCGCTAGAAATCATCTGCGAATAGAAGCGAACCATGTCGATTCCGGGTGTGGGCGGAGAGGCCGGGAATTGACCCATCTCCGGGATTTCCCCGTCGTCGGTTGCCGGGATGATATTCAAGCGGCCCATAGCCGCCCGCCATCCCGCTAGAACTCGCTCGTCGTCCGAAGAGTCCTCGGACACCCCGAATTGCTCGGGCTCAGCGCCCAGTGCATACCGCTGGGGAGCCTGGTAGAACTCTCGGTTGATTTCCATTCCGAGCATCGTTCGACAGGCAGCGTCGGTGTAATACAACACCGGCCGCGTCAGCTCGGACCGGCCTTCCATGTCGATTGCCCGGTCCCGGTTCCGCAGTCGCGAAACAAGTACCCGGTTCAGTTTGTGGTGCTGGCGGTCCACGACGACCAACTTGTTATGCTGCCGCTCGAAAATAATCGTCTCGTTTGGCAGATACAGGCTTTCCATAAGCACGGTGCCTGTTTCATCAACGGTTTGTGAGAGAGCCGCGCTTACCCGGCGCGTACGGTAGTCCCAAACCGCTGTGCAAGTGGAAGCCGATTCTACGGTCACGAGAATTTCCGGCTCCCCGTTGGACGGGTCACCTTTTCCGACCGTGACGAATCCGGTACCGGTAATCAGGGCCTCAAGATGGACTCGCGACGACTCCATGCCGAGCAAATTATCCCGGTAGATTTCATCAAGCCCCAGGACATCATCATTCGGAGATGTCCAGCCCAGCCAATCTAGCCGCTCTTCCAGCACATCTACGACCGTGCCGGGCCAACCCACCGAGACTGCGATTTCTTGCAGGCTCGGAGGCACGGCAATGTTCAATTGCCTTACTTTTTGCTTGCCCTCGTAATATTCATGCTTCAGCGCGTTCTTTTTCGCGTACTTCTGAATACGTCCGCGAAGCTGCCCGACTAGCTTTGACTCGTCGTCGCTGAGCGTCAGGGAGGGAAGCGTGATGTCTACTGACAACGCTGGTATACCCCTCTAATTCAAAGAATGACGGCCTTTCGTACCCGCTTCTTACGAGCGACAGGCCGACCGGACGCAAAGCCGTAGAGCGCCAAAGTAGCGGCCACCACGGGCGTAATATCTGTGTCCGTATCCCTCCGGCCCCAGGCCCATGTATCGCCTAGAGGCCGCTTTCGGACGGCCTCGATGGCCGTATTGAAAAGTGGTTGGTTCGGATGACGCAATGATCTATTCATTACGGAGTCGTAGAAGAGTCCACACGCGGACGCGAATTCTTCCTTGCCCAGCTTCAAAACGGGGACCTCTAAAGTCCCCAGCTCAGGGACCAACGAGGAAGCCGGGCCGTCCACTACGACGGCCATAGGACCCCACTGCGCCACCAGGGCAGCAAGGTAGGGGACCACCCAATCGGTCCCCCGCCTGTTCTCGATGACCTCCACGTGATAGAGGCCATCCGTTCGAGCACCGCACACGGCAATGGAGGCCATCCCGCGATCCGGGGAGATGTCGACCGCGAAAGCAACCGGGTCCAGCGGTTGCGAACCACCATCCGACACCGCGCGCCACGACTCGGCGTCGATCACGGCGTCCGTGGCCGCAGCCGACCACATGCCGCCGCGCTCGCGGGCAAAGCCCTCGTCCGAGTAGCCCGTACGGTCTTCTTCGAGTGTCTTGATGCTCAGGCGGTAGCCGAGAGCCGGATTGGCCAATGCCCAGTTCGACGGGTCGTTGATGTCGGCCCCGTCCGGGATGCACCATTCCAGGTAGGAGACGTTCACGGCGTCGCCACTCAGGCAATCCGACCGAAAATTGGTGAAGACCTCGGAATTCATCACTTCGGACGGCGGAGTACCGCACAGGATCAATTGCCGATTCTGGAGCGGTGCCGCGCTCGTCGCGGGGCTCAGAGCATCCCACGACTCCGAAGAGAGTTCCTGAGCCTCATCGAACATGATTACGTCGACAGTGAACCCACGGCCAGAGCCCTTGTGCCGCGCGAGCACCTGGAGGCTGCCGCCGTTCTTCAGCCAGATAGCCTCATGTCCAGGTGCTTCCTTGATGCCGTTGCGCTTCAGCAGCTTGTTTAGGTCCCGGTATCGCGGGTCCTCGAAAAAGCCTTTGAGACGGCGGAAGAATGTCCGTGCCGTCGTCGTGTTGTGCGCGGTGAAGAGAATCTGTTCGCCGAGAAGCACCATGCCGATCAGCGCCCGTGCCTCTAGAAGGGCCGATTTGCCGTTCTGTCGAGGGACGGAGAGGCCACAACGCGAATGGCTGAACTTGTCGTCACTCTCATATGAAAGCCACGAACGTAGAACCAGTTCTTGCCAGGGATCGAGAACGAGACCATGAGCGCCAACCCACGCGATCCCTTTATCCGCTGGCTTGGTGTTCCAGGTGTCTTCGATGCGGATAACCGGCGTCTGACAGCCGTAGACCTTACGACTTCTTGGCGCGCTTCGGCTTCCCGCTCTGGATTGCGTCGGCGAACTCGCTTGCAGCGTCGGCAACCTCGTCCACCTCTTCCTTTGGGTTCAGTTCGTCAATCTCGCGGGTGAGGTCCGCGATTTGCTTTGCGTATTGCGGCACCACTCCGGGTGATGCCTGATCCATTGCTGAAATAAGGCGCGTTCGTAGCGCCTTGAGAATTTCGATTCGGCCGCCCTCTTCGACGGCGGTAGTAAGGTCTGTCATCGGCCGAGGTACGTCCTTGCCGACATCATTCGTTGGAATCTCACACGGTCCAGTGCGTCGTTCCATCGAACTTCCCATTGGCTACCGGTTCGAGCCGGGCCAATGTAGATGACATTTGCCCTCATCCGGCGAGCTTCACGGAGCTTGGTCCAGCGCCTAACGGCGCGTGCATTCGCGCTCACGGCGCTTTCTCCAATCTGATAAGTTGACACAAAACGAGTGTCGATATATGGTTAGGTCACCAACAACGAGAGAGGCACAGAATGTACAAGGTAGTCACGATGCCGGACGGCACGTTTCGCGTAATGGAGACGTTCGGATCGTTCCGAATGCTCAAGAAAGTGTTCAAAACGGAGTCGGCGGCTCAGAAGCGCGCGGACGCTATGTCCGCAGCGGCCCGGAGCGAGTGATCCGAGTAGCCCCGCCGAAGCGGGGCTATCATCATCGTTAGGTCGCGTAGAAATTTCAGCGGCTCAGACACCAGGAGGGGACAATATGAAGTCTCGTGAACAGCTCATCGAAAAGGCCCAGGAAATGATCAAGGAGTGCCAGAGGAACGAAAGCAACTACCAGGAATGGATGCAGCGCGCCGCTCGCGAGGGCGAGGCCGCCGAGAATCGGGGCGACTCATACGAAGCCCTGAAGGCCGCTTGCATGGAAGAGCATTGCGGGAAAGAGATTGCCCGTATTCAGACCGAGATGAATTTCCACATTGATGTGTGTACACATCTGGTAAACGGGGGCGATATAGACGAGATCGAAAAGATGTACCCTGATCCGCCTGACATGACCGAAGTTCTCCGAGATTTCGAATGGTGATGAGCTAGACCGTAAGGCCCCGCTTCGGCGGGGCTTTCGTCATTCCTGGGCAGCGCCAGCGCACCGGTGTTCAGGCGGCTGTGACATCTCGGTTTCCGCTGTCCCGTGCAATAGCCGCATTGGCCCAAAACATTGCCTCTTCGAGCTTGGTAATAGCCGTGGATTGCTCCCGGCCATAGGGAAGAACCACCGCGAAGAGCACCGCCAACCTGCCGAGGTATTCCCGCACTACCCCGTGCAAGTCGGCCGCTTCCTTGTCCTTCGGCGGGTGATACATGAAGCGGTTGCTGACGTCCTCGAGGTGGTTGTGTGGACGAGTCATTTAATGGCCTCTCATTGGCTCTCTAAGCGTCTATTTCCCCCGTGGGGTACTCCAGGTACCCCCCATCCCCCTACGTGTGCGTGAGAGACCCGTATGACTGAGGGACTGACAATCCAGGCAGGGGGAGGGGTGTACCCCCTGGGGTAGCGGTCGCTACCGGCGACCGGTGTCTGTGTCCAGGTCCCCGGTGGACAACCATGCCCGGGACGTAGGTAGTTGTTCGATCCTGTCGGGCCGGTTGCCACGCCGGGAGTTGCAGCGCCTGTGCGCTGCCTTCATCTCGCCCAGGAGATGCCCGCCCTTGGAGCGGGGGATGATGTGGTCCGCAGTCCACGACATCGGGTCTGTGTAGGGCAGGGTCACGTCGATGGGGTTGCCGCAGATGTGGCACACCTGGGACCGTGCCCGGAGGCGTGCCGTTGCCTTGCGGTAGGCACGGCTGTCCAGTCCTGCCCGGGGCTTCTGGGTACGGCGTTTACGCATAGCCGCCGTACTCCGGTCCCTTGCACCGCCCTTGCGCGTATGCCCGATACGCAGAGGCGGTGTCTACGTAGAGCGCCGAGGTAGCCGTGTCTACGTCTACGTCAAAGCTGATGTCCGGTAGAGACCAGGCCAATAGTTGGTCTATTCGGGTTAGGTAGTCGTGTTGTACTTCCAGCCCGTAGACCGTGCGTCGTACATATCCCAACGTCCGGCGACCGTTCGGGTAGTCGATAGTACGTCCCACCCAGAATGACTGCCCCTGATCTGTGAGGGCTTCCTCTACGGTGGTGCCATCCGTATCACTGTCATAGATGCACGTCCAATCGGAATCCCACAACCGGACACGAATTCCAGACCTACTAGGCACACTGAGTGGAAAACGCACTATAGAATAACTAGGGCTCATTATGGACGCTACCTCGATGGCTTCAAGGCACCGAAGGTGCCGCGATAGAAGAATGTGAGCCCCCGGCTATGTGGTGGGGGTACCCGTGATACCGGGGGTATCCCGAATAGACCCGGGGGTAAGTGCTGACCCGGTAGGACTCGAACCTACGCACTGCGCCTTAACAGGGCGCTGCTCTGCCAACTGAGCTACGGGTCACTAGGTATTGCGTAGACTATTGGCCTACGCTATGCGTATTCCTGAAACGCTCTCGATTTCCTCACGAGAGACGCCTAGTGCGTAGAGCGTCTGGTGTGCCTCTTCGAGGCAGGTGCATCGGCTACAGCAGAACTCTCCGCACACTTGGAGGAACGCGCATATCACTTCCGAGATAGCTTCTCGCTTCGTCATCTCTGCCTGTTCTGCCACCCGGCACACTCGCCGGGTGGGCATTCGTTGTTGCAGCAGCAAGGCAGGCCGTCACTGGCACACAGAGCGACGTTCCGGCCGTCTTCGTACTCGGACCTCCAGGCGCGTACTTGCCGCTTCTCTGCGGCTCTGGAGCGCTTATCGTTCCATCCGGTTGCCGAGTGACAGCAACCGCACGAGTAGTTGTAATTGTGTTTGTACCTAAGACCAGGCATTACTACCCTTCTCGTCCGGCCGGTAGGAATCGAACCGGTGAATGTTCTGATTGAAAGTCAGACCGCCCATACCATCAGAGCAAATACGCCGTGTGGTGCGCTAGGGGAGACTCGAACTCCCACGCCCTCACGGACACCGGAACCTAAATCCGGGGCGTCTACCAGTTCCGCCACTAGCGCCTATTGATCACTGGCCCACGTTGCAGGACCGGGAGGTTTCGAACCTCCTACTGTGGTTTTGGAGACCACCGTTTTACCGATTAAACTACGTTCCCTTATGCTGAGATATTCAGACCCTCTCAGCTGGGGTGTGTCGTCTGGGCGGAGGGATTCGAACCCCCGACATCTGGCACCCAAGGCCAGCGCTCTACCTAGCTGAACTACGCCCAAGTACGCCACCGCTTCTACGGTGGCATATCTGTATGTCCTCCGGGGTGTATCTGCACGAGGCAGATACACAGCGCGTACGTCGCTACACCGGAGGCCCTGTTTTGGCGGCGGTACCGGTCCCCTTGTCCGTCTCTTGGGTTTGCGCCGGTACTCTTACCTAGACGGTCCTCAAGGCCGCTTGGAGGAAGCGACGGGATTCGAACCCGCTCCGTCTGATTGGAAGTCAGATATGCTGACCGTTGAACACTACGCTTCCAGATGCTCTAGCCGCACGATTTCGTGGTGGCGTGACCCGCTGCCGATCGCTAGAGCTATGTCGGCTTCCGCTCCCCCGGAAGGATTCGAACCTTCGTTGGCCGATCCAAAGTCGGCAGTCCTGCCGTTAGACGACGGGGGAAATGGTCGATACCCAACAGCCCCGGAGGGGAGCGTTTCCCGGGTCTGCCGGGTAGCGGACAGCAGACAACCGGGCCAGATGCTCAACCCTCCGGGGGAACTCTCAGAACAGCGACAGAATCAGCGGAGCGACAAACGCGACGATCTTGATTGCCACGGTGGCAATCTCTAGGACGGTATCGACAGAGATATCGGCAGACATGGAAGACCTTCTTTTACCCGGGTGTATTTGGACCGGCCTTCCTGGGCCGGTCCTGGTGATGTTCGGAGGCGAAGCCCCTAGGCTGTAGCCTCCGTTCTCTGACTACGGCTACAGCTAAGAACTACCTACCAACGACAGCGCTTCTAGGCGCTGTCTCTCTATAGACCTCTTCAGGGCCGGACCCTCGAAGGTCCGGCCTAGATAGGTATCTATCTAGGTCGGTCGGAACTCCCTTCGGTCGTTCCTCCCTTACATATGTATATGGGTGTCACAACACCCGGACTTTTCAGCGTTTCCCCAGGTCGCCATCTAAGGGTGTGATGAACTTCACACCAAGAATCTTGGCGACCTGGGATTTTGGAGTCCTGGCCCGAACACTTCTGTCGCGTTTGTTGACACAAAACAGACTAGGGGTTACCGTCATCGGCAACCCCGGGCGAGCCGCCCGACAGACCTACGAGAGGACCACATGACCACCACGCTCGCGCCCCGTTCGTCCCTGCTGGACGGGGTTCCCACCTCCGACATCATCCGGTCCGCCCGCGCCCTGGAGGCGCGCGAGGAAGCCCGCCCGCTGAGCGAAGTCGAGGAGCTGACACTGATCTGGTTGACCGCCGAGATTTCCCGGCGCGGAGGTCGCGTTGATCCCGATGCGCTGGCCTACGCCGTCGATGCCGGGCAAACCCAGGTTGAGGCGTTGCTCAATCTAGCGCCAAATTTTGCGGCCTGAATGTTGACACAAAACAGACGTTGACATAAAGTCGATGCATCACCGACGAAAGGACCGATCACATGGACGCCAAGACCATTGCCGCCTCGATCCGCTCTCAGCTCAAGGCGGAGGGCATCAACGGGCGTTGCCGCGTCGCGCCCGGGGCCAAGGATTGCATCCAGGTCATTTCGCGGTCGTTTGACACGCCGTTTACCGACGACGAGAAGACGGCTATTCAGCGGATCGCCAAGGATCACGGGCTCACGCACGCGTTCGGGTACCCGATTGTCGTCGGTGAGGTTTGCCCTGGTGATCAGGTCGACTACTTCATGCACGCGACCTACAAGCGCGGTCTGCGCCGGTCGGCCTGAGCCGCTTGTGTGGTCGGCGCGTGAACTGACCTCACCGAGCCACCCGTCCCGGGCCGGGGCACACTGCCCCGGCTCTCACCCCTACCGAAGGAGCGCCACATGACCGTCACACAGTATGAAGTCGTTTGGGGCATCGAGGAATCCGACCGCATCACCTACCCCACCGACCTCGACGACGTGATGCCCGAAGGCGGCAAGGCCCTCGCCCGCGCATCGCGCAAGCTGCTCGAGTTCGCCAACGCCCGGCACCGCGCGGGGCTCTACGCCGACGGCCGGTGCGTGGCAGGCAACAACGTCAGCGCGGCCCTGTGGGCCATCGCCAACGGCCGCGCGCTCTGGGAGGCCGCAGGATCGCCCCGACCGTCCAGCGACCCGCCCGCGCCCCAGGGCAGCCGCTGGACGGGCACCGGCGCGCACCGTACCCGCACGATCGAGCGGGTGACCAACCATCGACACGACGCACGCGGCGTGTACGTCAACACGAAGCACGCCAAGGCTGAGTGTCTGTGCGGCTGGTCAGAGCCCGCCGCCGATCGCACCGAGGCACGTTGGCGGGCGAAGAAACACCGCGAGACGGCCGCGAGCTGATCGGCGCCCTTCGGGGCGCGGCCCGCATTGGCTACTCAGACCAGAACACACCAGGGGAACGAAAATGCGATTCATCCGCGCCTATGACGCGCTCGACGGCTACCGGTACCACGGGCACCGAATCGGTTTCGAAGGTGGAATGCTGCTCTACTCCGATGAGGTGGGAGCCGTCCACATCAGCCTTGCCGAGGATGACGGATTCCTGGTGTCTATTTACCCCTCTGGCGGACGATGCGGCCATTACTGGGTCCCGGCTATGGAGAACGCTCGAAATCTCGGCAGGCGGCTTCTGGCGCTTGCGGGCGAAGGTTACGACATTTCCGGCCGTCCTCCGGTCAAGCGTGAGCGTGGTCGATACCCGCGCCATCGGAAACACCGCGCGGTAAGTTGACACAAAACGAGCCGCCGGGTAAAGTCGTCTTTGTCATTACGACAGCAGATTGAAAATTCCAGAGTGGGACACGGTAGGCCGGGAGGACCGGGCCAGGGTCTAGCTGGCCCGGTCACCGGTAGACTACCCACCGAGCGAGAGGACACGCGACCATGCCTGCACCTATCGAGAGCCGCGTCACCAACCTTGAGACCCTGGTCGCTGGGATCATCACCCAGCACGGGGACGAGCGGGACCGACTCGAGGCTCGGCACGCTGCGATCATGGACGAGTTCGGGAACCTCCACGCGGGGGTAAGCGAACTCCGGTCGTACGTGGATCAGCGGATCACGGAGGTACAGACCGAACTTGCCGGGTACCGCCGAGAGGCAGACGCCCGACACTCCGCGATCATGGCGGCCCTGGAGGAACTTCTAGGACGCCGATGAACGAGAACCCCCGGACTCCGGTCCGGGGGTTTTCTTTTACCCCCTATCTCAAACGTAGAGCCGTTCATTCGGCAGGCGCGGGTATTTCCCTAGGCCGATAGGGCTCACGGCTACAGCGTCCACGTAGCGGTGTAAGGCGTTGTCCTGGGCGAAAGTGAGTGCGGCAGTGAGACAGGCCCGATAGACGAGCGTGACGGGCCGGGCTCCGCCGATTCGCACAGCGAGCCGAACGTCCGGGTCGGCGGGTACTGGTGACTCATTGCCCACGGCTTCGCCTCCAGTGCTCGCGGGTGGCTTCGATCTGCCGTGCTGCCGGGCCGGGTGGTCGTATCTCGTTCTCGTAGTGGGACCGAACCCGGTTCCACGTCGCTCGCGGCATGATGTCGCAGCACTCCCCGAGAGTGGGCAGGCCGAGAACTTCCACGTGCCCGTCTGGGTAGGTGATCTGGTGGACACGGATCACGCCGTGGTCCACGCTCCAGAGCACTTCGACGCCATCGGCGTATGTGCGATGCTCCCGGGCGGTCATTTCCCACCGTCACCCGGCGCTCTGGTGATGGTCTCCGGGACTGGGGGATGGTTCACCCCGGCCCCGGGACGTTCGTCGGCCGCTTCCCCGTAGCGCAGATGGAAGGCCACCAGCGCCAGAACTTCCAGCGGCGGGCCGTCGTGCCGCTGGGGCGGGCCGGTGAAGGCGGTTCGTCTGGGTAGTACCGTGCTGGTCGAGTGCATCCGATTCCCCTGTTAGACACTCTCGTCTGAGCTAGACAAGATTGTCTGAGAGTACGTCACGCCCTACCCTGGGGGGAAGAGGTTCGTAGGAAGGATTCGACCGTGAGCACCCCCGAGACGATCCGGCGATTACGCGGGGACCGACCGCAAGGTGAGTGGGGAGCACCGGCAGGGCTGACACAGCGGCAGGTCTCGCGTCTGGAGTCCGGCGACGCGGAATTGACCTTGGCCCAGGCCGTACGCATCTCAGAGGCGTACGGGGTGTCCCTCACGGAGTTGGCGGGCAAGATGCCGGGTCCAATAGACCTGTCCGGTGATTGGTGGGCGGCGTGGCAGACCCTCAAAGACGACATTCCGCGTGTGGACTTCCATGAGCTACGGATTCGCCAAGATGGCGAGTTCCTACAGCTCGATGGCGACCGCGCCCGGTCTGTCGAAGACGGTTCGTACGCCTGGGTCGGTGAGGCTCGTATGTGGGACTCGGAGGTGCTTCTAAGGGCTGTCCCGTAAGTTGTTGAGCGCCAGCCGTTATCGTGTTCCCGTGGCGGTGATCTCGGCGGCCGATCCGGTGATGGTGGAGTTGTTCAGTGGGCTGCGGCCACGCAAGTTCGCCCGCCTGATCACGCGGTTGCGGCGTGAGGGCGCCGACCGGCCGTTGCGGGGCCGGCCCTGGGGGTTGTGCTTCGAGGACCGGGTGTTGCTGGTGGCCACCTACTGGCGCACCAACCTCACGATGCGGCAGCTGGCAGCGGTGTTCGGGGTATCGAAGTCCGCCGCGGCCAGAGTGATCGAAGATCTCGGCCCGGCCCTGGGTTTACGTCCCCGTGTCCGGTTTCCGCATGGCGCGGTGTTGATCGTGGACGGCACCCTGGTCCCGACCCGGGACCACGATGTGGCTGCACCCAGCAAGAACTACCGGTACTCGACCAATCATCAGGTCGTCATCGACGCCGACACCGAACTCGTCGTCGCTCTCGGCCGGCCGCTGCCGGGCAACCGCAACGATTGCCGCGCCTACGGCGAGTCAGGCGCGGCCCATGCCTGCCGCAACGCGGTGGTGATCGCCGATGGCGGCTACCAGGGCACGAGCGCGATCATCCCGCACCGCCGTGTCCCGGGCCGGGACCTACCGGAGTGGAAACAGGCCCACAACGCCTCCCATCGCAAGGTCCGTGCTCGTGTCGAGCACACCTTCTCCCGGATGAAGACCTGGAAGATCCTGCGGGACTGCCGTCTACGTGGCAACGGTGTCGCTGTCGCGATGGCCGGAGTCGCCACCCTGGCCAACCTCGCCCACGCCCGCTGACCCCAGCCAGGGGCAGGTCGTCATCGCCGGGTCGGACTTACGGGACAACCCTTAGGGTGGTACCGCGCCAAGGACGGCGCTACGCGCTCGAAAGGCGTGCTCTACATGTCGATACACCCGCACGGACTTCACATGCTCGGCGGCTGGATCGGCCTCTCTACGCAAGGCCCGGCCGTTCGAGGATGGGCCGGGATCGCACGCCACCGCGACCACCTGGAGGCCCTTATGCATGAGATCGGGCAGAGTAGGGGAGACTGGCTGGCATGGCCGAAAGTGTCGACATCGTAAGCATTTCCATCACCGCCGAGGACGACGAGCACCTAGCCGACATCACCCGGACGTTGGTCCGGGAGCGACTTGCCGCGTGCGGGAACATCATCGGCGGCGTGCGTTCCGTCTACGCGTGGCAAGGCGAGATCGAGGACGAGGAAGAGGCGTTGCTAATCCTGCACACGAGCGCCGCGCTCGTGGACCGGGTGGTCGAGCGTGTCCGAGAGCTGCACCCGTACGACACCCCGCAAGTGCTCGCGGTGCCTGTCGTCGGCGCGCTGGAGGGCTACCGGCGTTGGATACTCGACTGGGCCACCGGGGAGGCGTAGACCCAGGACGCACCTATCGGGCCCCCTTCGGGGAGCCCTTTTTGCTGCCCTGACCAGGGTCTTTGTCAGATAAGTTGACACAAAACAAGAATCGTGCGAAGCTATCGGCACAACTTCAGAGCGGATCGGAAAACGCGAGACAGCGAGTTTCCCCCGGCGACCGGGAGCCCTAAAGCACGCAGGGTTCGAGAGCTGATGCAGCAACACTACGGGCGCAACAAGGAACGAAATTCAATGTTGACACAAAACGATCCACGCGCTAAAGTTGGAGACAACAGCGGGACGGAACAACTAGAGGCCAAGCCGACAGGGACCGGGCTCCGCACGAAACTTGAGAACTACATAGAGTGAGCCGAAAGATTCGAGCGGTATGGACGCGCTAGGCGCGGTACCGTGGCGGGCACAAGCGCCCGTTATCGAATCAGCGGAGGTCGGCCCGAAGTCGGGCGCGACCGATCGGTCAGAACCGATCGCGCGTCGGGGGCGTTACCCGACCGACCACGACCAACCAATATCGAGAAAGGTCGACAATGGCAATCAAGGCGGCCACTCCGCGCGACACCGATACGATCATCTTCGGTGCGGGAATCCCCAACTACTACACGTGGTGGAAGTCGTTCGAACCGAACTTCGACCCGAGTTCGGAAGCCCCGGACGACTGGAGATACACCGTAACGGCGGAACACCCGAAGGACGAGCAAGCCACCGTGACCAAGGAAATCGGTCACACCGATCTCATGAGGGCGGTTCGGGTGGTTGCCCGAAAGGACTCGGGCCACAGGGAAACGCTCCGAAAAGAGTGCAACAACCTGATCTTCAACGTAGACGAGTGCGACATGGACGCCAGCGACGCGGACGTGGTTCTTCAGCTCGCGGTGTATGGCGAAGTCATCTTCGGCTAGCAGGACGAACCGGAGCCTACGGGCTCCGGTTCTCTCCGAACAGGGAGGGAGTACGTAGGTGCCTCGTAAGGGTGCAGACCGTTACAAGGCCGATTGGTCGGACGAGTCTTACCCGGAGATTGTTCGGGCCGACGAGGATGACGAGTACGCGACCACGTTTCAGGAAGCCAAGCATGAAGTTATTGACCACTTCACCCAGGTTCGGGACCACGCGCGAGACCGGATCGCGTCGATGCGTGGACTCCGCAAGTCCGACGTGGTGTAGTCAGTAACTAGGCAGGATCGCTAGCTCAATTGGCAGAGCAACCGGCTTTTAACCGGTGGGTTCCGGGTTCGAGCCCCGGGCGGTCCACGCAGGACAACCTACAACAAAGGAAACCAGCATGGACAAGATCGAAGTTAGGCATCTGCTCGAAGTTCTTTCGGGCTGGGGTGACGACCTTGCAATCGGGATCGACTACGGAAAGGTAGTTGTGACCGATCGGCTCGCAATGGTGACGAGCGGGGTAAAGGTCGTGGCCGACCGATCCAAGGTGGTCTCTGACCTCATCGCAGCCGAATGGGACCACGCGGCGGTGTTGATGATGCTCAACGATAAAGCGGCCGGAGCGTGAAGCTCACAGCCGCTCAGCGGGATTGCCTACGGGTACATGTACCTACGGGAAACCAAGCCGCTGTACGAGGGTCCTAGAGGGCCGGAATACGCCCATCTGACCGATGGGCATGGGTTCCAGTTGTCGACGGTCCGCGCGCTGGAGGCGCGCGGGCTGTGCAAGGTCGATGTGTACTACGCACCGACCATGCACGAGGAAGGTATGTCCAGACCGCCCGCTGTGCGGTCGTGGGTGGCGGAGCTGACCGATAAGGGTCGGTCATGCAGCCAGGAAGGTGACTAGTCCGTGAGTCTCTACCCGGATTTCCAGGTGTACGGGAAAGTCCAGGAAGTCTATTTCAGATTCGATGAAGCTAGCGAGTTGTCGCGAGACCGGGCGATCGAGGAATCCGAGACTGGGAGGTCCGTGGACCCTGCCTATGGCAGCTTCGTCTACCTCGATGAAGGCTCAGGCTGGGAAGTCGACAAGATCATGGTCACCGGTCGGTTGTGGCGTAAGACCGGGGGCCTGGGCAACTTGACGACGATCAACCCTGCCTGTTCTGACCTTCCCCCGGAGCTGCGTGCAGCGCTGGAGGGGAACAGGCCGAAGGGCTAGTAACAGGGAAGGCGGACAGGCCGCCCAGTGCCGGGGTTCGACTCCCCGGCTTCCCACTCCAGTAGGAACGAGAAAGGAACCAGATGGAAACGAAAGCGAGCATGGCGAACGCCGTCGTGACGCTCCCGCCGGTCGAAGTAGACCAGGACGGTTTCAAGTACTTCGACGCGGGTGAAGGACGGTGGGACCGGTGCCGGGTAGTCGTCAGGAAGTCGGACAATCGCCTTGCGCTGGACGGCATTCCGTCGATCCTCGGTAGCCCGGAGGAAGCACGCGCCGTTGCCGCTGCCCTGCTGGCAGGCGCGAAGTACCTGGAGACTCGCGGTGACGCCGTGGGTTGACTGGGGCTCTTCGGTCCCTAGGTGGGGTCAGGTCTCTCCACCGCATCGAGAGACACGGGATCACGGCTCTAAACCGTGATCTTGGTCACAGGCAATGGGGAGATGCTGGGCGTTAGCCCAGGTCGCTACGGATGGCAGTACATAGGGGGGTTGACCAACCGCGAGTATGTTTCGATCCTGCTTGTTCTAGATCGAACACATGTTCTAAGCTCCATTCAACGGATTAACCGGATAACGCTAGAGCTTAAGAAAGGCGGGGGTAAGCTACACCACTTGACAACCTATGTACTTGACGCCGAACGCGTGCGTGGCGCATTGTTGTGTGTAAACAATGGGTCACGTTAGGCTGGAAAGGTAACAAGGACATGGGTAGGCAGCCGATTCTGTCGCTTGATGAAGTCGAAGCGCTCTTGCGAGCGGGATTCACTCAGCAGGAGATCGCAGACATTAAGGGAGTAACCCGGGCCGCCGTTTCCGTCGCACTCAAGCGCCACGGTATGACGGCCCGGGAGCCGGGTCCTCGGGAGCTGGGAAACAAGGATTTCCCGTTTGAGGTTCCAGTTATTTTCCAACAGGACCCATATCAGCGGTTGCGTGATCATGGGGAATACATGTTCACCAAGGGGAAGGGGATGAGCGAGGCCAGGATAAAACGTCTCAGAACGTTTTACCGAAAGCTGATCGAAAACAACTGGGTCGTTGAATACGACCCGAACCTACCTCCCGTGGAGGGTGTCAGCTCTAAGGGCGGGTGGGCCTACCGACCGCGCGAAGAAAAAGACGGGAACCTTATCATCCGAGTGAATGAATACACGACGCTGACCGATTACGCGCGAACAGTCTACGTTCTGCCGGATGTGGTTCCGTAACGAGGGGATACAACCACTGTGTTAGAGATGGCCGCAGAAGCTATAGCAAGGAACGTCGATACGTCCATCGACGGACTTCTAGATGTGCAGTTGCTAGCGACAGCACACGGCTTGTTGCTAATGGCTTACAGGTCGATACACGTAAAGGTCGATGGGTACCTTTATGCGCCGGTGGTCGCCTTTCTTTCGGACTTCCCTCACACGCTCGTGTCCTCCGAGGAAAAGGAGGACACGGCAATGTGTGGTGGTCGCGGGATTCGCGACATGTACAGGATTGGAGGTGTCATACCATCGAAGGCGAACGCAGCCTAAGCGTTTCCCAGTACAAGACATATGAGGAATGTCCGTACGCGTGGAAGCTGGCAAGGGTTGACAAGGTTTGGCAGAGGCCCGCCGCGTGGCTGGCGCAAGGGTCAGCAGAGCACACCGTTTTCGAGGCTTACGAGCGCTCTGGACGCTCGATGACTGTCGAGGAGATGAAAGCCCTATTCCTGGTTGAGTACGCCCGGGAGATTGCGAAATACACCGAGGACACGCCAAACATGGAATGGTGGTTTCCGTCCGGCCCTTACCGGGGGCCGCAGGATGTAGAGCGCCGATACCATATCGGCCTAGAGCAGATTCCCCGATACCCGGCATGGTACGAACGCCACCCGGAAGAGGTCATTTGGATTGCCCCCGATGGCACCCCCGGCATCGAACTCGAATTCGATATTGATCTAGACGGGGTGCGCGTACGCGGATTCATTGACGCTGTGATTGATCGGCGCGGGTACGTCGTCGTCCGAGACGACAAGACCGGCAAGGTTCCCGGCGATGACTTCCAGCTCGGCACGTACGGTGTTGCGCTGGCGGAGACCTACGACATCGAGCCGCCCGATACTGGCGATTATTGGATGGGCGTAAGCGGAAAGCCGACTTTCCCGTACGATCTCAGCGAGTGGTCGCGTGATCGGGTTGCCGAGAAGTTTCACGAGCTGGCGGACAACATTCGGGCGGAGCGATTCGACCCAGACCCGGAGCCTAAGAAGTGCATGTTTTGTGCAGTGGCATATTCATGCGCTTTTTCTCAGGCGTAAATGTTGACACAAAACAAGCAATAGCCTCTGTCTGTGTTGGACAGGGGTATTTTTTATCGCCCAATGTTGACACAAAACAGAGGAAGAAGCATGGCACGGACGAGTTTGGACCTTCGGGCCGGGTACATGGACCAGGCGTACAACACCGGCGTACTGCGCCGGAAGGCGAATCGGGACCTTGACGGGCTGGAGTTCGACACCGTAGTCGGCACCGGCCTTTCTGGTGCCCTCGTGGTGCCGAGGTTGGCTGAATGGTTCGATGTGGATTTCCTGATCATCCGCAAGCCCGGGGACGGTAGTCACTCCAGTAGCGAGTTCGAAGGCAATCTTGGGCGGCGGTGGCTGTTCGTAGATGACTTCATTGACACCGGTAGCACGTTCAACAACGTCTTTTGCCATGTGTCATATGCCTCGGAAGCCAACCGGTGGGAAACGGAATTCGTCGGTGCGTGGCTCTACGAACTCGTGGGGCCTTCGCTAAGGCTCCCTTTCGACCTGGAAGAAGAACTGAAATTGTACGAGAAACACGACTACCGGGTCAGCAGTACATGGGGTCTGATTACCCCGGCCGAACTCCCCCCTGCCAAGACGATTCACGGCAGCCTGACACCCCTCATTAGGAAGGCGGCTTAATCATGGGTTCGTTTGACACCCACATTCGGCTGTACCGCGCCGAGCTGGAATCGGCTGAGCATCGGCGGTTCCAGAACGCCGCCATTACCTGGGGCGCGCTGAGCACCCTCACCATCACCGGCCCGCTCTCCGCTTCGGTGAGTAGCGGTTTCGGTGTCTTGGTCGTGGCCGGAATCGTGGTCGCCATGTTCGCGGGCTTGTTCTGGCTGGAAGCTCGGGACGAATGTGAACGTCTTCGGCGCGAACTGAACTTGTACCGCACGTTGGCGGCCCGCTATGGCCGTTGAGACCTGGGAGCAGGCTGACGCCATTGTCCGCAGTATCGGCCTGAACAACAACCTCGACGCTGCCGAGGAATACGCCACCGTGCTACGCGATGCCGTCCGCTTCCTCCGGGAACACGAACGGCCCGCCGATGCGGAGTGCCCGCAGTGCCACATGTCCGGGCGACACAAGCTGTCATGCACCGAACCCGGAGCGCCAAGGAAGGGGAGGACACAACGATGAACCGGGAGACACGGAAGGCCCTTCGGGACCTGGACGACGCACGGGACGAAGTGGTGTACCTCCGCACCGGTGTGCGGGTCGGTCTTTGCGCGTCGGCCATCGGTGCCCCTGTAGCGACGACCGGCGCGTTCGTCGGCGTGGGCGGAAGTACCTACGGGTGGGTTTGTGTGGCCATCGGTGGGTTGCTGTTGATGGCCGGTGTGTGCATCGTGGCAATCTTCGCCGAAGAGCTTGACGCCGCCCGTAGGCGGCTGAAGAAGGCTGAACGGCGCTACGAGGATCTGACCTTGGACGGTGCGCTGTGAGGCGGATCGTCATCGGGTCGACGGCAATGCGCTACCACGGCATCGCTACGCGGGAGCCTAAAGACCTGGACCTGATCACGGATGAGCCCGTGGCAGAGGCGGATACGTATTGGCATCCGAGTATGGGCGACTGGTGGCCGGACGGTACTTCCCGCTTCGCCACCCTCGATGAGCTGTACACCATCAAGCTCAGTCATGCGTACTGGGAGCTCCGAAACGGGTCCTGGGACAAGCACATGGCGGACCTGGTGGTCCTCCAGGACGCCGGGGCGAAGGCGATTGACCCGCTTCACGATCTGCTTTATGCGGTCTGGGAGCTGGAGCACGGGCGGAAGGTGGTCGACCTCACCAAGGAGGCTGACGAGTTCTTTTCTGACGCCGTGCAACGGAAGTACGACCATGATTCGCTGCACGAATCGGTGGCCTACGGTGATCGGCCGATCTATGAGGAATGCCTCAAGGACGGCCGGACGGTCCTCATGGACATGGCGAAGGTCTGGGCCATGCCGGTAGAGCGACAGATTCAGCTCTTCCGCGAGGAAGTCTATGTGACTGCCCTGGAGCGGATCGTGATTCCGTCCGACTACACCGCGAGTCCTCGCGGTGCTTACGCCTGGGCGTTGCGTCGGACGATTACCAGCTTGACCAAGGGCCGATCGGCCCGGTTCTTGGCGGAGAACTACAAGACGTTCCGCATCCCCGATGTGGACTACGTGAAACGGCACCTGTCCAGGTCGGACAGGCTGAGACCATTCGAAGGGTAGCAATTGACAGCGACACTGAAAGACCTTTCCGTTATCGACATCGAAGCGAAGTTGTCTGGATACGAGGACGGATACGGGGATGTGGGGTGGTTTTACTGGGACGATGTAGCAGTAGCAACCGAGACGGTTGATGTCCCCGGACTCGGGGCCGTGAAAGTTATCGAGAGTTTCGGCGGAGAAGGCCAGGGAGACAGCGCATACCTGATTTTTCAGGTGCAGGACTCGGACAATCCCTATCGTATGCGGTTCTTCCGAAAGAACGGCTATTACGCTTCGTTCCACGGTACCGATTGGGACGGCGGATTTTACGAAGTCCGGCCTATGAAGCACTGGGTTACGGTATACGAAAAGGTGGGGTAGTGACTTACTCCGTTCAGGAACTCGAATCCCTCTTGGACGATTTCCGCCAAAACGAAATATACACCGGGTGGACTGGTCTGGATTGGTTCTTTCAGGACTTCCCGGACGCTGTGGTCGGTTTGGACGAGATCGGCACGGTGCAGATCGTTGAGCACAACAGCCGCCGAATGATCGTCTCCGTTACTGACCCAGACGGTAATGTCCGCTATTTCCAGAAGAACGGCTATTACTCGTCTTACGACGGAACAGACTGGGATGGGGGATTCTTCGAGGTCCGGCCAGCCGAGCAGGTCATTGTGACCAAGCACGTCACTACGGTGTACAAGAAGATCGACGGAGGTTCTAGCCTGTGAGTGATGATCACGAGCTGTACAAGGCGTTCTATCTGATCCACCATCATAAGAAATCGTGGGGATGGTGGGTTCACATGCACGGGCGGCCCTCGTCGGAGACTATTACCGGTCTCGGCAAGGTGCGTGTTGTGGACGTGATCGAGGACAACCGCACAGACTACTACGGGGACGGTTACGGCTCCGGGTCGACCGCAAAGGCGGGCATCACGTTCGAGGTCGAATACCCGGACTTTACGACTCGACATTTCCGCAAGGAAGGTGAGTACGACTCGTACGGTGGCGTCTCCTACGATCATGGCGACTTCTACGAAGTCCGCCCGGTCGAAAAGGTCGTGTTCGACTTCGAGAGGATCGGCAAGGAGTAGCAATTTACACGCTGACACAGAGCGCTCTAGTTCGCGGGTCAGCGGGGGAGCCACTACCTACGGTCTGGCATTCGCTAGCCGCTCAGGGAACAGTTTTCCGACAAGGACAGCTGAACCTGATTTGTGCAGGTCCGGGGACTGGGAAGAGCGCGTTTGCCCTGAGCTACGCGCTACAGTCCGAAGTCCCCACCCTGTATTTCTCGGCGGATTCCGATGCCTTTACCCAGCTGACCCGATCAATTTCCAACCTTGTCGGATTGCCCCTTGAGGAATCCGCGCGTCACGTACTGGAGGGGAACCTAGCCGCCTATGCGGCGGACCTGGAGAAGGTACCTATCCGGCTCAGCTACGACGCGTCTCCGAGCCTGGACACCATCGAGAGTTTGATGGAGTCCTACGAAGAGGTGTACGGGGATTACCCGGCCCTCGTCATCGTGGACAACGTGACAAACGTCCGGGCTGAATCGGCAGACGGAGATGATCCGTTCTCCGGGCTGGAATCGCTCATGGACTACTTTCACACGATGGCTCGGCAGACCGAAGCGTGTACGTGGGGCCTTCATCACGTGACCGGCAAGTACAACGACGCGAACGAACCAATCCCACTGTCCGGCGTGAAAGGTCAGATCACCCGCGTACCGGAAATGGTCCTGACCCTCCACAAGCGCACATCGGCGTTCGGACAGGAAACGCTTTGTGTCTCCACAGTGAAGAATCGTGGAGGCAAAGCCGACGCGTCTGGTGCGACGTACGCCGAGCTGGAATTTGTTGGTGACACGATGCAGATTCGGGACGCTACTTCAGCGCCGAATGTTGACACAGAACAGGATTTCGACTTTGGCAGCTAGGTCCCGGTGCAAGGACTGTGTTGCCGAAGGCGTGACGACCCGGAGACCAGCACCGCACCCGGGGCCACGGTGCGCCACCCATCATCGCGCGAAGCGGTCGGCAGTGCGGGAACGCGCCCGCGCTTCCCGCCTAGAAGCGGTCTACGGGATCACCGAGGACGAATACCAGCGCATCTACGCCGCTCAGGGCGGCTGTTGCTACATCTGCCGCCGCGCCAAGGGCACGGGCCGGAAGCGGCTCAGCGTCGACCACGACCACACAACCGGTTACGTCCGGGGCTTGCTCTGTAAGCCGTGCAACCTGAACGTAATCGGCCACCTTCGTGACGATCCCGCTGCCTTGCGGCGCGGGGCTGACTACCTCACCAATCCGCCCGCCTTCGCAGTCGTCGGCAGGCGGGCGGTACCCAACCAGAAAGGCGTTAGTGATGGGACGTAAGCCCGCGAGACAATACCGGCGACTGTCCGACATTCCAACTTCCGTGCGTGCTCGTGACCGCGACGGCGCTATTTGGGAGTGGCGGCATGGTGTCTGGGGATTTAGGGACGTTATCGGATTCTGGAATGCGACGAGCCCGAGCAAGGAAGCGCTATACAACCAGTGGGGACCGTTCACTGAGTATCGCGGTAAGGCGAACCGGTAAGGGCTGCATGAGCCTATGGCAGGCCCAGCGATTGCGGACGTAATCCAGCACTACTACCCGGATTGGTGTCCTCCCGTGGACACCGGTCGGGAGTGGATCAAATGTTTGTGCCCGTTCCACGCGGAGCGTGTACCGAGCGCGGGCATTTCGTACGAGCACGACGCGTTCGTATGCCACGGATGCGGGGTGAAAGGGGACGTTTACGGAATCATCAGGAATCAGGAGCGGGTGAGCTTTGCAAAGGCTAAGCGCATCGCAGAGACAATATCTCCAGGAAGCCACAAGGAAATACGCGAACAACCTGCCAGGAAGCCCGGCAGAAGAGTATTTGGAGAGCCGGGGGCTGCTACCGGACGGAGCGCCGGACCGCCGATACGCTCTCGGATACGTAGCCGACCCGCTCCCTGGTCATGAGACATACCGGGGGTTCTTGTCCATCCCGTACATGCGGAAACTGCCGGACAAAAGGCTGACGGTGGTGTCGATGCGCTTCCGGTGTCTGGCACCGGAATGCCTCCAGTCGGCGGAGGACGGGGGCAAGGAGAGGCACCGGGGGCACGGGAAATATCTAACCGTTCCGGGCGGCGGTACGCGGCTCTATAACGCGTCGGTACTCCAGGACCCTTCCCCGGACGTTTGTGTCGTAGAAGGCGAATTAGACGCCATTACGATGTGCCTTGCGGGAGTGCCCACTGTCGGCGCTCCCGGTTCGGATACATGGCAGAAGCACTGGAAGGCACCACTACTCGGGTACCGAAACGTCTTCATCCTCCACGACGGGGACGACGCGGGTAAGAAATTCGCGGAGAACGTCAGCAAGGGCCTGCCCAACGGGAAGGTAATTCCGATGCCACCCGGCGAGGACGTCAATTCGATATTCATTGCTCAGGGCGCTAGGGCATTGCTCGACAGGATGGGACTGTGAAGTACTTACCGAGCGAGGACCCGCGAAACGTGGGGCGGTTCCGCCTGGACGGAACCGAATCGGTGGATGAGGTGGCGGCTGCCATCCTCGCGGAGCGCGAACGGGCGGCGAAGCGGCGCGGGTATGAAATGCTCCCGCACGAGTACGAGTTATGCCAAGTGACAACCCGCGTGTCAACCAGTTTCCGGCGATCAAAGTTCCCGAAGCCTAAGCCTGGGGACGGCACGGTGAAGCACAACAAGCGGGTGGCGAACGCGGTGGCGCTCTGCGAGAAGCACGGCGCGGAGTTCTGGGCTCTCGGCGCGAATACCGCGTTTGTCTGGGGCGTGAAGGATGGGCGATACGTCCAAGTATGGCCCGGTGGAATACGTGAATATGGAGGGGATCGGTAGTTGAGCAGTGGAGCCTACGGGTTTCTGAATATTCTGAATGCGGCGGGCGTCAGAACCGTAGTCAGTCGCGACCTGGACGAAGATTACCAAGGCAGTGTCACGGCCATCGTCCAGGGGCCGGACTGTTATTGGCGGGTTGATCAGAAAAAGAAGTTCGGATATCTGACCATCGGATACGGGTTGAATAGCCCTGTCGAATACCTCCGCGAGGCTCGGTGGTTTGACAATCTCGAAGAGCTGAAGCGGTTCTTCAGTGAGTTTGACCATGCTACCCAGTGGTACGGCCGGAAAGAACAATTCCGGCGGTTCGCCGATGAGGTTATGTCTATCCGGCACGGTGACGAGTTCGAGAGAGATTAAGCCAAGTGACAGACAGCTATTACGAAGTCGTCGTATACACCCGGGACGGCTGTGGTCCCTGCGCCGCGACGAAAGCCTACTTGCGAAAGTACGAAATCAACTTCGCGGAAATCAACACGACGAACAACCCGATGGTTGCGGATGCCCTGATCGAACAGGGCTACCGCGAATTGCCCGTGGTCGAGTGGAACGTGAATGGCGATCAGGGCGCATGGACCGGACATCGGTCCGATGACTTGGAAGCTCTCAAGTACCTTATTCACGGCTGAATGTTGACACAAAACGAAAGGTAGCGCGGTGGCGTTCGTTTACGGCGGTCACGAGGACTACGAGGACGACTACGAAGGCGACTACGACGACGGATATTACGACTTTGACGAGTGCGAAGAGGACGACTGTTATGCCTGATCCAGTGAATCCGGGTCACTATCAGAGCCACCCGAGCGGTATCGAGCCAAAGGACTTCCTCGGGCACTTCCCGTTCTTCGTCGGCTCCGCAATCAAATACCTTTGGCGCAACGGTCAGAAGGACGGAAACCCCGCCGTCCAGGACTTGCGCAAGGCAATTCGATTCATCGAATTCGAAATCGAGAAGATCGAGGGTAGGAAGGTGGATACCCCCCAGGTAGATACTACCGCCGACACCTACACCGAGGAAGCGGCCGGATGCCGAGTTTGGTCCAGGCTGGAGGACATTCCCAGTGACGTTCTTGCTGTGTGGGACAGCGCAGGCGACCGGAACGATTACCGGGATGGTTGGTGGTTCTACCGAAATGCGGACGGCAGATGGACCCGTTCCACGAACGCCTTCAGACCTTTTACGGAAAGGCCCTGACTAATGATGGTTATCGAGGGTAGCGCACTCGTCGCGGAAATCCGACGACTCGCGAAGCAACACCCGGACCGTATTGCTAAATGTGAATATGTGGACGGTGCCACGGGTGAACCGGTGTGCATTGTCGGGACAGCACTTCATAACCTGGGCGTGTCTACGTCCGTGCTGGAGGACTTCGGTTCAGACTGTTTCCGGGCTGTCGTTGAGGCAACCGAATTATGCCACCGGTTGGGGGCTGGTCCTGAAATCACCTTCGATCTGAAAGATTTGCAGCTCAGCTGGGTGAATTTCGTCCAGGGGAAGCAGGACGCCGAATTTAGCTGGGGGCGTGCGGTGGGAACTACTGAACACTTGTACCCGGGGGTTGAGTGACTAAACGAATCGTCATTGTCCCGGACCTACAGATTCCATTTCACGACCGTAAGGCCACTCGGGCGGTCATTCGCTTCATCGGGGACACTCAACCTGATGAAGTGGTTTTCATCGGTGATGTTCTCGACTTCCCGCAGCCGTCGCGCTGGAACAAGGACACGCGCGGCGAGTTCGAGGGATCGATTTACCAGGATGTAGAGCTGGCCAAGTCGCAACTTTTCGGCCCGCTGCGAGAGGTCTACAGCGGCCCGGTGAAGTTCCACGAGGGCAACCACGATGAACGACCACGGACTTACCTGGACAAGTACAGTCCCGCGCTGAGCGGGACCCGCGCATTCCATGTCGATACGCTCTGTGACTTCGATGGATTCGGTATCGAGCTGTTGCCGGATTTCCACTACATCGCGCCAGGGTGGGTTTCGACCCACGGACATCGGGGCGGAATCCGCATTCACCAGGTGGCCGGAAATACCGCGCTCAATGCTGCGAGGAAGTTCGGCAAGTCCGTCGTCATGGGACATACACACCGTCTCGGTATCGGCTCTCACACGTCTGGATTCGACGGGAAGATTGTCCAGCAAGTGACTGGTATGGAAGTCGGAAACTTGATGGACCAGCGGCAGGCCGCCTACCTGAAAGGTGGCACCGCGAATTGGCAACAGGGCTTCGGAATCCTGGAGGTCGATGGGCAAACAGTCACACCGTCCATTATCCCGATTGAGCGAAAGCGGTTCGTCGTCGGCGGTGAAACGTGGTCGGTGTCGTGAAAGGTGTAGGGGTTTTGGATAACGAAACTGTAAATGCCGCTGTGCGTCGCGCGGCATCGGCTGTGGTGTCGGAATGGCCAGGGGTTGTTGGTGTTGATGACTTGGCGCAGGAACTTTGGGTAGAGATTCTGGAGAGCCCGGCAACGCAAAAGGTTCTTGCAGGTAAGAACTCCCGGGAGATGCTTAATCTTCTTGCGCGAATGGGACACCGTATCGCTGCACGGTACCGGAACAGTAATGCCCGGTTCTCGAACCAAGTGCAGTACTCCGTAGACGACATCAAGGCCGCGCTGAGCGGGCATACACTCTGGGGTGCGTTGCTGGACGACTTAGCCGCTGGCCTGGAGTCGTTGCGGGAGCGGAGCGAGAACTACGCGGAGGCTATTCGGCTCCGCTACTTCGAGCGGATCAACCCCGGCCCGGACGCTGATAGGAAGCGGCTGAGCAGGGCGCTGGAAGCGCTCACCGAGGAAGTGAACCGCCAGGTTCGGGCGAAGTTCGCCCGACTCGACGCCTCACCTGGCCGAACCCTAGGGGATGGTCCGGGGACTCGTTCGCGGGCGTTCCCGGTCGACGTGAAGCCGCCCGTTCGGACTGTCTTCGATGATGAGTTCCGGGGTGAGGAAATGGAGCTTTACCGGGGGTGGGTCCTGCCAGAGTCATACCCGGAAGTGAAACCCGCGATGATCCACCAGTGGGACGAGTACGCACAAGAAGACTTTGGAGGCAGGTAAATGTCATTCGTCATTCCAGCTCTGGCCTTGCTGGTGATGCTGAAAGTCCTCGGTGTACTGGCCTGGGGCTGGGCGAATATTGCCTTGTGGGCCGCTCTGTTCCTTATTTTCGAGGGCGTTTTCAGGCTGGTTTCTGCCGGGCTCAAGGCAAGGAAGGGATGAAATGGAGTCGAGTAATGCCGGAAGCGGTGGAGTCGGTTTTAGCGGCGCTCTTTTCCTGGTCTTCCTGGTCCTGAAGCTGACTGGTGTCATCGCCTGGTCCTGGTGGTGGATTACCGCGCCCCTTTGGATTCCCTTCCTGCTGGTCGTGGTGTCCCTGGTAATCCTCTTCTTTATCGCGACAATCGCGAACGATTGAAAGGTAGCACTTGGAATTCACTGAAACCGGCAAACTGATTTACGACCGGACCTATAGCAGGATCAAGTCTGACGGCTCTAAAGAGACCTGGGAAGAGACGGTTAGCCGGGTCGTTGACGGCAATCTGAGCTTTGTCGATGAGCGGCATCATTTCCCCGGTGAGCGCGAGCAGTTGCGGGACTTCATTCTTCAGCATCGCATCATCCCGGCCGGGCGGCACCTGTGGGCATCGGGAGTCAAGAACTCCCCGTGCATCTTCAATTGCTGGGTAAGTCACTGGACTGATGCCCCGGCCGACCACTTCACTTTTACCTTTCTTCGACTGATGGAGGGCGGGGGAGTCGGGGCGAATTACTCGAACCGATACCTTGAGAACTACCCGGAGATTCAACAGGAGCTATCAGTACAGATCGTCTGCGATCCGACTCACCCGGATTACGAGTCTATGCAGAAGGCAGGCGTCCTGTCCGACCAGTATGCGGCCGACTGGGCGGGAGCCTGGGAGGTTGAGGACAGCCGCGAAGGCTGGGCCGCTGCGCTGGCTGATCTGGTGGAGACCTTCTATCGGCCGGACGTGAAGCACCGATACAGGGTGTACGACGTGTCCCGGGTGCGCCCCTCTGGCGCACGGCTGAAGACGTTCGGCGGTACTGCGAGCGGCCCGGAGCCGCTTGCACGGATGCTGATCCGGGTTGCCGAAATCCTGTCCGATAGGCAAGGCGCTCGACTGGACGGCATCGGGGCGATGGAGATTGACCACGCGTTGGCTGAATGCGTGGTCTCGGGCGGTGTTCGACGGTCGGCCCGAATGGCAATGATGCACTGGCGTGATCCGCAGATCGTACAATTCATCCGCGCCAAGACCGACACAGGTCTTCACTGGACCACGAATATTTCCGTGGAGGTCGATTCGGATTTCTGGCACTTCCTTGAACTCGACGGCGCGCCGGAGGGTAGTTACAACGATCGGATGCACCGATACGCCAAAGCGGTACTCGGTGAGATTGCCGATGGCATGGTGAATAACGGGGAGCCTGGATTTTGGGATTCCTCGTTGTCCAATATCAACGAGCCCAACACCGTAGTTTGCACTAATCCCTGTGGCGAGATCACGCTGGAGCCGTGGGAGCCGTGCAATTTGGGGCACATCAACCTCGCAGCATTCGTGGACGAGCGCGGTATCCTGGATCGTTTCGCCCTGGCGGAAGCTCACCGGCTGATGACGCGGTTCCTGATCCGGGCAACCTTTGCTCCGGTGAACGATCCGAAGTCTCGTGAAGTCTTGGACCGGAACCGGCGTATCGGCGTCGGGCACTTCGGTGTGGCCTCCATGCTCGCGATGACCGGGCGGCGGTACTCCGACGCGTCGGATGATCAGTGGTTCCTAGAGCTTCTGGGGACAATGGCGGACGTGGTGGACGGTGAGGCACGGCGGTACGCCCGGCAACTGCGTATCCCGGAGCCGGTGAAGAAGCGCACCGTCGCGCCTACTGGGACTATCGCCAAGATGCCCGGCGTCTCGGAGGGCATTCACCCGATTTTCGCCCGCTACTTCATTCGGCGGGTCAGGTTCTCGACCGTGGACGCGGATCAGCGCGCCCAGATGGCGGAGCTTGTCCGGCAGGGGTACGCGGTAGAAGACGACCAGTACGCGGCGAACACCGCCGTGGTCTCGATCCCTACCAAGGACATTCTTGTCGAGGCCGTCGACCGCATCCACGGAGAGGGCCGGGCGGACGAAATTGTCCAGGGCACAGACGAACTCACGTTGAGGGAAATGCTCGACATGCAGGCGACCTATCAGACCTGGTGGGCGGACAACGCGGTCAGCTACACCGCGAACGTGGACCCGGAAGCGTACACCGCTGAAGAAGTCGCGGAAGTTCTGGAGGACTTCGGCGGGTGGCTGAAGGGCGCAACGATCTTTCCGAAGAAGTCGCGACCGCAAGCACCGTACGAGGCCATGACCCGGGAGGAATACGAGGCTTCCACCGTCGCGGCGGTGGCTGACGGAGTTGACGAGGAATGCGCCAACGGCGCGTGCCCGATTCGATAAGGGGAAACTTTGGCGGACTACCGCGAGAAGTTCCATGAGTCCATAGCTGAATACGTCCGATCAGAGCTTGGTTGGTCGGACGTTCGTACCGTCCTCGGCGTGAAAGAGCGCGAAGAGGTGTGGGAGTGCTGCGAAGGGACATGTTGGAACTCTGAGACATACTTGGATATCACCTACCGGGACACGACCGGCAGGAGACAGCTCCGATCATTCACCAGCGACATCTACGAACTGATCAACGCTCTTACGGTTGACAACCTCTCGTGAGCGATGGACCACCGTGGGTGGTCCTCGTCACCGGTTCTAGGCTACTCCAGGATTATCGGCCCGTCTGGGCCGCTCTAGACGCCCGATACAACTTTTGCCTTGTCCGGGGTTATCGGATGGTTGTTCGGCACGGAGCGTGCGAATCAGGGGCCGATAAACACGCCTCTGACTGGTGCGCCAATATGGGCGCACTGGTGGACGAGGAAAGACACCCGGCAGACTGGCGGAACTGTGTCCCAGAGTGCAATCACGCGCCACGGTTCCGCTGGGACGGCCAGATGTACTGTCCTGCGGCAGGAAACTACCGCAATGACCGCATGGTGAGGCTGGGCGCTAACGAGTGTCTAGCGTTCCCGCGAGGAAAATCTACAGGGACCCGTGACTGTATGACACGGGCGATAGAGGAGAGAATCCCAGTATTAGAACTCTAACAATTCGACAGAAGCTGTTTGTTTGGTGGTGGACGGTTGCCGTCCCACTCTTTTACTACGGTGTCCACCCGGAACCCTTCGGAGACAATGACGGCAAAGCAAGCGTGGACACTGCTGTTCTCGATAGTGGTAGTCCACGAAATCACAGCGAAGCCGGGTGAACTCCTTTCCGAGGAAGTAGATCGGCAACTTATTTCGCACCGGTGGGCAACGATTGCCTTCGGTGCGATCACAGCGGCACATCTGTACAACCTGCTGCCGCGTGCTATTGACCCATACCACGGGGCGGGCCGTCTCGTGGTGAACCTTCGAAAGAGGATTCTTTGACCGACGACGTTTACGACCCTTTCGCCTCTGCCCCCGAGGACGAGGCACAGACCGCTGCACCTACCCCGGAGCCTGAGATTTCTTCGATGCCTGCACCGGAGCCCGCCAAAAAGACCGCTCCGCGCAAGCCAGCGGCCAAGGCTGCTACGCCGGTCACGACGGATGGAGAGGGCAAGGTGGTGGTGACGCTGAAGGGCGGCACCGGCTTCGATGCTCCGTGGATCGTGATCCACGCCGACAGCCCCGCCGACGCGGCGGCGCAGATCGGTCAGGACTTGCTCGACCTCATGGACAAGACTCACCGGGCGGCGGCCAAGTTCGTAGAGCTGGCACCGAACAAGCCCGCCCAGGGTGGTAACCAGCCTGCACCGCGACAGGCCGCACCGGCAGGCGCGACCCAGGCACCTCCCGGCTCGCCCGAGTGCCCTCCGGGCTGGGAGTTCAAGACGGGCTTTTCGCAGAAGACGCAGAAGCCCTGGAAGGGCTACTTCCCTCCGCGCGGTTCGACCGATAAGCCCATTTTCTTCTGACCGAATGTTGACACAAAACGGGTAGGTACGGCCCTACCCGTTTCCAGGGTGGCCCGGTGAGTTGTCCCGGGCCACCCGCCTTCCACCCAACAGCAAAGGGACATAGTGGTTACTTCTGAGCCTCCAATTTCCACCCCGCCGCGTACCGGCGTGGGCCACGACAACGACGATTCCGTCACTATCACTACGGTGGTATACGAGGGCGGCAAGATTACAGTTCCCCACGCATACGCAGTCCACGACGTTGCGGATGGGGTGTTGATCCTCTACCCCGATCGGCCTACCGATACCGCGTTGCTGAACTTCAACTTTGACAAAGTCATCACGTGGGCGACCTATTCTGTATCGCCCGAGATTGCGGCCCAGCGACCCGGGGGCGCGAAGGCTTGAAAGCCGTACTGATTGCGCGAACTTTCATCGACGGTGAAGCCCTTGAGGAAATCGGCTACAACCTGCACCACGACGGTAGCCCGTATCGGTTCTCCACCGAGCACCCAGCGGACGAACTCGCGGAGTTCGCGGGGCGGAATTGCTATCAAAGCTTCGACCGGCCGAATCCGGCGACAGCGACGAACCAGACCTATCTACGTCACATTCTTGATGTAGGTCACGAATCCGTACTAGAGCACGCCAGTGCCACGTTTTATATCGAGGCGAGTCGGTCTGTCCTGACCGAACTGGAGCGTCACCGGCACCTGAGTTTCAGCGTGGTGTCTCAGCGGTACGTAGACCCTATGCCGCTGGGGATACATATTCCCCCCGCGCTCGTTGAAATCGAACAAGACGACCTTCGTCGTCAAGCGTTGAATTACATTTCATACGCACAGCGCGAGTCGTCCAACGCGTACAACTCACTTTTGGAGCTGTTGACCAACGCGGGACTTCCCCGCAAGAAAGCTCGTGAAGCCGCTAGGGCGGTACTCCCGAACATGACCAATTCCCCGATGGTCGTTACCGGAAACCACCGCGCATGGAGATACGTCATCAAAGCTCGTTGGCACGAAGCGGCGGACGCGGAAATCCGCGAATTGGCGGGTGAGCTGCTTCGTCAGCTCCGGGAGATTGCTCCCCACACCTACCAGGACATCCCTGACGAGCCGTACACCTACGCGGACCACAACCCCGAGGACATCATTCGAGCGCTCGAAGAGGTAAACGCGTTGCTCCGTGCGGAGCTGGACAAGGTTCATCGGGAACTCAAAAGTGCCAAATCGTTTTTAAGGCGAAACGGTTGAAACTACGAGAGAAGAAGTCAGTGAGCATTGCAGCTGATCTGGGTGATGCCGCCCAGGTGACCGCGCTTCAGGACAAGATCGAAATCTTGGAGCGGGAAGTAATGGAAAAGGACGCCATCATTCGAAACCTGAGCGACGAGAACACTCGACTGAAAGCCAAGACCGACAACCGTAAGAAGCTCTCGAAGCGGGACGTTGCGCTCATTCGCCGATTCGCCAAGACGGCGGGAGTCACGCACCAGGAGTTGGCCGATTCGTTCGAGGTCAACCGCGCCACCATTAGCCGGATCATCTCCGGTGAATACCACAAAGAGGACTGACACATGAAATACACCTCCCCGCCCGATTTCGTCCCCGAGGACATTAAGCACGCGCTTGCAGTTGGTGTTAACGCGATCCTGGCAGACGACCACGTTCTTGCGAAAATCTACCTAGATTTCGGCAACAAGCTCGTTGACCATTTCGATTTGGCGAAGCAGGGGGCATAGCGAAAATGGCGAACACCAATATTCCGAAGTTCGTCCTGGACGACATTCTTCGCAGTACTGGCAGGGCTATGGGGCTGGCGCTCAGCGGCGACTCCGCGCTGTCGGACATCTATGCTGATTTCACAGAACGGTTGCTTGACCTCTACAAGGCAAGGGGCTAATTGAAGACCTACCCGTATAAGATCGGACGAGAGACGGTCACCGCGCGGGTAGTCGAGAACGCGGCGGACGTAGAGGCGTTCCGCACGTGGCTAGATCAGGAGATGGCCCGTGGCCCGATCGGAGTCGACTCCGAGACCACGGGCCTTGCCACGTACAGCGGGGACCGCCTCCGCACAGTCCAGTTCGGGACTGATACGGACGGGTGGGTCCTGCCCGTGGAGAGATCGGCAACTCTCCGGGTGCTCGCAGCGGACTACCTCCGCCGCATCCCGAGAATGATCCTCCACAACGCCAGTTTCGACCTTGCCGTCTTCGACCAGCACCTAGGCGTGCCGATGCGGGAAATGTGGCCCAGGGTCACCGATACCCGCATCCTTGCTCATCTGGTCGATCCCCGGGGCCAGGAGGAAGGCGGCACCGGCCACGGCCTAGAACAACTTGTGCGGGTCCACATTTCGCCGGAGGTGGCCGAAGAGGTCAAGGGCCTGATGACTCGCCTTGCCAAAGAGCACAAGACCACGAAGGCGAATATCTGGTCTGTGATCGACCTTGATCATCCAGATTTCAACAGATACGGCGGTATGGACCCTGTTCTAGCCGTAAGGCTGTGCCGCAAGCTCGACCCGATGGTCCCGCCCGAGTCTCGACACCTCATCGAATACGAGCACCGACTAGCCGAAATCTGTTCTGAGATGGAGCGGACCGGCTTCCTGTTGGACCTGGAGTACACCAAGGGCCTCTCGGCCCGGCTCCGGGCCGAGGAAGAAGAGGCCGCTTTTCACGCACTGGCGTTCTTCGGAGTCGAGTCCGTCAACTCCACGGAGCAAGTAGCGGACGCTCTCGAAGACCTGGGGGTGAAGATTCCCGGTCGGACGACGACCGGTAAACGCAAGGTGGATAAAGCCCTTCTGGAATCCATTGCAACCGACGATCCTCCGATCGGGAGTCCCGCCCATCTCGCGGCCGCCGTGATTGAAGCCAAGCGGGCAAGGAAGTGGCGAACCACTTGGATTGACGGGTTCCTGAGCGGCGCGGACAGCGCCGGGCGTGTACACCCGAGCATCAACCATCTTCGCGCCCGCACGGCGCGAATGTCGATCACCGGTATTCCGGCCCAGACGCTTCCTAGTGGCGATTGGATGGTCCGGCGATGCTTCATCGCGGACCCGGGACAAACGATTGTCTCCGTCGACTACAAGGCTCAGGAATTGCGCGTTCTCGCGGCGCTTTCCGGTGACCCGACGATGAGGGAGGCATTCGCTACCGACGCTGACCTACACCAGATGACCGCCGACGCGTCGGGTGTGGATCGCAAGATCGGAAAGATGGTGAACTTCGCCTACGTCTACGGCTCTGGACCGAGGAACATCGCTGAGCAAGGCGGTATCACGGTCGCGGTCGCTAAACGGGTGATCGAGGGATTCGAAGCGCGGTACCCGCGCGTAAAGGACCTCTCGGTGAAGCTCCAGGCGGAGGCCCGGCAGACGGGCCGGATCATCACGCCGACCGGTCGTCGGCTCCCGGTCGACCGAGACCGGGCGTACTCGGCGCTGAACTACATGATCCAGAGCACTTCGCGGGACGTGACGTGCCGGGGCCTGATCCGCCTACACGACGCCGGGTTTACCCCGTACCTACGCCTACCCGTACACGACGAAGTAGTCGCATCGGTCCCCATCACAAAAGCGGAGTGGGGCGCGCGGGAAATCGCGCGGCTGATGCGGATGAATTTCCGGGGTGTCGACATCGACACGGACCCTGAAGTGTACGGGCCGTCCTGGGGACATGGCTATATGAAAGGCTGAGAGATTGAGTGTCAAGCTTCCGCCCCAGGTGTGGGCGGCATTGAGAGGGCATGTGATCTGGGACCCGGACGGCTGGCTCGATAAAGATGCGCCGCCGTTCTGGGAGCCGGTAACCGAAGACGAGTTCTTGCACCGATTCTTCCGATGCACCACTACGCAGATAGCCGAGAGCGGTCGGATGCGGGAATATCAACTCGCGCTCATCGAGCGCAACATAGAAGACCGTTTCTAGGCGATGACGGAAAGGCGGGACGACAAGTGACCGAAGACGAATACCGGGAGCGGGCCGCCGCATTGATGGCAGCAAATGACGAGTGGGTTCCCAAATTCCGCGAGGCAAAAGCACAGGTTGATCGAGTTGCCAACGAGTTTTACGTGCTGCGCGACGAGTGGAGAGCCGCCAACCCCGGCGTGCCATTCCCGAAGGTGCTTCAGTGAGCCGACCGACCTGGGATGAGTACTTTATCGGCATTGCTCGGGCTGTCGCTGCCCGCTCGGATTGCGAGCGGGACAAGGTTGGAGCCGTCGTTGTTCGGAACCACCGAATCCGGGCCACTGGATATAACGGCGCTCCAGCGGGGTGGCCAGGTTGCCACACCTGTCCGCGCCGTACTTCCAACTGCACGCCCGGCAGTTCGTACGATAATTGCATTGCAATCCACGCGGAGGCGAATGCCCTTCTCCACTGTGATCGGGAAGACCTCATTGACGCGACTCTCTACGTAACGCGAGCACCCTGCTACGCGTGCTACAAGCTGATTTCCGGCGCGGGCATTACCCGCGTCGTCACCCCTTAAGGATTAGAAGATGGGTATTTTCCTTTTCGGCCTGAACGCATTTTTCGGCATCTTGAATCTTCTGTGCATCCCGATGGTCGTTGCGTATGGAAACGACCCCGCCCTTGTGTCGGCTAACGTGATTGCGGCGGCTTTATCATTCCTTGTAATGTACGTCGTCGCCGATTCGGACTTGATGTGACCGGCTCTGAACTGCTGGGATTGCACTGACCCGGCCTGATAACTACGACCCACGAAGGACTTCTTATGAGTTCTCCCATGCCGCTATTCGCAGGCATGTGCTGCATCTGTTACGAGTCGATCCGGGAGGGGGACCACATCGTGGATTCCGAAGGCGCGAAGTGGGATGTGCATCGGGGCAAGTGTGCTGATAGGGCAGGAATCTCAGATGGATTCGACTCCACCCCTCCAACGTTCTGACCCAACAGATATACTCCCCAGCCCGGCCTCTGAGCCGGGCTTTTCTGTTCCATCGAAAGGTAATGCCCCCATGTCTCTCCGTGACGCCAAGCGACGCCAGCAGGCGGCCAAGAACCGCCGTGCAGGATCGAGCAACACGAGCACCCCGTACGACACCACCTATTCGGGCTACTACAGCGCGTCTTCCTCTTCCTCTTCCTCTTCGAGTTCGTGTGACTCGTCTTCGTCCAGCTCCGGGGGCTGCGATTGATCGAGTCAATTAATGGGGACTCTCGGAAGGTCGCAATCAAGCTCACTGGAAGCACCGATACTGCGAACTTCTACATTGATGACGCGTTTCTAGTAAAGGCACTCCGTTCGTCTGCGTGGACTTCCCGGTACCGCCCGACGAGTGTAAGCGGCGCAATGAACTGCGCCGGGCAAACGGCGGTCGATACGTCCCGGAGAAGGTCATCGACCGCATGGCGAAGCGGTACCCACTACGCGACTGGAAGCCGGTCACACCCAAATTCCGACTCGATATCGAGCCTGTGACCGGAATCGGCAGCGAGAACGCCTATATCTGGGACATTGACGGGACGGTGGCGCACATGACCGGCCGGAGCCCATACGACTACAGCCGCGTAGGTGAGGACGCCGAGGACGTATACGTCCGGGCTCTTCACTGGGGTATCTGTGACGGAATTCCGGATGCGAAGCACCTTTTCGTGTCTGGTCGTAACGAGGAATGCCGGGACGTTACTCAGCACTGGCTTGCGGCTATGGGCTTCCGGGTCGACGCCCTTCTTATGCGCAAGGCGGGCGATACCCGAGATGACGCGGTGGTGAAGCTCGAAATCTTCAACGAGCACATTCGGGACCGATACACCGTCCTCGGTGTATTCGATGACCGGGACCGGGTTGTCTCAATGTGGCGGCGATTGAATCTGAAGTGCTTCCAGGTTCAGCCAGGGGATTTCTGACGTTTGTCACGGGGAGAACATAGATGTCCTGCAATCTGCCGCCAATCCGCGACTAGATAACCAAGAAACAGAGGTAGCGATTTTGAACTTTGACAAGCCGAAAAACGAGAACTACGCGGCGGTTGTCGCCCGAGTGCCCGCCGTCGTCCCGATTATCGGCCGGGACCGAATCGTCATGATTCCGATTTTCGGTCATACCGCCATCGTGCAGAAGGGCTGGAATGTGGGGGACCTGGGGGTTTTCTTCCCCGCAGAGGTCCAGCTCTCCCACGAGTACGCCAGTGCCAACAACATGTATCGGCACGCCGAGAACAACGCAGACGGCACGGTCACCGGGTACCTGGAGGACAACCGCCGGGTGAAGGCGATCAAGCTTGGCGGCCAGCGGTCGAACGCGATTTTCATGCCGCTGTCCTCGCTGGAAGTGTTCGGCATCGACCCGGCCGACCTTCGGGAAGGTGACACCTTCGACACGATCAACGGCCAGGAAGTCTGCCGTAAGTACGTGATCCGGGAGCCGAAAACGGCCACCGGCAACCAGCCGGTCACGAAGCGCCCCGGGCGCGTCGACCCGAGGATGTTCCCCGAGCACCTGAGCACTGCGAGCTACTTCCGCAACGCCGATCAGATCAACGACGCTGATTACGTGTACGTGACGCAGAAGCTTCACGGCACGAGTATCCGAGTCGGCCGAACTCTGGTGAACCGCAAGCTGACGATCCGCGAGCGCCTTGCTCGGCGGATGGGTGTGCGAGTCCAGACCACCGAGTATGACCAGGTGTACGGCTCGCGCCGGGTGACCAAGGACGCGAACGACCCGAATCAGCGGCACTTCTACAAGTCGGATATCTGGACCCAGAAGGGCCGAGAGCTTGACGGTTTGATCCCGGATGGCTTCCTGGTCTTCGGTGAGTTGGTGGGGTGGACACCGGACGGTGAGCCCATCCAGAAGGGCTACACCTACCAGATTCCGAAGGGGCAGAGCCGCCTTTACGTCTACCGCGTGGCAACGATCAACGACCAGGGCTTGACGGTCGATCTGTCGTGGCCCGCCGTCCGCGAATTCTGCGCGGAGCGCGGCCTGGAGGTCGTCCCCACGCTGTACGAGGGCTATGCAATGGACCTCGATGTGAACGACCTCATGGACATCAGGTACCGAGATGCCGGATGGCGGACCGCCGTCCCGTTGGACGAGAACGGAACCGTGGACGAAGGTGTCGTTATCCGTCGTGAGGGCATCACACCGCTTCTGCTGAAGGCGAAGAGCCCGGCGTTTCTGGAGCACGAAACGAAGATGCTCGACGCTGGCACCGTCGACCTGGAGTCGGCAGTGGCGTAAGCCGGTGCTACCCTGAAGGTGTCAGCTATTCTCGACCCGAGCGGCTGACGCCCGATTACCCGATCGGATACCAGAGAAACCCCCTACTCGCACGGTAGGGGGTTTTTCTCGTTTCCAAGGCGCCCTTGGACTCACTGTTTCCCCAGCTAGACCGGTATTTTCAATCTGATTGTTGACACAAAACAAGCGATGGGGTAATCTTCTAGATGTCACCAAGACGGGACATTGAAAACTCCAGAGTGAAAGGTCAGACCATGATCAAGGACATGATTGCCGCGTACGAGTCGCTTGCTCAGTCCGAGGATGGTTACCAGGAAGCTTCCCAGGTCTGGGCCGAGATTGAGGCCCTGGCGGAGGAAAGCATCGAGGCTCACCGCTTCGTCTACGGCAGTGATGAGCACGTTGATTACCTGGACCCGACGAATCCGATGGCCTTGACGGTGAAGCGTAAGCGTCTGGAACTCCAGACCACGTTTTCCCCGATGAGCCTGAAGATCGCGGACTATGAGGCCAAGAAGAACCGCTATGAAATGGCGGACATCAACCGGGACCTTAAGGACCGGCGTCGGGCCTACATCCTGAGCGGCAACTGAGAGACCGGGCTAGCTGGTACCTAGCCCGGTCAACCAGGATCATAGACGAAGAGAGCCCCCTACCACCCCGGTAGGGGGCTTTCGTCGTCTCGGGGCTATGTGATCTTCTCGCCCATGATGTCTACCAGTTCCCAACGCTTGCCGGGGTGGAGGACGAACCGGATACCGCGTTCCTGGAGTAGCTTCCTCCGCTCTTCCTGGGAGGACCGCGCCCACACTTCAGCGTTCGTCTCTCCGGTCGTTTCCTCCCTCCAGGTAGGTGCAACTACCGGATTGGCCTGCAAGGCGTTCCTGCGGCCAACGAGAGACGAAAGACGGGTCATGTAGAGATTCTGGTCTTCCTCGGTTGTGATGAGTCCGGCGTCGGATTCCATTCGCAATCGCTTTATGGCTGCTTCAACCTCTTCCAGCTCTCGCGAGTTGTCCGACCCGGGGACAAAGATTCGACGGGTGACCGCCTGCTGTCCGTACGTCTCGATAAATAGTTCCTCTAGTAGAAATTCCGCCTCATCGGCACGGGTTCGAAGCTTGCACTTCTGGCACCGGTAGTACCGGAATTCCTTGCCTCCCGGAACGTTCTGCTGGACCTGGTGCGAGAGATTGCTACCGCACTTTCCGCAGAATCCAACGCTGAGTAACGGGTTAGGACTGTTCACGCGGCGCTTGCCTGAGTGGGACCGGGCCGCAACGGCTTCCTGGATTCGCGTCCACGTCTCGTCATCAAAAGTCGGATCAGCAAGGCGGATCATCGACCCGTCTTCGGTCAGCACCGGCTTGCCCTGGGACATCTTGATTCCCTGGGTACGAAGGGAAGTCAGCATGTCACGGAGATTCGTCACAGTCCAGGGATCAGCCTTCGGCTCCCTTCCGGCCTCCACCTTCGCCCGGTTCATGTTCGTCAAGACGCCTGTCGCGTTGAGATGGGCCACGATGGACGAAAAGGAGTCTCCGGCGAGCAATCGGGGCGCGATGACCTCCCGGAGGACTCGCCGCCCCTCCGGGTCCGGGACCAAGCACCGACCCTTACCGGACGGGTGCGGGGCGGTCCAAAACCCGTACGGCGGTACGCCGTTCGCCCATCGGTCCGTTTGCCGGATGATGCGGTGAGCATCCTTGGCCCTGGATTTGAAACGGTTCAGTTCCATCTGTGCGAAGAAACTCGCAACCATGATGAAGAACTCAGACATCATACGCTCGAAACTGTCCACGTCGTCGCGGTAGTTGAGGACCATCCCGTCCTCGGCAAAGACAAGAATCTTCTTCCGCGCTTCGATCCAGCGAGCAAGGTCCACCGTGTCCCGGATGGATCGAAACGCCCGGTCGACCTTCGAGAAGACGAGCATGTCCCACTCGTGGGCGCGCTCATCGGTCAGCCACCGGCCCAGGTCTGGACGATCAAACGGGGTGTACTTGTCCGCCGACACGTCCAGGTCTTCGAACGTACCGACGATACGGTGTCCTCGAGACACGACCCAACTTGACCCGGTGCCGATCTGTGCTAGGTTGCTGACTTTCTCCGCGCCCTTCAGGACGGAGACACGCGCGCCGACCAGCGCGCGGAGTGATGTGGCTGCCATAATGGGAACTCTATCAGTCTCGGACAGCCGAATCAAACAGACTTCCAATGAATGACCTGGGAAAACACGAAACCCCTGACATGGCGGAACGTGTCGGGCCACGAATCGGGCTATGCGTGCAGGCCCTGGGCGCGATAGGCTCCCGGCATGACATCTTTGTTCCGTGCGGGCCTTGTCGTCCTAGGTCTGGTGATGGTGTGGCTTGGCCTGTCGGACTTCGAAGAAGCTTGGTGGGTCACCGTCCTGGGTGGTGTGCTGGTGCTCTGGGTGATCTTCGACGCCATCGAGCACCGGGGGAGTACCCGAACAGACACACCGCTTCCACGGCGCGAGCCGTAAGACGAAAAAGGCCCCTACCGAAAGGTAGGGGCTTTCTCATGTCACCCGGACGTACGAGTCCGCACCTCCGAGAAGACTAGCGCCGGCCGAACTGCTCGCTGCCGCCTGGAGCTTGATGATCGCGCCAGCAGTCACATCCTGTGTCACCTGGAGTGTGAAAGTCTGTGTCTTTCCTGCTGAGACAGACACCGATGCGTGCGTGGCGATGATCGCGCCGTTGTAGAGCAACTGGGTCCGGTACGTCCTTGAGATAGCCGAGCCGTTCTGAATCCTCACGCTGCCCGTGATGGTCGCTCCGGTCTTGTTGCTGGCGACCACTAGGCCAGTCGTGCCGTCCAACGTGGTCCCGGTGTAGGCCGGATCAGCAATCCAGTCCGGAACGTCCGTGAAGGTATTACCCGGGATGGCGTGATTCCCGTCCTTGTACATCGACACCGGCAGGAATGACGCGAAAACCATTGTGTCCCCGGCATATATTCGAGACACGCTCGAATCACCCACCCGGAACGTAGGGGTGGCGTCGCCTAGTCGAGTCGGCATCCGATCACCCCACGATCACGTAGAGCGTGGTGGACGGACGGCCAGCGCCTAAAGCGTCGTATGCGGCCTGAGTCAGCCGAACGACGTTGAGCACGGTCCCGTCAGTGCCCACCTTCCCGGCAAGCGCTGTGGTGAGCCCGGTGACCTCCGATTGAGGGTGCGTGTGCGCAGTCGGCGGACGCGAGTCCGATAGCCGGGCATCGTTGCCTTGGCAGACGGTTCCGGCCGAGGTGCCGAACATGCTTTGAACGCGCGTGGTCACGCGAGCATCGGTGTAGTACCTGTTCGCGCTGCCTTCCGGGACAGCATCTGTTGACCCTGGGGAAGGTGAGATTTCGACGTAGCCGGACCCGCTCCAGCGGTAAATCTTGCCGGTGTCCACGGCCACATAGATTTTCCCGCCTTCCCCGGTCGTCGGAAAGGTCTCCAGTGCTGAGCCTTCGACCACATCGTCCACGTAGGACGGGAGATAGGTCGATGGGATCAGCGCCGACGAGTCCAGCGGTGCGTACCCACCGGGCACGCCACGGTTAGCCATGGATTCCTTGCCATCTAGGGCCGACTGGAGGCCGGAGACTTCCCCGATTGAATGCGTGTGTGCGGTTGGTGGGAACGTGCTCGGTTTGTTGGTCAGAAGCTCGAAATCTGTCGGTCCGGGTGGACCGGGATCACCTTGGGGTCCCGGATCACCTTGTGGGCCGGGAACACCCTGGGGACCTTGAGGTCCCGGGTATGTCCCTTCGGACTCGGTAGGCCATGCACCACCGGTGCGGCGGTACAACTTCCCGCCTGCCAACCACACCGACCCATCGGGGGCGGAAGCCGGTAGGTCTGCGTAGGTAGGGACCTGTCCGGCCAGCGCAAGGCCGTCACCCGGAGGGCCTTGCTCGCCGGGCACTCCTGGATCACCCTTCGGCCCGGGTGGGCCGGGCATGGGCACTAGGACGCCTTCGGCTGGAGCAACGGATTCAGGTCCGATGGACGGCGGGGCGGTCCCGGACTCTTCGATGATGATCACTACGGCACCACCCATTCGACTTTTCCTTGTAGCAGCACCCGGTCGAGGGACGGGGTTTCATCCGTGTGCTTGAATATCAGTTGATACGGCGTCCGGTCCTCGATGGCGGCTCGCGCCGCTTCGGACTCGACACGGCAATACGCCGTGCTCCCGGTGATGGTGAACGGCCACTTGGTCCCCCCGGACCAATCGCCATCCGTGCCGTTCTGGAACTGGTAATACAGTTCGTGGCCGGTAGGATACGGCGCGGGAACGCCGTTCACCTTCCACGTATAGACGATCTCGAAATCGTCATTGACGATCAGATACAGTTTTTCGGCTTTGATCTTACGTCCAGCCATTGAAGCCCCTTCCTTATCCGATACCCGAGAAAATTCGGACATCGTTCCAAGAATTCGAGTCCGCGAATGACGCTCGGCTGACGCGCAGACCCGCGAACGTATTGGTCGGGGGTATTACTCGATGGGCGTTGCCTGTGTACAAACGTGGAGTGCCGTTAATTTCGATCCATGCAATACCCTGATAGACACAGAACGCCACCTTGTCCCCTGGGCTGACCGATACTCCGCTGGTGAGCTGATCAAAGTCGATCATGGACGGGTTGGTGAGCGATCCGGAGTAGCGAGCAATGTAGAGGGAACCGGCGAAGATGTTCGCGGATAGACCTTCCGTGCCAGCCGCGTTAGAGCACAGGATGAGAGACGAATCCGCACCGGTCTTCGGGGCGCTGAAGGTTCCCGCTGTGGCTTCCACACGGACCATTCCCGACGTGATCCCGGTATCGCGGATGAGTCCTCGGGAACCGTCTGTAGTTCCGATGGTCGACCACTCTCCGCTTCGGAGCGCCGCATTCTGGCCTATCTGAGTCCAGCCGTTCCCGGCCTCACCATCGGGCCGGTTGAAGTCGTCGTAGAAGACTTCCGACCACACCTGTTTCGGCGGGATCGAAGACGGCCGGTCGTAGTGGTCCAACCAGAGCATCTGTGCGTTTGCCAGCGCGGTATTCAGGAATCGGACACAGCGACGATCAGGCCCTAGTTTGAACGATGGCTTGATCATGCAGGACCCGACATAGGTCCCGTTTACCCAAATCCGAACCCACTCGTCCCGCTCGCACCACACCCGCAGCCAGACGTTCCCACTGCCACCGAACGGCACCGGGGACGCCCATGTCGCGGCGTCACCATCCCAGGACATGACGTTTTGGAAGTGGCTGACCATCACTTGATTACCGCCAGCGGCAGGCGCGTACATCAACCGAACGCCGACCACGTTCTGAAAGGACGCGCCGATCCGCGACCATGAATCGGTGAAGTACGTTGAGAAGCCCTGAGAGGCCAGCCCCTCTACGGGCCAATAGATTTCAAAGTCCAGGCCCCAATTCGGGGTGAAGGGCTGCCACTGGTACGACGGGCCTCCGCCGTTGACGGTGAGAAAGTTGCCGTTGACGAGTAGAGAGCTACCGGTGAAAGCGCTTGCTCCATCGCCCAGGTGGACCCAGGGCCGCTGCAACGGCCCTGGTAGATAGTCGAACTCGTCCCGCCAACCTGCCCACGCTAGGGGCAGGTTGCGCCTTAGAAGAAACACGTCACGGCTCCACTAGTCCGCTGACCGTGGCATCCGGGAACGTCACGAGGATGTCCCTCATGCTGTCGAGCATCTGACGCACCTGCCGGAGCCCTAGGCCCTCTAGGTGCTGCCGGTAGCGGTCCGGGTCGGCTTGTAGTTTCGCCTTTGCGTCATCAATGCACGGGATGACGACGGCGGCAGTGTCCATGTCGAACACTCGCCCATCGAAAAGATCATTGATGATCGGCTCGAACTGGGGAGGGATGCGGATATGGTCCGCCATCACTCCGCCGTTGGAGATGATTTCAAACTCTTTCATGCCACCTCTGAAGGCTCTTGGATATTCGGGTCGTACAGGACGCCGAAGACCAGAATTTGCAGGACTACCGGAGCGACAGAACCGGTAACCGAAGTGACGTTTACGTATAGTCGCTCGCGGTTGGACACTTCGTGTCCACCGAGAATCTGCCAGTTCGCGCGGGTTTGATTCGCAGTCAGCGTGTACGTCTCGACCACGGAATTAACGGTTCCGGCAGCATTCCACTTCTTCAGCTCGAACGTCATACCGTTCGGCTGCGACAGCAAGGCGACGTGAATATCTGTCACTTTCCGCTTCAGTCCAGCGGGTACGTTCTGACAGAGGCCGATCAGTAGCTCATTCTCGCCCAGCACTACGGCGGCAGATGCCGCAACGAATTCAGCTTCCCAGTATGAGGCTGCGTTGTAGGCGGTGGCGGCGGTAGCTTCAGCCGCAGCGGCAGCGTTGACCGCTGCCTGAGCTTCGGTAACGGCCTGTCCGGCGGCCCCGGAAGCCGCCTGTGCGATGGAATACGTATTGTCAATACGTTCCCGGACATTGGTCCGGTGCTCGTCTTGGGCCTTGATCGCCTTTGTCTTGGCACCGTTGGTGACGATGCCCAGTACGGCATCCTCTTCGATCCCTTGGCCGTACCGGCCACTGTCCCCCAATTGCCACGCGCCATCGGGCTTAGGGCCTACGGGGTAACTCACCTAGATCCCCTTCGGTCGTTCCAACTCTCGTAGACGACCGTGCGTGTCTCGAAGGTGCTCGCGAATACTCGCCATGTCCTTGCGGTACTCGTCTCGGAAGTCTCGATGCTCATCCCGGAAATCCCGGAACTCATCTCGAATCGCGTCCAGGTCGTCCCGAAGATTTGTGTCGTGCGTATTCGCTACCTGCTCGTGAACTTCGGTGATTGTCTGCTTCTGCTCTTCCTGGGAGGCCCGGAGGCCGCGCGTCTGAAGCCATTGCGATACGACGTAGGCAACGATCATCAGCGCGGCCAGCCAGCCAGGAGCGCCAGCGGGAATGTCGATCAAACGTCACTCCCGAATTTGGAAAGCGCCGACCGTAGCGCCCGGACCATCCTCCGCCGGGGAGGCGGCAGGGGCGTTGTCGGCACTATCCGACCGGTTCACGTTGAAAGCGGCCAGCATGGCAATCAGAGTGCCGATAGCAGGTCCGACCGCGTTCATGATGGTGTCGGACTGGTCGGCGGTAATGACGCCCAGGAGCATAAGCACACCACACGCAACACCAGCGACGCTGTAGATCACCAGGCGGATAGCCGAATTCTTCTCGTACATCACTAGGCCGCCTTCATATCCTTGGTTCCGGGAACTTCGAGCTTCGCGGCAATGGCCGCTTGGAGGTCGTAGGCAGACCGATTTCCGCCTTGTGCGAATCCGTCGAACTTCGCAGCCTTACCGTCTCGAATGGCCTCTGCGACGCCAGCACCGCTGAGTTGATCCAGGGCAGCCATAAGCATTCGTTCCATACGAACCAAGCGGAAGTCAATCCACTTAATCATGTCCTCACGGCTGACCTTCTGGCCCTCCTTGTTTTCGATAATTTCGCCCCAGCTCAATTCATCCTCACTTTCGCCAGTACCGGCGTACTTGTTCACGTAGGTGGTGAAAACGTCCCAGGGGAATCCGTCGCCTACGTCTGTATGGGTCCCGATACCTAGAACCCGGGTCACGTATCGGTGATCGGAAATGCCCGGCGCTCGCCTATAGGGCGGCGCGATAACGTCTGTTGGGATGCCGTATTTCCGGCAATCTTGGACGGCTAGGTACGCGGCAATCTCGATATCGCGTTCCCGCATGAGCCATTCAGCACGCGACCAGCTTGCACGCGACCCGGCAAAACACAGATTGATGGTGTACGCGTTCGCATCCAAGACGGACCACGACGCGTAGTCGGTATCCACTACGTCACACACAATGCCGTCGCGGACCGTGTAGTGGTATGAGACTCCGTTGCTTCCATCACAGTATCGGGCGAGCGCTTCAGCACTCGAGTTTCCTTCCTCGGTGTGAAGAAGGAAGTTGACCGGTGGGCGGGTGCGATTACTCCGCCCTCCGCCCGTCATTCGGTCGATTTCGGTAAATGCAGGCTTGGACATAGGCAACCTTTTTTCGGCGGGCACAAAGCC